>NZ_NGLL01000001.1:2389028-2416595 GCF_002140615.1 Enterococcus sp. 2G9_DIV0600
CAATAAATTGAAACGTCCTACACATTGGTTCGTTTGCTTGCTTTGTTCAGTTTTCAAAGGTCTACCGTGCTGTGTTAGCAACTTTTATATCATATCAGAGCGACGTTTGATTGTCAACTCTTTTTTAAAAGTTTTTTCAAGAAGTTGTTATTTAACTTCTTTCTTAACCTCAGCGACTTTTTTATCTTACCATCTCAAACGTTATATGTCAAACACTTTTTTGAAAAGTTTTTTTTGATTTATCAGGTTTTTCAGAGATGATATTTTTTCGACTTTGTTATAATAACACTTGTAAATTGTTTCGTCAACAACTATTTTAAAAATAGATCAATCAGTGATTGTTACAAATATCTTAACAAGGACAAGTAATAATATAGCAATTCTTAAAGGAAAAATCAACTAAAAAAATAGGCTTTTTGACAACTATTTTTATAAGCGAATTATTCATTACCAAACGTTTCGAACGTTCGTTTATAAGCAGTGTTTCGCCACTAAATCTATCATTTAAGAATGAAAAAAAAGAGAACTTAAGCTTTTTGCTCAACGTTCTCTTTTCGTCCGATCTTCCGTTTGAAGGATCGGTATATAAATCCGAAAGATTGTTCCTTGGCCAATGACACTCTCCGCCGTGATTTTTCCTTTATAGCTTTCTAATAGTTGTTTTGCTATAGATAATCCCAAACCATTGCCACCTTTGGTTCTTGCACGGGCTTTATCTACCCGATAGAAACGATTAAAGATCTTGTCGAGGTCTTCTTTGGAGATTCCCTCACCAAAGTCTTGAATGGCAATTTCAAAGGATTGCCGATCCAACGAAATGGATAGATGAACTTCTTTTCGATCAGTGGAATATTTCACTGCGTTATCCAAGACAATAATAATGATCTGTTCAAAATGATTGCGATAGATTTTCAGCTTCAACTCATGGTATAAGTCATCATCCAATGTAAAAACAAAATCCGGATACAGTATTTTAAAGTTATTGAAGACTTGATAGACAACTTCTTTTGCATTGGTTGTTTCATTTGCATAATGAACATCCACTTGTTCCGCTCTTGAGAGATCCAACATTTCCTGTACTAGCGTCTTCATCCGACTGATCTCTTGCATACTGGCTGCCAGAGACTCATCCAAAATCTCTGGATCGTCTTTTCCCCAACGCTGCAACAGATTCATATGTCCTTCAATGATCGCCACAGGCGTTCGCAACTCATGAGAAACGTCTTCGACGAATCGCTCTTGCTGTTCAATGTATAGGCGCATGCGATCCAGCATTTCGTTAAAGATATCTGCTAAATCAGACAGTTCATCGTTCGTATTTAATTCTGGCATATGCACCGTTGACTGTGGGTTTTTCCGAACGGTTTCCATCGTATCTCGCAAGACCTTTAACGGCTGAAGGAAATACGCTGATAAAAAGAACCCAAGCACACTGCTGAGAATCAGAGAGACAACTTCTAAGATAATCAAAGTCAGCAGCAGTTTGCTGCGTATTTCGTAAAAAGAAGTCAATTCATAAAATGTTTGTGCATAGCCAATCCGCTCTCTGGTGCCTTTTGAATAGATGGGTTGGATCGAGAGAAAGCCTGTGATACCATCCAGCGTTACGATGGTTGGCGCTTTGCGCTGCGTGTCGATCAGTGCTAAATCATTTTCATGTGTTTTAAACACAAGATCCTCATTCAAATTATAAACAAACAAGCTCAACGGCGCTTGGCCTAATTCCGAAATAAAGGAATCGATTTTCATTAAGTTGCCATCGATCGTTGAAGTGCGATCATAAATGCTCGTCGTCCCCGCATCATTTTTGGTTAAATTACGATATGTTCGAACCAATGTTAGTTCTTGATCCGAATTGGCTAAACGAGAAGCGACCTCTGACATCGTTCGCTCCACATTGTTTTCTTCTTTAGCGACGATCAAATTCACCGATGTTTTATAGGTGATCACAGCAAAGATCGTAAATACGACGAATATAAAGAAAGAACTTGCGAAGGCCCACTTTACAGTTAAAGAAGGCCCCTTCAGTTCTTTTAATTTTTTCATTCTTTTTTTAAGGTTCACGACCGCATCACATAACCTGTACCACGAACGGTTTGGATATAGCTTTCCTCCCCTGGTACATCAATTTTATTCCGTAAGTAGCGGATGTAAACATCGACAACGTTGGTTTCCACTTCTGTCTCATAGCCCCAGACTTTGTTTAATAAAACATCTCTGGCTAAAACGACATTGACGTTTTCCATTAAAGTCAACAATAGCTCATATTCGCGTTTCGTTAGTTCAATGACATCTGTTCCACGTCGAACGACACGGTTTTCTTTTTCAATCGTTAGATCGCGGTAAGTGATCGTAGTTTGTTTTGCGACGTTTTTGTCCCCTTCGATATCGATACGGCGAAGCAACGCACGTAAGCGTGCCAGCAATTCTTCAATTGCAAAAGGCTTCACAATATAATCATCAGCACCATGATCCAAACCTGATACTCGATCAATCACAGAATCTCTCGCGGTCATCATGATGATCGGGGTGTTCTTCGATTGACGCACACGTCGGCAAACTTCTAACCCATTTAGCTCTGGAAGCATTAGATCCAATAAGATTGCATCCCATTCATTATTCAGCGCGGCATCCAGTCCCGTCCGTCCGTTGTAATGAACTTCGGTATTATACCCTTCATGCTTTAATTCTAATTCCACAAATCGAGCTAAGTTCTTTTCATCTTCAATGATTAGAATATTACTCATTATTGATAGCCCCTTTATTGATTATTCTGTCTTTAAAATAGACATTATCTGTCTTATTTTATCATGTATCTAAAAAATAAAAAAGAGATTGACCGAAAGTTCTCACTTTCGGCCTTTCTCTTTTGGATTCTCTTAAAGCTTACGCTTCGTCATACCATGAATAATGGAAAATTCCCTCTTTATCTGTCCGTTCATACGTATGCGCGCCGAAGTAATCCCGTTGTGCTTGGATCAAGTTCGCTGGCAAACGATCAGAACGATACGAATCAAAGTACGCGATCGCAGAGGAGAACGTCGGCACAGGGACACCCGCTTGGACAGCTAGCGCAACTACTTCACGTACAGAAGATTGATAGCGTTTCGTGATGTCTTTGAAGTAATCATCTAATAATAAGTTTTCGATGTCAGCGTTCTTGTCATAAGCATCCGTGATTTTTTGTAAAAATTGCGCACGGATGATACAGCCTGCACGCCAAATTTTGGCAATCTCACCAAAAGGAAGATCCCAATCGTACTCTTTTGATGCTGTACGTAATTGCGCGAAACCTTGTGCATAGCTCATGATTTTACTGAAGTATAAGGCTTCACGGATCTTATTGATAAATTCTTCTTTATTTCCTTCAAAAGCAACCGCTTCTGGTTTCGGTAATACTTTGCTGGCATTGACCCGTTCTTCTTTGTAAGCTGAGATATAGCGAGCAAAAACAGATTCAGTGATCAATGGCAATGGTACACCTAGGTCTAAGGCACTTTGGCTCGTCCATTTCCCAGTTCCTTTATTGCCTGCAGCATCTAAGATGACATCAACGATCGGTTTGCCTGTTCCTTGATCATCTTTACGTGTCAAGATATCCGCTGTGATCTCAATTAGGTAGCTATCCAATTCACCTTTGTTCCATTCGGCAAAGATATCAGCCATTTCATCAACAGATAAACCTAAAATGTTTTGCATCAAGTCATAAGACTCCGCAATCAGCTGCATGTCGCCATACTCGATCCCATTATGAACCATTTTTACGTAATGGCCTGCACCATTTGGCCCAATATAAGTTACACAAGGTGTACCATCTTCAGCTTTTGCTGAAATTTGTTCCAAGATCGGTGCAACCAATTCATATGCTTCTTTTTGTCCACCAGGCATGATTGAAGGACCTTTCAAGGCGCCTTCTTCCCCACCAGAAACACCCGTACCGATAAAGTTGATTCCTGAGTTTGCCAACTCTTCGTTACGACGAACGGTATCTTTAAAGAAGGTATTTCCGCCATCAATCAAAATATCGCCTTTGTCTAGATGAGGCAATAGTTCTTGGATCGTAGCATCCGTCGCAAATCCTGCTTTTACCATTAATAAAATACGACGTGGTTTTTCAATTGATTGGACAAATTCTTCTATCGTATAAGTTGCTTTAAAATTTTTATCTGGATGTTCTTTTACTACTTCTTCTGTCTTTGAACCAGTACGGTTAAATAAGGCAACTGAATAACCGCGGCTTTCGATGTTCAACGCTAAGTTTTTGCCCATAACAGCCATACCGACAACGCCGATTTGTTGTTTTGTCATCTTTCATCCTCCTAAGATTCAATTATCTTTTTCATTATAGCGCAAATGTACCTGCTTTTGAACTATTCTCTTTCGATGGACAAAAATATTTCTGAAAAGTTCCATCTTTTCCAAAAAAACAAAAAAACCTCAGGCTCCATGGTTAGCCTAAGGTTTTAGAATCCTCTTTCTGAAAAAAAGGAATTATGCTTCTTTTGTTGCTACGTCTTTGCCATCGTAATGACCACAGTTAGAGCAGACATGGTGGCTTTTTTTCATTTCACCACAGTTTGCACATTCGTTCAAACCGTTGATTGTCAATTTGTAATGTGTACGACGTTTTGCTTTCTTCGCTTTCGAAGTTTTTCTAGCTGGTACTGCCATTTTGCTACACCTCCTTGTTAATGAACGCAACCTTGAGGCTGCAATTTATTCCAATCCTACGCGTTATCGTCATCTGATTCATTGAATAATTCGGATAATTTTGCAAGACGAGGATCAACTTGTTGAGCTTGCGCTTCTTTTTGATTTGCAAAGTCTTCTTCTGACAAAACAGCCCAATCCTTGCCAGATGGCATTGCTGAACCTTGTTTTTCTTCTTCTGTCAGGACTTGCAAAGGAATCGCAAGTAATAGGTTATCAGCGACTGATTCATCTAAGCTGATGGTTTGACCTTCAATGATCAAAACTTCTTCTTCGACGATCGTTTCATCGCGACGCTGAAATTGCTCTGGTGTCATGAATTGTTCATCCACTGAAAAATCAAAAGGAATCGCTACAGGTGTCAAAGAACGAGTAGATGGCAATGTCATCGTCGTTTCCACTTGATAGTGCAGCAAGTACCCTTGCTTATCAACACTCATCAGCCCTTTTACTTTTACAGGAGACAAATCAATGATCTGTCCATCGCGTTTTATCAGTTGACTTTTTAGGTCAAGTGTTTCTTCAAACATCAGCGGTGTCTCTTGGTATTTTTTTAATTCCAATAAAGACCATTTCATTTTTATCACCCCTAAGCAACAAAAGCAATTATACAGGGCTTCTGAGGCTTTGTCAATGAAATTTTCTTGACACCTTTTTCATTTTTGATCGTGTCATTTTAATGCCTTTTCTCAAGGGATTTCGACACTCTCAAAAAAACAACAGGAAGCGCACAACGTGCACTTGCCTGTTGCTTGATCAATCGTTAAAAATCATTAGATCGCTGTTGTTTCTCCACGATAAACGATACCGCGACGAGAATCAAGAGTAACCAATTCGCCATCTTTGATGGTTGTTGTTGCATCTTTGGCACCAACGATCACTGGTAGATCTTTCGCGATTCCGACAACTGCTGCATGAGAAGTCAAGCCGCCATCTTCAACAACTAAAGCTGCTGCTTTTTCGATTGCTGGCATATATTCTTTATCTGTTGTTGGTACAACTAAAATCATGCCATCTTTTGCTTTCGCAATTGCTTCTTCGGCACTGTGAGCGATCACGGCATTGGCAACAACTGATTTTTCACCAATTCCTTGCGCTTCAAGCAATTTTGATCCGATCAATTGGATCTTCATTACGTTGGTTGTTCCGCGTTCACCAACAGGAACACCGGCTGTGATCAAGATTAGATCGCCTTCTTTAGCAAAGCCTAAATCAACTGCTTGTTTTGCTGCTAATTCAAACATTTCATCAGTTGTTGATGGTTTTTCAGCAACGGTTGGGTACACACCCCAGTTAAGCATCAAGCCGCGTTTTGTGCGTTCGTCAAATGTAACAGCTAAAATGTCAGCATCTGGACGATATTTAGAGATCATTTTCGCAGTGTAGCCAGATTCAGTGGCAGCAACGATTGTTTTAACCCCTAAGTTTTTCGCTGCACGCGCAACAGATAAACCGATTGTTTCCGTTACATCTGTTTTATCAAATTGGTTGATTTGGAAAGTGCTGTTTTCTGATAAAGCTTTTTCTGCTTCCACGTCGATACGTGCCATTGTTGCTACTGCTTCAACAGGGTAGTCACCGTTTGCTGACTCACCAGAAAGCATTGTTGCATCAGTACCGTCAAAGACAGCATTGGCAACGTCAGAAGCTTCTGCACGAGTTGGACGTGGGTTTTGTTGCATTGATTCTAACATTTGTGTTGCTGTGATAACTGATTTACCAGCAGCGTTACATTTTTTGATGATGCTCTTTTGAACCATTGGTACTTCTTCAGCAGGGATCTCAACACCCATGTCACCACGGGCAACCATGATACCATCAGAAACTTTGATGATTTCATCGATATTATCGATACCTTCTTGTGATTCGATTTTAGAGAAGATTTGCACATGAGTCATGTCTTTTTCTTCTAAAATTTCACGAATTTCTAAAACGTCTTGCGCTTTACGTACAAATGAAGCGGCAATGAAGTCGATATCGTTATCAAGACCAAAACGGATATCTTCTGCATCTTTTTCAGTAATACCAGGTAAGCTGATTGATACGCCAGGAGCATTGACCCCTTTACGTGATCCTAACATTCCAGCATTTTTAACGACAACCACTAATTCACGGGTTGCTTCGTCTTTTTCTTTGATTTCCATGTCGATCAAGCCATCATCAAACAAGATGTGTCCGCCCACATGAACATCTTCAAATAAACCAGGATAAGTTACAGCAATTTTTTCTTTTGTTCCTTTGTGTTCTGGATCCATTGAAATACGTGTTTCATCGCCAACGTTGAATTGGATGTATCCAGCACGACCAAAGTCTGCTTCTGTCGTATTTTGTACAGTTGTACGGATTTCAGCACCTTTTGTATCTAAAAGGATACCGACATCTTTACCAGTTTTCTTTACGGCTTCACGAACCATTGTCATACGCGCTAATTGTTCTTCATGATCTCCATGAGAGAAGTTAAAGCGGAAGACATTCGCACCGGCTTCAATCAGTTGAGAAATAATTTCCACACTGTTACTTGCTGGTCCTAATGTACTTACGATCTTTGTTTTTTTCATTACTAAACGCTCCTATTCATTTATTTAAAATAGCTAATAAGCTTTTTTTACAAAATTACTGTTGCGTTGCTTTAAAAATCTCTTTAGAATGAGATTTCTTTGTTCAAGTTATACAAGCTAAGATCTGGTTTGTGACGATTGTTTTCAAGGGTATCGATGATATCAGAAGCAATCATTTCATTGTTTTCGATACCGATACATAGACCGCCTTTGCCTTGTTGCAATAATTCAACGGCATATGAACCAAATTTACTTGCTAACACACGGTCACGAGCGCTTGGTGAACCACCACGGACAACATGTCCTAGAATGGATACACGGGTATGGAAATCGCCGTATTCAGAAAGTTTGTCAGCAAAATCATTTCCGCCCATCACACCTTCGGCTAAAACGATCAAGCAATGTTTTTTCCCGCGGTCGCGTCCTTCACGGATACGATCAGCAACAACTTGCATGTCAAAATCATGTTCTGGGATGATGATTTCATCCGCACCACCGGCCACACCTGACCATAAAGCGATATCGCCAGCACCACGACCCATTACTTCGATCACGAATGTGCGGACATGTGATGTCGCTGTATCACGGATCCGGTCAATCGATTCCAAGACAGTATTGATCGCTGTATCAAAACCAATCGTGAAATCTGTTCCTGGAATGTCATTATCGATCGTTCCTGGAATCCCAATCGCTGGGAAACCGTGACGAGTAAGTGCCATCGCACCATGGTAAGATCCATCTCCACCAATCACGACTAGCCCTTCGATGCCAAATTTCTTTAATTGTTCGATTCCTTTTAATTGTCCTTCTTGTGTCGCAAATTCTGGATAACGTGCTGAATATAAGAATGTTCCACCACGTTGAATTTTGTCACCAACATCAGCAACATCTAAGCGACGAATGTCACCTGCGACTAGTCCGGCATAGCCATAGTTGATTCCGTATACTTCAAGTCCGTCAAAAATACCCTTTCTGACAACTGCGCGAATCGCTGCGTTCATTCCTGGTGCATCGCCGCCACTGGTTAGAATTCCAATGCGTTTCATTATTCTTTCACCTCATCAAAAGATTTTGTTTAGGGAAGCCCCTGTTTGCTAGTTTTCAAGTAATAACCACGAGACATATTCTACCATTATTCCATGAAAATGTCTTGAAATAGTGGGAAAAAGTTGAAAAAAGTGTAAGTTGAATTACCGTTTTCGGAAAATTACTTGAAAATTACATTTCCATTTCCTAATAATGCGATCAGTTGTTTGACAAAGTTCGGCTCATCCGTCACCCAGTTTTCTTCTGCTAATAACACTTTTTTGCCACTGCTTTCATAGAACATCACCACTGGAATATTTCCGTGATGCTGCTTCATTTCCTTCGACAATGCTTGCAGGTGCGACGTTTCAGCTGCAGCAGAAATCTTTAAGTAGCAAGTTTGTGGCGCAATTTTATTTTGAACATTTTCAGCTAAGTCTATTTTATCAGCAATGAGTTGGATTTCACCATTGTAACGACTTACCTCGACCTTTCCTTCAATATAGAGAACAGCATTTTCTTCGATCAAGGAACGCACTTGTCGATAAACGATGGGAAAAATCGTTACTGAAACTTCCTTGCTGGCATCCGTTCCTTCGACAAACGCCATTTGTTCGCCTTTTTTTGTACGAATCTCCCGAATCTTGCGGACATACAAAAGAATACGCACTCGTTCGTTTGGAACCAGATCAGCAATATCCGTGATTTGTTTTAATTGGTGCAATTTTTGAAACTGTTCCACGGGATGACCAGACAAATAAACACCTAAGTATTCTTCTTCCAAAGCCAGTTTTTCTTCCAGTTTGTAATCGGCAACGGCTTCTTCTTTTAATGCCATAGTTTCTAAGAGATCCAAACTGCCGCCACTATAAGTAATATTTTGGATCTTTCCTTCTAGCTGGATCAGTGCTTGTTTTCGATTGGGGGCAATCACATCGAATACGCCAATGCTCAAAAGCGGCAATAAATAATCCAATTTTAACCATTTGCTGTTCCGCTGATTCAAGCGAAGCAAAAATTGATCCATAGACGTGAAATTGCCATGCTCTTTTCGTTCTGCCAAAATGTCTTGGATCATGTCGCGCCGAATCCCTTTGATACTGCTGAACCCAAAACGGATTTGTTTCTCGTTTTGCAGTTGAAAACTAAACCCACTGGTATTGATCGATGGTGGCAGCACTTCTACGCCGTAACGTGCGGCTTCATTTAAGTATTCTTTCATTTTGCTGGCAGTGTTGCGTACCGAATGCAGGATAGAAGCAAAAAATGGTGCTGGATAGTGCACTTTCAGGTACGCCATTTGAAAGCCGATAAAGGAATAGGCAAACGCATGGGATCGATTAAAACCATAGTTGGCGAAGCGTTCAATATAGTCATAGACCAAATTAGCGGTCTTTTCGTCATAATGATTGGCCAAGGCACCTTGCACAAAATGACGACGTTCCTCATCCAAGACGTCTTTTTTCTTTTTACTGATTGCTCGCCGCAAAATATCTGCTTGTCCTAAGCTGAAACCAGCCATTTTGGAAGCTACTTGCATGATCTGTTCTTGGTAAACAATGATTCCGTAGGTGTTTTGCAAGATTGGAATCAAGCTGTCATCCGGATAAGAGACCCGCTCTTGTCCTTTTTTCCGCTTAATAAAGGTATCGATATTTTGCATCGGTCCTGGACGATACAAGGCATTGACTGCGGCAATATCCTCGATACTTTCTGGTCCTAACTTACGCAGCACATTGCGTATTCCCGCTGATTCAAATTGGAAGATCCCTGCGGTTTCGCCTTTTTGAAACAAACGCAATGTTGCTGGATCATCAAGAGGAATCTCTTTTTGGGTTACGATTTGTTGGCTGATTCGTTTGATACCTTTCAAGGTATTATCAATGATCGACAAGTTTCTCAAGCCTAAAAAATCCATCTTCAATAGGCCGATGGCTTCTACGTCATTCATGGTAAATTGGGTCAGCCAGATCCCATCGCTGCCTTCTTGTAAGGGAACCAGATCAAGCAGATTCTTGTCACTGATCACCACACCGGCGGCATGGGTCGATACGTGACGTGGTAAGCCTTCTAAAATTTTGGCGACTTGAAACATTACTTGGTTGCGCTCATTAAACGACACCAATTCTCGCAGCTGATTGGATTGTTCATAAGCAAGATCTAAGGTCATTTTCAAGGCATTGGGGATGGCTTTTGACCAGCGATTGGCTTCACTTTGCGAAAGACCAAAGACACGAGAAACATCTCGCAGAACCATTTTGGCCGCCATGGTGCCAAACGTGGCGATCTGTGCCATATATTCTTGCCCGTATTTTTGGCGCACATACTGTAAAATCTCGTCTCTGCGATTGTCAGGAATGTCTAAATCGATATCAGGCATCGTGTAACGTTCTGGATTCAAGAATCGTTCAAACAAAAGATCGTATTTGATTGGATCCACGTCGGTGATCGATAAAACATACGCCACCAGTGCTCCGGCAGCAGATCCCCGTCCAGCGCCGGTAACAATTTCTTGTTTGTGGGCAAAGTCCATGACGTCCCAAATAATCAAGAAATAGTCATCAAAGCCCATCTTATGGATGACAGACAACTCATAATCCAAACGCTGTTCGTACGCCGATGTAACGTGGGCAACACGTTGAGGCAGACGTTCAAAACAAATTTTCCGCAAATAGTCCGCAGCGCTTTCTTCTGCTGGTAGCGGGTAATGAGGCAATAGCCGCTGATGCAGTGGCAGCTCGACGGCGCATTCAGCTGCAATCCGCTGATTATTCATCAATGCCTGCGACGCTTCGCCAAATGCCGCAGTCAATTGGTCTGCCGGTTGTAAAAAAAACTGCGTAGTCGCTTGCTCTTTTGCCTGACGAAAGTCTTCAATTTGCGAACCATCTTTGATATGGGTCATCACTTTGACTGCAAAGGCTTCTTCTTGTGCTAAAGCCGCAATGGGTTGATACGCACATGGTGCAATGTTTTGCTCGTTAAACCAAGCGATCGTTTCTGGATCTAGCCCCTTGCTAGTAATGCCTAAAAACAAGCTCTCAGAATCAAATTTATGGCTGATTGCTTGCAGTACTTTTTGATTAGCTTCTAAATTATCGTGTTGAGAAGACAGAAACCCCTCGCCTTCAGGTAGCAACCCAAAGAGGTCCTGCAAAGAATCACAAGCAGCTAAATTCAACTGCTCGGTGATCATTTTTTCACTTGATAAACGCATCAAGGTTTGATAGCCCTTGAGGTTTTTTGCAAATACGTACAATGGAAAGGACATTGAACCTTCCCCGAAGGTACAGTCAAATATAGCGCCAAAAATCGGTTTAATGCCCTGCGCAAGGCATTCCTGATAAAACTCGACTGCGCCATAGAGAACATTATGATCGGTCAGACCCAACGTCTGATAGCCCATCTTTTTGGCTTGCTCTATATAGTGAGGAATTTTGATCGTACTTTGCAGCAACGAATAGGCGCTTAAGGTGGTGAGCTGTGAATACATTGAAATCCCTCCAAAAATGAAAATTCTCTTTCTTTCTGCTAGTAAATAGATTTGAAAAACAAAATGAAAAAGTGAAAATCTTTACAATAAATATTTTTGTGATAAACTAAAGTCGAAATGGAAGATACGCAGAAAAGAGGTGTCGTCATGCGTTACCTAGTCACTTTATTTTGGACTTTTGTATTAGGTCAAGTCGTTGGCTATCTAGGCAGCTCACTTGCTGGAGCAACTTATGATTTTCAATTAACTTCAATCATCTCTTTGGTCACAGGTGTGGTGATCATTCTTGTTGGTATTATCGCACCAGCGCCTGAAAAGACAAACCATTAAAAAAAAACCAGTTACCTTTATTGTAACTGGTTTTTTTTTCTTTTCAACTATTCACTGATGTCCGTTTTACGTAAGCTTTTACGGAAATTAAATCCTGATATAAAAATATTGATCAGTACAAACCCACTAGTTACCCAAAAGACAGCGGGATAACCAAAACCAGCTGCCACCGTTGAGCCGACCATCGGACCTAACACTTGTCCAAAGTTAGAGAACATTTGGTTGTAGCTGTAGATACGGCTGACCCCTTCCATCGGGGTAATCTTGCTGATCAGTGTGTTGATCGACGGCATCAACGCACCTGTCGAAAAACCAAGCAAGAAGCGCAGCACGCCCAACTGAAACGGTGTGGAGACAAAGCCCATCGGAATGAAACAGAAAAATGACAGCAATAAACCGCCTAACAATACCTTGTGATTGCCGTAACGATCACCGATTTTGCCTAAAAATGGCGAAGAGATGATTGCCGAAACACCAGCAACAGAGACGATCAATCCGCTGACAAACAAAATATTGCCACTGTTCCCGCTTAGATCACGAATATACAATGTAAGGATTGGGCTGATACTGGTTACACCTAGCTGTAAAATCAGTGACGTAATAAACAAGCCAACAAGCAACTGCATATTTTTGATTTGACCAAAAATTTCTTTGATGGACAGCAGATCGCCCTTTTCAACCGGCTCAAAATCTTCTTGAACGAGAAAAATCGTGAGCAAGAGCGTAATTAGCAACACAACACCAGTAATGATAAAAACATTTTTCATGCCGAACCATTGCGCCAACGCCCCACCCATGGAAGGACCAATCAAATTCCCTGCGATGGCTCCTGTAGCCAATGTCCCAAGCGCCCAACCGCTTTTTTCTCGAGGCGCCTGCGAAGCGATCAACGCAGTCGCATTTGGAATATACCCCGATAAAATTCCGGTAAAGAAACGCATGATCAATAACCAATAGACATTCGGTACAAAAGCCAAAGAACCCATCGTCACTGTCATCCCCGCAGCCGCGCGAATCATCATTAAACGACGACCTTTTTGATCTGCTAGATTTCCCCATACTGGAGCAATGATAGCCGCCGCAAACGCCGTTACTGAGATTGCTAATCCAGAAAACAACTCAATTTGACTCTCTGGAGCGCCTAACTCTTCTATATATAAGGGAATGAATGGCATGACAAGACTAAAACTGGCACCCGTAAAAAAACAACCTACCCATGAAATCAGTAGATTTCGTTTCCAATCAATCTTCATTTACAAACCTTCTTTCACAAATACTATACCGTATCGTGAGTAATAATCAAATAAAAAATCTTTCTGCATTTAAAATACAGAAAGATTTTCTTCATTAAACTTAACTGATCAAAGCCAAAATGACAAAGTTTAGGATAAACAACGCATTGACGACCCAGATGATCGGAGACACTTCGTTGGCTTTTCCTTTCACTACTTTCACTAAGGCATAGAAAATGAAGCCAACAGCGATCCCGTTGGAAATACTGTAAGACAAGCCCATAAAAATAGACGCGAAGAAAGCGGGAACTGCTTCTTCTAGATCAGTCCACTTGATGTCTGCAAAAGAAGCCATCATCATTACCCCAACTAAGATCAACGCCGGTGCTGTCGCTTGTGCGGGAACGATTGAGATCAGTGGAGAAAAGATACTGCTGATCGCAAAGAGTGCTGCCACCACAACGGAAGTCAAGCCCGTGCGTCCACCAGCACCGATGCCAGCTGCTGATTCCACATAAGTCGTTGTATTTGAGGTCCCTACGATGGCCCCTACAGAAGTGGCTACGGCATCTGCAAAAAGAGCCTTATCCATCTTCGTATTCAACCCGTTACTATTTTCAACCGCTTCTTCATCTTTTTTCGAAAAGATCCCTGTACGACGTCCAGTCCCGATAAAGGTACCGATCGTATCAAAGACATCTGATAAACTAAACGCCAAAATCGTCATGATTACTTGAGGGATTTTGGCAGAATCACTGAATAATGAGCCCATTCCTTCAGAGCCAAACGCAGCGCCAAAGGTGATGCCTAGTTCGCTGATCGAGCTTCCTAACGAATTCCCGTGCCAATCAATGGCACTTAAATCCACCACACCCATCAAAATACCGATGATCGTCGTTCCTAAAATACCAAAAATAATTGCCCCACGAACATTTTTCACCACTAATAAAGTAGTCAATACTAAACCAATCACTGCTAACAAAACAGGTGCATTATTGAAATTCGCCAAAGCTGGGACGATCCCCCCATTAAAATTGGCACTCACGATCGTCTCACCGTCGACAACTGAACCAGTCACTGCGGCAGTGTCTGCACTGAAGTTTAGCAAGTTGGCATTTTTGATCCCTACATAAGCCACAAAGATCCCGATCCCGCCGCCGATTGCATGCTGCATGCTTTCTGGAATCGCATGGATGATCATTTTTCTGATACGAGTGACTGTGATAAAAATGTTAATCAAGCCGCAGATGAAAACCATCGCTAATGCTTGCTGCCACGTATAGCCCAAACCAAAAACAACGGTAAAGGTGAAGAATGCATTAAGTCCCATTCCAGGCGCTTGCGCATAAGGCACATTTGCAAATAAGCCCATGATCAGGGTACCAATCACTGAAGCGATGATCGTTGCTAAGAAAACAGCTTGAAACGGCATGCCTGCAGCAGATAAAATCGTCGGATTCACAAACAAAATATAACTCATCGCGAAGAAGGTGGTGACCCCGGCCATCACTTCTGTTGAAACCGTCGTTTTATTCTCCTTTAATTTGAAAAACTTTTCCATGTTATGTTTCACTCCTGAACTTTAATCGTTTCTATGAAAAGAAAAAATGAATAATTGCGCTTTTCATCGAACAATTACAAATTATAAGGGAATAACTTTCGCTTTTCAAACCTTTTTCCGAATAAAACGAACCCAAAACGTTTAATGTTCGTGTTTTGCTTTGTAACTATTATGAAAACTTATCGAAAACTTACTTGTATTGTGAAATGACAGAAATATGTTACACTTAAGCCACTAGTATAAGAGAATGGAGCGAGTCTTTTGAAACCAAAAATCATCGCCATTGATTTAGATGGCACAACCTTAAATACTGAATCCCAACTTTCCCCTCGCACACGTGAGGTACTGGTTCGCGCCACCAAAGCGGGACACTTTGTTACCATCGCTACCGGAAGACCTTTTCGGATGAGCGATCAATTCTATAAAGAATTGGCGCTCACAACACCAATGGTCAATTTTAACGGTGGGTTGGTCCATAAACCTCGACAAGTATGGGCAAATGAAATGGAGCACTCGATCTCTCGAGAAATTGCGTTTGAACTCATGGCACAAAAAGAGCAGCTGGGGCTGACGTTTGTGGCAGCAGAAAATCGCGAAACCTTTTTCATTGATGACCTAAGTGGATTTGATCAACACTTTTTCTTTTCGGGCAATGCTTCCGAAAAAAATCTATTAGCAAATTTAAAAACGGATCCCACTTCATTACTGGTGAAAACCGAAAATGAATTAGCAGAATCTGTTTCTTTACGTATCAAGGATCAATTTGACGATGCAGTCGATGTTCGAACATGGGGCGGGCCTCAAGCCATCTTAGAGATCGTACCAAAAGGAGTCCATAAAGCACTTGGTCTTTCGGTGATCGCGGATTCTTTGTCTTTAGATCGGCAAGATATTATCGCTTTTGGTGATGAACACAACGATTTGGAGATGCTGGATTATGCGGGTTGGGGCGTTGCCATGGCGAATGGCACGCAGCAATTAAAATCAATCGCCAATGATGTTACCGACAAAACCAATGCGGAAGATGGCATGGTCGATTACTTGGAAAAATATTTAGGTCTATAAAAAAAGCCGATGCGGGATATCCGCATCAGCTTTTTTTTACTTCCATATTCAAATCAAAGTGTTTCATAAACGATTTCTTTGGCTTCGGGAATCGATTCATCAATAAAGAACACTTTGTACCAGGTCAAGAACGTAAAGATCGTCCAGATTTTTCGTTGAAGATTCGGTTTTCCTTGGCGATGGTCTTCTAGCATTTGCAAAATCGCTGTTTGATCGAAGAAGGTTGCCGCAAAGTCTGACTCAAAAAGTGCTTTGACTGCTTCATACCCGGTTCCTTCTTTCAGCCATGCCTTGATAGGTACAGGAAAGCCTAGTTTTTCACGGTTTGCCCATTCTTTTGGCAAATGACGGTTTGACGCTTGTCGGAACACATCTTTCGTGTTGTTTTGATTGATCAAATATTTCGTCGGGATTGTTTGCGCCAACTTTTGCATCTCGATATCCAATAAAGGAACCCGTAATTCCAAGGAACTCGCCATGGACATTTTGTCTGCTTTTAACAAGATATCCTTCGGCATCCACTGATGAAGATCCAAATATTGCATCTTATTGACCTCGTCTTTGAGACCATTGACTTTCTCATAATGAGGCGCAACGATTTCAGCAACAGATGGTCCTTTTTGATACGTTGGTTTTAAAAGCTGTAGTGCTTCCTCTTCTTCAAAGACCAGGGCTTGCCCGATAAAGAAGTCTTGGGCAGGTGCCGTTGCTTCATAAAGATGAATTCGACCATGGAAGTTTTTCATTTTGCCGATTTGACGCCCTAAACGAAAGCGGATGTTTTGCGGCAGTTTTTTCAAGCCTTGGGCAAAAACGCGAACCGCTTTAGAGTTTGTGTGGAAGCCATAGGCAGCATAACCAGCAAATAATTCATCTGCCCCTTCCCCAGATTGAACGACCCGCACTTGCTGTGCTGCTAGGTTGGCTAAAAAGTACAAAGGGACACAGCTTGGGTTAGAATCCGGTTCGTCCAAGTGATACTGAATCAGCGGAAATGCCTCAAAGGACATTTCACCATCGATGACCGCTGCTGTGTTGTTCAAACCGAGTTTTTCCGTCAATTTGCGGGCTTCGATCGCTTCGTTGTAGGTTTTGTCATCAAACCCAATTGAAAATGAGTGATCTGGGCGCAAGACCGAGGCCACATAACTTGAATCGACACCACTGGATAAAAATGAGCCGACTTCAACATCACTGATTTGATGAGCGGCAATCGATTCTTGGACTGCTTGATCGATTTTGTCGACCCATTCTTCTCTTGAATGATTTTCTTTCACTGAAAAATCTGCATCCCAATACTGCTTGATCGTCAATCCTTGTTCATTAAACAAATAATAATGCCCTTCTTGCAAACGATGAACGCCTTTAAAGAAGGTTTCTCCGTTCAAAGGCGAGTATTGGAAGGTCAAATAAGGTTTCAACGCCTCTTGGTTCAACTCTTTCTTGAAATCTGGATGAGGCAAAAAGCTCTTAATTTCAGAACCAAACATAAAACTGCCATTCATTTGCGCATAGTAATACGGTTTGATGCCAAAGTGATCCCGCGCGCCGAAAAGCTCTTGTTTTTGAGTATCCCAGATGGCAAACGCAAACATTCCCCGCAGGCGCTGCAACACATCAATGCCCCACTCTTCATAGCCATGTAAGACTACTTCGGTATCCGCATGGGTAGAAAAGACATGACCTGCTTGGATCAATTCCTCCCGCAATACTTGAAAGTTGTAAATTTCACCATTAAAAATGATTACTTTTGTTTGATCCTCATTAAAAATTGGTTGTGAGCCACCTTCTAAGTCGATGATCGATAAACGACGAAACCCTAATGCCACTCGGTCGTCGGTAAATTTCCCTGAACTGTTTGGTCCGCGATGAACGATTCGGTCCATCATGCGTTCAATAATGATTTCTTTTTGATCTTTTGAATTGACAAAGCCGACAATTCCGCACATATTTTCACATCCGTTTTCATAATCCATTTTCATTTTTCTAAAGTAAATCATACCATAGAATTCAAGAGATACGATCTCTTTTTCAAAAAAATACAATCAATATATTTTTGCACAAAACACAATTTGAAGATAAACCTTATGATATCAAGGTTTCCAATCATCTCATACTCTCAATCTTACAAATTTGTTATCTAAGAAAATAGCTATCCTCAAAATTCTTAAGAAATTTTTTATGAATTCTATTTTTCTGAAAATATACAAAGATACTTTTCCCGAATTTACTGACTCCAGCAAACTTCTTTTGCTTCCATAGATGTGTATAAGAGACAGAAGATACTTTTCCCGAATTTACTGACTCCAGCAAACTTCTTTTGCTTCCATTCTCAGCATTGATTTCCTGAAAATAATCAGTCAGATTTGTTCGTTTGATAGTTTTATTGGACTATTGTGAAAAAAAGTGTTATTCTAACTATGGAATTTCGTTATCAACTAACCGTTGCCTTTCAATGACAAGTTTTAAGAAAGGAGAATGACTATGACATTCTATAACACAGATCTACAATATCGTGTAACTCTGGATACCAAATTGAATTTATTTATCGTTTTCGATAAAAAAGATGCGAATCATTTTGCGACTGGAATTACGATCGAGCAAGCTGTACAAGAATTGAAAAAAACTGCATAAGGAGTTCATCCAAATGAAGGATACCGATTCGTACTGAAAGCACCTCGCTAAGGAAAAAATTAGCTAGGTGCTTTCTTGTTTTTTGGCTCGCTTTTGTCTTTTTTAGTATCCGTTTCTTGCTTTTGACCGCTTTGCTGTTCATCCAGCAGTAAGATTTCATCAACAGATCCTTGCGTAATAAATTTGCTCAATCCCTGTGCCGCAACTTTTGTGTAACGCATAAAGAAATCTTTTTCTTCAAAATTCATCTTCTTGCCTCTTACTGATACAACTATACTTTCATTTCGTTTACCAGCGATTTCAACAGTAATTCTTGAGCGTCACTTCTTTAATACATATGAATGATCCATTAATAGCATACACGTTACAGTTGTCAAATCATGCTTTTCCTCTACTTATGAAAAGACAAATCTGACTTCAGACCACCTCCATAGTATGATTAGTTTTTAGGAACTATTTATCTTAGGAGTGATATTTATGGCTACGCTTTTTGCCATCTCGTTTTTGCTTGGCGAGTTCTGTTTCATTTTTGGCATTATCTTATTCTATATTGGTCTTGTAAAACAAAATGCAAAACGAGATCGAAATGTTTTGATCATTGTCGCTTCGGCTTTTTTCACCTTGTTTTCTTACGGTGGATTGTCCATCTACCATGAGGTGACGTCTTTCGATAGCATCACTGCGCAAATAAGCCTTTCTTTACGTAACGAAGCAAGAAAAAATGAATCCTTTGTCGATGCCGCTGCTTCCATGGAACAACCACAAGGAGAACAAACAGCTGGCAATAACGAATCAAGTAGCGCGCAACAAGAAGAACCTGCAAACAACGAGCAACATACACCTCAACTTTCTCGTGAAGAAAGAAATGCACTGAATCGTGCAGAAAGATACTTATCCAGCAATGCGTTTTCTCAGTCGAGCGTGAAACGCCAACTACTCTATGAAGACTTTTCTGAGAGCGCCGCAGACTTTTCCGTAGCCACCGTGAATGCCGATTGGAATGAGCAAGCATTGAAAAAAGCGCTTCGCTACTCGCAAAATTTATCCTTATCAGATGAGCGTGTGGCGAACCAACTTTCCTATGAAGGCTTTACTTCTGAACAAATTGAATACGCCTTAACACGTTTGCCCGATTGATTCTTTTCGTTTGTTGCCGGACCACAAGCAAAAAGGGGTTCAGCGAATTAGTGTATTTCTGTTGATTTCCCGATTGAGTGAAAACTGAGGTTTTTTCAGATGGTTATCGATCAAGCTCGGCAGTCAATTATCTTCTCTGCCCATAACAAACAAAAAAGCCTATCTCGAAAGATAGGCTAAACGCTCTAAAGCGTTGGTATAAGGAGAGTACAGGATTTGAACCTGCGCGCCGGGATGAACCGGGTCGGCGGATTTCGAGTCCGCTGCATTACCACTCTGCCAACTCTCCATAACAGTTATTTTCGCTAGTTTCACAAAAAATGTCAAGAAAAATCTGCATCCAAAATAGAAATGGATACAGATTTTTTATTCTTTAATCGAAAATATAGTTTTCTTTCTTTTCGATTACGCCTTCGATCGTCTCGTTGATGATTTTGATGATTTGGTCATCGGTGGGTGTGATAATACCCGCCGACATTAAGGAAGCCAAACCAGTCACAACGATCCATGCGCCATTATGTAGTGCATTTATCGCATCTTCGGATAGATCTGCATATTTTTCTTCTGATTTGATCAAGGATTTGAAATAGGTGGATGAAAAATCATGCATCAATTTCCCACCGCCATAATCATCGATAAAAAGGGCGATGTAGAGATTGTGCTGCTCTTGCGCGAAGCGTATATAATTCAGGCCTAAATCAACGAGTTTGTCTCCTGTTCGAACAACTGGAAAAACATTTTCCGATAAATCTTTGAAAACAGCCTCTACCAAAGTATTTTTTAAGTCCTGCATATTTTCGAACTCAAGATAAATTGGTTGAGTAGAAATTCCCATGTGCTTAGCGATATTCCGTGCCGTAAAGTTGCTAAAACCTTCTCTATTGATCAGTTCATAAGCGGCCTTCAAAATGTGTTCTCTTGTATAGACCTTCCTTCGCATCAATAAATCCCCCTTTTTTTATTTATTTAATTGTAACCGAGTTATTCATTTTTTTAAAATAAAACACTCCATCCGTTATCTTATTTCTATTCACTTTGTTCATTAAACATGAATCTTTACGAATAAAGAGAAGTGCCTCTCCTTTCACTTATCACAAAAAATCCTGCGTATAGGTTGCTAGTTATTTTTCAAATCTACTTTTCTTTCTTGTTGAAAACTCGCTGAAATTGTACACTAAGATTGTAGTGCGCAAATTCGATTGAAAAAGGGGTTTGGAAATGGCTGAATCGAAAGAGCTATTATTGGAGACCTGCTTATTAGCAGGAAAAATCATGATGGAAAACGGCTCGGAAGTCTATCGAGTAGAAGATACAATGAATCGAATTGCAGCCAACGCTGGGGAGCAAGGTAGTATTAGTTATGTAACAGCAACTGGTCTTTTTATGGGTTTGCGCAGCAGTCACTATGCGCAAGTAGAAAATGTCCATGATCGAGTCATCAATCTCGAAAAAATCGTTGCCGTTAACGGACTCTCTCGTGCTTATGCAGAAAAGAAAATTTCTTTAGCGGAACTGCACGAGGCATTAAAAAAGGTCAATCCGACAACACCAAGTTTCCCCTACTGGCTGCAGGTCCTTAGTGCTGGTGTAGTCAGCAGTACCTTAATGATTATTTTTGGCGGTGCTTGGTTTGACTTTCTACCGACCTTCATTATTGGCTGTCTGGGATTTTTATGCGCGTATTGGGTCAAGAAAGTGATCGATATCCGCTTTTTGGATATGTTTTGCGCCTCTTTAATAATCGGTACTTTGTCTGTCTTAGCGGTCTCCCTTCATGTCGCACAAAACGTCGATAATTTGATTATCGGTGCCGTCATGCCCTTAGTTCCTGGTGTAGCGATCACCAATTCCTTTCGCGATATCTTGGCGGGCCATCTCATCAGCGGAACCGCCCGAGGTACTGAAGCCATTTTCACAGCTGCCGCGATCGGTGTCGGCATCGCTACGGTCTTCACCTTATTTGGAGGGATCTCATGACGATTTTTATTCACCTTTCCTTCAGCTTTTTAAGCACCGTGACCTTTGGCATTTTGACTAATATTCCTAAAAGAGCTTTGGTTGCCACAGGCATTGCCGGAACCGTTGGCTGGATGATCTATTGGTCATTAAAAACGATTGGCTATGGTTTAGGTAGCGCCAACTTTTTAGCCGCATTTGCTGTCGGTTGCGTCAGCATCTTTTTTTCCCGCAGAAAAAAAATGCCTATGATCATTTTTAACATTCCTAGTCTCGTTCCCCTCGTACCGGGTGGACCTGCCTATAAAGCCGTTCGAGAATTTGCTTTAGGAGACAACTTTGTCGGCTTTGAAAATCTGATGATCGTGGTTATCACTGCTGGGGCGATCGCCGGAGGCTTCATGATGACGAGTGTGGTTGAAAAGATCGTCAATCGTTGGCAAGTGAAGCGCACAAAAAAACGTCACCCAGATAAAAAAGCCTCCTAAAACTAATGGCGTGCCGAAACTATAAATTTTTCTTATTTCAGACTTTGGTACAATGTTTTCTTTGCGGACTTCTCTTATAATAAAGGCATACCTTACAAAACTGTTTGACGTTTGTCATTTGTTTTACTGGATTTTTCTGGTCTCACCCCGTATAGTGAGATTATGAAACAAAAAGGAGATGAAGTCCTGTGAGCATAGCAACTTCTCGTCGTATCATTAATACGATTTCTATTATTGGCTTAGGTTTATCTATCGCATTAACGATCTATTTTATCAATCTAGGTGTTTTCAAAGACATTAATGCCTTACGAGGTCTAGTTGGAAATTCTGTTATCTTAGGACCAATCGTCTTTATCCTATTGCAGATCTTGCAAGTCGTGATCCCAATCATTCCCGGTGGTGTCTCCAGCGCTGCAGGTGTTTTGATTTTCGGTCCTTACCTAGGATTCGTTTATAACTATGTAGGAATCAGTATTGGTTCTGTCATTATTTTCCTGCTTGGCCGACGATACGGTAAACCATTCATTTTAAGTATGATCAGTGACAAAACTTACGATAAATATATTGGCTGGTTAGATAACCAAAGCCGATTTGAAAAACTTTTCGCCCTTGCGATCTTTCTACCGGTTGCCCCAGATGATGCCCTTTGTCTCATGGCTGGGTTGACCAACATGTCCGTTAAGAAGTTTACGTTGATTATTTTATTAGCAAAACCTGCCTCAATTTTCTTGTACAGTATGGCATTGATTTATGGTGGGACATTCTTAACTGGTTTGTTAGGCGGATAAGAATTAGAGTAAGAAAAGCGATCAATTTATTGAGCCGAAGGTGAAGGAGCTACGTTTGAGACAGGATCTATGCCTGTGACGAACTTGCTGCTAAACTGTTCGGCTTTTTTACCGCCTTTACCTTTATTACCCAGAGAACTAAAATACTTACTATTGTTAGGATGACAACCATGAATTATTTAAAAAACAGCTTCATCAACACTTGGGATTTTTTGAAAGACAGCAACGCCTACTTCCGTGATGTCTTATTGATGCACGGTGCCTTGTTGTTCTTAGTAATTCCCATATTAACTTCTTCCACCAAATTCGTTCTAAGACGGGGAGGCTTACCTTACCTTTCATTCGACAATATCGGGAGTATTTTTACAGATCATCCTGTCGTATTGCTTTCACTAACAGTGATTTTGCTTTTGATCTTATTAGCCGTCTTTTTTGAGTTTACATTCTTGTTGTTGAGTGTCTATTTTATCAAAAAGAAACAACCCATCAGCCTGCGCCAATTGTTACGGATGACTGTTTTGCAGTTGCGAAAATTACGGCCGATGACCTTTTTATTTTTTCTCTTTTACTTCTTACTGATTCTACCCATCGGTGGGTTGAGCTTTAATTCGGATTTACTCGCAAAAATCAAAATCCCTGCCTTTATCATGGATTTCATTTTTGCCAACCGTGTCGTAATCATCGGAGCAGTGCTTTTGATCTATGTCTTGTTGATCTATTTAGGAATTCGCGTGATTTTTGCCTTGCCAGAAATGATTTTGCGTGATTTGCCTTTTCGAAAAGCGATCAAAGAAAGCCTTCAAGTGACTAAACGCCGCTTTTTTGCTATCGTTGGTCAGTTTGTTTTTATTAGTGGCAGCATCTTATTGATCACGACACTTAGCTTTACTTTGCTGATCACGATTCAAGCAGTAATCGAAGCTGTTGCACCGAATTATGCCTTGTATAGTGCTGTTTTTATTATGACTTTCTTACAGTTTATTTTGTTACTGAATGTCATTTTATCGACCGTAGCTATTTTTTATATCATCGTTGATTTCATGGATGACGAAGGTTTTTTACCAGAGATTCCTTCATGGTTCCACCAAGAACCATTGAACCAGCGTCATTTCTTAGGTCTAAAAAGTTCCTTGTTTACCTTGGTGACGGTGCTTTTCGGTGTCGGTGTTAGTCTATATAATATGAACTATCTGACTTCAGCTGCTTCGATTCATCCGGTAACGATCTCCCATCGAGGGGTAAGCGACGGACAAGGGGTCCAAAATTCTCTTGAAGCACTACGCTTTACTAGTGAGAAGTATCATCCGGATTATGTTGAAATGGACGTCCAGCAAACAAGTGATGGTCATTTTATTGTCTATCATGATTTTTCTTACCGCCAACTAACCGGCGGCAAAGGAAAACCAGAACAATTACCCTTGAGCTATGCCGAATCACTGACAGTTTCGGAAAACAACCAGACAGCCCGTATTCCAACTTTTGACGAGTACTTGGCGCTTGCCAACCAATTGGATCAAAAACTGCTGGTGGAGATCAAAACTCAGCAAAAAGATACTGCGCAGCTCGTAGATGACTTCTTAGAACGATACCAAGAGGATTTAGTTGCAAATGGGCATATTATGCAAAGCCTCTCCTATACAGTTGTTGAAGAATTAAAGGATAAAGCACCTGAATTGACGTCAGGATACATCATGCCCTTCAATGTCGTTGGCCCACCACTGACTAGTGCCGATTTTCTGACAATGGAATACAGTACGATCAACCGCAACTTCATCGCTTCTGCTCGGACTGACGGCAAGGAAGTGTTCGTTTGGACCCCCAACGATGCGGATACCATCAGCCGGATGCGTTTTTACGGTGTGGACGGGATCATTACCGACCAGATGGGGATTTTAAATGAAGAGTTGAGTGTGACGGAAGAAGACATGACTTATTCAGACAAACTATTGAACTTTGTGATCGGTGTTGGCTGATCTCACACGAAGAAAAATGCTGCTCACGGTAATCCGTGGAGCAGCATTTTTTACTCTTTTGTTAAGCAACATTGGTTTGTGTAAAAATTTTATTGAAGCTGACGATCATCCGACGATTACAAGCTTCTACTTGTACTTGATCTTCTTCTTCACAACTTGAAACGACGATCAACGCCGTATTTACGTATAGTTTTTCCACCACACCGATCACAGGCTTACTCGCCCCTACTGGTCGGCAGACATATTTTTCACCAATCGTAATATTCTCCATATCCTCACCTCAACCGTTTTCTTTCTTAAAGATATAATAACAAAAAAGCATCAAAATGAAAACGGTTTATTTCCATTCATCACGCATTTGTCACCAAGAAATAACAGTTTCGTTCGTTGAAACCCACTGCTTTGTTCGTGCCACTGAATAGAATTCATTTTATACTAAAGAAAATCAAAAGGAGATGAGTCAAATGCCAATTATTCAAACCTGTATCTTTGGACTATTGTCTGCTGCGTTGCTTTGGGGATTAAAAGAAGACCACTGATTTTTTGGATTACTGATTTGTTATTAAATAAAATAAAAACGCCTTGAGCCGATCAGAACTGGCTCGAGGCGTTTCTTTATCTTATTATAGACGTTCGTTCAATTCTTTTGCAAGATCTTCGAAACCTGGTTTGCCAAGTAAGGCGAACATGTTTTTCTTATACATTCTACCCTTTTTCTAGTATTTCTCTATTTTAAAAATACCATTATATCAAGGTTTATCCTCTGATTTTTCTTTTCTATCATTTCGATATTTTCTTTTCACTATCACCGAAACTATCACCAATAATTCTCATCTTTTCTACTCGTTCTCTCGTTACAATTTAAAGATCTGTTCGCTTTACAAAACGAACAAACGTTCGTATAATTTTCGTGAGGAGTGATAATTATGGGAATGATTAAACCTTACGAGGACCGGAAAAAATTAAAATGGATAGGTTTCTTTTTATCGGAACATACAACAAGTGTAAATAAAGTTGAAGAGGAACGAGCTTACACTTACCCACCTAAACAGGAAATGGAAATTGAAGAAATTGGAGAATTTTTACAAGAGGCTCTTTTGAAAAATAAAAAGATTGCTGTTCAGCTTAACTATACACAGAATGACAAATTCTTACCGGACATCGTAGGCCGCCTTTCTGGGCATGATGAGATCGGTATTTACGTTGATTCTACGCTGGTTGAATTCGAGGAAATTCGAAATGTAGAATTTTTCCAAGGAGAACTGAAATGGTTTGATCTCTCATGAATTTAATTAGTCAGTATGAACAAGGCTACATCTCCCACTCCGAGTTTTTAGAAGAATTTCCGGATTCAATTCCTGAATCACAAGAATGTATATTTGGTACTAGATGCTCAGAATTTTATGTAGGTATGACTTTGTGAAAGACTAACAATAGGTATTATATACAACGATATAGCGGAGATTTAAGCGGGAGTTTGATGATTTCGAAGATGTAAATGATGAGATTTGTGAGAACCCTTTTAGTACAAGTATCGTCAGTAATTTAAATTCTTTATCAATCATTAAATAGCGCTCAACCTAATTGCGTACTTAACTGCGAAAGGAGTGACCACATGATCTATAAAAAAGAAAATGATTATGTGAAATAGCACAGAGGTGAAGCTATTTTGAATCATAAACACAACGTCATTATTTTAGAGACAAAAAGTACATATATTTTCAGGAGAAGATGCAATACAATCATTAGAAAGCGATATTTAATGACAATCACAGAGTAATTGATTAACCGATGAAAAAAAACCTTCTATTCAAGACTGAATAAAAGGAATTACTCGTGATTAAACTCGGCGAATTTAATCAGCATAACATTAGATTTAATAGCCAAATACAACATTATAAATAGTGTACTGAGTATAAAAAGGCCTATCATCAAAGATAGCCGATAGTTCTCATAATACTCCAACGACGAATCTAAATATTTGACTTTCAAACTAGAATAGGACAAATTGTTATCTTTATTATCACCTATTGCCCCTAACTCTTCGGTATATTCTTTTAGATTTCTTAGCAATGCTTCTTTTTGTTTATCTTGTTTATAAACAATCAAAAAGTTTAAGACAAGGTAAAAAACATAACTCAGGATGACTAAGTTAAGTATAGCACGACTTTTCCCTTGATTAATATTATTTAGTAGGCTTAAAAAAATTGTACCTAATAAACTTAACGAAACGGTTCTAATCTGTCCAATTAGATGTCCTGTTAACTCTTCTATTTTTCTGGTTGTATTAATAAATTCGTGGAGCAATTTATTCTTTTGTTCTAAGAATAATTTCACTCTATCTTGAATATAAAGATTAAAATTGTATTTAACGGATTTTAAGATTTCATCACATTTTTCAACAAAGTTATCTACATTAGAGTCACTATCTAAAAAAATAGTTAGAGTATTACGCAAAATATTTAACTTATCATGATGTTTTTCATCATCAAGAATGAAATTAAATAGCTCGCCTACTTGAACCGCTTCTTTCTCTTGAATATTATCCTCTGTATATTCAAGTGTAAGTGTAATTGTTTTATGTCCTCTAATTAAATACCTATTTTTCCCTAAATC
>NZ_NGLL01000001.1:2417020-2691245 GCF_002140615.1 Enterococcus sp. 2G9_DIV0600
CTAGTGAATATAAGAAATCTTCCAATGTAGTAAATAGGTACTTGTTTACTAACTTATATTCTTCAATAAACACATCTTTTTTAATTGTTGTAGTAACTAATACCTCATCATTTTTTGTTTTATAAGTTTTTCCATTTAAATATTTTAAATCACTTAGTGATTTTATATCATCGTCTATATCTCCATTAATAACAAATTTTGATTTTAGATGGGTTGATTCAGGAATTTTGTTTAGGAAACTATCATCAATATTACAGAGTTTTAAGCTCTCCACAAATCTGAAATTAGAGTGGGTTTCTGAGACCGTTAATTTTATATGAGAAATTTCTTCATATGCTGTTTTATATTCAGTAATAAACTTGATAACTTGGTTTTGACTATAAGTTCCCATCTCAGTCCCTCCCATTTCGCTTTATTTTATTTCATCCATACCTGCATCCGGGTATACTGTTAAAATAAATGTTCCATCATCTAAAAATCTTTTTTGATATAAATCTGCTTCTGCATCTGCTGCAATCTCTACTTTGATAGATCTATCATTTGATTGATAGACGGAATTATTAATTTTTTCGACGACAGGAGTAAATCCTGTTACTTCTCCAGGATATTTTTTCAATAAAGAATTTTGTATATTTAAACATAGATTATCTAAATCTTGATCCTGATTATTTTCAGGCAACAAATCTCTCAACAAAGGAGGAAAATCCTCTTCGAGAGTGAAATGAGCGCCAGTAGATAACCTTCTCTTGAATCTTTTATTAAACTCCATAAAACTTTCTGGAGGTAATTCCTCTTTTAGTATGCGAACTAATTCTTTTTGATAAGCCACAGTAAGATTATCATCTGTGGGCAATATTTTTGAGTCTAAAAAAGTATCTAGGAAAAACTTTGCGCCTTCATCATTGCTTTTTTGGCGGTCCAATACAAATAAGTGAGTATCATTTTCGACATAATCATCTTTGCATATAATAAATGCAGCCTTATGCAGCCTTTCTCTTTTAGAAGGTAGCATATCTTCTCTTACTTGGATAGTAAGATCATCCAATACTTCTATGCCTGAATCTGGATCCATCTTGATAAGCCCAATGAAATTTTGTCCATCTATAGAATATAAAATTACAAATAACGAACCATCACTTTTTGATGATGAATTTTTCATTATTCTTGCTAATTTTCTAGTAATCTCTTTTGACTCATTAATAAAAACATCATCAAAGTTTATAGGATCTTCCATATTAGAAATAATATTCACAATCCTATTTTTTATTGTCCTTGCCTGATCATCTAGATTTGAGAATTGACATTTCTTAACAAAACCATTTCCCCTTGATCTTTCAATATGGGTAATAAAAAAATCTAAAGCTTCTTCTTTATTTTCTAGAGTTTCTATATTGATACATGTTTCACTTAAAATCGGCAATCCGTCATTAATATTTAACTTGTGCGCTATCATTTTTGAAATTTCAATTGGCATAAGATCCCTACTTTCGATTTTTATCTGCTAATTAAATTAAACCAAAAGGAAGTCTCAAAAACAAGCGTTTTCTAAGACTTCCTATAGCAGATATAATCGTATGAGGATTATATAGAAATTATACCAAACGTCAGTTCTTATTTCAACAACAAACAACCCACTCTCGGGTAGAGTGGGCGCAGAAATGAAAAAAAGATAGCCTTTGAAAAGGCTGTCACTATTCTATAATTTATCTTAATTTAATTCAAATAAAATATTTCAGACGATTTTCTAATCAATAATATCTATTAAATAAAAATGATGCTAAAATAAAGAAGAAGAGTATTAGGCACACTTCCCCAAGCTTCCACCGCCTAATACTCTTCATTGACGATTTAATGTCGCCACAAAAATTCTACATTAGAAGCATCTTTAAAGCAAGGAAAGAGAATGCTCTATGTACAAGCCCGTCGAAGCGGGCTATTTTTTTACCACGGCAACTTATTATTGTTCAGTGCTCGCTGCAATGCTCGAACCATATCGGATTTTGGACTGATAACACCGTCCACCGTCGTTCCTAATGCTTTTTGCATCGCTTTGATTGTTGCTTCACCACATAGACCATCAATTGCACCAGAATAATATCCTTTAGCTTTAAGGCCCATCTGGATTGCACGAATCACGTCGGATCCAATCAAAGTAGTATCAAATTCTGCGGAATAGATATTTTTATTGTATTTTTGCTTGTATTGATGACTAATCACTTTATCTCTAGTTGTATTGTAGTATTCTTGCAAACGTAGAGTAACTAGTGGTCCCCATTGGCCATCGATTGCCAATTTAATCATTTGTGCACTGTTATCAGTGTTTACATCAGCATTACCACTTGCAACAATTCGATAGAAATGATGCGTTAACCGTGTGCTCATGTAAGAATCGTGGCTGTCTGTGTGAATGCCGTTCCAGTAATAGCTGCAATGAATAAAACTCTTGTTGCTCAAAAAGATACCGGTATGACCTTCTGAGCCATGGGAACTGCCAGGAGTACCAGCGATAAAGATATCCCCTCTTCTCACTTCTGCACGACTAATTTTTTTGAGCACTGTTCCATTCATGGCAAATAATGTTTCTGTGTTGCCCATTGATCCTTTTGGCAGGTAACCTCCTGCGATCAACGAGAAGAACACAGCGCTAGAACAATCGTAGCTTGTTGGTCCAAGACGATTTCCCATGTCATAGGTGACTCGCCCTTCCTTGCTTGTCATCCATGAAATCATGTTTTCGATACTCATTTCATTTTCTCCTTTTATTGCTAATTTTTGATATACTCTCCTTATCAGTGAGTGGTCCACTGAAATAACTGATAAGGAGGTAGAAATATATGGATTCTAGAAAAATAACTACTGAGCCAATTGAATTAAAGGATCTTATGGCCTTAGCAAGCTTCAAAACACTAAGCAATTTCGATACATCTTCAATAGCTTATCGTTCAGATGATGTCGAGCCGCTACTTGAAGATGTTTCAAATGAGTTTATGATTCAATTCAAAGAAAATCTAAAAGAATATTTTGAAACTCAAAAGAAATTACTTATAACTGAAGCATTGTTCGACCAAACTCAATTCCATAAATCTGAAGACTAAGCTCTAATCGCCCCTTGTTGTTTTCGACAACTTGATCGTTTTGCTTTTGATATTTATTAAAGCCAAAACCTTTTGCTGACCATTCCCATACTCCTGTTTTCATGGGAATGGTTATCTTATTTTGTTTGCTTTCCATGTTCATCTTCCTTTCTGTGTAAAAAAAGAGCAGCCAAACGGCTACTCCTTCTTGTCGGTAAACTCCTGTCCATCACCATAATCTGGTTTCTGATCACCACTACTTAAATTTAAAAGTTGTACAAACAATTGATGCATCCCCGTCGAGGCAATACCACTTACAGCACCGTAAACAACTGCTTCAACAGTTAATCCATTGATGATTGCCCCTAGAATCGCTCCTAAGACAATAACAATCAATGGAATATAGCCATTGGCCACTGCCGCAAACACTGGCGTTGACTTGATCAAATACCCCACTACCAAACACGCTACTACGATCACCGGTACTAAATATTCTTGCAAGAAATTCAAATCCATTTTTACTTCCCTCTTTCTTTCCATAAAGACTTTAATTGTTCCCCATGCTCAATCAATCGATCATTGTGTTTATCCAAGCGCTCATCATGTCGCTTCAACTCATCATGAATTGCAACACGATCAGACTTACTGGCTTCTAAATCTCTAGTTAATAAATCAAGATTATGAGCTAGTTTGGTTAGATTATCTGCAATTTTTGTAAAATTGGACATAACTGGTTTGATTACAAATGCCAGCATCCCGACAATCGTCATGATCCAACCCGCCCAAGTTGCTAACTCCCCTACGTTTAACATATGCCACCTACTTTCCTAAAATAAAAGCAACCGACCATTAAGCCGATTGCTCCTGCTACTACGTATCCTATTCTTTTGTTCCTTCTGGCTTTTTTGCTTCGCCAACAATTTTTGCAACATCTTCACGCAAAATCTCCGGAACGCTCTCGATTGTGCGTTTTCCTTCAATCACGTGAGTTGCATATAACATTTTTAACGCTGAAAATTCCATCGGTCACCCCTCCTTTTAATTTATTACCCTAACATCGTATCCGACAACATTAACAAGGCTTCTTCTGCCATTTCTTGACGCTGTTTCAACTCTGCATTTTCTTGTTGCAACAATTCGATTTCCGTCGGTGTACGTGGGGTATTTTCGTCAATAATCGTTTGAATAAAATCCCCCATTTTTTCAGGATTATCTTCAAATTCATCTGCTAAAACACTCAGAAATAATTGTTCAAGTTCTTCATCCATTCCGTTACCATCAATACATTTATCAATGTATTGACGTTTGAATTCATCTAACAAAAAAACACCTCCTTACAAGTCTCCTGCAGTATAGGTACAAGCAATATTTAACCAGGAACCAGCACCACAGTCTTTATAATCATATCTATAGTTATTAGCAGATCCTGTATCACCACGATAACGGCCAAATAGCAACTGACCGTTAGGTTGTACTGTTAATAAATAAATATTCGCACCTGTACCTTGAACAATTGTATTGATTGGATTTACAGGCCTAGCCCATACTGGAACGGTTCCCATTACTAGGCCTTCTTCCCCGCTTGCTATTAAGTTTACATTTCTAAATGCACCGCGAAGTTGGACGATACGACCATTTCGAGAAGCTTGGGGTTTATGTTCATCACTAGCTGAATAATGCTTAAATTGGCTAGCATTACTTTCTGTTATAGCCGTTTCAGGCTTTTTCATTAAGTCTTGATAGGCCAATGCTACACGGTCAGTAGCCGAACCATATAGTGTATCTACCAATTGCAATCCATACTCACCAAAACTAGCCCAGCGTTGACGTGTCATCGTACCAGAAGAATTATAATCCCATCTGTTTTGATTAAACCCTTGTTCGTCATACGTTGATAGTTTACGTGATTGCTTAACACCATCTGTACTACGTATTTCAGCATCAAATTGCAACATACCTTCTTGTAATATCCCCGTACCAATTTTTCTTGTTTGTACACCGCCACTGTAATCAGCATCTGTGCGGTCAAAAGTTGTTTTAAAGACGCTACCTGTGATAGTCCCACCCGAAACAGTTCCTAATACAGCTGATAATGCAGCTAAGTTCGTTGCTGATATATTCTCAGCAGTAAAAACGTACAAACTCCAAGCTGAACCAGTCCAGCGATAGGTGGCACCGATAATATAGCCACTCGCTCCGGTATTTTGCCAAAGCATCCCAACATAAGGATTTGTAGGTACTGTTGCTTGACTGATGATGCCAGTCGGATCACCTTTTTCACCTTGCTTAGCCACAGTATATGAAGTGTTTGTTGTATTATCTGTGAAAGTTAATACTGTCCTTGTCCATAAAAAGCTTCCAGCAGCAACCGCAGGGATTGATGTACTCCACCCACTACTAGGCGCTGTTGTACCACTAGTAGAACTAGCAAAATTAATAGTTGTACTTTTAATCCCATTGCCTGTTGCTCCTGTCGATCCAGTAGAACCTGTTTCCCCCTTTGCTCCCATCTTACCCACAGAATATGCAGTTGAATTTGTATTGTCAGAGTAAGTAATAACAATTTTTGTCCAAAGGTACTGATTCTCAGAAACGCTAGGTATTGAAGTACTCCATGTTCCTGTAGGCGGTGTTGTGCCAGATGTACCAGCCTGATAGGTAGTAGTGCTGGACACGATCCCTTTTCCATCAGTTCCGTTTGTTCCGGCCGGCCCTGTAGCCCCTTGCTTGTTCTTCACGACAATCATTATCTTTTGAATTGTCACAGCTTTGTACACTGCTTGGTATGTTGCCGTTCCAACATCGGCCGACAAAGCAGTAACTGTATAACGACCAGCCGAGTTAATGGTGCTGGTCATTCCCGTTTCGGAAACTTTCGAATACGTTACGCCAGATGAGAGTTTTGTCTGACCTTCATAAACAACAAAGTCTCCTACTGCTTTTGAGAAATCTGTTACGGATCCTGCTGCAGTTGCAGGCACGATAATAGAATCATTTGAAAGATACCCACTGATGACTTCTTTTGCATCTTGTCCGTTTGCTCCGTCTTCTCCATCCTTACCATCTTGACCTGACTCACCTAAAATTCTTTGCCATGTGTATTTGCTGGGATCTTCGCTGTCCGTAGGTTCGTAATCGGTATAGGTTCCGACATACGTAGGGTAGGCGTTGGCAAAGTCTTCGCTTGGTTTCGGCGTCCAAATGGTGGCTGTGTCGCTACTTGCTTCAATTTTAGCATGCCACGCGATAAACTCTTGGACGTCGGCTGCATTAAGTCGCTGAACTACGAACTGCATAGCTGCCGTTCCTGCGGTTCCCATAGGGTTAAAAATAACTCGTGTAGTGGTTCCAGCTGGCACGTCGATCGCTTGGCCTAGGTTGTTATTAAGTCTAACCAGCGTCGTACCAGTATTCTTAATGTAAATACTGTGGACGTACTTTACGCCGGCGTCTACTAGACGGTTAGCCCGTAAAACACCAGCTACACCGCCACCAGTCCCGCCGGATATCGTATGCTTAACGGCGTCAGTGGCGCCCCATTCTGGTACGGCGGTATTTTCGACTATGTCAACCGTCGAACCTAAATAGCTTAATACTTTAGGGCTTTTTGAATTGGCAAGCAAGTTTTCGCCAGGGTACGAGGTTGTAAAGCGATCCGTACCGTCAGCACTCCAAGCATAAGCAGTGTGTGTATATGATGGCTTACCATCGTCTACGTTCGTTATAGTGATCTCGCCACGTGAAACTGTAGCCATCTAATCACCCTCTTCTTTAATTTCCTCAAAGGATTCGATATACGTATCCATGCCATACTTAGTCCACAAATATTCAATAGGATTTCCATCTGTGCTAAATTCAACCTTTGTCCGTTCGGTATTTAAAATGATATAAGCAGTGTAGTTCGTCATTTGTTTTCTACCTCCACTTTAAACGTTGTTGTATTGTCTACATCAGCACTTCCAACTGACAACGATTTTCCAGTTTTATATGGATTGCTCGTGCCGCCGAAGTTTGGCACCATTGCATTGTTCTGCCATTTAGACCATTTATAGGCATAGCCTGTACCGCCCGAATCGATTTCATCACCATTTTGATACAATCGCGCATTCAAAGTGGTAGACCCTACGCCATTCTTTAGGATATTCCCACCCGTGGACTCGATAATCACCATGATCGGGTCATCCATATCCATCAAAGTTGCATACTGCTTCATCTTAGTTCCAGAAGTTCCACCAGCGTTATCTGTGACGACACACAAGAATGTTTGGCCATTTGTTACCGCATCTGGATAGACCGTCAGTACCCCTTGAGTTGTGACTGCAACATCAAATCCCGAACTTGCTACTGCACCCGATGTTCCGGTTGTCGCTGTAATTTTTCGCCAACCAACTCCAGCATCAGAATCTTGAGATGTTGTAACGCTTGAATCTGCCGCGAACCATTTATATTTTCGAGATCCACTACTTAAATCACCATCTTTATAAACATCAGCCGTTAGCTTCAAACTCGCAGGTGTATTGTTCCGGAAGTAATCCCCATTGGGTGCACTCAAAACTGCTACCACTGCAGCTTTAGCTAACTGAATAAGAGTGATGTCGATCGTCGCTTGGAAAGTAATTGGCAGCGAAGTATCTGGGTCTGTGTATGTTCCTTCGACTGTCCAACGTACGGCATTATTTGTTGTCGGAACGTTTACTTTTGTTGTTAACACACTGTTTGATGTGCCGCTCTTATACTCACTATCAGTATTTGTTGTAGAAGTTATTTCGGTAGTTGTTGCTCCTACTGTCTTTTTCCATTTAACACCTGATACAGCAGAACCAATCAAGCTTCCTGTGCTCCCTGCTTTTGTTAAGTTAAGCGTTAAAACTTGTCCAGATGATCCAAAATTGGGTGAATATGCGTTAGTCGTATTATTGTATGTCTGAGTTGTTGTTTGACTTGCTGAGATCCACGCATTTAGTGCGGGCGCATCATATAAGTCAATAATTGTAATTTGACCGCTTGAAATTGTTGCCATTATTCCATCTCCTTTATATTTCGACGATATCGCAGCCGAAAGTTGCGCGTTTATTGACATCATCTATCCCAATCGTTACGCTTTTTACTCCACTAGCATGCATTGCATTCCACGTATCGTCCGGTGTTCCGTCAGCATTTGTTTTGGTCCATCTAAATTGATTTGCATCTAATAAATCAGTAACGTTCTCATCGCCCCTAAAAACAACGGCGTGAATGATAGTTGATATCACTCCATTCTTAAAAAGCAGACCATTGGAGGATAGGAGTTCGACGTTGTATGGACTTTCGCCATTTACAACCTTGACTAAACTTATTTCGTCTTGTACTACGGGCATTACCCCACCTCCTAATAATCAAATGACCGATCGGTGCCTTTGCCAAAGCGAATCAAATCGACATGCCTTGTTTTTGTGTTCAATACGATCACATCCCATAAATCTTCTTCTAAAACCCCTAGCGGTCTGTCCCCTTGGTCTTTCTTCGGACGGCTCACAGAACAGCCGATAGAGTAGTTCACTGTTCCGTTAGTATCTTTACTGATTCGATCGTTGTGCATGTGTCCATGCGCTAAAAAAGCAAGCGTTCCTTTATGACCCTCAAAGTCACAAGAAATACTTGCTGTGAAGTCTGTATTTGCATTGTATTTCCGACTGTACGTACCACCAGTAACAAAGCTATCAATGATTCCATCAATCATTTCGTAGTTATATGCGTAATAATCCATATCTGTTTTATAACGTTTGCCAAACGGATAATGTTGATATATGGATACAGTCGTATCAGTTGGGGTGTCTTTCAACACATCATATAGCCATTTTATTTGGGCTTGACGATAGCCAGATACGTTGATATCAATATATTTTGCAAAGCCATCGTCATCTAAACTAATAGGTACATCCTGTGCATTTAGTATAATCACTCTATTTTTCTTATCAGGCACATCGTAGTAATAATACCCCTTCTTATCGAGAGGGTTTTCTACTATATCGAAGATCGTGCTTGGTCTTGTAGCAATTTGGTACATCTCTTCATGTGTGATCACTTGGCGAAGTTTGCCGTGCAGTGAGGTCATTGCAGTTTTAGGCTGGTAATTCTTCACGGTTTTCGTGATCGAATTCGTAACATTGTCTCCCCATGAATTGTTGCAATGGTTTCCCCAAGTCACAAAGTATGGTGCGTTTGACATCCCCAACGTGCTGACTGCTTCTCGATAATTAGACAGTGCGATATTTTTATTAGCTGTTGATCCATCATGTGTATCGCCGTTTAGAACGACATAATCGACATCTACAAAATTGGTAAATTCAGCAACGTTTTTAATATGGCTATTACTACGTCCATAGTTTTCTAGATCGCCACGCCCTATGGAATCAGTCGCATAATGTGTATCTGATATATGGACGCTAGTGATCGTGTCTTTGGTTTGCAAACGCAAAACCTTGCGGGCCACGTCTCGCAAACCGTTTAAAAAGTAAATAGCTTGAACAAAGTGGTTATCAAATATTGTCAAAACACAACGAATACTGGACACCTCCGTGAAATCATTAGATGTAACTTGTACCGTCGCTCCAGATTGACTATTTAGTTCCTCCCATGCGGTATCGTGGTTGCCAGATCTATCAACTTTGAACCATAAGATATCCTCCGCTGAAACACTGGATGTAATATCCATGCCATCTTTATAGATCGTTGCAGTGATATTTGTTGTTTTTTCTTCCCCCTCAACAAAGCTAACCCCATTATCCGGAATCAACTTGATTAAATACATACTGTTTGGTTTGTTCATTTGCTGCTGCCTTGCCTTGAGATCGCTGCTGATAAGGCTTTTTAGTAATTCGTAATTTCCGATTGTCGCTTTCCTGTCTCTCTTATTACTACCGTTTTGAGAAACTTCCAACACTCTGGCTTTCATCCGGAGAGGCGGATTAGATTCTTCATCAACAAACGTTACATAATCACCAATTTCAAATTCGTCATCTCTGAAAAGAAAATCTACTTCTGCTGAAAAACTTGGTTGACTTCTTTCTTCAAGAATAGATCGTAATTCATTATAATTATCTATTTGTGCAGTACCTGTGCTTGTCGCATATCCTCTTTTAAACCCACTAAATCTTTCTTCGGAAGTATTTCCCAAGCCATAGATAGCATTCGATTCTCTATCATAAATAATCGACTCACCTTTTCGAGTAAAGAACCTTCCGTCTCCAAATCCAAGATCATCGAATCCGTGATTAGTATCTTGTATTGAGGTGATTAAATTATCAATATCAGTCGATCTTTGCCAGCTAATAATATCTTTAGATGAATAAAACACTAACCCGGTATTAGCCGATCCTATTTTAAAATAAATATTGACTTTCTTTCTCACTACTTGTAAATTCTGTAGTTCTATATCAAATGTCATTTCACAATTAAAAGATTGGCATATTTTTTGCAATCTAGCCAAAGGCGTCTCATCAGTGCTAGTATCAACTAAGCGTTTAATGTCTGTTCCTAGTTCATTTACTCCAATCTCCCATCCAGTATCATATAGTTCGCGGTTCACATAATAGTCAACAAACTGTTCACTATTACTCGTGAATATTGTAGCTGAACCGTTTTGCAGTTCTAGACCTAAGTCTACTGCTGAAATGGCACGGCTCTTACCGTCAATATCTACATTTTTTCTGATATACAGACAGACGTCTTTCCCCCTTGCATCCCGAAAGATAACGAAATTGGCTAGATCTATGTTTGAAGACTTATAAGGGGCGTTGGGATCGAAGGTATTTGTCTTGGGACCGGTTTTAGTGTAAATATCCATAGATAATGAGTTGAGCCTTGTCCCATTTTTTAAACCCACGGTATGAATGTCATCCTTAATAACAATTCCTTTGTCGGCTTTAGTATCAATTTTTGCAACAAGTTGAAATTGTCTCGTTAGAAAATAATAAATCATACATATCGCTCCCTTATAGTCAATTCACCAGTAAAGCTTCCGTCAGAAATAGCTACGAATTCTGAAAGACCTTTTTCAGCCCAAAAAGCATCATCGCTTCCTGCCACTCGATACTCTTCTGCTGGAATGCCATTTAGAAAAACATCATTGGTCTCCCCATCTACAAATAGTTGATCTCCTTCATAAAATACACGAGGAACAATATCGTTCCCTTCAGAAATTAATTCAGTTATTCTTGTATGAGTTAACTTCATACTCATAGTTCTAAAATCTCGCCACTGAGAAGCAAAAACATTGATTTGCTTAACTGAAAGCATTGCGACAGCATTGTTTGTCCATTCTCTTGTTTTGGATGACCAAACTTCTTTCCATACGTTATTAATCAATTCTACTCGTACTAGTTTAAAACTAAATTTATTTTTGAACTTTCTCATTTGTATATAGCCAAAGAAGCCACCATTGTATGTTAGTACGCTTTTCGGCAGTGATTCTTCGTGAAATCTGTAATCACCTACAAAGAAGGAAAAAGTGACTTTGTCAGCAACATTTGTGTTGTCTTTCATCTCAAATCCCAAGACAAAATTATTGTCTGCATCCGAATAGTTTATTTCAAAAAGTCCTTGGCAGGAAGGGCGCTGTTTAGCATTCCCCGTAGGCTTAAACTCAATGCGATGATAGACCTCTATATCCTGAAGGGCAATAGTCAATTCTCTAGTTAATGTTGGGCCATGCCAATACCCTTTCTTTGATGTATCAAATGATCCAAAACTTGTCGCAGTAACATCTGTGCTACTCCACGTCCAAGACCCTTCAACTTTAGAAGAATTCTCTCCGTCTTGATAGCGCCATCGAGGTCTTCCCACATTTGTACTCCATAGATTTTTAGTTGCCGATCCCATGTCATCGTTCATGATTTTATTTGACAATTCAACATCTTCATCCTCATTAGGAAGCGAAGTTCCAAACTGAACGATCGATTCGTTACCAACGATACCGATTGACTGAGAATCGCTTTCAAAAAGAATACTTATGTCGATCGGCGTTTTTTCAGTCCCATTGTTTTCAATATTAGACACAATACCTTCGCTGGTTGATTGGAAAGGAAAATGTCGTTGATCAAATGAATGTGCCACACCATCCGGAATAAGGAATTTGATGGATCCCTTTCCTAGAAAGACAATTTCATCAACTGGAATATCCCCATCTGGTATGGCTAGATAATACTTATCTGGTTCATCTTCAAACCACAAAGGCACCGGCTCACTCACGTTCAGAATGTCAGCCAGTGCTCTTTTTTTTGTGATCAAGTCATATCTAAGTACAAAGGGCATCGTGATATAGCCTTCATCTGTTAACGATTCGACTAACCTTCTTTGCCCTATGCCCATGGTAACTAATTCATTGTTTCTGCTTCGACCGATATTTCGTTGAAGTTTGGAGGTGATTCTCAAATAATCATCTAAATCGTGTCCATTAAAATTAGCGTTCATTCAATCGACCTCCTTTGAATAGTGTTTCTAATTCTTCCATTTCGTTTAGTTCATTTTGTAAGGGTTTTGCGATTGCTTTGACAATTTCTCTTTCGCCGATTTTAAACGTAGCTTGAACAGGTCTATTTGCAATCTGTGCAACTAGTCCAGCGATTCCTGAAGTATTACTCGATTGGGAATAATTATTAATGATCTGACTAGCAGCGCTAGTAGCTCCTATGTTTCCAGTTCCCAGTGCTATTTCTGGGGTGATAGTGTTCATCAAGCCACTTGATAGCTTGGACATGGCACCATATGCTGACTTGGCATCGGCTTCGATACCGACCGCTATACCTTGGGGGATGAACTTACCCACTTGATCACGCATCCATCTGGAAGGCGAGTGAATGCCTAAAGCACCAGTAATTTTCTCTTGAATTCCACTTGCAACTTCGGCAATTTTATCCTTAACGGCATTAACCATAGAACCGATACCATTTATTAATCCTTGGATAACATTTTGCCCGATAGTATATAAATCAATATCTCCAATACTTGTAAAAAATCCTTTGATTGCCTCTATTTTTCCAGAAACGATGCCACTCATTGTTTCTAAAACATTAGCTATTGTGTCCTTGATGCCGTTTATAATAGATGAAGTTATTTGTTTAATTCCTTCCCAAACTTGAGACCAATCACCACTAATAGCGCCAGTGATTACTTTTATTACCCCTTGAATCACACCCATAACAGTACTAATTATGGTTTGAATTTGATTCATTACTCCATTTACTACTGCCATAATCGTACTAAGCGTAGATTGAAAAATTGCTTGAATCGCTGCCCATACGACTTGGACTAAAGCCATAATTGCTGATCCCCAAGTATTCCAGAAAATTTGAATTGCGGTAAGTACAACTGTTACAGATAATTGTATAGCCCCTAATGCAATTTGGAAGGCAACTTGAATTGCTCCCCATACCATTTGGACAGTCGTAAGAATCGTTTGCTGATTTTCGTTCCACCACGCTACGACAGACCCCCAAATTTCTTGAATAAAGGCTGCAATAGATGTAATTGCAGGCTGTAAGAATGCAATAATCGCAGTCCAAGCAGCAATGATAGCATTTCTAAATCCTTCATTAGTATTCCATAAGTAAACTACTGCTGCTACAAGAGCGCCGACTGCAGTTATTATCCATCCAACAGGCCCCATGAAACCGAGAATCATGCTTATAGTTGTTTTCAATCCAACAGTTGATAAAACCATAAACGCAGTATTCAAGGCGCCTAAGATTGTTGTAATTGTTGAGAGAATAGACAATCCGGCCATGTATCCTTTGAAAGCCAAGATAGCTCCACCAACAGCGAATACCACAGTTGCCAGATTTTGAAAGACTGATTGATTCTCTTGAATCCATGATGAAACATTGCTCAAACTAGAAATTAAGTCTATAACAGAATCTTTTAATGATTCGAAAGCATCAACTGCAACTTGTTTTATCAGCTCGAAGTTTTCCGCTAATGAATTGCCAGTAAACCTTTGCGAAAGTTCCTCAAACCATGATAGAACTGACTGAATGGTTGGTATAATCAAATCCATGGAATTAATTATTGATGAAAAAGCACTATTTATTAACGCTTTGAGACCATCAATATTTTGTGCGATAGATTTTCCAGTCAGTTTTTGAACTATCTCATCAAATTTTGTGATCATATTTGCCACATTCTTGGCAACGGCATTTCTAAGATTTCCAAATGATGTTGCAATTCCAAGACTGTTTTCTTTAGCAAGGTCTGCTAACATTCCTGTTCCTGTGCCAAGTTCAATCAACTTTCCAGTAAATTGATCGAAGGTGACATTACCCTCTTTTAAAGCAGCGTAAAGATCCCGTTGTGCAGATTTACCAGTAAATCCCATTGCTTCAGCTGTTTTTTGCAATGCTAATGGCATAGTTTCTTGTAGTGTCTTCCAGCTTTCTAAATCAACTGTTCCAGTTGAGAGCATCTGGTTATATTGTTGAGTTCCCCGACTGGCATCGTCAGCACTCGCGCCTGATGCAAGAAAAGCATTGTTTAGTGCCAAAACCGTTTTTGTTGATCTTTTTAAATCACCAGTTATAGCTGTCATTTGTTGCGTGCTAGCAACCACATCATCAAGTTTAGTTGGTAGTCCATCAATACCTTCTGACAAACTATCAATAGATTTCTTTGAATCTGAGGCACTAAATCCTAAGGCGTCCATAACTTTAGGGAATTTTTGCATGGTATCAAATCTACTAATAGCACTATCAAGAGAGCCTTTCAAAACATTTATGGCGGCGCCGGCTACTTTGGCAAGTCCCAATGCTGTTACCATACTTTTGATAGAAGTACCAGCTTTTGAGGATTTGCCTTCTAGTTGATCTAAATCCTTATTTAATACTGATACTTCATTACCGTTGACATCCACTGCGATAACGATTTTTCCGTCAGCCATCTGAAATCACCTCTTTATCTAATGCGTATTTAGCTTGAAGTTCTCTCATACGTTCTCTTTCTTTTGAACTCTCTCCTTTTTTAGGAGTCCAATTACGTATCTGAACAATTTTTGGAAGAATAGTATCATCTGGAAGGCTTTCTAAAATGGCTTGAAATTCTTCCCAATGCATTTTTCCTTGTTCTTCAAATAAATTGATACCAATCTGGCGAAATGATGCGTATATGTACTTAGCGTCTTGGACCAAGTCCATACTTTTTTTTTCGTTTGATTTAGGTGTTGGCATAGGATTGCCCTCAAGATCGTAAACCGGACTGGATCTTTCTCCCAGCTGGATATGTTTTAAAAGAATGACTGTCCAAAGTTCCATCTGTTTATCAAAGCTTAATTCCGTTTCTCCTACTAAGAGACTTAATGCCAGATCAACCTTTTCCAATACCATAAGTGATTTGTCCGATATTGTATCCAAAACATCTAGCACATTGTCGAAAGCCAAATCCAGTGGATAAATAGTCCCCTCAAATTCAATTTCAGTGGTCAATGGGTCATTTAACCGCATTTGAATCACCTACTTTTTGTTCTTTTTATTTTTTAAAGCTTTTTTCTTGATCAGATTCGCTCTTCGTTCGGATAATTTGTCTTCTCGATCTTTCGCATCGTTCTCAAGTGCTTCAGAAACGTTTTCAGCTATGAGATCAAATAAATCGAATAATTGGATCGCATCAGGATGTTCTGAATAAATCTTTTCATATGATCCGTCTCCTAAAAGCGCATCATATTGGATGGTATTCAATTGATTAGAAACGTAGATCAATTCTTTTACATCATCCGAAGTAGCATTCCCTTTATTTTTTGTTAATTTTTCACGTGCATCCATTAGAGGTTGAATCTTTTCTTCAATCTCGTCCTGAACCTCAAAAAATCTTGTTAATTCTTCAACAGATGTACCAAAAAAGAACTCTAATTTTCCAATATTAATCGGAAACCCGGAACGTTTGATTTCAAATTTCATGTGAATTTTCCTCCTAATAAAAAAAGGAGAGCCTTAGCTCCCCTACTACCCTTCCGCAACTGGATCAGTTACAGACGGAGTTGTATCGAATGTGATCGCGCAGCTAAACTCTTCATAATCAGAAGCTTCGCCGGAACCTGCTACGATTTTTTCGCTCAAAGTTCCTACGCCCTCAATTGTTGTACCGTCAGTCTCAATTACTTTATGCCATACTTTTCGATCATCGCCTTTGGCACGCTTTTTGGATTTGACCAATTGTTGCGCTTCTTGATCTGGATCCCAATACCCCGAGAAGTTCCATTTTTCTGTTACTCCAGTAACATCAGTTGAAATTGATCCATCGCCATCATAGTCTGAGTAATCTTCAGTTTGAACATCACCATCATCTTCGATCGATGTCACGTAACGACCAAATTTTTTATAAGCACCTTCAATTGGCTTAGTATCTGGTTTAGTAGGATCAAATTCTGCAACGAAATGTTGTCGTAAGGCGTTCTTTTTTCTAGCCATTAGTTTATTTCCCCCTTAGGATAAGTAGTTAATTTAGCCTTAATATCTACCAAAAAGACATAAATTCCTGTTTCGTCTAACTGATTGATAAAAGGCTTGTTTGTAATGCTGATTGAATCAAAATCAAAAGAGCCATCTGAACTTGCAAGTTCGGATAGCTCTTCTAGATAATTTTGTACCAGCCATAGAGTATTGCTTATTTTCTGCTGATCTTTTGATTTCATTGCAAATTCAAAGTTAAGTTCTTGATCTTTTGTTCCGTCAAAGAATTCCTCTACTACTCGTCCACCAGCTAACGGGAAAAGGACAAAAGCTTCGTCTTTCGGCGGTAAATAACCAAGAAAGCATTTGAGAGGTAAATCGGATACTGTATTAACTGACTCATTTAGTCTTTCAATAAAGTCCATTAAAATCCCGCTCCTTTCTTGAATGCTTCTACCCAGTCACTCATAAAAATTGATTTGGCCTTTTGATCCCATCTAGGACCAGTCCCTGGTGTAGTGTAGTTCCAATTCCCGGGAGCATAATAGTGTCTTCTTGCGTATACAGAAACCCAATTAATAGTGCTACCGTCTGGTGCTACATGACTCATAGCACGCAAATCTCCATCTCTTTCCGGAACAAAATTTTCGTTCATAGTTGAGTGCATCCTCGATGCCATATTGAACTGGCCACGTTCAAAGTTTTCAGCAGATAGCTTTTTTCTAACACCTGTAAGATCCACCTTAATCCCCGGCATCAGACCACCTCCAAACGCCAACCGATTGATTGACCATTCAGAATCAACGGCTTAGAAGTTACAATAGTATAATCCTCACCCTTAAACGAAATTTTCGAGTCTACTTTGAAATTTGGTAATGGTCCACAATATCGATCAGTCATAGTTACTGATGCATTTGGTGCTTTGTCACTAGCATTAATTCCTGATCGCGTGAATTTAGAAGCATAATTAAACCAACAATTTTCAATTTTCCAGTCTTTAGTAATAGGATTTTGCCAATCATCCTCACCGATCACTTCTTTAAAGTTAATCGTATGGCAGAAAGCTTTTTTTGGCGGCAAACGATAATATCCCATCATCCAAGCCCCCTATAAAGTAATCCTGTTCCAGATAGAAACAAAACTGCGTCATCTGAAAGTATCGTTGGTGACTCATTTGCGCCTGTATTGTTATACCGGCTAGCTTCCGTGATACTCATACCGTCTACTGACCAAGATTGTGGACTGTTGATCTCAAGCGAAGTTGTAGCATTGGCTTGATACATGTATTCAACTTGTGCTGCAACCGCCATTTTGAACTTCTTCTGACGAAAAATGATGTCACTATCAAGATTGTTGAGCTGATAGAAGTTCCTTGTCTGCACATCAATCAATGCACATGCTTTTTCAATAAGCTTATCAAAGTCGGTTGGGTCTAAATTAGTGAACTTCATTCCTTGATATTCTTGATACGTTAGATAAGCCATAATCTCCCTCCTTAATAGAGAGGAAGACTATTTCTTGTCTTCCTCAACGCGTTTTAAAAACGTATCGTCAAGGTTCTTAGCAACCTCATCGGCACGTTTCACAGTCATATCAATTAATTTATTTGGTTCGTAGATTTCACGCGTGACCTTATCGCGAAATCGCTTCAATACCTTATATTTCGCCATGATCAATACCTACCCTTCAGGTGTCTCAGCAGGAGCAGTCAATTTAGCTTTAAGGATCGCTTTTTTGTTTTTCTCAGGGATATAGTTTGCGTATTTACCAGCACCTTGTAACGCAACACCGTTGAATGCTTCAGAATCCATCGCACGCGCTACTTCAATACCTACACCAGCCACACCGATTCCGATAGCAGTGAAGTAAGCATGTTCACCAGCGACGAATTGATCATCAGGAAGTTCTTCCAACTCGAAGCCTTTGAAGCGGTACAACGTTTGAGTATCAACATTAGCGGCAGAGTTTTTCGCAGTCGTTGCCAATTTAGAGTCAATCAAGAAGTTGTAGATGTCAGAATTGACATAAGCAACTCGCTGAATTGTAGTCGAAACTTTGTTGTTAACGAACTTTTTATGTGCGTCGGCAAACAACTTTGTAACGCCGTCTTCTGTTAATTCGCCTGTCAATGTTTCACTAGCATTGGCAGAAATAGCTTTTCCTAACCATGTGTTGACATGACCAGCCCAAGCCACGGCATGCAAAGCCAAACGCTCAGCAACGACTTGATCAGGAATATCATTCACGGTAAATTTGTCGATACCTTCATGGATCGCAAGAGGTGCTTCCCAAGGAACAGTCATATCGATAGATTTGACTTCTTTCCGTGGGCCAAAACGATTACTATTGCCTGTACCAGCACCAAAAGCAACATCCGCTTCAGTAGAATATTCTTGGATCGTCACGTCTGTATCTGTGATTTTTAAATCCATAAAGTTCTCGTTGTACTCTGCGTCAGATTTAACTTGCAAAGCACCACCAAAAACACGTAAGAACGGTGTTTTCTTAATAAAAATGTCTGGCAAAATTCCTGCGTAGTTCTTTGTAAAATACTTAATTGTCATGTTTATCTCTCCTGTTAAATGTATTTGCTTGCGGCAGCTTGGAACGCATCAACCTGACCATTTCCGTTGCCGCCCTTTGCATTGCCCCCAACCGCGAAGTTTGGAGTGCTTTGTTCTTGGGCTTCTTCTTGCTGAAACAAGAATGCTTTGCTTTCTTGCAATCCTTTCAGCTGTTCATCAAACCCTTGTAGCTTGCCGTCAACGACTTTGATCGTCTCTTTATCCAACTGAGCAAGGACGATATCATCATCAAGCGCTTGTGCTTCTTTAAGCGCCAATTTGATAGCAAAATCTTTCTGTTGTTCCAAAAGCTGCTTATCAGAATTGGTTTTGGACTCATCGAACTTTGCCTGCAAATCAGCAAGTTGCTGTTCAAGTGCTTCATTACCTTTTGCTGATTCTTTAAGAGCGTCTAATTCTGATTGATTGTCTTTCAGTTCCTTCTGTGCACTATCCCGCTCACTTTCAACGGTAGCTACTTGCGCATTGAGTTGCGTTACGGTCTTTCCATGCAGAGCCATCACTGATTTTGCTGTTTCTTCATCGATTCCTAATGCAATCAAATCTTCTTTTTTCATTTTCTTCCTCCTAAGTGTTTTTAGAGTGGCAACTCCCACTGTGAGCCGACTTTTAGAGACTTTCGAGCAGGTCTAAGACAAAATAAAAAGACGTTAAGCACGTCTTAAGCTAGATATATTGACCACCTTCACTTTCCGCCGTGTCGGCTACTTTACTAAAAGGATAATCTGGCGGTTTTTTCTCATACTTTAATGCTAATCCTATTTGATAAAAGGCTAATAAAACTTCCGTCAGTGGTAAAACATTTCGGTTTTCTTGGTTCTCAATGCTCCCAACTCCTTAATTATAAACTTGCTCACGATCGTATGATCGATGTAGTAAAGTATCATTATCAATGATAAATTGACGTAGAACAGCTTGTCTTGTCCTTACCATGGATTTGAAGTAATCTATGTCCTTAGGTTCATCTAACCACTGTGAGGCTTTAAGCGACTTTTTAGCCATTCTAATTGAACGTTCTAATCTTCTTTGTTTAGCAACAATTTTGGCGTTCTTTTGTGCAACTTCAGGAGAAACAGAATCGGCCATACCAGTATCATTCATAGGTAGTTGAGAATACCATCGATGATTACAATTAATACCGTTACATCCTGCCGGGGTCTTCCATCCGTAGTCATAAACGCTGGGCAAATGTTTGAATTCTTCTGGAGCTTGATTTTTAGGAACCATCAGAACATACTTGCCTTGGATCTTACTACAAGCATCACGTGCTGCTGCATGATGGCTCATAAGCGCTGTAACTATTCCGTATTCGTTGATACCACGCTCTAAGCGCAAATCGTTAAAGACTGTTCCAGTAGTTGATTTGATAACTGTTCTTACATAGGATTCAAGAGACCAAAATTTTCCAGATTTATCCTTTAAACTGACATCTATACCTTTTTGCACCATTTCATATATTGCTCGCTTAAATGACTGCTGAGGCGTTGATAGCCCTCCTATCGTTCTAGCCACGGTGTCGTTTAGAACTTGTTGATAGATTCTTGCAATTGAATTCACTTGATAATTAGTTGATAAAAGAGTTTGATTGATGTGGTTCTCAAAATCAAGCCATTGACTGTCGAAGAGCTGATTTAATATTTGATCCAGATTAGTCCACTCTTTGATAGGCGTTTTGGCTAAGTTTGCAAGCTTCTTATTTTCTTTAAGGTTGTCTTCATAACCTTCTTTAACAATTAATTCTTTTAATTCTTTCTTAGTGATTGATTTAGTTTCCTCAACCAATTCATTAATCGTGTCCCAATTTAGCATTCCTAATTGATCCAACTTCTCAAGGTACCACTGAAAGACTGAGTCCTGTGACAATTCTGTATTAGTTTTGATCATTAATCGATCTACAACGAGTTTCATTAACTCTTCTTCTAATGCGGCATAAGCATCTTGAATAGCAGCGGTCTTAATATCTAATTGTCTTTGAGTGATCGCCATCTAATCACTCCATTTCTTCTGGTAGACCGGCATTGTTCATCATGCCTGATAATTTATCAGCAGAAAGTCGCAATCCTTCCTGGTAAAGCTCCAAGGCTGTTTCTTCTGGTACCTCCAAAATCTTTTCAAATGCTTTGGTAGTCGGATATCCTAAAGCAATCAGTTTTTGATAGAAGGTGAGTTTCTCGTCAGTCGACGTGAAAGCACCATCTTTGAAATCAATAGCGATTTCATCAAACTTAGGTGTTGCGCCACTATAGAGCTTCAACGCTTTTCCTAGCTCACATACAGAAATAACAAGTTCTTTAATAAACTTTTCAACCTCAGTGATTTGCATAGATCTGGTTTGATATGTTTGAGAATTCTCGCTGACCACCTCGGTCGCCGTTTTTGTAGACAACGATCCAGTGCGATCAAAGTTGAATGTTCCGCTAGACAAAGCCGTTTCCATCTCAAGTGTTTTTAAATGGTGATTGATTGCTGCAACGTACTCTGTTGTACGAATGCTCGTTGTAAGGTCTTTGATCGTGTAATCATCCATATTTGATCCCGGAATGATTTGGAAAGTATCCTCTTGATTGTCAAAGAACTGTCTGACCTGTCCTTTTTCATCGAGCCGACTGTTCATCAGCATTTCACTAGCTGCAATCCTACGTCTTCCCCGTCTGATTTCCTGGTCAAACTCATCATATGATCGATTGATACGATCTAGCGTGCGTTTACAATTATCGCAAACCCCTAATCCTAGTGGCGAATAAGGGCTGATATTGTTGAATCCACTTGGTTTCAAATAGCCAAACAGCGGTCTGGATAGATTAATAAATGTTGTTGACTCTTCTAAATCTGGATACAAGTCTGTTACCGGGACTTTAGTGCCTACAATGTCCGATCGTTCTGAACGATATAACTCATTAGAAATTACAAAGTTGCCTTCTACCCACTCGTGGAATTCAATGAGCGTATAAAAAATAGGTTTCTTGTTTTCCACTCTAGATGAGTAAAACGTGAAAGCACCTTCGCTGATATTGTTTGTGTTAGACTGTAAAGGATAAAAGGCATCAGCTAAAGCCCAGGAGAATTCGATTTGGTTTGATCCTTTATCTAGATATGGTCGACACGCCAATCCTCCGAGTGCAAACATTGGTTCAAGGTATTTGCTGAAATTCTTTTTAAAGTCATTGTGTTCGAATACACCGGAAATAAATTCGGCTGCTTCGCCATCAATGTTAATTTCGCATTGCTCGTTAAAGACGACAGTTGCGTACTGATTTGCCACTTTCTTCATCATGTTTATTGATGATAAGTCACGCTCTTGGTTTGATTTGTTGCTGTTCATAAATTTAACCTTGTCGTACTTATCTTCATAACGCCTTAATGAATCTTTGATTCTATTGTATTCGTTTGGATCCATACTTATTTTCGGATGATCTAACACACTATCTAATCGCTGCACAATTCCTATGTTGGCCGCCCCCTTTCTAAATAAATTTTTTATTGACTGAATTAATCCCAAATCCTCACCTCCTAAACTGCAATACCAAGAACAGCTGCATTATCTACACAGAAGTATTCAAAGGCATCACAGGTATGATCATCTTCCTTAATTACAACCGGACTATCTGTATCCGCTGTACCTTCCTTGTACCGGTAATGTTTATGTTCTTCATAAAAAACCTTGTTGTTCTCTGTATCGAGATAATAAAAACGACCTTGGGCAAATAAATTGGTCGCAAAATCAATCATGGTTTGTTTGTCTTTCTTAGCTACTGGATGCCATCTGATTTGATGATCAAGATAATACTGGTTTCTAAGTGCTGCTTCAGCGCTGTCTATCGTTCTGTTAACGACACGAGCATTCTTCCACCGCTCGTCTTTAAGTGTCTTAGAAATGAACTTATGCACCTCTGTTGATAACTGGGAAGGTGCAAGCTTCACGCTCTTTCCAGCTGGTGAATAATAGTAGGTGTCTAGCAGCACGACTTTTTGTTTTGCCGTCAATCCTAAGCAAAGGACTGTTGTTGCTGATTGGGCATGACCACCATCAAGGGAATAAAAAATAGCGGTGACATAATCATCGCTAGGTAAATCAATTATTTTGCGGAATGTTTCTACATTATAAACATTATCTTGGAAGCCTACTGGCAACCCTTCGTATAGATACAAGTAGTAGTCGTAATCGTTCTCTTTGATCCGGTTGATCTCGTCAACCATTTGCTCCGTTACAAAACCTAAAGCATCATCTTTATAGCTTGATGAATGAATCAAGTAGTCCTTATGCCCTTCTAATTCATTGGTCCACTCGTTAATCCAATGATATGGGTTCCTAGGTGGATTGTATGAGTAGAAAAACTGAACTTGCTTTGCATCCACTGGCTTCTGCCGCATAAATGTAGCCTTCATTTGGTCAAATTCTTCTGCACTGTTAAACTCTGCAGCTTCTTCAACCCACACTGCGATGATATTCCCAATGTCATTTGATTTAAGCTTTTGGAAGTCATCTTGTCCATAAAAATAGAACGTAGATCCAGTTTTCTTATGAGTGATTTTAAAAGGAGATACCGTACAAGAGAATTGATCTAGGATAAAGAATTTTCCTAGTGCCCACTGAATCTTTAGAAACACTGAATCACGTATCGTGTTTGCCACCTTACGAATGATTACAACGTTTGCTTTCCTCTTAGTCATAATGTATAGCAACATCATAAAAACAAGCTTAAGCGCAATGACAGACGACTTGAAGCTGTTCCGCCCGCCTCTTAAAATGTTATAAGGCTTCTTGCTGATCCATACTGACTTGAAATGTGGGTTGACCTCCTTTTGAACATCGATCTTATTCATCGGAACCACCCCAAACATCGACAATTACAATGTCACCTCCGCCAGTATTAGTATCATCATTAGTAGTTGATTTGAGTTTGGCGATTTGCGCGTCCATAAGATCAAGTTTCTTCCTACGCTCGTCTTGCTCATCAGCAATGGCTAAGAACTGTTTAATTAGATTAGACAACGTACCCATTGCCCTTGATTGAGCATTTAGGAAACTAGCTTGTTTATCCCATGCATATTGAAATTGGCGTGTAACCTTTGTTTGGACTGATTTGCCTGTTTCTTGGTCAACGAACATCGGATTTACTTCCGCACTGACAACATCTTCTGTATGATCAAATTCACTTTGAACGTTCATGATTTTCTGCGATCGTATGATTGCGGTGTATTGGATCATAATATTGTTCCAAAGGATATCGCTAGGTTCAGATGTATAGATTTCTTGAATGATTTGGCGTGTATCGTCAGGAAGCCAGTTGGCAAACAGCCCATGACTTACAGCATTCTTATTATCAGGCGGAGGCTTACCTCCGGGATTTCCTTTGGCATTTTGATTCCCACGCAGTGAATCGTAACGCTCTTTTTCATTCGGAGCGCTCCGTTTCGTTTCACCATCCCATTTATCCTCTGATTTCCACTTTCGTACAGTAGATGCAGATACACCTAGCTCATCGGCAATATCTTTGAGCGGCTTCTTTTTATTCGATTCTATCCAAATACGATATGCTTCATCTCGCATCGGATTTCTCTGTCTAGCCATCCATTCTCCACCACCTCGCAATCTGTGTTTGTTTTGTAATTCTATGTAAAAAAACAGCCCCGAAGGACTGTTTAGTAGGAAGCACCAAAGATCATGTGAGTAATCTAATTGACAACTCCCAATCAGGAATGCAGGATTTGAACCTGCGCTCTCTACTGCCCAAAAGTAGCGCTCTACCAAACTGAGCCAATTCCTGAAAAAGACGGCTAGCGAATGAAGATAAGGAGTGTGTTCAACTCCATTCATAATAGATTTTTTGTCGCCGTCTTAATTAAATACAGGGCGCTGGGAATAATTTTCAGAAAGGAGGTCTGCCAACGTATCTTAAAGGAGTGCGCCCTGTTATTTACAATAATTGATAATACTATCTTACTATGGATTATTGGCACTAAACCGCCATTATACCGCCAAAAAACCGCCATTTTTCAGCGATAAGCGACAAGCTTGCCACGACGATAACTTTCAGCAAATTCAACCAATGCATCTGATTTCATTCGCTCAATTTGCCGAACTGAATAGCCCATCTCATCTGCGATTCTTAGATTAGAATACTGATCTTGTAAGCAGAAGCTATAATGAAGTATCTGTCTGCTCGTTAGTTTCAATGCCATAAGTGCCACGATTATTGCATCTCTTTCTGTTTCTGCATCCAATCTTTGAATAAAAGCATCCTCGGACTTGTTTCCATTACTAGGTGTTCTAGGCATATCAGTAATAATCGGTGAGCGGACATCGATCTTTGAACGACCTGCAATCCGCTCCAACCGACGGTAGTTCTTCAAAACATATCGTGCATTCTTTCTCGTTTGAGAGAAATCAACTTCTCTTAGTAATAGCATCATTGCTCAATCGCCCCTTTATTTGGTATAATGAAGTTACCTTGGCGGGGACAAAATCATTATTTTGGGGGCATTGGGCAATTGCTTAATGCTTTTTATTTTGCTTTACTTTCGATCTCTTTTAACTGCTCTGTGACGATCACTTCGATGATCAAAGCCATCTTGTTCCATAAAATAGCTTCCTCCATAATCTTGCTCCTTTTTGTCAGTAGCCTTCCCTATCACAACACATAGAAACATAATCACAACAAAAGCCGTTATACCTAGTACTGCAAAAGTCATCTTCATCCCCCTGCTTCCATAGCATCCCTGACTAACGGATCATTGATAATAATCTTGTACTTCATCTGCTCGTGCTGCAGCTGCTGTTCTAGCTTCACGATCTGCTTCTGCTGGTCCACAATTGTATAGGATAGCCAACTTAGACCAGCGATCATCAGTAGCATTATTATGATGATAGAATAACTAGTTTTCATAGGTTTGCTCCAGTAGGTTTGGGTTCTCCCAAACATTGCCGATAACTTCGATTGTCTCGTAATCTCCCCCCATAATTGTAGACAAAACGTTGCTTTCGTAATACCACGAGCTGGGAGCTTCAATATCAAAGGCTGGGTAACCCTCGTCCGCATAATTCTTAACCACACTGGTGTAGCTGTCTTCTTCGTTGCCCCCGTCAGATACTTTTACAACGTCGCCTTCAAAAATATCCACGCCGTTCTTGTCCTTTAAGCCAGTGGATTGCATGAGGTGAAATGATTTGTTTTCTCCGCTGTACTGAAGTAAATCCCCCAATGCTTTGAATTCTCTTAATTCATGCCATTCAACCATGTGAGCAGCTTGTGTTCCAGTATCTTTAAACCAACATCTAAATTTTGGTGCCATTTTATCCCTCCATCCATGATATAATCGCCACAGGAGGCGATCGTATGAAAATTACTGTTAATGCACGTGCTGCTATGAAATCTGCTGCGGAATACGTTTTAAATGATTTGGAGTGTCTACCGGTCGAGCTTGAACTGACAGACGATCCAAACGACTTATTAAAAACTGCGTCCGATATTACTAGTGAATATCAAGACGAGTTCTTTCGTTGTCTTGAAATGGAATTCAATTTTAGATTATTCCATAGTATTAGCGAACAACTTGCTGATAACGGAATTCATATTGTTCGCAAAGAAGACTCATAGTGGGTCTTGAATTACCTCCAACTTTTGCTTTAGAATGTTTGTAATGCTTTTATATTCTTTTAACTAACTCTTTTAAATTTTTAGGTATCGCCAGCAACTTTATAGTTGTTGGTTTTTTATTTGCTGAAAATGATTAATTAAAGTACTATTAAAAAAAAGGCACACTCCTAATCCAAAGTATTGAGGCCCAATCAATTTTAAACGTAGCCTTTCCAGTACCTCTGCTCCAATGGTGCTGGTTTTTTGTTGTGATTATTCCGTTATAGCTGACGATTGCGGAAATAAAAATATTTCCACCTTGCAATACTGTAACGTTTGCTCACTCTTTATAGTGATATACTTTGATTATTAAATTTAATAGGAGCCCTATTTATGGAAAAAATTAAAGAAATACTTTTAATAGTACCGATATTCTTTTTGGTATATTCTTTATTGTGTCTCATCATTTCTCTTTTATTCAGTTTTTTTAGATTCGTATTTAGAAAAGAACCCTTTTATTCGACATTTAAGACAGTTTTTCTAAACTTATTTCTAGAGATTTTGAATCCTTTTAATTATCTGTTCTGATTAAAGCATTTCGTCGGATAACTGACTTGGTAAAATGTAAAATATGTTACAATACCTAAAAGGAGGTATTGCTTTGGGAACTTTTTTAGCTTTTATTTGGTATATTTTTATAGGATTTATGCTTTATGGAATCATCAGATTGGCAGTTAAACACGGAATTTCCGATTCCAAAAAAAACAATTTATGATTCTGTTGCTACTCTTTTAGGGTAGTTTTTTTATTTCCACAATTTTGGTGGATAGCTGACTATGCACCAAAACTCATCGTATTAGCCGCAGCTTTTAAATAAGCATTTCGATTAAGCGCTGATTGAAACCTTACAACCAATAAATGTCCATCACTGTGTGCAATTTCATGCGGTGTTAAGCTATTTGAAAATTTATCTAGTTCTTTTTGAAGTTCATCTTTTCCCATCTCACTTGTATCAAAAACTTTATAAAGCCAAACCACATCTTCATCTTTCATATTCTTTCCTCCTAGTTGTGTATATCTTCCGATTACTGACTAACTGCTACTAACGTATTTCCTTAAACTATGCAGTCCTTTACCACGTCTTTTCGTTTTACGATCAATCCAAGTACCACTTGTTCCCCAATAATCAATCATGCCTTTCGGCGTATTGATCGCAAATTGGTGATTATTTTGATAATGCTTAAATTCAAAACCTAAAGCTGCAACATTTTTTAATGATGAGTTACCCATACGATTAACATGTTGGGTCCTTCGTTCCTTCAGATACGGTTTTACATCTTTCCAATATTCGCCCATTTCTCCCATAAAATACCTCTTTCTCCCAATTATTAACTAACAAATTTCCCTGTTGGCAATAAACAATCGAATGTCGTTCGTAGTGACATCACTGAATGGCTTTCTAACGCTTCTCATGAAGGGATTGATTGTCTGCATGTAAAGATTCAAAGTTCCGCTTGAAAGCCCCTGCAGCTTCTTGGAAACGAAGAATTGCTTATATGCAGCGATATCAGATGTTTCATCGTATATCGCAACCTCATTTTTCTGTTCAGTAATTAGATATTTTGAACACTCAATTGTTAAAACATCTTTTAGCCGTCTCAGTTGATCTGCGCTTAAATGGTCCTGTAGTTCAAGTAATGTCCTGTTGATCAATTTTTCTTGCAAGTAAGTCTACCTCGCTTCTAGCAGACTTCGTGGATTTTCTTAAGACTTACTACAGTCACATCGTTAAGATTTCGTTGTATTTCATCATCTTTTTCTTCAACACAGCTGAGGATCCTTACTCGTGCTGAATTCTTATAGATTCGACTTACTTGCGCTCTTATCTGACCTGAAAAAGGGCTTCCCGGAGTGCAAATGTAGCTTTCACCAACTTTTACAGATCCTTTTTCTTGAACATTTGCTGATTCATATTCTCCAAAATCTTCGAATGGCGCTTTAATGCTTCTGCTTCTCATTGATGGTCCCTCCTAAAGTGGATTAATTTCGAGTTCTGTTCTTGGATTTAAGCTATATACTTTCCGGCAGATATTGACAGCGATTTGGCCATCGTCTTTATACAAAATGCCGTTGACCGCATCCGTCACTGCTTTGAAATAGTTATCGATATCTGGTTTCTTATCGCAATACATAGTCTCTTCTTCTAGCAAAGTCCTGTTTTTCTTCACTTTCAAGATATAGGCTGGTGGATATACGAAGAAACAAATATCAATCATCACAGGGCCTTTCTCAATTAGCAGCGGCTTTGTAGTCAAAGCATGATACTTAACCGCATTTTTATATGCTTTCATCGCTGATTCTTCATACGGAGTCTTACGATGTTTGGTGAATCTAGGCCTTGATTGAGGCTTTGGTGTGATTGGTATGACGATTTTCAAGCCATCTGCTCCTTTCAGTGCTTTGTTTTGTTTAGATATGCTGCTAGTTTTGCATCAAGCTCTGCTTGGCGCTCAGGTGATAACTGTTCTTCCCCCTGTTCGTTTACAGCCCAATCAGGTAGTTTTTCCTCACGCAGTGGCTTTTGATTATAGCCTTGTTTCTTAGCGCCTCTAGTTCGTTGATAATCCCTTGCTTGATCGATCGTTTTAACGTTAGCATCTGCCCATTCCTGTAAAGAAGCTGTTAAAAAGCTAATAGCTCTATTCTTGGGGACGTCTTTACTACCAGCAAGTTTAATAGCAGCCTCTACAAGTTCATCGCCATAGAAATCAACCAGATTAAGCAGATCTTCGACCTGTACAACATTTGGAAAGAGCCATAATTTTTGGAAAGTTTCTAGGGACGCACTCTCGCTCGCAGTAGCATCTTCTTTTATTTCCTTTTCTTTACTTTCCTTTACTTTACTTTGTTGATTATTCCCCTGATTAACTGAGTTATTCCGCCCATTAATCGAGATATTCGACCGATTAACTTCATTTGTCAGCAAATACTTAAATTCAAGCTCAACTTTCTTACGTTCCTTAGTGGCTAGAATGTATCTGTTTTGAATTCCTTTAGAAGTTAATACGGAATATTTATCAAAAATATCTTTATCAAAGAATTTTACTTGCACTGCTTTTCTAACCAGTTCTTCAACTGTGCCCTCCTTCGTACCAACTTCGTCAGCCACTAAGAACGCAAGGTCGTCATCCCACAAAACGTAATACCCCTCATCACGATAAATATTAGCCAGCAGGGCGACCAGTATATGAACGGCTTCTTTACCGCATGCTTTAATAATTCTTCGAACTTTTAAATCTGATAAAAAATCGACATCTAGAGGAAAATAATCAAGACCTTTCTTCGTTGGTCTTGCCACGCTTATTCCTCCTAATCAGAGGGAGATGAACTCCCTCATTGTTTTTCTAACGGTGGATTAGATGTATCGAACAAAGTATCATTGCTTCCAGTGTCCTCAACTCGTTCAGCTTCTTTTCGTTCTTGCGGCAATGGCTCCATTTCTGATAGGTCAGTTTCTTCAATCAGATCACTGTCTTCATCAACACGGAAAACTTTTTCGTCAGAAGTGATTGCTGTTTGCATTTCAACTGAAAGTAATCCCCATTTTGATAAAAGATTTCGCAGTACAGTCTTAATGGCCATTGAATCGTAATTATCAACCCATGCCCCGCTTAATTTCTCTTTGTCCTTATTTTTTGAATTCTTAATACGATGACTCTCAATTTCTTGCTTGGTCCAGTAAACTGTCTTTTTAAATCCGTTCAGTAATTCAAAGAATCCTACATAACCTATAACTTCATCGGATACCTTACCTTTATAATCAAAGGTAAATTCTTCGGTCAGCGGATTCCAGTCAATTAGTTGACCTTCATAAATTGCCAAAGCATTCAATGCTTTGTATTGCCCACTTCTTTGTGCTAGCTGAATATATCCTTTGTATCCAAGAATGAATTGGGCTTCGTTGTGCGTGATCCAATTCTTACCTTTTTTCTCATAGCGATTAAACGGAACTACATATGCATAACCAAGGTTCTTATCAATCGGCAGGTCCATAGTAGCTGCCTTTAGCGCTGATGCAATAATTGTCATTGGTTCCGCTTGAGAGAGATAATTATCACCACCAACAAGTGTCATGAGTGATCCCATGAATGAATCTGATTTTTCGTGAAGGATATCTGTGAACTTCTTCTTCATTTGAGGCGTGCTCATCAGTGCTTTGAATCCTAATTTCGAAGGATCGACTAACTGGGTGTTTTTCTCTGCTAACTGATTCTTTAAAGTATCATTAGTTGCCATATTATTTGATCTCCTTTTCTGTAAGTCTTCGAGATTCAGTGACATTGTAAATTTCTTCATCATTGGCTACTTCAGGGTATTTCTCAGCAAGTTTTTTGCTGTTCATACGTCGTGTAGATACCAATTTCCAAGATATAATATTTTTCTGTGCGATACCGATACTAGCTTTCCGCTTGCCCAACTCGCTTATAATCTCGTTATCAAGCTGTCTAATTGAAGTTTCGATATCTTTCTTTGCTTTTTTTAATTCACGTTTTTGACTAACAAGATCATCAAACGTAGATGGTAAGGTCGTTTCTACTTCCTCTAACTCTGAATAACGATCTTTTAAAAATTCTTGAGTGGCTTCGCTGCCATCTATCAATGGTTCGTTACCTTTTACAACGTTGTTTTCCCAAAAATCTACTAACAGTTCAGTAATGGTATCGATCAGTTCCTGGTCACGATCAACTCGTTTCCAAATGAATTTCTGACCACCGACAAGGACCGCAATGTAACAATATTCCTTGTTTAAGACATTCATATAATGCTGTACTTGACAAAGGTAGCTAAGAGGTACTTCATCGCCTTCCCACTCTTTACCCAAGAACGCATTTGCAGTCTTACATTCTAACAGTGCATTTTCTCCTACGACATCACGATCAATGTTTGCTCGCAGGAACGGATGTAGCGGATGTTCAAATACTTGATTTCTCCGACGCACTTTTTTCCCTGTCCGCTCTTGAAACTCTTTAGCAACAACTTCCTCTAGTACATTTCCCCAATACGCTGGTTCGCTCTCAGTGTGTTCTAAATCGATTTGACCAGTCTTTTCTAGCCATAATTGATAAGGTGACTTCCATTTGTTTAACCCAAGGATAGTAGCGACATCTGAGCCGCCTATACCCTTTCGACGATCTAATAACCATTCGTCATGAGTCATTTCAAGTGTTGATTTACTCATCATCTGTCATCTCCTCAATTGAAATTGGTTGACCCCATCCGGGAGTTGTCAAATACTCGTCTAACGCTTGTTCAAAAGTATCCATTGTCATTTCTCCTTTTCTGTTTTAAAATGGAGACAAAGATATTTATCCAAATATTTTATTGACTTGCTATTGCTTTGGTCGGCTAGCAAGTCTTTTTTCTTTGTCTTGGTAATCTTTAGCAGCTAAATCATAAACAACATTAGCGAAGCCCCATAAGAAGACTAATACAAGACCTGCTGCAATGTGGATTGCTGTGAAAGCTACTACAAAAAACAAAAGTACAGTTACGGTCAAAGTGTCTTTAATTGAACGTTTCATAATTACGCCTCCTTATAGTTAAAAGTTCTATTGCGTTCTTCCCATTCCTTAACCTTTTGAAGATCATATTGAAGAATCCCACTAAGTTTTGAAAAAGGAATCGGATCAACATCCCGATGTGTTAATTTAGATAACGTTGGTCTTGAAATACCAAGATAATCAGCGATTTCTTTTGCTTTCTTCCACTCAACCTCTATCGCTTCATTTTTTCTCTCAAGTGGCACAACATTCTTCATTTGAGATATTTTCATAGTGGTTACCCCCTCATATATCTTTTTTTGATCCAGTGAGGCATTCTTGCTTTAATAGCCTCTTGGATGGTGACGTTCAAAATCTTCAAGATAGAAAAAACGATCGCCATTTCTACAATGATTTCATCAAGAAACTCATCTGTGTAATTCCTAAGTTCAGTTCTTTCAACATCGGTCAGCATTCTCACCTGTGATTCGGCTACGATCCTTTGAACTACTTTCTTCCGTTCTTTTCTTTCATCTGACTCAATTTCTTGAAATATCTCAAGATCATTCGTTGATTTAACATCTGCCAGCTGGCCATCCATTGATTTGAAAAATCCTAAGTATTGGTAACTGATGTCTCCTGTTAATTCATCAGTAGCTTGATACCCATTTTCTTTCATAGCTTCTAAATACTCGATTGCCTTATCAATATTGACGTTGGCTCCATTAAAATGATCACTTACTGTGGCATTTGGTGTGCTTGCATCGATCGCTAATTCTTTCTGTCTCTTTCCCGAAAGAAATAATGATAGTTTTAAGGTCCGACCGATTTTTGCTGCTTTCGGCATGCTTTCACTCCTTTTATTCGTTATTGTTTTTGGCACAAACGGCCATTTATTGTCTAAAATGAACTTAAGCAACAAGTTCTGGTGTTGAGGCGAACTGCCATTTTTCGTCAATATAGGAATAAATGTCCTGTGCTACTTCATCGGTAGCTAAAAAACGAATGATGATTTCTTCAACTCCGCCAGGGTTTATGAACAGTTCGCCTTCAATACCGATTGAAATGTTAAACTTGCGTTTGATTGCAGGAATAATCATTTCGATATAGCGTGGTAAAAATCCCGAATCGACATTCGCTTTTATCATTTGTGGTTTGTCTTTCATTTCGCCACCTCTTCTAACTCATTTTTGTAGTTAAACGCCATAAAAAAAATTTCTTCTTTTGGTGTATTGAAAATATCCTCAATATGTTGCATTTGAGAAGGCTTTGGACTAGTTCTGCCAATTTCCCATGAACTAATTGTTTTTTGCGATACTTTCAGTAATTCAGCAAGTTTTCCTTGTGACATATATTGACTTGATCTTATTTCCGCAAGTTTGTTTTCCATGATTTCACCCCCATTACTATCTTATGTAGTAATAATATACTACAAAAAGTAGTATGTCAAACGTTTTTACTACATTTTTTTGTAAAAGTATTTATTTGCTTTCTCTACTACGGTATGTAGTATATAATTTTATTGGAGGAGGGGTCATATGTTTAAAAGTCGATTAAAAGAATTAAGAGCAAGCAGAAAATGGACACAATCAGACTTAGCAAAGAAACTGAATGTTTCTCAGCAAACAATCGGCAGTTGGGAAGTTGGTCGAGCAGAGCCTAATTCTGATGCTTTGGCTAAAATCGCAACCCTCTTTGGAACTTCTGTAGACTATCTGTTAGGAATTGATGATGAAAAACTACCTAATAAACCTTCAAATAAAATCGATACTATTGCTGCACATATTGATGATGATGTGTCGGAAGAACAGATGAATGAAATATTAAACTTCATAGAATTCGTTAAAAATAGAGATCATAAAAAGTAGGTGATTAGTTGCAGTTATCAGAAGAGTTGATGATAATGTTTCCTGAACTTACATATAAGACAGAGCACGGTATGCCGATTGGTCAAAAAGGATTACTGATTAACGAAACTATCTATTTAAATCCTAATCAGGAAAAATATGAGTTGAACAGTACCTTAGCAGAAGAATTAGGACATTACCTTACTTCTTACGGGAACATCGTATTACAAGATACAAACGAAAAACGAAAACAAGAACGTCGAGCAAGAGATATTGGATCAATATTAGTTGTTTCACCACAAGATATAATTGAATGTTTTGAAGAAGGATGTCGTTCAACTTTAGAATGTGCACTACATCTACAAATTACTGAAGATACTTTCAAAGATGCTGTCAAATATTATTCAAGAAGGTTTTCAGGCATTAAAACAGAAAACAACTACACTCTCCTATTCCAACCGAATGGGACTGTAGCAGTTTTAAAATCATTTAATAATTTTTAGGAGATGGTAAAATGGCAAAGAAAGTTATGGGTGCAGATGGGAAATATTATAAAGTGAAAAAACCTTTTTATAAAAGGATTTGGTTTTGGATCATTATAATTGTTTTGGTTATTGGTATTGGCGGAGCTCTTGGTGGAAGTGATGATAACAAAAATGGCGGTACAAAAGTTGAGGCTGACGGATCCTCTTCAGAAACAAATACTTCTCAAGAAAATTCTGCTTCAACAAAAGAGGAGACGAGTTTTTACAATGTAGGAGATACTGTTAAAGTTGGAGATGCTGAATATACTTTAACAAACGTTGAGTTAACAGACGAGAGAAACCAATTCGATGAAACGAATCCAAATCAAGTTGTGAAAATTTCTTATACAGTAAAAAACAATTCCGACTCCGATCTTCCTGTTGGAGCTGATGTAGAAGTTTATGGATCAGATGATAAAAAAGCAGAAAGTTATCCAAATGATAATACGATGGGATCAGTAGCTCCAGGAAAACAAATGGACTGTGTTCAGCACTTTGGAATTAATGGAACTGGGGAAATTGAAATACATTTTGCACCTCTAATTTCATTTGAAGATCCAGCAATCTACAAAGCGACTATCTAAAATTTAGAAGAACAGCCTTCGGGCTTTTCTTTTTAAATAAAAAACGAACATACATTCGTTTTAATAGAAAATAAATACGAATGAGTGTCTGACATCTTGTAATAATCGTCCTGATTCATTCGAATATCAATTTTAATTACTAAAAATACGAAAGGTTGATTTTTATGGATCCATACAATTTGAGAAAGAGATTAAAGAAAGATGTTCCTACCGTCGGAATATTTCCTATTTTGACAAATCCTGATTACAGCGAGGAGGAATATCAAGAGATACTAAAGGACCAATTGCAAATAAAACATGATTTAGATACGGGTAAGGTCAGAAAAGTACCTGCCTTCACTTACGATGAAAAACAATTAGGTCTTGATAAGTTGTATGAAAAAGGTTGGTATAAACCAAAAATGGTTGAACTACCAGAGTCCATATTAAGGAATGATAATTAATGGCTTCTATTAAGAAATACTATCTAAAGAAGGCAAAACAATATAGATATGAAGTTTTCATTTCTAATGGAATCAATCCAGGAACAGGAAAACAAAACAAGATACACAAAAAAGGATTCAAGTCATTTGATGAAGCAAATAGTTACGCCAAAATAATTGAAGGAAAAATAGCATCAGAAGAATATTTCAAAGAAAATCCACAGAACTTAACTATAGAAGAATTTCTTGAAGATTGGGTAACCAATTATAAACAAGCGGTCAAAGAAGGTACAAGAGTAGTTCACAGAGCCAACATAAGGATGTATATAATTCCCTATATTGGAAAATATTCTTTGAACAAATATACTCGAGCTGATCATCAAAAATTCATTAATCTACTACTTACAAAGACAGGCTTAGGAAGAAGCGGACAAGGTCTGTCTATCACTACTGCCAAGAGCGTAAATGCGACGTTGAGCAATGCCTTCAAAAAAGCAATTCAATTAGGATATATAAAAGATAACCCAACTCAATTCGTTGAATTTCCAAGATTGATTGAGAACAAAGAATCGATCAGATATTATGATTTGCAGCAAGCTGATAGATTTTTAGAATTTGCGAAAAAAGAATCCGAGGTTTTGTGGTACCCCTTTTTCCTACTGATCTTTGATCAAGGATTGAGGAAATCAGAAGTAATGGGTTTACAGTGGCAGGATATTGATTTCGGTGGGAATATGATCAGTATTGAAAGAGAACGGTTAGGATCAGTTGAAAAAGGTCTGAATATTAACGCTATCATAACTGACGACCCAAAAACACCTGCCGGCATCAGAAGCATGCCAATGACCAAAAGAAGCAAACAAGCCTTGCTTGCCTTTAGAAATCATATCCTGAGTACTTTTGGCACCTTCCCCTCTACTGAAGATGGCGAACAATTTATCTTCTTGCAAACCAGTAAGAGATACAAAGGTAAGATAGTTCGTGATCGCTCAGTGAATGGTGCATTTAATCGGATTGCTGAAAAAGCTGATTTGCCGAAAATTAGAGTTCACGATGGCAGGCATACATTTGCAGTCAGATCTCGACAAGCTGGTCTATCCTTAGAAGATATCAAAGACTTCCTTGGTCACAAAGATATTTCAACAACTCAAATCTATGCCCACATTTCACCAGAAGTTAAAAAGAGGTCTATGGAACAATTCGAAAACTACATCGAAAGCGAAAGAAAAAAGCACTCACAATGAGTGCTTTTTGATTGTCACTATCACCAAAACTATCACCAGTTACAAACTAAAGCGAACATGTTTCGTTCACCACTAATTTATAAGAGTGTTAAAAACGTTGGCTTATAGACGTTCGTTCAATTCTTTTGCAAGATCTTCGAAACCTGGTTTGCCAAGTAAGGCGAACATGTTTTTCTTGTAAGCTTCAACTCCTGGTTGGTCAAATGGGTTCACGCCATTTAAGTAGCCAGAAATTCCTACAGCGATCTCAAAGAAGTACATCGTGTACCCTAACGTGTAAGCATCCATTGTAGGGATTTTTACTAACAGATTTGGTACATCTCCATCTGTATGGGCAAGTAACGTTCCTTCAAAGGCTTTCGTATTAACAAAGTCAACTTCTTTTCCTTCTAAGTAGCCAAGACCATCAAGATCGGCTTCTTGTGTAGGGATCGCGATTGATTTGCGTGGTTTTTCAACTTTTACGACGGTTTCAAAGATATTGCGACGGCCTTCTTGGATGTATTGACCAAGAGAATGCAAATCTGTTGAGAAGTTTGCACTTGAAGGATAGATCCCTTTTTGGTCTTTTCCTTCAGACTCGCCGAATAATTGTTTCCACCATTCTGAGAAGTATTGCATGCCTGGTTCGTAGTTGATCAGCAATTCGGTTACTTTGCCTTTGCGATAAAGGATGTTACGCATTGCTGCATATTGATACGCTTCATTTTTTTCAAGGTCGTCACTTGCGTAAGCATCGCTAGCATCTGCTGCCCCTTGCATCAAGGCATCGATATCCGCTCCGCTGGCAGCGATTGGCAATAAACCAACAGCAGTCAATACAGAGAAACGGCCGCCGACGTCATCTGGAATCACAAAAGTTTCCCAGTTTTCAGCATCTGCTTCAACTTTTACTGCACCTTTCGCTTTATCCGTTGTTGCGTAGATCCGTTTGTTGGCTTCTTCTTTGCCGTATTTTTCAATCAAACGTTCTTTGAAAACACGGAAAGCGATCGCTGGTTCAGTAGTAGTTCCTGATTTTGAGATCACATTCACAGAGAAGTCACGGTCACCAATGATTTCGATCAAATCTGCTAAGTAAGTTGAAGAAATTGAATTACCGGCAAAAAAGATTTGTGGTGCTTTGCGTTCTTCATTTGGTAACAAGTTAAAGAAAGAATGATTTAAGAAATCAATCGCTGCTTTCGCTCCTAAATAAGATCCGCCGATCCCGATCACGACTAGTACTTCAGAATCAGATTGAATTTTTTCAGCCGCTTTTTTGATACGCGCAAATTCATCTTTGTCATAATTTTTAGGAAGGTCGATCCAACCTAGAAAGTCGCTACCAGCACCTGTTCCTTCGCGTAATTGTTTGTCTGCTGCTGTAACTTGACTTTGCATGTAGCTCAATTCGTATTCGTTTACGAATGGTGCTACTTTCGAATAGTCAAACTTGATGTGTGACATGATTTGTCCTCCTTGAAAAAATAGTTTTTCATACACTACCTACTTTACGTTTTTTTCCAACTTTTTTCAAGTAATTCCTGATAGGTAGCCTGTTGGGTGATTTTAGACAAGTCCTTGAGCAAACATTGCTTTAGCAACTTTTTCAAAGCCTGCGACGTTCGCACCTAACATAAAATTATTTTTTTGATCGAAGGTTTCAGCAGTATCACGGCATGCTTCATAGATCGACTTCATGATATCGTCCAATTTGGCATCGACTTCAGCTTTTTCCCATTGCAGTCGTTGGGAGTTTTGACTCATTTCTAACGCAGAAACGGCTACGCCGCCAGCATTGGCTGCTTTTCCTGGACAGTAGAAAATTCCTTCTTCAATAAAATATTCTGCTGCTTCTAATGAGCTAGGCATATTCGCGCCTTCAGAAACGACCCGAACACCATTGGCTTTTGCACGTTTGGCTTGTGAGAGATCAATCTCGTTTTGGGTCGCGCAAGGAAAGGCTAATTCCGCTGGTGTATCAAAATCCCAGACAGATGCCCCTTCATGATATTCTGCTGATGGACGTTCTTTCGCATAAGCCGTCAGACGTTCGCGCTTCACTTCTTTGATTTCTTTTAATAAGGCCAGATCAATGCCGTCTTTGTCATAAATAAAACCAGAGGAATCAGAACAGGTGACAGGGATCGCACCTAATTCTTGCAATTTCTCAATTGCATAAATCGCAACATTGCCGCTTCCAGAAACGATCGCTTTTTTGCCTTCAAATGTTTCACCTAGGTCTGTCAATAAATGCTTAACGAAATAAACAGCACCATAACCCGTTGCTTCTGTGCGGTTTTTACTGCCCCAAAAGTCTAATGGCTTACCAGTTAAAATACCGGCATCGTATTGTTTCAATCGTTTGTAGGCACCAAATAAATAGCCGATTTCCCGTCCGCCGACACCAATGTCGCCAGCAGGAACATCTAAGTCAGGTCCGATATGTTTTGACAGCTCCGTCATAAAGCTTTGGCAAAAACGCATCACTTCGGCATCTGATTTGCCTTTTGGATCAAAATCACTTCCGCCTTTGCCGCCGCCGATCGGCAGACCTGTCAAGCTGTTTTTGAAGATTTGCTCAAACGCCAAAAACTTCAAGATACTCAAGTTGACACTTGGGTGAAAACGCAAGCCGCCTTTGTAAGGCCCCATTGCCGAGTTGAATTGAATCCGATAGCCACGGTTTACTTGCCAGTTGCCTTGATCGTCTTGCCATGGGACTCTGAATTGGATAAAACGTTCTGGTTCAGTTAAGAGTGCAAGGATATTTGATTCAATATATTCTGGATGCTCCTCTAAAAAGGGAACGATCGTAGGCAAAAATTCGTCAATTGCTTGAAGAAATTCCGGTTGGTGTTGGTCTTTCTCGTGAATCTTCGCTTGAATTTCTTTCACGTAAGCTGAAGCTTTGGTCATAGTGCATTACCTCCTTTAAGATATTTTCTATTTTAAAGAAATTTTCTGAAATTGCACGCTTTTTTTTAGAATTGTCAGAATTTTTTATTATTCGAAAAAAATCGACCAATCCTTTCAGCAGTCGTAGCCGATGTGTTACAATCCCAAAGAGGTGAAAAGAATGGAAAAAACCTATGATGTCATTGTTGTGGGTGCAGGTACGAGCGGCATGATGGCTGCGATCACTGCTGCCAAACAAGGTGCTAGGGTCTTAATAATCGAAAAAAACAAAAAAATCGGCAAGAAATTATTGATGACTGGCGGCGGACGCTGCAATGTAACCAATAATCGGCCGGTAGATGATTTAGTTGCTCATATTCCGGGAAATGGCAAATTTTTGTATAGCACGTTTTCCCAATTCAATAACTATGATGTAATGGCATTTTTCGCTGACTTGGGGGTCGTCTTAAAAGAAGAAGACCACGGACGGATGTTCCCTGTGACGAACAAATCAAAAACCATCGTCGAAGCGTTACTTCAAGCAATCAACGATCATCACGTCACCCTGTTGACGAACACGGTCGTCACAAAGCTGATCCATGACGGCAGCCAAATTCGCGGCGTGCGAACCGAAACCGATGAGTTCTCTGCTCCTAGTGTGATTTTGACGACAGGAGGCCGCACCTATCCTTCCACGGGCGCAACGGGGGACGGCTATAAGATGGCAAAAAAAGTCGGCCATACCATTACGCCGCTTTATCCAACCGAATCGCCGCTTGTTTCAGAAGACTCCTTTATTCAAGAGCGGACGTTGCAAGGCATTTCCTTGCCAGACATCACCTTAAGTGTCTTGGATCAAAAAGGAAAGCCTATCGTCGCCCATACGATGGATCTTTTGTTTACCCATTTTGGTTTATCTGGTCCTGCTGCTTTACGCTGTTCCTCCTTTGTAAATCAAGAATTGAAAAAGCAACAACCCGTGACGGTTGTTCTGGATTGTCTGCCGGCGAAATCCCATGAAGTCTTGACCCAAGAATTGATTCAGTCTGCAGCTTCGAAGAAACAATTGCCGAATGCTTTAGCTGGCTTTTTGCCTGAGCGCTTGATGACCTTCTTTTTGCAGCAGCTAGTCCTACATGAGCTGGTTGCTGAAAAAGCCTCACCAGAACAGTTAGCGGCGCTCGCTTCCTTGATCAAAGGCTTTTCAGTGACTATCGTTCGCACGTTCCCATTAGAAAAGTCCTTCGTGACGGGCGGCGGGGTCCATCTGAAAGAAATCAATCCAAAAACTATGGAAAGCAAGAAAATCAATGGCTTATATTTTGCCGGTGAATTGCTGGATATCAATGGCTATACAGGTGGTTTCAACATTACAGCAGCGTTTTGTACTGGACATGTCTCCGGAAAAAATGCAGCAGAAACAGCGAGTTATTTCAGTTATTGATCGATGACCCAGTTGTTGGCAGCAATATCCTTGCCCGTTGCTGTCAACACCTGGGTCTCCCCCTCTTTTTGCTTATTAGTTGGGTTTTTCTCAAAGTAGGCGTAGACTAAAGATAGCAAGATCGAGGGAGGTTTTTTTAATGAAACGAATTTCAAGAGGTAAATTTGAACGAATGCAAAAACTTTCAAATGAGGATGGTGTGATTGCCGCACTAGCAATCGACCAACGTGGTTCCATGAAAAAAATGATGAAGGCAGCAACTGGACCGGATGACTTTACGATGGAACACATTTATGAATTTAAGCAGTTGGTTTCCCAAGAATTGACCAAATATGTCAGCAGTATTTTGTTAGATGAGGAATATGGCTTCTTAGGGATCGAAGCAAAGAATCCCAATGCTGGCTTGATCCTTTCCTATGAAAAAACAGGCTATGATGTCAACACGCCGGGTCGTTTGCCTGAGATTTTACCCAATGAATCGTTGCAGCGCTTGGTGAAAAAAGGGGCAGATGCTGCGAAAGTCTTGGTTTATTATAATCCAGATGAACCGCAAGAGATTTTAGATACCAAACATGCGTTTTTGGAGCGTTTAGGTACGGAGGCGCAGGCGGCCGATATTCCGTTATTTGTGGAACCAATCGTCTATGATGATGAGATCACAGATGACAAATCACCTGCTTTTGCCAAGATCAAACCGAGCAAGGTCATCCGAACCATTCAGGAATTGACGAAAGATCACTACCATATCGATATTTTGAAAGTCGAAGTACCGGTTCAGTTCGACTTAGTTGAAGGCTTCCAAAAAGAAGGCTTAGAGGCCGTTTATACGCAAGAAGAAGCCGCCGATTACTTCAAAGAAGCCAGTGACGCCGCGACGCGACCATTCATCTATTTGAGTGCGGGAGTTCCAGCGAATGTCTTTCGCGATGAATTGACCTTTGCTGGTCAACATGGTGCCAAATTCTCAGGAATCTTAGGTGGTCGAGCAACTTGGCGCGATAGTGTCGAAATTTATGGGAAACAAGGGGCCAAAGCGTTATTGGAATGGCTGGACACCCAAGGAAAAGAAAATGTTGAAGAATTAAACGCCATTCTAAAACAATATGCCACTCCGTGGTTTGACTTTTATGGTGGTTTAGAAAATATCGAGGTTTTCGATATTGAGGTCATGGAATAAAACAGCACAAAAAAATCCCCGTGAGCGTCATCTCTAGATGGTTCACGGGGATTTTTTAGGCTCTATAATTTATGGGACTGATGAATCAGAATTGATTCTTCAGCCCCATTTTCATTTTAGGTATTAAAAAACATATCGTTCTCTAGTATGATTAAATCACCACAAAATAAACAACTGAGAGGACGATATGCTATATGAATGATTCTATCAAAAAAATGCTGAGAATAACAGAGAAAGATTTGATGATTACAGAGGTCTCTTACGAGACCCTTCAGAAGAAAAAGACATTGGTCGTCGATGCTGTTCTCTCGCCTAATCCTCGTGCTTGTAGAAGTTGTGGTTCTACTGTGGTAGATGGAAACGGGAAATCAATTATAGTGAAAAATGGGAAGAAGGAAACGATTGTCCGTTTTGAGCAATACAATCATATGCCTTTGGTTATGCGCCTAAAAAAGCAGCGCTATACCTGTAAAAACTGTCGCACCCATTGGACTGCTCAAAGTTATTTTGTCCAACCCAGACATTCAATCGCAAATCATGTGAGATATAAAATTGCTTCTTTACTGACTGAAAAAGTATCTTTATCTTTTATTGCGAAAAGCTGTCAGGTATCTTTGACCACCGTTATTCGTACATTAAAAGAGTTTAAAAGCTATTTACCAAAACAATCTAAGAAGATTCTCCCAAGAGTATTGATGGTTGATGAATTTCGTTCGCATGCTTCCATAGAAGATAAAATGAGCTTTATTTGCGCAGATGGTGAAACAGGAAAATTAATCGATGTTTTGCCTACGCGTAAATTACCTCGATTAACAAGCTATTTCTTAGGGTGTACCAATCCAGAAGAAGTAGAATTTTTGGTGACAGACATGAACGCCGCCTACTTCCAGCTCACCAAACGTGTTCTGCCAAAAGCGAAAATAGTGATTGATCGGTTTCATATTGTCAAACACATGAATCAAGCGTTCAATGAGTTGCGTATCCGTGAAATGAATGAACTTCGTAAAGCAGGACAGAAAAGCCAGGCAGAAAAACTGAAAAAGAATTGGCGCTTTTTGCTAAAAAATCGTGCAAACATCAACCATTATGAATACAAAACATGGAAAAGTTTCCGAGCACCAAAATACCCATTTCTTACTGAAGCAATGATGATTGATCGATTGCTTGAGTTTTCTACGCCCCTGAAGGAGGCGTATCCCTTTTTTCATGAATTAGTTGAAGCCTTTCGAGACAAAGACCCTGACTTATTTTTCTCCTTATTGACAGAACTTCCTGAAACGTTAGATGACAGCTTTCGGGAAAAGCTTCAAAACCTTCTTACCCATGAAGAAGGCATCACCAACGCAATGATCTATCCTTATTCCAATGGAAAAATAGAAGCGAAGAATACCCACATAAAGACAATGAAACGAGTATCCTACGGATTTAAATCATTCGAGAACATGAGAATTAGAATCTTTTTGATCAATCAATTAATCAAAGTGAGATAACAAAAAATCTGAGCCAGAATGTGGTTCATTCTGACCCAGATTTGATTTTGCACAACTCATCAGTCCTTATTGACAAAGAGCCATTTTTTATTCGTGTTCAGTTGCCAACAAATCGGCAAAGACCGCCCTTGTCAATTGTTGCAACGCTTGTGGGGCAAGCCCCATCTGCAACCCGCGCTTTCCTGCAGAAACCACGATTTCTTCCAGTGTCTGCGCCCCACGATCAATATAAGTAGGAAAGAGCTTTTTCATCCCGATCGGCGAACAGCCGCCGCGAATATAGCCAGTCGTCTCTTCTAAATCTCTCAGATGCAGCATCTCTACTTTTTTGTTTCCACTGACTTTGGCTAACTTTTTCAGATCCACTTCTCTATTTCCAGGAATCACAGCCACCAGCGGTCCTGTTTTGTTCCCCACTGCCACCAGCGTTTTGTAGATAGCTCGCGGGCGTGCTAGTTGCGCAGCGACGGATTGCGCATCGAGATGATCTTCCGACCACTCATAGGTGTATTCGTTATAGGCGATTTTCTGTTGTTCTACTTGACGGATCGCATTGGTTTTTTGTTTCTTCTTCGCCATTTTATCCCTCTTTTGTTTTGGTTTCTTCTAAGAGAAGGCCTTGGCTGGTCTTACTCATTGAGTGAAAATTCTTGTAAGTAGTTGGTCATTCGTTCGATCGGTATTTGTCCAGGTGCTGATGCCCCTTGCAACGAAGCAAAAGTAAAGACCGAACCAGTCAATGCCCCACTAACACGGCTGATTTTCCCCAGCTCCCCCATCGACATGATCGCCAACGGCAGTTGGTTGAAGCCACGAGCTTTAGTAATGATCCCCATTAAACGTAAAACGTCTTGGACTTGCTTGGGCATCATCGCTAACTTGCCAACATCGGCACCAAATTGATTCATTACGCCGATTTTTAAAATCAACACAGCATCTTCTGGCGTTTTCTCAAAATCATGATTGCTCAGTATCAGCTTTACCTGTGCCTTTTTGATTTCTTGAATAAAGCCGCGACCTAAAAATTCAGCTTTCTCTAATTCGATATCGATCCAATCGATCAAGCCTGAATCAGCAGCAGCTAAACACAATTCTTTGTATTGGGTCAACGTGAACGGCCGCTCGCCCCCTTCTTCTATGGTTCGAAAAGTAAAAAGTAGCTCTTTTGATTTTAAAGTCGTGCGAATATGAGACAATGCATCTAAGACCGCTTGTTGATCGTCTGCATGTTTGTAATGGTCAACGCGCCATTCAATGATCTGTGCTTCTGATTCCTCAGCAGCAAGGGCTTGTTTTAAAATTTCCTCATTGGTTTTTCCAATCAATGGGACACAAATCAGGGGTGTTTTCCCATCTAACGTTACTGGTTTTGATCGGCTCATCTCCTTCACTCCTTTTTCATTTGATAAAAGAATACTTTCAGATAATTACCTTCTGGAAAGTGCTTATCTACCGCAAAATCAGCTGGTAGACGATAACTTTGAATACATTCATAAGGAACATGTGCTTTCTCTAATGACGCTTCGATCATTTCTTGAAACTTCTTCGAGGACAGATTGGCCGCATTCGTTGAGGCGATCAATAAACCATCTGGCGCTAAAATCTCCAAGCTATCTGTGACTAAATCGCCATAGTTTTTTGCAACCGAGAAGACTTTTTTCTTGTTGCGGGCAAAACTCGGCGGATCTAAGACGATCACATCAAAGCGCAAGTCTTTTTTGCGGGCATAATTGAAGTAATTGAAGACATCCATGACATGGATACGCTGGGTATCTGGATCAATGCCATTAACTGAAAATTGTTCGCGGGTCTTTTCCAAACTGCGTTTTGCCAAATCAACACTCGTGGTCTGAGTAGCCCCACCGACAGCAGCAGCGACAGAAAACGCCCCCGTATAACTGAACATATTTAAAACAGACTTGCCAGCTGCCAAACCATCGACGAGTTGGCCACGAACTTCTTTTTGATCCAAAAAGATGCCCGTCATTAGTCCTTCGTTCAAATACGTCGCATACGTGACGCCATTTTCTTTCACCAGTAAGGGTTCAGGCGCCGTTTCCCCATAGACCCATGCTGATTCAGGCAGTTCAGACGCAAAGCGGATTTTTTCATAAGCCCCTTTGATCTCGGGAAAGATTTGACGAAAAGCCGCCACGATCGCTTTTTTATGTTTATAAAGGGTGGCATTGTACCAAGAAAAAACGACATACTCGCCATACAAATCTACGGTAAGTCCCCCCAATTGATCCCCCTCGCCATTAAACAGACGAAAGGCATCTGTCAGGTCATCTTGATAGTAAGCACTACGCTTGCCTTTTGCTTTTGCAAAGCGTTGCGCAAAGAATGCTTGGTCGATCACTGTTTCTTCAAAGGATACGACCCATCCGATCCCTTTATTTTGTTCCCCAAGATAGCCGACACCTAAGAAATGGTTGGCCTGATCAATAAAGGTGACCCACTCCTTCGTCTCGATTGCTTGTTGAAGATCTTCTCGTTGGATCAACGGATTCTTTTTACGAAGCTTCGCTGATCCTTGCTTCGTTAGTTTTATTTTCATGTTCATCTGCTCCATTCATTCTCCTTTTTAGTATAGCAAAAAGCGACTGTATTGTCTGTATTCTTGAAAGTAAAGAAATACTTAATTCCGCGTCATGACAAGGAATTCATTTGACACGTCTTTCCCAGCCTAGTAAAATGTACTGTGATGTAAAATCGTAATGTACTGGTTATACTGGAAAAAGAGAGGACGATTCCTTTGAAAAAAAATAAAGTATCCACCTTTGTGAATACAAGAATGGGCTTTTTTTTCCTATTAGCCCTATTATTTTGGCTAAAAAATATCTTTGCCTATATGGTGGACTTCCACCTAGGGATTGAAAGCAGCATTCAGTACTTCATCTTATTCATCAATCCGATCGCAACGACCTTATTACTGCTGTCGATCGCATTGTACGTAAGAAGAACCAAAGCAGCTTATATCACGATGCTTGTGATTTATTTCTTGATGACCTTGCTTTTGTTCTCCAATGTTTCATACTATCGAGAATTCACTGACTTTATCACCATCAACACTATGCTTGGTGTTGGAAAAGTGGCAAGTGGTCTAGGAGAAAGCGCGATTCGCTTGTTCCGTCCCTACGATGTGTTGTATTTCATTGACTTTATCGTGCTGATTGCAGCCTTTTCAATGAAGAAAATCAAAATGGACACTCGTCCTGTGCGGGCACGGATGGCTTTTGCGATCTCAACCTTAGCTGTTATGGTCTTTTCTGCCAATCTTTTCTTAGCAGAAGCGGATCGTCCTGAATTGCTTACTCGAACGTTTTCTCGTGACTATTTAGTCAAATATCTTGGGATCAATGCCTTTACAGTTTATGATGGCGTACAAACTTATCAAGCTTCGCAAGTACGTGCCGAAGCGAGTCCCAACGACATGAACGAAGTAGAGAGCTATGTTAAAGAACATTACGCAGAACCAAATGATGATCTGTTTGGTATCGCAAAAGGCAAGAATGTCATTTATATTCACTTAGAAAGTGTTCAACAATTCTTGATCGATTATAAATTGAAAGATGAAGATGGCGTGGAACATGAAGTCATGCCGTTTATCAATAGTTTATACCATAGCGATAGTACCTTTAGTTTTGATAATTTCTTCCACCAAGTAAAAGCTGGGAAGACCAGTGATGCCGAAACATTATTCGAAAATTCCCTGTTTGGATTGAATCAAGGAGCGTTATTCACTCAACTGGGTGGGAAAAACACCTTTGAAGCAGCACCAGATATTTTAGGTCAAACGCAAGGCTATACCAGTGCCGTTTTCCACGGAAATACTGGTACCTTCTGGAACCGAAATGAAACTTACAAACGGTTTGGCTATGATTATTTCTTTGACGCTTCTTATTATGATGTCAATGATGAAAATTCATTCCAATACGGGTTGCATGACAAACCGTTCTTTGAACAATCGGTACAATACTTAGAACGTCTGCAACAACCGTTCTATTCAAAATTCATTGCGGTTTCTAACCACTACCCTTATTCTGAATTTACCAATGAAGAAGGCGGCTTCCCGCTAGCGAACACTTCTGATCAAACGATCAATGGCTATTTCGCAACCGCGAATTATTTGGATAAAGCCGTGGAAGAGTTCTTCAATTACTTGAAAGAAAGTGGCTTGTACGAAAACTCCGTCATCGTTTTATATGGTGACCATTACGGAATTTCCAATTCTCGTAACCGTAACTTAGCAGAATTGCTTGGAAAAACAAGTTCTACGTGGACAAACTTTGACAATGCGTCGTTACAACGTGTCCCTTATATGATTCATATTCCAGGACAATCAAATGGCGGCATCAATCATACGTATGGCGGTCAAGTTGATGCATTGCCAACCCTATTGCACTTACTGGGTGTGGATACATCGAACTATATTCAACTGGGACAAGATTTATTCTCTGATCAAAATGAACAACTGGTTGCCTTCCGTGATGGCGACTTTGTGACACCAGACTACACTTACTATAGCAGTACATTGTATGACAATCGTACCGGCATGCCGATCAACGATCCATCCGATGAATTGCAAGCCAAAGTCGATGAATGGAAAGCCAAAGTCGACAAACAGCTTTCGGTTTCTGATCAGATCAACAATGGTGATCTCTTACGTTTCTACGCGAAGAGCGGTCTAGAAGAAGTTGATCCTTCGACCTATAATTACAAAGATGCCCTTCAGCAAATGATGGATATCGAAAAGAATCTAGGCAGTGATTCAACCAGTGTCTTTTCTCAAAACGATAATCAATCGACTGTCGATCTGTACCAAACGAAAACCTTCCAAGAATACCAGCAGATGATGGAACAAGATAGCGGCGAGTAAAGTAAGAACAACCAATGATCAATCCAGTAAGGCGCCTGCCTTGCTGGATTTTTTTGCGCTATTTGTTAGGAAAACGTCGAACTTTCTCGCCACTTTTTTAGCTTCGATATTTTACTACAAGAACTTCATACTTTATTCAAACTCCCCTTTTATACTATGTACTAGGATGAGGTGAATTAGATGAAAACTATACATTTTGCGATTGCTAGCATTTTTTATCATAAAAAAGCCATGGTGCTTTATACGCTTGTATCCTTCTTTGCCGTAATTGGCTTGATCGTGACGTTTGCCTTGATCTACTCGATGGATCAAGTGATCGCTCAGACAAGAGATCTCTTAGCGACAGAAGATCTGCAAACGAAAGTAGCCGAAGAGATCCAACCGGTTACGACGATCTATCATCAACTGTTCTATTTGATTTTCAGCGCCTTTACGCTGGTCTTTATCGGCTTTCAAGTTTACTACCAACTATATAAACGCTCGGAATACACTGCTTGGTTAGCAAGTGGCGCTACCACCAGACAATGGGTAGCAATGCAGATCATTGAAATGCTCTTACCGCTCTTAGCAGCCGCTGTGATCGCCTTTGTGTTATTGCTACTCTTCCAGCCTTATTTCCAGCGGGAATTACTTAGTGGGCATATCATTGCCCTTGATCGAGAGCGTGCTTCTGATAACTTTTGGGAGGCTGTCCAAAGTCTTCCTGGACAAGAATTCGCCATTACGATTCCGCAAAATAGTCAAATTCTGGTCCAAAATGTCGATTTGAACAGCACCACTTGGCTTGCTATTTTATTTGAAAGCACACGCCACACACTTGTCGTCTTGCTTGCCGCTGTGACCGGTTTTACTGGTTTGATTGCCAGCGGACATAGTCTGTATTGGAGGAAAAAACAATGGAAAAACCAACTCAGCTAACGAAATCAATTGGTTTCTATTATGTTTCGAAAGACAATGAAACAAAAACTTCTGAATTAAGTTTGCTGCTTTCACAAAAAAAAGCAATCTTGATTCGTGCTCAATGGCCCTCCGTTCCCTTTTTATCCGTGATGGATAATGTATCTCTTGCAAATAAAAAAGGGGACGATTTAGAGAGTGTACTGCCTTATGTTCAGCTTCCCTTATCAGCTTTAAAAAAAGAGCGGACAGAGTTAACCCCCTTTGAGGAAATCAAAATTCAACTGCTCTTAGCGTTACTTTCAGAAAGAGAAACCCTTTTAATCGAAAATGTCTTGAGCACATTAACAACAGAAGAGGTCCAAATCCTGCTGCCTTTGTGCCAAGAAATCGCCGAACAATTTGCTGTTGCCATCTATTTGATCCATGAAGACGAATGCTTTGCCCATACGCCCTATACCACTTATCTATAGTTTACATAGTCCTCAAACAAAAAGCCTTGCTTGCAAAAGCAAGGCTTTTTGTTTGAAATGCTGCCAATAAAACGCAAAAAAATCGACCGGCTAAGCAAATTGCTGCCGGACGATTCCTTATTCTTCATTTAAGTCGATATCTGGAAAAGAGATTTTAAAGGTCGTGCCTTTGCCAAGTTCACTTTCTACACTGATCTTTCCTTTGTGCAGGCGTACGAGCTGTTCAACGATCGATAGTCCCAGACCAGATTCACCAAATTGACGGTTTTTACGGGAAGGATCAACTTTGTAGTAACGATCCCAAATATTCTTGACTTGTTTTTCAGACATGCCGATTCCTGTATCACTGATTTCGATGATCGTTTCCAAGTAACCTTTTTCGATTCGAACCCGAATTTCTCCATCTTCCGTAAACTGGATCGCATTTTGTAAAATATTGACCATAATTTGGACAAACCGATCATAATCCGCGTAGACGTCAATTGGCTCTGTTGTTTCTAAAATCAACACATCTTTGGCGATTTCTGCCTTGCTCTCCAGTTGCGTCAGTAGATTTTTGATAGTTTGCGTCGCATCAAATTTTTTGATGACCATCGAGATTTGATTGGTTCTGATTTTTTCGTAGTCAAGGTTTTCGTTGACTAATCGAATCAAGCGATTGGTTTCATTTTTCATTAAGCGGATCGCATTGTCTTTTTGATTCTCAGGAATTGCGTTGTACTCTAAGCCCTCCAATAAGCCATTGATAGTCGTCAATGGGGTACGCATCTCATGAGAAGCATCCGCCATAAATTGCCGACGACGTTCTTCTTGCCGTTCAATCTCTTCTTGGGATTCTTTTAAGGATTTCGTCATTAAATTAAAATCTTCGGCTAATTCATCAAATTCATCCCGATTATGCACCGGCAAGAAAATATCAAAATTGCCATTAGTAATTTCTTTGGTTGCCCGTTTCATGCGATTGATCCGCCTTACTTGGAACGTAGCAAAAAGGTAACTGATCAATAATGAGACAACGATCGAGATCAAACAAACTTTAAACAAGTTTTGATTAAAGGCACTGACAAGATTCAAAATACTGCTTGCCGATTGCGAAACTACCATTACCCCGTAAAAATCCGTGCGATTGACAGAAAAAGGTATCAACACATAGGAAGTCAGTTCTTTTTCCCCGTATAAATTTGTGGCGGAGGTCAGTTGTAGACGCGCCCCATTTTCTAAGGATTGCCAGTCTTTTTCAGAGATCGGAAAATCAACAGCATGAGCGGTATCTAGTGGATAAATAATATCATCAGGACTTTTAAAGAAAGCAAAGGAGATATCTTGGTTGCTCAAAATATTCTCAGCCAAACGCAAGGAATACTGTAGATAGCCATCCCGGGTCATATTTTGCTGTAAATATTCTGAGTCACTGATTTGCGAAATCGTCGCGACCGACGAAGCATACCCCATTAACTGCTCATAATTCCGTTCTTGTAACGTTTGGCGTGTCATTTGAGTAAACGCAATACCAATCGTCATCAAGATCACGAAGATCACCACAAAAAATGCAATCAGCTGTTGATACAGATAGCGCATTAAGCAGCACCCGCATCATCAAATTTGTACCCAACGCCCCAGACGGTTTGAATGATCTGTGGCCCCACTTTTTCAATTTTTTGTCTTAGTTTTTTGATATGTGCATCGACGGTCCGTTCATCGCCAAAGTATTGGTAATCCCAAACCAGTTCTAACAGCTGTTCTCTCGAAAATACTTGTCGCGGTTTTTTCGCTAACGTATAAAGCAAATCAAATTCTTTCGGCGTCAACCCATCGATGGGTTGACCATTTAAATAGGCTTCCCGTGTTTTTGTGTTCATTTTGAAATGATCGGTGACAATATCAAAGGTGGCATCGGAAGCTTCAGGTGTTGTTTTGTCAACCAATTCACTGCGGCGGTGTAGTGCCTTGATCCGTGCAATCAAGGTCAATGGACTAAAGGGTTTCGTCACATAGTCATCCGCCCCCATCTCTAATCCAATGACTTGATCGCTTTCTGAATCACGGGCCGTCAACATAATAATAGGGACTGTACTAGAGATTTTACGAATTTCGCGTGCCACCATCATGCCGTCCATGGAAGGAAGATTCAGGTCAAGGGTGATCATATCCCATTTTTCTGGTTCAGCAGCAAAGGCCTCAAGTCCTTCTTTGCCATCGTACTTAAACACTGCTTCCCATCCTTCATTCAAGAAAAACATTTGCATCATTTCAGAAACAGATTCGTTGTCTTCAATCATTAATATATTCATTTTCTTCACCTCTATGTTCTTTATCAAATCGTTGCAGATTCTCTTCGATCAGGCCAAAGATCGGCACGATGAACCAAGGGATCGCGATCATTTCAATTAGAAAAAAGTTGGTCCATTCTTGCCATTTCAAGACAAACCCAATGAGCGCCATGATTCCGCCAAAAAGCAGAAAGAATCGGGCAGATAGTTTTTGGGCCTGTCGCCAATTTCGTTCATTTTGTTTTGCCAGATAGGAACGGTAGCCATAAATAAGGTTCATTTTTTTTGATGGAAAAAGAAAAAAAGTGAGACCAATCAAGAAAAAAATGCTGCCAATTACTAAAAAAATCATCGTTTCACTCCATTCTTCCTATAGTATACTCGAATTTCTTTCTTCTACCAACAACTTCACCGATTATTCATAAAGGTTTGCCTTTTTTTCAATCTTTGATAAGATTGTGAGTGGACTATGACTATAAACCTTAGGAGTAAGATACATGACCTATAAAGCATTAACATTTTTTGATCTTGACGGTACGCTTTTAGATGAACACTCGCAAATCACTTCGGAAATTGCTGAAGCGATGGCGATATTGCGAAAAAACGAAGTACTGCCGATCATTGCAACGGGAAGAACCGAACCTGAAGTTACCGCCATTCGTGAAGCAGCTGGGATCACCTCAAACATCGTCATGAACGGGGCCTTTATTCGCATTGACGGCAAAGAAGTTTTTTCTGATACTCTAGAACCTGAGCTTTGCGCACGAATGTACCAAGCTGTCAAAGACAATGGTGATGAGCTGTGTTATTACAATGAGAAAGGCTATTGGGCGACTGGTCACACCGAGGAAATGGTCGGTGCATACAACTACGTCCGTAGCCCTCTCCCAGAAATCGATCCTCTGCATTATGAAACGGACCGGACCAACATGTTGTTGGTTTTAGGTGTCGGCAACGATGCTTATTATCATGAGCGTTTTCCCGAATTAACTTTCTATCGTAATACGCCTTTTTCGATCGATGTCGTAAAATCTGGCACCTCTAAAGGGACTGGCGTAAAAACCTTGGTAGAATTGTTGGGTCTAGAAGATGTACCTACCTTCGGATTCGGAGACGGTAGCAACGATTTCGCCCTTTTAGAAGCCTGTGACCACAAAATTGCCATGGGAAATGGGATTCAAGAGTTGAAAGAGCTGGCAGATTTCGTTACCCTGAAAAATACCGAAGGCGGAATCGTGCACGCCCTGAAACACTTTGACTTGATCTGATCCTTTGCACATGAACAAAAATATGGTATACTAGTGAATGGTAGCGATACCCCTTTTATCGAGGGGATGTTACGGATTCGACAGGCATAGTTGAGCCTGAATTGCGCTTCGTAGGTTACGTCTACGTTAAAACGTTACAGTTAAATATAACTGCTAAAAACGAAAACTCTTACGCTTTAGCTGCCTAAAAACAGTTAGCGTAGATCCTCTCGGCATCGCCCATGTGCTCGAGTAAGGGTCCTATTCTAAGTGGGATACGTTTTATCTTTCCGTCTGTAAGATAAAAAAGAGCTCATCAGACTAGCGATACAGACTGCCTGTCACTCGGCAATCTGTAAAGCGAACCTTCAAATGAGTTGACTATGAGCGTAGATTTTTAGGTAGCAATATGTTTGGACGCGGGTTCGACTCCCGCCATCTCCATTTTAAACTGTCAGTAAGTGACACTAAGAGCCAAAACCTTGATTTTACAGGGTTTTGGCTTTTTACTTGTGCCAGTATGTGACACTATTTGACTACCACTCTAAATAGTTTTTTCAAAAGCACGCAAAAAAGTCCACCACTTCGAAAAGTGATGGGCTTGAGGTGATGCCGTCCGCTGGCGTGCTTCCTAAATCCTTCTGTGTCGCCTTCTCTGATTTCTATAGGATGTAAAAACAAAGAACACCTTAGAATAGTCGCGTCGTTACAGTGTGATTACGATATTCTAAGTGTTCTCTTTTTTGCCTTAGCCTACTTTTCAAAAAGTTATTTTTTCGTGAGTCTGATAATTTCTGAAATATCGTCAATTTCTAATGCATTAGCGATTCTTTCAATATGTTGAAGGTAAACTTTCTCTCGTTTTCCATTTGCCAGCTTATTAATAATCGAAGGTTCAATGTCCGATAAGCGTGCTAACTCTCTTAGAGAAATTCCTCTGCTTTTTACAAGCTCTTTTAAGCCTATTTCTATTCTTCTGTTCATGTATTCCCACCTTTTCTGCAAACAGATGTTGTTCCTAGAGACATCATATAGTAAAATAGGATTAAAAGTGGTGTCTATACAAACATCAATAAAATCAGAATGGAGGCGTTACGTTGAAAGAAATAGAAAAGATAGGTATTAAGACGAGTAATAAGCAGCCGGTAAAAGAAATTAGCTACCAGGACATGTATCGTTTAGGAGATACTTTGGAGCAATTAAGATCTTGGCAAGAGCCGCTCTGTGTATTAGAAAAATTTTTCAGTGACAAAAAAAGACCCACGAATAAGCAGAAAATCATCCGAGATTATCATGCCTGCTCCATATTATTCAATGTTTTTCTCACAGACTTTGGTAGCTCCCTCGAAAAAATGGAACATCAGATTGGTGAGTTAAAAACGCGAAGAAAAGTTTAATACAAGAACGATATGTTAAGCTCCTATCAAGCTATAGACTATCGTTCCCTTTGCTATTTTGGGTTAAAATTGAAAATGTTAAACAGCTTGTTCCCTTCGTTCTTCCCATTTGATATGATGAAAGCATCAAACGTAGGACGTGATTAGATGAAATTGACCTTATTAGAACCCTCGTTTTCTGTCATCCAAGTAAAGAATATCGATCCTTCGATGCTGAAGATCGTCCCACTATTTTTTGCCCAGACCTCAGAAGAACTTTCTTTGGTATTGCCGACTACCAACGTCCCTTCTGAAGCGATAAACAGAGAGGATGGATGGAAAGCCATTAAAATAATCGGTGTATTGGACTTCAGTATGATCGGTATCATTGCAAGAATCTCTTCCCTTCTAGCCGAAGAATCGATTAGTATCTTTGCTCTTTCTACCTTCAATACTGATTACATTTTAATCAAGGAACATCAAGTAGAACAAGCTCGTACGGTTTTAAACGAAAATGATTATTTCTTCGTCAAATAAGAGAAACCCTTTGCTTCATAATCTAGTCATCCCTATTGCGCACCTCAATAAACACAAAGAACGACTGAACCAAAAAAGTTCAGTCGTTCGCTTGTATTTTTCTCGTCGTTTAAGAAAGATAAGAGTACTAGGTAGTTCAAATGGAAGACTTCCCCAAGCTTTCATTTGCCCCAGTACTCTTCATTGCTCGTTGTTACTTTAATAATAATACGAAAATGATTTTTATTCAATAAATATGTCCAAAAATCATAAAAAAAATGACTTTTTATGACAATTTATAGGGATTTCAATTCATTTCTAATAACATCTTTCCTATTTCTATTTATATTCTCGATCCCTTTACCTTCTCTCCTAACTGAATGAACTCGTAAAAAAGAAGCATTTCTGTTTCTTAAGTATTGAATTTGAGTGATTTTGTCTTGTCAATCGAGTGTTCTCATGCTAACATGATTATGCAAACGTTAACAATCTAGAATGCACACGTGAACATTAATGTTGAGGAGGATTTCTTATGGCAAAAATTTCAGATGTTCAAACAGCGTATTATCGGATTCCGCTTCCGGAAATCATGGAAGACGCAAAACACGGCCTACACACCCACTTTGAAGTGCCTATCGTCAAGATCGTTACTGATGATGGACGTGAAGGGGTCGGCTATACGTATACTGGTGGCTTCGGTGGCGAATCGATCGCCAAACTGATCGATAAAGAACTAAAAGCGATCCTTTTAGGGAAAGATCCAGCATGTGTGGAAGCCTTGTGGGATCAGATGAACTGGGGAATCCACTATGTTGCCAGAGGCGGTTTAGCAAGTTTCGCCATTGCGGCTTGTGATATCGCCTTGTGGGACTTACGTGCGAAAAAAGCACAAGAACCCCTCTACAAACTTTTAGGCGGCGCAAGCAACAAAGTAAAATGCTATGGTGGTGCGATTGATCTAAACTTTCCTCTTGAAAAACTCTTAGCCAATAATCAAAAATATTTAGACATGGGATTAAAAGCGGTCAAAATCAAATTGGGACAAAAAACACTTGCCGAAGATATTGCTCGCATAAAAGCGGTCAGAGAATTGATTGGTCCCGATGTTGTCTTTATGGTGGATGCCAACATGAGCTGGTCTGTTGAAAAGGCGATCAAAGCCGCCAAACTGATGGCGCCTTATGACATTTTGTTCCTTGAAGAACCAACGATCCCCGAAGATTACGAAGGCTACGCTCGTATCGCTAAAGAAGGGCAAATTGCGGTGGCAGGCGGAGAAAACTTGCGCACCCCTATCGAATTTGCTCATATGATCAAATATGGCAATGTCGATTTTCCGCAACCCGACGCTTCCAATTGCGGTGGGATCACCGGCTGGTTGAAAATTGCTGCCTTAACACAAACAAGTAACTTATCTGTTTCTACACATGGCATGCAAGAATTGCACGTTAGTCTACTAGCAGCGATGCCTAATGCTGGGTATCTCGAAATGCACAGTTTCCCAATCGATCAATACACCACGAGACCGTTAGTGATCGATCCATCCGATGGATGTGCGATTGCACCAGAAGAACCAGGGATTGGCGTCACCTTTGACTGGGAGAAACTTGCTCCTCATAAACAACCCTTTTAACTGAAAACCCACGCTGATTTCCTTTAGGATGAGGAAATCGGCGTGGGTTTTTATTACAGAATCAATGGTTTTTCTTCAAATGGAAGCCACCGTTCATCAATCAGGGAACGATACCAAGCGGCTGATTTTTTTAATGACCGAGTCCGTTCTTCATTTAGCTCGACTCGTACAAGACCATAGCGGTTTTTGAACGCATTCATAGGTGAAACACAATCGGTAAATGCCCAAAGCATATAGCCTTCGCAGTTGGCGCCTTCCTCGACGGCTTTTAGCAGCCAGTAAAGATGTTCGGTAATAAACTGAATCCGATAGTCATCTTGGACTTGACCTGTGGCATCCATATACTGTTCTTCATTTTCCCGCCCCATACCATTTTCAGTGATCAGCCATGGAATATTGCCATAATTCTCCTTAAGATAATTTGCCATATCGTACATGACCTTCGGATAGATTTCCCAGCCACGGGAGTTATTCATTTGTTTTCCTGGCAAATCAAAGGTCTCATAAAACATTTCTGGATGAAATGGTGTATCCGAATGCCATTGATATCGTGGTGCCCGCACGCGTTTCGGGTAGTACTGATTGACACCTAAGAAATCCACCGTATGGGTGCGGATCGTTTCCAAATCTTCTTCTGTCGGATCAAAGTAGATGTCATAGGTTTGGCAAAGTGTGATAAGTTCATCTGGATAATGCCCCTTAACCATTGGATCAAAAAAGATTCGGTTGAAAAAAAGATCGTACATTTTTTGCGCGTTTTGATCCTCTGGTGAGGAAGAGCGTGCGTAAACCATTTCTGGATTTAGCACACAACCGATGCGCCCCTCGTAGCCCTTTTCATGATAGACAGCCACCGCTTGGGCGGAAGCCAATACTTTGTGATAATTCCAAAGCATCCATTTTTTTGTGTTTTGCTCATGGGGCCAGCGGATCGCATCGAGATAGCAACGAGTCTGAATAACGATCGGCTCATTGAAGGTAAACCACTGTTTGACTCGATCACCGTAACGCTCGAAGGCGATTTCGGCATAACGAGTATATAGATCGACCACTTTCCGCGAGCTCCAGCCATCATAGGCATCCATCAAACTAGCTGGCAGTTCATAATGTTCCAAACAAAGCATCGGTTCGACCCCAGCCGCAAGCAATTGGTCGATAAGCTGATCGATATGAGCAGCATAATCTTCATCAACGATCAGCTGTTCATGGTCGGTAAAGAAGCGCGCCCAATTGATCGATGTTCGGTAATGGGTCAAATGAACCTCCTGCATCAGTTCAACATCCTCTGAAAACTTTTCCATAAAATTCGTCGCAACAGCCGGCCCGTAGCCATTATGCCAGACAAAGCGTTCTTCTTTGTACCAGCGGTCGAGATACGAATCTTGCCCTTCTTTCTTTCCTTGCCAGCCTTCTGTCTGCCAAGCAGACGAAGCAGCCCCTAAAATAAATGTTTCAGGTATTTTTACCATTTTTTTAAAACTCCTTTATGCAACTTCATTGGTCGTACGATTCATTACCAAAACAAAAGGTAGATAGATCAAAATTGCCACGACAATACAGATAACTTGCGTGATCACAGCCCCGATATCCCCAGCAGTAGCTAGATAAGCATTGACGATCGGTGGCATCGGCCATGGGACCATTACCACGGCTTTAGCGGCAAAGCCTAGACTTGTCGCCACGTACCCAATCGTTCCTGTTACTAACGGTGTCAGGATAAAGGGAATCGCCAAAATGGGATTCAGCATAATTGGCATTCCGAAGATCACTGGCTCATTGATATTGAAAATCCCAGGTGCTAATGACAATTTAGTGATTTGGCGCATGTCCTCCCGCTTGCCGACGATCAAAATCGCAATCAGCAACCCAATCGTAACCCCAGAGCCGCCCATACTCATATACATATCCCAAAACGGCATCGTAATAATATTGGGTACTTCTTTTCCAGCTTCAAAAGCTTCCGTATTGACAGCGATCGCTGCCAGCAACAATGGTTCGCGTATGGGTTTGACCATCTGGTTCCCATGAATCCCGATGACCCAAAAAACTTGTGCGATAAACATCAACAACAAGATACCTGGCAATCCTTGGACGATCCCTTCCAGTGGTCGTTGGACGACATTGTAGATGATATCGTAAGCATACATCCCTGTGAGTGCTTTGATAGCAAAACCAGCGGTGGCGATGATGGTCACGGTGAAAATCGTTGGAAACAATGCCGAAAAACTTGCCGAAACATTCCCAGGAACACTATCAGGCATCGTGATCTGCAGCCGTTTTTGTCTTCCTAACCACGCATAAAGCTCGATGGAAACGATCGCAACGAACATGCCTAAAAATAGGCCTTTCGTGTCAGTATATTGCTTAGCCAGCACGTTTTCAGCAACCACCGTCGCATCTTCGTGCAAAAATTCAAAGATCATTGGATTAACAGAAAGATAAGACATCACGGCGATGATTCCTGGAAAGACCCCCGAAATCTTATTTAATTTTGCTAGCTCAATCCCAATCAGAAACACTGCATAGATCGTTAAGAAACTCAACGTCACATAACTGACCGCAGATGAGATCGGTTTTAAACTTTCTAAAAAGCGCAGTGCCTCGATTTGTGCCAATCCATTTTCAGCATCAAAAACCATTGCTGAAAACAAAGTACCAAATGCCCCGGTAATGATTACTGGAATCAAAGCAGCAAAGGCATTTTTAATGACCATGATGTAGCGTAAATTGTTGATCCTATTGGCAAACTTTCCTAAAACGTCAGCGAGTCGATCCATAAATCCTTGCATAAAACTCCCTCCTATACCCCTATTCTTCAATCGTTAGAAAACGATTACATTACAAATGTAATTCATTTCCTGAAGAATGTAAACGCAGGAAAAGCCTTTAAAACAAGGTATGTAAAGCTGCAAGTTTACATACTTCGTTTTATCACTTATTATTATTTTGAGGTGAAGCAAATGGCGAACTACCATGACATCGCTGCCGATCTACGGAGCAAAATCAATCACGGGTTTTACGAAGAAGAGAAAAAATTGCCGAAACAATCCGAACTGGCTGTCCATTATCAGACCAGCCGCGTGACGATTCAAAAAGCATTGAATATTTTACAAATGGAAGGCATTATTTACGGTAAAAAAGGCACGGGTACCTTTATCAGCGACGCCTATTCAACCTTCGATTACAACGCCAAGATCAATCGTGGATTGACCAAACGTCTTGGGGAAACAGGAAAGATCACCAGCAAGATCATTTCTTTTGCCATTCTTTTTCCCGATGAGAAAGAACAAGAAAAACTAAAAATCCGCAGTGACCAACAAATTTATGATATCGTTCGTTTGCGCCTGTTTGACGATATACCCGTTGTTTTAGAATATACCATCATGCCGCTTCATGTCATTCCCGGGATTACCGAGGAAGTCTTAAACTCATCGGTCTACGGTTATATCACCAACCAGCTACACTCCTCGATTGGGACATCTGTCCGTCGCATCAAAGCGGATCGTGCAGATACCTATGATCAGCAATACTTAGCTTGTGCTGCCACCGATCCCATCTTAGAAGTGGAACAAACGGTTTATCTCGGGGATGGGACGCCTTTTGAATTTTCTCAGTCACGGCACCGCTATGATATGGGAGATTTTATCGTCGTAAATAATTAATACGCTGCGTATCGAGTACCTCTGAGTGAGGATCGATACGCAGCGTATTTTACTTAAAAATATTGCTGATAGACTGTTTGACCAATTTCTCTTAGCCAACTGATCCCTTGACCACTACCGGTTTTATCATAGGAAAACGCCGCAATGATGATCGTCGTTTCATTGGCTTGTAAATACGCTACATCGTGTTCGATGCGGTCAAGACGGCCTGTCTTATTAAAAATGCGGCACGCAGGATGCGTTGTTTCAGCAAAAGACCCTGGTATGCCCTCTTGAAATTGCTGCTGATTTAAGGCTGAAAATCCTAGGGCAGCTTCTTCTTGTTTAACACACCTTAGTAGTAGTTTGGCAGCCGCCGAAGGGGTCAAGCGGTTCTCTTTGTCTTTGATCGGTCGCATCATATACCGTTCAAATTGGATTTCCGGCTCCTGGATCCATGCTTGAAGTGTGGGCAACCCTACTAAGTCCAATAGTACATTGGTGGCGGTATTATCAGATACGGCGATCATCGCTGTAAGCAGTTCACTGATAGCCCAGCTTTTTTTCTGAGGAAAAAGACGGAGTACCCCAGCGCCACCTGTCAGATCAACGGGGCTCACACAAATTACCTGTTGGGGATCGATCTTTTTTTCGATGATTTGTTCAAGGTAATAGGCATACAATACAAGCTTACTGATACTTGCTGCTGGAAATGACTTATGACTCTGATAGTCAACAAGACATTTCGTTGGCGTACCAATCCATAACCCCATTTCCAATGTTGCTTGATATTTTTTTAGGATATGATTTATTTCTAAATAAACGTCATCTTTTGTCATCAAACGCTCCTTTCCTCAAAGTCAGTAAAGGATTACTCATGTGCCCGATTTAATTGGTGTATTTGGTTTGTCTTGCCAATAGCGCGCCACAACTGCTAGTTCTGGTTCATAATTAGAACCAGCGATTTTGGTTTTCATGACCCGCGATCCGGGTGTTCTTGAATGAATCATTTCATCATCCCCCAAATACAACCCAACATGATGGACTTCGCCTTTTCCTTCTTCATAAGCAAACAGCAGCAGATCCCCTGGTTGTGCCTGACTGTAAGGCACGATATTTGCTTGTTGTGCTTGCTCAATCGTATCTCGGGGGATCAAAATACCATGAAGTCGATGCAGCGAATACATGAATCCAGAACAATCAAAGCCACTGCCGCTAATGCCTGCCCAGACATAGGGCTGATTCAAAAATTGTTCTGCTAGTGCAATCATTTTCTCGGGCAGATTTGTCCATGTATCCACAATGACTTGAGCAAAGGATTTAGCGATCGTTGCTGGTCCATTAGGCGTAGCCACTCGATAGGAATCTGCGGTTTCCCCAACTAGGGGTAAAATCGTCCCAAAAGAAACGATCCGTGTCGCTGAGTCAAAAACAAGCAAAGCTTCTTTGGCAGTCACGCCGAGCATTCTTTTAGCTGTTGCATAGTCTGGTGGCAATGGCTTCAATACCTCGTTTGGTAGATAGCCGGGATAGCCAAGCGGGTGTTTATTGCTTTTTTGATCCAAGATGATCACTTGGGACCAACCATCCGTTTGGGTGATGACTTCTACTATCGTCCCATATAATACTTCGGAGTCCACTAAGTTTTCCTTATAAAGCCGCATCGTATCTTCATCAGTCAAAAAAGTGTGCAGCGCTTCTAAAGGAAATGCTTTGATTTTTGCTAGTACTTTGTTTTCTTTGGGTTCCTTCCATAAGAAGGAAGAGCCAGCCTGAACAATTTGTTTCATCTTTGCTCCTCTCATAACTGTTTATTCGTTGATTCCTAGTCCGATGCGTTCGGTGACGCTCAAGCTTCCTGGACGCTGAAGAATCCCTTGCGTTTCAGGGTAAGTCGTTTGGGTCTCCCACATAAAAGGAACATCCAGATCATAAAATTGGACATCGTTCATCCCTAAGGCAAAATGGGCGGCGGCAGCCATTCCCCCATACCCTTCAATCATCGAACCGACCATCACCGGCACTTGATGCTCTTTTGCCAATTGATAAATTTTTTGTCCCTCTTTGATCCCGCCGCTTTTCATCAATTTAATGTTCAAATAATTGCAGCAGTTTTCAGCAATCAAACGTTTGGCATCCTCATAGAAAAAAAGACTTTCATCGGCCATGATCGGAATCGTCGTACGAGCAGTCACATAGCTGAGTCCAGCAAAATCATGGGCTTTTACTGGCTGTTCAACAAACTCGATCGGAATGTCTTGCCATTGGTCTAAAATCTGCACCGCTTCTTCTTTGGTCCAGCCTTGATTGGCATCAATTCGAAAGGGAATCTTTCCTGCCAAGCGTTCATTGATGCGGCGAATTTTCGCAACTTCCTCTTCGATCGTTCCTGCCCCTAGTTTGATTTTCAAGGAGCGAAATCCCGCCTGGACTTTCGCTTGGGCATCATGCAGCATCTGCTCCTGTGAGCCGACACTGATCGTATAATCGGTTGTCAGTGTATTGACAGAACCTCCTAAATAACGGTAAAGCGGTAAGTTAGCTGCTTTAGCCAGTGCATCATGCAATGCAATATCGATCGCCGCTTTAGGGCTCGTATGATGCTGGATCAACGCATGAAGCTCATCCATTACCGACAATTGCGCATCTACCTTTCTGCCTAACAGGAAGGGGGCAAAGACCGTTTCGATATCTTTTAAAATACTTTCTTTTGTATCACCGGTGATGACTTCGGTAGGTGCTGCTTCTCCGATACCAACGATCCCATTGTCAAAAGAAAGCAGCACTCGAATCACTTCGACGGCGTGCACTTCTCTGAGCGCCGTTTTAAACGGTGCATTCAGCTGGATCGGAATTCGTTTGGTTTCAACTGCTGTGATTTTCATTGGTGTTCCCCCTAAAAAGAAAAGCCGTTCTTATCTAGCTGGAATGAATCATTCCTCTTCACTGCTAGATAAAGAACGGCTGTATTCCTTGTTCTCAAGTTGCTGAACGCTCGAATCGCGTTCCTCTTTTCTGCAGTACTGTTTGACTACATCAGTCAGTAGATGTATGAAAGAATCAATTTTTATACTTATTCTTCGACAAACACATTTTTATAGTCATAGGCAGCACCGACACTATGAACGATGAGACCTTTGATCTTAGGCGACCGCAGATGTGCTTCTGCACTTTGAAAAAGCGGAATAATGCCCAAATCTTCATTTAAGATTTTTTCTGCTTCCACCATATTTTCCCAACGGGCTTCTGGGTTGTTGGCATTTTCATTGGAGGCTTGTTCGATCAATTGGTCGTAGTCATCATTTAACCATTTCCCACGATTGTAGGAACTGTCTTTTTTGAACAATTCTAAAAAGTTGATTGGATCTGCATAATCACCGATCCAATTGTTCATGACCATCTCAAAATCGCCGCTATTGGAACGATCCAAACGAACAGAAAAAGGAACATTTGTGACTTCGACAGTCAATCCATCCAGTGTTTGCTGCAAGGTTCCTTGAATGTATTCCGCCATTTTTTTCGATTGGTCGGTATCTGAGGTCAGCAGCTCGAAAGACAACGTATCGATCCCCAGCTCAGCTTTGGCCTTTTCCCAATACTCTTGGGCTTTTTCTTCGTCAAAGGCTAACGTGGTTGCCGCATCCTCAACAAAGTCAGCTTTTGTCTCTGGATTGAAAGCTAGGTCAGAAGGAACAAAACCGACAGCCGGTAATGAGCCGTTGCCTAAAATATTCTCAACGATTTGTTGCCGATTCATGCTATAAGAAATGGCTTGGCGCAAATTTGCATTTCGAAAAGGCGAATCTTCTGGTGCTTGATTCATTTCTAAATACTGAGTGGTTGCACTAGGCTGAACAATGTAATCAGGATGATTCACATTCTGCATCGCCAATTCACCGCTTAAAATAATGTCATCGGCTTGTCCGCTTTCGTACAAGTTATAAGCAGTCGATGAGTCTTTCACGACATCGAAATTAACTGTTTCAAGTTTGACTGAATCGGCATCCCAATAATCCGGATTTTTTTCCAATGACCACTGGATATCGGTGCCTGGGCCAGCATAATTGGTCAATAGGAATGGTCCATTGTACGCCGCGTTTTCACTTGTTAAGGCGTATTGATCACCAAATTCCTCCACGACACGTTCGTTTTGTGGGAAGAAGGTTGGAAAAGCCAGTAAAGATAAAAAGTAAGGTGTTGGTTTTTCTAACGTGATTTTCAACTCATGATCATTGACTGCTTCGATCCCTAACTCGCTTTTATCTAGCGTGCCATCTGAAATAGCAGATGCATTTTTAACGGGTGCTAGCATATAGGCATAATTGGAAGCTGTAGCTGGATCAACGGTTCGCTGCCAGCTAAAAACATAATCAGCCGCTGTAACTGGATCACCATTGGACCATTTTGCCTCTTCTCGCAGTGAAATGGTATAGGTCAGGCCATCTTCACTGACTTCAGCGTCTTTACTTGCCCCAGCAATTACAGGAACATTGTTCTCATCCAAGCGATAAAGGCCTTCATAAGCATTGTTCAGAGTAATAAAGCTATAAGAGTCGGTTGCTAAAGAAATATCGGCACTGCCCATCTCTGTTGAAAATTGCACATTGATCACTTGCTCTGCAGAAGAAGCTGCTGATGAATCCGTCTCGTTTTCTTGCGCGCCATTTTGACAAGCTGCTAAAAAGAAGCTGCCTAGTAACACAAGCGATACTGCATATTTGCTACGTTTCCCCATTTCTACTCATCCCCTTCTAACATTCAGATAATTCAAAAAATTCTGTTTGTTGTACCGAGTTTACCGCATGTTTATGCAGCCTGTCAATTTAACTCGACTAAAAAATGTAAGAGGTTACATGGTTGTGTCAGAAGCGCTCTTCTGAATGTAAAAAGTAGAAAAGTGTGACTTTATGCTGAATATCGTTGACAGGAGTCGTGCCAAGAAAGCATACAAAAAAGTACTGATCTTCTAGTGATCAGTACTTTGGCTACTCTCTTATACATCATTTCGCAGGTAAAATGGATAAAAAACTTTCCTAATTTTCCTTACCTTTCATACAAAAAAAGAAGACACAAATTTCGTCTTCATAGCGCTTTCTCAGAACCTTCCCACTTTTTTGCCTTTCAACTCAAGGAATAAAAGAAATCTCCTCAGAAAGTAAAAAAAACGTATCTATTTTAAAATGGGAGTGGTACACTAAACAAACGAAGAGTATTGCACGTGAGAAAAGAAAGACTTCCCCAAGTATCCATTTTCTCCAATACTCTTCAGACTCTTCAGTACGTATATTAATTATACGTACTTTTTTCATTTGTTCAAGGCTTTTGAAGGATTTAATCAAAAAGCAAAAATCGATACAAACGTACAAATTCTCAATGCTAATTGACAATGATTCTCAATTAGGGCTATACTAAATGAAATCACTCACAGCAAGGAGGAATTTCATGTATATCCGTACCGTTGCGTTTGAAGTCATTCCAGAAGGCAAAGACATCTTTCTAGCTAAAATGAAAAAAGATACAGCCTCAATGAAAACATTTGCTGGGTGTCACTCTGCTGAAGCTTGGTTTTCAGAATCAAAAGACAGCCTCGTTTTCCAGTTAGTGTCAAAATGGACTGAGAAAAAAGCCTTTCAAGCTTGGTTAAAACGCCCCGAACATCTGCAAAAGCACCGAGATGCGTATCGAGCAGAAAAGGAAGGAACTGCAAAACCGAGCCTTGTTTTGTCCAAGACCGGCCAAGAATTTGTCTTGATTGATGAAGAGCTTACTCCTAGTTAAACGATACGAGCGATCCACCAAAGCTGATTCCGTTCGCTTTGGTGGATCGCTTTCTTGTTCAGTATCTCTCTTTTCTATTCCACCGTTCGCTCGTTCAGGGTTCTTCCTTGCTGATCTTTTAATTGAAGCCAGCCATTGGTCCCCCCATAGTAAAGAAACATGCCGACCTCATTGACACTTTTTAATACGACGTCTTCAATCGTTCGTCCCTCTTTGATCGCTGATTGATTCTCTTGCCGTATCTTTTCTGCTAATCGAGCTGAAAAGCCCACCGAGCCGTCTTTGTTCAAAGGAACCTCTTGACGCAAGGTAGCGCCTTTTTCAATTCGAACCTCGTTGCGTTTCTGCCAATAGACCGTTGCTGTACTTCCTTGATAATCCACCATAAAGGGTTCATCTTGTAATTCTTTTGACCATTTATGACGAGGTTTGCCCCCCTTTTTCACCTCTTTCGTTTCCTTTTTGCTGGTGGATACATAACCCAGAAAATCGATCAAGCAATCAAATGGTTCCGCACAAACAGCGACCCCTTGTTGCAGTTCCTGTGGAATCACGATAGGTGCGTTGGAAGCGTTGGTCAGTTGGTATTTCTCTTGGTAGTAGGCCGCTAAGTATGGAGCCATGATCTCCCAAGGTGGTGTAAGGATTATTAAGCGGTCATATTCTTGCTTGTCATCAAATGTTTTCTCATCTGTTACTGATAGTAATTGGCCTTTTTTTATGGCTAAGAGGACGGTATTGTCTTTTGCTTCAATAAGTTTTCCTTTAACAATTTGCAGTTGCCCTGCTTCCTGCGGCAATTCAAAAAGCATCTGTTTGTCATCAATGACCGTTTTTTCTAATTCCATTTTGCTCCCTGCTTTCTGCTAGTTTCTCGCCCATTATAGCATGTATTTTTCTACGCAGCTGTGTCGAAGAATCAAAAAAGAGGCTGCTTCCAAGAAACAGCCCCTTTTTTTAAGGGAATTGGTTTACGTGCATGGTTTCATTTTATTTTGATTGGGTGATTACCAATGGATCAGCTAAAAAAGCACTCAACTAGTGCTGGTTGATAGATCTCATTGTATTTTGCAACTACTCGTCCGCAACGTTCTTCGATATCTTCATGATCGATTCCATCATAGCGAATCACATTTAATACGACACACCTTTCCATTTTTCTGACCACTTCACCGATCACACGGCTTTGTAAGCCAACTGGTTTACATTCATATGCTTTACCTAATACAATTGTTTCTGCTTCCATAATTCTCTCCTTAAAAATTCATTTTTCTAATTGTATTATCATATTATCATCTAATTTTAATTAAATAAAGCAATATGCCCGTAATTTGTAAATAATAACTAAAAAAAGCGTTCATAATCCAATGAACGCTTCGTTTTAAACATTATGTTGTTTTTACGTTAATATTAAAAAACAAGTGTTTTATTGGCGACTTGCTACCAATAACGCCGCAAATTCTTCCAGATATTTCTGATCGATCGCATCATAGCTGTTTGTTTTTCCACTATCGATATCCAACACGCCAAGCAGCTGATTACCAGCTACCATGGGAACTACGATTTCAGACATTGCTGCTGAGTCACAAGAAATATAATTTTCATGTTCTTTGACATTGGGTACGATCAATGTGGTTTTTTTCTCCGCTGATTCCCCACAAACCCCTTTGCCTAATGTGATTCTGGTGCAAGATACTCTTCCTTGGAATGGGCCTAAGATCAGTTCGCCTTCTTCAAATAAGTAGTAGCCGGCAAATACTGTATCTTCCAATGTTTCATTCAGTAAAGCAGAAGAGTTGGCTAGATTGGCGATCCAATTACTCTCCGCTTCTAATAACCCTTTTAATTGCAGAAGCATCAATTCATACGCTTCGATTTTTTTATTCATTTTCTCACCTCTGTCCTTGATTATAAGCAAACACAGAGGATTTGTCTCGTCTAAATTGCTGGGTACTGGAAACAAAAATTGTGAATAAAGAGAAGTCGCCTGAATCAGTCTACTTACTAACCTTTATCAGCAACCGATCTTGATCGATTGGGTTCTCCTTCTCAATCATCGCTGAACTACTCTGCATCAATCACAGTAAAACGAGTATTTTCATGTCGCACTGTTTCGATTTCATCAAGGATTGCTTTGGCTAACGTACCACTGGATGTTACTGATTCCTTTTGGTCATTGAATAGCAAGTGATCTTTCCCTAAAATCGCTGGTTTAGCTGGTCCTTCTTGAAAGACGTTTCCAGGAGAAACCCCAACCCAAGGGACATTTTTGACTGTTTCTAAAAAGAGGTACTCATCTAACTGGTTTTCTGGAATCGCGATCCAGCTTTCACTTCCTGGGGCTTTTTTCAATTCGGTAAGATTGCGTTCGCCCGCTTCATTGAGCAAGCTACCAGCTCCTAAAATGAAGAACAAGCGTGTGTCCTTTTCTCGAAACAAATGAACCAATTTTGTTGCCAGATCCACATGCAAGTACGCTTGGTCAGGACTTGTCGCAAACGCATCGACCAACACGTCAAACCCGTCGAGGTCTCCTTCTGTTAACGAAAAAGCATCTTTTGTAAGTGTTTTGACTGTATCACCAAATTGTTCTTTGGCTTTAGCTTCATTTCTAACGATAGCAGTCACCTCATGTCCTCGCTGTACTGCTTCTTGATAAATAGCTGAACCTGCATTTCCTGTTGCGCCAATAACACCGATTTTCATGATAATCATCCTTCCTCATCTTTTGTTTGACTAAAACAGTTGTTACTAATCAAGTTACAACTAGAGTATAAAAGAAACTTTCTTTCCTGTCAAGAAATTGCTTAGCAGGTGAAAGTTCTTTTTACTGTGTTGTGTCCGTTCAATCTACTGTTTGGCTTCTCCTCGAATGCCTTCAATGATTGATTGCAACGAGATGGCACTCATCTCCTGCTCGATTTTCTTTTGCAGCACATCATAGGTTTCTTCTAATACCCCTTGAATATTCCCCCCAATTAAGCAGTTGGGGTTGGTTTTTTTGTCTGCATGTAAAAGATGGTGATCTTTTTCAACACTCGCATAAATGTCTAACAAAGAAATCTCATTTGGTTCCTTCGTTAGTTTAGGGTTTGGTTTTCCTCTTTGGCTTTCGATCAATCCAGCAACCCGTAAATCACTCATAATCCGGCGAACATAGGCAGGATTCGTTTCAACACTCTGGGCGATCCGATCACTTGATAAATCAGTTCCTTTAAAGAGGTGGATATAAGCGAGGATGTGAATGGCGTCGCTGTATTTGGTTGAATATTTCACTTCGTCTCCACTCCTTTTTCTTGTATCATACCTCTTTTTTAGCATTTAGACAAAGGGGACTGATCAATCTTACAAAACTCAAGAATCCCGTCAAAAAAAACAGCCCTCAAAAAGTTAGCACAAAAGCCTAACTTCTTGAAGGAACTGCATACTGAACCACTTTTTTACTTTTTATTTAAACGATCACTTTGCTAATAGCCATTCATCCATGCTGATTCAAGCTGATTGCCATCGGGATCAACGATTTCATAACCGACCATCATGTCTTCTGGAATACCCATGTCAACTTGGAACGATTGACCGCCATTTTCTTCTGCAATCTTCGCAAAATTCTTCGCTTCTTCTGGAGTATCGAAGCTAAACGCAATCAATGCACCACTTGTGTTCTTCGTATCCGCAATACGTCTGCCATTCAGAAACTGTTGATAAAACGCATGTTCTAACAACATCACCCAAATCGATTCACTCCAAACCATCCCGCTGCTAGTCTCGTTTGAGAACTCTTCATTTTTGACAAATCCCAACGCTTCATAAAAGGAGGTTGCACGTTTGATATCAGTGACAGGCAAATTTATAAACACCATTTTGTTCGCCATTTTCTTGCCTCTTTTCTTTGATAAGCTGCATTAACGAATCCGCTCTCATTATACCACCTATCAGTTGATTCACAAAAACATCAAACCTTATCATTTGTTATTGGTTTCTATCAGCTCATCCAAAAATGTTTTTTTTAAGTAAAAAAAAGGCCTTTGCATGCAAGACCTTTTTGCTTTTCTTACCTATGAAAAAGTAACCAAATACGCATCGCATAGAAGCCATTTTTTCGCTGATCAATTCAACGCAAGCTACTCTACTTTTTTTAATACTCAAAACTCAAGTCTTGAATCGATCACGGTAGCTTTCCCACGATAAATTTTTCGATACTCTTTGGGCGTATAACTAGTTGCTTTTTTAAATTTCTTACTAAAATAATTTGGATCATTGAATCCCGCTCTGACAGAGATTTCAACTGATTGATCGATCACTTGTTGAAAGTTCTTTTTTAGCAACCTCAATACGATAAATCATCAAGTACAATGAAAAGGTCATCCCTAAGGTATTCTTGATCAAACGGCTGGTGTGATACCGGCTTAAATGCAGGTGATCTGCTAAAGTGTCTAACGTAATATGTTCTCTATAATTTTCATGAATATAGCGCAATATCTTATGTCTTAAAGAAAGCGAAGGAGAAGCTTCATTGTTTTTCTCGACGTGCAGCAAGGAAATCTGATTGATGGATTGAATCCCCCCGGTCCAATGCATAAACAAAATCATTGGTGATCGGTTCCACTAAATAATCGATCAAGCCGTAACGCAACGCTTTTTGAGCGATAGCAAAGCTTTCTACTGCAGAATACAAAATTGCTTTTGCATTCGGGCAAAAAGAGAGCAATTCTTTGTATAATTCAAAACAGTCTCCTTCGCCATCCGCATTGATCACTGCAATTTCAACCGTTTGCTCAAGACATGTTCGCTGAAGCGCTTTTTTCGAATCAACCGTCGGAAGTAAGATGACATTTGGGAAATGACGATCGATCAAACGAATCATATCATTAACTGCTCCTCGCTCATTGCTGTCAATGATCAATAAATTACACACGAAATTTTCTCCTTCGTTTAAAATTTATCTGTTGGTATTTCTCTTTCCATTTATTTCTCTTGAAAATCTATGACCATCCGCCCTTTGATTTGGCCAGAGAGCATTTCATCAAAAATATCATTGATCTCTTCTAACTGACGCATAACAACTTTAGGAACGACTTTTCCTTCAGCTGCAAATTGGAAAGCCTCTGCTAAATCAGTTCGTGTTCCGACAAGAGAGCCAACAATCTTAATACCGTCCAATACAAGCCGCGGAATGTTCAAGTCCATGCTTTCTGGTGGAAGACCGACTGCTACAATCGTACCGCCCGCACGAACGGCATCGACAGCAGAGTTGAAGGCTGCTTTTGAAACAGCAGTTACAACAGCTGCATGTGCGCCACCGGTTACTTCTTGAATGACTTTCGCTGCATCTTCTTTCGCGGGATTGATCACAAGGTCAGCGCCGTGATCTTTTGCAAAGTCCAACTGCTTGTCGTTGATGTCGATCCCAATCACTTTTGCATTGAAGACATTTTTTGCATATTGCAAGGCTAAGTTTCCTAATCCGCCTAAACCATAGATGGCGATCCATTGACCTGGTTTAATATCAGAAACTTTCACCGCTTTATATGTCGTTACGCCTGCACAAGTAATGCTACTGGCTTCAGCAGAACCTAAGTCCTCAGGCACCTTCACTGCATAGTCAGCTACAACGATACACTCTTCAGCCATACCACCATCTACAGAATAGCCGGCATTTCTAACAGAACGACATAATGACTCATTCCCGTTCACACAGTATTCACATGATCCACAGCTTTCATACAACCAAGCAACACTTGCACGGTCACCAATTGCTAGAGAAGTAACATCATCACCGATCGCAACGACTTTACCGATTCCCTCGTGACCAAGTACGATTCCAGACGCATCGCCAAAGTCGCCATCTTTTACATGCAAGTCAGTGTGGCAGACACCGCAACACTCCATTTCTAATAATGCTTCATTCGGACGAAGCGCTCTCAATTCTTTTTCTTCGATTTTTACAACCTTATCTTTTGATACTACAGCTGCTTTCACAAAGACACCTCTTTCAATTCGTTTAAATAAAGAACTTCCTTTTATTTGCGAAGTAATTAACTAACGCATAGAGGTCAGTAATAGCTAGATAAAAGAAAGTTCTTTATCGAGAAGATTACCATAGAAATCATCGAAAAAAGGGGAATATATTGCTTTTTTTCTGTAATCATTTATTAGAAAACAATAATGAAATCATTCAAAATTTTTTCTTTATTTCCAGATTACATAAAATTAAAAATTAAAAAGATAGAGATAATTCATTTCTATAAATAACAATCGTTTCAATAAAAAACACCTAGACGATCTGATAGAAGACTGTAGGATGATTTGTACTCACTGTTCTTCTATTCTTCTATTTTTATCCCTTCGATGACTTGCGATTTATTTTCTTTCAGGCGCTGAATGTCATATTGGTATTTAGCAAGATGTCCCTCGTCAATGTTTTTCTGAAAATTCCCATTCCCTTCTTCTCCTTTTCTACTCATAAAAGCAACTAGTGCACAAAGGCGGTCGATCAAACAATCGACAATCTGTACTCTGTCATTATTGGACAGCCGATAAGTATCCACAAAAAGTTTCAATCGATGGCATTGTGTTTCACTCAGACGACTGTTGCCATCAAAATACAAGGGTACCCAGCGGTACGCAGCATAAGAAACATCCCATAACCTGCTTCCTGGCCTTACTGTGTCAAAATCAAAAAGCCCAAAAGGCTCCCCAACTACGATCGGCACATAATACGGAAAAATATAGTAATCAATCAGCAACTACCTAATCACTCAAAATGAACTTCTATAGCCTAAATGTGTAGTGAACGTTTAATTAAAATCTCCGTTTATTGCCTCTTTGCCTTTTTTATAAAAAACTGCTGATCAGTAACAGTTGTTGAGAGGGAAATAAACTTGAATCTGAAGAAAGTATTCTGTCTTCGCAAAACTTTAGACGATCATTTCATGGTATCCTCTGCTAGATAAGCTAAAATCATTTATGAAAAAAGTTACTCTGACGTACATGTAATTTTTGTTGCGCCAAATGAAGCATTGAGGGAAGTTGGATAGAAGTTTCAGAAACGGCAGGCTGTTTGAATGACAAACCGTCTCCAGGCGTCATTTGCGCATGCTCCACTTGAAACATCGTAAGAAACGGCTAACGAATAGAAATAATTATTTTTGTTAGCACTACGTTTGCTCTTGAAGGAAAACCTGAATGGAATTTTTTAGAGAACGTCATTTCTTGATGTGCCTTTTTCTTGACCTAAAGTTAACTTTAACATTTATACTAACAATACTAACTTAAGAAAGAAGGATTTATATGAGAGCAGCAATTTTTGAAAAAGCAGGATTAGTTAAAGTGGAAGAAGTAAAAAAGCCAACTTTACAAGCAGCCGATGATGTTATTATTAAAGTTGTCCGAGCATGTGTTTGCGGTTCTGATCTTTGGTCGTATGCCCATGGCGATAGTAAAGAACCTCATTCAGTTAATGATGGTCATGAGGCATTAGGCATCGTTGAAGAAATCGGTCCAGACATTACGACTGTGAAACCTGGAGATTTTGTCATCGTCCCCTTCACCCATGGTTGTGGTGAATGTGATGCTTGCCGTGCCGGCTTTGATGGCACATGCGACCGTCATCAAGGTACAACGAATTGGTCTAACGGTTTCCAATCTGAGTATATTAACTTCCATTACGGCAACTGGGCCCTTGTAAAAGTTCCAGGTCAGCCAGCTGATTATACGGAAGGTATGATCAAGTCTCTTTTAACTTTGGCAGATGTTATGCCCACAGGATATCATGCGGCACGTTGTGCACATGTAGAAAAAGGGGATAAAGTCGTCGTGATTGGCGATGGTGCCGTAGGACAATGTGCTGTCATCGCGGCAAAAATGCGTGGGGCTTCCCAAATTATTTTAATGAGCCGTCATAAAGATCGACAAGAAATGGCTCTTCAATCAGGTGCTACAGCTGTTGTGGCTGAGCGTGGTGAAGAGGGAATCGCGAAGGTACGCGAGATCCTTGGCGGAGGCGCGGATGCTGCTCTTGAATGTGTTGGTACAGAAGCTGCCATTACACAAGCCCTTGGTGTATTGCATAATGGTGGTCGTGTAGGTTATGTCGGCGTCCCTCACTATGACAATCGACCAATCGGTTCCACTTTTGCTCAAAACATTTCCATTGCGGGAGGATCTGCATCGGTCACAACATATGATAAGGAAATCCTGTTAAAAGCGGTGCTTGATGGTACTATCAATCCAGGCCGCGTTTTCACCCAAACCTATGATTTAGATGATATCAACCAAGCCTATGCCGATATGCAGGAACGAAAAACGATCAAATCTATGGTTGTTGTTTCAAGGGATGAATAGACAAAGCTAATTAAAAAAAGCTCGTCCTAACAATGGACAGCCTCTCGATAGACAAAGTATTATAACCAGTACTTTGTCTTTTTATCCATGAAGAAAGAAAACACTGTAACAGCCTACCCTTTTTCCACAATTAATCAATCCTAGAACTTAAAAATGATAGAACATAACGCAGAGCAAAAGAAAAAAGCCCTTGAAATCAAGGGCTTTTGCTTCATCTGATAATAAATGATTAACGACGAATTTCTTTGATACGAGCTGCTTTTCCGTGTAATGCACGCAAGTAGTACAATTTTGCACGACGTACTTTACCGTAACGAACAACTTCGATTTGTGCAACACGTGGTGTGTGCAATGGGAAGGTACGTTCAACACCTACACCGTTTGATACTTTACGAACTGTATAAGTTTCGCTGATACCAGCACCGCGGCGTTTGATGACAACACCTTCAAATAACTGGATACGTTCGCGAGTTCCTTCGACAACTTTCGCGTGAACGCGAACAGTGTCCCCAGGACGGAAAGCTGGGATGTCCGTACGTAATTGTTCTTGAGTTAGTTCTTGAATCAATGGATTCATGTTTATCATTCTCCTTATTCCCAAACATTCTTAAAGCATGAAAGCTCCAGCGGAACATCGTAATAGTTGAGTTTACACTCACTGAAACATCTTACCACAGTCGACCACTGGCTGTAAAGAGAATTTTCTTGTCATGGCGCAGAATATCAAAAAAACTGGCACTATTTTAGTTACCAGCTTTCGCTTCTTCTTCAATTTCTTTTAAAAGCTTCTGCATTTCTGCCGTCAACGGATAATTTTCTAGCATATCAGGTCGGCGCTGAAAGGTGCGGCGCAATGATTCTTTTAATTGCCACTGCTCGATCAATTTATGATTGCCATTTATCAAAACTTCCGGCACTTTCATGCCTTTGAACGCTGCCGGGCGTGTATATTGCGGATGCTCTAATAAACCAGTGGAATGAGAATCATTTTGTGCGGAGGTTTGATTGCCTAAAACTTCTGGTAATAGCCTGACTGTCGCATCAATCATGACCATGGCCCCCAATTCGCCACCAGTCAAGACGTAATCCCCCAGTGACACTTCATCAGTGACCAATGAACGGATTCGTTCATCATAGCCTTCATAGTGACCGCAAATAAAAACAAGGTGCTCTTCGGTAGAGAATTCTTCCGCCATCTTTTGATCAAAGGGTTTTCCCGCTGGGTCTAATAGGATCACCCGCTTTTTCGTTTTTGGTGCCGCTGCTTCGATCGCTTTGATATTGTCATAGACAGGTTGGACTTTTAATAACATTCCTGCTCCGCCTCCATAAGGATAGTCATCCACTGTTTGATGTTTGTTATCGGAATAGTCACGGAAATTAGAGACGTTGATTTCTAACAGTCCCTTTTCCCGTGCTTTGCCGATGATCGACTCTCCTAGAGGACCTTCGAACATTCGCGGAAATAGTGTCAACACATCAATTCTCATCGTCTAACAACCCCTCTGGGATTTCCACAGTGACCTGACCATTTTCAAGATCGATCGTGTGGACAACCGACTCGATATAAGGAATCAAGGCATCCTTCTTCCCTTTTCGTTGAACGACCCAAACGTCATTGGCACCTGGTGAAAGGATCTCTTTTACTTTACCAATGATTGTGCCATCTTCTTCGACGACTTCCAGACCAATAATTTCATGGTAGTAAAACTCATTTTCTGCTAGATCCACCAAATCATCCTTGGTAACTTTTAAAATGCCGTTACGAAACGGTTCAACGTCGTTGATGTTGGGATAGCCCTCAAATGTTAACAAATCAAAATTTTTGTGTTTGCGATGACCTGAAACGATCAATGGTAATGGCTCTTTATTTTCACGAAAAAGTGTCAATTCGGCCCCTTTTCGGTAGCGTTCCTCTGGAAAATCCGTTTGTGATATCACACGTACTTCTCCACGGATCCCATGTGTGTTGACGATTTTCCCTACGTTTAAATATTCTGTCACGTTCGTTCCCCATTTCTTCTAGCTTCTGTTCTATTTTAGCATAGCAAAGTAGTGAATTCTAGCCGTTTCCTAGCGCCCCATGTTTTCCTCAAAATCATCGCGCGAAAAACGCCCCTTCGACGCTTGATCAAAGGGGCATTGTCCTAATATAAGCTTTATTGATTCATAGAAACGGCCATTTTCAATGCCGAACGTGCATCTTGATGTTGCACCGTTCGAAGGGTCTTTTCTTGTTGCCAGACCACGGTAGTTGCTGTATGGTCATTTTTTCCCATATCGATGGTGATTTGACCGACCTCAGGCGCTGGGAGCATAGCTTCTTCCAGATACGCTACCACTTCTTTGGCAACCGGAACTGGATCTTGTTCCTCTTGATTGACTGCTCGAACAGTCAATGACCAATTTCCTTCTTGCCAGCTCAAATAACTGGAGCCAGCAGCTCCTTGCATATGCCCAGTAATGCCATATCCGAGATCAACGGCTTGTCCGCCATCATCAGCTGTTACATTGACCGCTGCAGCAGCTTCATCCGCTGATTGATAGTCTTTTGATTGAAAAGCAGCAATCGGTGTTTCCTCGTTCAAAGCCTTGTCATTGAGAGGCAACTGCTGATCAAGTCCATAATAAAGAATTGAGGCATCGGCTTGGCTGCCAGCTGTGGCTGCATTCAACACTTTACCTGAAGCAAGTGGAATGTCCTTGGGCAAGACAAGATCAGGGAATACCGCTTGTATTTGAGCGTAGATATCTGCAGTACTATTCGTGTTTGAAGAATCCCTAGAAGCCGTCTGACTAGAAGACGTACTTGATTGACTGGTTTCTGATTGACTACTTGCTTGCGTTTGGGTACTTTCCACCATACTCGTCGCTGTTGTTTCGGCACTACTGGCTTGACTTGTTTCTGGTTCCTGTTGATTATTGCAGCCAGCTAAGGCGCCCATCGTCAGCAGCGTAACGAGTAATCCTAGTTCTTTTTTCATGATGTTCCCCTCCTTATACAAAGGATACCCCTCAATAAAAAAAATGACAAACAAGTCAGATTGTCTGTCATTTTTTTTGTTGATTTTTTAAAGATTTGTCACCCAATTTTGCAGTGATTGAAAGCCATCCTTGATCCATTGCCAAACTTGATTGGCGATCGTCGATAGGTCGCCCCAACGAAAGTTTTGTGTCCATTGGTTCAATTGCGTCATGATCTCCTCACGATAGACCCAAATTAAAAAGAGCAACAACAAGATCCCTAGCGTTCGCCAAAGAAAAGAACCAATTTTATAAATAAATACGAGAATCAAAAGAACGACGATCCATGCGATTAGTTGAGACATACAAGCACCTCCTCCTTTTGATTATCTCAAAACCACCTTTTTTTGTCCTCCATCTTAAGCATGAATTTTACAAAAAAAGCATTCCTCAAAGAGAAATGCTTTTCATTCTTGCTTATTTACCATCAATGATATTCAAACGAACTTTCTTTGGTCCATTTGTCCGTACACTGTAAACGATCGTTCGAATTGCTTTGGCAACCCGACCTTGTTTACCGATGATACGACCAATATCTTCTGGTGCCACAGTAAGATTATATTCCAAGAAATCATCTGACTCTACCAGCTCAAGCTTGATATCCTCAGGTTTGGTAACAAGTGGTGAAACGATCGTTAAGACTAATTCTTGCAAATCTTTCATCCAAAGTCACCTTATTTCTTAGTGAATTTTGCTTCGTGGTGTTTTTTCATAACGCCTTCTTTAGAAAGGATGTTACGAACTGTATCTGAAGGTTGCGCACCTTTAGATAACCAATCAAGAACTAGATCTTCTTTGATTGTTACTTCAGCTGGGTCTAGTAAAGGATTGTAAGTACCAACTGTTTCGATGAAACGTCCGTCACGAGGAGAACGTGAATCTGCTACGACGATACGGTAAAAAGGTTTCTTTTTAGAACCCATGCGTTTTAAACGAATTTTTACTGCCATTATTTACACCTCCATTGATTTAATCACAAGAGCTAGTTTAACAGGTTTTTCTGGTGGTGTAAAGAGTTTTTTCTTTACAGCAAAAAAAAGTTTCTTCTTTCTTATTTTCTGAGCATGGTTATCTTTTGCCAGAATGGATCAGGACGCGTATCATTAGTGATAGAGAAACTTTTTAAAGTCAAATCGTTTTATTTGCACCATTCACTTACTTTTGGTAAGCTAAAAGAGTAGAAAACAACAAGGAGGAATTTTACATGACAAAAAAAATTGGTTTTATCGTCGGCAGTTTACGGGAAGGATCATTTAATAAACTCGTAGCGAAAAAATTCGCATCATTATTACCAGAAGGTTTTGAAGCATCTTTCATTGAGATCGGCAACTTGCCATTTTACAATGAAGATTTGGAAGTTGAAGGAAAAGTTCCTGCTGAATGGACAGCATTTCGTGAAGCATTAAGCGCCGTTGATGGTGTCTTCTTCTTTACACCAGAATACAATCGCTCTGTTCCTGCAGCGTTGAAAAATGCTTTGGATGTCGGTTCTCGTCCGTATGGTGCGAGCAGCTGGGGTGGTAAACCAGCATTAGTCGTCAGCGTTTCTCCAGGAGCGATCGCCGGCTTTGGTGCAAACCATCACCTACGTCAATCATTAGTCTTTTTGGATATGCCTACTCTGCAACAACCAGAAGCCTATATCGGTGGAATCACCAACTTGATTGATGAAAACAACGAAATCAATCCAGATACAGTAAGCTTCTTTGAAACGATCATTGCAAAATATATTGAACTCTTTCAACGATTCAACTAATCCATGAATCTGTATCAAAAGACCAAGGAACTCAGCGTTGAGTTTCTTGGTCTTTTTTGCGTAGAAAAATAGTTTGTATTTTTTACTCGCTTGCTTGCTCAGCTTTTCGAACATAATGAAGTTCTGTCAGTTCCCCCATCTGTTTTGTTTCAACAAACGTCAAGCGCCTCGCGTAATCCCCTGCTTCAAACAGTGGCTTGCCCTCTCCTAAAAGCACCGGCGCGATTTGAATAAACCATTCATCGATCAGATCCGCTTCTAGTAAGGGTTTTAATAGGGAACCCCCACCCACTACCCATACGTTTTTCTCTTGTTTCAATGCTGAAACAAATGCCACTGGATCCGTTGACACTAGCGTTGCATCTGGCAACGGTTCTTTTTGTGTTCGGGAAAAAACATAATTTGTCGTTTCGGGATATAACAGTCCACCATCCATAAGTTTTTTTGCTTCTTGATAGGTCTTTCTCCCCATCACTGTCGCATCGATGGATGCAAAAAATGCTTCATAAGTCGTGGCGACACCGGTATCGGTTTGAAACAGCCAGTCCAGTTGATCCTTCAGACCTGCTAAATAGCCATCGAGGCTGATCGCACCATAGAATATCACTTTTCCCATTATGCTCGCTCCTTTATTCTTTGTTTGCTGCTGATGTTCGACAAACACAAGTGACTAAATGATCGTTGACCATGCCGACAGCTTCCATAAAGGCGTAAATAATGGTCGTTCCGACAAATTTAAAGCCTCGCTTTTTCAAATCTTTCGCTAGCTGATCAGAGATTTCCGAATGGGTCGGTACATCGGATTGTTGCTCAAATTCATTAATGATCGGCTGATGATCGACATATCGCCACAAGAATGCGGAGAAACTACCATATTCTTGCTGGATTTTTAAAACTTCTTGGGCATTGCTGATCGCCGCTTCAATCTTTCGCCGATTGCGGATGATTCCTGGATTCATCATCAGTTCTTCCACTTTTTCTTCCGTATAGTTCGCTACTTTGGTGATTTCAAACTGATCATACGCCGCATCAAAATTCGCCATTTTATTTAAAATCGTTTGCCAGCTCAACCCTGCTTGATTCATATCTAACACCAATTTTCGAAACAACTGCTGATCCTCATACTCAGGTTTCCCCCAGATTGTATCATGATACTCCTGCATCGCTGGTGTACTGTTGGCCCACTCACATCGTTCCATTGTCCTCATCAGCTCCTTTTTGTTTATTTTATCATAAAAGACTTTACTTCCACTAGTGTACTACGTATACTAGTACACATAAATGAAAGGAGCTGATTTTGTGGTTCGCATTAACAAAGCCAGCAGCAAACCTTACTATGAGCAATTGGTTTTAAGTATCAAAGAAGATATTCTGAACGGTGTTCTAACCGCTGGAGACCAAGTGCCTTCGGTTCGTGAAATGGCCAAGCACCTGTTGATGAATCCAAATACCGTCAGCAAAGCCTACAAAGTATTGGAAAATGAGCAAGTGCTTGTCACCATCAAAGGAAAAGGCACCTTTGTGAAAGTTACTGAGGATCTGCCACGCGATGAGATTCGGATCTTACAAGTGAAAGAACGCTTGAAAGAATTGGTGATCGAAGCACGCCATTTACAGATCAGCATGCGTGAGCTGAGCGATTGGATGAATGGCTTTGAACAAGAGTTAGGAGGCGACCCACAGTGAAGATCGAACATGTGACCAAGAAAATGGAGCAAACAACTATCATAGAAAACGTGAACTTCTCCTTGGAAAAAGGAGAAATCGTAGGATTGATCGGCCGCAATGGTTCTGGGAAAACCACGTTGTTTCGAACGATCGCTGGACATTATTTACTAGATGATGGGGAGATTTCCATCGATAACCAACGCCTGGATCAGTACCCGCAATTAAAAGAACAACTTTTTTATATTGATGAAAAAGAAAACTTTCTGGCTGCCTACTCGTTAAAAAAAATCAATCAATTTTATCGGCTTGCTTATCCAAATTTCGATCAAAATCTTTATTTAGAATTGATGCAAAGTCACGGTCTTCCTCTGACGCTTTCCTACCGACGGATGTCAAAAGGTATGCAAGGTCTTTATAAAATGATTCTTGCGATTGCCTCAAATGCGACGTTCTTACTTTTAGATGAACCTTTTGATGGGCTTGATGTGATCGTCCGTAAAAAAGTGATCGGACTATTGCTGGAAAGCCTCAGCGAATCGAATCGTACCGCATTGATCGCTTCTCATAATCTAAATGAATTAGAACATATTATTGATCGTGCCTTGTTGATCAAAGGGAAAACGATTGAAGGAGACTACCGTTTGGAAACGATTCGCGAACAATCTCGCAAACTCCAACTCGTCTTTCGCAGCAAACAGATTCCTCCCCTTATCAAGCAGCACTCCAAGCTGATTCAAAAGCAAGGCCGAGTCTTGACCGCTTTGTTTGACAATTACACAGAGGAGCTGGCGGCTGAGATTCAGCAACTTGATCCTTTGGTTTTTGAAGAATTACCTTTGACTTTGGAAGATCTGTTTGAAGCAAATTTACGACAAGAAGCATTGGTGGAAGGATAGAGGTGAAAAACGATGTTAAGCAATTTATTTAAAGAACGCTACGGCAAGCTGCTGATCGGCTTTTGTTTTGTCGTGCTCTTCATGTATATTAGTGCTGGCTGGCAATCACAAAAAGCCTGGCATCAGCAAGAACGCTATTTGGCGTCTGAAGAATTTATCAAAGATTTCAACGAAAATCGAGAGTACTATGTCAAAAGCTACAACGGTGAAACCCCGGTTTACTTTGATTCGGCGGCAGAGTACCGCGATGCGGCATTGACGATCAACAAAGAGTACTCTGATGAGATTTATTACAGTCACCCTTATATGACTACCATGAATCAATTTGTGATTGTCTTTCTGTTTCTTATAGGCTTTTTGTCCTTTTTTGTCGATGGCCGCACCCATTTCAATCGCTTTTTATTTGCTTTACCCTTTAGCAGAAAGCAGGTCTTTCGCAAGAAACTGCTTTTTATCGGCTTACCCTTGACGGCTTGTTTAGTGTTGGGTCTGTTAGGTCATATCCTGATCGAATACGCGATGATCCCAGCTCGCTATCTCGCTGTGCCGCTTCAAGACGTGCTGCTTTCTGCCCTTAGTACCTTGGCAACGAATCTGCTCGTATTTGCTACAGGCCTCCTGTTGGGCGTTTTGCTGGGGAATCTGTTTACTGGCGTGCTATCGGTGTTCTTCACTATTTCTCTAGGATCAATGGGGTATAGCTTTTTCCAATGTACCCGCGAGTTTTTTAGTTTTGTATTTCTTGGTCATGGGGATTTTCTGCTTCCTTTTCAAACGTGGATCGATTGGCCGCAAGGATATGTCTACCCTTGGTGGCTGCTGCTCCTTTACCTCGGCTTGAGCGGCTTGCTGATTCTTGCTGCCGAAAAAGTGTTCTCGAAAATTTCTTTAGAAAATGATGGTGATTATTTAACGATCCCTAAATTGCGCGCCCCGGTTTATTGGCTGCTTTCTTTGGGAACCTGGTTCTATCTATCCATGATATCTTATTACCCGTTAGAAATTTTTTACCGTGATCTCTACGAAGGATATGATGTCAGTCTTTGGAATATCGCCCTCCGGCTTGGTTTGTTGCTGGTTGCTTGCTTATTCATCAGTTTGTTGCTTGTCTATCCTAAAGCACTGATGAATTGGTGGTACAAACGAAAAAACAAACAGGTCAGCAATATTTAAAAAAGCGTCCCGGCAACAATTTCTTGTTGTAGGGACGCTTTTATATTTAATGTTTAGGTTTGTCGTCGTCTTTTTTGTCAAAGAAGTCATTTACTTTGCGAGAAACATCATCCGCAAAATCTTCAACCTTATCTTTGGCTTTCCCATATTTATTTTGGGTTTTCCCTTTTAATTCTTCGGAGTCATCTCCTGTAAGTTTCCCTTTTGTTTCGGTTACTTTTCCTTCAATGCGATCTTTGTTTGTCATCGTAAAAAACTCCTTTCATACTTGCTATAAGTTAATAGTAGCATCATTTGACAGAAAGCACGAATGTTCTGCTTCTATCCTATTCTTCGAGTTGTCCGCAACTAGTGTTGTTCACTGTTTTTGACTCTTGGACGATTTAGGATATTCGGTAGAAAGCTGGCTTTCTCTATAAAATGGGATGTTCTTTAGATGTTCTTTGAAGAAGTTCATTTAAAGAGGACGCTGTGAGCATAAAAAACCATGACCTGAAGAAGGCAATCTGAGGAGTTGCAGTTGCTAGAATCAGCAGGTACAGCTTCTCGATTTGGTGCCTTTTCAGATCATGTTTTTTAATTACACAAAGATAAGGTTCAGTTCTCAGTTCCTATCAGTGTTAAACGATTATTTGCGTTTTTTCTTTTTCTTCTTTTGTTTTTTAACCATGCGGTTCATGGCCATTTTTCCAAGTTTCCCTTTGACCCCACCGCCAAACATTTGATCCATGCCAGGAATGTTCATATTCCCTTTACTCATTTGCTGCATCATTTTGCGAGATTCTTTGAATTGTTTGATCATGCGGTTGACTTCAACGACACTGTTTCCAGAACCGGCGGCAATCCGACGACGGCGGCTTGGATTTAACAAATCAGGATTTTCCCGTTCAGCTGGTGTCATAGAATAAACCATGGCTTTTTGCCGAGCAATTTGTTTCGGATCAACTTTGACATTTTCGATACCAGGCATTTGGCTCATTCCCGGAATCATTTTTAAGAGATCTTCAATTGGGCCCATGCCCATGACTTGATCGATCTGTTCGACAAAGTCATTGAAGTCGAAAGAGTTTTCCTTCATTTTTTGAGCAAGTTCTTCTGCTTTTTTCTCGTCGTAATCTTGCTGTGCTTTTTCGATCAAAGTCAGCATATCACCCATACCGAGAATCCGACTAGACATCCGATCTGGATGGAATACTTCAAGGTCGGTCAATTTTTCACCGGTACCAGTGAACTTGATTGGAGCGCCAGTAACTTGACGAATCGACAATGCCGCCCCGCCACGAGTATCACCATCTAGTTTGGTGATGACCACCCCTGTGATCCCCAGTTGTTGATTGAAGCTTTCTGCCACGTTGACAGCATCTTGTCCGGTCATCGCATCAACTACCAGTAAAATTTCATTTGGCTGTGCCAGGTCCTTGATTTGTTTTAGCTCTTCCATCAAGTTTTCATCGATATGCAAACGACCTGCCGTATCGATCAAAACATAGTCATTTTTCTTTTCCCGAGCCAAAGCCAGTCCTTGACGCACGATTTCAACTGGACTGACATCTGTTCCCATATCAAAAACAGGTACATCCAATTGCTGCCCTAATACTTTCAACTGGTCGATCGCGGCTGGACGATACACGTCACCAGCGATCATTAATGGGCGAGCGTTTTCGGTTTTGATCAAATGGTTGGCTAATTTTCCAGCAAAGGTGGTTTTCCCTGCCCCTTGCAGACCAGCCATCATGATGATCGTTGGAATCTTCGGTGATTTTTCGATCCCAACTGTTTCTGATCCTAATGTTTTAGTTAATTCTTCATCAACGATTTTAACGATCTGTTGCGCTGGAGATAAGCTTTCTAATACTTCTACCCCAACTGCTCGTTCACGAACATTTTTGGTAAACTCTTTTACAACCTGGAGATTGACGTCGGCTTCTAATAAAGCTAGACGAATCTCACGCATCATTTCTTTTACATCTGCTTCAGATACTTTTCCTTTTCTGCGCAGTTTGCTCATTGCCTGCTGGAGGCGTTCAGTTAAACTTTCAAATGCCATTTTTTTTCATTCCTTTATTCTTCAATTTCTTGGAGCTGTTGAATAAACCCCTGTAAGGTTTCGTCTTTTGGATAGTGAGTTTTCGTATACTCGCTTAGCTGATCCAGCAAGTCTTCCCGCATGATATAGTCCGAAAACATATGTAGTTTTTTTTCATAGTCTTCTAAAATACGTTCGGTGCGTTTGATGTTGTCATAGACTGCTTGACGGCTTACTTGATACTCTTCAGCGATTTCTCCTAGAGAAAAATCATCTGCGTAATACAATTCCATGTAATTCATCTGTTTTTCCGTCAATAACGTGGAATAAAACTCAAACAACGCATTCATGCGATTGGTCTTTTCAATTTCCATTTGCTTCCTCCTGTTTTGCAAGCCATTCGACATCGGACAAAACAGTCATGCCTTGTTGTCGAAAATACGCACAAGCGACACCGACCCCTGTTTTTTTGATTCCAGAAAAATTGCCATCATAAATCGTCTGACTGCCACAAGAGGGACTTTTCTCCTTTAGGATCAGTTGGGTGATGCCTTGCTCTTGTAATTTTTGATAAGCAATTTTCGCGCCGGTAGTAAACTCTTCGGTCACGTCTTCTCCTGAGATGGTGACGACCTTCGCCCGTTGTGCCCAAACATCCACCCCATCACCACCGACGATTTCGGCCGGTTCCCGTGGGATCGGCAAACCGCCAAGAACTTCTGGACAGACCATCATGGCTTGACCTGCTCTTACCAGTTCGATCAATTGTGGCACTGCTTGGTGTTTTCCATCATAGCGGCAAAGTGCACCGCCTAGACACGCACTGATTCCGATCATTTCGCACCCTCAGCTTTCCTATGAAATCGTCCTTTATTATAGCATTTATTTAGTGGTTGCAATAGTACCAATTGTCTATTCATGCTAAAATAGGACTTGTTCGTTGAAATTTAATCGTTTCTTGAAAAAAAGAAACGAAAGGAGTGTATCATGAAAAAAATTCTCGTTGTCGATGATGAACCTTCCATCGTCACACTTTTAACCTTTAATTTAGAAAAAGAAGGCTACCAAGTCGTCTCAGCCGCAGATGGAAAAAAAGCTTACGAATTAGCTTTGTCTAAGCCTTTTGACTTTATCATCTTAGATGTCATGCTGCCAAATATGGACGGTATCGAGATCACGAAGAAATTGCGCCAAGAAAAAATCGAGACCCCGATTCTCGTCTTGACCGCAAAAGATGATCCAATCGATCGGATCTTAGGCTTAGAAATCGGCGCCGATGACTATTTGACGAAGCCTTTCAGCCCTCGAGAAGTATTGGCTCGAATGAAAGCCATCTTCCGTCGTTTAGAACCCCGTCAACAAACACGAGAAGAAGATCAACCTGCAGAGATTCTGCAAGTCGGTGGGATCCAAGCAGACCTGACGAATTTCCAAGTCAGTGTGGATGGTGAGAAAATCTTCCTAACGCCAAAAGAATTCGAGCTGCTAGTTTACTTTATGAAACGTAAAGGCCGCGTGATCGATCGCGATACCTTGCTCAATCGCATTTGGAACTTCGACTTTGATGGACAAAGTCGCATCGTGGATGTTCACATCAGTCATTTAAGAGAAAAATTGGAAGCTGATCCAAAACGGCCGGAATACTTAGTAACGGTTCGGGGATTCGGGTATAAATTTCAGGAGCCAGTCTAATGAAAAAACGCTATGGCTATGGTATATGGTCGATTGGCCTATTGCTGATTTTTTTTCTAAGCTGGCAAGTTCTTAGCAGTTTTTACCGTCAGCAAGTCATTGCCCAGCAAGTGTCTTTTCTCCAAGAGAAAGCCACCGTTTTTTTGAATCTCTCAGATAACCAAACCGCGGCGTTAGAACAATTTGCGGATACCTATGTGGAAGATAGCAATAGTCGCATCACTTTGTTAGATGATCAAGGTCAGATTATTTTCGATACCTATGATCATACACTGCATGAAAACCGCTCCGATCGTCCAGAAGTCCAAGCCGTTTTGCGTGGAAGCGCCGTCGGTCAGTCTCTGAGGGAAAGTGATACCTTACATGAAGAATTGCTCTACGTGGCAGTCCCTGTCAAAGAGGAAGGAAATCTGACGCAAATCTTACGAATCGCCGAACCGACTGCTGCATTTTTTGCAAAAAACCAAGGAATCAAGCAGTCGATCTTGATTGTCTATCTTGTCTTTTGTTTCTTGATCAGCCTACTGATTTTCCATACCTTGCGTCAGCGGAATCGTCCGATCCAAACGATTCTGCCCGTCGTAAAGAAAATGATCAGCTCGCCCGATCAACAAGCAATCATTATGCAAGAAACACCTGAACATGATGAGTTGTATCAACTGATCAATCAGCTGAGCGAACAAATGAGCCAGACCTATCGTGCCTATGCAGCATCTGAACAACAACTTTACGGATTGCTCAGTGAATTGATGATCGGTGTCTTTATCATCAATGAAGAAAATCAACTGCTGCTGTTGAATCCGACGATGCAAGATCAGTTGGGGATGGAAACTGTGCCCACCTTGCCGCAACCTTTTACTGAAGTGATTCATGACACACAATTGATCCAGTTGATCTATCAATTTAATGACGAGACCCCTATTTTCCATGCGGAGACCACCCTTAGCGGAGAACGTTCAAAAGTCCTGGATGTTACCTTGCGGAGTTTCCAAGAAAACCAGTTGATTGGTATTTCCTATGACTTGACGCGCATCAGACAATTAGAAAAGATGCAAAAAGATTTTGTCGGCAATGTTTCTCATGAATTAAAAACACCGGTAACTTCCTTGATCGGGTTTACTGAAACATTGCTGGACGGTGCCAAAGAAGACCCTGAGACATTACAAACCTTCTTAGAGATCATTCAAAAAGATGCCTATCGCTTGAAAAATCTAATACAAGATATCATCCAATTGTCTCAAGACAGCGATTCTTTCCAGTATATCAATCAGCCAATCGACTTTTCCGAACTGCTGCAACAAGTCCTTCAAACCTATGGTCCCGCAGCTGCTAAGAAGCAATTAACCTTTCAATTTGAAGGACCAGAACACTACATTTTGTCTACCAAAAAAGAGCTGCTGCAGCCCATCGTAAAAAATCTAGTTGAAAATGCGGTCACCTATTCAAAACCTGGTGGAACCATCAAATTATCCTTTTCCGAGCAAGACGACCAGCTGCTATTCCAAGTGCAGGATCAAGGCATCGGCATCGATGAAGAAGATCAAGAACGGATTTTTGAACGGTTTTATCGGGTAGACAAAGCCCGCGCCCGCAATTCTGGCGGCACTGGACTCGGACTGGCTATCGTCAAAGACTATACCAAATTATTAGGCGGCAGCATCAAGGTGGACAGTTTCCCTAAAATTGGTTCTACCTTTACAGTGACTTTGCCGCTTCATGAAGAAAGATGAATATTATGGATAAAAAACAGCCGAGAAAACGCCTAGTGGCATTTTCTCGGCTGTTTTTTTGGAATCATGCTTACTTAACAACTTTTGTTGCGGATTCATTAACGTAACCTAACCAAGTTCCTTTATTATCATAAATTGACAGGTAATTACTACCATTAAAGTGGCGATACACATAGCGCGCTTCGAAAGTTTGTCCTTTCATGGCATTAGTCACCGTACTTTTTTGCTTCCAAGAGAAATTTTGCCAGAGTGGAAAATTCTGAGTAAACGTTATTTTTTTATGGTAACTTTGGTTTATTCCGGCAGCATTACTGGCTTCCTTTGTTCCATTGGCATTGATATAGCCAAGCCAAGTTCCTTTGTTATCGTACAATGATGAATAGGTACTTCCATTGAAATGGTTATAGTATACTTTTACTTGGAGTGTTTGACCGTAAAAATTACTGCTTTTATTTTTTTCTTTCCAAGAAAAGTTTTGCCAAATCGAATAATTTTTACTTGTAACAGTGACATATTTACCACTTGAAATAGCTGTTCCACCTGCATTATTCGCTGTTTTGGTACCATTAGCGTTCATATAGCCTAACCATGTACCAGATTGATCATATAGTGAATAATAAATACTGCCATTTAAGTGTTCATAGCGATATTTCGCTAGAACTGTTTTGTTCAAGTAATCCTTGCTGGATGCCTTTACTTTCCACGAAAAATTTTGCCATATCGAGTAATTTCCACTGGTGATCGTTACATAGCGTCCATCGGCCAATGCGGGGCCTTGATTCGTTTGAACTGCTAATTTCGTTGAAGCGATGTACCCAATCCATTTTCCAGAAAAATCATAAACTGAATCATAATACGTGCCATCAAAGTGATGGTAAGTACCGGTTACTTTATAGGTATTTTTCACCATATCTGAAGTTATCGGTGCAGTCTTAGTAAACGTAAAATCTCGATATATTATTCCTGGCTCTTTAAATTTGACATAGGTTTGTTTTGATTGCCAATTCCCTTGAGGACCATCAGCAACTTTGACGCCACCAGAGTTAATGTACCCAACCCAATTCCCTTGGTTGTCGTATAACGAATAATAGGTGCTACCGTTAATATGCTCATAACGCACTTTTATTTGCAGGGTCTGACCCAGATAAGCTTTAGAGTCTGCTTTTTTTGTCCAAGAGAAATTTTGCCAAATCGTATAATTGTCTTTTACAACGGTGGCATAACGGCCATCATTGATCGCACCACCTTGTCCTTGACTGATAAAATACTTGTTATAATCTGAATTCATATCAAAGGTGCCATTGATCCCTGGGAATGTAACGTTATATGTCCACTGCCATGCACTATAATCCGTATACTTCTGATTTTGCGGTTCGTATGGATATTGTGCGATCCAAACTTTGTTTTTTCCTAAAGCAACAGGGTCGATCGCGTTATCCGTGACCCACGACACACCTATATAATGATGCGTATTTGAATAACCCAACTCTTTTAATCTATTTTCAAAAACTTTTGACAATTGTGTATGGTCTGCTTTTTTCTTAATGTTTGGCTCTTCAATGTCATTGACCATCAAAGCAGAGGTCGGCAGTTTTAGCTGTTTGGCATAGCTTACAAAATAATCTGCTTCCGCTTTTGCCTGTGCCTCAGTGGTGAACCAACTGTAGTGATAAGCATGTACAATCAGGCCTGCAGCTTTAGCATTTGCGATTTGACTTGCAGCTAAGGGATTTCGATAAGAAGTTGCCTCTGTCAATTTCACCACCACTGCAGAAACGCCATAACTTTTAATCAACTTGAACTGCTCCACAGTGATCTCTCCGTTGTGGGAGGAAATATCAATAAAGTCTTGCTTTGGGGTTGAGGGATCTCCTGCTGAAATATAAGGTACACTAGAAACAGACCGTGCCGAACGGCTTAAGCTGACTTTCAAATCTGAACGGCTTCGATAGGTTGGGTCTAATCCTGAGCTGATATCATAGACAGAATCCGAAGCATTGTCTGGGCTTTTTTCTTCACTTTCGGCTGTACTGCTATCAACAGTCGTACTGCCCGTTTCACTGCGGTTACTTGATGATGTTGTCTCACTCGTTGAATCAATTGAGTCTTCGCTGGTTTCACCTGTATTCGAGCGAATTGTTTGGCTGTCACTGCTTGTCACATCATTCGTCTCAGAGTAAACAATAGCAGCCTCTTTTGACTCACTTGTTGATTCCGTGTCTGCAAAACCAACACGCATGCCAAAAATGACAAAGGCCGTTCCCGCATACAATGCTGCTATTAACATTTTTTTTGGAAATCTTCTCATTTTTTCCCCTTTCACTGAATATTCATCTATATTCACTATCTATTTTACATAAAAAATAAAAAAAAGGTACAAAAAAAGAAGGAGTTCTTCCCTTCTTTTTTTGTACCTTATGAAAACTGTTTATTCAACATTCGTTACTTCGCCGTCTACACTGCGTTCTACTTTCATATCAGTGATTGGCAAATATCCTAATTCGATAACGATTCCTTGTTGGACATCGTCTGTCATGATGTAATCAAGAAAGGCTTTGACGTTAGCATCTGGCTCGCCGTTCGTGTACATATGCTCGTAAGACCAGATTGGCCATTTGTTATCTGCAATATTTTCAGGAGTCGCTTCTACCCCATCAAGAGATAGCGCTTGGATCGAATCGTCCAAATAGGATAAAGCAAGGTAGCTGATTGCTCCTGGTGTTTCAGCAACAATTTTACGGACTGTTCCAGAAGAATCTTGTTCTTGTGTTTGGATCGTCTCTGCACCATCTAAGCCCCATTTTTCAAAGGTCGCTCTCGTACCGCTGCCTGATGCGCGGTTGATTACAGAGATTTCTTGATCTGCTCCACCTAGTTCAGACCAATTCTTCACTTTGCCTGTAAAGATATCAATTAAATCTTGTTGGCTAAGATCCGTAACGCCTGCGTCTTTATTCACCACTGGTGCCATACCAACTACAGCTACTTTATGGTCAACTAATTTGCTGGCATCCACACCATCTTTTTCATCCGCAAAAACATCGGAATTACCGATCGTCACAGCGCCTGCTTCTACTTGACTTAAGCCAGTTCCGCTACCGCCACCTTGAACAGTAATTGTATAATTGGGATTGTCTGCTGAGAAGCTTTCACCTGCTGCTTCAACCAAGGGTTGCAATGCAGTTGAGCCTACCGCTAAAATTTCTACATTTTCATTTGATGCGGCACCTGATGAAGATCCGCCTGATGCTTGACTGCTCTCAGTGCTTGCGCCACCGCTCCCACAGCCAGCTAATAATAAACCAGTTGCAAAAAATAAAAGTCCCAATTTTTTCATTTAGTAAATCTCCTTTCGTTATATGCTTAGTTTAGCAAGGCGGTGTAAACCCTTGATGGATTTCATGTAAAGAATCGATAAAGCGATGTAAATCTTTTGTAAAGTTCGTCGATTGCCTAAAAAAGCCCCCGCTGCATCCATCAGAGGGGGCTTACTTTATCTAAAAACGAAAGAAACGTTTGTAGAATCAATTGCTTTGCATATAGCGTGTCAAGCGATCCATCGCTTCCACCAAGTTTTCCATACTTGCCGCATAGCTTAAACGAACATAGCCTTCTGCTTCGGGACCAAAGGCGATACCCGGGATGATTGCTAATTGATTCTTTTCGGCTAAGTCGACACAAAAAGCCATTGAATCTTGGTTGAAACCTGCTGGTATTTTGGCAAAAATGTAGAATGCACCAGATGGCTTCGCCATTTCAAAACCAAGGGCAGTCATTTTTTCAAACAAGTAATCTCGGCGTTCACGGTAATCGGCTTTCATGACTTCTGTATCATTGATGCCTTCGATCAATGCCCGCACTGCGGCTTTTTGAGAAATCGTTGATGCCGCAGTCACTAAGTATTGGTGGACCTTAATGATCTGAGCAGTCAACGCTTCTGGTGCAAAAATGAAGCCGACGCGCCACCCAGTCATCGCGTGAGATTTCGACAAGCCGTTGATCACGATCGTTTGGTCACGCAAGTATTCGGCAATGGATACATGGGTTTCATCATAAGTCAACTCACTATAAATTTCATCGCTAATAACAAAAACGGGGTATTTTTCTAAAACTTCTGCCAATGCTTTGACTTGTTCTCGGGTATAAACGACCCCTGTTGGATTGCTGGGATAATTCAAAATGACTGCCTTGACTTGTTCCCCATGTTCTTTTAAGGCTGCTTCTAAAACTTCTGGCGCTAAAACAAAGTCATTGTTCGTCGTATCAAGATAAATCGGTTGGGCATGAGCTAAATGGATGACTGGTTCATAGCCTGGATAAATTGGTGCTGGTAGAATTACTTTATCACCAGGTTCCAGCGTGGCTAATAACGAAGCTGAGATTGCTTCCGTTGCACCGATCGTCACTAATACTTCTGATTGAAAGTCGTAATCAAGCTGATATTTATTTTTCAAAAAGAGACTGGCTGCTTGCCGAACATCTGCTAAGCCGGCCATTCCAGAATAGTGGCTGAAATTTTGTTCAATTGCTTGGACACCCGATTTTTTCACGTGCTCCGGTGTGTTGAAATCCGGCTCGCCTAACGTTAACTTTAAAATATCAGGAATTGAAGAAACCCGTTCATCAAATTTACGAATCAATGAAACAGCTATATTGTACACTTCGTGATTGAAGCGTTGGCTTACGTCTGCCATAGTATCACTCCTTTGAATTAAGCAAATTCATTCGCTATTGTTGTTAATCCTAACACAAAAAGGCGACGATTTTAAGCAACGGATGAAATTAATCTACTAACGATAAATTCGTTTACTTATTTACAAACAAAATAAAATTATGTTAGTATATATATAAACAATAAAAGGAGAACCTAAAATGAAACCTTATCAAGAGTTTACCATTTCTGATTATCAGCAAGGATATGTCGAAACAACAACGGATTATTGTTGCGTATTTTGTCAGGAGACCTTCGACAAAGAAGAAATCTATCCCGTTGATGGCGCCTTTTTTACAGCAAAAAAACGAATGATGCAGCATATCACTGAGCATCACGGAACCGTTTTATCCGCATTGTTGGCTTTACCCAAAGAACAAACAGGCTTATCAGAGAGCCAACAGGAGATTTTACAATTATTTGCCCAAGATATTAGCGATACTGTGATTGCCCAGCGCTTAGGTATCTCTTCTTCGACTGTCAGGAATCATCGCTTTAAGCTAAAAGAAAAGCAGCGACAAGCGACTGTTTTTCTAAGTATCATGTCCTTGTTGCAAGATAGCCCGCTGCTGCCGCCTCACAAAGGGGCAACGATGCTTGATGATCGCTATGCCATTACGGCTAGTGAAAGAGAAAAGATCATTGCTACTTATTTTGATGAAACGGGGTTTATCAAACAATTTCCCAGCAAAGAAAAGCGCAAGATCGTTGTCTTAAGTGTACTGGCACAAAAATTTGATCCGAAGAAAAATTATTCAGAAGCTGCCGTCAACGATGTATTAAAACAAGCGATCACCGATTACGTCACTGTCCGACGTTATTTGATCGAATACGGATTTATGCAACGGACGAAAGACGGGAAAACTTACTGGTTGACTTAAAACCTAGTCTGTAACTGTCTGGAACTTTTGTTGATTGGATGGACAGTATCTTTCACAGTGTTAAAAAGTCAAAAAGCTCCAGTTTTTTACAAAAAAAAGACAAAGTACGAAAACACCCGTACTTTGTCTACTGTCTGAAACGCTGGGACAAGTTCCAGCGTTTATTTTTCTTTTAGAAAGATTTTTTTGATGATCAATTTATCAAATAATTGCGTCTGATTGTCTTGTTCTCCAATGACTTCAGCGGTCACCGATTTACCATCTTGTTTTTTACGTAGCTGGTAAACGATCTTGCCTGTTTCTTTCAATTCGTTCACCATGTCAACGACACCGCCAAAACCAGTTTTACGAGTGATGAACCCCAACGCCACCATTCGCTCATCTAAATTTTTTGCCGAGATGCTCGCACCGGTGATCAGCGCTTGCCGCATGATTTGTAAGAATTCCTCTAGCCCTGCCACTGGCGGCTGTTCGGGTTCTTCTTCCATCATCGGTCGCTGACGCAAATAATCTAATTCCTGCAATAACGTTTCATACTGCTCTTGTGTCAACATGACCCCCGCCACTTTTTCACGATTGAATACATATACTGCTGTTCCTGCTTCTCGCGCTTGATTAAATACATCCATCGGAGATTTTTTTACTTCAGTAATTGAAGTAGTGGGAACATCCAATTTCTTCAGTTCCATAATCAACATCCTCCTTGTCTCAACGAACACATTATAGCATAAATCCAGAAGCAGATTATAGAGGTATTTCACTGCTCCTAGGAAAAGAAACAAAAAAGCGGCTAATCGCCGCTTTTTTCGATTGATAAGGTCATTGCATTGATGGCAACGATGATCGTGCTCATAGACATCAAGACAGCTCCGACTGCTGGGTTCAAAATGATCCCGATCGGTGCGAGGACGCCAGCTGCCAAAGGAATGGCAAAAATATTGTATCCTGCGCCCCACCAGAGATTTTGAATCATCTTGCGTCTTGTTTTTTTCGCCAAAGTCAAGAAGTGCAAGATGTCTTGAGGTTCGCTATTCGTCAAAACGACATCGGCTGAATCGATCGCTACATCGGTACCCGCTCCGATCGCAATCCCGATCGTCGCTCTTGCAAGACTTGGGGCGTCATTGATCCCATCGCCTACCATTACGACGCGCTTGCCCTCTTTGACATAGTCGCTGACTAGACGTTCTTTATCGTCTGGCAACATTGCCGCATGGAAGGCTTCGATTCCTAGGTAATCGGCTACGGCTTGCGCCGCTTCTTGGTTGTCCCCTGTAGCCATAACTGGCGTGATGCCTAAGTCTTTCACTTTTTGAATAAATTGACTCGCTTCTGGTTTCACCTTATCCCCTAATGCGACGATTCCTTCCACTTTGACGTCATGAACCAAATAGCTGATGGTATTGCCCTGTTCTTGATAATTTTTCAAGGAGTTCCCTTGATATTGAATGGTTAATTGCTCCAATCCTTTTTGATTGACGATCAACCACTTCTGTCCATCGATCACGCCTTCCAGACCAATCCCTGTCCTTGTTTGAACATCAGTCGCCTTTTTGGCTGTAATGTTTTCCTTTTCTGCTTGGGCTAAAATGCCTTCTGCGATCGGATGATTGGCGGTTTTCTCAAGACCTGCTAGGTAAGATAGTACTTCTGATGCAGAAAGGCTGCCTGTCGCCTCGATGCCAGTTACGGTAAACGTTCCTTCTGTTAACGTACCGGTCTTATCGAGGATCAGATAATCAACATGATGCGCATTCTCCAGTGCGTTGCGATTTTTTAAGAGCAAGCCATTTTTGGCAGCGATCGAGGTCGAACGAGCCACTACGAGGGGAATCGCTAGACCTAACGCATGGGGACAGGCAATGACGAATACCGTGACCATTCGATCAAGAGCAGTCGGTAGGTCAGCAACAAACAGCCACACAGCAAATGCCAAGACACCAGCAACTAACGCAATATAAAACAACCATTTTGCCACTTTGTCCGAAAGTGCTTCTAAGCGGGATTTATCAGCTTGGGCTTTTCGTACCATTTCCATGACTTTCGCTAAGTAACTGTCTTCCCCAGTCCCTGTGACTTCCATCGTGATGGTACCATTGCCGTTGACCGATCCTCCAATGACAGTACTGCCGATGGTTTTAGGTACCCGTCTGGATTCACCAGTAACTGCCGACTCATCGATCGTTGTTTCTCCTTCAAGAATCGTTCCGTCTGTAGGAATCTTATCTCCTGAGCGAACGATCAACTGTGTTTTGTTGGTCACTTCTTCTAATGGAATCTGTTCTTCTGATCCATCCGCATTTTTCCGAATCACTTCTTTTGGCAATAGTTCTGCTAATTTCTGTAATGCATTGCCAGCATTAGAAACGGCATTCATCTCGATCCAATGCCCTAACAACATGATCACGATCAGAGTCGCTAGTTCCCAGAAGAAATCCATTACATGAGGAACAGCAAGAAAATGATTGGCGATAAACGCGTAAAGACTATAAAAATAAGAAACCGTGATCCCCATAGCAATCAACGTCATCATGGCTGGGCTTTTTTGTTTCAATTCCATTTTCGCACCACTTAAAAACGGCTGACCGCCATAGAAAAACAGGATCGTTCCTAAAAGCAATACGATCCAATCTGAGCCGGGAAACGTGAACTGAAAGGGCAATTCGATGCCCATCATTGGTGATAAAATGACGATTGGAATCGCCAAAACCAAGGATAGCCAAAACTTTTGCTTAAAATTTCCCATATGCATACTATGATCCATGCCACCCATTCCATGATCCATATGACTATGATCCATACCAGACATCTCATGATTCATGTGACTATGATTCATACCAGACATCTCATGGTCCTTATGGCCGTGATCCATGCCAGACATCTCATGATCCGTGTGACTATGTTCCATGCCAGACATCTCATGATTCATGTGACTATGGTTCATGCCAGACATCTCGTGGTCCTTGTGGCCGTGATCCATGCCAGATATCTCATGGCCCTTATGGCTATAGTCCATGCTGGACACTTCATGATCCATAGGACCATGGTTACTATCGGAGCTTTCATGCTCCTGCTGTTTTGATGTCGCCTTGTGATGATCCATCCCATTCATCTCATGGCTAGGCTCAGGGACTTCTGTCACTTGTGATTGCGCATGTTGCTCTTTTCCCTGTGTACCATTATCCCGCTCATTCAAAGCAGGTTCATGCCTATGATGGCTTGACGTCTGACTATTACTTGCGGAAGACGTTTTTTTCTGATTCATCCTAGTATTCCCCTTCCTATTTCACTGAATGTGCGTACAGTCTTGCTCCTTCATACAAAAGCTTCAAGCGGCTGGACACTTTTCATTTGTTTTGATTTTTTCCTTTTCACTTTAGCAATTCCATTGCTTACTCAAATACCCCTTGATAACCCGCTTCGGTGACCGCATTGACTAAGGCTGTTTCTGTCACTTGCGACTCGTCAAACTTGACTGTTCCGCGAGCTTTTTTCAAGTCCACTTTGGCTTTTTTCACACCCGGTACTTCACTAAGCGCTTTTTCAACTTTTGCGGCACAATGGGCACAATTCATTCCGCTGATTTGCATGTTTTTTTTCATTACGATTCCTCATTTCTTTTAACAGTTCGTTGGCTACTTATTTTGTTGCATGGGTTTTGCATTGGCACTGACCAGGAATACAATTACATGAAATCGCTGCTACTGGCACTTTTTGGTCGACTGCTGCTTGGAGCATCGCCAAATCTTCTGCCGTCAATGCTGCTTCTTGGATCATTTCTGCTAATGTCTGCCCAACTTTTTTGGCACAAATATGAGAAAAAAGATTCTCAGCTGCGCTGCGAACGGTTGCTTCTTCGGAAACAAGCGGCGAATAAACAAATTTTTTCCCTTGGCTTTCTGTTTTCAATACGCCTTTTTTGACGAGTCGTCCTAAAAGCGTCTTGACCGTTGCTGCTTTCCAATTTTTATTTTCGCTCAATAAAGCGGTGATCTCTTTCGCGTCGGATTGTCCTAATGTCCAGATCACACGCATGACTTCCCATTCAGAATCGCTGATTTTGATTGGTTCGACCACAGATTGCATTTGTCCACTTCCTTTCATAAGTGATTCACACTTTTAAGTTTACATCTGTAATCGGATTTTGTCAAAAAAAAGCATCGCCAAACTTTCTGAGTTTTGACAATGCTTTTTTCTATTTCATTAAAAATGATTTGGTTCCTATGCTTAAAAGTGGACCTGATACGTCGTCACAGAGTGGAAGGGTTCTTCTGGACGCAACACGATCTCACCAAAGTGGGTAAATTTCTCAGAGCCAGGAACACCTTGTGTTTCGATCGCCATCCCGCCATGATTGGCAAAAGGACCAGTCTTCATTGGTGCACCAGCTTCTCCCTCACCCGTTGTGTAAATAACAACGGCAGGACGGTCAGTAGTTACAGTCAGCTGCACTTTTTGATCGGGACTGGTTACTTTTAGATCCCACTCTTGCACATGGTCTAATAAGAACGGATCATCCAACATCGTCGTTCCCATCGGGCGTTCTTGTCTAAAATCAAACTTTGTGCCTGCGACAGGCGTTTTTTCACCGGTCGTCGTCACATCGTCATTCGTTTCAGCCACATGTTCGGCATTGATTTGAACCAAGTGGTCATCGATCGGCTGTTGGGTATCACCTGTCAAATTGAAATAACCGTGGTTCGTTGGGTTAAATAAAGTCGCTTTGTCAGTGTTGGCATCATAAGCAAGCAATAGTTCATTGTCATTCGTCAACGTATAGGTGACTTGATAACGAACATTCCCAGGAAACCCGCCATCGCCATCTTGCCGTGTGGTAGTAAAAATCACCCCAGCTTTGTCTGCTTCTTCAAAGGTTTCAGTGATCCATGTATCAGTATCCAGCCCCTTTGAACCGCCATGAAGCGTATTGCCGCCATCATTGTCTTCCGTTTGGTATTCTTGTCCGTCGATCTCAAAGCGAGTACCTGCGATCCTTCCCGCCACAGGGCCGATCGTTGCGCCATAATAACGTGCTTGGCGATGTCCTTCGATCGTGTCATAACCGACCACGATGTCGCGACCTTCTTCTACTGGAACGACCCAATCCAATAAGCGTGCGCCTTCAGGACTTAGCCTTACGATGGTACCGCTATCATTGGAAAGCTCATAAATTGTTCCCATTCTTTCTGACGTCAGTTGTTTCACATTTGGCATTCGTTCATATCCTTCTTTCTTTGATTAGTCTGCTACTCTTTTTAAGTATAGCCGTTATGGGCTAGATCCGTCAATTCAAGACGGAAGGATTCAGTAGGAATTTATTTTATGCCGGGCCGTTTTACACAAATAAAAAGCGGCAAGAAGGGCCAACGGGTTGATTGAATCATGGTCAGCCGATCGTGAGAGAAAGTACTAGGAGAAGCACTGGCTGCTCCTGTCTTTTCTTCAATGATCAATCACATTCGCTTCACCTGTTAGGCTCTTATGCCGCAATTGTATCGTTTATTTTTTGTGTTTTGCTTGGTAATGTTTTCTCTTTCGTCGCTTTTCTTTGATTTGAGAAGCACTGGAAGCCAAATCCAAATCCTCGCTTCTCTCTTCTTGCTTGTCTTGTCTTTTTTCTGCCCGCGCCATGAGGACTTTTTGCCTAAATCGACGGTTTCCCAGGAATTTCAGTGCACACATCAATGGTTGACGATTTTCTCCTACCAAACCAATCAATTCGATAAACAATTCAATACCGAATCCTGTACTGATGATCAGTAAAATGATTGCGGTGTTGCTGGCATAATTCATCAATAACGCAATAAATGAAAAAACCATCGCCAAGGCATAGATCGTCAAGACCGTGCCACGGTGGGTAAACCCTAATGAAAGTAAGCGATGATGCAAGTGCATTTTATCCGCCGATGAGATTTTTTGTTTATTAAATTTTCTGCGAATCATGGCATAGACGGTATCCGTGATCGGTACTCCTAATATCAGCATCGGGGTAACCACTGTAATGAAGGTCGCATTTTTTAAGCCTTGCAACGATAGGACGGAGATCATGAAACCTAGAAAAAGTGCCCCAGTGTCCCCTAAAAAAATCGTGGCTGGATAAAAATTATAAGGAAAAAAGCCAACGATCGCAGCGATCAGCGTAAAGATCACCATCGGTACTTCAACTGAATTCGGTAAAAAGAAGTAACTGATGATCCCAATGGTCGTCAGACTGATAATAGAGACCCCACTCGCTAGACCATCCAAACCATCAATCAAGTTGACTGCATTCGTGATCGCCAAAATCCACAGGATGGTCATAGGCAGTCCAAGCCACCCCAAATCAAAAACCCCAAGATAAGGGATCGAAACCGTACTGATTTTGATGCCGGCAACAAAATAGATCTCCAAAGCCGCTAACGTCAAGCCTAGCGTTTTTTGCATAGGGGTCAACTCGAAGATATCATCCAATAATCCAGTAACTACGACGATGGCTGCCCCTAAAAGCATCGGCCAGACGTAGTCAAAAGGAATCATTGCGCGAAATTCCCAAAGCAATGCAAAAGAGAAGGAGAGAAAGATGCTTAATCCCCCTGCGGTCGGCATTGTTTTGGTGTTGATTCGTCGATCTCCTGGTCGATCGACTGCGCCGATCTTAAAAGAAATCAATTTAATGATCGGTGTTAGGATTAAAGACACGATCATTGTTATAAATAAGCGCATTACAAATTTGAATGCAAAATCCATCGTTTATTCTCGCTTTCCGTTATTTCTCTTTATTGGTAAATGTATCCTCGATTTTCGAAGAAATCCGCTGAACAGGATCTGTTCGTTCTTTGATCTCTTGTCCCGATACATACTCTTCTACCACTGCGTTGATGATTCCACCCAAGATAATAATCGTCGCAGCAAGATTCAACCAGATCATTAAAACAATAAAACTTCCAATAATTTGATAGCCAATGATTTTCGCAGCAAAGTAACGGGCGTATAAGCCAAACACTTGTGACAGCAACATCCAGCCAATCGTTGCAAAGATCGCCCCCGGCAAAGTCGAACGCAACTTGACCTTCGCATTAGGGACTAACCAATAGATCAGCATCATGATGAACAGCAAAGCAACGATCGTGACTGGCCATTTGACTGTTTGGAACGTATCGATCAGATTGTCTTGAAACTTAAAAATCGGCTGTAAAAAATCAAGAATGATTTTTCCAAGCCCGAATACCATCGTAACACCAACGATCGCAATCATAAAGAGCAGAATGATCACAAACGATACTGCGCGCACCACGATAAAATTGGAACGCTGGTCCACACCGAAGGCTTTGTTCATCGCAATTTGCAAGGCATTGATACTTTGACTCGCAGACCACAACGCAGCCAAGGCGGAGATCGATAACAGTCCACCAGAGCTGGTGGTGAGGAGGTTTTCGATCGCTGGTCCGATAAAATCATAGATTTGATTCGGGATCAATTCCTGTACATAAGATAAAACCGTGTTCGGATCAATTGATAAATAAGGCAAAAGATTCCCCAGCGCAATCATTAATGGGAAAAGTGAAAGCAATAAATAGTAGGCCACAACGACTGATGTAGTCCCCATTTCTGAATCGGTTATTCTATTTTGCGTTGTTTCAATGAAACGTATCAGCTTTTGATTGCTTTTTACTTTATCAACGATTTTCATGTTTCTTCCTCCGCCAGCGAATCATTTGCCTTTTTTTCTTTGTCATACGTAACAATCAGAAGTCTCCTACCACCAAAATTTAGTAGGTTCCTTCTTCTCCTTGAGAAGTTAAAATTCTCGGACCATCTTTGGTGATCGCCAAACTATGTTCATATTGGCAGCTTAAGCCGCCATCTAATGTATAGGCGGTCCAGCCATTAGGATCCATTTTCATTTTCCACGTCCCTGTATTGATCATAGGTTCGATGGTAATAACCATTCCTTCTTTTAAACGTAACCCTTTGCCGGCTTCTCCGTAGTGAGGGATCATCGGACTTTCATGGATCGTTGGGCCAATACCGTGTCCTACGAAATCACGCACAACCCCATACCCTTCTTTTTCCGCATACGTTTGAATGGCATGACCGATGTCACCGATTCGGTTGCCCACTTGGGCTTGTTCGATTCCTAGATACAACGCTTTTTTGGTTACTTCCATTAATCGATCAATCTCAGGCGTCGAGTTCCCTACGACATAACTCCAACAAGAATCAGAAATAGCGCCTTTTAAATCAATACACATGTCGACTTTGATCAGATCGCCGTCTTTCAATGGTTTTTTTCGAGGAAACCCGTGGCAAATCTCATCATTGATACTGCAGCAAGTGGCATATTTGTAATCTTCAAAACCAATTTGGGCAGCGATGCCACCGTGGCTTTCAATATAATCTCTGACAAACACTTCGATATCCCAACTCGTGATACCTGGTTTGATGAAACTGCGTAATTGTTTGTGGACATCTGCTAACAGCGCGCCGGATTCGGCCATGCGGTCAATTTCTCTGGCAGATTTTAATGTAATCATGTTCTCGTCTCCCTTAATTAAATTCCTCTTATTTTACCATAGAAATCCCTTATTTTACAAAATTCACAGACATTGTAAAGAGTTTTTCAAGTTTTGTTTTCAAACTTTCTTGCATTTGCTATAATCTGTAAGAGAGTTTTCCTTGAGAATAGGAATGAGATTGGAGGAAAAAGCCCATGGCTTTAGCAAAAATCGTCTATGCAAGCATGACGGGGAATACGGAAGAAATTGCGGATATCGTTTCTGAAGCCCTTGAAAACCTTGACATGGAAGTAGAAATGAATGAGTGTACCCAAGTGGATGCAGATGACTTTGAAGATGCTGATATCTGTATCGTCGCAACGTATACATATGGAGACGGAGAACTACCGGATGAGATCGTCGATTTTTATGAAGATTTGCAAGAACTTGATTTAAGCGGCAAAATCTTTGGAGTCTGTGGCTCCGGCGATACGTTTTATGATGACTTTTGTAAATCCGTTGACGACTTTGAAGCCGCCTTTAGCAAAACTGGTGCGACAAAAGGAGCAGACAGCGTCAAAGTTGACTTGGCTGCAGAAGAAGACGATATTCAAAACTTAGAAGCCTTTGCCAATAAACTAGCAGAAGCATTCGCTGAATAAAACAAGAAAACCTCTGACAAAATCACTTGATTCTGCCGGAGGTTTATTGTTTGCTTAATGATAGCTGATATCGATGGGTGTTTCTCTTGCTAAAATATTATCGGTGGTTTCCGTCATCAGCTTAGCAATCTGATCTTCTGTCGGATGAATGATTCCCGAAGACATCAATGCCGCTAAGCCAGTAGCGACGATCCAGACACCGGTGTGCAAAGATTGTAATTTTACATCAGATAGATCTTGATATTTTGGTTCTTTTTTCACTGATTTCACAAAAAGGTCAAATGAAAACTGTTGCATGGAATCCCCACCACCATGCTCTTCTAAGTATAGCGCTCGGTATAATCGTTTTTCTTTATTTGCAAAGCCAATATAATTTAACGTTAAGTCAACGATGACATCTCCCCGTCTCTCAACTGGAAAGACTTCTGTCGCTAAGTAGTCGTAAATCTGATTGATCAATGCATTTTTTAAGTCATCCATATTTTTAAATTCTAAGTAGATCGGTTGCGTTGAACATTTCATCTTCGCTGCGATATTGCGTGCGGTAAAACGTGTAAATCCTTCGGTTGCGACAACTTCATAGGCAGCTTTTAAAATCTGGTCTCTAGTAATAGTTTTCTTTCTTGCCATAATTTTTTAATCTCCTTAATTCTGCTATACATCGCTTTCAGAAATACCTTTTACTTATTGTATCATGTTTTTTTAAGTTTGCAAAAAAACTTTTAAAATTATTGCCCTTAGTGTTTCCAGTTTTTCAATTTGAAGACCACTGTTTTTTTGCTCACTTTTTCGTTTGTTTTCAAAAATACTTAGTGCTATCATGAAGACAGTTATAAATTTAGAATAAATGGAGGAATTTTAATGGTTTTACCAAACTTTAATCAGAACCTTGAAAAATATGCCCAACTGATCACTGAAGTTGGCGTAAATGTCCAAAAAGGGCACACGATCGTCATCCAAATCGCCGTGGACCAAGCACCGTTAGCTCGTCTATTAACGAAAAAAGCGTATGAATTAGGTGCAGACGAAGTAATCGTCCAATGGACCGACGATGAGATCCAAAAAGAATTTCTTACTCATGCGGCCGAAGATCGTTTGTCTACGATTCCTCAGCATAAAATTGATCAAACAGAAGATTGGGTTGAAAAAGGTGCGAGCCGCATCAGTGTCGTTTCTGCCAATCCCGATGTGTTAGCGGGCGTTGACTCAGACCGAGTGGCCGCTTTCCAAGCTGCTTCTGGTAAAGCGATGATGAAATTACGTCAAGCAACACAAGCCAACAAAGTCAGCTGGACTGTGGTTGCGGCTGCTGGTCAAGATTGGGCCCAAAAAGTTTTCCCTGATGCTTCCCCTGAAGAAGCACAAGACAAGCTTTGGGATCAAATTTTCAAAACAACACGTATCTATGAAGAAGATCCTGTCGCAGCTTGGAAAAAACACGATGAAACCTTGCAAGTTAAAGCCGAAGAATTGAACAAAGAACAATTCAGCGCATTACACTATACGGCACCGGGTACCGATTTGATCATCGGTTTGCCTAAAAACCACTTGTGGGAAGGTGCTGGCAGTTACAATACCCGCAATGAAAAATTCATGGCGAACATGCCAACAGAAGAAGTCTTTACTGCCCCAGATAATCGTCGCATCGATGGCTATATTTCAAGTACAAAACCATTGAGCTACGCAGGCACCATCATCTCTGGGATGAAGTTCACCTTCAAAGACGGCAAAGTCGTGGACTTTTCTGCGGAACAAGGCGAAGAAGTGCTGGGCAAACTGCTAGCAATCGATGAAGGAGCAAAATCTTTAGGTGAAGTCGCATTAGTTCCTGATCCTTCCCCTATCTCACAATCCGGCATTATCTTCTTCAATACGTTGTTCGATGAAAATGCCTCAAACCACTTAGCTTTAGGCTCCGCTTATGCCTTCAGCTTGCAAGGTGGCACTGAGATGAGTGAAGAAGAACTGGCAGCGGCTGGTTTGAACCGCAGCCAAACCCACGTAGATTTCATGGTTGGCTCTGACCAAATGTCCATCGATGGCATCAAAGAAGATGGCACCACGGTTCCTGTCTTCCGCAATGGTGACTGGGCTTAATAAAAAAAGGCTGAGGTGGAGTTGCTCCCCTCGGCCTTCTTTTACAGGCTCTTTGTCAATAAGGACTGATGAGTTGTGCAAAATCAAATCTGGGTCAGAATGAACCACATTCTGGCTCAGATTTTTTGTTATCTCACTTTGATTAATTGATTGATCAAAAAGATTCTAATTCTCATGTTCTCGAATGATTTAAATCCGTAGGATACTCGTTTCATTGTCTTTATGTGGGTATTCTTCGCTTCTATTTTTCCATTGGAATAAGGATAGATCATTGCGTTGGTGATGCCTTCTTCATGGGTAAGAAGGTTTTGAAGCTTTTCCCGAAAGCTGTCATCTAACGTTTCAGGAAGTTCTGTCAATAAGGAGAAAAATAAGTCAGGGTCTTTGTCTCGAAAGGCTTCAACTAATTCATGAAAAAAGGGATACGCCTCCTTCAGGGGCGTAGAAAACTCAAGCAATCGATCAATCATCATTGCTTCAGTAAGAAATGGGTATTTTGGTGCTCGGAAACTTTTCCATGTTTTGTATTCATAATGGTTGATGTTTGCACGATTTTTTAGCAAAAAGCGCCAATTCTTTTTCAGTTTTTCTGCCTGGCTTTTCTGTCCTGCTTTACGAAGTTCATTCATTTCACGGATACGCAACTCATTGAACGCTTGATTCATGTGTTTGACAATATGAAACCGATCAATCACTATTTTCGCTTTTGGCAGAACACGTTTGGTGAGCTGGAAGTAGGCGGCGTTCATGTCTGTCACCAAAAATTCTACTTCTTCTGGATTGGTACACCCTAAGAAATAGCTTGTTAATCGAGGTAATTTACGCGTAGGCAAAACATCGATTAATTTTCCTGTTTCACCATCTGCGCAAATAAAGCTCATTTTATCTTCTATGGAAGCATGCGAACGAAATTCATCAACCATCAATACTCTTGGGAGAATCTTCTTAGATTGTTTTGGTAAATAGCTTTTAAACTCTTTTAATGTACGAATAACGGTGGTCAAAGATACCTGACAGCTTTTCGCAATAAAAGATAAAGATACTTTTTCAGTCAGTAAAGAAGCAATTTTATATCTCACATGATTTGCGATTGAATGTCTGGGTTGGACAAAATAACTTTGAGCAGTCCAATGGGTGCGACAGTTTTTACAGGTATAGCGCTGCTTTTTTAGGCGCATAACCAAAGGCATATGATTGTATTGCTCAAAACGGACAATCGTTTCCTTCTTCCCATTTTTCACTATAATTGATTTCCCGTTTCCATCTACCACAGTAGAACCACAACTTCTACAAGCACGAGGATTAGGCGAGAGAACAGCATCGACGACCAATGTCTTTTTCTTCTGAAGGGTCTCGTAAGAGACCTCTGTAATCATCAAATCTTTCTCTGTTATTCTCAGCATTTTTTTGATAGAATCATTCATATAGCATATCGTCCTCTCAGTTGTTTATTTTGTGGTGATTTAATCATACTAGAGAACGATATGTTTTTTAATACCTAAAATGAAAATGGGGCTGAAGAATCAATTCTGATTCATCAGTCCCATAAATTATAGAGCCCTTTTACATAGAATATTGGAAACCGGCGGCTTTTTTCGTAGTAATCAGCCGGCTTTTTTGATAAAATCTACTTTGATAGTCTTTGATAAGAGAGGATGGATCCGATGACACCAAATCGTGAAGATTATTTAAAGCTCATCTTAGAGCTTGGTGGTGACCAAAAGAAAATCAATAACAAACAAATCGTGTCAGGTCTGGACGTCTCAGCAGCTTCAGTAAGTGAAATGATTTCAAAATTATTAAAAGAAGGCTTAGTGGAACATTCACCTTATCAAGGGGTACAGTTGACTGAAACGGGTTTAGCTTCTGCAAGTGCTCTGATCCGCAAGCATCGTTTATGGGAAGTCTTTCTTGTGGAGCACCTGCATTACTCATGGAATGAAGTTCATGATGACGCAGAAGTTTTAGAACACGTCACCTCGGAAACACTGGCGAGCCGCTTAGAAGCCTACCTTGATCATCCTCGGTATTGCCCACATGGCGGAATGATCCCTGAACAAGGAGAACTCATTCACGAAGGCGAAAAAAACACCATGAGTTCCTATCCGGTAGGAACCAAGATTCGTATCGCCCGTGTCCTTGACGAACGAGAACTGCTGGATTACCTCGTTTCGATCCAATTGAATATTCATGAAGAATACGAGATCATCGATGCGGCAGCATACGAGGGTCCGATTACGATCAAAAATGATACAAAAGAAATTGCTGTCAGCTACAAAGCCGCCAGCACGATTTTTGTCGATAAACTGTAAGGAGTGAAGATGATGGAAAAAAAGGTCCTTTTTACGATTTTTGGCGGTACGGGCGACCTTGCCCAACGCAAACTATACCCTTCTTTGTTTCGGTTGTACAAAAAAGGCGATTTGAAAGAAGATTTTGCAGTCATTGGTACTGCACGCCGTCCTTGGTCGGATGAACACTATCGTGAAGTGGTGATGGGTACGATCAAAGAGTTGAGTGACTCACAAGAACAAGCAGAGACATTCGCTTCTCATTTCTACTACCAATCACATGATGTAACAGATACGAGCCATTATGATTCCTTAAAGGATTTGGCGGAAACCTTAGATCAGAAATACCATTTAGAAGGCAATAAAATTTTTTACTTAGCGATGTCTCCTAACTTCTTTGGGACGATCGTTTCTCACTTGAAATCCCAAGGGATGCTGGATACTGACGGCTACCATCGGGTGATCATCGAAAAACCATTTGGAAGCGACTACGACTCAGCAAAAGAATTGAATGAAGAGATCAATCAAGTCTTTACAGAACAAGAAATCTACCGGATCGATCATTATTTAGGAAAAGAAATGATCCAAAACATTTCTGCGATTCGTTTTGCCAATAACATTTTTGAGTCGATGTGGAACAATCGGTACATTGACAATGTTCAGATCAATATCGCAGAAAACTTAGGTGTTGAAGAACGCGGTGGTTATTATGATAAGAGCGGCGCCTTAAAAGATATGGTCCAAAACCATATTCTGCAGATTCTTTCCTTATTAGCCATGGAGCCGCCAGTGGCTTTTTCTGAAAAAGAGTTACGGACAGAAAAAATCAAAGCCTTAAATGCGATCCGTATCTACTCCGAAGAAGAAGTGAAACAACACTTCGTTCGTGGTCAATACGATAAAGGACAATTAGAAGACAAGAAATTTGTTGGCTACCGTGAAGAAGCCAATGTCGATGAAAAATCGGCAACGGAAACCTTCGTTGCTGGGAAATTCTTGATCGATAACTTCCGCTGGTCCGGCGTACCATTTTATGTACGCACCGGGAAACGCTTGACGGAAAAAGGCACTCGCATCAACATTGTCTTTAAACAAGTCCCAGTCAATGTCTTTAAGCAAGACCTGAATGAACAAAAGCAAATCGAGAGTTTGGCACCGAATGTGCTGACGATTTACATTCAACCGACGGAAGGCTTCTCTCTTTCCTTGAACGGAAAAGAGATTGGCCAAGGGTTTGAAACATTGCCAGTGAAGCTCGATTACCGAAATAGTACTGAAATCGTCGAAAACACCCCTGAAGCCTACGAAAAATTGATTTTAGATGCTTTGAACGGGGATGGCACTAACTTTACCCACTGGGATGAAGTTGCCCAATCTTGGCGCATCGTTGATGTGATCCGTCACGCTTGGGACCAAGAAACACCTGATTTTCCAAACTATGCCGCAGGAACGATGGGACCTCAAGCTGCCTATGATCTCTTAGCTGCCGATGGCTTTGAATGGATCTGGCGTCCCGATGAATGGTATCGTGAGCGAGATTTACTAAATGAGAAATAAGCAAATGGTCAATTGGATGAGGAAAAAACATCCAATTGGCCGTTTTTCTTTTTTACCGACTGTTTATAATAGAAAGAAATGAGAAATGAAAGGAGCAGCAGACATGAAACAAGTCTTATCGATCGCCGGTCTCGACAGTTTGGCAGGTGGCGGCATGACGGCTGATTTGAAAACATTTGAGGAATTCGGGGTGTTTGGCCATGCCCTATTAACATGTGTGGTCGCCATCAAGGATGATCTTATGTTCCATGATCTTCCTGAGCCTGTGGTCCAAGCACAGCTAGATTCACTGCGTTCGGTCGTATCACTAGATGCAATCAAAATCGGGCTGCTTCATCAAACGGCCATCATTGAATTGCTGCGGGATTTTTTACAAGCATTTACCGGACCAATCGTGCTCGATCCCGTTCTCGCCTTCAAAGAAGGAGATACTGCCTTTAACAACTCCTATCAAGCAGGATTGATCTCCTTGTTTCCTTACACAGCATTAGTGACACCTAATCTGCTCGAAGCACAACACTTATCTGGACAAAGGATTACCTCCTTAGCGGAGATGAAAACGGCGGCAAAAAAAATCCATGCATTGGGTGCCCCAAATGTTCTGATCAAAGGTGGCAGTCGACTAACCGGGGAAACAGCCTACGACCTTTTATACCACTCTGGACAGTATACTGTTTTTGAAGCAGAAAAAAGTACCCGACCCACAACCAACGGTGCTGGTTGTACCCTTTCATCGGCGATTGCCGCTTTACTTGCCAAAGGTACTTCATTGGAAACAGCTGTTCAAACTGCAAAAGCATTTGTTTGGGCAGGAATTGAAGAAGGGCTACCTTTAGGTACCTCCGGAAACATCAATCAACTTGCCTACTTCAGAAAGGATGAATACGTATGAAAGTAAGAAACCTAACGACGATCGCCATGCTGACCGCACTCACGTGTGCACTTTCTTTGACCTTTATCATTCCTGTTCCGCAAACGAAGGGTTTTGTGACCTTATGTGAAGCAGGAATCTATATCTCGGCCCTTTTGTTTGGACCTAGCGCCGGGGCCTTCGTCGGTGGAATGAGCGGCGGCATCATTGATTTTCTATCAGGTTACCCTGAATGGGCCTTCTTTTCCATCGTGATTCATGGTGTACAAGGCTGGATCGTAGGCAGAATGAGCCACCGGCCACTAGCAGCCGTCATTGTCGGCAGCTTGATCATGATTGCTGGCTATGCAGCAGCAACAGTTTTACTATTCGGGTTAGGCGCTGGGATCGCCTCGATTCCAAGTAATTTGATCCAAACGGTCTTTGGCAGCATCGTTGCTTTACCTCTGACGCATGCCTTGCGCCGCACGAAAAAGTTTTCTTTAAATGAAAGGTGATTCTTATGACAGATATCAATCAATTAAAAACGGATTTAACTACGATCGTTGAAGAAGTCATTACGACAGCGAACGTTGGTGAAAACGATCTTTTTGTCCTTGGCTGTTCAACAAGTGAAGTCGTGGGCGGCTTGATTGGCAAAAATTCCAGTCAAGAAGTAGGCATGATCATCGTCGAAACACTGCGAGCGATCTTGCGTCCTAAAAATATTCATTTAGCCGTTCAAGGCTGTGAACACCTCAATCGGGCTTTAGCCGTTGAGCGTAAAACGGCTCAGCTCTATCACTTAGAAGAAGTCGCTGTAGTGCCCCAGCTGCATGCAGGCGGTGCTTGCTCAGTCGCGGCTTTCCAGCTGTTCGATGAGCCTATTGAAGTGGAGCACATAGTGGCAAAAGCTGGCATCGATATTGGTGACACAGCGATCGGCATGCATGTCAAACATGTACAAATCCCGATCCGTCCCTCTATTAAGACCCTCGGCGCTGCCCATGTCACAGCTCTGGGATCACGGCCCAAATATATTGGTGGTCCTCGTGCGCATTACGCACAATAAGCGAATCGTATAATAAGCGAAAAGCCATCTTCAAAAGCAAAAAGCATGCTTCGGCGTGCTTTTTTTGTGTCAACAAACCTGCTATTGTCTCCCTTTTCCTTAAGAGTGCTCTCCTTTCACTATTTTCTCCACTCCATCATATGGCAGCTTTTTCTACTTCAAAGGCTAGTTTCTTTCTGGTGTAATAAGAGCGGCAGCTGTCGCCTTCCTTTTGTCATAAATTCGTCAGAATTTCATCACAAAAAGAAAAGAAAGATACCAGTAAGCCCGTAAATTTCTTTTTTCTTTCCTTGATAGACTGAATGTAGCAAGAATCGAAAAGTGGAAGGAAGAAAAACATGAAAAAAATCGCCATTATTTTTGGAGGCAATTCACCGGAATACACCGTTTCTTTAGCCTCAGCAACTAGCGCAATCGAAGCACTCCAATCATCTCCCTATGACTATGACCTCTCTCTGATCGGGATCGCCCCTGATGCTATGGATTGGTATTTGTATACAGGAGAACTGGAAAACATCCGACAAGACACGTGGTTGTTGGATAGGAAACATACACAGAAAATCCAGCCGCTATTCGAAGGAAACGGCTTTTGGCTAAGTGAAGCGCAGCAAACGTTGGTACCTGATGTTTTATTTCCCATTATGCATGGTAAATACGGGGAAGATGGCAGTATCCAAGGATTGTTTGAATTGATGAAGCTGCCTTATGTAGGCTGTGGGGTGGCAGCCTCTGCCTTATGTATGAACAAATGGTTGCTGCATCAAGCTGCAGCAACCATTGGCGTACAAAGCGCCCCTACGATTCTCTTGACAAATCAAGACAACCAACAGCAACAAATCGAAGCCTTCATCCAGACCCATGGCTTTCCAGTTTTCTTTAAGCCTAATGAAGCGGGCTCCTCAAAAGGGATCACAAAAGTAACTTGTGTTGAAGAAATCGCTCCTGCCTTGAAGGAAGCCTTCGCTTATTGTTCCGCAGTGCTCCTACAAAAAAATATTGCCGGTGTTGAGATCGGTTGCGGTATTTTGGGTAACGACTCTTTGACTGTCGGTGCTTGTGACGCTATTTCATTAGTAGACGGCTTTTTCGATTTTGAAGAAAAGTACCAGCTGATCAGCGCCAAGATCACCGTTCCTGCGCCATTGCCTGAAACGATTGAAACCAAGGTCAAAGAACAAGCTCAGTTGCTCTATCGTAGTCTTGGTCTTAAAGGTCTTGCTCGCATCGACTTTTTTGTCACGGATCAAGGAGAACTATACTTGAATGAAATCAATACTATGCCGGGCTTTACGAGTCACTCCCGCTATCCTGCCATGATGGCAGCGGTCGGCTTATCCTATCAAGAACTACTACAAAAACTGCTTGTCTTAGCAAAGGAGGAAGTCAAATGAATCCCTATCTACAGTTAGTTAGCAAAGAGTTTCCATTAGAAAAAAAACAAGAACCGCCTCATTTGGTCCTTGCTGCCTTTAGTGAAGACGAGGTTTACTTGCAGCCAGAAGCAGCCAAACAATGGGAACGCCTCGTCAAAGCCTTAAAACTTGAAGACGAGATCTGCTTATTAGATGGCTATCGAACCGAAAAGCAGCAACGGCATTTATGGGAATATTCCTTAAAAGAAAATGGATTATCCTATACGAAACAATTTGTGGCGTTGCCCGGCTGTAGCGAGCATCAGTTAGGCTTAGCGATCGATGTTGGATTAAAGGGTAGCCAAGATGATTTGATCTGTCCACGGTTTCGTGACAGCGCAGCCGCTGATTTATTTACCCAGGAAATGATGAACTACGGATTTATTTTACGCTACCCCGCAGACAAACAAGAAATTACAGGGATTGGTTACGAACCATGGCATTTTCGTTATGTCGGTTTGCCTCATAGTCAAATCATGGCCAATCAACAGTGGACCTTGGAAGAATACCATCAGTATCTTGAACAGACCACGAGGCAGTTCGCATGAAGAAGAATCAGGGAATCGAGCAGTTTCGAGTGCTATTAGCGATGATGGTGGTGGCGATCCACTGTCTACCCCTTCATCGATTGTGGCCCGATGGTGATATCCTGATCACATTGACTCTTTTCAGAATCGCCGTCCCCTTCTTTTTTATGATCAGCGGATATTACGTGTTCAGCGACTTGGCCACCCAAAACAGCTATCCTGCCAGACAGCGTGTCTGGCATTTTATTAAAAAGCAGCTGCAAGTCTATCTCATAGCCACACTGCTCTTTTTGCCGCTTGCTTGGTACAGCGGCATGTTAGGATTGAACATGCCCCTAGGCACTTTTATTCAAACTTTGCTAGTCAATGGCATCCTTTATCATCTATGGTATTTTCCTGCGATCATTACCGGCAGTCTTTTAGTGATGGGACTCTTGGTGCGCTTTTCTTTTAAACAAGTCTTTTTCATGGCTATCGGTTTATACGTGATTGGTTTAGGTGGGGACAGTTGGTCTGGACTGGCTGCCCAAACACCCCTCGCGTCATTCTATTCACTGATTTTCCAACTATTGGCTGGAACTCGCAACGGTATTTTCTTTGCTCCCTTGTTTTTGCTCTTAGGGGTACTAGCCAGAAGATTTGCCCAAAAATCTGCTTCGCCCCATCGCTATAGTTATCTAATGATTAGTCTGATTTGCTTGCTTTTGGAAAGTTATCTCTTGCATCACTTTACCACGCCGAAACATGACAGCATGTATATCTTTTTGCCCTTCGTTCTCTTGTTTTTATTTCCGATCATTCAGCAATGGCAAGCACCCATGATCTGGAAACAAGCGGGTCGTCTGTCCCTTTGGCTCTATTTGCTCCATCCTTATACCATTGCAGTAACCCATTTTCTTAGTCAGAAACTGCCCTTGCTTCAAAACAATCTAATCAATTACTTCGTGGTCTTAGGATTGACCATTGGTGTGGTTTATGGTCTCTTTACTTTGCAAAAGCTATTGCCGTTTCCGAAAAAAACGCCGCCCCACTTGCAGCGGGCAGCCAAAGAATTCTCAGCCCCCGCCCTGTTGCACAACTTGCAGGAAATCAAACGAGTGATTCCAGCCACAACAAAAGTGATGGCGGTCGTTAAAGCAGATGCCTATGGTTGCGATGCGCAATTGGTCGCTCGTACCTTGGAAAGAGTAGGCGTCGATTTTTTTGCTGTTGCCACCATAGAAGAAGCCATCGAATTACGGCGAGCTGGCATTAAAAGTCGCTTACTGATTTTAGGGTACACTTCTGCCCAACGTGTCAAAGAGCTGAACCGATATTCCTTAATTCAAACTATCGTCAGTGAAGCGCATGGACAAGCGTTAGCCCGATCAGGCCTTCCAATCGAATGCCATTTAGCGGTAGATACCGGCATGCATCGCCTAGGCGTTGCCCCTGACCTTGAAACAGTTAGAAGGCTTTACGCCTTGCCATGCCTCAAGATCACAGGCATTTTTTCCCATCTTGGCTCTTCAGATCAGCTAGATACGGCAAGTATCTTACGGACACAAGCCCAAATCACTTGTTTTGATGATCTATTGGCTGGCTTATCCGCTAGAAATATTGCCTATGGACTGACACATCTGCAAAGCAGTTACGGAATATTGAATTATCCAGAGAAACAGTATGATTATGTGCGCCCAGGTATTCTTTTAACTGGTTCACTAAGTGTCCCGAATGAACCAACAAAACAGAAGATAAATGTACAACCGATTTTGACTCTCAAGGCTCTACTGGTAGACAAAAAAACAGTCGCAGCCGGAGAAGCGATCGGCTATGGACTAGGCACTGTTTTTGATCGACCAGCCACGATCGGGATCGTTAGTATCGGCTACTGCGACGGGGTCCCCCGTGCCCTATCAAATCAAGGATTCCAATTGTCTTATCAAGGGGTTTTACTCCCGCAGATTGGGTTGGTTTGTATGGACATGCTCTTGATCGATTTAACGGACTATCCAGAACTGGCGGTCGAAAGTTCGCTCGAAGTAATCAGCGATTGGACGACTACAGCTGATCAAGCACAAACCATTACCAATGAATTGATCAGCCGCCTAGGTTCCCGCATCACCTCTAGTTCAAAGTAGAAAACGAATGCATTCGCTTACGGATTACGGTATGATGTGGGTAGAGTAAATGGTAATGTAAATGAAAAAATGATCGTAGATAGTTGGAGTGAATCAAGGATGGCAGAAAAAATAATCGTTGTTGATGATGAAAAAGAAATCGCCGAGTTAGTCACGACGTTTCTAAGAAATGAAGGCTTCCAAGTGGAACCTTTTTATGATGGAACGAGTGCTTTGGCTTATCTCGAAAAAGAAACAGTCGATGTGGCAGTTTTAGATGTGATGCTGCCGGATATCGACGGCTTTCAGCTGTTACAGACCATTCGCAAAACCCACTTTTTTCCAGTACTGATGCTCACTGCCAAAGGGGAAGATTTGGATAAAATTACCGGTCTAAGTCTAGGTGCAGATGATTATGTGACCAAACCTTTCAATCCATTAGAAGTTGTTGCTCGGGTCAAAACGCAACTACGGCGATACCAACGATACAATCAGTCAGCTGTTCCGCAGAAGATTGAAGAATACGAAAAGGAAGGCTTACTGTTGAAAATCAACAGCCACCAATGTTTTCTTTATGGCAAAGAGGTTTTTTTGACCCCCATCGAATTTAAAATCTTGCTTTACTTATTTGAACACCAAGGATCGGTCGTTGCCTCAGAAACCCTTTTTGAAGCAGTCTGGAAAGAAAAATATTTAGACAACAATAACACAGTGATGGCACATATTGCCCGTCTGCGGGAAAAGCTAAACGAACAACCACGCAAACCGAAATTAATCAAAACTGTATGGGGGGTCGGCTATATCATTGAAAAATAGAAGTCCATTGATTCGGAAACTTTTGACTCAATACTTTATCACCACAGGTGTTTTAATGCTCCTCTTGATTCTGATCCCTTTAACTGTTCGCTTTGTAGCAGGATTGAGGGTTTGGTACGGCTATGAACCCATTTATCAAATATTACGGCTTTTTGCTGATTATTGGCTCGTCTGTCTAGCTATCGGTGCCTTGCTGATCTGGGCAAGTACAACGATTTATTATATGAGTAAAGCCATCAGCTATTTGAATGAAACGATCCAAGCCACGAATCAATTGATTGCCGAACCCATGAAGCGAATCATTCTCTCCAGCAATCTGAACGATGTGCAAGAAGAAATGAACCAGTTACGAGAAAAAAATCTCCAAGATCAACGAGCAGCCAAAGAAGCAGAGCAGCGGAAAAATGATTTGATCGTCTATCTCGCACATGATTTACGCACACCTTTGACCAGTGTGATCGGCTACTTGACGCTGTTAGAAGAGGAACCGCAGCTTTCTACCGAACTACGGGCACGCTATACCAAGATCGCCTTGCAAAAAGCCCAGCGGCTAGAATTATTGATCAGCGAGTTTTTCGAAATCACCCGTTTTAATCTTACAACGATCGCCTTACAGACCGAAACCACGGATCTTAGCTTAATGCTGGAACAGTTGACGTTCGAATTTTTACCGCTGTTAGAAGAAAAGAATCTTCATTGGCAACTGCAGCTACAGAAAAAAGTCTTTGCGACCGTTGATACGGAGAAAATGGAACGCGTTTTTGATAACTTGATTCGCAATGCCATCAACTATAGTTATACCGATTCCCCCTTGCATTTAGCCATCAGTGCCTCTGATGATATCTTGATTCGATTGACCAATCATGGGAAAACGATCCCTGCTGAAAAAATTGGCTTGATTTTTGAGCCTTTTTATCGGATGGACGCTTCACGAGCGACTGCGACTGGTGGAACCGGTCTGGGGCTGCCGATCGCCAAAGAAATCGTTGAAGCATTAGGTGGAAAAATCTGGGCGGAAAGCCGTGACGAAACCATCGTCTTTTCGATTCGCCTACCAAAGGCATCATTAGAAAAAACAAAACCGTTGCCAGAACTCCAAACTTCTGAGCCAACTTCCTAACATGCAAACAACCTGAGCATTTCACTGCTCCCCTTCTGATTTAGAAGGAGGACGAGCTGCTCAGGTTGTTTTTTATTGATTGCTTATTGATACACCAATGATCGTAACGCTTGGTCGACTTTTTCTGCCGCTAGGCGTCCTTCACGAATCCCCCAGATCACTAAGCTTGGTCCTCTTTTAGCATCGCCTGCCACTAAGACCCGTTCATTATTTGTCGTATAATCATCATAAACTTCTCGCACACCAAAGGCATCAAAGAGTTGGGTCTCTGCGCCAATAAAGCCCATTGCCAACAAGACTAAATCCGCCTTGATCACTTGCTCTGTACCAGGGATCGGCTGAAACTGTTGATCCACAGAGACCGTTTCAATAGCAATCAACTGGCCACGTTCGGCGCCGATAAAGGCCGTTGTGGACACCCCATGATACGTCACTTGTGTTTGCAGCACTTCAGCCGCTTCTTCTTGCCCATAGCCTGTGCGGGCTGTCATTGGGTATTCAGGCCAAGGATTGCTGTCGGTACGTGTCAATGGCAGTTGGGGCGTGATCTCCAATTGGCGCACAGAAGCGGCTCCTTGCCGAATCGCTGAGCCAATACAATCATTTCCAGTGTCGCCGCCGCCAATCACGACGACGTGCTTGCCAGCAAGTTTTTTACTGGTTGCCGCTTTGCCATGCTTTAATACATCTTTGGTTGCTTCCGTCAAATAATCGACTGCGAATTGGACCCCAGTCAATTCACGACCAGGAATTTTCAAGTCACGAGGAACGCTAGCACCTGTCGCCAAAATGACCCGATCATACTGAGCAGCCAATTCCTCTGCTGACAAGTCACGACCGATCTCCGTATTAGCGACAAAGGTCACCCCTAGCTCTGCCATCAAGTCAATCCGTCGCTGCACGACATCTTTGTCTAATTTCATGTTTGGGATACCATACATTAGCAAACCGCCAAAGCGATCGCTGCGTTCATAGACCGTCACTTGATGTCCTAGTTGATTCAAGCGCCAAGCAGCGGATAAACCAGCCGGTCCACTACCAACGATGGCCACCTTGAAACCAGTCGCTTCTTGAGGCAACCCGGAAGCTTTGACCCAATCGTTTTCAAAAGCAGTATCGATAATAAAACGTTCATTGTCATGGATCGTGACACCTGAGCCATTCAGTGCCTCGGTACAGCCTTTTTCACATGGAGCAGGACAGACACGCCCTGTCATTTCTGGTAGTGGATTGGTTTTGGCTAAACGCTCAAAGGCGGCTTGGAAACGCCCTTGATAAACCAGATCATTCCATTCAGGAATCAGGTTGTCATTGGGACAACCTGAAACCGCCCGTTGCCCGCCGTAAAAAGAACCAGTATGACAAAAAGGAATGCCACAATTCATACAGCGCGCCGCTTGCTCTTGACGCTCATTTTCAGGCAATGGCGTCTGTAATTCTTGCCAGTCTTGGATACGTTCTGAAACCGGTCGGGTAGGATTTTCTACTCTTGGGTACTTTAAAAAACCAAATGGATCTGCCATATTAGTCGCGCTCCTTTCCTGGAATAGTCAATTGTGGACCGACGACGGCTTCGAAAGCTTTCGTCACAAGTTCCTCCCCGATAAATCCTTGCTCAGCCAAAGTCTCCGTTGCTTGGATCATCTGATGGTACTCTGTCGGATAGACTTTGATGAAATGTTGCTGATGATTTTCCCAATCTTCTAGGATCTCAGCCGCCTTCAATGAATCTGTATAGGCAAAATGCTGCTGGATCATCTCCTTCAGCTGATGGTCATCGCCACTTTCGCCAATCCGGTACAAATCAACCATTTCCCGATTGCATTTTTCTGCAAAAGTTTGATCAGGGTCATAGACGTATGCCACGCCACCGGACATTCCGGCACCGAAGTTGCGGCCGGTTTTTCCTAAAATCACCACGACGCCGCCAGTCATGTACTCACAGCCATGGTCCCCAACACCTTCTACAACGACTTTGGCTCCACTATTACGGACGCAAAAGCGTTCGCCAGCAATGCCGCGGAAATAGCCTTCACCCCGATTCGCCCCAAAACAAGCAACGTTACCGACAATCGGTGAATGCTCTGCGTCATAAGCGGCATCTTCAGGCGGCACAATGATCAAACGGGCACCACTCAGTCCTTTGGCTACATAATCGTTGGCCTCGCCAATCAGTTTCAACTGGATGCCTTGGGTGGCAAACGCCCCAAAACTTTGTCCAGCAATGCCGCGGTACGTAAACTGCAACAAACCTGGCGTTACTTCGTAATTGCCAAAGCGTTCTGCGATCCAGCCCCCTAAACGAGCGCCGACTGAACGTTGAACATTATTGATCGTATGATTCATAACGATTTCTTGATTATTGTCGATAGCTGCTTGGGCAAAAGCGTCTAATTCTGGCCACTGTCGTTTCTCAAGGAATGGGTCCGTCACTTTCCGTTCGATTGGGATCGTCGTCCCAATCATTCTAGAAAAGTCTAACGACTTTGCTTTGCCTTTGGCAACGAAGCGTGGTGTCAACACTTCCGCGTGTCCTACCATCTCATCAATCGTGCGAAACCCTAGCTCGGCCATTGTTTCCCGTAAATCTTCTGCTAAAAAGTACATCGTATTGATGATGTGCTCAGGTTTCCCTGCGAAAAATTTGCGCAACGCTGGATTTTGCGTAGCAATGCCGACAGGACATGTATTGATACTGCAAACCCGCATCATAACACAACCAATCGCAACTAGCGCTAAAGAGGCAAAGCTATATTCTTCTGCTCCTAAAAGAGCAGCAATGGCGATGTCTCGACCCGTCATTAATTTTCCATCTGTCTCTAAGGTCATTCGCTGCCGCAAATGATTCATAGCTAATGTTTGATGGGCTTCTGCAAGCCCCATCTCCCAAGGCAAGCCAGCATCACGAATCGAATTTCTCGGAGAAGCACCGGTCCCACCGTCATAGCCTGAGATCACGACTACGTCTGCGCCGGCTTTGACGACACCGGTAGCGATCGTACCCACGCCCGTACTAGAAACCAATTTGACATTGATCCGTGCATAGGGATTGATTGCCTTTAAGTCATAGATCAGCTGGGCTAAGTCTTCAATCGAATAAATGTCGTGATGTGGTGGCGGCGAAATCAATCGGACCCCAGGTGTTGAGCCACGAATCTCAGCGACCCACGGGAAGACTTTGTTGCCTGGCAATTGCCCCCCTTCACCAGGTTTCGCCCCTTGCGCCATTTTGATCTGGAGTTCGTCCGCACTCATTAAATATTCGGCGTTGACACCAAAACGGCCAGAAGCTACTTGTTTGATGCGACTATTATAATTAATGCCATTCACTGGTTTGAAACGATTTCGGTTTTCTCCACCTTCTCCACTGTTGGATTTTGCCCCGATCGCATTCATTCCTTCAGCAATACAGCGATGTGCCTCTTCACTTAGAGAGCCGTAAGACATCGCACCGACTTTAAATCGTTTGACGATCGTTTCAACTGGCTCCACCTCAGCTAATGGAATACTGCGTCTTGTGTTCGCAAAAGTCCACATAGAACGGAGGGTCGTTGGATTCTCTAACGCGTCTTGGTTCATCTCCGCCGCATATTCTTTATAAAGCGCATAGCTGCCGGTACGAACAGCTTTTTGAAATCCATAGATTGTTTTTGGATTGAACAGATGATGTTCCCCGTCAGCTTTGTATTGGAAACTACCACCCGAATCAAGATAATCCACGCGTTTCTCGCCATACGCCGCTTCATAACGCGTTAAGTATTCTTGCTCGATTTGTGCTAATGAAAGTCCACCGATACGAGTAACCGTGCCGGTAAAGTATTCGGAGATAACTTTCTCAGAGATACCAACAGCTTCAAACAATTGCGCCCCATGGTAACCGGCAATCGTTGAAATCCCCATCCGTGACATAATTTTGACAATACCTTTCTCACAAGCTTTGCGGTAACTTTCAATCTTTTCTGAAAGCTCAAAATGCGCCAATGTCTGGTAAGCCCCATAAGGGTGGACCCCACTTGCTCCGTAGCCGACTAACATGGCATAATGGTGGACCTCACAGACTTCCGCAGTATCCGCAACGATCGATGCCAAGGAACGTTTGCCTTTTCGCACCAAGTAATTGTGCAGGCCTGATACTGCCAAAAGGATCGGAATCGCCACTTTTCCTTCTTGCGGCTGAATGACTTCCCGATCACTTAAAATGACGATCGTTGCCCCAGAATCAATTTTTTGTTCCGTTTCTTTAAAAAGCGCTTCTAACGCTTGCTGCAATGCTGCTCCATTTTCTGGTACATAATCATAGAGAATCGACTGTAAAACTGCTTTTTGACCATTTTGATCTAACTGTTTGATTTTTTCATATTCACTCGTTTTTAACACAGGACTAGCAATCTTCAGCTTATTGCAATTGATTCGAATGTCCTTTGAAACATCACCATCTCGACCTAAAAACAGTTCGGTACCAATTACCAATTTTTCACGAATCGCATCGATTGGCGGATTGGTCACTTGAGCAAATTGTTGTTTAAAGTACGTAAACAAAGATTGGGGACGTTCGCTTAAGATGGCTAAGGGTGAATCAAACCCCATAGAGATCACTGGTTCTTCTCCCGTTTGAGCCATTGGTAAAATCAACGTGCGAATGATCTCATCCGTGTAGCCATTTCGTTTCCAAAGGGTCTGGATCGCATCATCTGCCGTTTCCTCCTGTCTTTCTGCGTCAGGAAGCAGCTCTGGTGTTAATAAGTGATCCGCTAACCACTCTTGGTAAGGATGGGCGTTCGCATAATGCGCTTTGATTTCTTGATTTCGTAAGATCATCCCTTTTTGGGTATCCACCAAAAACATATTTGCTGGTCCAAGCACCCCTTTTTCAATCACTTCTGACGCTGGCAAATCGACAACCCCTGACTCAGAGGCCACGACTACAAACCCGGCTTTCGTGATCGAGTAGCGAGATGGCCGCAACCCATTTCGATCGAGTGCAGCTCCTACCAGATCCCCATCGGTAAAACACAAAGCTGCCGGTCCATCCCAAGGAGCCATAAAGCTCGCGTTGTACTCGTTAAAAGCTGTCAGTTCTGGCGTCAAGCCAGCTTCTTTAGACCAAGCTTCTGGCACCATCATCAACAGTGCTTGAGGAATATCTCGCCCTTGACGGTACAAATACTCCATACAATTTTCCAACTTCGCCGAATCAGAATTTTCATCATCATAGACTTCGATCTGATGTCCATGCATCCAATTTTCTGCCCCACGTAAGGTGTTGATTTCCCCATTATGAGCTAAGAAACGAAAAGGTTGCGCCCGACTCCAGCTTGGAAAGGTATTCGTTGAAAAACGAGAATGGGTCAAGGCAATACTGGAAGTCATTTCTGGGCTTTGAAGATCTTTGAAAAACAAGCCAACTTGATAGGCATGCAGCATCCCTTTATAAACAACTGTCTTACTAGATAAGCTGCAGATAGACAGCTCATCGGTATGATACGTTTTTTCCAGTTTTCGCCGTAACCGATAAAGCTGATCTTCAAAGGGACGGCCTGCAGCTACATCGACAGGTTTTTCAATAAAGACTTGCACAAATGAGGGCATGACTTTTTGCGCTCCTGGCCCACATTGATAATAATCATAAGGCACATCTCGTTGCCATAAAACCGTAAAACCCATTTGTTGAATGTCTTTAGCTACTTCTTCTTGGACCTGTGCTGCTCGGAGCTTTTCTTTCGGTAAAAAAAACATCCCAACAGCATAGGCGCCTTTTTCAGGCAATGGGATTTCGGCCTCTTTTGCTCGTTGTTGAAAAAATGGATCAGGCATCGCCATCAAAATCCCAGCTCCGTCTCCTGTGTCAGGTTCTGCCCCAGTTCCCCCTCGATGGTTCATCCGTTCTAACATCGTTAAGGCATTTTGCACAAGTTCTCGAGAATAGCGACCATCTTTTTGTGCAATAAAGCCCATCCCACAAGCATCTCTTTCAAAAGCGGCATCGTACATCATTTGGTTCGTTTTCCTCATCATCTCTAAATCACTCATGGAATCACACTTTCTTTCAATATTCTGAATATTCCGATTTTTAACAGTTTACAATCTGTTTTTCTATCTGGCAAGTTTTTTTTACTTGATCCGTGCTCGTTGATTTCTTCCTTCAAGGGTTACTTAAATCCATTGAACAAATAGTGACTAGTAAATCACAGGCAGGAATCTTCGTCTAATAAGGTTTTTTTATTATACAATAAACTGTCGGAAAATTATTGCAAACAAATGAGAATCGTTATCAATTAAGCTAGATTTTCTCATTTGGATGTCACAAACAGCTGTTTATGTCCCATTTTCAAGGAACAAGCTTGACTAATTTCAAAAAAAATGACCCGCAATGGGGTCATCTTTTTTCGTTCTTTTATTTTTCAAAGCCTTCTGCAACTGCTTCGGGATAGTTTTCTTTGACGATGGCTGCACAATGGCCGCAAAGTGTTGGCAGTTGCTCTTCTACACCAACATCTACACGGACTTGGCGGCAACGTTCGCAGACTTCACCTTCGGCTTTTTCCACTAAGATCGCCACGTCTTCGAATTGATAGGCCGCTTCTGGTGCTGCTTCCCCTGCTTCTTTGATCGTTAAGAAGTCTGGTGAAATGATCAGCAGTTGTGCAATATCTGAATCGATAGCTTTTAGTAGTGCCGCAACCGGTTCGGTTGGATAGACAGTCACTTTTGCTTCAAACGATTTCCCAATCAGTTTTGCATTACGCGCTTCTTCCAATGCTTTTAAGACATTGTCACGGAAATCAAGGAAAGCACGCCATAAATCAAGCAGCTCTTCTTGGTTAGCAAATGTATCATAGCCAGGGAACTCCGCTAATTGAACATATTCCTCTTCTTCTTTCAAATGTGACCAGATTTCTTCTGCCGTATGGGGAATGATCGGCGTCAGTAATTTCGTCAACGCAACCGCTGTTTGATAGAAGACGGTTTGCATGGCGCGACGTTGGAAATCATTTTCAGCTTCGATATAAACGACATCTTTTGCAAAATCCAAATAGAAGGATGACATATCGACTGTCAAGAAGTTGATGACTGTCCGGTAAATATGCAAGAAGTTATATTTTTCATAGCCATCTTCCCGAATCGTTTTGATCGTTTGATTCAAGCGAACCATCATGTATTTATCAACAGAACGCAAGTTTTCAAATGGTACGCTGTCTTTTGCTGGATCAAAATCATTCGTATTAGCCAATAAGAAACGCATGGTATTGCGAATTTTTCGATAGACTTCTGACACTTGATTCAAGATATCCATAGACACTCGGACATCCGCTTCGTAGTCAACACTGCTGACCCAAAGGCGCAAAATATCCGCACCCATTTGATTGATCACTTTTTCTGGTGCAATGGTATTACCAAGAGATTTACTCATCTTGCGACCTTCGCCATCTAAGGTGAAGCCTTGAGACAAGACGGCTTTATATGGTGCGACTTCATTGATCGCAACACTAGTCGTGATACTTGAGTTGAACCACCCACGATATTGGTCAGAACCTTCCAAGTACATGTCAGCTGGGAATGTCAACTCTGGACGTTGACGTAACACCGCTTCGTGAGAAGAACCTGAATCAAACCAAACATCCATGATGTCAGTCTCTTTCGAGAATTTGCCGTTAGGTGAGCCCGGATGCGTGAAGCCAGCTGGCAGTAATTCTTCTGCTTCTTTTTCAAACCAAATCGTTGAACCATGTTCAGCAAATAAGTTTGCCACATGCTCAATCGTTTCAGGCGTAATGATAGCTTCACCGTTTTCTGCATAGAAGATTGGCAACGGAACGCCCCACGCACGTTGACGAGAGATCACCCAGTCGCCGCGGTCGCGAATCATATTGTATAAACGGGTTTTGCCCCATGGAATGATCCAATCTACTTTTTCGATCTCATCCAAAATATTTTGACGGAACTTATCAATAGACGCAAACCATTGTGGTGTTGCCCGATAGATGACTGGTTTTTTCGTCCGCCAATCATGTGGATAGCTGTGAGTAAAGAAGTTTAGTTTTAGTAGGGCTCCTTTTTCTTCTAAAAGCTCAGTGATCATTGGATTGGCTTTGTCATAAAAGACCCCTTCAAATCCTGGTGCTTCTTCTGTGAAGACCCCACGGCTATCGACTGGTGATAAGACATCTAGACCATATTTTTTGCTGACGATGTAGTCATCTTCCCCGTGTCCTGGTGCAGTGTGGACCAAACCAGTACCGGCATCCAATGTCACATGGTCCCCTAACATTACTAGAGACGTACGATCATAAAAAGGATGTTGTGCCGTCATTTTTTCCAATTGATCGCCAGCCAATTCTTGTAAAACTTCGACAGATTCCCAACCGATCTCATTCGTCACGGTTTCTAATAAATCTTTTGCCACGACGAATTTGCGGCCATCGGCCAAGATTTGAACATAGGCAAAGGTTGGATTCACAGAGATTCCTAGATTCGCTGGTAAGGTCCATGGCGTCGTCGTCCAGATAACAAAAGCTGTATCTGAATCAAGCAAATCTTTGCCATCTGCGACTGGGAAAGCCACATAGATCGATGGTGATTTCACATCTTTGTATTCGATCTCAGCTTCTGCTAATGATGATTCACTAGATGGTGACCAGTAAATTGGTTTCAATCCTTTGTAGATGTAGCCTTTTTCTGCCATTTTTCCGAACACGCGGATTTCTGCTGCTTCATAGTCTGGTGTCAATGTGATATATGGATGATCCCAGTCACCAGAAACGCCTAAACGTTTGAAATCAGCTCTTTGCGTATCCACTTGTGTCAAAGCATATTCTTCACATTTTTTGCGATATTCTGCCAAGCTCATTTCTTTGCGCTTGATCCCTTTATTGGTCAGTACTTGTTCGATCGGTAAACCATGAGTATCCCAACCAGGTACATAAGGGGAACGGAAACCTGACATCGATTTGGAACGTACGATGATGTCTTTACTGATTTTGTTCAATGAGTGTCCGATATGGATGTTTCCATTTGCGTAGGGAGGGCCATCGTGTAAGACAAAGGTTGGCTTGCCTTCATTTAATTCTTGACGACGTTGATACAATTGATTTTCTTCCCATTCTTTTTGCCAATCCACTTCGCGGTTTGGCAAGTTGCCTCGCATTGGAAAAGCGGTTTTTCCAAGATGCAGTGTTTCTTTCATTTTCATTCTTGTTTCGCTCCTTTTCGTCTCTCAACGTTTTGGTATAGTTTCAAAATCCATCGACTCGCTCAACCGATTGCTTCTATTGAACCTGTCAAATGGATTGGTTGCCATAAATTCAAAGCATTCAGGATTCACTGATTGTTAACAGTTGATCAGCGTGATTCCTAATTTGGTTACTACGCTCCCTATGGTCGCCTAGTACTGTTCATCATCTGCTCTGTTCCGCTTTGCGGACCAGTCGAAGTGATTCACAGCAAAAAACACGTCCGTCCCTGGCAAGGGACGAACGTGTTCGTGGTACCACCCAAATTTAATTGTCATTTGACAATTCTTTGATGACCGGTAACGGGATCAGGCGTCGTTCTCTACTCGAGTCTTTGAAAAGTCAGCTCTTTCAAGAACGCAACTCACAGATGATCTGATTTCTTACAGGGTTTTATTTGGCTTCCACTCTCCCAAACTCGCTTGAAAAATATAAGAAATTTTTCTGTTCTGTGTCTTAGTTGTTATCTGTTTTGTTCAACTCGTCTAATAAGTTTCTCGCATCATCTAACGTTTTCACTTCAGGGCTTTCACTTACATCAACGATTTTTTCATCTGATTCAACAATGTCCACATCAAATGTTTCCACTGCTTCTGAGTTTACTCCAGAACCATTTTCACTGTCAAGTTCTTTTGACAAAACTTCTCTGATCACTTGGTGGGAATCTTGTACATAGCTTGAAAATGGCGCCAAAATTTCTTCCCATTCAGGGCTCTTCACTTGTTCTAATTGCGTTTGCAACATAACTAATAAGTTGTTATGGAAGACTCTGGTTTTCTTCTTCAAGTCATTTGTTTCTGTCGCCAATTGACGTGCATTATTTGTTGCATCTGTCAAAATCTCTTTGGCTTTTTCTTCTGCTGAGGTCATCAAGGCATGGGCATGTTTTTCTGCAGTAGCAACCATCTCATCCGCACGGTTTTGGGCAGAAGTAACGATTACTTCTGATTCTTTGCTTGCGCTTGTTTTTACTTTATCCGCCGTATCTTGAGCCACGATGATGGATTGGTTCAAGGCGTCTTTCAATTCATTGAAGTATTCGAGTTTTTCTTCTGCATGTTTCAATGATTTCTCTAACTCACGATTGCGTTGAACAGCTTCTTCATAATCACGAACAATCATATCCAAGAAGTCATCGACTTCGTCTTGATTGTAGCCTCTCATTTTTACTGAAAAGTTTTTATTTTGAATGTCTAATGGAGTTAATGCCATATTCTATACACCTCTTTGATTTATTTACGTAATACACCTAATAACAATCTAACTTTTTCTTTTTTCGTGGTTCCTTCTAACCCCTGTATTTGAATCCGACCAAATCCTCTTACTGAAACGATATCCAGTAAATCCAGAACAAAATCTGGTCGTAATGCTTCTGTCCAGTTTACTTTTACTTTTCCTGATTCGATCAACTGTTTCGAACGCTGACGAGAGATGTTGTACACGGCGGAGATCACTGTATCAAGACGCAATGAACTAACCGTTTCTCTTTCCTCGGTCCAGCCATCTTTAGGCACGATCAAATCGGTATATTTCGTTTCTTCCAAACGTACCGATACGTTGCCGATTTTATCCACTTGTAGTTGAATAAAATGACTGACTTCAGTAGCAACGAATACTTGCCATATTTCACCATCGGAAAGAATGTCTCCAAAGTATTCCCTCTTGACTCCAGTCCCCATTAACGTGCCCAAAACTTTTCCATGACTCAAAACCGTAAATTTTTTCGGGTATTGAATCGTAAATAAAGTCATGTCAAACTCATCGGTGGTGGGCTCATAGTAATCAGGATAAATTAAACAGCGTCGTCTTTCAGCAGCTTCGTATCCGCCAAAAAAACGGAAGCTTAAATCCGTTGATTGACGAATCAAGCTTTCTAAGATATACGCTTGTCTTGGATCTAAGAAATCAGTCAAGTATGGCGCATACTGCATTTGCACTTGTTCGATCCATCCTTGAGCGGAATCAATAAAAGGGCGTTCATCGTTTCGAAAATGTTGATAGACATTTGCGTTCACCGATAACCACCCCTTACGTTAAAATAAAATTGATTGTAGGATCAATATCAATGCTTGTGATGCTAGCTGTAAGACAATAATTGCAAATGCAATCGTAAAATCGATACCAGCAAAACTTAATTTCAATCGATCAAATAAACTCAAATACGGTTCACACACTTTTGCCAAGAAACGGCCAAAAGCGGATTGATACCCTCCTGGAAACCAAGACAAAAGTGCATACATCACTAATAAAATAGTATACAGATAAACAGCATCACTCAGTAATTTAACGAATCTCAAGAATAAAATTGGCGTTCCTCCTCACTTTAGATATCAAAAAAATTGGTATCTGCTAATGTTTGGGCAGTGCCTTCAATTTCCATACCCTTAGGCGTGCAAAGAAAAATTTCATCGCCAACGCGCTTGATATCACCATCTTCAGCGTACACTGTTCCTGTTAAAAAATCAACTATTCGACGAGCTTGGTACTCTTCAATTAAATGAAAATTAACAAGTACAGCATCACCATTGATGACTTGCTTCGCAATCCCCATTGCTTCAGAGTAAACACGTGGTTCTACGATCGTTATTTTTCCTGCCACTTGCGAGGAAGTTTCTCTTGCTTTTGTATCTTTGACTCTCGTATTGGTTCTTTGTTGTGCCATCGGAACGACTTTTTCTTCCGTCTTAGGTACCGATCTTACTCGTTCAGCCGCAGCTGAGGATTGTTGATAAGCAGCAGTTTGAGGTTGCTGTCTGTATTGATAAGCTTGATTTTGTGGTTGACTTGTTGTACGGGTTGCCGCTTGGCCAGATGCATACGTATTCGCGGATGTTCTGGAGGCTGTAAAAGCTCCTCCTTGGTTCACAGCCGGTTTAGATGCTGTTCGTGCCGGTTCTTCAGTGGCATATGTTTCTTCGTAATAATCTTCTTCGTCAGTCAATCCAAAAAAATTGGTCAGTTTCTCTTTGAGCGACATCGGTCAACCTCCTTTTTTATTGAAATAATGCTGTTCCTACACGAATAAATGTTGCGCCTTCTTGGATCGCAATGGGAAAGTCATTACTCATTCCCATACTCGTTTCTAAGCAAGGGGCATGTGTAAGATGCAGGTCAGCGATTTGTTGTTGAATCCTTTTTAATTCTTTAAAAATCTGATGCTGCTCGTCTTTGGAAGCAGTGAGCGGGGCCATCGTCATCAATCCAACAACACGAATTTTATCGAACGAAGCGAGTGCTTCAATAAAAGCCATCACCTCTTCTACGAAAATCCCTTGTTTCGTTGCTTCCTGCGAAACATTTACTTCCACAAAGCAGTTGATCGGATGCTCTGCTCGTTTTTGAATTTCTTGTGCCAGTTTGATTGAATCTAACGCATGGAAAAAATCAATCTCGTTTATAATTGATTTTACCTTTCTACGCTGCAAATTGCCAATAAAATGCCAACGGACATCTGGAAAATCCGTTAATGCTGCTTTTTTTTCAAGTAGTTTTTCTACTCGATTTTCAGCACAATTCCGCACCCCATTTTCTAGAAGTTCTCTTGTCGTTTCTGTATCGACGGATTTTGTTACAGCTGTCAAACAGACCTCACTGGCGTTTCTAGAAACAAGAGCACAGGAGTCCTGTATCTCTTGCTGGATCTTGTGCAAGTTCTCAGAAATCATGTGCTCTGCCCCCTAGCGTTTACGACGGAAAAATGGTGGTGTGCTTAATTCGTCGTCATCATTCGAGCGTACTTCATCACGGCTGAAGGTGTCGAATTCTTTCTTTTCTACATTTTCAAATGTGTTTTCTTCTACTTTAGGTCGTACATTTTGTTCTTTACGGATATCCCAATCACCGAAACCATTGCTTTCCTCTGCTTGCGCAGGACGTGCTTGGTCCATATCTAATGTTGGTTTTTGTGGGATAGAATGAATTTGGCTTTGGCTTTGTCTGCCAGAACGAGACCCACGTTCTTTTTTAGAAGGGTCAATGCCAGTTGCAATGACAGTCACACGGATTTCATCCCCTAGGTCTTCGTTGATTGAGGTACCTAAGATAATATTTACATCACCTGTTGCTGCATGAGCGACGATATCAGAAGCATCTTGTGCTTCAAATAAAGTCATATCCAATCCGCCGGTGATGTTCAATAGTACTTGTTCGGCACCATCGATCGAAGTTTCTAGTAATGGTGAAGAGATTGCTTTTTTCGTTGCTTCGATTACACGTTCTTCGCCGCTAGCAACACCGATTCCCATTAAAGCGGTGCCTTGATTTTCCATCACTGTTTTCACATCAGCGAAGTCCAAGTTAACGTAGCCTGGAGCAGTGATCAAGTCTGAGATCCCTTGAACCCCTTGACGCAAGACATTGTCTGCTTCACGGAATGCTTCAAGCATTGGTGTTTTCTTGTCGACAACTTCTAACAAGCGATTGTTCGAGATGATCAATAGTGTATCGACATTCTCTTTTAATTTAGCAATTCCTTCAGCCGCAAAACGACCGCGTTTTGGTCCTTCAAAAGTAAATGGGCGAGTAACGACACCGACTGTCAATGCGCCGATTTCTTTGGCGATTTTAGCCACGATCGGTGCAGCACCGGTCCCGGTTCCGCCACCCATACCAGCGGTAATGAAAATCATGTCCGCGCCTTCTAATGATTCACGAATAGAATCTTCACTTTCTTCTGCTGCTTTTTGACCAACTTCTGGTTGAGAACCAGCGCCAAGACCACGGGTATATTTAGGGCCTAATTGAATCACTGTTTCTGCTTTTGAATTTTTTAATGCTTGAACGTCAGTGTTGGCCGCAATAAATTCTACGCCTTTGACATTTTCTTCGATCATACGGTTGACTGCGTTGCCGCCACCGCCGCCGACTCCGATGACTTTGATCACAGCGCCGTCATTGATGTTATTATCAATTGAAAATTCCATAGTTTATCTTCCTCCTGAGAATCGTTTTAGATTATTCAAAGATATTTGAGAAGAAATCTTTTACTCGGTTTGTGATCGACTCACCTTTTTTCTCTTCTTCTACTTCTTCATAAGTTTCTTCTGGAGCTTCATATTGTTCGTAATGTACTTCTTGTTGTTGAATAGCAACGGGCTGTTGCGCGACTGTTTTTTCACCGGTGATCGCACTTTTGGCAAGCTGATAGACTTCGCTTAAGTTTGCTGAATAGTCAACGATACTGATTACATTGGTGAATACAGGATTTCTAAGTCCCATATGATTAGGAACGTAAAGCTTAACGTTTGTTTCGAATACTTCTTGAGCAAGATCTACGACACCTGGCAGGCTTGCAGCGCCACCAGTTAAAATCACGCCACCTGGTAAATCAAGTCCATCAATTTCGTCTAAGACTTCTTTTGATTTAGTGAAAATTTGTTCCATACGGGCTTCAATGATTTCTGACAAATAGCGTTCATCAATCTTCACAGGTTCTGATTTTCCAATCACATCGACCGGAAACTCTTCGCTAGCTGAAGTTCGTTCAGGATACGCATCCCCATAATTGATCTTCAATGCTTCTGCATTGTTGAAAGAGGTATTTAAAACCGTTGAAATGTCTTTGGTGACAAATTCGCCGCCCTCTTGGTTCACATGAGTAAATTTCAATTGTTTGTCGTGCATCGCAGCTGTCGTTGTTTGGCCGCCACCGATATCGATAACGATCGTGCCAAAATCTTTTTCACCATCAGATAAAATCGATTCTGTTAATGCTAATGGCGTAATGACCACTTCATTGACGATCAGTCCGGATTTTTCCACACACTTTCGAATGTTGTGAATGATGGTTTTTGGTCCTGTATAAACCACACCAAACATTTCTAAGCGAACACCGATCATGCCACGAGGATCTTTGATCCCTTCAAACCCATCCACAGTAAATTCTTGCGGTAAAATAGCAATGATCTGTCTTTCAGGAGGGGTTGAACGTACAAGTGCTGCGGAAGCAACATTGCGGACGTCCTCGTCGGTGATCTCTTTTGATTCACTATTGACCGCGATCATCCCTTGACAATTTTCCACTTCAAGAAGATTGGCTGGTACACCAACACTTACACTGCGAATTTGAATTCCTGCTTTTTCTTCTGCTTGTCTTACTGCTCTTTGAATGGCTTGTACCGTTTTATCGATATCTACAATAATCCCACGGTTGATTCCTTCTGATTTTGCATTTCCTACACCAATGATATTCATTTGGCTGTCAACGTATTCGGCTACTACAACTTTTACAGATGTCGTACCGATATCAAGGCCAACATACATTCCCGTTTTTGCCATGGATGGGGTTCCCTCCTACTTAAATTGGATATATAGCGAACCATCACAGTCCGTTTTTAGAGTTCATTCGAATAATTTGTTCACTGTTACCAATTCTACCATATAATGGCGCTTTTTAGAAACAAGTTAATGAAAAAAACTCTTGAATTTTTCCTAAGAATCACTATCAGCTGTTTGATTTTCGTCTGCATCGTCTTCTTGTGTATTTGAAATAGGATACGTAAAGATCCCGACTTCCATATCCACAATACTGTCCTCGGTCAAATCTTTGGCAATTTGCGGATAATACTGCATTTGACTCACCATATTTGAGATGTTGACGATCACTTGATTGCCATCATTCATAAAGAGAGTCAACAGCTCATCATTGCTGTCACGGGGGGTGTATTTGATTTGAGAAATGCCATCGCGAATTTCTGAACTTAATTCTTGATAGGCACTGAGTGTCGCTTTGATTTTGTCTTCAGCCGAAAAATTTTCTAAAACCGGCAATCCTTCCTCTGGCTGCTCACTGATGTCTTCCAAAACAGCGCCATTTTCTAAAACTGGTGCATAGCCGCCGTCTTTGGCTAATAAAGCCACTTCTTGAAATTCAGTAACAGTGATATCGAAACGATTAATACCAGATAGAGAAATGGAAGCATTTTTTATGCGCGGCAATTCTTTTTTGATTGCTGCCACACTCTGATTCCGTTCAAAAAATTGCGGCCACATCTCTTCATTGACGGCTAGGTCAGAATTTTCGAGAATCGCTTCTGCGGATACTTCTTGATTGCCTTTGACCACCACATTAGCCAAACGACTAAGCGGCGAAACAAAATACAAAACAATCAACAAAGGAATCATCAGTAGACCGATAATCAGCGCTAAGCGGCGAATCAATACCTGATTGCGGTACGCCTTTAAATTAGGCAGCCGATCAGCGAAAGAGCGAGCTTTTTTTTCTGGCTCAGTCACTCCTTCTTTCTCATCGTCTGTTTCTTCTATCGCTTGTTCTGCTTCAAAAAGTGCTTCTTCTGTCAACTCATCTTCATGTGCTTGGGACATGTCTTCTGTTTCTTCAGAAGTGGGTGACGACCAAGCTGGCTGATTGCCTTTTTCTTGCAAATATTTTAGATTTTCTTTTTGCCAAGGGGTCAACTCTTCCGTTGACGAGGGGGTTTGATCATCATGAGGTGTTTTGTCTTTACTAATGATAATCGCTCCTTTCTATCCCACACATTGTACTATTTGATTACCTCTTGCACAAGTCGAAATAATCGTTCCGAGGCATCGCTGATCCCTTGTTCTTTTGAGGCTTTGGCCATCTTACTACGAAGGGCTTCATCTTGCATGATACTATCTACTGCTTCCACGAGGTTTTGGCTGTTTAATTCATGATCGGCAATCATTTTGACTGCTCCTGCATTGGCTAAACTTTGGGCGTTCTTCGTTTGGTGGTCATTAGTCACATAAGGACTTGGAATCAGAATCGCTGGAATCCCTAATGCCGTAAATTCGGCGATCGATGTGGCACCCGCTCGACCAATCAACAAATCACTATTTGCCATCACTTCTGCCATTTGATCGATATAGGGACGAATACTGATATTAGGAAATGCATCTTTTGACATCCCAATTTTTTCTTCGATCTCTTTGTAATACCTTTCGCCAGATGCATAAAGTAACTGATACTCTTTTTGAGCAAACAGCGGCAGCGCATCAATGATCGCCTGATTGATTTTCAGAGCTCCTTGACTCCCACCAAAAACCAAGACTGTTTTTTTCGCCGGATTTAAATCGTAAGAAGACAAAATCGTCGACTTTTGACTATTCCGTACTTCTTGACCACGAGGATTGCCCACCAACACCGTTTTCTTCGCTGGAAAGTATTGAGAAGCATCGTGAAAAGCAATGGCGATTTTATCCACATATTTGGTTAGAAATTTATTGGTGATTCCAGGTACACTATTTTGTTCATGAATAATGGTAGGTATTTTCAACTTCGAGGCAGCAAAGACCACGGCGCCGGAAACATAGCCGCCGGTGCCGATCACTACATCCGGTTGGAACTCTTTGATGATTTTCTTTGCTGCGTAGTAGCTTTTCATAAAAAGCTGGATCGTTTTTACGTTATCCAAAGATAGCTTACGCTTAAAGCCTTGAATCTCTAGTGTTTTAAAAGGAATACCTGTTGGAGGGACGATTTTATTCTCTAAGCCCCTTGTTGCACCAATGTATAAAAATTCGGCTGTCGGGTCAATCTCCTTCACGTAATCCACAAAAGACAACGCTGGATAGATGTGTCCGCCAGTACCGCCGCCAGTCACAAGTATTTTCATATCCTTCACTCATTTCTATTTAAGTTCTGCTACTGCCGCCATAAATTTGTCGCCGCGAACTTCAAAATCAGGGTATTGATCCCAACTTGCATTCGCCGGTGACAATAGAATCGTATCTCCAGCAGCACTTAAAGAAAAGGCTAATGGGACGGCTGTTTCAACATTCTCTGTCATTTCAATCGTTTTTACACCAGCTGCTTGAGCAGCAGCGGCTAATTTTTCTTTTGTTTCTCCAAACACAACGATAGCTTTGAGCCCATTTAGTGCTGGAACCAACTCATCAAAGCTGTTGCCACGATCCAATCCGCCTGCCAGTAAGACCAATTTTTCATTGTCAAAACCACCTAAGGCCATTTCTGTTGCTAAGATGTTGGTTGCTTTGGAATCATTGAAAAATTTCACCTGATTGATGGTGGTGACATACTGGGTCCGATGAGGCACCCCAGTGAAGGTCTGTAACGCTTGTTTGATTGCTTCGTTCGACATATCGCAAAGTTTCCCAACAGCGATCGCCGCTAAAGCATTTTCAATATTATGTGCCCCAGGTACACCGAGTTCCTCCGCTGCCATAATTGCTTCTTCTTTATAGTAGAGCATCCCATCAAGCATATATGCTCCCGCTACTTTTTTCTTAGTGGAGAAAGGAATGATTTGCGCTTTTGACTTGGTTGATAGTGCTTCTAGTTCTGGTTGGTTCCAGTTAATCACTAAATAATCGTCAGCGGTCATTCGTTGTTGCAAGCGCCATTTTGCTAAGACATATTCCGGGCGACTACCATGGTAATCGATATGGGCTTCATAAATATTCGTGATGACAGCGATTTTCGGCCGCAAGGTATCGATTCCCATCAATTGGAAACTTGAAAGCTCCATTACCAAGCGATCTTCAGGCTTAGCTGTTTGAGCAACGGAACTTGCAGGAAACCCGATATTTCCAGAAAGCAATGCCTGTCCTTTTTCCATTCCAGCATTCAAGACATTGGCGATCATGGTCGTTGTAGTGGTTTTTCCATTCGTACCAGTAATACCGATAATCGGCGCTTCAGAGATTTGATACGCCAGTTCCACTTCCGTGATCACAGGAATTTTTTTCTCTAAAGCTTTTTGGACAAGAGGTTGTGAATAAGGGATCCCTGGATTTTTAACAACTAGCGAAAATCCTTCATCCAATAATTCAATCGGGTGGCTGCCAGTGATCACTTTGACCCCTAAAGCCAAAAGATCTTGTGCTTCTGGATTTTCAGCAAATGGCTTTCCGTCATTAACGGTCACAAGTGCGCCCAAATCATGTAACAATTTGGCCGCACTGAATCCACTACGCGCTAATCCTAGCACAAGAACTTTTTTATTTTGATATGTTGTAATTTTTTTCATTTTCTTCATCTCCTACCATACAAGGGCTATTGTGAGCAACGAGCAACCTAACGCGATACACCAAAATACAGTGTCGATCTTCCACTCAGACCATCCACTCATTTCAAAATGATGGTGAATGGGTGACATCTTGAAGATTCGTTTGCCCGTTAATTTGAATGAGGCAACTTGCAGCATCACGCTTGCTGTTTCACAAACATAGACCAATCCGACAAGCAAGAGGGTCCATTCTTGGTGTAAAAGAATCGAGATAGCTGCCAGCAGACCGCCTAAAGCCAGTGAGCCGACATCCCCCATGAAAATTTTTGCCGGTTTGCGATTGTAGGGAAAGAAGCCGATCAATCCGCCAATGATCGCAAGACAAACGATCAAAACATCGATTTGATCTTGTCGCCAAGCAATCAGTGCGTATGTTGAAAAAGAAATCGTGCCCAGTCCTGCGACTAGTCCATCGATCCCATCCGTCAAGTTGACTGCATTTGAAAAACCCACAAGCCAAAAAATGACGAACAAGCCATAAAAAATCGATAGCGATACATCGATCCCAAAGAAATTCAGTACATCCGCATTGCCTTCAGATCGGAAAACAAAGTAAAAGACGAGTCCGCCTAAAATCTGTCCAATCAGCTTTTGCAGCGAGTTTAAGCCCATATTTCTTTTGCGGAAAATCTTGATGAAGTCATCAAGAAATCCTAATGCACCATAAACCAAGGTAATGAACAAAAGAATGAACAATGAAGCAGTCAATTGATTTTGCCATGCTCCTACCCAGATGGCAGTGATCATTGCAGAAATCAAAAATACAAACCCACCCATCGTTGGTGTTCCGGCCTTTACATTGTGCCATTTGGGACCGTCACCACGTATTTCCTGTCCGTATTTCTTCATTTGAAAATAGCCGATAAACAAAGGCATTGTGGCTGTTACGATCGCAAAGCCACTTGCCAAAGGTAATATCATCTCTGTCCATTCCATATTGTTCTCTCCTATTTATTCGTTTTCACTTAGTGTAAACTTGATCGATTGCCCCGATAATTCGGTGTAAGGCTCAACGCTTTGTTTGGTACAATAGCCGTCTCCTTCAAAACTGACATCTACATTTAGTAGACTGCCAAATTTAATCAAATCTGCTTTTGACCAGGAAGTTGTATCCGGCATATAGTACTTATCGCTATCGGTAACGAGCAGTACTCGTTCTCCTGGCATGATCGAAGTTCCACTGTCAACCGATTGGGCAATGACTTTTTCACCATCCCCGATGACTATTGGAATCAACCCAGCTTTTTGAACGTCGGTTGCAGCAGATTCTGTATCGAGATTGCGATAATCCCCCACAGTCGTTTCGCTACCAGATGTTGTGCTTTCTTCTAATGCAGAGTTTTTCAGATCCATGACCCGTTTCATCAATGGATTGGCAATCTCACCTAACACGGTACTTTCATGCTTCTCTGGTAGTTTAATGGTCAAATACAAAATATATTCTGGTTCTTCTGAAGGAAACATCAAAACGACAGAATACAGATAATTGGTGCCTCCAGACAAATACTTGCCGGTTGTTGGATCAGCTACTTGGGCCGTCCCGGTTTTCGCAGAAATGTTGTAGCCAGGTAATTCATAAACGCCATAGGCACTTCCGTAATTTTCACTTTCGACAACATCACGCATATATTCGCGAACCTTCGTTGCCGCTTCTTCTGTGATGGGGTGCCCCACCTCTTCAGGTTGCGTGACCGTTTCTTCTCCAGTATTACCATCAACGATTTTACTAATAAATTGTGGTTTCAGCATCGTTCCATTATTGGCGACCGATGTAAAAGCCTGCATCATTTGGAAATTCGTCACACCAATCGCTTGACCAAAAGAAGTCATCGCCTGGCTGACAGGATTATCTTCTGGGGTGATTCCCGTATTTTCGTTAGGCAATCCTGAATAGGTGCTACGACCAAAGCCAAATTCTTTTAAGTATTGTTGCCAGCGGTCAGCCATTCGCTGTTCCAAGGTCACCATTCCAATATTACTAGACCACGAAAGAGCTTGGCGCATCGTCAAGGTTCCTTTTTGACCAAAGTCCCAGTCATTGATGGTGGCATCATAAAGTTTCAATCCATCAGGGCTTGGGGTAAAAGTTTCGTTCTCATTGAAGATACCTTGATCGATGGCAGCTGCCGTCGTTAAGATTTTCATGGTGGATCCTGGCTCATAGTTGTCTTCAACCAATAGATTTTGCCAATCATTGATTGAATCCAAATTTTCTGGATTGTAGGTTGGTCGTTGCGCCATCGCTATGATTTCGCCGGTTTTGGCATCCATTAAATTGGCTGTTAAGTTTTCTGGTTTGTTTTCTTTAAAGACACTGTCCATCAGCGTTTCCAAATAGCTTTGGATCCGACTATCGATGGTTGTATAGACGTCTTTTCCATCCACCGCTGCGACGGTTTCGGCAACTGTTCCTGGTAGCGGGTTTTGATTGTTATCTTTTTGATAAACAATCTCGCCATCAGTTCCCGATAACACATCATTGTAGGCAGCTTCTAACCCGGTTTTACCGACTAGACCAGTATCGTCGTCATTGGCAACCGCATAGCCGATAAAGTGAGAAGAAAAGACCCCATTCGGATAAAGGCGAGCTGGATGGCTATCAAAATGGAAGCCAGCAATATCTTCTTGTTCCATCGCATCTTCAATCGCATTTTTTTGTTCTAATGTAATATTATTTCCCTTACTCCCAAAAGACACTCGCCACAATTGTTGCTCAAGACCATCCTCTAACGTATTGACTGCTGTCTCTTGATCAATGGACAAGACATCTGACAAGATTTTGGCCAACTTATTGAAGTTTGCTTTTTCTGCAAAGAGATTCTTCTTACCATCTTTGTAATTTTGATTTAAAACAGCGTAAATAGAGTATGAGGTCACGTCCTCAGCAATCGGGATTCCATTGCGGTCATAGATCGTTCCTCGTTTCGCCTTGATGACTTCACTGCCCTCATAGAGATTTTTGGTTTTTTCTGCTAATGAAGTCCCCGCAACATCTCCGACAATGACGATATAGCTCAAACGCGTGACAAACAAAAAGAACAATCCAATACTCGTAGCAAACAGAATAATACCTACTTTTTTGCGATTGTTCGTTGTAGTTTGATTGTTCTTTTTTAAGTATTGCTTGAATTTATCTGTTAACTTCATTTAGTCCACTTTCCTTAAATTGCCATCATCGATCGACAATCCATTATCCTCAGCAATCTTTTGGATCCGTTCGGTTTTAGAAAGCTCATTTTTCTCTTGTTCCAACTGTTCTGCTTGTGTCGTTTTTTCACTGATATCCGATTGGATAAGAGAAATATCATGTTCGACTTGGCTGATATTGGTCCGAATATTGATGGTCAAGATCGCCAACGTCAATACAGCGATGATCACAAAGGCAGCAATCAGTTTTTCTAGAGTAGAAATACTTTTTAACCGACGAGCCGGAGATGCTGGTACACGGATGACCTCAGGACGCTGGGGATCAGTAGGCAGTTTTTCAGTTGTCGGTTCAGAGTGATCCAAAGGTTGTGATTCAAGTGGTTCTCTGAATTCATAGTCATGAACTTTTAGTTCTGCCATAGTTGTTACCCTTCGCTTTCCTTGATTTTTTCCGCGATTCGTAGTTTCGCACTACGAGAACGATTATTTTCAGCTACTTCTTCCTCAGTAGGAAGCAGTGGTTTTCTTGTTATAAGTTTTAGTGTTGGTTGAAATTCTTCTGGTATCATCGGCAGACCTGGCGGCATGTCCTTCGGTGTACTGTATTCCTTGAACATCGATTTCACGATTCGATCTTCTAAAGAGTGGAACGTGATCACACTGACACGTCCGTTAACTGATAAAAGATGAATTGCTTGTTCAAGAGATTCTTCAATTACACCTAGCTCATCATTGACTGCAATTCGAATGGCTTGGAAAACCCGTTTTGCTGGGTGACCGCCCTTTCTTCTTGCTGGAGCTGGAATGGCTGCTTTGATGATATCGACCAATTCCCCCGTTGTTTCGATGGGATGATCTTGTCTCACCCGCTCGATTTCACGAGCGATTTGTTTTGAGAATTTTTCTTCTCCATAGCGGAAGAAGATTTTGACTAATTGATGGTAGTCGAATTGATTGACCACTTCATAGGCAGTCAATGCTGCAGTTTGATCCATCCGCATATCTAGCGGTGCATCTTGGTGGTAGCTGAAGCCACGTTCGGCTTCATCTAATTGGGGTGAGGAAACACCTAAATCGTACAAAATCCCATCGACTCGGCTCACACCGTGTTGATGCAATGCTTCCTTTAAATAGCGAAAATTACTTTTAATAAACGTGACCATCCCTTTAGCAACATATGGTGCTAAACGTTCTTTGGCATGGTCGATGGCGGTTTGGTCTTGATCAAAGGCAAAGAGATGTCCCTCTTCAGATAGTTGTGACAATAGATATTCACTATGACCGGCTCCACCTAATGTACAATCGACATAGACGCCTTCTGGACGAATCTTTAACCCATCAACGGTCTCCTGTAGCATAACGGTGTAGTGTTGAAAATCTGCCATGTGTTTTTTCCTCTTCCTATCAAGCCTATAAGCCAAAGTCGATCATTGTTTCAGCAATTTCATCAAAGTTTTCTTCTGCTTCTTCAGAGAATGCTTGCCAACGCGTTTCATCCCAAATCTCAATCCGGTTTGAAACCCCGATGATCACGCAGCTTTTAGTAAGGTCTGCATGATTTCTCAATGTAACAGGGATATTGATCCGACCTTGTTTATCGATCTCGCACTCTGTTGCAGCAGAATAAAAGAAGCGGACAAATGTCCGAGCATCCTTTTTCGCTAAAGGCATTTCGTTTAGTTTTTCTTCAAGTTTTTCCCATTCAGATAAGGGGTAGCCAAATAAACAGCCATCTAATCCACGTGTCACCACAAATTTTTCTCCGAGTTTTTCTCGTAGTTTTGAAGGGACGATTAGTCGGCCTTTTGCATCTATCGAATGTTGAAATTCTCCCATAAACATCGATAAATAACCCCCGATCTCCACCTGATATTCACAGTCTACCACAATCCCCCACTTTCTACCACAAATTATATGAAATTTGAAAGGGAAGTTGTTTGACTTTTCTTTACCAAATGAACAAAAAGGGAGAAAAAGACTTCTTAGAGTTTTTAAAAAAACTCTAAGAGAAAAAATGGACGTTTATCAATGGTCAAACCACTATAAGTAACTTACAATATTTAAAATGATCAAAACGATATGAAAGATGATCGTAAAGAGGAAAATACTGCGCCAATACATCTTAAAATAGCGACTATATTGGATTTCTTCATAGTAGTACGCCTGAAAGACGGCCAGTAGAATGCCTAATAGAAAAATGGAGATCAAATAGTACAATGTGATCGCTTGATCAAAAGTATATTTTGATAATTGGTGAATCCCCACCATTAAAAATGGTACCGCTAAATCCGGTGCCTTCACATGGAAACGATCATTCAACGAAAGTGCAGAAACGAGAAAACGACAAGCAAAATAAACGAGCACAGGAAAAATGTACCAAAACAAAACGATTGGATTAAATCCAGACATACAGCAAAATCCTTTCTAACAACTAGTGTCACTATACTTTATTTTCTTTACATCCATGTTTCAGTTCTTTTAAAAATCTAAGCCGGAATAAGACAGCCATGAAATTTTTTAAGGAGGCTCTTATTTCAGCAACTAACTTTTGAAAGTTTTAAAGAATGTATTTCTTTACCTATTAAAGCAGAAGGGCGTAGCTTCAACAAGCCTATCTTGCCATTCTAACGAATTTTTTTATGGTGAAATTGAAATTTTCTTAATTTCTCCTTGGATCAACTTGAGTTCTTGAGAAATTGAGGGTAAACTGTCACTAGAATAACTCTAAAAGGTGGATTAGAATGAACGAGAAAAAACCAAAAAGTACCTTTGCAAAAATCACACAAGTCGTGATCTGGACCATGCTTATTCTCACTGTCGGCTCGATTTTCTTAGCAGCATACACAAGTATTATGGGTTAATCCTATTAAAAAGTGCCCTTTTCCAAAATGATGGCTTCCATCTTTTGGAAAAGGGCACTTTTTTTATAGTAACGGTGACACAAGACGTGCCAAACCTTCTTTGATTTTGATCGTCAACTTTCTTTGTTGATATGCTTCGATCGTTAGCGGCTTCGAATCGATCGAATCTGCTAGAAACGCTTCTTTCGTTTTGGTCGCTAGCTGCGCATCATAGATGATTGTATTAACTTCAAAATCTAGGCGAAAAGATCGGACATCAATATTTGCCGAACCAATCGATACAAGTCCACTGTCAATGATCATCGTTTTTGCATGCATAAACCCTTTTTCATAAGTCTCGATGATTGCGCCAAAGCGGAGCAATTCAGCCGCAAATGAATAGGTCGCCCAATAAACTAAAGGATGATCAGGTTTGTTCGGAATTTGTATATGAACTTTCACCCCAGATAGCAGGGCTAACTTTAAGGCATTATGAATGGCTTCATCCGGAATATAGTACGGCGTTTGGATTAGGATCTCTTTTTTAGCTAAATTGATCATTTTCAAATATGTCATTTTGATTTCTTCATGTTCCGTATCAGGACCACTAGTGATGACTTGGGCAGCGACTGTCCCCGTTTGTTTGATCTCAGGAAACAATGCCGGATCATATTTGATCTCCAAGGCATGTTGTGAGTTCCAGTCCATTAGAAACCGATTTTGCAGCGAATAGACTGCTGAGCCGGCAATTCGCAAGTGATTATCTCGCCAATAACCGAATTTTTCCACTTGTCCTAGATACTCGTCTCCCACATTAAATCCACCTGTATAACCAATCTCACCATCAATCACCACGATTTTGCGATGATTCCGATAATTGATTCGCGGATTGACATAAGGAACGAACAAAGGAAAGAAAAAGGCAATTTGCCCGCTATGTAGACGCAACTCATCAAAAAACTTCAAGGATACTTGGGTACTGCCCCAAGCATCTAATAAGACTCTTACTTTCACACCTCGCTTTGCCGCTCGTACCAATGCTTCTTTGACTTCATTCCCTAATGCATCGCTGCGATAAATATAATATTCCATATGAATATGATTTTTTGCCTGTTCGATATCAGCAATCAAAGCATCAAATTTCTGCCGTCCATCGGTATAAAGCGTCATGCTATTGGCTGTCGTATAGAGAGATTGACCAAAGACCGTCAACAGATAGACTAACTGCTGGACTTCTACTTGAGCAGTCGGCGGATGCGGAAACAAATGACGCGAAAGTGCTTGTTTTTGCTCTTCTAGTTCAACATTTAGACCAATCTTTGCTTGCGAGCGCATATCAAAGATCTTTTCCTTGGAGATCCCTCTTCCGAAGAAAAAGTAAAGAACAAAACCAACAATAGGAATAAACATCAAGACCAAAAGCCAGGCCCATGTTTGAGCAGTCTGCCGCCTTTCTCTGAAAATGATAATAATTGATAACAAAATATTGACTATAAATAAAATGGTTACTAGATTGTCCATTACAACCATTTTTTCACCTCTTCCCCGATTTCCCGCTACTAAAGCATATCAAAAAATAGTACCTAAAGTAAAGAAACACTGTGAGGAAACAAAAAAAGCCGATCTGACGATCGACTTAAGAAAACATCGGTTTAGAATTTTAAGAATCGGCGCATCGATAAGACGGAACCAAGTGAACCGATCACGATCCCAATCAACGCCATCACACCACATACTTGAATCAAGAACAGATTTGGTGCAATTAGACTGTAATTTGAACGTAGCAAGGATGGATTGACCATTGCATAAACTTGATGATACCCGAAGTACATCAACGCAATTGGGACGATTGATCCTAAGAGTCCGATCCAGCCGCCTTCAAGAAAGAATGGCCAACGAATGTAGCCGTTTTTCGCCCCTACCAGACGCATGATTTGAATTTCTCTTTGACGAGACAAAATCGTGATCCGAATCGTATTGGAGATCAAAAACATTGCTACAAAAATCAGTAAGACTGCCGCCGCTAAGCCCCAAGTCCGCACAGCCGCAGACAATTCAAAGATTCGGTCAGAAGAATCTCCGCCGTAATCGGCTTTGAAAACATTTGGCAATTCGCCCGCTTGTTCAGCGATCTCTGTCGTATACTCTGGATCTGTTGCACTGACGACAAACACGTTATAGAGCGGATTGCTGTCGCCTTCGAACAAGTTCCATGAATCTCCCATGGCATCTTGGATCTTCTGCAATTCTTCGTCTCGACTAGAAAATTTCACTTCCGAAACGTTAGGTAGATCGTTTAAGGATTGTTCTAAAGCATCCATATCTTCTTGTTCCGTACCAATATCAACGAAAACCGAAACATCCACATTCTCACGAATGTCTTCGGCTAATTTTGTTGCATTTAAGATTACACCTAGAAAAATACCGACTAATGTCAGTGTGATCGTTACCGCACTCAACGACGCGATGGTCATCCAGCCGTTACGCTTTAAACTTTTGATACTCTCCAGGAGATGACGGAAAAATGTTCTAATCATCGTAACCATATTCTCCTTCCGCTTGGTCGCGAATAATGCGGCCATTCTCAATCGCGATCACGCGATGACGAATCGTATTTACGATCGTACTATTATGGGTCGCCATAACGACCGTTGTTCCTTGGGCATTGATCCGATCAAGCAATTTCATGATTTCCCACGAGTTTTCAGGATCTAGATTCCCCGTTGGTTCATCCGCAATCAATACTTTCGGCGTATTTACGATGGCACGAGCGATTGACACACGTTGTTGTTCCCCACCGGAAAGCTCACTCGGAAATACCCGTACTTTATGTTTTAGTCCGACTAAATCCAGAACTTCCATCACCCGTTTTTTGATATCACGGGGTTTGCGTCCGATAACTTGCATTGCATAAGCAACATTTTCAAAGACCGTTTTCCGCGGTAAAAGTTTGTAGTCTTGGAAGACCACGCCGATTTCTCGGCGCATCAAAGGGATCTCACGGTTTTTCATGCCGACCAAATCATATCCTGCGACATTCAAAACGCCTTTTGTTGCTCTTTCTTCTCGATACATCAATTTGATAAAGGTTGATTTTCCGGCACCGGATGGTCCAACGACATAGACAAACTCCCCTTGATCAATTGAAATCGAAAGGTTGCGGATAGCAGTCGTACCATTAGAGTACTTTTTCATTATATCTTTCATTTCTATCATACAGCTATCTCTCCATCTCAAATTTTCATTCTGGCTTATTATAGCATGAATATATTTCACCTTGCTTGCAACAGATTACAATTATGTTTCAATCTGTTTAAGTCACACCAGGTTATTTTTGATTCAGTTTTAGCTTCAAATACGCATCGATAAAGCCACCCAAATCGCCATCCATGACTGCCTGTACATTCCCAGTTTCGAAATTTGTCCGGTGATCTTTGACCATCGAATAGGGATGGAAGACATAGGAACGGATTTGCGAGCCCCATCCAATTTCTAACTGTTCGCCTCGCAAAGCTGCTGCTTCTTGTTCTTTCTTTTCCACTTCTAATTGATACAGCTTGGCTTTCAACATCCCCATCGCTTGCTCGCGGTTTTTCAATTGTGAGCGCTGGGCTTGGCTAGCAACTACCGTACCTGTCGGGATATGGGTGATCCGCACAGCAGATTCGGTTTTGTTGATGTGCTGTCCACCAGCGCCGCTTGCGCGGTACGTATCGATCTTCAAATCATCTGAGTTGATCTCCACATCGATCGCCCCATCTAATTCCGGCATCACATCCACCGAACAAAATGACGTATGCCGTCTCTTAGCAGAATCAAAAGGTGAAATACGGACCAAGCGATGCACGCCTTTTTCCGACTTCAAATAGCCATAGGCGTTGTGCCCTTTCACAAGTAATGTGACACTTTTGATCCCCGCTTCATCACCGGCTTGATAGTCCAAGGTTTCCACCTGATATCCATGTTGTTCGCAAAAACGAGTATACATCCGTAACAGCATGCTGCCCCAGTCTTGCGACTCGGTACCGCCTGCGCCCGGATGGAGCTCGATGATCGCATTGTTCCGATCATAGGGTTCATCTAACAACATCGACAATTCATAAGAAGCCATTTTCTCATTTAACTTACCGATTCGTGCTTCAAGTTCTGCTTCCATTTCCGGATCAGCTTCTTCTTGAATCATTTCTAGCATCACTTCGAGCTCTTCCAATTCTTCTGCTAGCTGATTGAACTGATCGTAGGTCTCTTTGTTGGCATTGTTGGCGTTAATGACTTGTTGGGCTTTTTCCGAGTCATCCCAAAAGGTGGGATCTGCCATTTGGTGCTCCGCTTCCGCAATGTCCTCTTCTAACTGATCTAAGTCAAAGAGACCCCCTAAAACTGATTATTTTTTCATTCATCTGGGTCAATTGATTCCGAATATCTGCGATTTCCATTAAAATTCCTTCTTTCTTTTTTTCTTACAAACGAAAGTAGACTGGACAAAAACGTCTGCCAGCCTACTCTCACCTTTTTCAAAACTTGTTACATATTTTTCCCGTGGCAATTCTTGAATTTTTTCCCGCTTCCGCATGGACAAGGATCATTGCGACCCACGTTTTTGAAACTTGGCGCTTGGGCAGCCGGTGCTTCTTCTACCCCTTGCGCTTCTCCTTGGGCTACTTGTTCCCGTTGAACGTTTTGACGAATCTCTGCCTTCATAAACAGACGCGTTACTTCATACTCGATGGCTCCAACCATGTTTTCAAACATATTGAATCCTTCTGTTTGGTACTCAACTAATGGATTGTTTTGTCCATAAGCCCGTAACCCAACCGATTGACGCAACTGATCCATAGCATCGATGTGGTCGGTCCACTTCGTATCAACGACTCGTAAAATCACTACTTTTTCAAATTCCAGTAATTGTTCTGGACTATTAAGTTGTGTTTTCTTTTGTTCAAAGACTTCTTCTGCCCGTTGGTTTAGATAATCTTTGATTTCTTGAGCTGATTTGCCCTTGATGTCTTCAATACTGATGGTATCTTCATGAACAAGTGCATTGGCCGCAAAATCAACGATTCCTTCATAATTCCAATTGCTTTCTTCTAATTGCGTATGACTATCAACGACCCGGCTGATGGAACGTTTCACCATATTCATTAATTGTGGTGAAAGATCCGTTTCCTCCATGATCACTTCTTGACGTTGGCCGTAAATAACTTCCCGCTGTTCTCGCATTACGTCATCGTATTGCAAGACGTTTTTCCGGGTATCGTAGTTATTCCCTTCCACTCGTCTTTGGGCAGATTCTACTTGTTTTGAAAGCATCTTGCTTTGGATCACGGCATCGCCTTCATCGATTTTCATCCGATCCAAGAACACTTTGATTCGTTCCGAACCAAAACGCTTCATTAGATCATCTTCTAGCGATAAGTAAAATTGCGACATCCCTGGATCTCCTTGACGTCCCGCACGTCCCCGCAACTGATTATCGATCCGTCGTGATTCATGACGCTCAGTACCGATAACTGCCAAGCCGCCTAGTTCAGCAACACCAAGACCTAACTTGATGTCCGTTCCCCGACCAGCCATATTGGTCGCGATCGTTACAGCGCCTTTTTGTCCCGCATTCAAAATGATTTCTGCTTCTTTAAAGTGATTCTTGGCATTCAATACTTCATGAGGAACTTTCTCACGATCAAGCATTGATGACAATAATTCAGACGTCTCAACAGCGACCGTCCCTACAAGCACGGGTTGACCTTTGCGGTGACGCTCTTTGATGTCTTGAACGACTGCTTGGAATTTGCTGGTAAGCGTTGGATAAAGCAAGTCCGCACGATCATCCCGTAAAATTGGTTTATTTGTAGGAATCTGAATGACTTGCATGTTATAGATTTCTCGAAACTCTTCTTCTTCTGTTTTCGCTGTACCGGTCATCCCAGACAGTTTTTTGTACATCCGGAAGTAGTTCTGGAATGTGATCGTCGCCATCGTTTTGGTTTCATCTTCGATCTCGACACTTTCTTTTGCTTCGATCGCTTGATGGAGCCCATCAGAATAGCGGCGACCATCCATGATCCGACCTGTAAATTGGTCAACGATCATTACTTTGCCATCTTGCACCACGTAATCAATGTCGCGAATCATAATGTAATTCGCTCGTAGCGCTTGGTCCAAGTGATGGGTCAATGCCGTGTTTTCAATATCATACAAGTTTTCTAAGCCGAAAGTCTCTTCCGCTTTTTCGATCCCACGCTCTGTCAAACCGATCGTTTTTGATTGAATATCGATTTTGTAGTCTTCTTCTTCTGTCAAGCGTTTGACAAAGTTGTCGACCCGATTGTATAGCGCGGTCGATTTTTCTGCTTGTCCTGAAATGATCAATGGCGTTCTCGCTTCATCGATCAAGATCGAATCGACCTCATCGACGATGGCATAGTTTAATGGACGTTGTACCATTTGATGACGGTAAACCACCATGTTGTCCCGCAAATAGTCAAACCCTAATTCATTGTTTGTACTATAAGTGATGTCACAAGCATATGCCGCACGTTTTTCTTCTGCTGATTTTGAGTTGATGTTCAATCCGACCGTCAAGCCTAAAAAGTTGTACAGCTCTCCCATCTCAGTCGAGTCACGAGTTGCCAAGTATTCATTGACGGTTACGACGTGGACACCTTGACCACTCAAGGCATTCAAATAAACAGGTAATGTCGCCGTCAAGGTTTTCCCTTCACCGGTACGCATCTCTGGGATATTCCCATCATGTAAGACGATCCCACCCATTAATTGGACGTGGTAAGGATACAGACCCAAAACGCGTTTTGCAGCTTCTCGTACCACTGCAAAGGCTTCAGGCAATAGTTTATCCAAAGTCTCTCCCTCTTGGAAACGACGACGAAATTCATCGGTTTTCCCGCGTAATTGTTCATCAGATAAAGCGGCCATTTCATCCGCATGTGATTCAACTTGATTCGCAATATGGTCAAGACGTTTTAATTCTTTTTTGTCGTTTTCGATTAATTTTCTAAAAAAATTGGCCATACCTTAATAATTCTCCTTTTACTTCTACATTATCCTAGCTGGAAACTCTCCTAACTATTTTAGCACTAGTTCACCATAAATGAAATATTTTTCGATAGAACTATCGCATCAATCTTGCGTGATAAACGGATTCTTAACCTTTTTTCACAGATTTTAAAGAAACGAAGGGAAAAAATACGCAACAAGCCATTGATCGGCGCCAAAAGTCCAGCGCACGTCCAAATGACTTGTTGCGAATGTTTGCAAATTAGGCCGTTTTAAAACGGGTTTTTAAGAAAGCTAAGAAAAGCATCAGCAGCATGCCTAAAGACTGAATCCCGATCATCAAGATGATATCAGCGCCAATAAATCCTGCCAACATTGCCACCAGAGAGCCTACCCCCAATGCATTTAAAATCACGTTCGTGCTTTCTTTGAAGTTGCCGATTGTCGATAGTCGTGATTTTTTCGTCAACCAGAGGAAAAACGCTGCGCCTATGACGAGGATACTATTCATTGCCACCAATAAAAATGCCACTGTGATCGTCTGACTGAAGAAAATCGCCGTCTCGTTGTTGCGATAGAAGCCGTCTTCGATCACTTTCTGAAACGAAGTCGCATCATGCACTTGATCAGGCATCATTTCCGCCGTGTAACGCATTTCATAGTGATAGGTTTGTCCATCGATTTCTTCTTTGATAGTCCAGTCTGTTTCTCGGAAATTGATGGCATATTTGGCTTCCTCAAGGTCCGCTTCTGAAAGCCCAACGCCTATAATACCCGTTTCTGTTTGCGAAAAGACTTGTGACTCATCCGTTAAAAGGTTGCCATCTTCCAGCTGCAGTTCACTGTATTTGGCTGCTGTTTCAGCAGTCATGAGTGTTTTTGCATGGGGGAAAAATGCTGCAAAGGCTTGATCCGTTTGCTTGCTGATCATCAAGGTCAGCGGGACCATCAGCAAGGACATCAAGAAAATATAGACAAACACTTGCTGCCAGCAATCTAATTTTTTACGCCATGCATAGACTTTTGTTGGAAAAAAAATGGCCCCAAAGTATGTTAAGGGAAATCGTTGTTCAGACATCCTATCATTCCTATCCTTTTGTTCCGCCCGAGGTCAAACCTGAAACAAAGTATTTTTGTAAGAAGAAAAATAGTGCAGCGATCGGTACGGCGATCAAAATCGCCCCAGCCGCAAAAAGTGCTACCCGTTGGTTACGGGCATCGTTGATAAAAGTCTGCAGACCGACTGCGACAGTCAAACGCTCTTGTGAGCGAAGCAAGAACCGCGCTAGCAAGAATTCGCCGAATGGCCCCATAAAGGCCCATAATGCTTGCACAGCGACCATTGGTTTTACGAGGGGCAAAACGATTTGCCAAAAGATGCGAAAATGCCCTGCACCATCAAGTTTTGCTGATTCATCCAAGTCAATCGGTACCGTATCAAAGTACCCTTTCATCAGCCAAGTATTCATGGGAATCCCACCACCGATATAGATCAGTGTCAAAAACCAAAAACTATCTAGACCGTTTGCTAATAAGCCCATGACATAAAAAGCGGTCAACGCCGACATCGTTGGCACCATCTGAACGATCAAGAACACCATCAAACTGCTCTTACGACCGGCAAAGCGATAACGACTGTAAGTATACCCTGCCAGCGTTACGATCATTACTTGGATCACCATCGTGGAAACGGCCACGATCAAGGTGTTTTTATACCATGTCAAATAGGGGGTTTCATTGAATAAACGTCGAAAGTTGTTCAATGTCCAATCCGCATCAAAATCTAAGCGAAAAGCGATCATGTTCCCTGCCTTAAAGGCTGAGGTTGCGGTAATCAACAAGGGATAGATGATAATTATCGATAAAGCGATCATAAACAAGTAGGTAAATAATTTGCTGAAAGAAAACTTTTTCTTTTTCATCCTCAGTCCTCCATATTAAATGCATTCGTCTTTTTAAACACCAGTAATGAAATGGAGATCACCACAAAGGAAATGATCAAGGTCAATGCAGATGCGATCGAATATTGTGGCGAGCCACCCGTCGTCAATTTGTAGATCCATGAAATCAAAATATCTGTCGAACCGGCATTTCCACCTAAACTTCCTGGACCACCTTCGTTAAAGAGATAGATCATGGAGAAGTTATTAAAGTTCCCTGTGTATTGCGTAACGAAGGTTGGTGCTGCCACCAAAAAGATCGCCGGCAACGTAATATTGCGAAAACGCTGAATCGCATTTGCCCCATCCATTTTGGCTGCTTCGTATAAATCTTCAGAAATGGATTGTAAAATCCCTGAGACCATGACATAAATATATGGAAAACCTAACCACCCTTGAATCAAAATAATCGCGGTCTTTGTCCAAAACGGGTCGGTTTTCCAAGCAATATTGCCAATATCAACAAAAGGCAAATTGTTCAATAGCGGGATCACCTGTGTATTGATCGCTCCTGCGGTATCATTGAACATATTCGAAAAACTCATGATCGTGATAAACGCCGGTACCGCCCAAGGAAGCAAGAAAATCACCCCGAAGACCCGACGAAACTTCACAAATTTTTGGTTGGCAACAACTGCTGTCAGTATTCCTAAGGTAATTTGCAGAGTAGTTGCTAAAACGGTCCAAATCACCGTCCAACTAAACACTTTTACAAAAGTGTCGCGGTAAGAACTTAAGGTGAAGATATTCGTGAAATTCGAAAAACCGATCCAGTCGATTAAGTTTGCTGGCGGAATGTGTCGAAAATCATAGTTGGTAAACGCCATGAAGAGTGTCACCATTACCGGGAAAATAATTGCTACGATCATCACCAGATAGGCTGGGATCGTCAATAGATAAGCGAAACCATCCTCGTACAATTTATTGAAAAACTCTTTTCTCGTAACTGCCACCGGGAACCCTTTTTCAATACTTTGACGAACTTGATAGGCATCTTTGATATTTAAAACCCAAAAGATAATGAAAATAACGGTAACGATGACCTGTAGCGTTCCTTCGATCAACAAGAACAAAGAATTGTGTTCCATCGGTACGGATCCCAGTGTGACAAAATTATATAATGCTTGTCCACCGAACAAAAGCATTTCGCCAAGAAAAATTAGAAAGACCGCAAAAAAGAGTCCCGCTTTAAATTTCTGACCATTTTTGAATTGTCCCACCCCAGGGATGATTGAAAGAAGCGCTGTCTGCATGGCTTTTGAATTCGTCCTCATATGTATCCTCCTTAAAATCGAAAGTCTGCCAAGCGGCCGACGATTCATAGAAATCAATCTCATCAAGCAATTTCTTGCGTGCTACGTTGCAAGGAATCCTTTTGACAAACATCCTCTATAGAATCGTCGACATGAATGACAGACCGTAATCGGCTATTTATTAATATTTCTGCTCAATCGCTTCTTCGATTGTTTTGGCAGCATTATCCGCTGCTTCTTGAGGAGTCATATTACCTGAACCTGCATCAAATAGCATGTTTTCAGCCCCTACCCAAACCTCAGACATTTCAGGGATATTTGGCATTGGTTGTGAAACACTGTATTGCTCGATTACTGCTTTTGCTACTGGATCATCAGAAGCAGCGACTGTTTCTTGAGCCATAATGTTTGCTGGAATATCATGACGCATGTCATACAATTTCTCTTGATTGGCTTCGTTGGTCAAATACTCGACAAATTGTTGAGAAACGTCTTTGTTTTGTGAGTAGTTGGAAACAACCCACGCTTTTCCTCCGCCAAATGTTTCATAATCACTGCCATTGCTCAATGTTGGAATTTTCGCTACGCCATAGTTGATCCCTGCTTCTTCAAAGCCGTTCACGCCCCATGGTCCGTAGATGATAGCTGCTGTTTTGCCTTGGTTGAAGTAATCCAACATCAAGTTTTCGTTGGCTGATACGTCCAGCATTCCTTGTGGCCAAACATTTTGGAACCAATCTGTTGCATAGGAGATCGCTTCAACAGAACCTTCATTGTTGATCCCTAAATCAGATGGATCTGTTCCTTCATCCCCAAAGACATAACCACCATAACCAGCTAATAGACCATACGTATAATAAAAGTCTGTCCAGCGAGCTAAGAAGCCAACATTGTCATCGCCTTCTGCAAAACGATCATCTTTTGCTAGTTCTTCTAAATCAGAAAATGTTGCTGGCGCTTCATCGATCAAATCTTTGTTATAAAACATGACAACCGCTTCAATCATTGCTGGTGCGCCATAGATTTTATCATCGATCGTCACTTGTTGCTTGTCTGTATCGCTGTATCGGCCATCATCTGGCAAAGTCATTTCTGCCAAATGCCCTTGTGATCCTACTTGACCCACGCGGTCATAAGGAGACATCGTAACGTCGGGTCCTTTGCCAGCTGGTCCGTCTAATTGAAGCGCATCCATTTGATCGAACATGTCCATTTCTACAACGTTGATGGTCACATCATTTTCAGATTCAAAGTCAGATTTCACTTCATTGATATAATCAATATAGTCTGCGCCTACAGAGACTGTGATCGTTTTTTCATCGCTACCTGAACCTGCATCTGCATTGCTACCATCGGTACTACCGCTGTTGCCTCCACATGCCGCAAGCGCTAACAATGCGCTTCCTGAAACTAATCCTAAAGCTGCCTTTTTCCAATTCACTTTCATCCTCTTTACCTCCTGCAATTTGTAACTCCATTATGCAACCGGTTTCTTAAAATGGCAAACCTTTTCTAAATGTTAGCGATAACAAAAATAGAAAAAGCCTTTAAATTAAGATATCGAGGAATCAAAAAGAAATTGCGCAACCATTTGCTTAATTTTCACCTTGTGGATTCACGAGCCACCAGTTGAGGTAAAAAGCGCTGTTGTCGCTGGCTTGTATCATTATGTTCGATTTTTTGGATCAATAATTCGCCGCAAGCTTCCCCCATTTCCACGATGGCTTGCTTCATCGTTGTCAATTTTGGCGAACTTACCTGATCAAGGAATACGCCATCATAGCCGATGATCCCAAAATCAGCTGGCACCTCCACTCCGATCGACTGCAAGCCTTGATTAATGCCTAAGGCTAAACGATCCGTAGCACAGATAAAACAAGTGTTTTTCACTAAATGCTCATTCTGCGTTTGGATAAACTTGCGGGCGGCGGAAGAGCGATTGTCGAAACGATAGATTTTTGGTGCTTGTCCCACTTTTGTGACTGTATCTATGTATCCTTTTTCTCGGCTTTTCGTAAACGCTTCTTCCAACTCTAAACCAATATAGACCAATTGTTGATAGCCGGCCTCGATAGCATGTTTGCATGCAGAAACGATTCCCTGGTAGTTGTCACTGTCGACAAAACTGAACCCAGCTTCATTTTCACCAAATAACACCACAGGCTTCCTTAAATTTCTTATCCAGTCCATGTCAGCCTGCCGAAAGCCCGTAATGATACTGCCATCTGCTGGGCCACGATCCACCCCGTCAGTCGTAACCAGCTGCAAAGAATAGTGTGCTTTACCGATAGAACGAGCGATCCCAACCAATAAGTTCATATAGTAAGGTTCTGTCGTATCCATCTCCTCTAAGATATACACTTTGATGATATGGGAACGCTTGGAAACTAATGATTTGGCAGCAATGTTCGGCTGATAATCCAATTCAAGCATCGCTTGATGAACTAATTGCTTTAACTCTTCAGTTACTTTGTCCGGATGATTGATCACTCGAGAAACGGTCATTGCGGAAACATTTGCTTTTTTAGCAACATCTGCTAGCGTAGTCATGATTCACTCTCCTTGTATTATTTCATCTATAGTATAACACATTAACTTAAAAGATAACTTGAAAGGATTTAGATATAAAAAAGAATTTCTCCCTTTATAGACAATATAAAAAAACAGAGTAGCTTCTCAGCTACTCTGTCAAAAAAGACTTTTTGGGGTGTCGAGAAAAAGACTCAACACTTGTTAATCTGTTTCGATCAACCCGTATTTGCCATCTTTTCGACGGTACACAATGCTCGTTCCATTCGTTTCCGCATCTTCAAAGATAAAGAAGTTGTGTCCAAGCATGTTCATTTGTAAAACAGCTTCTTCACTGTCCATTGGTTTTAAAGACAAACGTTTTGTACGTACGATGTCTAATTCAGAACCATTGTTTTCTTCATCATTTGCTTCAGTTGTGAACAAATCACCATCTGTTGGCGGAACCAACGCTGTCTCACGAGATTTGCGGTTGATTTTTGTTTTAAATTTGCGGATTTGGCGTTCCAATTTGTCAACAACCAAATCGATACTAGCATATAGATCAGGTGAGGTTTCTTCCGCACGCAGAACTAAGAATGGTAAAGGAATCGTTACTTCTACTTTTGCTGTTTTTTCAGTATATACTTTCAAATTAACATGTGCTGTTGCTTCCGGCACATCATTAAAATAACGTTCTAATTTACCTACTTTTTTCTCGACGTAATCACGGATCGCTTCTGTTACCTCGATATTTTCGCCGCGCACATTATATCTAAACATAAAAATTACCCCTTTCGTCTACCAGTAAAGAAGGAAAAGGACCACTCTTTTCTTCTTCTTAACTCTATTATATCGAACTCTTGGTCATTTGCCTAGTAAATCGAACAATTTTCTTTAAGCGTTTTCAAAATAACGATTCAACGGGCAAAGGAAAAGGATCGAATCGACTGGGGGGCAAAGGTCTGCAATGCTTCAGCTGCGTGATATAACGTTCTACCGGTAGTGTAAACATCATCGATCAACAATAATTTTTTCCCTTTGATTTCACATGCTACATCCGGCTTCACCGCAAAAGGTTGGGTCTCCTCTAATCGTTGCTTGCGAGAACGTTGAGCTTGTGGTGCGGTATCAACCACTTTATCCAGCCATTCTTGCGACTTGACTCCGGCTGCATCCAGCACAGCGGTCACTTGATTAAACCCTCGCTGCTGGTAACGTTCTGCCGATAGCGGGATGGGTATCAAACAATCGTATTCAAAGTTGTTGATCTTTTGTCTGATGGCCGCAGCAAAGGTCTCTCGCAACTGATAGTTTCCCATTAATTTGTATTCGTGAATCCACGCCTTCATCCCTTGATCGTAAGCGAACAGTGCCCGATGCTGCAAATGGATCATGGGACAGGTTTTCGCCCAAAAGAGACAGTCACTGCAGGAAATGGTATCCTTTTTGCCACATGTTGGGCAGCAGCTTTGCCAATCGATCACGGTAAATCGCTGAGCGCATTGTGGACATAATTCTTTTTCGGGGATGCGCCAAGGAGCCAATAGCTCAATGATCGTTACCTCTCTTGGAAAAAATATTTGGCACCAACTACACTCCATCGGTCAACCAGCTCCTTGCTAATTGGTTCATCTCATTGATTTCTTTAATTGCTTGACGAATCGCTTCTGTCATTTGGTCGTAGAAAAAAATGACTTCCCCTTCTGTAAACGCACCTTTGCGATCGACACGGCCAGCGATTTGCACTAACGCCGATTTTGTAAAGACTGGATGATTGGCTCCCAATACCACCACTGAGACATTTTCAAACGTTACGCCTCGTTCTAAAATCATCGTTGTAAACAACACCTTGTACACTTGGCTGCGTGCCGATTGGACTTTTTCCCTCCGTTTTTCATCTTGTGAAGAAACACTAGTGATGAGCCATGATGCTTCTTGCCTGCGGACAGCCCCTTCCATTTCCTTCATCAGCTGAATACTTGGACAAAATACCAAGACAAAGTTTTTTTTAACCAACCGCTGCAAGTGCTGTAGCAATGGTCGCAGCCAACGTTTTTTGCGATAAGCCTGCGCCCAGCGGCTATAATGAATAGGTTTGGGAACGATCAGCGGACGCTGATGAAACCGCAACGGCATTTTCAACACAGCGAATTTTCCACGAATTTCTTGCAGCAGCCGTTCTGAAGGCGTCGCACTTAAATAGATCAGACACCCGTTTTCTGCCAAGGCATTGTATAATCCGTAACGCAGCTGCGTATCGCCCTCGTAGGGAAATGCATCTACCTCATCTACCACGATCAGTTGAAAGCTGCGATAAAAATGCAGTAGCTGATGAGTGGTGGCAATAAGGATCGTTGTATAACGATAAGGTTCTTCTGATTCCCCATAAAGGAGCAGGCTTTCCTCTTGTGGGAACGCTTGTTGAATCCGGGGGAACAGTTCACGGCAGACATCGATCCGTGGCGAGACGATCGCCACACGACCACCTTCTTGCCGTACGTGGCGGATCGTTTCAAAGATCATCTCGGTCTTCCCTGAACCCGTGACTGACCAAACAAGAGACGATTTCTTTTGTCGACAATTTGCTACTAGTTGCTGAGAAATTTTTTGCTGAAACGAAGTCAACACTCCTGGCCAGACGATCTTGTGATCAAAGGCTGGAAGATCCGTTTGTTGAATTACAAGTTGGCCATCTGATGTGATCCGACCATAGCGAATACAAGTTGGACAGTAATAGCAGCCTATCGGTAATTGCACCGACGGCTTGTGGTGGGAAGATCCGCAACGCTGACAAACGATTCTCTTCCCCTGCTCGAACATTGCCGGTCGAGAATCAAAGGGTTTTCCTACACTCATTGTTTCATCTAAAACAAAAAATTGTCTTCCTTTTTGATTAGTCATAACATACACCTCAGTTTTAAGTACGCAAAAAAACCGGTTCAAGTACTTTTCAAAAAGTACTTGAACCGGTTACAGAATCTATCGTTCATTTAACAGCAGGTCTTGCTTATTCACCGATCAATGTCAAGGCTTGATCTAAGACTTTTTCGCCGTTCATCATGCCGTAATCTGCCATGTTGATTACTTCTAATGGAATTCCTTTTGGCGCTAGACGTTTCTCAAAATCGCCTTTCATGAAACGAACTTGTGGTCCTAATAATAAAACATTTACGTCTTTGCTTTCTAAATGTTGATCTGCTTCTGATGCGGAAACTGCAAAAATATCTGCTTCTAATCCTTTTGCTTCAGCTGCTTTTTGCATTTTTGTTACTAATAAGCTTGTACTCATTCCTGCAGAACAAACTAACATAATTGTTTTTTTCGCCATATCGAACACTCCTTGAATTTTAAGAATAAGATAACATTTCCTATCTCTAGTATAGAACAAGTTTGAAATTTGTCAACGCTTTCTATCCAGCAACCAGTTTGATTTTACTAAACGATTAAAAACGACATACTCTTTTTTTAAATTGACGAGGACTACCTCGTAGCCGGCATTCAGCCACGCATACGCCCCATTTTCTGGATGGCGGTAATCATTCGCCCACCAATCGCTACTGGTACGGGCACTTTTGGGCAAACCGGATGCGGGGAAAAGAAATTCATCAAACTGCGTAAACGTTAAGGTGATTTGCGAACCGCCGTTGTTCTTTAAATAGTGAGTGATCGTATCGTACTTTTTGCGTCTACCCAAAGCAAATGCCTCCTCTTTTTAGGGTCTATGTTCGTACCTGTTTCTTTCTTCTATTTGTAACTTTCCTTCCGATTGCCTATACTAGAAACATAAAGGAGGCGATCGTACGCGTGACTTATCGAACGATTCGACAAGACGGAGAAACAGAAATAGAAATCAAAAAATCGCGTTTCCTCTGTTCATTAAAAAGAATTCAATCAGAAGACGAAGCCAAAGCGTTTATTCAAGCTCTCAAGAAAGAGCATTGGAAGGCAAATCATCATTGCAGCGCCTATGTATTGGGTGAAAACCATGAGATCCAACGCAGCAGTGATGATGGTGAACCTAGCGGCACCGCTGGGGTACCGATTTTAGAAGTGTTAAAGAAAAACGAACTGATCAATGTGATCGCCGTTGTTACCCGCTACTTCGGTGGAACGAAACTGGGTGCTGGTGGATTGATTCGCGCTTATTCAAGTTCGGCCTCTGCTGGAATCAAAGAGGTAGGAATCGTCGAGGGTATTTTGCATCAAGAACTTGCCTTGACCATCGAGTATCCCCTTTTAGGCAAGCTCCAAAACTACTTAGAACTGCAGAATATCTATATAAAAGATATTGCTTATACGGAGAAAATCGTTGTCACCTTAATGATTCCTGAAGCAGTACTTGCCGACCAAGAAGCCGCTCTGATCGATTTGCTACAAGGTCAAGTGCAATTGACCAGAGGGACTACCGAATATGTAGAACGCTTGATCGAGCAGTCAACAGAGTAAGCCAGCTTACTAAAGACCTTCCAGTGTGTGCTCTTTTCCTCAAGGAGGACGCTGCCAAGTTTGCTACAACCAATGCAGGAAGCCCCAATATTTGAAAAGCCGAAACGGTCATACACCCAGCAACGCTAAGCAACAGCAGATACGCTCGTAAGGTCCTTTCGGCTTTTTTGGTCTTTTTGTTGCCAATTGGAATAGACAGGTTATTTTTCCATATAAAATTCAAAACGATTACCAACATATTGGGTGCGCACGTATTCAAATGGTTGACCATCTTCAAATGAAGTGATTTGCCGCATACGTAAAATCGCATCGCCGCGTTTGATTTGTAAGTAATCAGCAATTTGCTCGGAAGCGACCATGGCTGAGATCGTTTGCGAAGCGCCGCCAATTTTCCGCTGTCCTTTTTCTTCCAACACTTTATAGAGGGAAGAGATAATCTCCTCCTTGCTAAAGTCATGAATAAACTTTTCAGGGATACTCGCGACTTCAAAACAGATCGGCACATCATCCGCATACCGAATCCGCTCCATCCGTAAAATCGTTTCGTGACCTTCTAATTGCAGCTTTTCCATTTCACTGGAGCTAGGTGCAGTTAAGAAATAAGCGACTGCTTTGCTAGAAGGCTTACGACCAAGAGAATTCATAATTTCGGTAAAACTCGTCGTGCCCGTCATTTTTTCCTGTACTTTTTGGCGAGCCACATAAGTGCCGGAACCGATTTTACGCTCAAGAATCCCCTCATCTGCTAAGGTTTGGATCGCTTGTCGCAACGTCATGCGACTCACGCCGAATTGTTTCGACAACTCCCGTTCTGAAGGCAGACGATCCCCGATTTTGTATGTATTGTTTTCAATATTGGCTTTAATTTGATCATGAATCTGGATATAAACAGGTAATTTTTCCACCACTACACATTCCTCCGTTCCCCTCCTATTATAACTGGTATATACCTAAATAGCTAATAAAAAAAGCAAAAACTGCTCTGTTTTTCTCAATTTGTGCGAATTCTTTCCCCATTTTATAGGCAGAAAAAGAAGTTATCACAAATTGTCCAAACAAGAGCAGTTTCTTTGCTTTTAAATTGGTTCGGTCGCTGACTTGGGAATTTATTCAGCCAGCGCTTTATTAGCAGTGGCCATCAGCAAGCGGATACGATTCAATTGATTGACGATCGAGACACCTGGATCGTAATCAATCGCTGCAATGTTCGCCTGTGGGTATTGACGACGTAATTCTTTCATAACACCTTTTCCTACTACATGGTTAGGCAGGCAGCCAAATGGTTGCAGACAAATGATATTGTTGACATCATTTTCCAACAGATCAATCATCTCACCGGTCAAGAACCAGCCTTCTCCCGTATGATTGCCGATGGAAACAATCTCGCTCGCTTGCTTGGCAAGCTGATGGATCGAATGGATACCATCAAAACGCGTTGACGCCCGCAGTGCTTTATCCATCGGTTTTTGGAGCCTTTCAATCGCCATGATCGCAAAATCAGCGATCATTTTACTTTTCTTCGCCATCCCCAAATGCTCGTAGCGCCAAATCTGATTGTAAAGGGAATAATTCATGAAGCCGACAATATCCGGTACGACCGCTTCCGCTCCTTCTGCTTCTAACAGGCGAACGACATCGTTATTAGCTGTCGGTGAATATTTCATTAAAATCTCTCCCACGACTCCGACACGCGGCTTCTTGATATCTGTTAGGGGCACTTGATCAAAGGCTTGAATGATTTTTTTCATATTGCGATTAAACAGACTGAAGGAGCCATTACGAACGTTTTTGGCAATTTTTTCCAGCCATTCTTGATGGAGCCGATCGACAGCCCCTGCTTCTTGCTCATATGGACGGGTGCGATAAACGACCCGTTCAAAGAGATCTCCGTATAAAAATGCCACCGCCAAACGCTTCATCATCGGTAAGGTAAAGCGAAAGCCCGGATTTGATTCAACCCCGGTGTTGCCCATCGAAATAGATACCACCGGCACTTGTGGGAATCCTGCATCGTTCAGTGCTTTACGTAACAAAGGAATATAGTTCGTTGCACGACACCCGCCGCCCGTCTGGGTCATCAAAACACTGGTATTTTCAACATCATATTTTCCGCTTTGCAATGCTTCCACTAGCTGTCCAATGGAAATGATCGCCGGATAACACGCATCATTATTGACAAAGCGTAAACCGACATTGACCGCCTCACGATCTTCACTAGGTAGACAGACCACTTGATACCCAGAAGCTTGCAAAGCCAAATCGACTAACCCGCTTTGATGGATGGGACTCAACATCGGCAATAAGAGCGTGTGCTGCTTGCGCATCTCTTTGGTAAAAATAATCTTTGCCGGTTCCTCGTATTGCTTTTTAGGAACAAAGTGCTGTTTGTCCCGTTCGTTGACTGCTGCTTTCAAGGAACGCAACCGAATCCGGATTGCCCCAAGGTTCGCTCCCTCATCGATTTTCAACACCGTATATAACTTCCCATACTGCGCCATAATCTCTTCGACTTGATCAGTAGTGACTGCGTCGATCCCGCAACCGAATGAGTTTAATTGAACCAGTTCTAATTGTTTGTTTTTCGCGACCACTCGAGCTGCCGCATACAATCGCGAATGATAGACCCATTGATCCACAACCCGCAGATCGCCGACATTTGCTAAATGAGCAATACTGTCCTCAGTCAATACATGGAAGCCTTCTTGGGTAATGACTTCTGCAATCCCATGGTTGATTTCAGGGTCCAAATGATACGGTCTTCCAGATAAAACGATCCCTTTATGATTGGTCGTCATCAGCATACGTAGCGTTTCTTCTCCCCGTTGCGCAATATCTGCCTTGAACTGGTCCAGCTCCTCGAAACCGCTGCGTAGGGCTTGGGCAATTTCTTCTTCTACAAAACCAAAATCTTGAAAAGTACTCGTTAAAGTTTTGACCATTGAGGCTTCATCCGCCAAATTCAAAAACGGACAGCGGTAGTCAACCGCCCCTTCACGAATCGCATCGACGTTGTTACGAATCACTTCTGGATAGCTTTGCACAATCGGACAGTTAAAATGATTCTCAGCGGCAGTGTTCTCTAATCGCTCAAAAATGACCCCTGGATAAAATATCAACGGTACGTTTTGATCAATCAGTGCTTGGATGTGTCCATGGGCTAGTTTGGCTGGGTAACAAACCGTATCACTAGGAATCGTTTCGATCCCTTGCTCATATAGTTCTTTGTTGGAACGTGGCGACAAGGTTACTCGAAACCCTAACTTGGTGAAAAAGGTATGCCAAAGCGGATAATTTTCATAAAGATTCAATACTCTTGGTAGACCGATTTCGCCATGGACGGCATCTTTTTTACGTAAGGAACGGTACTTAAACAAGCGGCGATATTTTTCATCCACAAGATTGATTTTGCGGTCTTCTTTCTTGATTTTGATTCGCGCACCACGTTCACAGCGATTTCCGGTAATAAATTTTCGACCGTCAGAAAAGAGGGTCACCGTCAACAAGCAATTGTTTTCGCATAGACCGCAATTCGTAAATTCTTTTTCTGCTTGGAAATCGACCATTTCTGCCGGAGACAACAACGTACTAACATCGTCAAGGGCTGCTTCTTCTAAAGCGATCAAAGCAGCACCATATGCCCCCATCAAACCGGCGATCGATGGTCGAACGACTTCACGGCCGCTGATCAACTCAAAAGCGCGCAGAACCGCTTCGTTATAGAAAGTCCCTCCTTGGCAGACGATTTTCTCGCCGAGGTCTTCAGGTCGCCGAACCTTGATCACTTTATAGATAGCATTTTTTATGACCGAGTAAGACAAGCCGGCTGAAATGTCGCCAACAGAAGCCCCTTCTTTTTGGACCTGTTTCACTTTTGAGTTCATAAAGACGGTACAACGCGAACCAAGGTCAACCGGTGCTTGGGCTTTTGTCGCTGCCAACGCAAATTCTTTGACATCCTGATTCATAGATTTGGCAAAGGTCTCAATGAACGAGCCGCATCCTGAGGAACAGGCTTCATTCAATTGAATCGAAGATAACGCGCCATCTTTGACCGTCATCGCCTTCATGTCTTGCCCACCAATATCTAGGATAAAATCAACCCCCGGCTGGAAATGTTCGGCAGCTTTGTAATGGGCCATCGTTTCAACTTCACCGATATCGACTTTCAGTGCATGTTTGATCAAATGCTCGCCGTAACCTGTGATCGTTGACTTTGCGATGTAAACGTCAGAAGGCATCTGACGATAAAGCTCTTGTAAAACCGCCATCGTTGTCGCTAACGGTTCGCCTTCATTATTGCCATAAAAAGAAAACAATAATTCCCCTGCATCATTGATCAAAACCACTTTCGTTGTGGTTGATCCTGCATCGATGCCTAGATATGTAGCGCCTGTATGCTCAGACAACGCTTTTTCTGTGGCCACCGCTTGAGCATGGCGGGCACGAAAAGCAGCCAGTTCTGCTTCGTCTTTGAATAAAGGATCTAGCGTATCTGTTGGCGCAAGTGTGCCGTCTTCTTCATTGGCTAAGCGGTCGAATAGTACAGAAAGCTGTTGCTCTTCTTCTGCATACAGTGCAGCCCCCATCGCCACAAACAGTTCTGGATTCTCGGGAAAAATGATATCTGATTCTTGCAGGTTCAACGTATCGATAAATCGTTGACGCAATTCCGACATAAACGTCAGTGGACCGCCTAAGAAGGCTACCTTGCCTTTGATTTTACGACCAGCAGCTAAGCCAGCAATCGTTTGATTGACCACCGCTTGAAAAATACTCGCAGCAATGTCCGCTTTTGCTGCTCCTTCATTGATCAGCGGCTGCACATCGGTTTTGGCAAAGACGCCACAGCGTGAGGCGATCGGATAAAGGGTTTGATAATCTTTGGCTAGTTCATTGACCCCATTGGCATCCGTTTTCAATAAAACCGCCATCTGATCAATAAACGCACCCGTTCCACCGGCACAACTGCCGTTCATTCGCTGCTCCAATGCCCCTTCAAAAAAGGTGATCTTCGCATCTTCGCCGCCTAACTCGATGGCCACATCGGTTTCGGGAATCACTGTCTCAACTGTTTTGGTACAAGCGATGACCTCTTGGACAAAAGGGATCCGCAAAACTTCCGCCAGACCCATCCCACCCGATCCGGTAATCGCCAGCGCCAGCGGCTGATCTTCGATCACTTCTTGCGCTTCTCTAATGATTTTTTCCGCTGCCTTCTGGATATCTGCATAGTGTCGTTCATACCTTGAAAAACACGTTTGATTGCCTTCATCTAACAAAACCATCTTGACCGTTGTTGAACCGACATCGATGCCCGCCTTATATTTTTTCATTTGTTGCCTCCATCTAAACAACACTTTGTTGATTATCTAACAAGCCGTTTGTTATAATACTTATGTTCATTGTAATTCTTTTAATTGATAATTCAACAAACAATTCTAAGGAAGGTGTGGGATAAACAACAATTACCCGTTTTTTGTTGTTTATTTTGAAAGGAAATTCACAATATGAAAAAATTGGATTTACGTGTCAAACGAACCAATAAGTACATTATTGAAGCTTTTATCCGCTTAGTGGAAGAAAAAGGCTTCGAGCAAGTGACTGTCCAAAATATCGCCGATGAAGCCATGATCAACCGTGCAACCTTTTATGCCCATTACAAAGACAAACAAGACTTGTATGAAAAGATATTTGACTTGGCTGTCGAATCATTTACCGCGATTCTTGATTTTGAAGATTTTGTTCAAGGCAATCGCATCAAAATCCGCAAAATCGAAGCGGCCATGACCGAACTTTTTTTACACATTCAAAACAATCGTTCCTTTTATTTGACGATCATGGATGCCTCTGCCATTGAGATCATCCGTAAAAAGTTGGGCCTGATTTTGACTGAACGTTACCAAGAGATCTTTTCAACGTTAAGAATCACCGAAGGAGACATTGAAGTGCCCTTAGACTTCATCATTGACTATATGACCTCGATATTTGTTGGTACCTTGCATTGGTGGCTAACGGCAGAAACAACGATGACACCCGACCATCTAGCAAAACTTGTCATCAAACTGGTGGCAAACGGCCACCTGACTGTCTTGGGGATTGAGATTGAGGAATAAAAAAAAGAAGCTGCGAATATGCAGTTTCTTTTTTATTCCTCAATTAGTGATTCTTTGAACGCCATTTGATCGTGTCTTTCGTCTTGCGCTGTTTCGTTACTTTGATTCCTTTTGGAGCCACACGAATCGCATAATCTTCCTTTTTCACCACATCATAGACATGCTCTGCAACTTCCGTTACTTTTTCTTTTAGATTCAATTTAAATTTCATGTGTTTTCATCTCCCGAATGCTTTACTAATAGCCTATCGCAAATAAAAAAAATCTTCAACTTATAGCCCTTCATAAAAAAGGATTTTTAGGGTTTTCGTTCCTCTTTATTGGACAAGCGATTTAGACACAACCAATGCTTCGTAATGCTGAACTGTTTTTCTAGGTTTAAAGGATTTGTTCAACAGATTGTCTCCAGTTAGACGCACTTATTTTCTATTTTCAATAAAAAAGTGTCAGTAGAAAATCCAACGATTTCCCACCAACACAAAATAGTATAGTTTCCAACTACCACGAAGTTCGATTAATAAATCAAATAGTCAGAAGCACCGGCTTGCTTGATCTCGATCACCAGCTTATGAGGCAGGCAAATGCTCGTCTGCCCATTGCGATAGATCCAGCTGGTTTTGACAGCAATTTGGTCAGGACTATTGTCTTCACGCACTCGGATCGCACCATCTTTGATCTCGACGATATTGTACTGACCTTCTGCTGGATAATACGTTTTTTCCATCGCATCGATTTCTTCTAAGTTAAAACGGTCAACCTCTTCCCCATTGATTCGCACGATCGCATAACGATCCCCAGTATCACTTTGGGCTTGCGCTTCAAATAGAAAGAGTGGTAAAAAAGAGCCGACAACTAACAGAACAAACAGTAGATAATCATAGGGCTTTAAAAGTTTTAAAAATGGCTGGATCGTCTTTTTCATCACATATACGCCTTTCACTGTTCTTTTTCGGAAGGTAATCGCTCTTCAAAAAAAGCAGTTAGATCAATGATCTCTTCCTCTGTGAAGGTTTCTTGCTCCCATTGGTCAAGAATTTTTTCTTGCAAAGCCAAATCCATTTCCCAAAAATAATTGATTTTTTTGAAATGCTTTGGATCAAAGGACCGAAAAACCGGATAGATCGCTAAAAACGCTTCAAAGGTAAGATCCCAGTCCTCAGTATAATCTTTAACGACCCCTTCTGACAAGGCTTTTTCCGTCGGATCGCCGTTTTCTTTGATCAAGCCGGCTTCGTAAAAATGGCGATAGATGGCCTCTTTGGTGATCTCAGGATGAAATTTTTTACTGTGATGGTAGGCTTCTTCAATCAATGACGGATAGATGATCTCCATTTTCCCCCTGCTTTCTGGACGGCGTCATAAGACGGCGTTAATTCTTTTCGATAGGGTGTTGCGCTTTATATTCTGCTAAAGATACATGGTGGCTGCGCTTGAAGGTTCCTGTTGTCCCATCAAACGAAATCGCTGGGGATTTGACACCATAGTGGGTCCGACGCTTATTCTTTTTTGCTTTTGATGTTTTTCTTGCAGGTACTGCCATGTCATTTCCAACTTTCTTTCACTTTTTCATTATGCACGCAGCTGCAATGCATTTTTTCGTTTGTTTCGTTTAAATTCATGAATGATTTTTAATGCGCGTTTCCTTGTTTTGATGTTCGGGCTCTTTAAACGTCGATACGCACTAGACAAGTCCGTTTTTTCCATGTTGACTCCTTTCTGTTACCAGCTTGCTTTTGTAACGCCGGGAATTTCTCCGAGGTGTGCATGCTTACGGAAATTGATCCGTGACATGCCGAATTTATTCATGTAGCCGCGAGGACGACCATCGATCATATCCCGTTTTTTCAAACGAGTCGGATTCGAATCCTTCGGTAGTTTGGCCAATGCTTGGGTATCTCCTTGCGCTTTTAGTTCTTGGCGTACTGCTCGGTATTGTTCGATGAGTTGTACTTGTTTATTGTATTTTGCAATTTTTGATTTTTTTGCCATTCAGTTATTTTCCTTCCTATTTCTTGATTTCACGAAAAATCGCTCTGCGCCGCAACTTTGGTGAATATTTTTTTAATTCTAAACGTTCCGGCGTATTGCGCTGGTTCTTATTGGTCAAATAAAGTCTTTCCCCTGTCTCCACACATGCCAAAATAATATTGTTTCTCATAATAACCAGCTCCTTTCTCTTGCGTCACACCAAAAAAGGTTAAAGTGTAACGATTACGTTTTGTATCATATCACACTAAAACACAGGAAGCAAGCAAAACTATTTCTTCTTTTTGTTATTTAACAAGTGAAGAAAACGTCATATGAATTTGGTTTCAATCGTCGCTGTTATTGGCGGCAAGATAACAGGAACCTGCAGCTTTTGATCGCGCAAAAAAATCACCTGATAAAGGAATCACTGGTTGGGCTTTTCAAGAAGCCCAACCAGTGATTCCTTTATCAGGTGATTTCATTCGGTTAATTTACTGATTTGTTCTCATGTGATGCAAGCCATTCACTGATCGCCTGCAAGCGTTCTATCCGCAGGTTTGGCAAGCCATTGCGTGATAAGCCATGAGAGGACTGAGGAAACAGCATCAGCTTCGTATCGACGCCTTGACGCTGCAGCGCCATGTAAAACTGCTGTCCTTGTTCTTGCGGACATCGCAAATCATTTTCCCCATGGAGGACTAGTGTAGGTGTCTTGACTTGGCTGGCATAGGCCAAAGGCGACATCTTCCAAAGTCCTTCGATCGCATCAAGTTCCCGCAACAATTGGAATTTGACAAAGGCAGGTCCAATGTCGCTCGTCCCATAAAAGCTAATCCAATTTGAGATCGAGCGTTGCGTAACTGCTGCACAAAAACGATCGGTATGGCCAACGATCCAGTTGGTCATAAAGCCACCATAGCTGCCGCCAGCTACATGGATCGTGTTCGTATCAATTTCTGGATGGTTTGCCACCACGGCATCAACCCCCAACAATAGGTCTTGATAATCTTTATTACCATAATCACCTAAAATCGATTTGACAAACGTCTGACCGTACCCTTGCCCGCCACGAGGGTTCAACAAGATGACCCCATAGCCGTTAGCGGCATGGACTTGCATCTCATGGAAAAATGTTTCGCCGTAGCAGACTTGCGGACCGCCATGGATGTACAAAATTGCTGGATGACTTTCTTGTGTTTCGGTCGGGGGTAAATACCAGCCTTGAATTTGCCAACCATCTGCACCTTCGTACCAAAATGCTTCGGGTTTACTGATCGCTAGCTGTGACATAACTGCTTGGTTGGGATCGTATAGATCGGTTACTTCGCCACTTGTTAAGTCAATCAAGCCTAAACGACTAGGGATCGTTGGCGTCGCATAAGCAACAGCAAGTTTGGCTTCTGAATAGATCGCCGCATCAAGGATATCCATTTTTTCATCAATGAGTTTGGTCCATTCTCCTTGGATCGAGGCGCGGTACAATTGTAGCTTGCCATGCTCCGTTACGGGTACAAGGAATGTGTCATCCGTCAACCAGGTGATCGCTACGCCGCGATTTTTTTGTTGAAAATCACTGATGATCGCATTGCCAAAAGCAACATCTAACTCCTTGGAAAGATTTTTGACTGCTTTCGTTTTTAAATCGATCAAAAACAAATCATCCAAGGTCACAAATCCGTAAGAGAGATCATTGCCTAATAGTAATAGCTGATCATTGCGCGCTGCAGCAAAAGTATACGTCCCTTCTGGCAGAATGTTTTCTAAACTTTCTGTCTTTTTCGTCTGGCTATTTAGGAGACAAACCTTCGATCCATAGTCCCACTCGTCTTCTTCCTCTTTGTCAAAGGTGAGGAACAACGTCTTCTGATCATCCGCTAAGCCAGAGAACACAAAGGGATACTTATGCTCAAAAATCAGTTCCGTTTCTTGTGTCGCGATCGTTTTTTTGATGATCGAATGTTTTTTTTCTTTTAAAAAGCCGACGCCATCCGCCAAGTAATTGACTTTCGTAGTAGCTTTTACTTGTGGAAATTCCTTTTGCTTGTCCGTCTTTTCTTTGTCAGCTTGATCCTCTGAGACTGTCTCTTCTTGTGCCAGCTTATAATAGACCGCCGTTGCGTCTTGCTTCCAAAAATAGTCCCCCAGACCTTTTTCAGTGACAAGTGCTTGGGGCTTGCCGCCGGACACTGGCATCGTCCATAACGTACTTTCACCTTTCTTTGGATCGGTCGTCACAAAACTGAGCCATTGCTCATCTGGCGAGACCTTTAGGCTGTTGTGGGTCGTCGCTTCTGTTCCCCACTCACGCCGTTGTTTGGTCTTTGCGTCAATACTATAAATCGCTGAATCATACGTGTTGGTCTCTGGGTTGACTACCGTTTCCAAGTAAAAAACCTGATTTTGTCCCACTGCAGGCTGCGCAATCGTTTTCAGTTCAAACAGTGTCTCATTCGTTATTTTTTTCATCCATTTCCCTCCAAATATACGTGTTTTCGTAGTAACTATCTACTAGTATATCAAAAGAAACGAATTTTTCTGCTTTTTTTAATAGTGAAATCCTCGCAAATTCGCAACTTCTTCAAAACCAGCCGACATCCCTGTCTGCCTTAAGATCTCCTGCCCATTTTCTAAAAGGATCAAGGTGATTTCCGTACTGGCACTTTCGCGAATGATCCGATTCATTTGCCCAATAGAAGGTGCCCTCAAAGAATGCCCTTCTTTCGTCAAAACTTCGATCGTTAAGGACCATTGTTTTTGTTTGAGATGGATCACTAAACGGTCTTCCGTGCGTTTGACATCATGAATCTTTGCGCCATGATAAGTAGCAAAACGATATTCTTGGCTGCCGACTTGCAGAACACAAATCGTTCCCAAAAAAGCAAAACCCGCAAAGGGAATGTCGGCTGCGGAGAAAAAGAACCGAACATCTGGCGCATCAAAGCTGTTGCACTGAACCCAAATATAAGCTGCTGGAAAGGAGGTTCCCCAATCTTTTTCCAAATAACCGATCCCGTTCGTAAAATCGATTGGTTCTTCGTTCCAGTACAGCGTACCTTCTAAGGTATGACTCATGCTCAAGACCCCGTGGTAGCACTCCATAAATGACAGATACGAAAAAGGCCCCATGATACTCGGCGCATAACGTGTCCTCTGAATCGGTTTGTGGTCGTTATACTTTACTGCTCCTTGTACTTGAAGTTCGTTATTTTTTAAAGAGACTTGGATGCCTGCTTCACTAAAGATATTGTCACCAATCGTTACTTTTCGCTCCTCTTCTGAAACCTGAAAATCAGTTTCTGGAAAGGAAAAGTAATGCGCCCCTTCGTGATTGATCACTTGAATGAACACTTCTTTGGTACCGTCTTCTTGAATCGAAAGACCTGGAATAAAAGCATAGACTTCTTCACCGATTTGGTGCTTATGGTACCAGCCTTCAAAAAAAGCGGTCTGCTTGTCGTGGCCGTGAAAGAACCGATCTGTTGTCAACATCTTGATTTCCCTCCGTTTCTTTTTTAGTGTAGCATGAAGCAGAAAGATTCCTCAGGATAATGCTTTTTCTATGTAAAAAAGCCAGAAACAAGTAAGACACTTGTTTCTGGCTTTTGCTTATTGCTCTTTCATCACTCGTTTGAAAAATATTCTAGCAGAATAAAAAAATCTCCTAAGAAGAATTTTCTTCTAGGAGATTTTTTTATCAAATATATCAACGTTTCACCCCACGTTGATAGGAATCATTGTACGCTTGAAAGGACTTATCGTGAAGTTTAGCCGCTGCATCTGCCAACCAGTTGACATTTCTGATCAATGCGCGGCCTTGTAAAACCAAATCCACTTGATTGGTTTGCAAAAGATATTCGCAAAGATCAGGATTATCCAATAAACCGACTGCTGCTACGGGAATATCGACCACTTGCTTGATAGCTGCAGCAAAGGGCACTTGGTAGCCATCATAGATCGGAATATTAGGCTTTTTATCCACCACTCCACCTGTGGAACAGTCAAGACAATCAATGCCATCCGCTTGAAGCCATTGGGCTACTTGCTGCCAATCTTCCAACGAATTTTGGCGTCCTGGTTCTTCATAGTCTGTCAGTGACAAGCGCATCCACAAGGACCCAGAAAAGACTGCTCGAACTGCTTGTACCGTTTCTTTTACAAAGCGATACCGATTCTCTAAGGAACCACCATACAGGTCGGTGCGTTGATTGACGAGAGGCGAAAGAAATTGATCCATCAAGTAGCCATGAGCCCCATGAAGTTCGATCATCTTGACACCCGCTTTGGCTGCTCGTTGGGCAGCCTGAACAAAACTATCTTGCACCCGTTTGATTTCCGACAGGGTCATTTCTGACGGTAACGGGTAGCGCTCGTTAAAGGCAACGGCACTTGGTGCCAAAGGATTGCTGGCATCAACTGCTTTTCGTCCTGCATGGCTTAGTTGGATGCCTACTTGCGCATCGAACCCATGCAGCAGTTCCACCAATTTCGTCAGCTCTGTTTGCTGCTCTTCATTCCATAACCCTAGATCATTGTTTGTGATTCGTCCGTCTGGTTCAACGGCAGTCGCTTCAATAATGATCAAGCCGACTTTGCTTAATGCTCGTGCCCCGTAGTGAACAAAATGAAAAGGCTCCGCAACACCGTCTTCTTTTTTTACTTCATACATACACATCGGCGACATAACGACGCGGTTGGCCAATGCTAAATTCGCTAGCTTCACTGGTGACAATAATTTTGACATGCTGACACTCCCTCAACGATTTTTCGCTTTGTATTTTTCTCTATATTCAGTATAAACAGCCCCTTCAAAAACACAAGCAATGACCCTTTTTCCCATTTTTAAAACAAAAAAATAGACGCATTCTGCTTGCTCCCATGACATTGGAACAATCAGCTGCCTCTTCCCACTATTATTATACCGCATCCAGAGTCAAAAAAATAGACTAGTATTTTTGGTGGATGCCCGTATAATTGAGATACTTTGGAGAATGGATGTGAGTCTAAATGAACGACCTAAAGGCTGAAAAGAAGCATCTCGCAGACACGTACCAGCAATTGCTGACACGAAAGACAATGCTGAACAGTTTATTGACTGAAGGCAGAAAAAAAGATCGCCTTGCGATGCAAAGCATCGGCGAAGAGATTCGCTTAAACTTTGATAATTTTGCTGACCGTTTAGATACTTTTGCTGCCATCGAAAGTAAGAATCGTGAGATCGACCAAATGAACGCCACTCTTCAATCTGCTGAACGTGAATTAGCTGCCATCGACCGTCTACTGGATAGTCCCTACTTTGGTAAAATCTCCCTACAATTTGAAGATGAGGAAATGATAGAAGATTTTTACATTGGGATCAATGGTTTTGTTAATGAAAATAAGGAAGGGCTGATCTATGATTGGCGCTCCCCTATTGCCGAATTGTTCTATGCCAAACGCTTGGGCCCGGTCTCTTATCAAGTGAACAATCAGACGATTTCTGCTGCTCTTGAACATCGCCGACAATTTATTATCGAAAAAGATCAATTGAAGCAAGCCTTTGATACCTCAGTCGCGATTCAAGATGAAGTGTTACTGGCAGCCCTTGAAGCCAATAATAGCCAAAAAATGCAAGATATCACTGCTTCGATCCAACACGAACAAAACGTCATCATCCGTGACTTAGCGCATAAAAACCTACTGATCAACGGTGTTGCTGGAAGCGGAAAAACGTCTGCTGTCATGCAGCGAATCGCCTTTTTGCTGTACCATTTTCGTGAAGAGATGACCGCAGAGAATGTCTTGATCCTCTCCCCGAACTCTCGGTTTATTGATTATATTTCGCAAGTGCTGCCTTCCCTCGGTGAAAAAAATCCATTGACGTTGACCATGCGCCAGTTTTGCCAAGCATTTCCTAGCGTTGACTTAGAATCGGAAGAGGCGTATTTTGACCGCATCCAGCAAACACCCAGTGAAGCAATCGACCTTTTGCGCAGTGCTGACTTTAGTCGCTTTCTTCAATCCTTGAGCAAACAGCTGCCAGAAGAACTTGTGCTTCAGTTTAAACCAATCAAAAGAAAAAACGTCGTCCTTTTTTCTGAAGAAACGATCGAGACTTTCTTCCAAGAGACACCGAAACAGGCACCCTTGCGCGATCGCATCCAAGCAGTCAAAAAGAAATTGGCTTATGCTTGGGAGGATCGATTGCAAAAAAATGCCTTAGCAGCGAATGTTCACGACCAAGTTCGTTCTTTGACTGAAGACGAGCAACGATCCCTTTTAGGGACAGTTTTAAAAGATGATTCAGAAAAAACAATTCAGAAAGCAGCCATTCGCCTCCTGAAGAAAAAATATGCAAAAGTTACGAAACAAATCAACGACCTTACTTGGTTTGATACGAAACGATTGTTAGCAGACAGTGCCGACTATTTTACTCATGGGCAGATCACTTTGACGCAAACAACAGATAGTTTGGATTATACTGTTTGTCTATTGCTGATTCGTCATTTACTTGCCGAAAAACAACCTGTCCCTGCGTTACGCTATCTGTTTATTGATGAAGTCCAAGATTATACGCCGGCACAAATTCAGTTTCTATTATGTCTTTTTCCTATGACCGCTTTTACCCTCGTGGGGGATCAGCAACAGGCGATCTTTACAAGTGCCATCACCGTATCAGAAATCCAAACGTTGTTTCAACAACAGGCGAAATCCCTCGAAACGTATCAGCTGACTACGAGTTATCGGTCTAGCGGTGCAATCACGCGGTTATTTGCCCAAATGCTACCAAAAGAAACCAATTTAAACATCTCTGCCGTTCGACCAGAAGGAAAGTTGCCACAGTTTTATGCCAATCTGCCTGATGTTGCCTTAGTAGACATAGTAAAGGAACTTAAGCAACCAGTAACGATCATCACCAAAGATAGTCGATCTAGTGAGGAGCTCAAACAGTTCTTCGATAAACAAGCCGTGTCATTTCATGGAACGATTTTACCGATTTATCTTGCCAAAGGATTGGAATTTAAGCAGGTTTTTTTATATGATGTTTCAGCAGAAAATTATCATACCGATCAAGATCGACGGATTCTCTATACGGCGATTTCTCGGGCAATGGAAGAACTGGTGGTAACTTCAAAAGGAACCTTTTCGACGTTTCTCACTATTTGATAGTAGAACGAGAAACCTCCTATCTTCTATAGAATCTTGATAAGATTTGAGAGAACCCTGTCTTGCCTCTCTGGGTAATTCTCTCACCTAACTGATCAAGAACTGAAAATGCTATCGATCAAATAAAAAAGCATCAACGCGATTGCGTTGATGCTTTGCTTTTGATTTGATTAGCGATGGATGTAAGTATATCCAGATGCGCTCAATGTTGCAGTGTTTGGTCCACCAGGACTGTCAAAGCCCATTCCGCCTTGAGAGATCGTGATCGTATTGTTTGATGGGTTGTATGATTCAACATAGGCTACGTGACCATAAGTTGGATCAGCAGTCCAAACGCCACCAACTGATTGACCAGCGGCAAAGACTACAACGGCACCGGCTGCTGGTGTACCATTGACAGTGTATCCATCAGCTGCAGCTGACGCACCCCACTGTGCACCATTCCCCCAGTAAGTACCTACCCAAGGAGCACGGCTTTTCACGTACCAAGTACATTGACCCCAAGCATACATGTTACCTGAGCTTGAATGATCTTTTCCGCCACCAGTAGAAGTACTTCCGGTAGAATTATTGTTTGATGAAGAGTTTGAACCTGAGTTATTTGAACTTGAATTGCTTGAACCAGTGTTTGAAGAGCCTGCGTTCGATGAACTTGAGCTATTAGAACTGCTGGTATTGCTGCTTGAGCTTGTGTTGCTAGAAGAACTACTTGTTGCTGTTTCAGTAGAAGCAGTTGTATTCTCTGTTGTGCTCTCCGTTGATTGAGCAGCAGCTTCTTGCGCTTCTTTCAAAGCAGCGGCTTGTCTTTCTTCTTCTGCTTTTTGAGCAGCAGCAGCTTCTTGTTGTTCTTTCAAGACACGGGCTTTTTCAGCTTCTGCTTCTTGTTTTTTCTTGTTCAATGCATCTTTGTCTTTTTCAGCAGTTGCTTGTTCAGCTGCTAAGTTTGCTTTCAAGACATTTAAATCAGCTTGTTTTGCTGCAATGGCATCTTTTTGTTGGCTAAGTTCTGCTTGGTTTGCAGCAACTTCTTGGATCTTGCTTTCGTTTTCTTTGACTTTGTCTTCAACATCTTGTTTGTCTTGTTTTTGTTGTTCAACTAAATCATTGTTTGCATTGACGATCGTTGTCATCGCTTGGACGCGACCGATAACATCCGTTAAAGAGTCTGCTTCTAAAACAGCATCAATGAAATTGGTGCTTTGACCGTTAACTTGTACATCACGGGCTTGCTTTTGGATTGCTTCTTCACGTTTGGCAATACGCAATTTCAATGTTGCGATTTTGTCTTGCAATTTCTCAGCTTCTTGACCTAACTCAACTTGTTTTGCTTCTAATGAAGCAACTTTTGCACTCACTGTTTCAATTTCTGCTTCTAGAGAATCGATCTGTGATTGGGCGTCAGCTTGCTGACCTTTAAGAGAATTGATTTTTTGGTCTTGCTGCTCGATTTGATCATCAATGGAATCTGCAAATGCTAATGCAGGTGCTGCAACTGCGGTTAATGTTAGTGAACACACCATTAATGCTGATAACAAACTATTCTTCACTCGTTTTTCCTCCGACTAGCTGGTTGATTTGACAGATGAACTGCCTTTATAAAAACTTAATTTTGTCTAAGAAAGTTTAATGTTCGATTTAACGACAAATGAATTCTACCATAATGATATGACACACAGATAAAGGAAATGTTACAAAAATGTTTCAATCTAACACTCCCTTTATCTCAGCGATAAATAACAGGACAATTAAAGACCTTTAAATCAATGTTTCTGAATAAATAATCGGATTTTCTTTTCATTTTCATCATCTGAAATAAAATCAATTCATGTTATCTTTATTCAAAAAAAGACTAATTCATCAAGGTTTAAAGCTCGATCACACTTTTTTTGATAAGAAAAACTATGAAAACAAGAAATCATTCAAAAAAAGACCATTTATGTGACAAGATCCCTATTCCTTTCTATAATAAATAAAACAAGCGAGGAGGGAATCGCGATTCGTACACACAAAAAATGGTTTTGGCCATTGGCACTTCTTACACTTTTAGTCACCTGTTTCCTGTTATTCTTTCAATTTCGTAAGGTGCATGAAGCCGATACTCCATTGCAACAGGCAAGCAACAGTGAGTTTTGGCTCTTAAGTGATATTCATTTTCTTTCCTCCACGCTCCATGATAATGGCGAAGCCTTTCAGACCTTCACAAAAGGAGCTGCTGGCAAAGAGATGACGTATCAAGAACAATCAATCGAGGCCTTCACCGCTCAAGCCTTAAAAGAGAAACCCACGGGAATTATTTTGACTGGTGATATGACGCTCAATGGCGAGAAAGCAAGTGCTCAAGAGTTGGCAAGATTGCTTGCACCATTGCAAGAAGCTGACATTATGGTTTTCGCATTACCTGGTAACCACGAGATTTACAATGGTTGGGCGCGAGCATTTCAAGGTGAAAAGGAATACTATGCCGATCAAATCAGTCCTGAGGATTTTCAAACGATTTTTGCTGAAGGTTACGAAAAAGCCAACAGTATCGACAAGTCTTCCCTTAGCTACAGCATTCAGTTAAATGACAAGTATCGCCTCTTTTTACTAGATTCATGTATCTACGATTCTGAGGTTAATTGGGATGATCCTACAACGAATGGTGAGTTGAAACCAGCTACTCTAACTTGGTTGGAGGAGCAATTAACCCTGACAAAAGAAGCAGAGCAAGTACCACTGGTCTTTTTACACCATAACTTGTTTGGTCATAATAAATTGTTACAAGACGGTTATGTTCTCGATAATGCCTCCGAAACTGTCGCTTTGTTGGACCGTTTCAACGTGCCAGCCGTTTTCTCTGGTCATATCCACATTCAAGACATTAACGAAGGGAATGGTTCGCTTTATGAAGCAGTCACTGGGTCTTATTCAACAGCAGAATTAGGCTACGGCGTCCTTTCTCTTTCTGAAAAGGAAATCGACTATGAAGCTCGTCAAATTGATCTCGATGCTTGGGCGGCTGAAACGAAGCAAACTGATGAACAGTTGCTGGACTATCAAAACTACCAGAAGAGTGTTTTTGAAAATGATACCGACCAACTGGTTCGCGACCAATTGTCCGCCGTGTCTGAACTGTCAGATGCCCAGATCACACAACTTTGCACGTTTGTCACGAAGCTGAACACTGCCCTTTTTACTGGCAATGATACTTACTCAGCCGAGAAAATAGCTGCCATCAAAGATTCCGAGGAGTATCAGTGGTTAGCGACCTATTCTTACTTTTTGAAGCAATATGTCGATTCAATGCTGGACGATCAAACCGATGATCGCAAGCTGACGATCCCCCTCACAGCAGAATAAAGCCAAAAAGTGTCTTCTTCCTTTCTTTTAGGAAAAAGACACTTTTTCTTTTCTAATGAACGATAGCCCTCTCGTTTGGGTAAACGAGAAGGCTATCTGACGAGTCAATATTTATTCTTTGAAAGTGCAGCATACTATTACTACTATTATTTATTTCTCATTTAAACGATACAATCCCTAACCTCTATTGTATCCTTGTAACTCTGAAGTTACGCCAGGTTTGAATAAATTTCTTCAAAACAAGTAACGTGTGGTACAAAAATATTTGTCGCTTATCAATAACTATACCATGAGACAGAGTGCAAATGGAAGAAAACGTACTTATTCTTAAACATTACTTAAACAAAAAGCTTTGTTTTCATACAGTGTTGCCCTTTAAGAATTTTACGTGAAGCGATTAACCTTCCTGTCATGCATATCTGCTAACCATTCGTATAAAGGAATTCCTTTTATTCAATAGGTAAGTCGTGCTGTTTTAAAAAAGATAATTTATCCCAGTAGCCTCTTTGAAATAAAATTTTATCATTTATTATTTGAAAAAAACCGCAGCCTCTCAAACCTAAAGGGTCACGCCACTCTAAAATTGCCCATTGTCCATCTTCGAAAATATTCTCCACGATACAAACCATTTTTGCGTTAGAAAAATCTTGCTCAAACATCTGCTTTATCGCTTCTTTCCCAATAACTGGCTCATTGGCAACCTGATGATTGATTGCATTGTCATCATATAATTCTGAAATACTTTCTACATCTGCCTGATTAAACGCATCAACCCATTGGCAAAGTATTTCTTTTGGCTTCATATAAATCCCCCCCTCGATAGGTAATCATCTTTGTTCCCATCTGCAATAAAAAAGCAGCTAATTTGTATCAATATATTCTACTTTTACAATTGATTCAAGACAATATCGATGAAACGAATAAGAATGATCGATCTTTCACATCAATTACTCTTGTATAAGTACGGGGGACCATATATTGAATCGTGGCATTTTCCATTGTACCTGTTTCTTTATTCCATTCAAATGAGACATGCCATTTGAATCACGAGCGATCATTGCTTTTATTGATAGCGATGTTACTAAACCTGTTCACTCACTTTTTCATTTACTTTGAACGGCATTTATTTATCGAATACGGTATACAGCCCCTCTTTCTTTTTATACGCTTATCATCGAATGAGAAATCATGGGTAAGATTAACGCAACGCTTAGGGCTAGTTGAATAGTGAAATCAAAGATGTACTATTTACCATGTCAGGTACTCAAAACCTGCAACTATTCTCTTGTAGCAGGTAATCAAAACCCGATCCATTTCAATATTTATATAAAATAAAACAAAAAAAAAGCGAGAACCCAATGGATTCTCGCTTGTTAACGTCAATTAACCTTTAACGATGTTTGTTGCTTGTAAGCCACGTTGGCCTTCTTCAACGTCGAAAGTCACTGCTTGACCTTCTTCTAAAGTTTTGAAGCCGTCGCCTTGGATAGCTGAGAAGTGAGCAAATACATCATTGCCGTCTTCACCTGTAATAAATCCAAAACCTTTATCTGCATTAAACCATTTTACTGTACCGTTATTCATAAACGTATACCTCCATATTACACATCGACTGTGTTTATTTGTTTGTAATAGAAAATGATGTGTAATTGAAGTGTGTATCAATAGAAAAGATAAACAAGTATTAACATATCAGAACTTTACCTTTTCATCATAGCACGGTTAAAATAAAATAGCAAATAAAGTTGGGCTTTTTTCTTGATAAAAAGCGAAATTGTTAAGAAACCTTATGATTAAGCCTAGCAATTGCTTTATCTGGAAGAATCAAAAATCAAAGAGTTGCGCCGTTTGAAGCAATTACTTTTTTGTACCAATCAAATGACGCTTTCTTGATGCGTTTCTTAGTGCCATTGCCTTCATCGTCTTGGTCGACATAGATAAAACCATAGCGTTTCGACATTTGTGAGGTCGAAGCACTGATGATATCGATGCACCCCCATGCCGTATAGCCAAAGACCTCGATGCCATCATGCAAGGCTTCATTGATTTGTTCAATATGCTGACGCAGATAGTCGATTCGATAAAAATCATCGATCTTACCATCTTCGTTTACGACATCCTCTGCTCCCAAACCGTTTTCGGCAATAAACAAAGGTTTTTGGTAGCGGTCATAGAGTTGATTCAATGCGGTTCGCAACCCTTTGGGATCGATCTGCCAGCCCCATTTACTGCTTGGCAAATAGGGGTTTTTGATCCCACCAGTAATCAAATTCCCGACAGCACTTTCCAAGCGTTCTGGATGCGCGCTGACTGCACTGGACATATAGTAACTAAAGGAAACAAAATCCACAGGGTTTTCCCGGATGACTTCTAAATCTCCTGGTTCGATCACCAATTCCACTCCTTTTTCTTCAAACATGCGGTTGGCATATGCTGGATAATAGCCTCTTGCCTGCACATCACTGAAAAAGAGTGAGGTTCGTTGACTTTCGACTGTTTTTTGAACATCGTCTGGATCACAGCTGTACGGCGTTAATAATTGATAGCTGATCATACAGCCGACCTTGGCATCCGGAATCAATCGATGGCAATAGTCAGTCACGATTGCGCTGGCGACAAATTGATGGTGCGCCCCTTGGTACTTGTCTTGTTCAATATTAGGATGACCTTCTTCAATGATCCCGACACTAACATATGGATGGTGTTTGACACAATTGATTTCATTAAAAGTCACCCAGTATTTGACTTTCTTTTGGTATCGCTCAATCACCGTCTTGGCAAAACGGACATAAAAGTCGATCACTTGCCGGTTTGGCCATCCTCCATACTCAGTCACTAAATACAAAGGCATCTCATAATGGGATAGTGATACCACTGGTTCGATCCCATACTTCAAACACTCATCAAAGACTACGTCGTAAAATGCCAATCCAGCTTCGTTTGGCTCTACCTCATCCCCCTTTGGAAAGATCCGTGTCCAGGCAATTGACATCCGATAGGCTTTGAAGCCCATCTCAGCAAATAAACGAATATCTTCTTTAAAGTGATGATAAAAATCGATTCCCTGTCTTTTCGGATAGTATTTCGTGCTGTTTGGTTCCTGTGCTTCTGCAACTTGCTGATGAGTCATCATATGCCATTGGTCCGTCCATCGTTCTTTCGGCATTGAGGAATCGAATAGATAGACATCAGAAACCGACAAGCCTTTTCCATCGATTCCAGAACCTCCTTCAACTTGGTTGGCAGCTGTTGCTCCTCCCCAGAGGAAATCTTTTGGAAAATAACTTTTCATTTTACTTGCCGCCTTTCAAAAATGATTCGTACGCCAACGCTTCCCCATTCGTGGCGATCACTTGCTGATAATACGCAAAACTAGCTTTTTTCTTGCGGGAAAGATCTCCGCTACCATCATTTTGCTTATCGACATAGATAAAGCCGTATCGTTTTTCCATCTCTCCTGTCCCCGCAGAAACGATATCGATCGGTCCCCACCATGTATAGCCTAGAATCGTTGCGCCATCTTTGATCGATTCCGCCATTGCTTCTACATGGTCTTTCAAATAGGCCATCCGTTCTTCATCGACGATCGATCCATCTTCATTGACAACATCCTTTAAACCAATTCCATTTTCAACGATAAATAATGGTTTTTGATAGCGATCAGTCAATTCGCTGCAAACATAGCGTAATGCCAGCGGATCGATCGGCCATCCCCAAGCAGTTTCTTTTAGGTAAGGATTCTTTTTCCCTAGTAATCCGCCAGTATTGCCTAAAATTTTCATGCCTGCTTCATGCAATGAGCTGCGGTAAAAACTAAAGCCTAAATAATCGCAGGTCCCCGCTTTAATGATCGCTAGATCTTCTTCTGTAATGTCCAGCAACAGATGATTATCCTTCACGATGCGGTCGAAGTATTCCGGATACGCTCCTCGCAATTGCACATCACTATAGAACAAGGAACGACGGCGCAGTTGATACGATTCAAAAACATCTTGCGGGTTGCACGTTGCAGGGTAAATCGGACTCAGTGACAGCATACAGCCAATCTGATTGTTTTCATCTACTGCCTTCCCATTCAGAACTGCTTTGGCACTTGCAACAAACATATTATGACTCGCTTGATAAAGTGCCTGTAATTTTTCTTCTTCAGTCTCGAAAGAAAACACATCGATACCTGCTGCGAGTAACGGGATCGTATGGGTATGGTTGATTTCATTGAAAGTCATCCAATATTTTACTTTCCCTTTGTAGCGTGTGAAAACCACTTTTGTATACCGATCAAAAAAATCGATCAGTGCACGATTTTGCCAACCACCATATTTCGTTACCAAATGCAGTGGTGTCTCAAAGTGAGCTAACGTAACAACTGGTTGGATTCCTTTTTCATTCAAGGCATCAAATAAATCATCATAAAATTGTAAACCTGCTTCATTGGGTTCCGTTTCATCCCCATTCGGAAAAATGCGACTCCAACCAATTGAGGTACGCAGACACTTCAAGCCCATTTCCGCAAACAGTTCAATGTCTTCTGGGTACCGATGATAAAAGTCGATGGCTTCATGGCTCGGATAAAAGTTGTCCTCCTCAAGCTGCAGTGAAACTTGCTCAATACGTTTTTCACCAACTGGTAAAATATCTGCTACGCTTAATCCTTTTCCTCCTTCCAAATAAGCTCCTTCGGCTTGATTTGCGGCGATTGCGCCGCCCCATAGGAAATTTTTTGGAAATACACTCATGAAATCGCTCCTTTTAATAAATCATTTGCTACCAATGCGGTAACGTCTTTTTTCGCTTGATCCACAACTGTCAATGCATCTTCTTTGATCACACTGGTAAAGACCAACATGGTTGTCGGATCATATCCTTTTTCAATAATTTTTGCTAAGTCAAAGGTGCCAATTTTTTGCCCCTTCACGACTTGATCCCCTTGTTTCACCGAAATCTCAAACACGCCTTTTGCTAAATCAACCGTGTCTAAGCCGATATGAACCAACACTTCCGTCCCAGCAGCTGATTGGATCCCAAAAGCATGTCCAGTTGGAAACACTGTCACAACCGTACCAGTAAGTGGCGCATAAATATCGCCGGCTGATGGATAAACGGCTAATCCATCCCCCATTGCTCGAGAAGAAAATACGTCATCTTTGACATCATCAAGCGTGATCGCTTCACCAGCAACTGGTGTCATCACTTGCAGCCCTGCACCTTCTTCTAAAACAGGTTCTAGCGTTTCTTCAAATCCTAATACATAGGTCAAAATAGCAGTACCGAAGAACGCAAAGGCAATGCCGATCAAATAGTACACAAAGGTGTCCCCAAAGAAAGCTGGCAATGTCGTCAATGCTGGAAAAACATAGACGATGGCCTTGGTTTGCATCATGCCCATAAACGCACCAGCAATGGCACCAACGATGGTTTGAGCAATCAACGGCTTTTTAAATTTTACCGAAAGTCCATAGACGATGGGCTCTGTAATTCCTCCAAGCAATGCTGGAAGCAAGGAAGATAGCGCCAGGCCTTTGGTTTCTTTTCTGCGAGAGCGTAAAAATACACCTAATGCAACCCCAGCACTCGCAAATGTTGCTGCTGCGATCATCGGGCGCAGCGTATCATAGCCATATACCGCTAGGTTATTGACCATGATCGGTACAACTCCCCAATGGATCCCGATCATTACTAAGAATGTCCAACCGCCACCGATCAACAAGCCAGCCAAAAGCCCACTCTTATCGCTGATAAAGTTCATGGCATTGCCTAAACCGTCCCCAAGCATTACACCGACCGGTCCAATGATCAAAACAGTCAAAGGCACCATGATCAAAAGAGCTACTAGTGATAGAGCAAAAATCTCGATACTCTTAGGAATGATCCGTTTGAGTAGGCGTTCCAAGTGCGAGTAGATATAAATCGAAACAATCGCTGGAATCACGGTACCCGAATACCCCATCAGCACAGCTGGGATGCCAAAGAAATCAACCGTCACACCGTTTTCCGTCACCATTGCTGTAAAATTCGGCTCCAGCAACGCCCCAACGATTGCTAAAGCAATAAACATATTGACTTTGAAAATCCGCGCTGCACTGATCGCTAAAAATAAAGGCAAGAAATAAAAGACACTATTGCCAGCAGCAGCTAATATTTTATAGGTGCTTCCTTCTGCGTCCATCAAATGATAGGTTGTAAAAACAACTAGTAAAGCTTTCAACATCCCTGCCCCTGCAAGCGCAACAATGATTGGATTAAAGATCGCAGACAATACATTGAAGAATCTGATTAATACATTGCCTTGTTTTTCTGTCGATTCTTCGGCATCTCCATCACTTTCCAAAGCGTTTTGGATCGTATACTTGCTCATGATCGTTTGAAAAACATCTGCCACATGATTACCGATCACGACTTGAAACTGGCCATTTCCTTCAATGACAGACAATACCCCATCAAGCTGCTGAATCTTATCCTTATTTTTTCGTGCCAACTCGACATCTTTCAACTTAAAACGCAATCTAGTGATGCAATGATACAGGCTAACGATATTTTGTTCCCCACCGACCTGTGCTATAATTTCACTAGCAAGTTTTGAATAATCTTTTGCCAAATGACTCACTCCCGTGTTTGATTTATAAAGCGCTTTATGGCGTTACTATAGCAGTTTTTTCTCTCTCACCTGCGAAAGTTCGCAATTTGGAAACTGCTTACAAGAAAGGAAAGAAAATGGGCCTTTTAATCATTCGTTTATTGAATCTTTTAAATAATGCACCCACTGATTCCACCAACTACTATATCGGTTTGACCATGATCAACCATTATGATCAGATCCAAACTCTAAGTATTGGTGAATTCGCCGCTCTTTGCCATGTGTCAAAGTCAACCGTTTCAAAATTCGCCCGTACCTTAGGCTTTGATGACTATGGTGATTTAAAAGACAACGCAGCTTTCATCGAGAACCGCTTCAACAATCCGCTAAATTATCGCTCGAATATTTTGTCTGCTTTGGAGCAAGAAGGCGTAGACTCCTATTTTGACGCAGTGATACAAGACATCGATTATCTGCGGCATCATCTTGATCTGCCAGCCATCGAACGGGTCGCACAAGCAATTGTTTCGCATAAAAATGTCTTTGCTTTTGGAATTTTATTCTCAGAATCGGCTGCTATTGATTTCCAGATCAAACTAGCATACAACGGCAAGTTCATTCGGACCTTCCAAGACGATCTCGTACAGGAAGAAATCATCAAATCTGCCGATGAAGAATCGCTTTTTATTATTTTTACCAATTCCGGTGACTACCTAACGAAACAGCAAATTCGAAATGGAACGCCTCGAAAAGATTTCTTTGATCGAACCAAAGCCAAAGTCATCGTGATCACCGCCAACCCACAGATCTCGGAACTTCCTTTTGTCCAAGAAGCAATCATCTTCCCTCATCAAACCCATTTCCAAACACATGCCTTTATGTATCAGTTCATCATGGATTTGATCGTATCGAAGTTCAAGCAGTTGACGGATCGAAAGCGCATGTAATAATGACCCTCCATTATAGAAGAAGTGCATTTCTTCCATAATGGAGGGTTCTTTGTGAATGAGATGTCTCATTCATTTATTCTTAGTTTCTTTGAAAATTTTTTAATCCTAGACTGCTATTTATTAAATTTCTCCTCATTTATGTTTTTTGTTTCACAAACTTCACTTCGGTATGGTATAATCATTTTGTTTTTAAGAAAACTATGGGAATACAAAGGAGAAGGAAACATGAAAAAAACTAAAATCACTTTAATCGCTGCATCATTGCTTATGGGAGGCACTCTTTTAGCTGCATGTAGTTCAGATAACGATACAGCTGCAAGCTCATCATCATCAACAGCAGCTTCAACTGCTGCATCAACTGAATCATCAGATGACGTTGTTTCAACTGCTTCTATCAGTGACCAAACTTCAGTGATCGAAAAAGCATTGAGCGCAGATGGTAACTGGATCGTTGCTGTAACTGCTGACATGACATTTGATAACGATGTAACCGTTGATGGCGAATTCCACGACAAAGGTGACGACTCTGCTGATATCTACCGTAAATTTGCATTGTACTCACAAGATGAAGACCGCAACGTAACAGCTGAATACACAGTAACTGTTCCTAAATTGATCGTTAACTCAGAAAACTTCAACATCGTTCACGGTGTAATCAAAGGTGACGTTGAAGTGAATGCTAACGGCTTTGTATTGAACGGTGCAAAAGTTGAAGGTAACGTAACATTCACTTCAAAAGAATTCCAAGATTCAGCAACACTTGACGAAGATGGCGCTTCTGTAACAGGTGACGTAACAGTTAGCGAATAATCTTTCACTGGATTTCTGTGAAATAGATGAACAAAAAACGAGGTTGGCAAGTCGATCGTTGATCCCTTGCCAACTTTTTTTGTTTTTTTATAAACAATTGCATCCGCTCTCATTACTAACATTGTGTAAGTAAGAACAAAGCCCAAGAAAAAAACTGGCTTGCTTACGCAAAACCAGTTTCTTCTTTAGGCGCTTATTCTTCAATAACTGCCCACTTGTAGTCATATTGCGCACCAGCACCGTGTGATACGACCCCTTTTACTTTTGGTGCACGTAAATGAGCTTCAACGTTTTGGTACACAGGGATGACCCCTTGTTGATCCATAATGATTTTCTCTGCATCTAACAAATCTTGCCAGCGAGCATCTGGATTGCCAGCGTTTGTCGTGGCAGACGATTTCACTGCTGCATCGTACTCCTCACTTGTCCAACGACCGCGGTTGTAGGAATTGTCGGTAACAAACAAATCAGTAAAGCTACTAGCATCAGCATAGTCAGCTCCCCAACCACCCATGACGACATCAAAGTCACCTGAGTTTGAACGATCTAAACGAACGGAGAAAGGAACAGGACTTAGGCTAACTTTCACCCCATCCAGCGTGTCTTGAATCGCACTTTGAATATACTCAATGGCCTTTTTGGTTGAATCTGTATCAGAAGCCAAAATTTCAAAGCTCAAGGAATCGATTCCCAAAGCCTCTTTGGCTTTTTCCCAATGTTCTTTGGCTTTTTCTTGATCGTATTCAATGACACTTTCCGCTTCATCGACAAAATCAGTATTATCAGTTGGGTTAAAGGTCATTCCTTTTGGTATCAATCCTGTGGAAGCCAATGAACCATCACCTAAAATCGATGTCACTAATGCATCACGATCTATGGCATAAGAGATTGCTTTACGTAGATCCTCATTGCGGAATGGCGAATCTTCTTCTCGCTGATTCAACTCAATATAGGAAGTACGGGCTAATGGTTCTGACACAAATGCTTCATCATTGGCCATTTGCTGTGCCAATTCTCCTGTTAAGATGACGTCGTCCGCTTGCCCATCCTGGAATAGATTCAAGGAGGTCGATGATTCTTTTACGACACTGACATTGATCGTATCAAGTTTCACCGTCTCTTTATCCCAATATTGGTCGTTCTTTTCATATGACCATTCTGTATCGGTTCCTGGACCATCAAAGCCAGCTAACACAAAGGGTCCATTGTAAACAGCATTGTCGCTTGTTGAAGCATATTGATCGCCATTGTCTTCTACGACTGCTTGGCTTTGTGGGAAGAAGGATGGGAATGCTAATAAGTATTGGAAGTATGGTGTAGGAGTCGTCAGCGTGATTTCTAATTCATAGTCACCGACTGCTTTGATCCCCAATTCTGAGGCATCTTTTTCACCTGCTGTTATCGCTTCGGCATTGGTTACGGGCGCAAATAAGTACGCATATTCAGAACCTGTTTCCGCACTTACGGTGCGTTGCCAGCCAAAGACATAATCCGCTGCTGTTACTGGTTCTCCATTTGACCATTTGGCATCTTCTCGTAGTTTCAATTTATAGGTCAGACCATCTTCACTGACTTCCGCTAATTCGGCGGCACCTGCTGGTTCGGGCTTACTATCAGCATCTAAGCGGTACAACCCTTCATACACATTATTTAAAGCACTGAAACTGATCGTATCGGTGGCTAAGGATAGATCGGCACTCGGCATTTCTTGTTGAACCACAACATTAAAAATTTGTTCGGCAGCTGCTGTCCCACTACCACTTGAACTTTCACCTGTACTTGATGTCCCTCCTGTTGAGCAACCTGCTAATACGATTCCACAAACAGCGACGACACCATATCCCCATTTTTTCTTCATCTTACCTACCCCTTATGAAAATCCAAAATTTTCAGAATTATTACAAAACTCTGAATGTAAATAAGATTTTAATAAACATTAACACTACATGTTATTATTTATGACACAAAAACAAAAAACACAAAGCGAAAGAGATCTCGCATTGTGTTTTTTTATCTTTGGATAGAAAAGTGGATTACTCCATTTTGTAGCTTTGACGCGTCACTTTACCCTCTCGTACCGCAGCGATAATAGTTGGCACCGCCCCAATCGCCGTAAAGAGATAGACCAGACCTAAGTTCCCGTAATATTGACTCGCTTCCAAATACCCTTCACGAATCAAATCAGGTAAAATACGGAAAGCATAGAAGACATCAACGTCCGTGTAATAATTCGCTACACTGATCGACCAGTCAATACGATTCCCGACATAGACCATGATGATCATGACGATAATACTACTAATAATACCTTTTGTGCTGAGTTTTCCACCTAGTAATTCATACCCTTTGATGGCACAGATCGCCATCGCGATCCCAGACAATGCAGCAACATACCCCAGTTGTCCTAATAAAATAATTGCGCCAGCACCAATCAGTGAGCCAAGAAACGCACCCACGGTTCCAGCTAACCAATTTTCTTTTTTCTGCCCTTTTTCCCGTTCTTGCGCAAGGACTGCTTCTTGTTGTTTCTTAAAGCAAGCTTCACAGGCAATGACGGGAGCGCCGCCAATCGCATACAGCGAAACCGGCTCAGTGACCGCGCCGCAGAAGGTACAAGCATTTTGGAAACCTTTGGTCTTCAAAAAATTCATCAACTGGTCCAACGCAGTACGTAACTTGTCCACGGTTTTCCCTGCAGTCATCGCTCCGCGTAATGTATAGGCAACTTGATATCCTTGGATCACACAGTCGATGATCTCTTTTGACTCACTTAAAACTTCTTTGACTTCTTCTTGGTTGGGAAGTTCGCCATCTTTGCTAAGTGAAAAATGGGCCACTAGCGAATAACTATTGTTATTCTCTTGAACTAAAAAAAGTTTATAACTATGATACGTTCCATAAATCACCCCGGTGGAAGTATCAACTGAGAGCCCCAACGGCTCGGCAAATTTGGTCAATGTCTTCTCGATCTTCTTATTCATTTTTCTCCTTCTTTCCAACAAACACTTACCTTTTTAGGTATAGCTAAAAGTTTAAGGAGAGTAGAAATGAAAGTCAATCAATTTGTTCAAAAAACCTAGTTTTTTTATCTATTCTGTGACAAATCGCCGCAACGCATCAGCAACCCCATGGTCTGTATTGCTAGTCGTCACAAAATCAGCTTTTGCTTTGACCAATTCGGGCGCATTCTCCATCGCAACACCAATACCAGCTGAAGCAATCATTGGCAGGTCGTTAAAATTATCGCCGATCGCTAAGGTTTGCGCCAGCGGCACTTGAAAATAGGCCGCCAATTCATTTAGCGCCTTACCTTTTCCCACAGCTTGATGAGTGACTTCCAAATAATTCTCTTTGGATAAGTAAAAGGCGCTTTCTAAAAATCCAGCGTTCTGGCAGGCAGCATGAAGCGCTTGGATTTCTGCCGTTGTGCCGATCAAAAGAAACTTATGAACCTCAAAAGCTTCTTGTGCCAACAGTTGTTCTAATGAAGTTTCCACAGGAGTCTCTTTGGTGATTGCCGCTTCTGCTCGTGCCCATTGGTCCACTCTTTCGCAATACCACTGATCACCAGAGTAGGCATTGATGGAAACACCAGGAAAATCAGCTTTGATGCGCGCGACCAAAGTTTTTGCTTCTGCTTTTTTGACCTCATGACTGAAAATCGGTACCAGTGTGCCCTGTTGATCGTATCGTCCAATCAGGGCACCGTTGTAACAAGCCAAGGGCCAGTCTTCTATCCCTAACTCTTGAGCTATCGGTAGCATTCCTTTCGGGGAGCGAGCGGAAGCCAAAACAAAAGGAACCGCTTGCTGCTTCAATCGTTTGATTTCTTCAATCAAATCCAGATCGATTTGATGCTTATGATCCAAGATCGTCCCATCAATATCACTTAAAATAAACCCTATCTGCTTTTTTTCCAAATAAACCATCCTTTCCCATTCCCCATCCTTTTTACGAAAGCGGATCGAGCCATCGCTTTCGACCAAAATAAGCGCCGTTTCCATAAAACGAAAACAGCTTCCTTGACCTTCTTTGCTTCCAGTTTACCATACTAGCCAATGAAAAAAGAGTGCATCGCTGCACTCTTAGGAAGTATAGATATAAAACTCGATTTCCTTCTTAATCGGTTTTTTGATCCAGCGTTTCACGGCAGCTGCCCGCTTCAAGCCCATATGCTCATAAAAACCGTAATTACAGGTGGTATCGGTATAAAGGAAAAACGGAGCCGTTTTTTCCTGCTGGACCATCGCTAAAAAGGAAGTAAAGAGCTGCTTGCCTACACCCAATCCTTGTGTTTTGGGACTAACGGCAAACAAACCAACTTCGGTCTGAAAAGGAGTTTGTAAATCTTTCAACATCGCTTGATTTAACTCAGCCACCTCTTTGGCATAATGCAACAGCGTATTTCTCCCTTCTTTCGTAAGCAGTAAGCAGCCAGCATGCCAAATCGTTTTCCCCCAATAGTGCATTGGATGAAGCTTCTTCCCTCTTTTACTGTCTGCTAATAAGATACCGACAGCTTCACCATTTAAAAGAGCCACACGTGAATAGGTCGCACGGGCAAGTTCATAACACAAAAAGACATGAGCAAAGTGCTTGGCGGTCATCTTGTCAAATTGCTTGTCGTAGTTCCAGCTATCAATAATTACTTGCACAAGCGCAGACAGATCTTCTCGTTTAAATGGTCGATATGTTACTTGTTTATTCATTCTATCTTCCTCCCAGTAGTTGACTATCCTTAGTATAAAGTTTACAGTAACTGTAAAGTCAAGGAGGAACGCCATGAAAACCAAATTAAAAGTATCGGAAATGGCACGCTTAGCGCGGATCAATCCTCGGACACTCCACTATTATGACGAGATTGGGCTATTTCAACCAAACAGCAAAGACGAGAACGGGTATCGGTATTATTCCCTTGATCAACTTTTGGATCTCGGATTGATCCTGTCATTGAAAGAATTATCGATGCCCTTAAAAGAGATCCAAACAGCGTTGCAGGGGGATGCCGAGACCATGAGAAACTTATTGGAAGCCAAGCGGCAAACCATTGATGAAAAAATTCAGCAGTTGACCAACATCAAAAAAATCATCGAACGAAAAGCGGCGGATTTGCGCCTGGCTGCAGAAAAAAATTCCCCCTTCACCTTGAAGGAACAGCCAGAGGAATATTTCTCCCTTAGTCCTAGATTAAACGGTAGCTCCATCCCAGAGATGATCACTCAAGCCTACGACCTTTTGATGGCACAGCCTTATCTTTTCTCGAATAACGAGTATGGTTTTATGATTCGGACGAACAAAGACGATACGCAAGACATCGACTACGTTTATGTGCGGCAAGAAGAACCACAACGAGCTTCCTTCGTGAAACCGGCAGGTTGCTACTTAACCGCCATTTATCAGGGGGATGACGAAGGATTGAAGCAGTTCTATCAAAAACTCAAGCAGCTGATTGCGACGCACCAATGGCAAATCGATGACTACTTCTATGAACGATCGATCCACGAAACGACCCTTAGCAACGAGCAAGCTTATTTGACAGAGATCCAAGTACGGATTTTATCTGAGGAATAAGGATCGTTCAAACAGCGTTGGAAAAGTAAATAAAAGACGCAACGACAACGAGCAGTTTCTTTCGCCTCGTTGTCGTTGCACTTTATTTAAATCAAATGGTTTTCTTTCAACAGATCGCCAATGTAAGTATGTTCGGTTTTCTTAACGAAGCCTTCCAAGAGTTTCCGTTCGATAAACGGCAGCTCCATTTCCGTGATTTTTTTCTTATCGGTCAGATAATAGACAGCTTTGGCCAAAGTACGTAGATCATAAGCGGAAGCAAACACTTCTGGTACCCCGCGTTCCACATCTAATAGCTGATAAACAGCCTCCATGGCGGTCCGAACGGAATATTCTGTTGTAAATACAGTGTCTCGTTCAGTCTCTGCGAAATTACCGATAAAAGCTAAGTTTTTGGAGCCATTTGGAATAACCAATGGCCGATCTCCTGGTTCACGCAGCATGAAGTAAGAAGTGATAAACGGCATGTAGACTGGAACTGCCACACTTGATTCTTTTGAAATGCGTTGGATTTCTGCTTCCGGCACGCCTAAATGGTAAAGCAGTTCTTGCACGATTTCTTGTCCAGAACATTGTTCAATTGGTTTTTTGATGTAGTTTCCTGGTGTATTTGACAACAAGCCATACACCCATGTGATCGTTTGTTGGTCTTTTTGTTCTTTAAAGTGCGGTTGGCGATGGGTCGCAAAGCTCATCATCCAATTGGAATCTTTGATGGTGATGATCCCGCCAGTGACGATTCTGCCTGTTCGTAACTTGCGATGGGTCAATTTTTCTAAATAAGGTTCCACATCAAAATTCTGCCAAGTCACGGTTGCCGAAACAAACCAGCTTTCTTCAGGTAAGTTTTCATAAAAGACTTCTGGATGACCAAACTCAGGCGATTGCGCCGCCAAGTTTTTCCATAAACGCCAGCTGCCACCAGGTGCTTTTGAGATAGGCGCTGGAGTATAATGGTCCCCTTGCGTGGAACTTTCAGTGATCGATCCGTTGGTAACAAAGACCAAGTCATCTTCTGATAAAGGAATTTCTTCGATTACCCCCGCTTTTTCTAGCACAAGTTTTTGAGCAACTTTGTCCTCGCCCACGATCCGAACATCGATATTGCTGACGGTGCATTCATATTGGAAGTCAACTCCTTGTTCTTCCAAATAAGCAAGTAGTGGTTTGACCAATGACTCATATTGGTTGTAACGGGTAAATTTTAACGCAGTAAAATCAGGCAAGCCATCGATATGGTGCACAAAACGCAACACATAGCGGCGCATTTCAATCGCCGAATGCCATTTTTCAAAGGCGAACATCGTACACCAGTATAGCCAAAAATTAGATTCAAAGAATTCTTCGCCAAAAACATCTTCGATTTTTTTCCCGATCAATTGATCTTCTGAAGTCATAAATAATTGGGTTAATTCTTTTTGTGCTGTCGCAGACAAGGTAAATTCTCCATCATCTGCTGCTCGTTGGCCGCGATTGTGGATGATCCGACAGTTAGACGAATTTGGATCATCGTGGTCCAACCAGTAAAACTCATCTAGCACCGAAGCATCTTCCACCTCCAAAGATGGAATCGAGCGAAATAGATCCCACAGACACTCAAAATGATTTTCCATTTCTCGACCGCCGCGGGTCACAAATCCATCATGGGGAATGAATTTTCCGTCTAATGAACCGCCTGATAAAGAAAGTTCTTCAAGGACGTGGATTTTCTCACCCGCCATATGGCCGTCACGGATCAAGAAGACTGCCGCAGCAAGTCCTGCTAATCCCCCACCAACAATATAGGCTTCTTTCTTTTCGACATCTTTCGGTTTTCTGCTTCTTGCAAAAGCTTCGTAATTTCCGTTCGTATATCTCATGTAGATCCCTCCTAATATTGGTACGTTTTTATGGTATCAGTAACTATTTTTTTTGACAAAAATTTGTACTAGTAAAAACAAGTGATTTTGACAAATCGGCCTTTTTGTCAAAAAAACAGGGCAAAGCCCCACCTTTTAAAAAGATCTGCGCCCAACCCAAAAAGCGCCCCTAAGAAAACTGATGGCAGCTTTCTTAGGGGCGTTTCTAACAAAGGACAAACCCTTTGCCTATTCAATGAAACATTTATTTCACTCGTAGAGCGAAGCTAGCAGTCGAAAAGCCTGATTGTGCTTCGGTGACTGTATAACCCGTGCTTGGCGCATGGATATAGCTTGTATTACTGGTAGCGATCGCTACGTGGTAGGTATTCCCTTTTTGACCCCAGAACAGCAAGTCGCCAGCTTGTGCTTGCGAGACAGGAATGATCGTCCCTGCGCTTTCTTGTGGGACTGTCCAATCACCGATGTTTTTGCCCGTCACTTTTAAGAAGACATAACGTGTAAACCCAGAACAGTCGAAGACATCTGGTCCTTTGCCTCCCCATTGATAAGGAGTGCCAATATGTTTTCTAGCTTCTGAAACGATCGCTGCTCCGTTCACGCTCATCGGAACATTGGAATTGCCTGCGTTGTTATTGTTGCCAGGAGTCGTTGCACTGACTTCCTTCACATACGCTGCAGATACCCAGCCACCCGTTGATAACTTATACCAAGTGGCGTTGCCATTGACTGACGTACCTTGTTTTTGAGCGACTGCTTTGAAGGTCGCATTGCTGCCCAAACTGCTGACTACACTTGCAGAAGTCGATGCATTTGAGCGGACATTCATACCAGTGGTTGTTTGGAACGTTTTATTGATGGCTTGCTCACTCGCATTGCTTGAGCCGTTTGATGAACCAGTGTTGCTTGAACCTGTGTTTGAATTATTGTTATTACTTGTATTTCCAGAACTAGACGTGACGTCACGTACATATGCCGCTGTGATCCAGCCACCAGTCGATACTTTGTACCAAACATTGGTGCCGCCAACGGATGTGCCATTTTTCTGGGCAACGACCTTCACCGTCGTGCTGTTGCTTAGGCTGCCAACGACACTACCACTTGTTGAGGCACTCGAACGGACATTCAATGCCGCTGTTGTTTTCACGTTCTTGTTGATAGCCGTTTCTGCAGAAACACTTGTGTTGCCGCCAGAAGAACTATTTCCTGTCGAACTGCTGGAAACATCTTTGACATAGGCTGCCGTGATCCAACCGCCTGTGGACAATTTGTACCAAGTGGTCGTGCCATTCACCGACGTTCCACTCTTTTGTGCAACAACTTTCACCGTCGCATTGCTGCTTAGTCCACGTACGACACTAGAACTAGTCGTTGCATTTGAACGGACGTTCAATGCAGTGGTCGTTTTCACTGATTTCGAAATTGCTTTTTCCGATGAAGACGACGACGAATTGGACGAGCCAGTATTGGCAGAAGAAGAGCCTGAGGTGCTTTTCACATAAGCACCTGAGATCCAGCCGCCTGTTGATAGCTTATACCATGTTGTATTGCCATTCACTGAGGTACCGTTCTTTTGAGCCACCGCAGTGATTGTTGTATTTGCTCCTACGCCACTTACGATAGAGGCACTTGTTGAAGCATTTGAACGAACATTCAGTGAAGCTGTTGTTTTAAATTGTCGATTGATCGCCGTTTCAGCTGACGATCTGGCAAGAGTAGCAGTTGTGATGGTTGATGACGAAGCGTTTGTCGTTTCGGTCGCATGAGCAAGAGACGTAAAGACACCTGAAGTCGATGCTAACGCTGCTGTGATACCCAATCCTTTTTGTACGAAAAGGGACCGTTTTTGTTTCACTAAACGCTTACGTTTGATTTTCCGAGATTCCAATAAAACACCCCCTGTACCCCATTTTAACAAAAATTAATATTTTTTGATATTGTTTTCGTTTTGTATTTTTTTAATTTACGTTTAATAAAACGTGTCATTTATTTTCCTGCGTTATTCTTTTTGATCACTTTCTCTTTGGTGTTGCTCAATGGTACTCTATTTACAAAGATTTCTATAAACTACAGAAAAACGCTATTTCATTCAACGTTATTTTAATTCGCGAATAAAAACAGGAATTTTTTTGCAGATAAACCCACTTTTTGAAAAACAGGTCTGTTATTTGAATAGCATTTCTTTTCTTATCCCATTCTTCGAAAATTGCTATCAATACAAACCATTAATCACTTTTTTTACACGAGGAACTCTGTAAAAAGTTTTTTCAAAAAGAACAATTCTTTTCTTTGTGTTAACGTTACGATCACGATCTTCTAGCTAATCGCTTCCAATCGGATACGAATTTTAGATAGAAAAGTCACTCATCTCTGTCGAAAGAAACATTTTCACAATGTATTTTATTAAAAAGATTATAATACCAAGGATAAAACCAAGCGTTTGCATAAGTTTGTGAAATTATGCTATACTTAAAAAAAAGGAAGAGGTGACCGAGTATGAAAACAAAGACGAAAGAAAAAGTTTATGCTGAACGACAACATAACTATAAAACGAAAAAAGAAGAGATTTTCAAAAAAGCCCTAGATTCCGTACAGACCACAGACAAGAAAAAAGAAGAACAGAAAAAGAAAGCGTAGACTCCTGCGTTTTCTTTTTCTGTTGATTTATTAAAAAGACGAGACGTCGCCGATTTTGGCGAATCTCGTCTTTTTTCACAATTTTTTTTGTAAACATATGATGCTCCCTATGACTGCCATAAATCCTACTAGCTCCACCACTGTGAAGTGATCATGAAAAACAATGATCGATAAGAAAGCAGCCAGCAGTGGCTCAACTGCTGTTAAAACTGTTGCAAGTGTTGAGGATAAATAGCGTAAACTTGTTAAAAAAATCAAATACGCTAGTGCTGTTCCAAATAAAATGACCACCAACAAATAAAGAATCACTTGAACGTTCAGTTGACTATCGATCTGCCACATTGGATGAACCACATTCGCCAAGCCTCCACCAATCAACATCCCCCAGCCGACAATTGGTAAACTCCCATATTTTTGCAAAAGTTTACGCGGCTGGATAGAATAAAAAGCTAGTGATATCGCTGATGCTATCCCCCAGCCTAGCGCAGATTGGGAAGTCGCTAATTGCTCAATCTGTCCTTTTGATGCCACAGCCGTCACGCCAAGTAAGGTTACCAATAACCAGAAAAATGTCTTTAAAGAGGGGATCTGCCTTTTGGCTATCGCAGCATAGAGTAAAACAAAGAAAGGTCCTGTATATTGAATAATTGTTGCAAATGAAGCATTGCTTTGCTCAATCGTTTTAAAGTAAGTAAATTGAACGAGAAACATACCTAAGAAAGAAAACAAGAGCAGCTGAATGAAGTCCTTTTTCTCACGAAATGGGGAAATCAATCGGGCGCGATCCTTTAACCCAATACTTAGCAACAAACACCCTGAAAGAACCAATCGTGTTGAAACGAGCCAATTTGCTGAAATACTATATTTCGCAAATAAAATTTGTCCAGCGATGCCAGAAACTGCCCACAAAGCTGCTGCTGAACAAGCATAAACAATCCCAACTGTTTTTTTCATAAAAACTCCTTTTGTCTTTCACTTTACTTTGTTAGTATTATACCGAATCAGATAGTGAACTTTTGTCAATATCCTGATTGTTTTTAACACTATTCTGTAAAAAGGTGGTGCGGTATGTACTTTGAACGCACAGAAGAAAACGAAGAAACGACCAAACATACATCTACAAATCGCTCCTTCGCAATTTATCAACGTTGCTTGCAACAAAAGCGTGGCGACAAATTGCCTCTGCATTGGCACGACGAGCTGCAAATTGTATGGGTCGAAGAAGGTAGCTTCGTGTATACGATAGACGACGAGCAAATTTTGCTAAGCAAGAATGAGGCGATCATTATTAATAGCCGTGTACTCCATGGTGCTGTTTTAGCTTCAGAAAACGTCCGATATTGCTGCTTTGATTTTTCTTCAGGCTTTATTGCTGACCCTGTTTTTAAAGAAGCGATCGAACAATTAGTCCACGATCGCACCCGCAGCTATCGGCGCTTAACCTTAACCGCCCAACATCAAGCATTTGTTCAAACCGTGCGTCTGCCTCTGCTTATTGAACAACGATTTACTCTCTATGAATTGTTTTTAGCTGCCCTTTCACAGCTAATGGCTGCAAGACCTGCTTCACCAAAGAAAGAAACTATCTACTTAATGCTGGCATTTGTCCATGAGCATTATCAAGAACCATTAACGGTTCCTGCGATCGCTAAAGCTGCTGCCATCAATACACGTACTTGTACCGCCCTTTTTCGGCAATACACGACATTGACCCCAATCAACTATCTGATTGATTATCGATTGTCTCAAGCCAAAAACCTATTGATCGAAACGGATGAGCCGATCTCAACCATCTGCTACCACGTTGGCTTCAATCACTTGAGCTACTTTAGCAAAAGATTTCAGCGTAAATTTGGTTTAACGCCGCTACAGTATCGCAAGACCTATCGCGAAGATGATAGAAATTAGCTGATCGGTACCAACAGAGCCTCTCATCTAGATAAATTTTGCTATATTCTATAAGCGGTTCAGTACTTTTTTCACTTTTACGCTCATTGGTCCATAAGAATCTCTTTGAAATCCTTTTCTAAAAACCACACACCCAATATTTAGTAGGCGAAAACATGTTCCTACAACATATTGTGGATAAACCTGTTGAAACTGTGCATAACTATAAAGCCTGCGATTTTTTCGCAGACTTTTTTATTTATTGACAAGCTATTATTATTCTAGAGATAAATAATAGCTCACATTATCTGGTAGCGGTTTAAAGCCATTCTTTTTGTAAAAATCCGCTGCTGGCATACTTTCTTCGGTATCTAACAGGATCGTTGGAATCTCTTTCTTGAGCAGATCCTCTTTGATCCTTTCTAAAAAAGTGGAACCAAGGCCTTTTCCTTGGTGCGTGCCAGTAATTAAAAAAGTATCGATCACATACTCTTTTCCTTGATACCAGGGCTTGATAAAGCCTAATGAAAGACCAATCAATTCATTCGATGCTCGGTCTGTTAGTCGATAACCAATAAAAGTATTCATTGCCATCATTGATGATACATAGTCGGTGATTTGCGGCACTGTCAATTGGTCATTCCATGGTTCTGCTGAAAATACGGCAATATAGTGGTCCACGACTTCTGCTAAATCCGCCGTGGTTAATTCACGCATGCTTACATTCTTTTCCATCCTATCTCCTGCTTCCATTTCTATTTCGGTAAGGGCCTATACTCGAGGAATCCACTAGTTTTTGTGCGTGTATCAATTATCGATTCGTTTGGCATAGCCATTGCCATAACTCGAATAACGACGCTTTTGGTTGACGGCCATTTTTTTATGAATCTCTGCTTCAAGATCGATGGAAAGGATTTCCGCTAACCCAAGAAGATAAATCGCCACATCCGCCAATTCTTCTCCTACCTCTTGTTGCTTCCGATACGCGTCAAAGGCTTCCCCTACTTCACCATATAAAGCCAAAAACTCTTTTTCAATATTTGTGACATTGAATTGGTGATCGATTTTGTTTTGATAAATCGCTTTTTGCATTTCTGAAAGTTTCATAGTCGCTCCTTTTGGGATAGTATACCATTTAATTAAAGTTCAAAATAGAAACTTAGTAAAAAAATCACCTCAAAAAATAGTGACCCTCAAAACGTTAGAATTTTGTTCTAACTTTTGTAGGTCACTCTAGTATAGGATTCATCCTGTTTTGTTTATTCTGCCCGCTCCAATTCAGCAGATTTGATTGCAACCCGTTGAGCGATTTTTAAAAATGGAAAATAGATTGCTACACAAACGACGATGATGATCACTTGAACCAAAACAACTTTAAAATCCCCTTTTGATGCCAACAATGCACTAAGAATTGGTGGTGTCGTCCAAGGAACCATCACAGAAAGCGGCTCAATGAATCCTACTGCGGTAGCAAAGTAGCCAATCAACGTCGCAACAATTGGACTTGCAACGAAGGGAATGATCATGGGTAAATTGAAGACGATCGGTAAACCAAAGATGATTGGCTCGTTGATATTAAAAATACCCGGAGCTAGGGATAGATTGACGACATCCCGAAAAGGTTGGTAATTGCGGACGAATAAGAGCACTGCAATGATCAAGCTGATCGTAAATCCAGTCCCGCCTAGTTGTGCGAAAACCGTCACGAATGCTGAATTTAAGATATTGGGTGGCGTAGCGCCTTCTTGCACGGCTTGCATGTTTTCATTCATATTGACTAACAGCAATGGATCTAACAAGGCGCCATTGATGACGGTTTGGTGAATGCCTAAAGTAAACAGAAAATTGCCCGTTGAATAGATGATCAAGAACCCAAAAATCGATGTGTTCAACAAACGCAGTGGTTCTTGGATCACTGTTGAAATGATTTGAATCAGGTCGGTATCAAAGGCTGCTAGCACGGTCGCAACTACGGCAAAGAAGGAAATCACCAAAATAGCAGGGATCAACGTGCTGAAGGATTTGCTGACGGCAGGAGGAACTTGATCCCCTAAATTGATTTTTAAGTGCTTGTTTTCTGACAGTCGAATAAATAATTCCGTGGCAACTAACCCACAAATGATTCCAGAAAACATCCCTTTGGTCCCGACATCGTCAAATAGCATCACACCACTGATGGTCACTTCTGCTTGAGCGCCTTCTGGCATCACGGCATGAACCATCGCCAACATGACCACTAAGCAAGTCGTTGCCACAAAGGTTGCATTGATGGCGCTCGGATTGTTTTTGTTGCGGCAAAGAAAATAAGCGATCATCGGGGCGATCAGCAGACCGGCGATATTCAATGTTCCATTGGTGATGGAATTGCCAAACACTTGCATTCGCGCCAAGGCAGCCCCTTCTAAAAACCATGGAAAGAAGACATTATTAAACAACACAGCGATCCCTGCGATAATAAAGGCAGGCATTAAGGTCGCAAACGCATCACGAAGACTTTTGAGATGAACCTGATTGCCGAGACGGACCGAAAACTCTGTAAATTTATCTAAAAACGTGCGCTTTTCTGCTGCCATTTTTGTTCCTCCTATTCTGTATATGGGTTTGTATAGATCGTACTACCATTCGTTTTGATCACTTCTTTGAACCATTCATACGATTTTTTCGGTACACGTTTCATATCTCGCAACTCATGGTTGCCACGATTGACATACACGAGTCCGTATCGTTTCTCCATATCACCTTGCGAGCTCAAAATGTCGATCAGCCCCCAACCAAGATACCCAAGACAGACCACTCCATCTTCCACCATCGCTTCAAACATCGCTCGAATATGCTCTTGATGATAGGCAATACGGTAATCATCTTGAATCGGTTCTTTGCCATCCCAATGCTCTCTGACACCAATCCCGTTTTCAATCGGAAACACTGGCAAGCGGTACCGCTGATAGACTTTATTTAAGACATCACGGAAGCCGAGCGGATCAATTTGCCAATTCCATTCCGTCGTTTCGATATACGGATTGTCTTGTTTTCCAAAAGTCATGTACCGATTCGGCGGCGTTCCTTCAGGAATTTTTTCAGCATTCAAGGTAGAAGAAGCATAATAGCTAAAGGCAATGTAATCATTTTTCTGCGCTGCGATCGCTTCTAATTCCCCAGGTAAAATATTCATATTGAGTTGATGATTTTTCACGTATCGGTCTTGTGCTGCCGAATACTTGCCGTGCGCATAGCAATCTAATAAAGTAAAGTTCGCAAATTCATCAAACTCTCTTGCTGCTTTGATGTCTTGTGGACGACAAGTCGCTGGATACGCCTCAGAATACGCCAGCATGCCGCCGATCTTCGCATTTGTTGTTTCATGAAGATAATTACAGAGTTCTGCATGGCAAACCATGACATTGTGGAAAATCTGATACAATTCTTCTGTCGTTTCTTCCCCTTCTAAATAGCCGCTGATCTTAAAACCATGGTCTTGGTGGAAAAGATTTTGTTCGTTAAAGGTTAACCAATAATGGACTTTATCCGCAAAACGATCCACCATTTCTTTTCCAAAGCGAATGAATGCGTCCTTCACTTCTTTGCTGATGAACCCGTTATAGGTTTTCGCCAGATGCAGGGGCATATCAAAATGATACAAACAAATCATGGGCTCGATTCCTCGAGCTAACAGATCATCAATAAAACGATCGTAATAGGCGATCCCTTCTTCATTAAAGGCACCATCTCCATCGTGAACGACCCTTGACCAAGAAATTTGGAAACGATACATGTTCATCCCCAAATCTTGCATATAATCAAAGTCTTCTGTATACGCATGATAGTTATCATTTGCTACATGCCAATCGCTAGCCTGTTCCGAAGCTTCCCGTATATCATAAACGGATAAGCTTTTACCACCTTCATTCCAACCACCTTCTGTTTGCATACTGCTGACACTGTTCCCCCAGTAAAAAGTTGTCATATTGATTCCTCCATTATTTGTATTCGCTTACAAAACCTATTATAATTAGGTGAAATCGGCATGTAAATTTTTCGAAAACACATGTAAAGTTTTTTCTGTACATGTGAATTGCAGTTGATTCTTTGGTGATAGAGTTTGTTTTTATCCCCTTCAAACAAAACTCAAGTCCATGAATTTCTTTACATAAGGAGTGATGACTATGACAAAATACAAAGAGATCGTTGATCAGTTGCGGACGAATATTTATGAAGGTGTTTTTCCAGCTTTATCAAAACTACCGGAACAAACGGCGTTAGCCAAACGATTTCAAACCTCGCGAATGACGATCCAAAAAGCGCTAAATCAACTGAAGCAAGAAGGCCTGATTTCCACCAAAAGAGGTCATGGCACCTATGTCAATTCAGCGACCTACCAAGGACAGATCAATGAGTATATCGGTCTAGTCAACCGATATGGCGGGCGGCATAAAGTGCAAAGTAAAATCATTAGTTTCAATGTACGGTTTCCAGAAGCCAACGAAATGGATTACTTGTCTTTGCGAGAAAACGAACCTGTTTATGATATCGTACGACTGCGCTATGTTGATAACGAACCCTTTGAATTGGAGTACACGATCATGCCCATCAAAACCATTCCCGATATTGATATGGCGATCCTTGAACACTCGATCTATCGATATATCACTGATTCCTTACATCTCAAAATAGGTCCCGCCATACGTAAAATCCGTGCCGACAAAGCGGATTCCTATGATATCAAATATTTAGAAGTCGATCCCAATGATCCGATCTTAGAATTAGAACAAGTTGCTCGTCTCTCCGACGGACGGCCCTTCGAATTTTCGCAAACTCGTTATCCATACCAAAATCGTGAGATTTACTATCTTTCTGAACCTTAAAGGCAAAAAAACAAGTCTGAAGAAAACTCAGACTTGTTTTTATTGTCCAGGGAAGGTGAATTCATTAAGATTCTTCGGTTTTTTTCGCCGTTCGCTCAGGGCTGACCCAAACGCCGCTGCCGTAGCCAAGGATGGTTTTGACGGCTGGAATAAAGGTAGTGACGATCGTTATGGCATTGATCATCCAGTAAAACAGCATGTAAAAAGGGGCAAAACGGAAATACTTCAGCTTGCTGCGGTTATCATCCGCCAGGAGGCTGGTAAATAGCTGCATCACCCCCGCAATCATCTCGAAACAAACGAAGAGAAAGGCCATCGTAAACATATGATAGATCCGTTCGTAATTCCTAGTTGCACCATAATAGATCAGATAGAAGACAAACAAGGCAGATGAAAGCCAGAAAAAGAATGACCAGCTGTGAAGAAAAAGAAGCAACAAAAGCAAGTCCTCTGGACCTGCTTCGTTCTTCTTCTGTTTGTCTCACTTGGATTTCTTGCCAACTTTCAACGCATTGAACAGCGTGTGAAATTGGCCTTTAAAGGACATCACTTGCTCAAACACATCTTCCCCATCATTCAGCATCTTGACCGTCACCCAGCCTAATGCTTCGGTGATACCACTAGCCACACTGGCATTGATCGCAGCTCCAGCAACGGTGCCGACTGCTGGGACAAATTTCAAGATATTGCCAACGGCACTGCGACCAAAACTCACAACGACTAGCTCTTTCGAAATACTTTTCGCTAACCCTTCACGCCATGTTCGCCCAAAAATAAGATACAAACGTGCCATCATCGTCATTTGAACCGGTACAAGTAACACTGCGTCTGAAAAGGGAATCGGTGAACAGCCGATGATCGCCGCCGTCAAAGAAGCCGCATGGATCGTGCGGTGGGCTTTTTTTCGCGTTTCATCATCTACTCCCACCAAAAACTCCTCAAACACCTGATCAAATTGATCCTTACTTTTCGCTAACACTTTTTCCGCCTGGGCTTTTGATCCGTCATAGCCTTTCATCACAAAGGCAGCCGATTTTTTCGGCATTCGCTTCATGACATCCGCAAAAAAAGAAGTAAACTCCGCTTCTTCTTGCAGCTCTTCTCTCGTTTGACTTTGCTCGACTTGAACGGACTGTTCCGTTAATAATTCATTTTCGTTTTGCTTCTTTTTGCGTTTTATCCATGGTTTTTTCAAAGAAATGTCTCCTTCTTTCGACTCGTTGTTCATTTAAAAATCAAAGTGAGCCATGATTTTGTTCCTCTTTCTATTTTAGCTCAGGTTTTTCAAGATAGCGAAAATGTAGCTTGAGAGAGCTTACACTTGCTAAAAAATGCAAATTTGCATCTTTAGATTATTTATTTATATTATCGTTTTTTTATGCTATGATACACAAAAGGAGTGGATCGAATGAAAAAGAAATTGAATTGGAAAGTCCTTTTTTATCTAGGCTTATTGACTTACTTTCTTTTAAGCGGGATCTTCGCATTCTTTGGCGTCGAAATACCGTTTCTTTATAAACGTTGATCTTCACGTTTTCTCAGAACCATATCATTCAACTCTTTGCTCTATGTTGAGAGAATCCATCATTCTATCGTCCATTCAATCTAATCAGAAAAGGTGATTTTCTTGTCCATTTTATTTGATCTCTTGCAGCTGCTTGCCGTTATCTGTATCGCGTATTTATTATTCACAAAAAACCATTTCCTCAAACAATTAACAGATGCTCAGAAAATGGTCTTTGTCGTCTTATGTGTTTCGGTGATACTGCCGGTTCTCTACGAATTTATTTCTGGGTTTGCGCAGGGACTTTGGGAACGGTTGTAATTGACGTTCCTTACAAAACTCGCTGCCTTTACAAGACAAATAGATAGCTTATATCTACCAATCCTTTCTCCTTTTATTCAAGCAATGAACCAATTCTTTGGTGCTTAGAATACTAAGAAGAAAGGTTTTTTGTCTTTTTCTGTGTTGAAGTATTTTTTGATTGCACAAAAAAAGAACCCCTCAAAAGAGGAGTTCTCAAGGCTTGCTTACATCATGCCGCCCATACCCATTGATGGGTCCATTGCAGGAGCTGCTGGCGCTGCTGGTTCTGGTTTGTCGGCAACGACTGCTTCAGTCGTTAACAATAATGCGGCAACAGAAGCTGCGTTTTGTAATGCAGAACGCGTCACTTTTGTTGGGTCAACGATCCCAGCTTCTAGCATGTTTACCCATTCGCCAGTTGCTGCATTGAAACCAACGCCTAAGTCAGCGTTTTTCAATTTGTCGATGATGACTGAACCTTCGTAGCCTGCATTTTCAGCAATTTGACGAACTGGTTCTTCTAAGGCACGTAAAACGATTTTGACACCTGTTGCTGCATCGCCATCTGTTTCGATTTCTGCAACTTTGTTGATGACATTGACTAAGGCAGTTCCCCCACCTGAGACCATGCCTTCTTCAACAGCGGCACGTGTTGCATTCAATGCATCTTCAATACGTAATTTCAATTCTTTCAATTCAGTTTCAGTTGGTGCCCCAACTTTGATCACAGCAACCCCACCAGCAAGTTTTGCTAAGCGTTCTTGTAGTTTTTCACGGTCAAAGTCAGAAGTTGTATCAGCGATTTGGTTTTTAATCAATTGAACGCGTGCGTCAATTGCTTCTTTTTCACCAGCACCTTCAACGATTGTTGTGTTGTCTTTATCCACAACCACTTTGCTTGCTTGACCTAAGTTATCGATGGTTGCATCTTTCAGCTCAAGACCTAAGTCTTCAGTGATCACTGTACCACCAGTTAAGATCGCAATGTCTTCTAGCATTGCTTTACGACGGTCACCAAATCCTGGTGCTTTCACTGCAACAACATTGAATGTTCCACGGATTTTGTTCAATACAAGTGTTGGTAATGCTTCGCCATCAACGTCATCAGCGATGATCAATAATGGTTTTGATTGTTGTAAGATTTGTTCTAACAATGGCAAGATATCTTGGATGTTAGAGATTTTTTTGTCAGTGATCAAGATGTATGGATTTTCTAACGCTGCTTCCATTTTATCGTTGTCAGTTACCATGTATTGTGATAAGTAACCACGATCAAATTGCATTCCTTCCACAACATCTAATTCTGTTTCGATCCCTTTTGATTCTTCAATAGTGATAACACCGTCATTGCCGACTTTTTCCATTGCATCAGCGATGTATTGACCAACTTTTTCACTACCAGAAGAAACAGCACCAACTTGTGCGATTGCTTCTTTTGAATCAACGATTGATGAAATGTTGTGTAGCTCTTCTACAGCCACTTTTGTTGCCATTTCGATCCCACGACGAATACCTAATGGGTTCGCACCAGCGGTGACATTTTTCAATCCTTCACGAACGATTGCTTGTGTCAATAACGTAGCAGTCGTTGTTCCGTCACCAGCGATATCGTTTGTTTTTGAAGCGACTTCAGAAACAAGTTTTGCGCCCATGTTTTCAAAATGATCTTCTAATTCGATTTCTTTAGCGATCGTTACACCGTCATTTGTGATCAATGGTGAACCGTAAGATTTTTCTAAAACCACGTTACGACCTTTAGGGCCTAAGGTTACTTTTACTGTATCTGCTAATTTATCTACCCCACGAAGCATTGCTGCGCGTGCGTCTTCTGCAAATTTGATTTCTTTTGCCATGATTTCATCACCTCAAGTATTTTTTATTTTTCTTATTCTACTACTGCAATGATATCTTTTGCAGCAACGATCAAATATTCTGTTCCTTCATATTTCACTTCTGTGCCAGCGTATTTTTCGAACATTACTTGTTCGCCAACGTTGACAGCAACAGGAGCTTTTTCACCGTTTTCGAGCGTGCGTCCTTCGCCGACTGCAATAACGGTACCCGTTTGTGGTTTTTCTTTTGCTGCTGATGCAAGCACGATTCCGCCTACAGTTTTTTCTTCTTCTTTTGCGACTTCGATAATCACACGATCACCTAATGGTCTTAACACGATAAATCCCTCCAATGAATGTTATAGAATTTAGCATTAGCACTCTCTTGTATCGAGTGCTAACTTACAGTTTCAATATTACTCATTTTCCCAAATTTTTGCAAGCCTTTTGCTAAATTTTTTTTGCATTTCTAATTGATTGATAAATATAGTAGGATTTTTTGTTTCTAGAAGCAACCTAGTCTATAATGAAGCAAAGGAGTGTGAGGAAACAACTATGTCTTTATCAAAATATTCTTTGTCCACGATTCTTACTTACGGCATCGTCTTTTTTCTACCGATCGCCTTCGTCCCTAGCGGACATCAAGTAGCAGCAACAACGATCGGTTACTTAGCTGGTGCAGCGATCATGTTTTTCTTGTATTTCAAACAAACAGAACCGCTATCGTTTGAACACAAAAAAACCAAAGTCTCAGCGATTCTTATTTACGGGCTAACCGGCATTGTCGCAGCGATTTTGTTGCAAAATCTAGCCATCTTTGTCGAATCCTTTTTCGGAGAAGTCAGCGCTTCACAAAATACCGAAAACATTATTGCCATCGTGGTGCAAAACCCACTCTTTGCTCTCGCAGCAATGGTCGGTGGGCCAATTATGGAGGAATTTGTCTTCCGCAGAGCCTTAGTTGGCATCATTGGGAAATACAGCAATGTTTGGGTTGGTGTAGTGGTCAGCGCCGTAGCCTTTGCCTTTGCCCACAATGACAATCATCTCTTAGTCTATATTTTCTTAGGACTGTTCTTTTCTGGGCTTTATGCTTTGACCGGCAGTATTTGGACTTCCATGATCACCCATGTGGGAATGAACACTTTAGTTATTATTATTCAGTTATTGCTTCATTACGGCTATATCCAAATGCCCTAAAGAAAAAACGCTACGCAGAAATTTTGCGTAACGTTTTTTTCTTTAGACCTTCGTGCCATTGGACGCAATCACTTGCTGATACCATGCAAATGAATCTTTCTTCTGACGAGCAAGGGTTCCATTTCCTTCATTGTCTTTGTCCACATAGATCACACCATAGCGTTTCTTCATTTCCCCTGTCCCCGCAGAAACCAAGTCAATGATGCCCCACGGTGTATAACCTAATAAGTCGACGCCATCATAAGCTACTGCTTCTTTCATCATTTCGATATGGGCTTTCAGGTAGTCAATACGGTAGTCATCGTGGATCTGTCCATCCTCTTCCACCGTATCCACCGCACCAAAGCCATTTTCTACAATGAAAAGTGGCAATTCGTAGCGTTCGTTAAACCAGTTCATGGCATAGCGCAGGCCTACGGGATCAATCTGCCAGCCCCATTCAGAAGCATCGACATAAGGATTGTCCACCAGATCTTGGCTCTCATCATAGTCATAGGTTGGATCATTCTCCTTGCCTTTGATCGCAAAAGACATATAGTAGCTAAAACCAATGTAGTCAACACAACCTTTCGCCAAAGCTGCTTCATCTTCAGGGGTGATATCTAAATCAAATTGTTTTCTTTCAAAATAGCTGCGCATATAACTCGGATAGTGCCCACGGGCATGAACATCTGAAAACCAATAGCGCCGTTGCATGGCCACCGTGGCTGCCATCATGTCTTTGGGATCGCAAGAATACGGATAGATTGGGCACATCGCAATCATCGATCCGATTTGAAACGTAGGATTGATCGCATGTCCTAGCGCCACCGCTTTTGCACTGGCAACGAGCTCGTAATGAGCTGCTTGGTACATGACTTTTTCTCGGTCTTCTCCTTCCGTAAAGAACAGACCAGAATTGGTAAATGGCGCAAAATCTTCTTTATAGTTTGCTTGATTATTGATTTCATTGAAGGTCATCCAATACTTCACTTTCTTTTGATAGCGCGTAAAACAAACTTCTGCAAAGCGGACAAACAAATCGATCAATTTACGGTTACGCCAACCTCCGTATTCGGTAACTAAATGATAAGGCATTTCAAAGTGAGACAGGGTAATGACTGGCTCAATGCCATAGCGTAAACACTCATCGAATAATTGATCATAAAAGGCCAGGCCTTCCTCATTCGGCTCGCGCTCATCCCCCTTTGGAAAAATACGGGTCCAGGCAATCGATGTTCGGAAGCACTTCAACCCTAATTCGGCAAAAAGCTTGATGTCTTCAGGATACCGATGATAAAAATCGATCGCTTCATGATTGGGATAGCTTTCGCCCGGTTGGATACCTTCCGTGATTCGGCGAGGAATTCCGTTGCCTCCGACAGTCATGACATCAGCGACACTCACGCCTTTTCCACCCGCACGATAGCCGCCTTCCAATTGGTGAGCAGCGACTGCGCCACCCCATAAAAAATCGCTTCTTAGTTTATTCATTTCTATTCAACCTGCTTCCTTGGTATTAAACAATCTCTGTTTCTTGTTTATAGTTCAAACTATCGACCTTACGAATGAAAGGATAGTAAATAAAGAAGCCGATTGCTAAAACAACAAATTGTAAGATAGCGGTCCGAATGCCACCTACTAGAAAACCTGAAATGATCGGCGGGGTCGTCCAGGGAACTTGCACAGCAGTAAATAGCGGTACGATACCGGTATAAAGTGCAAAATACGTGATCACGCCTGAAACCATCGGTGTCAAAATAAATGGTAATACCATGATTGGGTTCATGACGATCGGTGTCGCAAAAATAATTGGTTCATTGATATTAAAGAATGCCGGGATCAAGGAAAGACGTCCTAATTGTTTGAACTGCGCCGAACGGGCAAAAGCCACCATGTATAGCACGATCCCAATCGTCATTCCTGCGCCGGTTACCGTCATAAATTGATCCAAAAACTGCTGGGTCACGATGTGTCCGCCATTTTCTAATGTCAATGCTTTACCAGATTCAAGAATAGCCGTATTGGCTAATGAATTGGCTTGTAAAATCGGCCCCATGATACCGCCCACGATCGTCGAACCATGAACCCCGAAGAACCACAAGAATGGCACTAAGAAGCCTAGCATCAAGGCACCGCCAAGGGAATCCGTCACACCTTGCATCGGACTTTGAATCACGGTGTAGATCCATTCGACCACGGTTGTCTGAAAGACCTTATCAAAGAAAACATAAATGCCTAATGCGATGGTCGTCAAAACAGCGGCCGGAATCAACGCTGTAAATGAGTTTGCGACATTGGTGGGTACTTGTTCTGGCAGTTTGATCCGGATGTCGCGTTTTAAGAACCAAGTATAGCCCCAGCCCACAAAAAGTCCCACTAAGATGGCACTGATCATGCCTTGTCCACCGGTCCATGTTTTATCAATGACATTTGCGATGGTTACATTTGCTTCAGCATCCGTCACACTTGACTCCATAGTTAATAAGAAAATAACTAAACCAATCATTCCTGCAGGGAGTCCTTCGTAACCTTCTGCTTTTACATATGAATAGGCGATGCCCATTACGGCGAAAAAGGCCATAATTGCAAAAGAGGCGCCATAGGCTTGGTTGAAGTATTCACCTAAGCCGCTATTCGTTACCCAATCCGCAATCGACTGGACGGGAAAGTTTGCTAATAGTAGGAAAATCGATCCTACGATTGAAAAGGGCATCGTATAGAGCATACCGTTTCTTAATGCAGTGATTGCTTTCGTATTGACAAATTTTAATATTGGGGGTAATAATTTCTCATTGATCCATTCGTTCATCTCACATCACTCCTAAAATAAAATTCTATCCACCGGACAGTGAATTCGCTTACAAATAAATCTTAATGGATAATATTCCCCTTGCCTATAGCTTTTCTACGTTATGAAACATGTTCCAACAAAAAAAACAGCCGAAGCTGTTTTTTTACGATCACTTAGATTTGCTTGTAGACTTGATGGGCTAAAAGTTCGATCAGTGTAATCACCGGGACTTGCGTCGTCAGGTTCAAATCGACTTCTTTTCCCCCACTGACGACGGGCATATAGTAGGAAATATTGTAATCTGCCATTTGGGCGATCGTCGATTTTTCATCATTGGTGATACTGAGTACTTTTGCCCCATACCGTTTGAAGTCCTCCGTTTGCTTGATCATTTGAATGGTTTCCCCCGAAACTGATAAAATGATCGCTAACGTATTTTCCATCCCACGAGGCGGTACTGGCAAAAAGGGATCGACGATGCTATAGGCATTGATGCCTAAATTAGCAAAATAGCGGCTGCCATAGGTGCCAAGAATGCCACTTGTGCCGATACCTGAAAACGCCACATGGCGTGCGGAAAGAATCAGTTCTACCGCTGGCTGGATAAACTTACGGTAATCTTCATTATTGACTTTTTTTAAGAATGTATTGACTTGGATCGTTGCATCATAGAAAAGATCAAACGCTCGTGCATCTTGTTCCTTTTTTTGACAGATCGCATACTTTAACTCTGAATACCCGCGATAGCCTAATTTCGTGATACATCGTAAAATCGTCGAGGTCGAGACATGGCATGCAGCTGACAATTCGCGGATCGTCAGTTGATCGATCTCTTCAAAATGCTGGACAATGTACTTATAAACAGCCATTTCAAGCTCGTTCAGACGCTTGATTTTTTCTTCATCAAACATACCTGCTGCCTCCACCCGACAATTTTATCCTTTGTTGATCGATTAGATTGCAAATAACTCCGTCGCTTTGTCAGGATCGGTATCATAGACTTCAAATGTTTCTCCAACACCTAGATCATGTTCTTTCATGGTGTTGACCATCGTTAAGTGCGCCAACTCTTTCAAGTTGTTTTCTTTACTTAAATGACCAAGATAGACCCGTTTGGTATTGTCGGTCAAGATATCCGTCATGACCAGAGCGCCATCTTCATTCGATAAGTGACCACGGTCTCCAAGAATTCGCTGTTTGAGGCTCCATGGGTAAGGCCCCATTCGCAGCATTTCTAGGTCATGGTTGCTTTCCACAAGGTACGCATCGGCGCCCTTGATAATGCCTCGCACATGATCGCTGCAATAACCGGTATCCGTCAACATCACGAATGATTTGCCGTCTTTATGGAAACGATAAAATTGCGGCGCTGCAGCATCGTGAGAGACGCCAAAGCTTTCAATGTCCAAGTCACCCAAGGTCAGCACTTTTCCCATTTCAAAGATATGTTTTTGTTCGACAGCGACGTTACCGATCATTGGATCCATCGCTTGCCATGTTTTTGTATTCGCATAGACATCAAGTTTGTATTTTCGCGCCAGTACTCCGACACCGTGGATATGATCTCGATGTTCGTGGGTCACAAGAATGGCGTCCAAGTCTTCTGGTTTCCGCCCTACTTCATCCAATAATGAAGTGATTTTCTTGCCACTCAAACCGGCATCCACTAAGATCCGCTTTTTATTGCTTTCGATATAGAGCGAATTTCCTGAGCTTCCGCTGGCTAGAATACTTACTTGAAAGGCATTTTCCTTCATCATGGTTTACGTGACTTCCTCTCTGGTTGTTTCAACGAGTTCCATTATACCCGCTTTTTTATGGATTTTCTACCTTTTGAACGGCATTATTCGTGATGATCCGATTGCTAAAGGCATTGACCGTTTCGATTTGGATGGTGTCATCGCCATCTAATTGGAACGCAATAAACCATGCAGGAATATACACATTTTTTTCCCTAACCTTCAAAATCATCGTATAGGCTAATTCCGTCCAGAGAATTTTCGAGTGACTCGGCAGCTTGTTGTTTAAATAAAGCGTATTTACTGCTTCTTTTTCTGAATAGACCGTCATCTTTTCCCTTAGAGACGTAATATTGGAGATATGTGTTTGCGTGTAACGGGCAATCTGCAGTAGATCATCCGTTTGTTCTAAGGTGATATCGATCCGACTTGAGCTGTCATTGAAAGGAATGCCTTCATAGGATTGAACCGCCACCACGGTCGGATGATTGGCGTTCAAGACAGAGAGGTTTTCCAAATAGTCATATTCATCCCCAAACAGGACTTGATCTTTTCGTTGCAAAAAACCATTGACGGTTTCTTCCGTTTGGGAATCATCACTGATGTAAAAGCCATTGGTTGAGACATGGATCAACTGCTGACCTTTGACCGTCGACCCTCTTTTGAACTGCGTATTGAGTTGCGGATTTCGTAGCTCCACATCAAAATCCGTCTGTTCACCGCTCAAATAATAGCCACTCAAGACCTCATCTGATAATTCGCCAGAATACCGAATGTCCTCAGACTCGAGGCGTTGTTCGATAGGAATCGTTTGGTTTGATTGTGAAACCATCTGATGCTCGCTGCGAGCCTCACTGTAAACATTGAATAAAAAGACGTTCAGACCAAGAAAAGCGAGGAAAAAAATCCATTCGATTCGTTTAAAATCCAATTAATTCTCCTCCGTTTCTGCTAATTTTGTCATTAATGCATCATAACTGATCCAAGACGAGTCATAATTGACATACCAAGCAGGCGTCAAATCAACGAGTGGTGCATCTTTGATCTCCCCCCATTGATAGCCAACGATGATCTGTTGCAATAATTCAGGATCAGCCCCTGCCGCAATCAGATCATTTTTGACCGACAAACTAGAGGGTAATTCAATCTCGGTTTCAGAAGGAATCGGCACTTGAATCGCGTTCAAACTGGCAGAAATCGTCATTTCCCGACTGCCGGTCTGACCACTTTCTGAAAAAGCCACACTGATCACCCCTTGACCACCAGTACTAAAGACGGGATAGCCTTCAACGAAAACCCGATAATCCAAGTGCTTGTCTTGTTGATCAAAATAGCGGATCGTCCCAAAATTGTTGCCTAAACGAATAATATAATCCGCACTCAACATCGCCAGATCCGTTTCATCGGAACTATCTGTGGTAGTTTCAAACTTGACTTGCTGCTGATCTTGCAAGACCGTCATGTTTTGCCCACCTTCATAATAGTAGGTATCGACACTTTCATCATTGATCTTGACGTTTTTAGGATTGCTGAAAAAGGCTTCTCGAAATAAGCTCTGAGATTGGGTCGAAGAATAGTAGCTGTATTTTTTCAGCTTGATCGAATCCTGCGTATAATATTGCTTGCTGGATCGTTCTTCATCTGCCACCATTGTCGTCCATTCCCGAGGGTTGTCTGCTAGTAAGTGTTTTACTTGGCTTTTGTCCCAGTCGATTTTGCCTCGCACCACTCGTTGATGGGTAAAATCAACAAATTGGATCGTGTTTTCTTCAAGGTCAAACTGGATGCGGGAAAACGGAAAATCCTCTGTTTCACTTTCGTCCTCTAAGGACAGCTCTTTTTCAAAGGTTTTCTCATAATCTTTCAAGTAAAACGTTGTATAGTAGTTTAAGGACACCCCTTGATTGACTTCTTGGGCTTTTGAAAAAGCTTGTTCCTCGCCATAGGTTCGCAGCGTCAAATCACTGATCGTTGCCTCATTGATCGCCTCTTGGATCTCACGAATCACTGCTTCAGAGTTAGTTTCTTTGATCGCGTCCTCGTCATTCCAAGTCAAATACAGGGGCAAAAACAAATCGCTTTTTTGTTTGTAGGTTTGAACCGAAGGATTGACGCCGGTATCTGTTTCCGTGCTGGCATTGTTAAACCCAGTCGGATTCAGCCAAATCATATAGGAGAAATAAAAACTCAAGGCGATCATCACGATCAAGCCTACACGAATGATTTTTTCTGAGATTCTCATACCCACCAATCCTCCTCATACGGTTCATACGGCAACATGATATAAAATGTTGACCCGCGATTTTCTCGACTTTCCGCCCAAATCGCACCGCCATGAGCTTTGATGACTTCTCGTGAGATCGCCAATCCTAAGCCAGTACCTCCTTGCTGACGGGCACGAGCTTTGTCGACTCGGTAAAAACGATCAAAGATCTTCGTGAGATCTTTTTTCGGAATCCCTAGTCCTTGGTCATTGATGCTAAGTACGATGTTGTTATGGGTCTCCATCAATTTCACCGTAATGATCCCACCATCTGGCGAATATTTGATGGCATTATTCATGATGTTGTCGATCACTTGGATCATTTTGTCCGTGTCGACTTCCACCCACAATTCTCGTTTAGTGAACTCCCGACGAATCAAGTATTTTTTGCTTTCATTCGTCACCATCATGTCAAAACGATCCAACACGAAATTGACCATTTCATTGAAGTTGATATATTCCAACTGCAGTTGCGAATTGCCACTATCCATCCGCGACAGACTCAACAGATCATTGATCATGCGAATCATTCGATCCGTCTCATCCAACGTCACTTTCAAAAAGTTCGGCGCAATTTCTGGGTCTTTCCAAGCACCCTCACTCAGCGCTTCGATGTAGCTGCGCATACTCGTTAATGGTGTCCGTAACTCATGAGAAACGTTGGAAACGAATTCTCGCCGTTCCTGCTCATTTTTTTCTTGTTCCGTGACATCGTGCATTACCGCAACTAACCCAGAAATAAAGCCAGACTCCCGACGAATCATGGAGAAATCGATGCGCAAGATCAGATTTGTTCCCGTCAAATCATTGCTAGGACGCTCCAACAGCATGTCTTCAGGATTTTCCAAAAGCTTTCGTAACGTGTATTCTTCATCGATTTCCAATAACGTCAAAATCGACTGCCCGATCGCTTCTTCGTTGCTGACATTTAACAAGGACATCGCCATCTCATTGATGGTAATGACTTTGCCTCGTCGGTCGGTGGCAACAACGCCGTCGGTCATGTGAGACAAGACGCTGTCCAAGCGGTTTCGCTCGGATTCCATCGCCTCTTGAGTCTCTTCGATTCGTTCCCCTAGTTGATTAAAGGTCTCCGCCAGTTGTCCCAATTCATCTTTCCCATGAATCGCGACCTTGCGGCTATAATCTCCTTTGGCGATGCGAATCGCTTGTTCGCGCATCTCTCCGATCGGTTGGGTGATGGAACGAGAGACCAATAGTGCCACAATGATCGAAATCACTGCCGCAATCAGTGAGGCTGTCACAAAAATGACAGCAGTCGTACTGACTTCATTGTATTTTGACTCAAGATTGCTCCGTAAATAAAGGGTTCCTAAAACGGTATCCCCTGTCGGTGATTGGATCGACTGCACGATATTGAACACCCGCTGGCCGCTGGATTCATCATAGAGGACTTCACTGCGGTTCGTATCGTAATCACGGTAATCATTTTTTTCTCCCACCGAGCCACGATCATTGATATTGGTGGTTGCACGAATGATCCCTTGCTCATCCACCACCCGCATCTCCAAAATTTCCGATGAGTTGGTACTCGTTAAGATTCGATTCAAGGAAGCATTCATGGAATCCCAATCTAAACCGTCATCATTATCCATTCGACTCAATTCAGAGCCTAATGTTACCACTAACGTGCTGGCACGTGCCTCCATGTCGCGTTTGAAGGCATCGACCGTTGTTCTTTCCAATTCGCGAATAAAATACGCCCCGATAATCTGGATCGCAATCAATAAGATCAAGATAAAAGTCAGGGCGATTTTGAAGTTCACCGATTGAAAAAAGCGAACTTTATTTTTCATAGCTTATTCCTGTTCTGGGTTCCGCAAGTAATAGCCCACTCCGCGACGAGTAACCAAATAATTTGGATGGCTCGGGCTGTCTTCGATTTTTTCACGTAAACGACGCACCGTCACGTCAACGGTCCGAACATCACCAAAGTAGTCATAGCCCCAAACCGTTTGCAATAAATGCTCCCGGGTCATCACTTGACCAAGATGTTTTGCCAAGTAGTGCATCAATTCAAACTCTCGGTGCGTCAATTCGATGGCTGCACCATTTTTAGTGACCATGTACGCATCAGGATGAATCGTTAAATCACCAATCGTTAATTCGCTGTTGGCGTTATCGTCTGCTTCCTTCGCAGCTGCCGAGCCGCGACGCAGATTGGCTTTGACACGGGCCACCAATTCCCGGTTTGAAAATGGTTTGGTTACATAATCGTCCGCACCAAGCTCGAGGCCTAGTACTTTATCGATTTCAGAATCTTTGGCTGTGACCATGATGATCGGCATGTCATGGGTTTTGCGCACTTCCCGTGCAACTTCCAACCCATCCATTTTTGGCAGCATCAAATCAAGCAAAATCAGATCAGGATCGACCTCGGCTACTTTTTCTAATGCCTCTTCTCCATCATAGGCGGTATATACTTCATATCCTTCTTTGGTTAAATTAAATTTGACGATATCAGAAATTGGTTTCTCATCGTCCACGACTAGGATCTTTTTCAAAAATGTCACCTCAATTTTTTTTGGTTTCTTACTTATTATACATTATTTAAACGGGCTTTTCATCTTTCCCAAAAACCGCGGCCTTATTCTTAAGGAAAGCACAAAAAAGAAAGGCACGGGGCCTTTCTTTTTTACTCTTCTAAAAGCTGGATACCGATCCCTAGCAACCCAGGTCCCGTGTGGACGACTAATGCGGGAGAGATTTGTCCAAATAAGATTTCTTTGACCTTAGGAAATTCGGCTTCTAATCGTGCTTTCATCTCTTTGGCTTCTTGCAGTGCATCACCTTGCGCCACGGCTAAACGCACATGGCGATGATCACCGATGAATTGCTTGATCAAGTCAACGGTTTTGTCCAAGCTTTTCTTCCGTCCACGAGATTTTGCGACCGTATAGTAGATCCCTTCTTCATTACAAGAGATAATTGGATTCAATTTCAAGGCATTGCCTAAGATAGATGCAACCAGACCGATCCGGCCGCCTTTTTGTAAATACTCTAAGGTAGCTACGTTGAAAAAGACTTTGTTTTTCGGCACTTCATTCGTTAATTGTGCCCGCAGTTCTTCCCAAGTCACGCCTTTTTCTAAGAGTTCTGCTGCACGAATCGCTTGCAGCCCTGCACCGATTCCGATATTTTTCGTATCAAGTACGAAAACCTCAAGATCCGTCCGTTGTTCACCTAACAGGCGAACGACGTTAAACGTTCCGCTCAATCCGCTGGAGATGGTTACGGCAAAGACTTTCTCATACCCATCGGCTTTGATCCGATCAAAGATTTCCCCGATCGCAGCACCGTCAGGTAACGAGGTACTAGGGATCTCTTGCGGCAAGCGCTCGTAGATTTCTTCCGCAGTAATATCAACTTTATCGGTATAGGTCCGATCCTTGTAGATTATTTGCAATGGCAGCATATACATGCCGTATTGCTCCATGATCTGTGCGGGAACATCGGTACCTGAATCAACTAATAGGGCAATTTTCTCTTTATTCATGGGCTTCTCCTTTATGTGTTTCTAAATAAATGACTTCTAATTCAATCGTTTTTTCTGCCAATAGTTTGTTGGCAAAGGAACGCGTCGCACCTTTCATGGCTACTAATTCAATTGGGATCGGTTCCGACGTCATTTGTTCGGGTTCTCCCATCGCTTCTTTGCCGACAAGGTGGATCGCTTTTTCTTGTTCTTCACAAAATACATTGTAGGCATTTCTGATGCCGACAACTTTCCCTTGAAAAAGGATCCCCGTCTTTATTTCAGGAATCGTCAGCACTTGCTTGAGCATCGTGATCGCAATCAAAAATGCGAGATGCTTTTGATTGTAACGTTTCTTCTCTGGTGCTGGAATCATCCCTTTTTTGACATAATTATTGACCATGGAAGAGGTCAATAGCGGATGCTTTTCCGTTTGGATCACCGGTGATAAATATTGATCGATCAACGTGATCACCTGATCCATATACAGTTCCAGTGTTGGCAATTCTTCCCATCTCGGCAGATGGAATTTCAGCAATGAATTGCCCCAATTTTTCATGTCTGCTTGTAATTTTTCCATGTCATCCTCCATTTTGACGAACAGAAGGTTAGATTATCACAAACTAATCATCTAGTTTTGATAACTAGATACATTTTATCACGGTTTTCTGAGTTTTTAAAGCAATCTGATCAATCTTTTAAGAATTTCCTATCATTTGAATTTGGGAAACAAATGGTGTTTTATTAAGATAACGCCAGTTTCTCAACTGAAAAAAGCACATATTTTTTTCAAAAGAATGATTGATTTTTCAACAATGGAGTGCTAAGATAATGAAGTACTTTTGGTACGGGCCGTTAGCTCAGTTGGTAGAGCAGCTGACTCTTAATCAGCGGGTCGCGGGTTCGAGCCCCTCACGGCCCATTGGGTGCCAAACCCACGGAACAGGTAAATGTTGGTGCGAAAGCATTTCGAAAACATTTATGCTGTTCCATTTTTTTGTTTATAATTAATTTATTGCCAAGTGAATAAGAAGAAATGCCTTGCTGTCAAAAAGTTTCTTATTAAATGATGTATGTAAGAGCTATGCTTTTCGAAAAGTTTTTTTCTACGAGATGACTGAACTCTTTGCACGTGAAATGCTTCGTTTTTCCATAAATTAACTGAGTCAGATAATTTGTGGAAGTAATAGCTTCTGTATAAATTCAGTGAGTGCTTCGCTAATTCAAAAACCTTTACAGTAATTTTTTTCTCACTATTACCACTACAAATTAGATATGAAATCAAAAAAATCACTACCTAGTCCAAATGAAAAGGTAGTGTATTTTTAATGCTGTTCATTCTTCTAAAAGCGATCCTTAAGAAACTCTTCTAAACGATTCAAATCTTTCTGAGATAGTTCCGCTATATCTTTATATTTAAAATCTATTTTTTCTTTGGAAAGAACGAATAACGTTCCTGTGTCAATCCAAGACTCTTTTTTTAAATTTGAATCTTGCCAATCATTGATATGAAAATAAAGCTTTTTTATGCGCTCTGATTTGTGTTCAAACTTGCTTGTAATCGCATAAAAAAGAACTTCATTTTCACTATTCTCAATAATCAAAACTGGTCGTCTTTTTCATTGTTGCTTACCAACTTAAGACACGTAAATTGAAACTATTTTATTGATCTTCATCCAACCAAGCCTCGAAAGCCTTATTATCATCTATCCTCGTCACATTAGTAGATTTTTTCGCTAACTTAGCAATTCGCCTAGCTTGCTTTGTTTGTTCAGAAAGTTTTACCTCAAAGGGTAATCCCCCTTTTTCTATGACTTGTTTATAAAAAATAGTAATTGCCGTAGTGGGATTCATTCCTAAATCATGTAAAATATCTTCTGCTTCCATTTTTAGATCTTTTTCAACCGCAATCTGAATTCTTTCTTTTTCCTTCTTCATAACGCACCCCTCCAAAAGAGTTTTTCATACTCATATTACACTCTATTTGAACGCTATTTTCACTTACTATACTCATAAATAAATTTAATTTTCGCATAAGAAATCTTACTTCTTCAAATTACCTAACTTTTAGTCAGTGGGTTTGACACCCAATGAACAGGTAAATCGTGGCGCGAACCCCTACTTATATTATCTCCATATATTCTTCAAAAAATCCATGGATATTACGCTAACACTAATTATCGTAACACCATAAAACAAGGAGCATAACTAGTTAACCTATGTCATGTCCCTTGTTTTTTTAATTCAGGTATTGATAAACTAAATACATAAACCATACTAATCCTATTATAAAAAATAGATTTAAAATGTTTTTATTTATTTTTCTTCTTTGCTCTCCAAAGTATGGCGACCTTTTTTGCCAAAACAATTTCCTGTTTTTCACATCAGAAAAAAACAATCTTAAAACTATAAATAACACAGGAAGAGAAAAATTTAACACTATATAAAAAATATCTGTAGGATCTCCAATTATAACTAACCCTATCAAATTAAATAATATAAAAAGAAAAATTAGTTTATACTGAACTTTCATAACTCACCCATACAATCAATTGATTTTATTCTATTTGCATTCTGAAGGTTCTGAGGGGACGATCGTCTTTTTAAAATAGTTCTCCTATTTCTTACCCTCTTTTACAATTTTGGCTGATCTAATTCCTCTCATCAGCAATTGGATACAAATTTCGTAATAGCTGCTCTTATTCTTCATTTGGGGTGGTCACCGCTAAATTTTTTCTTCTATCGAAGAATGCAACAAGAAAAGAAATTGCCAATCACTATTTTGCTTCTAGCATGACTGTCCTTCGTGTCCTGCACAGTAATAAGACTAACTGTATTGAAAAAGAGTAAAAAACGTTTTGATGCTACTTCATATATTCTTTTGCTCGATCACTACCTCATCTTCATTTACCGGTTCTTCGAATCCTGAAAAAAACCGTTGAAGGATTTCTTCTGTAATAGGAAAAGCGGAATTTGCAGTTTGGACTTTATTTCTGATCGCTAATCGTTTTCGTAAAGTATCATAATCAGCTTTTAGATAGATTACTTTAATCGTCACATCATATGCTGCCAGTAGTTCTCTATAAGCGTCTCGGTGACTTTTAGCCCAAAAACTAGAATCGACAACTACGTTTTTTCCTTCTTGAACAGCCTTTACTGTAAGCTCTTTCAATTTAACTGAAGATAATGAAGAAACTTTTGCATATTTCTCCGAAGGGTAATCAACACCATAAACGCCATAGTCTTCCCAAATCAATTCATCTATTGCTAATCTTACATAGCCTTCTTGCTCTTTTTGTTTTGAGTAAGTGGTTTTGCCTGCACCACTAACGCCACACATCAAAAGTACCTCAACCATTATTCTCCTCCTACCTTTTCTGATCAATAAACAAAGAGAACGAAAAAACCTTATTTGTAATCAACGCTCATGTTTTAGACCACTGTTTGCCACCTACATCTGATGATACAATGATAACATTGTTTTTATGAACAACAAGCAGATTGGGAAACAATCTCAAGAAAAATAGTAAGTAAAACCATATATTAGAGAATAGAAGCGTTAGCCACTTAAGCTAACGGATAAATCAAATTTTTGTCCATTTCCACTCTTCTATAAAAAATTATTTTCTACAAAAATAGGAACGCAAGCCAAAATACGAAAGAAGCATCATCGTTAAAACTTATGTATGTAATGGTATCTTTACTTCTATTATTCCAATTTTAAAATAAACTAAGTGACCACCCCAACCCCTGATAGAAAAACAAGAATAGACTCTTGAGTAGAACTTGAATGCAAAACTGCCTCCAAAATCAACGCAAGGGTCTATCTTTATAGATAAAGCTCTTTATGGGCAAATTCTTTTGTACCAGTAAAGATCCTTAGAATCAAACAAATCAGAATGCTTTCAAATCAAATGTGATAGTGTCATTGTTCTTTAAAAACAACGCTTGTGCCCCTTTATCGGTCATTTCGTCATTGACGGTATAGACCCAAAATAGATTGGCTTTTTGATCTTGACTGATGCCGTCGATAGAGGTGATAAAGCCATCTTTTTCTTTGATCGCAAAGTTTTCTTTCATTACTTCCAGCAGCGACTCATTTTCTCGGAATGTTACTTCTTTTGAGGTCACAGCTTCTTGATTTTGGATGACGATCGTTGCTGTTCCTTGTTCTTGCTTCAAGGAACTTTGCTGCGTGCTTTCTGGCGTTACACTTGCCTGTTGGCATCCTGTAGCGACAAGTAGTGTGCTCACTAGCATGAATACGACAAATACTTTTTTCATCTATTTCTTCCTCTCCAATAGTCAAAATACTAATCGTTTTTCTATCCAGTATGCGGATAAGAGTTATTTTATCGATCTCGTTTTTTCTTAGAGCCCGCATTTTAATTGGATTTTACAGTTTGTGCAGGTACTGCAGCCGCCGATTTCCTCAATGGTTCCCTCGTGGCAGATGGGACAGATTTCACCAGAGGCGACGGGTTCATCTACTTGAACGACAGACAGCGGTTCAACTTGTGCGGTCAGCTCATTTTCAACCGCTTCTAAGGTAAGTACTTGTGAATCTCGGCTGCCGTCTACATAGACGGTCCCTCCTTTGGCTCCTCCTTCATAAAGATCTCGATAAACCTTGGCTACTTGGCTTACTGTATATCCTTTTGGTGCATTGACCGTTTTTGAAATGGAGCTATCCACCCAGCGTTGTATGGTGCATTGCACACCGACATGCTCTTCGGGCGTCAACTCCATAGCGGAAATGAACCATGCCGGCAACTCCGCTTTGGTGCTTTCAGGATGATCCATCAGGTATTCGTCAACGATCTCTGCATTGATTTCAATAAACTTACCTAGTCGACCGCTTCGAAAATAAGAAAAGGAGTAGTAAGGTTCTAAACCAGTTGAAACTCCCGTCATGGTGCCTGTCGATCCTGTGGGCGCAACGGTCAAAAGATGAGAGTTGCGAATACCGAATCGCAGCACGCCTTCGCGGCTGTGCGCTGGCATTTTTTTCATGTATCCTGTATCGATAAATTTCTTCCGCAACGCTTGCGTCTCTTGGTTATTTTTTCCAATCAGGAAGGGAAAGCTGCCTTTTTCTTTCGCCAATTCAATGGATGCCTCATAGGCCGTGACTGCCATTGCCTCGAAAATTTGATCAACGAATTGATTTCCTGCTGCTGATCCGTATTTTTTCCCACAGTAGATCAGCAAATCTGCCAAGCCCATAATCCCTAACCCAACACGTCTTTCCCCTTTCGCCTGCTGCTCATTTTTGTCAAAAAAGTAAGGCGTTGCGTCAATAACATTGTCTTGGAAACGAACCGCTGTCTTCACGGTTTCTTTTAGTTTGGCAAAATCGACGGTTCCTTTTTGACGATCCGCCATGTTTGCGAGATTGATGGCTGCCAAGTTACAGACGGCATAAGGGGTTAGGGGCTGTTCACCGCACGGATTGGTTGCCACGACTTTTTGTCCGTATGCTGTAGCATTCGTCATCTTGTTGGCATTATCGATAAAGAAAATACCAGGTTCAGCAGAATACGTTGCACAAAAAGTAATCAAATCCCATAACTCACGAGCTTTGATCCTTTGATAGGTTTTGACTTTATGACCAGCATCTCCCCATTCTCGCACATCACCAACTTCCGCCCATTTTGCATCATATTGCGCCATCTCTGCTTCCGAATAATTGTCAATATCTGGAAAGCGCAGCTCATACCATCCATCTGTCTTCACTGCTTCCATGAATTCTTCTGTCAAGCAGACTGAAATATTCGCGCCAGTTAAGAAATCACTTTCTTTTACCGCATAGCTGCCACCTATTCGCAATTTTTCTTTGGCCTTTTGGATCATGTCATTATGTTCCTTATCTGACGATTCAGGCAGTTGCGCTAGATAAGTGAACATTCTTTCTTCCATTTTTGTCAAAGGGTCAAATTGCAGTTTTTCATTGATTAGTTGTTTGATTGCTGTATTCGTGACTGTTTTTTTCAGGTGAAGCAATACAGCAGGATTTTGAATTTTAGAAAGAATAAACGCAAAAATATCTGGATGCCAATCTGCCATCATAATCATCTGCGCTCCGCGGCGACTACCACCTTGTTCGACAAGGTTCGTCAAGTTCGCCAAATCGTTCAACCAAGAAACTGCTCCAGAAGATCGACCACTGACGCCGTGGACCACACTTGATTTTGGTCGCAAGGTCGACCCATTGGTTCCAACCCCGCCACCTCGACTCATGATCTCCATAACTTCTTGTCGATGAACAGCAATCCCTTTTCGGGAATCATGGATGAAAGGCATCACAAAGCAATTGAAGTAGGTAACTTGAGAATTTGTTCCTGCTCCATAAAGTACTCTGCCTGCGGGAATTAGGTTTTGCGCCACGATTTGTTGGTAAAACGCCTCGAAGAAGCGCTCCTGGTCATGGGACTCGTTGGCAGAAATCCCTTTGGCTACACGATGCGCCACTTGCTCAAAAAAGAGTTCTAACGGTTTTTCAATGTCACTTTTTCTTCTTTTAACAAGTCCATTGGCTTGTTCATCAATATCTTCTAACGCTGAGCGATAGGCCTCTTCCACTTCGATAGAGACTAGTTCCCCATCGATTGCTTTCACAACACCGATTCCTCGCGCAGGATATTTAGGATCAGCTTTCGTTGTCAAAATCACCAAATCATCCTTACACAATGTTTGATGGGTTTGATCCTTGTATGAATAACGATCCAGCATAATCAAACGAGCGATTCCCTCAAATGTTTGGGTCATTTCTGGTGTGATCGCCGAAACTTCTTGGAACAACTTGATATCCTCGTTCAATTTCTCAATCGTTTGTTTTTTGTAGTCCATTTCTTTCCCTCGCCTTCTAAAACACAACATATTGTGCTCGTTTTTCATTATCGTACTATATAATGTGTATTTCAATCTTGAATTTTATTATTTCTCATGTATAATGAGAATGATTATCAATTAGAAAGACGGCGATTTTCATGCTTCCTCCCCAATCCAAGGTATTCTCCGTTCAAAGAATTTCTCATTTAGCACTGCTCACTACAGCGTGTATCGTTGGACGGTTGGTTTTTGTCTTTATCCCTAACGTTCAGCCTATGAGTGCCCTTTTATTTTTAGTGGCTTTTTCTTACTGCTTAACCGATGCATTGATGATTGCCTTGCTAAGTTTGCTCGGAACAAATATCTATCTAGGTATGGGTCCCTGGACGATCAGTCAATTGGCTGCACTTACTGTCACCATCGTTCTTTTTCATCAGCTTGGAAAAGTACCGATCATCAAGAAAAACCGCTTCTTGCAAGCTTTTTTTGCCTTACTTTGCGGACTTCTTTATGGCTTGATCGTTTCGTTGATGGAGGTTTGGCTTTATCAGTTTCCTTCGTTTCTTGCCTATTACCTTCAAGGACTACTGTTCGATGTCTTCCATGCCAGTGGAAACTTCGTCTTTTATCTGCTTTTATGGCCAGTGTTTGAGCGAATAACACCAACCTCCTATAAATTGGCGAAAAAAACCGAGTGATTTCGATGGAACGAAGCATTCGGCTATCTTTGTTTTCGTGTTTCTTTGAAAGAATGTTCGCGTAAAATTTTTCTTAGAAAAACAAAAAAACTACGACTACTCTCCTGCTTCCTTCACTTAAAAATCTACCCAAAAGTACCAGTGAAAAGCCTTTCGAAAGGGTTTCTTCCATCTTTATGCATCCATTCATTTAAATGAAACACTCCCTCTTTCATCCATGCCCTTGACCGAATGTAGTTGGATTTCTTTCAGATTATTAATGAATGATGATGTTTGCTTTTGCTATCATCAGAAATTTATTATTTTTTTTAAATAACAATTTAATTTTTCTTGACCAAAATAATTCAGAGGTTTATCCTAACTATGGAAAATCGACGACTGGATAAAAAAGAAGCAAGTGAAATTTTTTATTCAATTTGACCTTTGACATTTGTGAAAAAGTGCATAAGAAACTTGATAGTGATCAAGCGCTTATGGAAAGAAACTTTTTTTCTCACTAAATTTCAAAAAACGCTCTATTTTAACCAGTCAGAAAATTATTTTTTAAGAAGGAGAAAGCGATGAATGAGAAACAATTACGCTGGTATAATATTGCGCTGATGGCGTTCGTCTCTGTTTGGGGACTGGGAAATGTTGTAAACAACTACGCTCAACAAGGATTGACTGTTGTTGTTTCGTGGCTATTAATTATGGCTCTTTATTTTGTACCCTATGCATTAAGTGTTGGTCAGTTAGGATCGACCTTCAAAGAGTCCAGTGGTGGGGTCTCCTCATGGATCAAAGAAACTTCAACAAAGCGGTTGGCTTTCTTTGCTGCTTGGACTTATTGGGTCGTTCACGTGCCTTATTTGGCACAAAAACCCCAAGGAATCTTAGTATCATTGAGTTGGTTATTTAAAGGAAATGGTACATTTGTATCGACGATGGGTTCCATGGAAGTCTCGTTGATTTGTTTAGCTATTTTTCTATTCTTTTTATGGATTGCCTCTAAAGGATTGACGACCTTAAAAATGATTGGGAACATCGCCGGAACAGCCATGTTCGTGATGTCGATTCTTTTTATCCTTTTAGCAGTGACTGCTCCAGCAATGACTGGTGCTGAAATTGCTACACCAAACATGTCATCTGTTTCAACCTATATCCCTAAATTTGACTTTACTTATTTAACCACGATCTCGATGCTGGTATTTGCGGTAGGTGGCTGTGAAAAAATCTCGCCTTACGTAAATAACACAAAAAATCCTGCCAAAGAATTTCCAAAAGGCATGATTTTTTTAGCCGGTATGGTGGCATTATGTGCCTTGCTCGGCTCGATTGCTATGGGGATGCTTTTTGATGCCAACCATATTCCAGAAGATTTGATGGTCAACGGCGCTTATGAAGCCTTTCAACGACTAGGAAACTTCTACGGAATCGGCAATTTCTTTGTCATTCTTTATTCCATCGCCAATGCGTTGGCGCAAATTTCTGCGTTGGCCTTTTCAATTGATGCCCCATTGAAAATATTATTGTCTGATGCTGATTCAGAATTTGTACCAAATGGCTTAGCAAAACTAAACAAAAAAGGAACACCAGTGAATGGGTATATTATGACTGGTATCCTAGTCAGCATTTTGATCATCATTCCAGCACTAGGAATCGGCAATATGACCGAACTGTATCGTTGGTTGTTGAACTTGAATTCAGTCGTCATGCCATTGCGTTACTTATGGGTCTTCTTAGCCTTTATGCTAGTCAACAAACATGCCAATCGCTTTACTTCCGATTATAAATTCGTGAAAAACACCAAGGTTGGCTTTGGGATCGGCTTATGGTGCTTCTTGTTCACCGCCTTTGCCTGCATTTTAGGGATGGTTCCTAAGCTTGATTATGCGGCAGATCCGCAAGCTTGGTTCTTCCAATTGGCCTTAAATATCATTACGCCAATCGCCTTTCTTTTGATTGGCTTGATCTTGCCGATCATTGCGAAACGTGTAAATAAAAAATAATCATTCCCTCAAAAAAGAGGTGTCCGACAACTGTTTCAGTTGTCGGGCACCTCTTTCTTTGTAAATGAACTTCTTCGCCGCTCGCGGTATTTGGTCCATCCTCTTGTCGAAGCATTCATTCTTTTTCATTGTCCTCTTTGTTGTGCTCTTTGATTCCATACTTGATCCATTGCACCTTATAGCGAAAATCTTTGATCAGCTCTTTTGCGGTCCATTCATTCGAAATAAAATCTGTCAGACTATCCATCACGACCGCCATAATAAAGTAAAGGAAACTGACGGCTTCTTGCGTATCATGGATCGCGAAGCGATTTTCTTCCAACAGCTCCAACCACTGACGAATCATGGGCGAATCGTCAGGGATCGCATCGCGCTTCGTCCAGGCATTGCTTTGAGTACATAAGTGGATCATTTTCCAATGATCATCTTCAGGTGACCATTGACTGCACCAAGCCAAGTATTCTTCGATCCCTTTGAAAAAATCATTTTTGTTGCGATTGATAAACGTAAAAATCGCAGAATGGATTTGGTTGGAATAGTTGGTGATCGCATAGTCATAGGCATCTTCTAAGTTTTGAAAGTACTTGTAAAACGCCCCTCTAGAAATGTGCGATTTTTCGACAATGGCAGAGACCTTGACTTGACTGATGTGCTTGCTGAAAAATTCTTCTAAAAGCACGGCATCGATTTTTTCTTTTTTCTCTTGTTTTAAATGAAAAAATGTTGTACTTGGCAAGGGGTTCTCCTCCATCATTCGCAATCTACTCCCTCTATTATAAACAAATCCCTCTACTTTTCCACTCAGACTTGTGCAGTTTCTCTTGATGGGGCGTTTTGTTCGATGAGATTGCCATCTTCCATTCGGAAAATGCGATCACTCCATTGGATCATTCGCTCGTCGTGGGTGACCATGACTGTCGCTTTCTTTTTCTCATGTGCTTCTTTCACCAATAACTTCACGACTTCATACGCATGATCGGTGTCTAAGCTGGCAGTTGGTTCATCCGCTAAAATCAAGCTTGGGTCATTAAACAACGCCCTGCCGATCGCTACTCGTTGACGTTCCCCACCAGATAAATCGCGGGGAAACTTGTCTTGAAGGTCGAGAATATCTAATGAAGCAAGCAATTCATCAATCCGTTCCTTTTCCTTGGCTTTTCCTGAAACTTTGTCGACCAAATAAAATTGTTCCTTTACCGTTAGAAAAGGGATCAAATTCGAGCTTTGCAAGATAAACCCAATCTCTTTAAAACGCAACTTCCCTCGTTGCTTTTCATTTAATTGGGAAAAGTTCACCTGGTTGATGATGATCTCTCCAGATGTTGGACTTTGTAAGCCGCCAGCGATGGTCAAAAAAGTACTTTTCCCTGAACCAGAAGGGCCGATGATACTGACAAACTCCCCTTCTTGAACATGAAAATTCAGTCCTTTTAATGCCGTTACTTCCGTATGTTGCTTGCCAAATTTTTTTATAATATCCTTCATTACTAAAATGTCTTTCATCTTTGTTACCCTCCTATTGCCGTGATTGGATCGACTTTTGTGACCGTCCGAATGGAGAATAAGCCGCCTAGAACTGCCACGAGAATCAAGATGCCGCTATAAAGCAGCCATTGCTTTAATTCAAAGAAAAATGGCATGGCATCTGGTAAAAATAAACTGGTGCCGTATGCCGCCGCAAAGGCTAGGGCTACCCCGATCACACCGACCATAAATGCTTGCGCAATAATTGATTTAGCAATAAAGCTGGTCCGAATCCCTTGGGCTTTCATCACACCAAAAATCGCCGTTTTTTGTAGGGTGATCACATACATGAAAATTCCCACGATTGCCGTTGCAACAACAAACAAGAAGTAGATCATGGCGTTTAAGGTCAAGTTTTGGGCAGAAAATCCAGGAAGCTTTTCAATAAAGTCTTCCGTTGCCAACACTTTGAGCGGTGTTCCTTCTTGGTTATCGACTTTCGGATCACTTGATTTGGTCACAATGATATTGATGGGCTGCTCCTTGTCAGATGCAAATGGTTGATTAGCAAACTTCATTTTCGTCCAAGTATCGAGGGAAGTATAAATCACTGGTGACACCGTATAAGACGTTTCTGGGGTGATCCCAACGACTTTGAAGGTTTCATCTGAGCGTCCGATTTTCACTTGATCCCCGACCTTGATACCTTCTTCTGCTAAGTTTTCTGAAATCGTGATCTCATTTTCTTTTGAAAACTGCTTACCTTCTAAGACTTCTGGTAACAAGAACGCATCGTCTTGTGTACCAAAAACAGTCACATTGACTTGTTCATCGTTGACCGTGATGACACTGCTGTATAAACCAATCGGGGCTTTTTGGGTCCCTGCTACACGGTCTAAATCCCCTCTCGTCAATTGCGAAGCCGCAAATGTGTCATTCGCATCTTCTGATAAAACGATCGCGGATGAATCCCAGTCGACGATGGCCTTTTTAAAATCCCAGTTAAGTCCGGTTGCTAAGCCAGACAATATAAAAACAACATAGGCGATCAAAAACATGATTCCTACGATCAGCCCATATCTTAATTTTGAATAACGCATTTCTTTTATAGCCAGAAACATTGCTCTTTCCTCCTGTTTTCCAAATATTGACAAAGTGTCACTTTTTGAAGAATACCACACAAGGTGACACTTTGTCACTTTTTACAACTCGGAAAGTTTGTAAGGTTGATCGATCATTCTTTTTCTGTCATTCACTGAGTCTGTTTTTTTCTAAAGGAGTAAGAAAAAAGAGAGTTGAATACTGGGTGCTTCGCGTAAAATAAGCCATTTCCTTTTAACATTCTTGGCTAGATGTAAAAAAAGCATGGCCGACCGTAAATAGTCGAACCATGCTTTGGCAAAAATGAACACGAGGATTTCATTACTGGTGTTCTAGAGATCAGCTGACTTTGCTTTGTCCAATTGTGGAAATTACTGCTCGTAACTGATGACACGAAGTATCAAACTGCCGTTTTTCCTCAGGAGTAAGCGTCAATTCAATAATTTCGCGAACACCGTTTTGGTCCACAACTGCAGGAACCCCTGTGAATAAATCGTTGATGCCATATTCTCCATCAAGGTAGGAAGAAACCGGTAGAATCGCTTGCTCATCATTTAAGATCGCTCGAACGATTCTTGCGACACTCATCCCTATTCCGTAAAAAGTTGCTTGTTTTCGATCAATGATTTCATAGGCGGCATTTTTTACTCGTTCAGAAAGAACCGCTAGATCGGCAACGGTCAAACGATCCTTTTGCTTGATCAATTCTACGATCGGTTGCCCACCGATCGTTGTATGGGACCAGACAGCGACTTCCGAATCACCGTGCTCCCCAATGATATACCCATGAATATTCCGTGGATCGATGGCTAATTTTGCTGCCACTTCTTTTCGAAGTCTTGTGGTATCGAGGGTCGTTCCCGTACCAACGACACGATTGGCTGGCAAACCGGACACACGCCATGCTTGATAAGTTAAGACATCGACTGGGTTTGAAGCGATGACAAGCACGCCATCAAATCCTGAAGCCATCACTTGTTTTGTGACGCTTGCCATAATTTCGGCGTTCACATCGATCAATTCAAGCCGTGTTTGTCCTGGCTTTTGGTTGACCCCTGCGGTAATAACGACGATGTCAGCATCTTTACATTCCGAGTACTCTCCCGCCCAAACTTTGATGTTTTCTTGCCCCCATGACATACCATCTAACAAATCGAGGGCTTCTCCTTCTGCTTTGTCCCGGTTGACATCGATCAAGACCAATTCATTAATCAGTCCTTGATTGATCATGGAATACGCAATGCTCGTTCCAACGAAACCTGTTCCGACAACGACAACTTTTCTGCGTGTACTTTTCATGTGCGATCCCTTCCTTTTCTTTTCAAATACTTGTGCTATTGTTTTGCGTAGATTACGCATTTTCTTAAAAAATGGATGATCTTTTGTGCTTCCTTAGTAACTATGACCGGCAATCAGCGCTTTGGTTTGCTGATACAAATGAACAGCATATTTTCCTAACACATAGCTGACGACAATCACGGCAAAGCTTGTTTCAATAATCGTTAAGGCTTGTAGAAACCCAAATATCAGTGGGTGATTCGCAAAAAACAGCGCTGATTTGAACATAGCAGTCGCTGAAATCACAAGAGGAAACGTAAATGCCGCATAGCTTGGGTAAAAGCCGACTGCCAGCATGTTTTTCATATAAGCGACAACACAGAAATAAATCGTTTGTGACAATAACAGCATAAAGGCGACAAACCAAGCAGAGCCTTGTTCAAATACGGAAAGGTAACCTGCTAAGCAAAGAGAACCTGGCGCTGTTAAAATCGTGATCAAAGGAACTGCCGCCCGTTCCGTCAGCTTTTGATGGACGATTCGCTTTAAAATAATCGGCAAAAGCGCAAAATACAATACCAATGCGATCCAGACGATCACTTCTCCTAGCTCTTTAAAAAAGACAGCAGAAGTATTGGGAATTACGCCAATCCCGACGAAGGTAATAAACCAGCTTGGATAAATGTATTCCAGCGAAAGGTCGACAGGCAAAATATGCACGACAACAAAATAGATCATTAAAGCAAAATGTAAGCCGATAGCCCCCCACCAGAGCAGATCATTCACCACTGCATCGGGAATGACCCGTTCAAAAACAGTGGAAATCACCATCAGCGCCATCGTAAAGGTTGGCGCCACCGAAGCAACGATTGGGTTTTGTAACTCTGACATCGTGTGCTTAAATGTAAAGCATACTTTCAGAAGGAAGAGCCCCATGATGAAAATACCAAGGGTGCAAAACCCATTTCCAACCGTCTCCATTCCTTCTGAATACAATAAATTCCCCAAAGACACAGTGCCTAAAATCAAGCCACAAATCGGGATTGGCAATGAATGCAAAAAATGCTGAATCGATGTTTTCATCAACTCATCCTTTCTAAACGTATGAAAATTTCAATTAAATTTGCTTTCTTTTTTCTCTACACTTATACTATAATCACCTGATAACTATTTGTAAAATTGTACTTTTAAATACTAATTATAAATTTTATTAATAATAAAGGAGTCCGCAAAATGATTGAATTGCTCAAAACCTTCATTGTTGTTTATGAAACGAGAAACTTTAGTCTTGCCGCAAAACAGCTCTATAAAACTCAGCCAACGATCTCTTTGCAAATCCAACGATTAGAGGCGGAACTTGGCTTCAAACTTTTTGAACGTAAAGGAAAACAATTGATTTTACCCACCAGCCAAGCGGAGTTTTTGTATCCTCGTGTGGTCGAGTCTCTCCGCTCATTGTCCACTATTTTTTCGCAAGCCAAAGACGCCAAAAATTTTAAAACAGAGTGTGTGCTCGCTTGTTCGAATACCACCGCCGTTTACTTACTGCCCAGCATCATGGCACAGCTGATTGCAGAATTTCCAACATTTGCCTTTGAAATCAAAATCATGAATTCGCAAGAAGTGATCGATGCCGTCGAATCAAACAAAGCCCATATCGGCCTGATTGAAAAATCAATCGTTTCGCCATTGATCCAAAAAGAATTCGTTTATCGTGATGAATTGGTGTTAGCAGGCAACCTCGCTTCTGATTTTTGGGTCTTGCGGGAAAATGACTCGGGGATGTACTACATTAACGAAACCTATCTATACGCACAGCACCTAAATCCGCAAATCATCAAAGCCAATAACAGTGAAGTGATTTTGTCCCTACTAAAACAAAACATCGGCAAATCGATCATTTCGAAACTCTCATTACCAGAAGAGTTGCCTTGGCAGGAACTTGATCCAGAGTACCGCTATCGTGATCTTTTTATCATTCAGAATCGTCAGCGTGTGACACCGGAAACCGGAGAGGTTTATGAGGAGATTAAACGACTGTTGTTGGCTTTGATTCCATAAATATTAGTCTTTTGAACCAATTAAAGTGAATACAAAAAAAGACGCTGAAGAGTCGTTTGTCACTCCTCCAGCGTCTTTGTATTTTTATAATTCCTTGATAAACCGTTTCTGTTCATGACTGCTGTGGTAGCCATGGTTTTCATAAAACCTGTGGGCAGCATGGCGTTTGACATTCGAATTTAATCGAATGCCTTGCATTCCTCGCTGTCGGGCTTCTTCTTCAATTGCCGACAGTAGTTCCCCCCCAACCCCTTGCTTTTGCACTTGATCGTCCACTACCAAACCTAGGACATTAAAAAATCGCCCGGCAGAATAAACTGTTGAATACGGCTGTGCTTCAATCATTCCAACTGCTTTTCCCCCTATTTCAGCGACCAGTAAGAGATGGTCCTCCTCAGCTAAGATCCTCTTTAAACCCTCGATCAATACTTCTTCTTCGATTGGATAGCCTAGTACTTTCGACAAATGAGTTAGTTCTTTATGATCAGACAATGCTGCGGCTCTAATTTTCATGATATTCTCCTGTCTTGCAGCTTTTGACTCAACTATATTTTTAGAATGCTTATTTGTCAAGAAAGCCCGTTCTGCGCCGATGATGTGAAATACCAAAAACTACATAAACTGAGATTGAAATAAGAATTAAAAGAAAACCGACAAGCTGCCTTCTGACTTTCCTCCTTTCGTGCAACTCGTACAGAGGAGAGATTTTTGCACAGCTTGGAAAGGATGGCTTAGGTATACATTCGCTATTGGCATTTAACCTACAAAGATTCTCGTCTGTTTCGCATTAGTATTAAAAAAGGCTCGTAAATACTTTGATAAGACTTACGAACCTTTTTCACTTTTCTATGACACAAGCGGACTCGCCGCTTCGCGTGACTTTTTCTCAGTAGTGATTACTCAACATACAATGTCACAAATTTTGCATGGCCTATCTTTTCAAGAGTGACTACATTCTTTTCCACAACAAGTGCTTCTTTTGTAGCTTCTTTTAAATCGACTGTTTCTACTACGTTCACTGGATGGTTGAATGTGATCGTCGCGTGTCCTCCTTCATCTAAAAGCCCATTGTATAGACGCAAAATATAACCTGGACGATCTTCGGCTTTTTTCAATACACTCAGGGTCAAATTGCCATTGATCTCAAAAAGACTAAAGTTTGCCGGTAAGGTTGGTTCAACCGGTCCTAAAGTAAATATCAAGCGGGAATTCAGGAATTCTGCGGATTGATAAAGAGTGATCGGTGTTATTGCTTGTTTGGCACTCTGTGCAACATTTGCTTGATCAAATCCTTGAGCAAAGTAAGCAACAGAGAAATCAAAATGCATCGTTTTGTGGCACTGCGCAGCTGGTGTCGCAATCACTGATTCTCCTGAAGCACGCCCTGGTCGATACAGTAGATTCTCTTTCCCCATGAAGCCATAGGTTCGGAAAATCGTTAAGCGAATCGTATCAAACGCTTTCCCTACGATCTCATATTCACGTACACCCTTGGGCATGACTGCTACGCCATGGGATGCATCGAATAAACCGACAAACGATTGACAAGTTTCTATGGCGATCGGCTGCTCATTCCATTGCTCTTTATTGGCTTCCCAAAGAGCCATTTCTTTTTCAAAAACAACGGGGCGCTGCAACGTACCAAACTGTTGGTCAGCCAGCGAAAATTTCGAGGCAATTCCGGTATCAAATAGCACACATACCCGATGACTATCCACTTGTTGGTTTTCAACCGTTAAGTTGAAATCAATTTGTTGCGATTGTTTTTTCAACACGATCGTCAATTGGATCGGCAGTGAAGCCGAGACCTTCTTTTCTGCACGTTCAGCTAAATCCTTCGGAACCCTCAGCGTGAATGCCACATCAATCTTTTGGTAGATTGCTGATTGCTGAATCGAGATCGTTGGTTGCGCATCAATTGATGAAATCACAAAATCTTTCACAGGTGGTGAATAATTGAATGAATCACCATCGTCGCCATTTTCTTCAATGATCCCTTGATTTTGATAAAGTACCTGATTGGTTTTATCTAGAATATCCAACGAGCCATTGCTATTGACAGTGATCTGATAGTACTCATTTTCGATCGTATTGGTTGTAATCTCTTGCAATGGTGCGCTTGTATCACCTTTTAAATCAATTGTCAGCTGGGTATACCCCATACTCGGCACGTCAGTCGTTTCTATGGCAATTTTTGCTTTAAAGACTTTCTCCGGCAAATAGATCTCCTTGACTGGATCTAATATGTTCCCCTGATTCAACACATACTCCGTTTGATCGGTAAGCTCTAAAATCGTATAAGGTAACGCCTGTCCTGACTGGTCAAGGATCGCAAATTCTTTTTGCGGCAAATAGACCTCTGCTTCGATCACCCCATTACGTTTTGTGTCATAGGTATTGAAAAGCGTAAAAGTAATTTCTTTTGCTTGTGGGTTGTTGATTGCAGTAGAAATCTGTCGTAACGTCAATTCGACAAGATTCATGGAAATATCTCGCGCTTGCTTATAGCGCATATAGATATCTTCGTTGGTCGTATCAGAAACACAAGAACCAATCGAATCATGCGCCGCATTTTCAAACATTAACTTCCAAATCTCTATGACTGTTTCCACAGGGTACTCAAATCCTAATTGCATAGCCATTGTTAAGATAGGCTCCATGACATTGACTAAGTAATGTTGGATCTGAGTGTTCATCGCCTTCAAATCAGGACGTGAAGAAAAAATCGTTTTGTGGATTCGCATCAATTTGCCGTTGATCAGTTCACCAGCGATTTCTTCCAACTCAGGATGTCGTGCTTTGACCGCAGCAATGTATTTTTCAATCGTTGAAAATTGTAACTCATACTCATCCTGATACAGTTGATTCATTCGATCAACTAATTCTGGAAGATTTTCTCTAACTGGTGCTTGGTCGAAACCATTTGGAAAATACACTTGGTCCGTTGCACTGCGTCCCCAAGTCGTTTTAAACGGTTCTTGATGTAAGAACTCTGCTAATTCTGCTTCTCGTTCAGGAATGGCACCGCCAATGTAGTACCCACTTGGGATCTGGTAAACATTGACCACAGAACCATCTTCTCCACGCCATTTGTACTCTGTGTGTTTAACATCGTCATCACTGACACCGCGCCAAAACATCGTGTCAGTGATACCAAACTCTCGATAGATTTGTGGCATACTAGCTGCTTGTCCGAAAGAATCTGGCACATAGCCGACATTCATGTAGGTTCCGAATGCTTCACAAATTTTCATGCCATATAACATATTTCGAACAATGCTTTCTCCCGAGATCACTAATTGATCGGTTTGTGTGTACCATGGGCCAATGATCAATTTCCCTTGTTGAACAAGTTGTTGAATCCTTTCTTTGTCCTGTGGGCGCCATTTCAAGTAATCATCTAACAGAGAAGCCTGTCCATCTAAAATGAAACTTTCATAAGGATCATCCTTTTCTAGTTGTTCAATGACGTTTTTTAGATCGTGCATCAAATAGATTTTCGAGCGACTCGTCGTAAAATACCATTCGCGATCCCAATGACTGTGGGGTACGACATGTACTGTTTTTTTCATTCAATCATTCCTCTCCCGTGATTAAAAAAGGCACGTAACGATGGGTGTCGTTCGTGCCTATTAATTTTTCTCAATTTTTTTACCATCTAGTACGCGTAATTTGATCCTTACATAAATGCTTCGAATTTTGAAAATCATTTCTCTTCAAATACTCTTGTTTTCTTCCCCAAGTCTTGTCCTTGTCAGATACCTTAAAGCGTTCTTGAAAAATCACCTGCTCGTGCCTTTTCTTTTGCTACTATTTAGCTAATCAGCCTTGTTGCTTAATTTTCAAAGCTCACTTCAATATCATCGAGGGCAATATCTTCTGTTTGTTCTTCTTGCTTATTGAAATTCACGAATAAAGGCGCAACAAAACCGATGAAGGCTGCTCCTGCAAATAGTCCAATCAAATACGCCCAACCGTTTCCAACAGTGAAGAAGCCGTAGATTCCCCCAACTGGCGGCATTTTGTCATACATTCCTAATGCAATCCCCAAACCAGAAGCGATTGCACCTCCCAACATGTTGATCGGCACAAGCCGTAATGGATTGACTAATGTAAACGGAATTGCTCCTTCTGTGATTCCGATGAACCCCATAATAAAGTTATTACGCCCAGCATCCAGTAGCTCTTTGTTGAATCGATTTTTGTGGAACAAAGTTGCTAAGGCATATCCAAATGGTACCGCACAAATCGCAACGTTCACGATGATGGCTGGTAAATAGACTCCTTCCGCTAGTAACACATTTCCTGCCATCCAAGCAGCTTTGTTTACAGGTCCCCCTAAGTCAGAGCCAATCATTGCCCCCATGATGACTGCCAGTAAAATTTTGTTAACGTCATTTTCAATCATGGTTCGGATCCATTCAACCAAACTAGTATTGATCCACGCCAATGGCTCAGAGAGTAAAGCGCCCATGACGATTGCTACGGACAATGTAGCAATCAAAGGTAAAATTACCAGCGGCATCACACCAGCAAACGACTCCGGTAATTTGATATGTTCTTTCGCCCACTTCACTAAGTATCCTGCTAAGAACCCAGCAATAACTGCCCCTAAAAACCCAGCATTGGTACTAGAAGCGACCGCACCACCGATAAAGCCGGCACCTAGTGCAGCCTTATCTCCAACAGAATACGCGATAAAACCAGCCAAGACAGTATTGATCAAGCCGATTCCTGTCCACCCTACTTGTTCAATCAAATAAAGCGCATGTTTAAAGCCTTCCGTGTCAGCATATGGATCTAAGCTTGTGATTCCCATACCAAGAGCAATCATTTTCGGAATGGCAACAACCAGTGAAGCACCAATAATCAATGGCAGTACAAAACTAATTCCACTCATCAAGTGGCCTTTTAAATCTGCTAGAACTCTTTTCATCATCCTTGCCTCTTTCCTTTAGTTTGCGTTTCTTTGTTCAACAGCAGCGACACATTTCTTCAGCACAGCTTCCGGTGCTTTGATACACGTATTGATATTTACTCGAATTTGCGGTTTCCCTTCAAACCGTTCCATCCCAACAACTTTTTGGTCAGTCGCTAAAAGCAAGAAATCTGCTTCTTTTGCTTCGGCTGCAGTGATCTCATTGACTTGTCCTAACGAACCTTGCTGTTCGATCTTGACCTCATAGCCCAGTTTCACACCTGCTTTTTCTAAAGCTTTTGCCGCCATCGGTGTATGTGCCAATCCTGCTGGACAGGCGGAAATTCCTACTATTTTCATACAATTTTCTCTCCCATCATTTCCTTTTTGATCAATTCTGCTAAATAAGCTTTGTCTTCTGATTGTTGAATCTGCTGAATGAATGTCTCTTCAAGCAATGCAGTTGCTAGGCGACTCAACATTTGCAGATGCACCGTTCCTTCATCTTTTTTAGGAACCATCAAAGCAAACACATTTTTGACTGTCGAATCATCGAAAGTTTCCCATTCGATGGCTTGCTCTAAACGAATGAACAAAACGGTCGGTTCCAAAACCGGTTCAGCTTTTGCATGTGGAATAGCAAAGCCTTCTTGTAAGCCGGTTGAATATTGTGCTTCCCGTTCAATGAATGCCGCACATGTATCTGCTGCATTGGTAACGATCCCTGATTCATAGGCATGATGCGCAATTACGTGAAACAGTTCTTCTTTTGATGTAACAGCCACATTCAAGAGAATATTTTTTTCCTGAAAATCCATCTCATCTGCTCCTTTCCTTTATCATGAAACCATTAGCGTAATTCCTGTGGTTTATTTTCTGTACACGTTTAATTTACGGTTTCTAATTCACGATGTAAACACAACAAATTTCCAATTCAAGTGGCAATCATTAGTAAAGCGTTTTCCAAAATGATTGCCAACTCTTCTGGAAATTTTCGGTACTGGTGAAGCATTTCATTCTTATTCTTTCTATTGTATGATGAGAAAGAGCACGGAGGTGAAACAAGTGTCAAAACTTGCTTATCAACGATTAGATGATCTAATGGAAGTATTAACTAGACAAACGGCGCCGCTACCAATGAAGGAGTTAACAAAAAGCTTCTCGATTTCTGAGCGAACGGTTCGGACCGACATTGCAAATTTGAATGATTTGTTAACAAATGTGGGTGCCTCCATCAAGTTGATTCGAGGGCAAGGCTATTTGTTGTCTATTGGTTCAAAAGAACGATTTCATGACTGGTGGACTGAAAGTATGTCGACTACCGAGTCCTTTCTAACTACGAGTGAAGAACGACAAGCCTATCTACTTTTCCTTTTATTTAAGAATGAAAACCCTTTATCCTTAGATGATTTTCTTGATCGATTATTTATTAGTAAAAACACCTTTTACTCATACTTAAAAACGGCTCGAGACAATTTAGCGACCTATCAATTAAAAATAGTAAATCGTCCAAATATTGGCTTTGAAGTCTTGGGTAACGAATTCGCCAAGCGACAAGCAATCAGTGATCTTTTGATTGAAAAAGATCTCCAAGAGTATTTGGTGGGTTTTACGGAAATGGAACTTGAGTTGTTTGATACGATTGATCTGACCCGCTTGCAAGAATTGTCATTAAATCATCTGGCGCCCTTAGACTTGTTAGACTCTGACTACTATCATAAAAACATTCTTTCTCATTTTGCTTTAGCAATCAGTCGCTTTATAGCTGGCCATCAGATCAACGAATTTCCCTTGCACGTGCCCGCGCTCAAAGAAGACGCCCAGAAAGTTGTTGGTCACTTCTTAGAAGAAATCGATCATGCATTTGATATACAATTGACTGCTGGAGAAAAACAATACTTCATTTACTATCTTGCGATGAATGCACCACGTTTAGTTGAAACAGGCGATGCAAGCGATTCTTCCACGAAAACTGCGAAAGCCATTGTGGAAGAATTATTAACTGCGATCAAACAGACGTCAAACTATGCGTTAGAGACAGACAAGATGCTAATAGACGATTTGACATCTCATATTGAGGGCTTTATCAACATGAATCTAATGGATGCACGCCGTAGCAATCCATTGCTGGCAACGATCAGAAAATCTTTTCCACAGGCTTATGATTTATGTTTGACTCATTTAGAAACGGTAAGCCTGAAACACGGTTTTTATTTTTCTCCTGATGAGATCGGCTATATCGCTTTGCACATCGCAGGTGCTATGGAAAGGAGTTCCATCAGAAATCATCATAAACATCGCGTCATCCTTGTTTGCGGAACCGGTCGAGCCATGAGTCGTATTATTGAAGCAAAAATTATCAAGCACTATCAAGAAACGATCGAAGTCGTTGATCGCTTTTCTTACGTCGAGCTACAACAATGTGATCTTTCTGCCATTGATTTTGTGATCACAACCGTTCCATTAGAACAGTTCTCGGTTCCTTCTATTTACATCAACATGGCCAAGCTAGATAAAGAAATTGGCAAAATCGAACCGTTCATTGAAACGCTCAGTGAATCAAAAGATGGTATCTATTCATTGTTTCAAAAAGCATTTTTTCTTCATGAAAATCATGCAGATAAAGAAACCTTACTAAAGAAAATGGCGCAGCAACTGTACCAAAAAGATTTTGTGCCCCAAGATTTTTATGACAGTGTGAAAAAACGAGAAGCAATCAATCAGACCAATATTAACGAGTGGCTTGCTATCCCCCATCCCATGACCTTGATGGCAAAACGCTCAGCCGTTTCAGTGGCGATCATTCCTGACGGCGTTGATTGGGGAAATGGTGATTTGGTTAAATTCGTCTTTCTCTTTGCGATTCAAAAAGACGAATATGAAGATACCGAAGAAATCTATAGTCTTTTATTAGAGTTGATGGATCGTGAAGATATTCAACAAGCAATCCTGCAAAATAGTGACTATCACCACTTTTTGAGCTGTATAAAGCAATTATAAAAGGAGCTGGGGAATCCAGCTCCTTTTGTTGATATGACTAATCTTATTTGATAGCTCTTTTTCTCATTCATAGTATGCAAGATTAAGATTGTTTCTTGACCTTTAAAATTTTAAATATCATTAACAAGATGAAACCAATAATACAAAACAATCCAACGAGAACATATCGTTGATCTGCAGTTTCTCCTGTCTTAGGCAGAGCAGCACTGTCTGATTTTTTTATCCTTTTATTTTCTTTTTCTAACACTTTTGGCTTCGATATATTAGTGGAGCGATCATTTATTGAAAATTTGATCGGTGTTTTATCAATTTGATAACCACTCGGTGCTTTGGTTTCAATCAACTGATACTCTCCTACTTCTAAATTACTTATCTCAACCTTTCCATCTTTGCTCGTAACTATGTTTTTTTGTACAATATTTCCTTTCGAATCTTGCAGCTCAAACTCTGCATTTGCCAGTAGTTTTCCTGTTTCGCTGTCTACTTTTTTCAGAGTTACTTTCCCAAGTTTTGGTGATACATAAGTATTCTTGAAAATAATCGATTCTTGGTACGCTGGACTTGCCACTAATTGTCCAGATTGGTCTTCCACATTTACGGTTACATGGTATTCTGTTTGGTCATAGGTGATCGTGCTATCTGTCCCTGCGACTTCTCGGATCGTATACTTGTATGTGCCTGCTTGGTCATAGTCGATTGCATCGAAGTAAATTTTTCCGTTGGCATCATTGCTCTTGGTTTGGAGCACTTCCCCTTGTTCGTCCAACAGCTGGAATTGAAATTCATCCGCACTTAGTGCTTTGCCAGTCAATTCTTTACTTGCTTCTAGAACCACACTTCCTTTTGCGGGATTGTAGCTATTTTTAAAAACAGCACTGCCTTCATATAATGGATCGTTTGTTTGACTTCTTTGGTTTCCGTAGATTCAATCATGTTTGGCGAATAAGTGATAGTCACTTCGCGATCTTTGTCCTCTGCTGTCAAACCTGTGACTTCCTCAATGCTTGTTTTGTCTGCGTGATAGTTCTTGATTTCAGGACTTTTCACTTCATCAAACGTTGTATCATCATCTTTGGCTTGCCATTCTCCATAGGTATTTTCCCCTGTTGCTTCATTCGTTGTCACTGTGCGTGTGAACGTGACCGTGTCTACATTGTCTGACGCGGCTTCTTTGCCGTCTTCATACATATAATGGATCGTTTGTTTGACTTCTTTGGTTTCCGTAGATTCAATCATGTTTGGCGAATAAGTGACAGTCACTTCGCGATCTTTGTCCTCTGCTGTCAAACCTGTGACTTCCTCAATGCTTGTTTTGTCTGCGTGATAGTTTTTGATTTCAGGACTTTTCACTTCATCAAACGTTGTATCATCATCTTTGGCTTGCCATTCACCAAAAGTTTTGTCACCTGTTGCTTCATTCGTTGTCACTGTCCGTGTAAAAGTCACAGTGTCCGTCTTGTCTGACGCGGCTTGTTTACCGTCCTCATTAACATAATGGATCGTTTGCTTGACCTCTTTGGTCTCCGTAGATTCGATCATGTTTGGCGAATAAGTGACAGTTACTTCAAGATCTTCTGATTCTGCAGTCAACTCATGACAGATGTAATAAGTTATCTCTCATAGTAGAATCAAAATTTTCAAACCTACTTCTAATGAAATGGAAAAAATCGTCATTAAAAGATTCTACTCCTTTTATATTCTTTCTCAGAAGTTCCGAATCTTTTAATATCTCTTCACAGTCTACAATGGATAAGCTAGAGATACTTTCATAAATAAAATAGCCCTCAGGATTATCAATGAAGCATTGGGGATAATTTTGATTATATTCAAGTATATCTGAAAGTAAGTCTTCAGTTTTTTTTGGTAACTACGTGTAGGATTTTTTTCATCATTCTTATATTTTTGATACTCCACAGATCCTAAAAATTTTTTTGATTTAAGGGTATCTTTGTACTTATCTGGATAAAATAAGTACAAATAAATAATTGCCAATTGTTGTTCAATTTGTGTATGTCCTAGCTTCTTGTATTTTATTAATTCTTGTTTTAGGTAAAAACTAAATTGATCTAAGTCACGTAAATTTCTATTATCTTCTATAAATATTGTTGCTAAGCTTTCTTTAATTTCTAAATCAAAGATAGTACCCAATCTTTCAAAATAGTCTCCCCAAATTTTTTGAGGATGTAAAACATAAGGAAGTTCAACCCTTTGATCAATAATCTTTCTTAGATAGTCATTTTCATTATTAATTATATTCTCAAAATCACCTACAAAAACAATAGGAAGTTTATTATTTAATACATTGAAAAGCTTATATGCACTTTTTTGAGTGTCAGGAGAAATGCGATCAAAATCATCAATAATTAATACTTTATTTCTACATAAATAACTTCCGATACACGAATCGTATAATGCAGTATAGAATCTATCACTATTAAATTTAAGCAATTGCCAGACTGAAACAAACAATGCAATTATAGTAATTGGTAGTCTGAACGTTTGTATTAAAAATTTCTGCCCAAGTCCCAAATCAAACGCGGGTGTCATTAAAATTGAGATTACAACTGAGGAAATAATAGCCATTCTAAAAAGAAGATAAATTTTTCGGTTAATTCTAGAAGCTGCTATGTGAATAGTAGATCTATCATCTTTTAAGTTCCATAGGTCAAGAAAGATAAACTTTTTTTGTGATCTCCAATTTCTCTTTTTTCTTTCAATTTTTTCTACATTTTCTAGAAAGGTTGTTTTTCCGGAACCCCATGGACCATTTAAAAAATATGTTTTTTTCTGTTCAAGTAATTCTAAGAATTTTTTTCAGCTTGTGAAGTATCAATTAAATCTATAAACGTTAGTTCACTTTTCATAAAATCATCTTTATCATCCATTCTATCTCCACTTTTCCTTTCCTCAAAAATTGATAACAGTTCAACGAATTGGTGCGTATTTTTTGTTCTTAATATGCTCTATTCCACAATTACTATAGAATTTTTACGCAAAATTTCTGCATGTTTTTTAAATCTTCTTCCCCCCATATAAGCGACTCTTTTTGGAAAAAATACGCCTTATAAAAACTGCTCAATTCATCCTGTTCACCAAAAAATGACGTCTCTAATAGTTCATTATTCAAAGTAGCACCTCTATCGGCATAATAGGCAAAATAATACAGAATAACTAACTGTATCTCACTGATATTTGCTCGTAAGAAACTGATGTAATCTCTTTTTAATCCTTCATTTTCTTCTTCATCTACATTTGCATGGATATAGCTTAAAATTCTTAAAATCATAGAAAAGAAGGAGTCAATCGAAGCGTAATATCCATTGATAGAGTTTTCAATAGCAACTTTTTTATATTGTAATTCTAATAAATTCAAATTGCTAGTATCCGTGTAAGGCAATAGTTTTCCTATAAATTTTTCCAAATTCTTTTTTGATTTTGAATCAAGGAAATCGACTCTGGAAACAGCTTGTAATTCATTAATTAGCTTATTTAAATTGTAATTAAGCGTTTGTGGTCTTTCTGCAAACCTTTTATTTTTAATATTTTGAATTAAATCATCCTCAATCATAAAAACTACTTGTAGCATATCGATTTCTGGTTTGATACCTTCATAGTCTTCCTCACCTACATGAAATTTATGAAGATATGCTGTCTGGTTTATGTAATCTTTCCTGATAGCACTTAAACAATCTAGAACATTCTGAGAATATTGTGTTTTTCTGGAATTAAAATCAATATCGAATTCTTTAATCATGTTCTCCAAAATTGAAATTAATTCATCACTAGACTCATATAATTTATCGATTCCCATTCTTCTTAATTCCAAAACACTATTATCAAAAATACTTTCTCTTAATTCTTCAAAATGGTTATTATCTTTCAAGAGTGTGTTCTTTTGATCATTAAAAAGCAATAACAAGTTAAAGAAGGTATTATCTACTTGCTCTGATTTTCTAGCCTTTCTCTCTTCTTCTAGCTCTTTATCTCTAGCTAAAATTTGTAATTCAAAGCGCTTCTTATCTTCTGCTAACTCTTTATTTTTAGCTTTTGTCTCCTTGTCAAAACGCTCCTTATCATTGGACAACTGGATTTGAATCACGATTAAGGCTCCTACGACTCCAATAATAGATCCAAGATATCCACCCCAAAAACCTAACCATCCATCATCTGATCCATTATTCATGGTGTCCCAATTAATAAGCACTTGAATAAATAAAGGGATTAGGACAAGTGTAACCAACAAAGCCCACGCTACAAATTTTTTATTTTTTTTCAAAAATTCCATTACATTTCTCCACTTTCCATTGTTAACTCGAATTATAGATCTAAACTTTTCACTGCGGTATCTTTATCTTCTTGCGTGATCCCTATGTAACGTAACGTTTCACGCTGGGAGGAATGGTTAAGCAGCGATTGAATGATTTCTGTTTTGGTTCCTTGCTTGTAGAGAAAGTAGCCAAACGTTTTCCGCATCGAATGCGGCCCAATATCTTTTAACCCGATTGCAGTTCCAGCATCATGAATGATTCGCCAAAGACTTTGGCGATTGAGCGGTTCGTTTGTTCCTTTGCGACTTGGAAACAAGTAGTGATCAAATTCCTGCTGAAGGAGCTGCTCCGGAAATTCTTGCTGCACATATTCTAAAATCGTTTTTCGCAATTTATTGGAAATGTACACCGAATTGTGTTTCGCCGTTTTTTGTTCCTTCATTGATAGTCGATCTTTTACCACTACTTAGCCACGAGTAATTTCTAACACATCGGCCAGTTTTAATTGACGCAAATCAGAAATTCGATACGCCGTATTGATCCCGATTGAAAAAAGAACCAAATTTCGTTGGCCATATTTTCCTGAAGCCAAAATTGCTTTCATGGCATCGATCTTTTTTTTGTCTCGAATAGGTTCAACTGTCTTCATTTTCTCTCTTCCTTCTAATAAGACTTAATCCCATTACAACATGTAATATGTCTTATTTAAAACGAGTGAAAGAAAAAGGCTCAAAAAGAAACGTGCATTTCTCTTAGAGCCACAATGGATAGCGCCCGTTTCACCAATGAGACACAATCCGATTGTGTCGCATTGGTTTCAAAAGATTTACATAGAACTTTCAAACTATTAAACTAGCGAAAAGGCATTAACATTAATTTAAAAATTTAAATATTATTTTTGCATTGTTTAATTATCGTTTTAGAGTGATTTCACTTAACAGAATTTCTTACTACAATTTTGTGCTTTACAATTTTGGATTTTACTTTTTCATCTTTATCCACGATTTTTAGTAACATACCAATTGCATCACTACCCATCTCATGAAAAGGTTGTGACACTGTTGTTAATGCTGGTGTACTCATTCTTGCAGCTAATGAATTGTCATAACCTATTATTGAAAGTTCATTGGGAATTTTAATTCCTGCTTCAGAACAAGCTGACATTACTCCCAATGCTGTCTCGTCACTGGCGCAGACAATTCCGTCATAGGCGAGACCTGCGTGAATAATTTCCTTCATATTCTGCTTTCCAGTATCAAAACTATAATCACCAAAATAAATATCCCTATCAGAGTATTCAATTTGATGATGGATTAATGCTTCTTTAAATCCCTTTATCCGTGCTATACCCGCAATACGATCTGATGGATTTACACCAATCAAAGCTAACTTTCGACTTCCCTTCTTGACTAAATAAGAAGTCGCATCAGCAATCGCCTCTTCATCATTGACCTTAATAAAAGGAATATCGCCACTCACCGTGTCTGCCGAAAGTAAAACACACGGAATGTTATGGCTCTTAATCAAATTAACTTCATCGGCTGATAAGTCCACAGAGAAAATAATAAATCCATCAACATTTCTTTCCTTCATAAGCGTTATACTTTCCTTCATTCTGGATCCATCTAGACCTGCGTGGGTCAATATAACATTGTATCCTCTTTGATACGCCTCATCTTCGATACCACTGATAACATCTCCATAAAAAGTAGTCGCATACTGTGGCATAATAATACCAATTAGTTCGGATTTTTTACTTACTAAGGATACTGCGGATTTATTCGGACTGTATCCTAGCATGTGCGCAATAGTTAAAATTTTTTGTTTTGTTTCTTCACTATATCCACCACGATCATTAATCACTCGGGAAACAGTAGCTATCGAGACATTCGCCTTCTTGGCAATATCTTTAATTGTATAATGCATAAAAACCTCCTGGGTAAACGCTTACGTTATTAGCTATAGTATTACACAAATATCTAGAAAATTCGAGCGATTTTAGTAGAAAAAACCAACTGTTCTTCAATTATCTCACAATGAAGAATAGTTGGTTCATATTATACTTTACCTTTTCAAGGTAGAATCATGCTTAACAGCAAAAGTATTCGCTTGATTCTCATTTTTTTGTAGAACGAAAATAAATCATATTCCAATATTCCAATGAGGGAACTGTGATTTCAATAAAGTTCCCTTGCGTATCAGAACCATATGCCATCTTTAATTCTTTAGCAACAGAATTATATGCTGGATCTGGTGAAGTCACCCAAGCACTTTCAAATGAGGCATCCGTATAATACTTAATGGTCACATCCTCAATTATAGTTGGTGTCTCCTTTTTGCCCTCATTGGCGCGCCAATCATTATCTGACACACCAAGCAAATTAATCATTTGAATGGTATCAAAACCATTCCCTGACTTACTATATACCCAGACTTTATTCGGCTGTCCGTCTTTTGAATGCTCATGGTTAACAACTTCAATCAGATGTCCATTATCTTCTAATCCATCTCGTAAAAGATTTTGATATGCAACAATGAAATTCTGTAATTCTTTTTGACGTTCTTCATGTTCATCAGACATATACAAATTGTGCTTAGGAAAATATTCATTAGATAGCATTTTATCGCCATCACCTATCTCTATACGTGACCCACCTGCTGCATATACGGCAGCATCTGTTAGAAGCACAGCTGACAAATTAAAAGGCTCATCTATCACACTTTCTGCATAGTCATATTCCATGTATGCGGGAATTATCAAAGATTTGCCTCCACTTTGAGCCCTTGATTTATCAATCACATTTTTTAGACTTTGATAGGTATTGTACTGTTCTCCATCACTCGATGTATCCCATGGCCAAATTTCTGCGTATAAAACATCAACAGCTGATGTATTTACTTGTTCAATCCCTTGAGCACCTACGGGATTAAATGATAATTGATAGCCATCTAATTCGTCTTTTGCCTTATCTAAGAATTCTTTATAACCATCTTTAACATAAATACCTTTGGTCTCGTCCCCAATCATGTCATAGGTCCACATTTTGCCCCATTCGCCGACGGTGTCTCCATGCCAACCATCAAAACCCATTATCTGTAAGGCTTCTAAGTTTTTTGATAAAATATAGTCTTGCCATTCGGAATTTTGTATATCAAAGAAAAAAAGATTGGATTGGCCGGTAGGACTTGCCCCCATTGAAAATTGAAAACGATCCCCTTTATTTTTACCAACATCGTGATCTTCTGCATACCATAATCCCCACTCTTCTTTAATACCATACTGAGCATAATTATTGGTCGCTGCATAAATCATATTATATGACATATTTGTCATGCCTTTGGCTCTGGCATCCGCAATATAACGCTTGACTGTTTCTCCACTAATTATTCGTCCTGCCCAATCTTGCCATTCCATTGAACCATCTTCAGGAATTAATTGATGATGAAGATATTTCCAATCATAATATTCAATACCATTTAATTGCCATTGACTCATTTGTTCAATGATTGCTTTTGTATCAATATCTTTATCAAAATTCGTCAAATACCCATATCTCGGAAATTTTGTCCATGTGCTAGAGACATCAATTGCCTTATTTGTCTGTGTAATTGTCTTACCTGCTTCGTTATTTACTTTGATTTGCAACAGATATCCTTTAAAATCGGTATGTGGTGGCTCCCACTCAATCTTTAGCTCTCCTCGACCGTTGATTGTCTGCCATGCATCTGTTTGTTGGGCCACGATTTCTCCCAAATGTGTCACTACTAATTCATAGAATCCCTGATTCTTCTTGGCCTCATCTCTTAGTGAGATAGTTACGTTTACCTTCTCCCCAGGCTGATACATTGATTTGTTTGCAGATACGTTATCAATTGAAATATTGCCTTGTTTTTCTTTACTCATTCCAATCATTCCAATCACTCCAAAAACTACGACAATAGTTAACGCTACACTCATTACTCTCCAATATTTCTTTTTCATATTTGCTCCTTTCAATATCTTATTGAAGAAATGCCGTTCTATCAAAAAAATTCGAACTATAATGTAGCCAACCTGTTACTATTTGCAACAAGTTAAGGCGGCCATCAATATAATTCGGCTAGTGGATACTCAGTCCATACGCTGATCTGTATATTCACATTCAAATAACGCTTGTGATAAATCACTGGAAGGCAATTGCGAAAATAAATTGAATCGTTTCTTTTTACTTTTTTCCTTTTGATAGCGTGCCCATAATTGATCCTTGGTTTCATTTTCTATGTTGGATCGTTTTAAAATATCAAATACGTCTTGCTCACTTATTTGTGTTTTGCTATAAGCAAATCCTGCAAGTTGGAAAGTTTGTTGCTTTTCTGGTTGATGAATTAAAATGATCTGTTCTTTTGATTGATTATCGTAGATAGATGAGCGCACATCTCCATTTATTTGTACTTCATCTGTAACACGTAAGTGGAATTCATGCTGGCGATTTTTCGATAAGATGCTCTTTTCCCCATTCGTTTCAATCATTAACGTTTGTGCATCATTATCCAATTGAACACGGGTGATGCAACGCAAACCCTTTATATCCTCAATTAATTCATACTGATTGCTACTCCCTGGAAAGATTTCCCAACGAATTGTTGCAGGTAATTCATTCGCCTTCGTTTCTTCAGGATGTGCGTCCAGTGGCAAAATTGCCCCTGCTTTTGCTAAAACAGGAATGTTATTTAACGGACGATCCATGGTGATCGTCGTATCGCCTTCATAACGACAATTTCTGAAAAAATCAAACCAGTCCCCTTGTGGTAAAAAGACATCTACTTTTCCTAGCTTTGTCGCTTTATCCATTTGTTGAGTAATTGGTGCAATCAACAATTCTGACCCAAAGAAGTACTGATTACGTGTACGATAGGCATCATCTATTTCCGTATAGCGGTAATACATAGGCTGCATCAACGGCTCACCTTGTTCGTGTGTGTGTACATTTGCCGTATATAAATAAGGCAACAGAGCATGACGAAGTTGTAAATAATCTTTCATAATTGTGGCAATTGTCGGTTCAAAGTTCCACGGCTCTTTACTAGTAAACGCGCTGGACGAACTATGCAATCGATTGATTGGACTAAAGACACCAAAACTGTAACCACCGTAACGATAATTCTTCATCCTTGTATCCTGACATATGGCCACCAATATCATGACTCCACCATGAATAGCCGATATTAGAAGCTGTTATTGTCATATACGGTTGAAAATCAAGAGATGCCCAAGTGATAACGGTATCTCCTGAGAAACCAATAGGGTAACGATGACTCCCAGGGCCGGCATAACGTGATAAAATCAATGGATCGTGCTTACGATTTGCTTGATCAAGAAAATGATAATGGTTCAACTGCCAAAGCGGATCTAAACCAGCAACTTCACTTGTTGTTCCTTGTTGCCAATCAATCCACCAAAAATCAACACCATCTTCTTCCATTGGATGGTGTACATCCTCGAAGTAACTCACGCGGAAGTTTTCATCATTTAAATCAAATCGAGCAGACTCTTCTATTTCTTGGTCAAGATGTAAGCGTGTCGCTACCCGTGGATAGGCATGCTCGAATGCGCGAATGCCATCAGCTGGATGAACATTTAATGTAATAGCAAGGCCACGGTCACGCAGTGCTTTCAAAAAGCGTTTTGGATTTGGAAATAGTTGTTGATTCCATGAGTACCCTGTCCAACCGTTCCCAAACCGTTCAGGAACTTCTGTTAAATGCCAATCCATATCAATAACCGAAACAGACAAAGGGATCTTTTCGTCTTTAAATTGCTCAATCAGGCTGAGGTAACTCTCTTCCGTATATTTCCAATAACGGCTCCACCAATTTCCTAACGCATAACGCGGCAACAATGGCGTTTCTCCAGTCAAATGATAAAAATCTTTTAGTGCTTGGAAATAATCATGCCCATAAGCAAAAAGATAATAGTCCACTTCACTTCCTTGCCGCTTTACAGGGTGATGCCTTTCATCTAACGCAAAGGATATTGCATCATCAAGCATTGTGACTCCATTCCGACTCAGGATACCATTTTCCAGGGGCACTTCCCCGTCTGCTCCGTCCAGTGTTCGAGTAGTTCCTTTTAAATTCCATTCATTGTCACCAAAGCGCCAATGATGAATATACCCTGTTGCAAAACGTACATCCATTGAGACAGTATATTCATTAGATTCCTTCTCTTTCTCATAAAACAGGTCTATATTCGGCGTATGAATGTCTAATTGGTCTTCGGTCTCAGAAAATGAGACTTCCGGTTATTCAAATATTCGATTGACAATGGTATGGGTAGGTCGGTTTTCAAATTGTCATTCTACACTGTATTCCATACGAGCTAACTGATTCGTTAAAAGAGTTATTCGGTAATATTTCCCCTGAAAAACTGTTTGAGTCATTCTAGTCTCCTTCTAATAATTTTTAAATTTTTGCAACAAATGCTTCATAAGGCTTCAATGATAGTTCGCCTATTTTAGGTAATGTATCTTGATAATTATGAATAAGTACTTCTTCAATTGCTTCTGATAACATAAACGTTTTCTTATATGCTGAAAAATTCGCAACGATTAACCATTTTTCTCCGTCCAATAATCTATAATAGGCAAATACTTCTTCCGGTGTTCCTTCTATTAGTTCATATTCGCCCCATACTACAATCTCATGCTCTTTACGCATTTCAATTAATTTTTTATATGTGTAAAAAATTGAATTCGTATCTGCTAAATTCTCCTTAACATTAATCATTGGATAATTTGGATTTACATGTAACCATGGTGTTCCCTTTGTAAACCCAGCATTCTCACTTTCATCCCATTGCATCGGTGTTCGTGCATTGTCACGTCCCTTAGCATTAATCGATGATAGAATGGATTCTTTAGTATACCCTTGAGCCAAGCGCTCGTTATACATATTAATACTCTCGATATCATCTACCTCTTCAATAGAAGAAATTGGACAGTTTGTCATTCCAATTTCTTCACCTTGATAAATATAAGGTGTTCCTTTCATCATGTGCAAAAGAATAGCAAACATTTTTGCACTTTCAACACGATACTCTTTATCATTTCCCCAGCGAGAAACAATTCTTGGTAAGTCGTGATTATTCCAAAAGAGGCTATTCCATCCTTGATGGCCCAACGATGTTTGCCACTTGGATAAAACCTTCTTTAATTGACCTATAGATAGTGTCTTTAGATCCCATTTATCTTTCCCCTCTTGTTGATCTAACCCGATGTGTTCAAATTGAAAAACCATCGAAAGCTCTTTTCGCTCAGGATCCGAATATAATTTTGCAATCTCGGGTGTTGCCCCCCATGTTTCCCCCACAGTCATCACATCAAGAGAGCCAAATGTTGCTTGATTCATTTCTTGTAGGTAGGTATGTAAAAGTGGACCATTCCCTGTGATGCCTTGATCTGGTAGTTTTCCGATTAAATCAATCACATCCATTCGGAAACCGCCAATCCCCATGTCTAACCAGAAATTCATCATGTCATACACTTCTTGACGAACTTTTTCGTTTTCCCAGTTCAGATCTGGCTGTTTCTTACTGAAAAGATGTAAATAGTATTGTCCTGATTGTTCATCCAATGTCCATGCACTTCCACTAAATGTTGAGTGCAAGTCATTGGGAACCCCACCATTGATTGGGTCTCTCCATACATAATAATCACGGTATGGATTGTCCTTGCCTTTTTTTGCTTCTACAAACCAAGCGTGCTCATCAGAAGTGTGGTTGACAACAAGGTCCATCACTAATTTTATTTCTCTTTTATCGGCCTCATGAATTAGTTTTTTCATATCATCCATCGAACCAAACTCACTCATAATATCTTCATAATCACTAATATCATACCCATTATCATCGTTGGGCGATTGATATACAGGAGATAGCCAAATGGCCGTAATTCCTAAAAATTGCAAATAATCTAACCGCGAAATAATACCTGGAATGTCTCCAATCCCGTCACCGTTGCTATCCTGAAAACTTCTCGGATAAATTTGATATACCACTGCTTTTTGCCACCATGCACTCATGTTACCGCTCCTTTGACAATTCATATTTTTTAAACACACTTAACACTAATAATGACTTTAAGAATATAAGAAAACTACAGCCAATAAAGATACTTATAAACAAAATAAACACAAATGCAATGGGTGATGTTCCCACCAAAACGCATAAGAACAACGTTATGAGAGACAGTATCACGCTCATCCAAAAGTTTGCTATAAAAAGCTTCATAGAGTTCATGAAGATAGACCTCGCTGAATCTCTAAAACGCGCGATATATCCATACGTGTATTGGCTGCTTAACAAAAGAATCAGACCAACAATGGATACGCCTATTAACCCAATGACATTTTTTTGTTCTGAATGAATCATGTAATTCAAATCAACTAGAACAATGAAAAAAACCATTGTTTGAAGAATACTAAAGCCTATTGCTTGCTTGAAATTCTGTTTATAGGCCAAAATAAAATTTCCTAAGATACGCGTATCATTCGCTTCTTGCAATTTAAAACAAACTGAATAAGCCGCACTGATCGTTACACCAATCGTGATAATCGGGATGCTTCCAATTAACATACACAAATTGAGAACGAGCAGACTCCATAACTTCATCAAGACGTTATATACAGGACCATCTATTCGAAAAAAAGAGTTCATTGATTTACTTCCTTTCTTTCTTACGTTCTTAGTTCAAGCCATTGATTTGTTTTTTCATCCCCGTATTATGCTTCATATTATTCTTTTACAGCGCCAACGACAATTCCTTGGACAAAGTATTTCTGTAAAAATGGATAAATAACTAACAATGGGACAATTGCAACAATAATTTTGGCTGCATTCAAATTACGATCCGACACAGCCAATAGGCTTTGCAACTGCTCTGACGTCATACCACTAGCATTTTGCAAGGTTTCTGCAATATTGACAGATAGCGATTGAATATACGTCATTAACGGGTAATTTTCAATTTTTGTCATATAAATTAAGCCACCAAAGAAATCATTCCAACTGCCAACAATACTAAATAAAGATACAGTTGCTAGCGAAGGCAAAGATATTGGAATATAGATTTTGCGCAACACATCAAATGCATTTGCTCCATCTAGCAACGCAGACTCTTCAAGTGATTTAGGAACACCACGGAAAAAGTTCATCACCAAAATGACACTACCTATAGGCACAGCTCCAGGTAATATTAACGACCAAACGCTGTTGATTAACCCCAGATTGCGAACAATCAAATACGTTGGAATCATCCCACCGTTAAACAACATCGCAAACACCATTAAACCCATAAAGAATCTTCTTGTCCGAAACACTTTTTTTGATTTGGATAACGGATAGGCTAAGGTAACAATCATGACTAAATTCAAAATCAACGCAACAAATACTCGAAAAACAGAAATGCCAAATGACCGCCAAAACTGTGTATCATTAATGATTCTTTCGTACGCTGCCCACGTGAAATCAACTGGCCAAAGCCCAACTTGATTTCCTGCAGCCGCTTGAGAACTACTTAATGAAAGGGACAATACGTTTAATAAAGGGACTAAACAAGATAGGGTTAATAGAATAACAATTACATAGATCACAAATTGACGAATACCAAATTTTTCCTTCATTTTTTTCTCCCTTCAGCGAATTAAAACATCACGCGATTGGTTGCTTTTTCGGCAGCTTTATTCGATACATAAATCAAAATTAAACCGATGATTGATCGAACAAGACCTACTGCAGCCCCTAAACTATAATCACGACCGATTAATCCAATTCTATAAATATAGGTATCTAGTACATCCCCACTTGCATAAACTGGCGGAGAATATAAGTTGTACACCTGATCAAATCCGGCACTTAGAATACCTGGCAAAGCCAAGATTGTTATCAAAATAATAAAGGACATCATGCCCGGAATCGTGACATGCTTCACTCGTTGAAACCAGCTAGCGCCATCCATTGTTGCTGCTTCATATAAACCGGGATCAATAGATGTAATCGCAGCTAAGAAAATAATGGAATTGTAGCCAAAGCCTTTCCATACGTCTGTCCAAATCAACAAATGCGGAAACACCGTATTGCTACCCAAAAAGTTGATTCGATCAAAGCCCAGATTTTGCAATACTTGATTCACCGTACCATCTAAATTAAATAAATTGAGAATGACTGAAGCTAAGATTACCCATGATAAAAAATAAGGTAGATACACAATCGTTTGCATTGTTTTTTTCATCCATTTGATTCGAATTTCATTTAACAATATGGCAAAAATAATTGGAATAATTGTATTCAGGATAATTTTTCCTACTGCGATAAACACCGTATTGTATGTTACTTGCCAAATATCTGGCAAATTGAAAATATAGATAAAATTATTTAATCCTACAAAATCAGAGCCTAAGAAACCGCGAGCGGGCACAAAATCTTGAAATGCCATAACGAGACCAAACATTGGTGCATATGAGAAGATTAATAGAAAAATTATTCCTGGGGCAATCATTGCGATAAATAGCCATTGGTCCTTAGAGAACAATTTCTTCTTTTTTACTGCCAGCTTGTCCATACACTTTCTCCTTACTTGATAAGAATAGTAAAGCATTTGTAGTAATGAACAAATGCTCTACCTTTATTAAAAAAAACGCTTATTTATCCGCGAGCTTTTGCATCTCTTCTAAAATTGCTTGTCCTCCTTGACTGTTCCACGTGTCTACATAAGAAGAAAAATTATCTAAAGATTCTTCTCCTGTGACAAACTTGATAAAGGTCTCTTCTTCTAGTTTCGAAATTTGGGCACCATTGCGCTCACTTGCTTTGATTGTCTCAAATGTCGTAAATGGCGTAACTTCATTGTAGATATTTTCTTCTCGTACACTGTTCATTACATTATCTACAGCCAATAATCTAGATGCATAAACGGCCCAATCTGTTGGATCTGCATTGCTTGGATCATCTAGATAGGCTTTGATCTTTTCCGCATTATTTTTTACAGTGAAGCTTGAAATATCATCAATATTTATCTCACCTTCAGCCGCTTGAGACGCTTCTACTGCATCAGATATTTCACTTAAATTTTTAAACATTTCAATATTTACTGGTCGAACTGAGCCATCTACAGCTTGTTGAGCATAGGCATAAATTTCAGGATAATCTTTTTCCATATCTGCTGAATTTGGTACTTCATCAAATAACAAGTTAATAATTTTTACAACTAATTCAGGATTAGAAAAATCTTTACTTACAACAACATAACCACCTACACCAGGCTTACTCACACCATTTACTTGTCCATCACTACTCTCAATTGCATATGGCGTAAATGTGGCATCAGGATTGGCTGTTTTGGCTTGAACCAATGCCCAATCAGATAAATGCCATGGTCCAGGTATAATGCCAAGCTCTCCATTGATCATCATGGCATTGATATCGTCGTAGGTTCTAGTGCCAAACTGATCATCTAAGACACCTTCATCAAACAGCTGTTTGACATAACTCAAACTTTCTTTCGTTTCTTCTGTATTTGATCCATAGACTAATTGTCCATCTTCACCAACTAAATAATTTTTAGGGTAAGAATTGAAGGAATTGAATATGGCTGTTGCTGTATATCCAGACCCTCCATGGCTATCCGAAGTTAGCCAATTGGCAAATGCTAAACCTTGTGTTTTCCCTGTTCCCCCTGCGTCTTTTTCTTTAAATGTTTTCGCTGTAGTTTCTAACTCATCCAACGTAATTGCATGGTTGCCATCTTCATCCAATTTGATATTTAGGTCATCTAACCAATCTTGTCTAAGCCAAACCAAATTTGGGCCGAAATCATTTGCGGTGCCTGGAAGCCCCATTAATTGATCATCAATTTTTGCAGAATCAATTTGCACATTGTCAAAAGATTCGTAAATACTTTTGATGTTATCACTAGCATATTCCTCATACACATCGGTCAAGTCAGCAATTAAATCATTATCTGCCAATTCTTCCATTTCATCTCTACTAACAACCATTACGTCTGGAAGATCACCCGAAGCGATAGCAAGTGACACTTGTCTTGTAAAATCATCGCCATTTGCCTCAAATGCACTTTCAATACTAACCCCTAATTCTTCTTTAATCAGTCTTCTGTAAGCATTATCCGCGTAAGAATCTCCTTCAGGAAGTTTAGAGTTGGGCTGTGTTTGTTGACCTATGGTCATAACAATATTTCCATCAGCATCGGTTTTGGCTTCTTTGTTTGTTTCACCGTCGCAGGCGGTGAGAGCAAACATGCTACCTAATACAATTGAACCTGTTAAAAATTTATGCATCTTTTTCATTTACTCTGCTCCTTTTAATAATTTTACGTAACCGTTTACTTAAAATGCTAAAAAAAATGAAGAAACAAAACCAAAAACAACGTAAACGTTTACTTAATTATGTTACCATCTAACAATTATATTTGTCAATAGCGCTTTCATTTATAATGTTTTCAAAATTAAGTTATCTTGTATTCATTTTTAAATATAAATAAAGAACAAGATTAAGAATTTTGAGGGGAGCGTCAATAATTTTGTGTAAATGATTCTTCCCTACTGCAGATTGTTTCTAATTCTCAATCAGTTGGCTTAGCATTTGTTCAAGTTCGCCTTCGGCCTGTTGAAAGCCTTTATGACTGCGACCTAGGAATTTTTGGTTGTAAGTATCAAAAGACGAGACTAAGAAACGTTCCATCGACTCTTCGTTTTGGAACTATTCCTTGCGGTGGCTGTATTTCTTGATTTGCTTATTAAAGGATTCAATCAAGTTCGTAGAATAAATACTCTTGCGTATGGCCAAGGGGAAATCATAGAAAGTGAGCAAGTGATCGTTCGAAAGAATCGATTCAACCACTTTTGGATAGCTGGTTTTCCATTTTTCCGCAAAAGCACCACGTGCTTCCAACGCCACCTCTTTAGATGAGGCTTGATACACCATTTTAAAATCATCACAGACTTCCTTACGATCATCGACACGCACTTTGTGACTGATATTACGGGAAACGTGTACACAACAATGTTGAAAACGAGCTTTGGGATAGAACCGACTAATCGCTCCTACCATCCCCTTTAAGCCATCCGTGATGAACAGGAGGACATTTTTCAAACCGCGCTCTTGAAGGTCCAATAAAATTTCCTCCCAAATCGTGATGGATTCAGTCGGTGCAATCGCATAGCTCAATACTTCCTTTGATCCGTCCGGGCGAATGCCAACTGCGATATGAATAGCTTCCTTGGCGACGGTTTTCCGCTTTAACGGAATATACGTTGCGTCCATATAAATAGCAGAATAACGGTCATGAAGCTCCCGCCCTTTAAACGCCGTTACCTCTTCTGTAAATGATTTTGTTATATTGGACATGGTTTGGGGCGTGTAGTGATGCCCCTACATTTTCTCAATCAAGTCTGCGATTTCCGACATGGTAATACCTTTTCGGAAGAGGTGAATGACGGTCTCCTCTAACGTGTCATTCGTCCGTCTATAAGCAGGAACAGTCTGTTGCTTGAACTCACCATTGCGGTCGCGCGGAATCTGGAGATGAAGTTCCCCATACTCGGTCTTGACCGTACGGTCATAGGAGCCGTTACGAGAATTACCCGTGTTAAAACCAATGCGATCATACTTTTCGTAATCTAGGAAAGCCGTTAACTCCGTTTTGAGAAGCGTATTGACTGCTTTCTCCAAATGGACACGGAATAATTCATTCAAATCGCCTTTGTTCGCTAGAGTCTTTAGAATTTCTGTAGTAAAATCGTTCATAGGGAAGTCCTCTCTTCTGTGAATGTGTTGTGGTAACTCTATTCTACAGAAGGGACTTCCTTTTTTCTATTTACACAAAATATTTTACACTCTCCTGAGTTAAACTGAATATCATTCTGTCTATATAAATTTTAAGATGGATTACCATACTTTTGTTTGACTCATTGACAAAAATCTAAAAAACTTATCCTCAGCGAGATTGAGTGTCTTTTACCAGACACAAATCCCTACTACAGATAAGTTTTTTATTTTTTTATGCTTTTAGGCTTTTAGGTATATGGATATTTCAGTTTTTCCTTACTGATAAGTTTCTGTCCGCAAGAATTCTTCTTGCTTTAATAGCTCCTCGATGGAACAATTTTTTTCCAATGCTTCTTTGACAAAAGCAGTGGCTTTTTCATAACCAATTTGCGGTGAAAGGGCTGTAATAGTCCCTGTACTGTTATTTACAGCTTTCGAACAAGCTGTTTCATTGACGGTAATACCTGCCACACATTTATCGGCAAAAATTTGACACGCTTTGGTCAACAGTTGACATGATTCAAATAAATTATGGAACATCACCGGCTCAAAAGCATTCAATTCCAATTCTCCGGAAGCTGCCGCAAAGGTGATGGCACCGTCATTTCCAATCACTTGAAATGCAATTTGACTGATAACTTCTGGAATGACTGGATTGACTTTGCCCGGCATGATCGATGAGCCTGCTTGTCTTGCTGGCAAGTTGAGTTCATGAAAACCAGTTCGCGGACCGCTGGCTAAGAGACGCAGATCATTGGCGCTTTTGTTCAATGTGATGGCAATCGTTTTTAATCCACCTGAAATCGAGGCGAAACTGTCGGTATGCTGTGTACTATCAATCAGGTCATTCGCTGGCCGTAAAGGTCTTGGAAAACGTCGGTTCAATTCTTGATAGAGGTATTCTTGATAGCGATAGGACGCATTAAGACCTGTCCCAATGGCTGTCCCACCCATATTTAAGGTCAATAGTTCTGCCGATAAGTGGTGCAGCCGTTCACGGCAACGCGTCAAACTGTGGGCATATGCAGCGAAACTTTCCCCTACTGTCATTGGCACCGCCTCTTGCAGTTGGGTTCGCCCCATTTTTGCCACGTGCTGAAATTCTTTCGCTTTCATATGCCATCTGTCAATCAACTGTACCAGCGCTTCAGCCAATTGTTCAATATATACAAGCAAAGCCAGTTTCCCAGCACTAGGATAGACATCATTGGTGGATTGGCTTTGATTGACATCGTCTAAGGGATGAAGATATTGATATTCCCCTTTCTTATGCCCCATCAATTCTAACCCGCGATTGGCGATCACTTCATTCACATTCATGTTGGTGGATGTTCCTGCTCCCCCCTGAAATGTATCAACAATAAATTCTTCATCCCACTTGCCCATGATGATTTCTTCCGCAGCAGTCACAATGATTTGTGCTTTTTCTTTGGATAGCGTGCCAGATTGTTGATTGGCTAGCGCAGCTGCGGCTTTGATACGTGCTACTTGTTTGATCATCGTCAGATCAACTTTTTGATCAGTGAAAGCAAAATTTTCTTTTGCGCGATAACTATGAATACCATAATAAGCCCCCTCGTATATAGGTAGACTGCCAATTGTATCTGATTCGATCCTCATCATGATTTAAACGCCCCTTTTTGTATTATATGTGATAAAATATCACATAAGAGAAAAAGACACGAGCCTTTTCAGCCACCTCTTTGTTAATCCTTGAAATTGATTCCTTTCACTTTGAAAAACAAAGAGAAACAGTACAAAAACAGAAAAGAGGAAAGTATTTGGATGAACTAGATAAAAAGTTGTTGAATCTGTTGCAGCAAAATGGTCGGTTATCGATCAAAAAGTTAAGTGAAGCGTTATTCATCACTGCACCTGCTGTTTCCCAACGAATAAAACATTTAGAAGAAACCGAGCAATTGTTGTATTATCAAGCGACGATTGACTATGAACAAGCCGGCTTGCCGATCAAAGCATTTATCCACCTGTCGATCGAACCACAGCAAAAAGCAAGTTTCTATCCTTTCATACAGGCGATCCCCAATGTGTTGGAATGTGATTGTGTCACCGGCCCTTATTCAATGTTAATCAAAGTCGTTTTCCCTTCTACGAAATCATTGGACAGCTTTATCAATGACTTGCAAAAATTCGGTCGAACCAACACCCAAATCGTTTTCTCGACGCCAGTTCCCTCTCGAGGATATCAATTCTGAAAACCCAAAAAGCGCGCTTATCTCACATAGACAGGCACGCTTTTTTTATATACAGGGGTCACTGGTCATCGACTGGCACTTGCAACCCTCGTGGTCCGACATTCGTTGAAAATACAATGTGGGTTTTGGTATCCCCATAAAATTGCAAATCTGTGATAAACCGATCCAAGACGACCGTATCACTAAAATAAACCTTCAAGAGCATAGAATAATCTCCAGTGATACAGTCACACTCGATCACATTTGGGATGTCTGCGATATAGGCATAGAAGGCTTCTTTATCTTTGGCATTCACTGCGCAATGGACATACGCTTTGATCAGATAACCAAGTTTTTGGTAGTCGATCAGTGCCTGATAAGAACGGATATACCCAAGGGTTTCAAGGTTTTGTACCCGCACAGAAACAGATGGCGATGAAATAAAGCATTGCTCTGCGATCTGTTTGACAGTGACTCGGGCATTTTGCTGCATGATGTTCAGTATCTTGCGGTCTAAGTTATCCATAATCATCCCCCGTTCTCATTATTCTCTCAGTTTATCGAGAAAACAACAGAAGCGCAAGTTGCAGATTACATCGTATGTTAAATTTCCTAACATCAACGCTGAGATAATTGGAAATAGCGATAAACAATCATCGCCCCACAAGCAAACAGACCACACCCAAAAAACATCATGTCAAAGCCAAAAAGACTGGCGATGATTCCCCACAAAAAAGCCCCACCTCCATAAGCTACATCTAAGGCTGCTGAAAATACCGCTGTCCCTTGCCCTCGCTGCGCCTCAGACACCGATTCTAATACAATCGTATTCATCACAGGCAATAAGCCGGCATAACCGACACCATAACAACTCGCGGCCAGAAGCAAGCCGCTGAGCTGTGTCGTAAATGGCAACAGACAAAAAGAAACCAAAATCAATAATAAACTGCCATAAATCAATGTAGCCGTTTGGATTTTGGCGAGCAAACGTGGAAATACGACCCGTGTTGTGACCGTCATGATCGACATGACCGTAAAATAATAGCCTGCGCCGATAATCTCACGTTCAAGGGCATATTGTGCAATAAACGCCACCACGCCAGAATTGGCAAAGCATATCAAAAAAAGGATACCGCTAGGAAACACAACCGCTTTGATGCGAAGCAGTTCTCGTAACGATGATTTCGCTTCGCCAGAGTGCGTATTCCTCCGTGAAAAGGGCTGTTCTTTCAAAAAGAAACTCAACAAAAAAGCTGTTCCGCTCAACAAGACAGCCATCCGAAAAAGTACAGGAAATCCATAATTTTCTACAACAGCAAGTCCTATCAACGGGCCGATGGCACTCGGCACAGCCTGGGCGATACTGAAATCCCCCAATCCGACTGCTAATTTGCCTTCAGGAATCGTATCAACTGCCATCGTCGCTGCTGCTGTCGCTTGCAAACTATTGCCCACCCCTTGCAAGATGCGCAGACAAAAAAGCATCAATAGCCCCTGCAGCAGATTCAATAAACTAAAATCAATCAACAGAATGGCTAATCCCATACAAAGCAAGACTTTGCGTCCATATCGATCCAATGCCACACCGATTGGCAAACGGCAAAACAAAGCAGATAGACCCAAGACACCTACAATGGCGCCAGATACTGCTTTAGAACCACCTAAAGAAGCAACATATAACGGCATGGTCCCCATTTGGGTCGTGATGGCTGTCATTGCTAGTGCCGTGACCACCATCACTAAGTAAAAATCTTTCGACCAAAGCCGACTAGAGCTGTTCACCTTTTCCATATTGTGCCTCGCTTCTATACAGCTAATTGAAAACGTACTTGTGTCAAAAATTGCTGTGTACGTTCTTCTTGCGGATCCTCAAAAATTTCTTCTGGTGTTCCCGCTTCTACCACCACACCATCCGCCATGAATATCACTTTATCCGCGACTTCTTGTGCAAATTGCATTTCATGCGTCACGATGATCATCGTTTGCCCACTATCAGCCAGTTGCTTCATGACATTTAGGACATCACCGACAAGTTCTGGATCGAGCGCTGAAGTTGGTTCATCAAACAGTAATAATTCTGGCGTCAAAGCCATCGCTCTGGCGATACCTACACGTTGTTGCTGTCCGCCAGACAGTTGACTAGGATACATCATAGCTTTATCTGCCAAACCCACTTTTTCTAAGGCAGATAACGCTGCTTTTTCTGCCAGTTTTTTTGGGAAACGCCGTGGTGTGCGTAGTCCTTCCGCCACATTTTGCAACACATTCATGTGGCTGAACAGCTCATAGGATTGAAAGACCATCGCTGTTTTGCGGGCGATCTCCAATCGTTGGGTTTTGCCAATATGTGCGAGATCATACTGGAAGTCACCGATAGAATAACTCCCCGCATCAGGCTGCTCCAACAAATTCAAGCAACGCAAAAAGGTCGTTTTTCCAGAGCCGCTAGGACCAATGATGCATACAACTTCCCCACGTTCAATTTGTAAGCCAACATTTTTTAAGATGACTTGTTTATCGAAAGACTTCTTCAATCCTTTGATTTCTGCTTGCAGCATACTCCCACCCTTTCTTTTCTATCGCTCAAAGCGCGATCGTATTGGCAGATTGTCCTTCTAGCAAAATATCTCTTGCATTGTTCAAAGCTGTTTCTGCAATTTCTTGTACAGCCAATTGGGTATAATACGCAATATGCGGGGTCAAAAGCACATTTGGCAGTTGATTCAGCTGTTGATAATAAGGATTTTGATCCCACCCAACTGAAAAATACCGTTCTTCATTGGCGATAGCGTCTAATACAGCACCAGACAAACGCCCTTGCGCGAGTGCGGCAATCAACGCATCCGTATCAACGATTCCCCCACGTGCCGTATTGACCAGACAACTGCCAGGCTTCATCTGTGCAAAAACAGAGGCCGAAAATAGCCCTTCTGATGCTTTTGTCAGCGGGATATGGATCGACAAGACGTCCGATGCAGCAATCAAGGTCTCAAAGGACACATATTCGACAATCCCCTTCAACCGAGGATTTTCACTCCTACTAGTGGCAATCACATGTCCCCCCATATGATAAATCGCTTCTGCGACTAGAGCACCGATTCGACCAGTGCCTAACAAACCGACTGTTACGTCTTGTAGCTCCCGACCAATCACAGACCGTCGATCAAGTTTTCCTTTGATCATTGCTGGAATATTGCGTAAAGCCATCAAGATCGACATCACAGTGTAATGGCCCACCGATGTTGGGCTATAAGAAGGGACATTGGTGACCGTCAACTGATGCTTTTGCGCCCAGTCAAAACGAACACCGTCGACCCCCGTTGATTTGATCGATAACTGCTTCATCCCTAAAATATGCAAGCGTTGGTACAGGGACTCATCTTGCTGCATAGCCAGACTAGGATACAAACAGATGCCGTCGTGCCCTGCTGCCAAATGGATATTCTCCCAAGACAAGCCCTCCATTACGATCGTCACTGGTGTTTTGTGGATAAATTGCCACCGTTCGATATAAGCAATTTCCTCTTCACTTACCCCGTAATAAATCAATTTCATTGGCAACACCTCCTAAATGACCCCTTCATATGCTGGCGGCATAGCGTATTCCAACGCATCACCTAATAAAGCGATCCCTTGATCGATCTGTGCCAATGTCGGCTTCGTAAAATTCAGCCGAAATGAATGCTCATAGCCTTTTCCCGCAACACTCATGATGTTGCCTGGAATGACCGCAACTTTCGCCTCATCAAGGTAATCATAGAACCGCTCTGCGTCCATCTCAGTCGATAGGAAACAGGTGATAAAATAGCCGCCTGTTGGTTTGATAAAGGTAAGCTTATCCGTTGGCAGTGCCTGTAATGCTTGCAGCATGCGGGCATATTTCTCTTGATACAACAAGGTCAATTGGGCCACATGACCTTCGAAATCATGATGATCCATATATTCGGCCAATACCACTTGCCAATAAAAATTGGTGTGGGAATCGGCGGATTGCTTGGCCAAAATCAATTTTTCCATTGCAGGACCAGCAGCCATCATAAAACCAATCCGGCTGCTGGGTGCCAAAATTTTTGAAAAAGATCCCGCATAAATGATTCGTCCTTCGGTATCTAATGTTTTCATCTTAGGGATCGGTGTACCTTCATACAACAACTCACCGTAAGGATCGTCTTCAAAAATCAGCACATCATATTGACATGCCAATGCATAAATGGCTTTACGTTTTTCCAATGGCATTGATGTGCCTAAAGGGTTTTGGAAAGTGGGGATCAGATACAACATTTTCACTCTTGCGTCTGTTTTGAGGATTGTTTCTAAAGCGTCAAGATCCATTGATTCTGCTGCAAGATCCATCGGTACCGGCACTGGTATCGCCCCATATCCTTTGATAGCATTCACCGCACCGGAAAATGTTTGCTCCTCGCATAACACCACATCGCCTTCATTACAAAAGACTTTTACCGCCAAATCCATGGCTTGGGTCGATCCCGAAACCACCAGCACCTCCTCTTCGTTATCGATATTTGACAATTGACGCAAACGTTCTTTGATCAAGGTCCGTAAGCGCGGATACCCCTCTGATGCCCCATACTGCAAGAAAGACTCTGGGTCCGCTTCGTTATATAATTTTTGCGAGATCTCTTTCAATGTAGCCATTGGAAATGCTTCTGTCGGTGGAAATCCGTAAGCAAAGGAAATAGCTGCTGCAGACTCCATATTTTTTTTTGCATTCTCTCTTAATGGAGATGCTTCTAATGTCATGATACGTTGTGCGAATTGATAGGCCATTCTATTTCCTCCCTGCATAGTTGTTAGCCGGCCAGCTGTGTGGTAAAGCGGGCTAAAAAGGCTTTGGTTCGTTCTTCTTTGGTTTCCTCGAATACTTGTTGCGGTGTGCCTTGTTCAACAATATGTCCATTCTCCATGAAAACGACTTTGTCTGCTACTTCATACGCGAATTTCATTTCATGGGTCACCAATACCATGGTCGCACCGGCTTCCGCAATTTCTCTGAGCAGCGCCAATGTCTGTCCCACTAGTTCCGGGTCCAATGCCGAGGTAGGTTCATCAAACAAGATGACCTTAGGATTCAACGCCAACGCACGGGCGATCCCGATACGCTGTTGTTGTCCACCTGACAGTTGGCTAGGATAAAAATCTTGTCGTTCAGACAAACCGACTTGATCCAACAAAGCCTCTGCTGTTCGCAGGGCAGCTTCTTTGCTTTGTTTTTTGGTCACGATCAATGGCATCATGATATTTTCTTTGGCTGTTTTATTTTGAAACAAGGCATAATTTTGGAAAACCATCGCTGTTTGCCGTTGATGGGTCAATATTTCTTTTTTACTTGCTTTGTGCAATGTGGTGGTGGTTTCTCCCAATTGAATCACACCTTGATCTGCTCGTTCCAAAAAATTGAGACAACGCAAGAAGGTCGTTTTTCCCGAACCGGAAGGCCCCAATAAGACGACTACTTCGCCTTTAGCGACATCAAGATCAATCCCTTTTAACACTTCTTGTTTGCCGAATCGCTTATGGATATCCGTTACTTTCATCATAATGCGGCCCTCCTTAGTTTGCGCAACAGCCGATTTTCCAGTAATTGTGCCCCTTTTTCGATGACCAAACTAATCAGCCAATAAATGATCGCAACAGCCACATACGCTTCTAAAAACCGATAATTTTGCTGGGCCGTGATTTTAGCTGCCGCAAAAACATCGACAACACTGACCATGGAAGCTAAGGCCGACGCTTTAACCAACGAGATCAGCAAATTACTGAACATGGGCAATGAAATCGGCCAGGCTTGCGGGAGCAGCACACGACGGATGACTTGTAAGTTCGTCATGCCGATCGATTTGGCTGCATCGAACTGCCCTTTTTTGACTGCCGCAAATGCGCCCCTGAAAATCTCGCTGCTATTGATAGCAGACATTAAACTCAAGGCGGCGATCGCTATCCAAACCATGTTGAAATCTTTAAATCGCAAAGTCCAATGCATCGACTCCGCCCAAATATCAAACTGTTTAGCAGAAATAAGATATAACGCTAAAATCACTAAAACCACTGGGACCCCTTTTAAGACCGTGACAATCACTTGCAGCACTGGTGCGAGGATCTTGATCCTATACAGACGAATCAAGGCGATGATCAACCCAACCACCGCGCCAATGACTAGTGCGGTCAACGCCATAAAAAGCGTCGTACCAATATAATGACTTGCTGTTTTCAGCGCTTCGATCATAATAGACAATTGAAAACTCATCGCTATTCCTCCCTATTCTGGGACGTAATCCCCATCTAGATATTTTTCTGATAATTCTTTGATCGTTCCATCTGCTTTCAATTCCTCTAATGCTGTATTGACCGCATCAATAAAGTCTTGGTCAGCTTCTTTGTTGAACAATAAGTAGGCATCTGAGTTGTGGACTGGTTCGCTGCCGATCTCTAGATTTTCACTAAATGAATTGTTCCAATTATCGACTTGATATTCTGGTGCTAACGTTGCATCGACCGCACCTGAAGTGACTGCTTGTACGATTTGCTCGTTGTTGTATTCCCCATAAACCAATTCAAAAGCATCGGGATTTTCTGCCAGATAAGCCTCAGCCATTGCTGCTTGGTTAGTAGCAGTCGTCACATAGACTTTTTTTCCTGCTAAATCTTCGAAGCTATCGTAGACCGTACCGGCATCTGGATCAGAGACAATATACGTATCCCAGACCACATACCCAACATCCCCATAGACGAATTTTTCTTTCCGTTCATCATTGACTTCATATTCATAGGCAGCCATCTGGACTTTATTGCTTTCTAAATTTGATAACGTCGTTGGGAAATCCGCTCCTTCAAAGGTAAAGGTATAATCAAGTAATTTTTCGTCGATTGCTTTAACGACGGCGACATCATAGCCATCATATTCACCATTTTCGTCTAAATAAGCATATGGCAATGCTTCATTCCCAGTACCCACCTTGATTTCTGTTGCATCACTTGCTCCACTGCTTGCAGTGTCGGCAGAACTGCTTCCGCAAGCCCCTAAAACCAAAAGTGTCACCAATGTAATTGCACCTAAAATCGTTTTTTTCATTTGAATTCCTCCCTTTCCCTCTACCCAAAATTTTCCTATGTTGTTTTGATTTTTTGCTGTTTTTTGGTCCATGATATCAGTGGTACTTTTGCTGTTTGTTGTTTTGTTTTCGAAAAACTCATCCGACGTTCCAGACCGGTGAAAACACGTTCTAAGAGGAAGCTTAAGGTAATAAACAAGATCGCCGCACCGACATAGCCTTCAAGTGTATGGAAGGTCACTGCGCCTATCGCTCGCGCTTTGCCGACAACATCCACTACCCCAATGGTAAAAGCCAGCGATGTGTCTTGCAGCAGTGCAATCGTAGTTGTACCAAATGCAGGTAATACGACACGGACAACTTGCGGTAAAATCACTTGTCGATACATTTGTGTTTTCGTCAATCCGCAAGCAATACTCGCTTCCTTCTGTGTGACCGGTACACTTAGAATCGCAGCCCGGAAAGTTTCAGACTGAAAGGCAGCAGTATTTAATCCGTAGGTGATATAGATGAAAATAATTTTATTCCATGAGGAAACATCGATTTGAATCATTTGTAATAAGGCGGGTACACCATAATACACAACATACAGTTGAACCAATATCGGTGTGCCTCGAATAAATGAAACGAAGACTGCCGCCAGTTGACTCAGAAATGGCACTTTTTCGACACGAATAAATGCAAGTAAAATCCCTAAAAGCAATCCTGTAATCGACGCCACTGCTACTATCATCAACGTAACCGGCAAAGCACTTAAAACCTTTGGAAAATATTCCCAAACTAATTTCCACTGAAAAAATTCCGACATATTGCCCCTCCTTTTTCTGAATATTCTGATTATTAGACAATATTACTAATGGAAAAAAATTTTTCAATAGATTCATTACTAAAACTTCATTAATTTTATAAATTCTCCCTTTTAACTAAAAAAAGAAAGATGCAAACGGCATCTTTCTTTTTAATATAAGAATATAAAATACTACCCGTGGTGCTAGTTAATTTTTTCCTAGAGGAAAATGTCTAAACATGTTGGTAAATCAACAAAAAAACGCATATAGTAGTCTCAAAACTCCCAAGAAATGAGGACTATTTAACAAACTACGATGGTTACGTCGTGACAACTGAACATTTTGACTTAGCCAATCCTGTTAATAAAGTCGATGATATCCCCGATTATGAAATGTACAGTCAAACAATCGATAGCTTAAATAAGCGTTTTGGCAATCGTGTTTTAAAAGGCATCGAAATCGGTTACATCGCTTCTGAAAAGGATCGGATCATCGACTATTTAGCCGATAAAGATTACGATTTAAAATTACTCAGTGTGCATCATAATGGTCAATTTGATTATTTAGATGACGAAGTCAAAGATATGGATCCTGCTATTGTGATTCCTCAGTATTTTGCACAACTTTCAGAAGCACTAGTTGTTATAGAAGCAGATGTCTTTGCTCATTTTGACTATGGTTTTCGGGTATTTGGTCTATCCGTTGCTGAATTTAAACAATATGAAGCGCAGTTTTTACCGATTCTAGATCAAGTAATCAAAAATAAATTGGCATTCGAATTAAATGCTAAGAGCGCTTACTTGTATGGCAATTTAGCGTTATATGAATATGTCATCGATTTATATCTTTCACGTGGTGGTACCTTGTTTAGTGTTGGATCAGATAGGCATTACCTTGAACATTTCCGTTTCCATTTCGATGATCTTTTTGCTCTGTTAAAAGCAAAAGGTGTGACGGAATTAGCGATTTATCAAAAAGGAAAGCGAATTATGGTTCCATTACCAGTCTAAAAAAACGTCCTCAGCATCAAAAGTGAGGACGTTTTTTTAGATTTCTTTTTCTAAAATCGGACAAATACGATCTTGTTTTCCTAAAGGAAAATGTTTGATCCCGATTTTTTTAAATCCATGACGTTCATAAAAACGAATACCTGCATGATTTTTTTCATAAACAGTCAAACGTAAATAACGTTTTTGTTTCGTTTTAGCATAACGATTCGCTTCATCGAGTAACCGTTGCCCTAACCCTTTGTTTTGATAATCTTTGAGCAGATAGAGCCGTTGAATCTCTATAGCATCTTTTTCATCATTGACTTTCATATAACCAATGAGTATTTGATGATCCTTAATACCAATAAATTTACTGGTTGACTGTGCCAATTCTACTGCCAATATTTCAGTTGTCAATTGTGTCTGTAAATATCCTTGCATATCAAGTGGATCTGCGCCATCGATAAACGATTCATAAAAACTGACAACACTTACAACTTGTAAAGCATCTAGATCATCATAATCTAAATACGCTAGTGTGATTTGATTGTTCATCTAACTCCTCCTTTTGACATAGTATACTATAAATCACCCGTGGTGCTAGTTAATTTTAATATCCTAAAGAATATCTCAAAGTTCCTTCAAAACGTCGTTGTGCTCGACTTAATAGAACACTGTAAGCCAGTAATATGCTTTCAAATCTACTCTTTAGCCCTTTAACAGAACGTGAGTTGAAATTTTGACAACCTAATTTTTCTAAGGAAGAAAAAACAGTCTCAACTGTTTTTCTTTGTTTTCCAAGTAAGCTGTGGTCTAGTTTTTATGATTTATTCATGTTTTTACGTGGCGGAACGGATATAGTAATGCCCTTAAGGGCAAGCTTTTCATGGATTTTATGGCTAATATATCCTTTGTCCCCTAGGATATTGGGAAGATTCGCTTCTTCCGATAAAGTCTCTAACACTTTCACGTCATGGACACCTGGATTCGTGATTGAGTAAGTAATCGGAAAGCCAGTCTTAGTAACGATCATATGAATTTTAAGACCATAAAAATAAGATTTTTTGTTGAGTTATAGCCAATTTTGGCTATTTGATTCAATAGTTTTGCTTGTCTATTTCTAACTGGTTTACATAATGGACTAGGAAAACTATCTATAATTCCGACTAGTTCACTTTTGGTGAGCTTCTTGATGAAAAAGTATCGAATAATCTTGATAGTGTAAGCTAAGTTTGAACTTAAGCGAGTGAATCGACTCCTACTAGGAAAGTCACCATTAGGAAATAAGACGGAACAAACCGCTCTATACGTGGCTCTTTGGCTAGTATAGCCATTAATTATGCCCCATATAACACAAGCAATAATCACTGTATCGCGTTGCTTCAGTTGATCAGTATTTCTTCGGTTTTTAATCTTATCTGGTACACAATTGTGGTATATGTTAGAAACAGTTCTCATAATTTCCTTGAATGTTATAAAAGTATCTGTATAATGTTCAGTATATTTTGATGAACGCATATGTAGTCCTCATTTCTTGGGAGTTTTGAGACTACTATATGCGTTTTTTTGTTGATTTACCAACATGTTTAGACATTTTCCTCTAGGAAAAAATTAACTAGCACCACGGGTAAAATACTTTAATTTTTTAGGTTCTATAATATTTAGTGTTGGTGGAAAATCTGAGAGTGTAAAATATTTTGTGTAAATAGAAAAAAGGAAGTCCCTTCTGTAGAATAGAGTTACCACAACACATTCACAGAAGAGAGGACTTCCCTATGAATGATTTTACTACAGAAATTCTAAAGACTCTAGCGAACAAAGGCGATTTGAATGAATTATTCCGTGTCCATTTGGAGAAAGCAGTCAATACGCTTCTCAAAACGGAGTTAACGGCTTTCCTAGATTACGAAAAGTATGATCGCATTGGTTTTAACACGGGTAATTCTCGTAACGGCTCCTATGACCGTACGGTCAAGACCGAGTATGGGGAACTTCATCTCTAGATTCCGCGCGACCGCAATGGTGAGTTCAAGCAACAGACTGTTCCTGCTTATAGACGGATGAATGACACGTTAGAGGAGACCGTCATTCACCTCTTCCGAAAAGGTATTACCATGTCGGAAATCGCAGACTTGATTGAGAAAATGTATGGGCATCACTACACGCCCCAAACCATGTCCAATATAACAAAATCATTTACAGAAGAGGTAACGGCGTTTAAAGGGCGGGAGCTTCATGACCGTTATTCTGCTATTTATATGGACGCAACGTATATTCCGTTAAAGCGGAAAACCGTCGCCAAGGAAGCTATTCATATCGCAGTTGGCATTCGCCCGGACGGATCAAAGGAAGTATTGAGCTATGCGATTGCACCGACTGAATCCATCACGATTTGGGAGGAAATTTTATTGGACCTTCAAGAGCGCGGTTTGAAAAATGTCCTCCTGTTCATCACGGATGGCTTAAAGGGGATGGTAGGAGCGATTAGTCGGTTCTATCCCAAAGCTCGTTTTCAACATTGTTGTGTACACGTTTCCCGTAATATCAGTCACAAAGTGCGTGTCGATGATCGTAAGGAAGTCTGTGATGATTTTAAAATGGTGTATCAAGCCTCATCTAAAGAGGTGGCGTTGGAAGCACGTGGTGCTTTTGCGGAAAAATGGAAAACCAGCTATCCAAAAGTGGTTGAATCGATTCTTTCGAACGATCACTTGCTCACTTTCTATGATTTCCCATTAGCCATACGCAAGACTATTTACTCTACGAACTTGATTGAATCCTTTAATAAGCAAATCAAGAAATACAGCCACCGCAAGGAACAGTTCCAAAATGAAGAGTCGATGGAACGTTTCTTAGTCTCGTCTTTTGATACTCACAACCAAAAATTCCTAGGTCGCAGTCATAAAGGTTTCCAACTGGCCGAAGGCGAGCTCGAACAAATGCTAAGCCAACTGATTGAGAATTAGAAACAATCTGCAGTAGGGAAGAATCATTTACACAAAATTATTGACGCTCCCCAAATAAATCATAGGAAATAAGTAAGCTAATTACTATAATTGAATACAATATTACATAAAGCAAATGTAAAAGTCCCATAGACATTTCTCCATTTCTTTTTGACTGTATACCAAGACTATAAGTATGAGATTTTACCTTTTCA
>NZ_NGLL01000001.1:2691345-2696596 GCF_002140615.1 Enterococcus sp. 2G9_DIV0600
AGATTCCGCGCGACCGCAATGGTGAGTTCAAGCAACAGACTGTTCCTGCTTATAGACGGATGAATGACACGTTAGAGGAGACCGTCATTCACCTCTTCCGAAAAGGTATTACCATGTCGGAAATCGCAGACTTGATTGAGAAAATGTATGGGCATCACTACACGCCCCAAACCATGTCCAATATAACAAAATCATTTACAGAAGAGGTAACGGCGTTTAAAGGGCGGGAGCTTCATGACCGTTATTCTGCTATTTATATGGACGCAACGTATATTCCGTTAAAGCGGAAAACCGTCGCCAAGGAAGCTATTCATATCGCAGTTGGCATTCGCCCGGACGGATCAAAGGAAGTATTGAGCTATGCGATTGCACCGACTGAATCCATCACGATTTGGGAGGAAATTTTATTGGACCTTCAAGAGCGCGGTTTGAAAAATGTCCTCCTGTTCATCACGGATGGCTTAAAGGGGATGGTAGGAGCGATTAGTCGGTTCTATCCCAAAGCTCGTTTTCAACATTGTTGTGTACACGTTTCCCGTAATATCAGTCACAAAGTGCGTGTCGATGATCGTAAGGAAGTCTGTGATGATTTTAAAATGGTGTATCAAGCCTCATCTAAAGAGGTGGCGTTGGAAGCACGTGGTGCTTTTGCGGAAAAATGGAAAACCAGCTATCCAAAAGTGGTTGAATCGATTCTTTCGAACGATCACTTGCTCACTTTCTATGATTTCCCATTAGCCATACGCAAGACTATTTACTCTACGAACTTGATTGAATCCTTTAATAAGCAAATCAAGAAATACAGCCACCGCAAGGAACAGTTCCAAAATGAAGAGTCGATGGAACGTTTCTTAGTCTCGTCTTTTGATACTCACAACCAAAAATTCCTAGGTCGCAGTCATAAAGGTTTCCAACTGGCCGAAGGCGAGCTCGAACAAATGCTAAGCCAACTGATTGAGAATTAGAAACAATCTGCAGTAGGGAAGAATCATTTACACAAAATTATTGACGCTCCCCAAATAAATCATAGGAAATAAGTAAGCTAATTACTATAATTGAATACAATATTACATAAAGCAAATGTAAAAGTCCCATAGACATTTCTCCATTTCTTTTTGACTGTATACCAAGACTATAAGTATGAGATTTTACCTTTTCATTCCAACTATATAAATTTATTTTGCATATCTTTTTGCTTCTCTTATTTTATCTAGAATAAAACTTGTTTGACTATAATCAGTTAGTTCACGTATTACTTTTTTCACCGTACGATCAACAGCGCAAATACCAAACATATCAGAATAGAAGTCAGTTATTGATTTGATTGGACTAAACAATTTTTCTGATAATTCAGTTTTTTTTGAGTAATTCATTTCTAAGTACCCTTTGTCTACTAGCCGATCAATAACTAAATAAGCTGTATTCAGCTTAAATTCTGGGTATTTTTTTACAAAGTTACGTTTTGTTATCCCTCCCTCGCATTCATATAATGAAATCAAAACTCGGTATTCAATTTTAGTTAAATCTACCATCTTCAATTTCACCTCTAATAGTCCATAATATATAAAAAAATGAAGCTTGAAAAAAAATACAAATGTTACATCAAACCTCAAAATAAGTTTCTTCCTAATTATTCCAATATTTAGAATTCTATCATAATTTTTGTATCGTTTCACAAACTTCTTGATAGTTTTTATTTCCTCCGGATAAATTATAAACTTGTTTAAATCCTTTGTTCAGTAAAATATTTTGTGCTGCATTTCCAGTAACGCCTTTATTACAATAAGTTACTGTCACACATTCTTTATCCAATTCCTCATATCGATCTCTTAACTCAGCTAAAGGTATGTGAATTGCTCCCTCAATTTTCGAAGTTTCAAACTGTTTTCTTGATCTGGTATCAATAATTTGTAATTTTTCGCCGCCATCAATTCTTCTCAATAGCTCTATAGGGGTCATTAACGGGGTATCATTATTTATATCGTTGTTCAAAGCCATCCCAGTATAATGAATGGGATCTTTTGTTGTAGAAAAAGGTGGAGCATATGCTAAATCCAAGTGAAATAAATCTTCAGCAGTTGCGCCAAATGAAATAGCAGTAGCAAGCACATCGATCCGCTTATCTACCCCATCATAACCTATGATTTGAGCCCCAAGTATCTTCCCATTTTCTTTATTTGCGATTGCTTTGATCACCATTTCTTTACCATTCATATAGTCCGGCTTATTAGGTTTAATATTATATAAAGTAGTAATAGCTATATTATTTGCTAAAGCATCTTTTTCTGTGAGACCAGTTTGAGCAATTGTTAAATCAAAGAATCGTAAAATACCAGTTCCTAAGATTCCCTTGTGTCGTAGATTGCCACCTGTAATAACATCTCCTGCGATCCTTCCCATTTTATTGGCTGTTGAAGCTAAAGGTCGATAAATAGGTAGCCTAGTTATACAATCAAAACTTTCTGCAACATCACCCACAGCATAAACATTTGGAAGATTGGTTTCTAACTTATCGTTTACTTCTATAGCTCCGGTAATTCCTAATTTAATTCCCATGGATTTTGCTAATGCGGTGTTCGGCTTTACTCCGGTAGCTAATACAAAAATATCTGCCGAAAAGATAGTTCCTTTAGCCGTTTCAATAGACTTCAGACGACCATCACCGTTAACTTTTCTGACGGTTTCTTCTGGGAAAAAGGCAATGTTTTTCCTTTTCATTTCATTAATGATTCTTGAAGACATGTCCCAGTCTAAATGGGACATGGGATATTTACTTCGTTGAAGTAACGAGACCTCAAGACCTAGTCTCTGCAACTGCTCGGCCATTTCTAAACCAATATATCCAGCACCAATGACAACTGCTTTTTTTGGCTCGTTTTCATCTACAAACTTCTTGATACTTTTCCCACTCGAAATGTTTTTCACCTGAAAAACATTCTCAAAATGTCTATTAACAAATATTTCTGGGGTATTATAAACCGATCCTGTGGCCAACACTAAAACATCAAAATTATTGGTAAATGATTTTTTTGTAATTAGATTGATTCCGTGAACCAATTTTTTATCATAGTCAACCTGAGTTATTTCATGAGAGGTATGAATATCTACGTCGTACCTTTTTTTAAACCATTCAGCATTACGAGGCGTCAGTTCATCAAAGTTTTCCACTTCTCCCCCCACTGCATATGGAATCCCACAAACTGCGTAAGACACATCCATATCTTTATCATACAAAACAATCTCTGCATCTTCAGTATTCCTTCTTGCTTTTGCAGCGACACTTGTTCCAGCGGCGACAGATCCAATAATGATGATTTTCATTTCTCCACACCTATCCTTTATACGTTCTTGATTTCACTCAAAGATTCCGGATTTATGAACCCGTCTTTTGTTTTATTAGAAACCTTAACTAAAAGTAACATAACTGGCACTTCCACAAGTACGCCTACGACTGTTGCTAAAGTTGCTCCCGACTGTAATCCAAAAAGTGATATTGATACCGCTACTGCCAACTCAAAAAAGTTACTTGCTCCTATCATTCCAGCAGGAGAAGCAATATTATGTGGCAACTTCCAAACTCTTGACCAACTATAAGCAATTGTAAATATTAAAATCGTTTGAATCGTTAAAGGAATTGCAATCAATAAAATATGCAATGGATTGGAAATAATTCTTTCACCTTGGAAGGAGAAAATAATGATCAGAGTTAGTAATAAACCAATAATCGTCACTGAATCAAATTTCTTCAAGAAGACATTTTCAAAATAGGTTAAACCTCTTTTTTTTATGATCAACACTCGAGTAATGAAGCCTAAAAACAGTGGAACAACTACAAATAGAACAGTTGACAGTAATAAAGTGGCTAAAGGGACACTTACATTATCAACGCCTAGCAAAAAAGCAACAATAGGTGCAAATAATACTAGGATAATTAAATCGTTGATTGCGACTTGAACCAAAGTATAGGCAGAGTCACCTTTTGTTAGGTAGCTCCACACAAAAACCATCGCTGTACAGGGTGCAGCTCCTAGAATAACCGCACCAGCGACGTATTCTTTTGCTAGTTCTATTGGAATCAATTGTTGGAAAATCACATAAAAAAAGAGTGCTGAAATGCCATACATCGTAAACGGTTTAATAAGCCAATTAGTAACGCACGTGATAACTAATCCCTTAGGTTTTTTAGCAGCACGAACAATACTGGTAAAATCAATTTTTAACATCATAGGATAAATCATCAACCATATCAAAATAGCCGTTGGAATTGAGACCTGAAAATACTCAAATTGACTTAATGTAACAGGGATAGCTGGAGCAAACTGTCCAATCAATACTCCGATTATCATACACAAAATTACCCATAGAGTTAAATACTTTTCAAAAAAGCCTAACCCTTCAGCTTTACCTTTTGATTTCATTTTTACTTTCCTCCTACTTAGATTCTTCTTTTACTTTGCATACATAGTTGTCTTCATTATTTACAAGTAATTGTTGAATAGATTCCATAAATTCTACAACAAATTCTTCCCTCAATGAATAATGGTGCCATTGCCCTTTTTTACTTACACAAACGACACCCGCTTTTTCAAGTACTTTCATATGATGAGAAAGTGTAGGCTGCGTAAAATCAAAATATTCAAGTAAATCACATGCACACAAACTACCGCAAGAAAGCACATCTACTATTTTCATACGATTTGGATCCGCTAGAGATTTTAATACTAATGAAAGAGATTCATAATTCATTCTTCGACCCTCCTTATATAGATGGTTGTCTATATATGTAATATAGACAACCATCTATATAAGGTCAAGTTGTTTACTCATAATTTCTAAGTAAATAGGAATTAATAGCATAGTTAGTACTCTCACTATAGGTTAATTTAGCATAGAAAAACTGTTAAAGAATATTCTATCTTGAACTCCTTTATAGTTATAGCAATCAAAGAGAGCTCATAAACCCTTAAGTTTCTGACCCTTTTGTATTAAACTTGAAAATAGAAAACCATATTATTCTCATCTATTTTTGTCTTAGCGGCACAATGAATCGACAATATTAAGAGCACCCTATCCTAACAAAAAAGAGAACAATAATTGTCCTCTTTCTAATTAGATCTTTATAAATGTAATTAAAGCAGCGATTCCTGTTAGGACTGCAGGGACGAACATTACGTATGTTGATTCAATTACGTACGCATCTACAAGGTATCCTTGCATTACAGAAAATGCAAGAACTGAAATGATATTCAAT
>NZ_NGLL01000001.1:2700122-2701272 GCF_002140615.1 Enterococcus sp. 2G9_DIV0600
TTCAATATAGTAATAATATAAAGTAAGTAATTTTTATATTTTTCTCGATTATTATCCTTTTTATAGACTATAAGTAACAAAAACACTTGTAGCAAAAATGGGACAACAGTAAGAAAAAAACCGATATTTTCTAACATCAAATCAACCTCTATTCTAAAAAATTATTTATGCTACCAATTTGATCGGTATAAGAGAAGCGCTCTTTAGTTTTCATATTTACTATAGTTGGAACTTCGGTTATCTCTAACTCATTAATATACCATAAAGTAGAAGGATTAGTTTCTTTTGTGTCCGTATCTATAATCAAGAATTTTTTATCTTCATATTGAGAAGATAAAAATAGTTTAGGGGCAAATGCATTGCAATACGGACAAGATTCTCTTGTAAATAGTACATAGTCAAAGTTATTAATATCTGATTTAGTAGTCACTGAAGTTTTTGCAGAGATTTCTTTTTCATAATAACTATATGAAAATACTGATCCAGAGGTCAACTGATTTTTAAACAAAAATAATACAAGCAAAATCGAGGTCAAAGCAAAAATACTTGAAATAACTTTAATTACTATTCTCATTAAGGATTACATGCCTTTGCAACAGTACCAGCAAACGTCTTCCATTTCCTTTTTTTTCAAATACGTCCTCAATTCTATCAATTTTTTTGCAAGGATTAAACTACCTTTTATCAACTTGATTCATTAGTTATAAAGGATTTATTATTTAACGAGCTGTATTAATAACTGTCTCTTATACACATCTAGATGTGTATAAGAGACAGACTTGATTCATTAGTTATAAAGGATTTATTATTTAACGAGCTGTATTAATAATACGTTTTATTTTAATTACATACATCGTTTTTATTCTAAAAAGTAAAATTTATTTTGCTTCAAACAATATGTTCAAGACACTTGGTATTTATCCAATTTAGCATCATCTATTTTTATGTTATTTTATAAAATGTTTTAATCCTGTCTCTTATACACATCTAGATGTGTATAAGAGACAGACTTGATTCATTAGTTATAAAGGATTTATTATTTAACGAGCTGTATTAATAACTGTCTCTTATACACATCTAGATGTGTATAAGAGACAGCCTTTGTAGCATTCATTCATAAACACAATCTACCTGTTATTAAGGTACCTAC
>NZ_NGLL01000001.1:2708652-2714019 GCF_002140615.1 Enterococcus sp. 2G9_DIV0600
TTAAGGATTACATGCCTTTGCAACAGTACCAGCAAACGTCTTCCATTTCCTTTTTTTTCAAATACGTCCTCAATTCTATCAATTTTTTTGCAAGGATTAAACTACCTTTTATCAACTTGATTCATTAGTTATAAAGGATTTATTATTTAACGAGCTGTATTAATAATACGTTTTATTTTAATTACATACATCGTTTTTATTCTAAAAAGTAAAATTTATTTTGCTTCAAACAATATGTTCAAGACACTTGGTATTTATCCAATTTAGCATCATCTATTTTTATGTTATTTTATAAAATGTTTTAATCTCATGATATTGTAACCCCTTTCTCAAATTTAAATTTAGTGTTATACTATAAAAAAAGGGGATTAAACTATGTCGAAAATATGTTTTACGCTAACTTCAAATTCTGGTATAGGAACAACTACAATATTCGCTACTCACGCTAGACGTAATATAGATGATTTATTAGCTTATTTTTCTGAATATTATAATGTAACAGCAGATTACCCAGAAGATAAAGGTACTGTCGATATACTTGTTATCCCAGATTCCTTTGTAGCATTCATTAATAAACACAATCTACCTGTTATTAAGGTACCTACAATTTTATTTTTAGAGAGGGACTTTGAGAAAATCAAGTTTTATATTGATAACTATTTTTTGGAAACTTCAAAAAACAAAATTCAGGTAGACAAAATATAATTCATTATTTAACAGTAGCTCTATTCAATGTCTCAGAATTTTTCATTGTTCACTCAGTTTCTTCATGCGTATGAAAGGTATTTCAAGTACCTGATGGATTTAGAATACCGAGGAAATAGTTTGTTAAATTACGAAACAATGGTGGTACTTAGGCCTTTTTTTAAGAAAGAAAAGCGATCTTTTTTGCCCTCTACGTTCCAGCCGTTTCCACCACTTAGGAGGGCAAAAAAAATAGACGTGCAAGGCACATCTGTAGAGCAAAAGGTTGATATTTCACTGAAATCTTGCTATACTAACTATGTAAAGAGGAGTTGCGCTAACAACTCCCCTACAGCACCGTTTAAGACGGTGGCAGTACTATTATTTAAACGAAAATAACCGTGACCTGCTAAAGTAGACGGTTATTTTTTTTTGTCATTTTTCACTGCTGTTAGGATGCCAAAGATGATCGTTGCGATTAAAGAACCGAAACTAATCATTAGCCCTAATGCTTCAGCTACAGACAAAAAGCTTCTCCTTTCTAAAGAGTGAACACTTACTTTCATAAGCATCACCACCTTCCAAAAGATAGCCACCGTCACAAACTTTACTGTACTCATATTATACCATAACCCACGCTGAAAACCTATATTTATCAAGGTTTTTAGCGTTTTTTATCAACATTATTTAAGCCAATAAGCTTGTTCCTTCAGTCGCTCCAGCCACCACCACCGCTCCTTCAGAAACCGTGTTGTGGACACAACCCGAAGTGATCAATAGAAAAAAGTACCAGCATCAGGCAGAGATCTCTTGTTCTTTTAAAGCTAAAATAGACAAAGCATTCGCAAACTGCAGTAAGCTGGATTGAGAATCATCGACGATCACATTTTTCTGATAATGGATCCGATCGCTCACATGATTGATAATCCGTAGACAAAACGCATCAAAAAATCTTTCGTCTCCGATCGGTGATTTCTGGTTTATATGGATGGCTAGTGGCCGTCAGACCCAAAGAAAATAAATGGTGAAAATAAAGAAACTCTTGTTTGAACTGCTGATTTTCTTGAACAAAGCTAGAGTGTTTGATTTCTGGTATATCTTGGTCTAAGAGCGAATACGTTGAATGGATCGGCGGCATCCTCGTCAATCCCATCCTTTCTCTTGAAACAAGATAACTAGAGAGCATCGATCCGATCTCTCTTTTGGTTTTATCCCAATCAATCACCTTTTTTTCAGGTAATTCAAATTGGTGAACATCAAATAATCGCACGTTTTTCCTCTTTTCATATTAAAGTAGTCACTGTTGTATGAGTATGGTTTACTCATACAGGCTTTGGCTAAGACGAAGGTGTAGCTTATACTATTGTCATTTGTTTTTTAGACACGAAAAAGCCCACGAGAGAATCATCGTGGGCTTTTTATAGATTAACTTATATCAGAGAATCAAACTCTAATATTAGTTAGAAATAAATAATGCACCTGAATAAGTTGCAATGTAAGAATTTCCACTTTTTTTAGATGATTGGAAAGTCAAAGTTCCTCTGTACCAAGCATTATATTTATATTCACTATATTTTGTACTTGATGGAAAATTTGTATTGCTGAAGGTCATTGTAATTGTTTTGTTATACGATCTGATTGGGACAACAGCTGCGGCTATAAAACTAGAATCGTTATTGTTACTTTTTTCTGGTTCGATTGAAATCCCTTCTAAAGAACCTAAATACCCCTTTTCAAATTCTAAATACTGTTCATCGTTCACTTCTACTTTTGCACTATTACCATTTATCTCTGCGCTATCAGTAACCGTAGAAGCATTTGCCTCATGTGAAAATACCATAAAAGATCCTAACGCAAGTAACATAACCATCAATTTTTTCATGCAATTAACTCCTTCTTATAAATATTTTTACATTTTAAAAATACCATGAAGAATTTTTTTAATCAACAAATCTATTTTGAACGATCCAACAATCATTATTTATTCTTCAACACTTAGAAATTGACTAGCTATTACCAAAATAGTAAGCTAAAGCTATGTTGATTATATGAGGTTAAAAAATCCAATAAGTGCACCTTTTATTTTCAACTCTCTCAGTGCCAACGTTACCAAACGTTGGCACTTTTTTGAGTTTTATTTCTGCAATCATTGGCTTTTGTATAATTAAAAAGGTAAATCATCATTTGACACATCAATTGCCGAACTGCTTTGTGCAAATGGATCCGTTTCTTGTTTTGGTAGCGGCGGCGGTGTTGGTTTGTTTTTTTCAGCTGTTTCGTTGGATTCATTCGCACGCTGCTCAGACACATCTTTAGTTCTTCTTGTCTATGATAAAATTTATTAAACAGTTTGAAAGTAAAAACTATTCAAAGAAAGTGGGCGATAACAAGGGGATTTTGGTATTTTTTAACGTTAGCTGTCGGTATAACTTACGTGAAAGTGCCCCGTGTTGTAATGGATTTCGCCGACACTGATTGTTGATCCATTTAATTTTTCTTTCTCATAAAGGACGTTCATCATTTTTCTACCGGCCATGATCAACGGTTCCCTTTTTAATTCATTTGAATATGGATTGTAAATGCCTGCTTCAATCAATGCTTTTGTATCGAAAGACACCACATCTTGAAACAATACAGATTCATTTTTGTTCGCTCGATCGAATAATTCTTTGTATTGTTCAACTTCTTGTTGCGTCAAATCATCATTGTTGAAATCAAACATCCCTGTATTCAGCGACCATATTTTTTCTTGCGTTTCTTTTTGCATGATCTCAATTTGCGCTTTTGATAAAGTCGAATAATCAGCGAGACGTTTGTAGATCTCACCTAATGATACTCTTTCTTCAGCTGTCAATTTTAATTGAGCGAGTAACGCATTTTTTCGATCCATATAATCCAAATAACCTTCAAATGATTGACTAGGATCGTCATTCTTATTCGTTAGGTCATTGATCATTTCATTTTGAAGAATCTGATTGATCACTTCGTTTCGAGTGACTTTCTTTCCTGTATTAAAGGTTTGTTTCTTAGCTCGCTGTTCGAGGTACGCAACCAATGGCTCGTTTTCAATTATTAAAGTAAATCTTGGCATGAGAAAACCTCCAGCTATTTAATCATTATGAATCTTGTGAGTGCCTAAAAGAGTTAGAACAATGAAAGAGCATAAGGTAGATACCCCCACCTTCTAGTTAGAAGGTGGAAAATAGGCTGTGCCTATTGAGTTTTAAGAGATTTCAAAGTGATATCATTGAGGCTTTTTTAGTGAAACCCAGATACCACTACCGATGGCACCTAGGTGGCATCATCAACCCTCAATTATTTTGGTAAATATTGGGAAACAATATCATTAAAATCACGTTCTTTTTTGACATCTTCTTGAACAGATTTGACCTTTTTCTTTTCTTCTTTCTTTGATTCGTCCTTCCTATTTTTGAAGCGATAGTTCTTATTTCGAACAACTTTCTTACTCATTGTGACTGCTTCTTGATAAACATCAGAAGAAAAAAGTTCTTGTATTTTGGTATGATCTTGCTCCAATTTTGCATTGGTCATAATCTCTAATAATGACAAAGAATCCAATACTTTTTTTTCGAAATTTATTTCTTTTCTCACCCGATTAAGTAATTCAAGTAGTGCATATCGAATCATCGGACTGTCTTTAATATCCTCGTCAACGGGCAGATAGGTTTTTAATTCTTTCAAAGCATCTTCATGTTCCGTGTCTAAAAATACCGGAATTCGTTTCTTTGACATGCTATCTCACACACCTTTTTTTAGTTCGTCAATTTTCGATTCAATCAACTGAATCGTCTTTTCGATATCAGAAATTTTGGTTTGATTTTCCAATCGTTCAATTTGACCGATTTCAACGATTAATTAAGTGGAGTACACCTTTCCAATACCTGGAACACCGGGCAAATATTGATATTCTCGAATGCCGACAAATAATTGCTTGATTGCTTTTCCAAGTCTTTGATGTTCTTTTCAAGCGCACGAATTTCACGTACAAGAACACTTAGAACGACATTGATGGATTCTTGTGCAAGTCTACCTAAACGATAACTCATGGTAAATGCACGTTGAATGATTTGGCAATTTTTTCTGGATCTTTAAAGCAACCTTTTCCTTCTTCTTGTAGTAAGTCACAGAACGCCTCTAAGGCTTCTTTAGCTATAGTCGCAGCATCCGCAATATTTCCATAGTTAATGCAATTCCTTTTACGGTATCTTCACCCATGACAACCATTCTAAAAATTTTCGCTAACTCGTCCATTCCAGCTGGAAAAGAATCCCAAAAATCAATATAATAATTACAATTTTTAATGATTTGTATTCAAAAATCAGATGAATGGTTTGACGTGGCAATTAATAATAATACTTTAGCAATCAACAAGATGATTGACGGTATGTGGTTAAAGAAGAAAAATAGCTAGGAGATTTTTGAGAGATGACTGGTAAATTTAAAGATGAATTATTAACTGTTGTTGCAGATAATGATTTAAAAAATATTATTCAGTTAAGAAGATACTTTGAAAATCATAGTGATGAATTTACGTTCAAAAATATCACTCGTTTTCATCAAACCATTAATAATAATATCGATGTTTTTGGTCTATATTTTGGGGGTAATCTTCAAAATTAAATGCACTTAAATATAAAAGCCCCCTGACGAAAGTCGAAGGGG
>NZ_NGLL01000001.1:2714119-2814119 GCF_002140615.1 Enterococcus sp. 2G9_DIV0600
CAAATGATTGACTAGGATCGTCATTCTTATTCGTTAGGTCATTGATCATTTCATTTTGAAGAATCTGATTGATCACTTCGTTTCGAGTGACTTTCTTTCCTGTATTAAAGGTTTGTTTCTTAGCTCGCTGTTCGAGGTACGCAACCAATGGCTCGTTTTCAATTATTAAAGTAAATCTTGGCATGAGAAAACCTCCAGCTATTTAATCATTATGAATCTTGTGAGTGCCTAAAAGAGTTAGAACAATGAAAGAGCATAAGGTAGATACCCCCACCTTCTAGTTAGAAGGTGGAAAATAGGCTGTGCCTATTGAGTTTTAAGAGATTTCAAAGTGATATCATTGAGGCTTTTTTAGTGAAACCCAGATACCACTACCGATGGCACCTAGGTGGCATCATCAACCCTCAATTATTTTGGTAAATATTGGGAAACAATATCATTAAAATCACGTTCTTTTTTGACATCTTCTTGAACAGATTTGACCTTTTTCTTTTCTTCTTTCTTTGATTCGTCCTTCCTATTTTTGAAGCGATAGTTCTTATTTCGAACAACTTTCTTACTCATTGTGACTGCTTCTTGATAAACATCAGAAGAAAAAAGTTCTTGTATTTTGGTATGATCTTGCTCCAATTTTGCATTGGTCATAATCTCTAATAATGACAAAGAATCCAATACTTTTTTTTCGAAATTTATTTCTTTTCTCACCCGATTAAGTAATTCAAGTAGTGCATATCGAATCATCGGACTGTCTTTAATATCCTCGTCAACGGGCAGATAGGTTTTTAATTCTTTCAAAGCATCTTCATGTTCCGTGTCTAAAAATACCGGAATTCGTTTCTTTGACATGCTATCTCACACACCTTTTTTTAGTTCGTCAATTTTCGATTCAATCAACTGAATCGTCTTTTCGATATCAGAAATTTTGGTTTGATTTTCCAATCGTTCAATTTGACCGATTTCAACGATTAATTAAGTGGAGTACACCTTTCCAATACCTGGAACACCGGGCAAATATTGATATTCTCGAATGCCGACAAATAATTGCTTGATTGCTTTTCCAAGTCTTTGATGTTCTTTTCAAGCGCACGAATTTCACGTACAAGAACACTTAGAACGACATTGATGGATTCTTGTGCAAGTCTACCTAAACGATAACTCATGGTAAATGCACGTTGAATGATTTGGCAATTTTTTCTGGATCTTTAAAGCAACCTTTTCCTTCTTCTTGTAGTAAGTCACAGAACGCCTCTAAGGCTTCTTTAGCTATAGTCGCAGCATCCGCAATATTTCCATAGTTAATGCAATTCCTTTTACGGTATCTTCACCCATGACAACCATTCTAAAAATTTTCGCTAACTCGTCCATTCCAGCTGGAAAAGAATCCCAAAAATCAATATAATAATTACAATTTTTAATGATTTGTATTCAAAAATCAGATGAATGGTTTGACGTGGCAATTAATAATAATACTTTAGCAATCAACAAGATGATTGACGGTATGTGGTTAAAGAAGAAAAATAGCTAGGAGATTTTTGAGAGATGACTGGTAAATTTAAAGATGAATTATTAACTGTTGTTGCAGATAATGATTTAAAAAATATTATTCAGTTAAGAAGATACTTTGAAAATCATAGTGATGAATTTACGTTCAAAAATATCACTCGTTTTCATCAAACCATTAATAATAATATCGATGTTTTTGGTCTATATTTTGGGGGTAATCTTCAAAATTAAATGCACTTAAATATAAAAGCCCCCTGACGAAAGTCGAAGGGGGTTTTTATTTTGGTTTGAGGTTTGCATACCTACCGAAAAGGTAGAGTAGCAAAACGTCAAACAGGTATCAGCTAAATGCACCATAAGGGTGCGCTGATACTCGGCTCAAAAGAGCCGACAGAGCCGTCTGCAAGACCCCTCGGAGAGCCCACACTTTACCTTGTAAAGTATAGTGGGTTATACTTTACAAGGAAGTAGTCACCGAATTCCAGTTAGAAATTACTTTGTAACTACGTTTTGAGGAGGAGTAAAATGCTTTCCTACGTTCGACATTACCCATTAGCGATAGCTAAATTAATGTGTCTGTGCTCTCCTAAAATCTGCTGATTTATTACTGACTAATACAGGAGGTTTTTTTATGGGACAGACAATCATATCTGCTATTGGTGTTTATATTTCCACCAGTATCGATTATTTAATTATTTTAATTATTTTATTTGCACAGCTATCACAGAATAAACAGAAATGGCATATTTATGCGGGGCAATATCTAGGAACTGGCTTACTTGTAGGGGCGAGTTTAGTTGCTGCTTATGTCGTCAATTTCGTGCCTGAAGCATGGATGGTTGGATTGCTTGGTTTAATCCCTATCTATTTAGGGATTCGCTTTGCAATTGTTGGAGAAGGTGAGGAAGAAGAAGAGGAAGAAATTATTGAAAGATTAGAACAAAGCAAGGCAAATCAACTGTTTTGGACAGTCACATTGCTGACAATTGCGTCTGGCGGAGATAATTTAGGTATCTATATACCTTATTTTGCTTCGTTAGATTGGTCACAGACCCTCGTGGCGTTGCTTGTGTTTGCAATCGGCATAATTATCTTTTGCGAGCTTAGTCGGGTGCTATCTTCTATTCCGTTAATATCCGAGACAATTGAAAAATACGAGCGAATCATTGTGCCCTTAGTATTCATTCCACTTGGACTATACATCATGTATGAAAGTGGCACGATTGAGACTTTTCTGAACTTTATTTTATAGATAAAAAAGCCCCTTAAATGGGGCTTTTCTTATATTTTTTTGAATCCTAACCTCAAACCTCAGATACGTTTTTTTACCGCTAATTCGCCAAACCAAAGAATGGAGGACTTATGATGAGTTATTTAGTCGCAAGAATGCAAAAGATGAAAGCTGGAAATTTAGTCGGAATGGGTAATCATAATCAACGGTTAGCTGACAATCATTCAAACAAAGATATTGATACGGAACGCTCGTATTTGAATTATGATTTGGTCAATCGCACAGACAATTACAAAACGGATATTCAGCAATTTATTAACGATAACAAATCAAGTAGTCATGCCGTCAGAAAAGATGCTGTATTAATAAACGAATGGATCATAACTTCTGACAACCAATTTTTTAAAGATAAAGACGATAAAGAAATTAAAGATTTTTTCGAACAGGCGAAAGATTACTTCGCTGAAAAATTTGGCGATAATAATATTCGTTACGCTCAAGTTCACTTGGACGAAACGACACCTCATATGCACTTAGGGATTGTGCCATTTAACGCTGAACATAAGCTATCTGCAAAGACAGTCTTTAATCGACAAGCCTTTCAGGCGGTACAAGACGAGTTGCCAACGTACTTGCAAGAGCGAGGGTTTAACCTTGAACGTGGCGAAAAAGGGTCAGAGCGTAAAAATTTAACTGTGTCTGAATATAAAAAGGCGAAAGACGAATTGAAAGAGATGACTACCACGCTGGAACAGCGGAAGTCAGAAGTTTTAGCGTTATCGAACGATAAAACACCAACAATCAAGAAAGAGAGTTTAGATTTAAAAGACGAAACGAAAACGGTCAAAGTACCAAGTGGCGAAACCATTGATATTGGTAAGTTGCGACATGAATTTATGAAAAATGAAGAACGTAAAACAGGAAATGTGATTATTCCTAAAGATAAATTAAATGCTTTAATACAAGGCTATGAAGATTTATATAGCTCAAATGAGCGATTAAAGAAATATGTGGAAACTGATTTACCTAAAGAAATCACTAAAGTTAAAGGGAAATATAGCGAATTAGTGAAAGAATACAATGATTTAGTGCGTAAGAGTAATCGGAATATTGAAACAATTGAAGATTTAGAAAAAGAGAATAAGTCGCTTAAAAACGAAATTAAGGGCATTTACAGAGGTTTTACGGCTTTCTTTGAGAAATCTAAGAGTGTAACGGCTGAACAGATAAAAACGCTAGTAGAATGTGTTGTCAGTGAAGTGAAAGAGTTTGGGCATTTATTGTGTATCCAGAGAGTGCGCCAAAAAATTGGCGAGAGATTTTAGACGAAACGCATATGCGTTGGATTGAAAGTCCCTTGCATGATAAAGATTTCAATCCTGATGGAACGATCAAAAAACCGCATTGGCATGTAATGTTATCGGCTGATGGGCCGATTACGTTAAAAGCAGTTGAGAAAATTATTGAACCTTTGAATGTGCCTGCACCACAAAAAGTTGGTTCAGGACGTGGAATGATTAGATATTTTATTCATTTGGATAATCCTGAAAAATATCAATATTCACGTGATGAAATAGTTGGTCATGGTGGTGCTGATGTTGAAAGTTATTTTGAATTAACGAAAACAAATAAAATAAGTGTGATGAAAGATATTGCCACTTATATTTACGAAAATGAGATTGATAATTATGCTGACTTTCTAGGCTTCTAAAACAAAACTACACCAAGAAAGGATATCACCATGGATCATTGTACTAAAAAATTGGGTTCTATGATAAATAGTGTTGGTGACCAATACTATTTGACACAGAACCATTTAACTTAACTTGATGCAAATAATAACTTATCTAAATCAAATATCTCAACATATTTTTGAGTATGCTGTTTAATTAAACCTCTCTCTTCCAATGATGAGAACTTACGACTTATTGTTTCTGGGGTTGTACCCAAGTACGAGGCTAGATCTTTTTTCGACATTGGTAAAGTCACATAAGTATGGTTTTCTTCATCTTCAACGTATTCTGATAGAAAATCAATAATACGAGACTCTACTTGCTCCATACCAACCTGCATCGTTTGCTTTTCTGATACCTGTAAACGTTTCGTAACATCTGATAGTATTCTTCTCATAATTTCTGGGTAAGCGCCTAAATAGTCATCCATATCCTTTTTATGAATTCTACATATACTCACTTCTGATATTGCTTCAGCATAATTAGAATGGTAACTTTCAGTTTGAAAAATAGCCACTTCTCCCATAAAATCACCAGGATTTAATATGCGTACAGTTTGTTCACGACCAGATTCATTTAAGTTATAAACACGTACACGCCCATTATTTATAATATAAAGTGTGTCATCTTTATCACCATTTCCAAATAACAACGCATTCTTTGCATAATGTACTTCTTGCGCTGATTGCGCAATTAAACTCATTTGTTCTTCATTTAGGTGATTAAAAATCGGAACTAAACGTATACAATCTATATGACTATCGTGGTGATGGTGTGCCATACAGCTTTCCTCCTAATTAATCGTTATCTATATAGTCATCATCTTCTAACGCATCCTTGTTAACAAAGGCTTGAAGTTGCCAAATATTGATATCTAAGTAACCTTTATAACTAATTAGTAAATCTTCTAATGCATCATCTGCTTCTTCTTGTGCTAAACGCATTGCACGAACGGTAAATTCACGATTAGTCCTAAAATCTTCTACTAACTGTATGACCATTTCTTCAGCAGAATAATATTTTTCAGACGGATCTTCAGAAATTATTGTAAATTCCTGAAATTCAGTAGTTGTTGAAGCTGGCTTAAATCCTGAAGCTAGTAAACGTTCTGCAATCTTATCAAACCATGTCTCATTCTCATTGTATAAATTCTCAAAAACACTATGCAATGAATAGAAATTTGTGCCTTTTACATACCAATGATATTGATGTAATTTTACATGTAAGGTATGGATATTAGCAAGTATATGATCCGTGACAGCTACAGCATTAATCTTGGTATGATAAATGTGTTCTTTATATGCTTTTTCAGCAGCTAATTTTTCTTGTCTTTCATTTACTGTTGTCATTTTATACACCTTCCTTTACTTTTGAACTAATAACTGAATATCCTAGGTTTTCAATAGCTCTTTCAATTGTACTCAAATTGACTTGTTCTTCATCAAAATCTACTTTTACCTTACTTGCATTGAACAGTACTTTTACAGAATCTTTTTCTACACCAGCTGTCTGTTTTAAACCACTTTCAATTTTTTGTAAACATGATGGACAAGTTAATGTTTCTAATTTTAATGTTGCTTTAGTCATATCTATCACTCCTTTAAATAAATTATACAGGACATTTCTTTTAAGATAATTGACATAGATCAATTATCTTAATTGATATCTTCTTAATCTCATTGCATTTAAAATAACTACTAAAATACTTGCCTCATGAACTAACATACCTATCGACATAGACATCCATTCACTAAATATTAAACTAACCAATAATATTATCACCACACCAACAGCAATTAGAATATTTTGTCTCATATTCGCATATGTCCCTTTAGCTAAACCTAAAGCATGGGGGAGACGATTAAAATTGGAATTCATTAGAACAATATCTGAACTTTCAATAGCCACATCTGTCCCATTTCCCATAGCAATCCCTACTTCTGCAGTAGCTAGAGAAGGGCTATCGTTCACACCATCACCAATAAAAGCAATAATTTCACCAGTAGACTGTCTTTCTTTTAGAAACGCTTGCTTGTCCTCAGGTAACATATCGCCATGAGCCTCGGATAATCCTAGCTCCTTTTTAACTAAATTAACTGTGCCTTGATTATCCCCTGATAATACAGTGAGATTTTTAACACCAAGTGATTTTAATTTTTGTAGGTCTTGTTTAACACCTGCTCGAACTTGGTCACGGATTCCCATTAAAATAATTAACTTACGATCAACTGCCGTTAATACAATACTCTTCTTTTTTTTTCAAGAACTCAAAAAAGCGGAAAATCCCAGATTTAAAAATCTGAGTTTCCGCTTTTGTCATTTCAAGGATGGACTATTGTCTCAGCCTCTTCTAATTTATTCTTAAGATATTTTTACTTTCTCTGCAGGTGCTGATACTTCTTTTTGTTCTTTTCGACCTTTCAACTTATACTTCATTAATCTCATGCCATTGAAAATTACCACCAAGATACTACCTTCATGAACCAACATTCCGATAGACATATTCATCCATTCGCTGAAGAAGACGCTGGTCAACAAGACCAACACTACTCCAATTGAAATCACGATATTTTGTTTCATATTATTTGCGGTGGCTTTTACTAATCCTAATGCGTGAGGCAAGTTGCTGAAGTTCGAGTTCATTAAAACGACATCGGATGTTTCAATCGCTACGTCCGTTCCGCTTCCCATTGCGATTCCAATGTCTGCTAAAGCTAAGGACGGACTATCGTTAACGCCATCTCCAACAAAGGCTACAATTTGACCACGTTGTTGAAGTTTTCCGATATAAGCCGATTTGTCTTCCGGCAACATGTGGCCGTGAGCTTCGGTCAAACCAAGTTCGCCGGCGACCACATCAACGGTTCCTTGGTTATCTCCTGAAAGAACGACTAGATTTTTCACGCCCAAGTCTTTTAATTCCTGCAAATTAGCTTTCACACCCGGACGGACTTGATCGCGAATGCCCATCAGTACTTTTAATTCACCGTCGACCGCTGTCAAAACGAGAGAGTTCCCTTGTTGTTCAAACCGTTTGACATCTTTTTGCACTTTTTTGCTGAGAGTGACATTTTCTTTTTCCATCAAGGCCACATTCCCAACAGCCACTCTATGTCCAGCTACACTTGAAACGATTCCGCCGCCTTTCACGACTTCAGTTCCTTCAACAGGATAAAAATTTGTTTCTCCAATTTGATTTAAGACCGCTTTTGCTAATGGATGATCTGATTCCCGTTCCACACTGGCCAGATAGCCAAGCGTTTCAGCAGAATCTTTTTCATACAGTTCAGTCGCTGCAACGGTTGGGTTTCCGACAGTTAAAGTACCTGTCTTATCAAATACAATTGTATCCACATTGCTGAAGTCTTGAATGACTTCACTCCCTTTTAAAAGAACACCGTTACGAGCACCATTCCCGATACCGGCAACGTTTGAGACAGGCACTCCGATAACTAATGCGCCTGGGCAACCTAGAACCAAGATGGTGATTGCTAACTCAATATTTTGACTGAACGCCCATACAACAATTGCCAGAACCAAGACAGCTGGTGTGTAGTATTTAGAAAAGCGATCAATGAACCGTTCCGCTTCGGATTTAGAATCTTGTGCTTCTTCCACGAGTTCAATAATTTTTCCAAATGTGGTGTCCTCACCAACTCGGTCAGCTCTGATTTGAATCGTTCCGTTTTCTAAAATGGTTCCTGCAAAAACTTCTGCATCAGCTAGCTTGTTGACTGGAACAGCTTCACCTGTAATGCTAGCTTCATTGATATGCCCTTCACCCGTAAGGACTATGCCATCTACTGGAACTTTCGCACCCGTTTTAACGAGCAAGATATCCCCTTCATCTGTATCATCCACTTCTACTTCTTCAAATTCGCCATTATCCATTTGTTTCAAGGCGCTTTCGGGTGCCATTTCAGTCAATTCTTTGATAGCAGATCGCGTTTGGTTCAATGTTCGTTGTTCCAAGTAATGTCCGAATAAGAATAAGAACGTGACAATAGCCGATTCTTCATAATTTTGAATAAAAAGCGCACCAATCGCTGCAATACTGACTAAGACATCAATACTGATGACTTTGACTTTCATTGCTTGAAACGCTTGAATGGCAATTGGCGTAATCCCAAAGACAGAGGCGATGATCAAAGACCACTCTGAAAGTCCTACGTTTTCTAAAACAAAGTGACTGAAGAAACCGAGTACGATTAACAATCCACTGATGACGGTGATAACATTTTTCTTGCTTAATATATATTGTTGCATGCTTTTTCCCTCCAAATTTAATTTCTCTTTTATTGATAAACACAGTATAAGATAATTGCCTAAGTAATTAATTGACTGACATCAAGTTTAGAAAGTTCTCTTTTATCGTTTCTAAGCACCTCGAATCGGATTGCAACAAAAAAAGCAATCCTGGAAAAATAGCTTTTCTTCCAGAATTGCCTAGTTCATTTAATCTGTTAAGCGGCCTTGACTTTTGCTTTAAGGACCGGATAGCCTACGTTTTCGATAGCTTTTTGAATCTCTTCAATCGAAGTGACAGCTGAATCAAAATTGGTTTTGACTTTGCTGGAGTTGAATAATACTTTAATGCTGTCTTTATCAATACCGTTAACTGATTTCACGGCACCTTCAATTTTTTGCATACAACTTGGACAAGACAACGTTTCTAATTGCAATATAGCTTTTTCCATAATTCCTATCTCCTTTATGTGTTTTTATTTTATCGGCAGCAGATTAATGAACACTGCCTTTTCCTCTTTACAACTGTAGTATAGCTCACTTTTAGCAAACGAAAATTGACGCATATCAAGTTTTGCACTTCTTTTTATCTTTTTGCTCAATTCACCATCTTAATAGTCTTTTTCTGCCCCTTATTGCCATCAGAATAATAAGAAATTGGTGGATAATCTTGTCTGCGTATAAACCATACTACAATCGCGCCAATAAACAGGGCCAGAGACAAGGCTTGCGAAACGCGGATCCACTCGCCAATCCATAAACTGTCCGTTCGCATACCTTCAATGAAGAACCGACCCACTGAGTACCACAAAACGTAACTCAAAGCGACTTCTCCTTGACGCAAAAGCTGTTTTCGGTTCTGTATAGTGACGATGAGGACAAAGCCCAACAAACTCCACAATGACTCGTATAAAAAAGTCGGATGGTAGTAGGTACCATTGATATTCATTTGTTCAATGATAAATTCAGATAAATAAAGATTTTCCAAGAATTGACGAGTAACCGGTCCACCATGAGCTTCCTGATTCATAAAATTGCCCCAACGACCAATGGACTGGGCTAACAATACATTGGGCGCTAAGATATCAAGAACGAGTGCCAAAGAAGTACCTTTTTTCTTTGCATACCAATATAGCGTACCCCCTCCTGCAATCAATCCCCCATAAATCGCAATGCCGCCATTCCAAATCGCAAGGATTTGTCCTGGATTTTGCAGATAATAACCAAGTTCAAATAACACATAATAAAGCCGAGCGCCGAGGAGTCCAATCGGAATTGCCCATAAGGCCATATCGATAATGGTATCCTCTTCCAGTCCTTTTTTCTTTGCTTCCTTGGTGCTCAACTGGAGAGCCGCTAATATGCCCGCTGCAATAATGACTCCATACCAATGAATCACAACAGAACCAATCTCCACCGCATGGGGATTCAAAACGCCTAATACGAATTCCATTCTATTTGCTCATTTCTTCAATTTTTCGCGTCATTCTAGTCATGGTGATGCTGAACAAGATTCCGGCTAAGCTCCATGGAAACCAAACAGTAAATACACTTTTATCTCCCTGGTCACTCGCTTCGTAATACGCCACTTTTCCGTGTCCGATTACGCCGGCTCCTTTTACAACTTCCTCTTCTTTTTCCATAGCTAACCTATCTGCCTCAACAACGTTAGACGTTTTTGCTTCGCCGCCAATCGTGTTCTTGGTGAAAGGGACGACAAAGAATGCACCCGCTGCTGACAACGTGATGGCAACTATCACCCAAAAATAATGCACATTCACCCCTACTTATTTTTACGTTTTGTTCGACAACCCTATCTTAAAGAAAAATAAAACAAAAAAACTTGAGGGTTATCATGTTTGTGCTTTTATTTTTCCAATGAATGAAGGTCGTTCTGTCTTAAAAAAGCCAAAAACGGACAGATGGAAGCAAAAGCACTGAGTTCTGTCCCGTTGTTAATGAAGAGCGACAGAACACCAACGTGTAGAAAAAAGTGTGTCCGATTATTCGCTGTAAAGCAATAAATCATCTAAATCCTGAATCTTGATCCTTTTCCCAGACAGCTGTTGAATCAATCCCTCGTCCTCCAATTCTCCAAATTTGCGACTGATGGTCTCAGGTGTCGTTCCTAAATAGGAAGCAATGTCCTTTTTTTCCATCGGCAGGGTGATGGTGGGAGAGTTGCCCATTTCAGGTTCCACATTTTCTGCCAAAAACAAAACTAAACGGGTAATGACACTCTCCAAGGCTACTTGTGTCGTTTGACGTTCTGAACTTTCTAACCGTTTAGACATTTCCGCCAATAGTTTTAAAGAAATAGCTGGGTATTGTTCCAGAAAATCTTGAACATCTTTTTGCTGAATCATACAGACAACGGTATCTCGGGTTGCTTCGGCATATTCCTCGTGTACTGCATCCGGGTTGAACAAGGTCCATTCTCCGGTGAAATCACCAGGGTTCAAGATCCGCACTAGCTGCTCTTTGCCAGAGTCTGCCAATCGATAAATACGGATTTTCCCACGATTGATAATATATAAAGTATCCTCTTTTTCTTGTGAACGAAACAGAAACTCTCCTTTTTGATACTGTTTCGTGTGGGCTTTTTCAGCAATGTAATTCATCGCGCTATCCTCTAAGTGATTGAATATTGGAACCAAGCGGATACAGGCTGCGTGGTCGCCAATTTCATGATGGGTATGTTTAGTCAATTCATTCTCCCCCTTTATTTATTTTGTTTATATTCGCTGCTTTTATTATATAAGTCTCTTACTACAAAAAAATTGATGCACATCAAGAAAATGGAAAAAGGACTGGAAAGAATTCCAATCCCTAAATCAGCTTCTACTTTTACCTTAATCTTCATCCTCATCAAGAGCGTCATCATCTTCTAATGCTTCTTTACCAATGAACGCTTGCAGCATCCAAATGTTCTTGTCTAAGTCATTTTTAAAAGCAATCAATGTATCTTCTAAAGCATCGTCACCCTCGTCTTGAGCTAAACGAATCGCGCGAATAGTTAGGTCACGAGTGCTTCTGAAGTCCTCGATAATATTTTCAACCATGTCTTCTGCTTTAGCGTATTTATTAACTGCATCTTCCGAAAGCATCGAATATTTTTCAAATTCAACCGTTGTCGAAGCAGGTTTATGCCCAGAAGTAATTAGACGCTCCGCAAGTTTGTCGAACCATTTTTCATTTTCGTTATACCACTCTTCAAATTTTTCATGCAACGTAAAGAAATTGGCTCCTTTTACATACCAGTGATATTGGTGCAGTTTCACATGTAATGTATGCATGTTGCCTAAAAGATGATCCGCAATGGCCGCTGCATTAATTTTCGTATGATGAACATGTTCCTTGTGTTCTTGTTCTTCTTGCAATCTTTCTTGGGGTGTTCTTTCTTGAGTAGCTTTATTTTCAGTCATGATTTATTCCTCCTATAATTTTGGTTTGTTTAAAATAGCTTTCTTTGATTCCTCCTTTTTCTTTACTGAATTTAGTATAGGATAGATTTCCGTTAAAAAAATTGACGCTCATCAAGAAAAGTATTTCTTAATAGACGCCAGGCTTCTCTATTAAATTCAACTGAAATAATCAAAGGAATGAAGTCGTTCCCTCCAAACAAAAATTTCATTAAAGTAGGGCCTAAAAAAAGAATAGCAACTATACTTTGTCAAGAGACCTGACTGCTATTTTTTTCTTGTTATTCTTCAATTACCAAATGTCTTGCCTTGCAGTATATTTAATGCTCTTTCTCACTAGTGTTGCATGCAACACTAGTGAGAAAGAGTATTAATAAGATTAACCTAGAAGAATAACTTTACTTTATTTATGTCATACCATAAATAAAAATTGAAAAGAATTTTTTATTTATTTTTAGTAGGTCGATTAATAGGAGTTTTAGCTTGGGAGCGTCAATAATTTTGTGTAAATGGTTCTTTCCTACTGTAGATTGTTTCTAATTCTCCATCGGTTGACTCAGCATTTGTTCGAGCTCGCCTTCGGCCTGTTGGAAACCTTTATGACTGCGACCTAGGAATTTTTGGTTGTGAGTATCAAAAGACGAGACTAAGAAACGTTCCATCGACTCTTCATTTTGGAACTGTTCCTTGCGGTGGCTGTATTTCTTGATTTGCTTATTAAAGGATTCAATCAATCCAGTTGCTGCACTATATAAAAAATTTCATCATAGTTTCGCCCTAGTCGTTCCAAAGATTCGATGACAAAAATATCCTTCTTCCTTAAAAAATGAAGTTCTTTTTGTAATTATTCTCGTGAGGTCTTCTTTTAACTACATAAAATTGTAACCACTGGTTTTAAGAGTAGTGTATCATCCCAAATCATATAATTAATTGACTGCGATTGTTATAAAACTCACGGTAAGCCATATAACTAGCAATAAACGAAGAAATCGCAGTAACTGAAATCAACATAAACATCACAACAATTTGGTAACGAATCGCTTGAACAGGATCAATTCCCGCAAAAATCAACCCTGACATCATACCTGGTAGGCTGACAAGTCCAACCGTTTTTGTTCGGTCAATAGAAGGAGCCATGCCCGTTTTGACGCTTTCTCTTACAATACTCATGGACGCTTGTTTTTTATTGGCTCCCAATGCCAATTTTTCCAATACCTGTTGGCGTTGGTCCGTAAATTTTGAATTCAAAGACCGATAGGTCACTCCAATCGCAGTCATGGCGTTGCTGGCAATCATGCCTGTAATTGGAACGATTTGGGAAGGGGACCAGTCAATGACTCCTGAAAAAACAAGAATGAGTAAGGACAAGGCTGTTCCTACTCCAATAGCCGTCGTTGAAATTTTAAAAGAGCGGTTGATCCCCTCACTGCGTGTATGGGCGTTATAAGAAGCGTTGAACACAATGAACAAAACCATCGCTAAAGTGAGAAAGTTGTTATCCACTCGTAATACGTAGCTCAATACATATCCAATAAGGAATAATTGAACGACAGCGCGAAATCCCGCAATAAAAATGTCGTTTCCTAATCCCAATTTCTCTTTGTAATCAATCAACAAGGCAACTATCAAGAGGACAGAGGATAAAAGCAAAGAAAGATTACTGATTTCCAAATTGTTTGTCATTTCGATTCCTCCATTTTTCCACCTTTGATAGTAATCAGACGAGAAGCTTGGTCGATTTCTTCCTGGTTGTGAGTGACGGCCAACACCGTAGTTTGTTGGTCTTTCATCATGTCTCGGACTAAATCAAGGACAATCGCTCTGTTTTCTTGGTCCAATGAACTGGTAACTTCATCCAGGAGCAACACTTTCGGTTGATACATCAAATTTCGGACCAATGCAACCCGTTGTTTTTCCCCTCCTGATAGTTCCTTGACCTCTTTCGATAAGTAAGTTTCAGGTATTTGAACTCGTTCTAACAATTTTTTTGCACGTTCCCGATCAAATCCTTCTTCTCTTATGCGGGCAGGAAAAGACAAGTTCTCTTGAACTGTCTCATCGAATAGAGAAGCGTTTTGAAAGAAATAAGAGACTTCTTTTCTATACTCCACAGGATCGATTTTTTGCAGATCCGTACCTCGATAATAAATTTTTCCGGAAGTTGGGGAAAGCAGCGTACCAATTAATTTCAAAAGGGTACTTTTTCCACTTCCAGAAGGACCAGAAAAAACAATCACTTCCCCTTTGTTTACTGTAAAAGAGATATCTTGAAGGATTTGGTTTCCGTTTGCCTGAAAACCAACCTTCTCTAATTGAAACAATGAATCACTCATACCACATCTCTCCTTTATAAAAAAGCCCTGCACCAGTGGACCATCCATACGGGTGCAGGGCTTTTGTTTCATCCTAGTGTACCTCAGTGTTCGTTTGGATCGTTTTTGGCGTCTTCATGAGTAGGGTGAACCGTTCCTTCAAGGTGATCTGGACCAGCATAAATGGTATACAGTCTGAGCGGCTTATCACCGGTGTTTTCGATGTTGTGCCACATGTCCGCCGGAACAAATACGGCGTCATCATCCATCACTTTTTGTTGAACATGTAAGTTATCTTTAGAAGGCCCCATTTTACACACGCCTTCTCCTTCTTCAATACGGATAAATTGGTCAATGCCTTCGTGCACTTCCAAACCGATGTCATCGCCCGGTTGAATGGACATTACGGTGACTTGCAGTTTACTGCCTGTCCAAATGGTCGTCCGGTAATTATCATTTCCTGTGGTGGCGTCTTCAATATTAATGATATACGGCTTCTTCCCATGATCCTTGTAGTCTATTTCCATCTTCCATTCCTCCTAGTCTTTTTACTAAAACAATGATACCTACTTCTTATTTATAATAATTCTAATAAATGGTACCACATCTAAAATTCTATGCAAAAAATTGGCTTTTTGGAGAGCGATTCTAAACAAAGACCATATAACGCGCAATTACAATTGGTACCCCTTAATCCTCAGCACATAAAGGAAAAAATATGGAATCAAAAAATAACCGATATGTACTCTGGTTATGACTTGAATCAGGGAGAATTTCAGAGATGACACATCATACTTTTTTAGTTTGCACTTGTAAACTAACTAGCGTATATTAAGTTTATGCTCACTATCAAGCGTTGTCAATCCTTTAGAATCTTATCAATTTCGAAAGAAAGTAGCAATGTTATTGATTGTGACTGTAAAAGTGGGGTGTTCCTATAAGCACATTAAACTATCTTCTCTAATTTATCATGCTATTTAAATTCTGTTTTTTCATGAGAATTTTTGTCCAAAACTTGTTAAAATGATTTTAAAAAATACTTACATACACAATCCCCAAAAAACACTAATGTCATTTCAGTCAAAAAAGATACCGCAGAAAATTTCCACCTGAGATTCGATACGATATTACTCTCTTGACAGCCAGCTTAATTCCTTAGTTGAATAGATTATTAAAGTGCACAAAAAACAATGCGGCGTTTGTTATATTTTCTGGTATAAGCGACGGTGCTATAAACTTTTTTGCAGATTAAAAATCATATGAATTTAACTCCAGTAATAAGAGTTTAAGTGCCAATGCATGTTTGATTTCTTCGTTGCGTTGGTAAATCAAGAACAAAGTCGGGGTTTGGACGCGTCCAACGCTAAACACGCCTCTCATGCCGTTTTTCTGCATATAAAGCGTGTAAAGACGGGTGAGATTGATTCCTACCAGCCAATCAACGATTTGTCGGGTTTCTGCTTCTTTGTAAGTGGAATAAAACGCCTGTCCGTCCTTCAAATTTTGAAATCCTTTTTTGATTTCGCTAGTTTCAAGCGAGTTGATCCATAAACGTTTAATGGTTTTCCGGCTATTTCCCGAAAGGTTGATAATCAAGCGGGCGATTGCTTCACCTTCTCGGTCGCTGTCGGTCGCAATCACGATTGTTTCCGCTTCATCTAAATGCTTTTTGACGATCTTGTATATATTGATGTAAGAATAGACACTGTTACGATAAAATACTTTGTAAAAATATACCCTACTTCCCCGATACTCATAACCATTCCTTCTCTTCTAGTACATTTGGTGTTCATTTTGATGATGCTCTTCTACTTCGGCTCATGTTTAGCAGCTTATTGATTTTTGCTTTATTGCTTCAGCCAACCTTTATTTACGGCATCATCTATAAGTTTTCTAACATAGTCCCAAACTTCTGGCATAATTTCTTTGATGACCTCGTTTCGTTTTAATTCGCGTTCAACATCAATGTTATTTTCTAACCAGGTATTCCCGTCACAGTAGTATATCTGCAAGACAGGCTGTAACCTATCGATTGCCGCTGCATATTTTGCTTCTACGGTTGCCATCTCCTCAAACTCTTCCCACAAATCCATAAATTCATCATATTGTTCTCTCGGTAATGTAGAAAATAAACTTGTAGCTGCTTCCCGTTCTCGCTGTACTTTATCCAGGTACCCAGCTTCATCATAACAATAGGTATCACCTGCTTCGATTTCTACCATATCATGAATAATTAACATTTTGAGTACTCGCAACAAATCCACTTGCCCTTCGGTTGCGATATGTTCTGCAAGCAATAGTGCACATAATGTCAAATGCCAGGTGTGCTCTGCATCATTTTCCCGTTGGTTTCTATCATAGATCAGTGTCGATTGTCTAAGGATGGCTTTAAGCTTGTCAGCTTCGACAATAAACTGGATCCTCTTTTCTATTGCATTCATCTGTGACCTCCAATTATTTGTTGAATGAATTTATATCAAAGGTACAGCTTTTTTCCACAATGCCTCCAAAGTTGCATAAAAAAACTGCAGCCTTTTCTTTTGGTAAAACAATTACTCCTGCACAAACCTTAATGAAAGGCTCCTTTCAAACTTCCTATAACACTTTTTCCTCACGAATGATCTTTGTTGTTACTTCAACTACTCCACGGAAAAATGCAATGAATGGGGCGTAGGCGCGATCAATGTCAGCCCACATCTTTCTTTAAAATAGGTTTTGCTATCTTGTTTCGCCACTTGCAAAATTTCTGCCTCAGCAAAAGGGACCACATTGTCACTCCCCCGCAATTCACTGCATTCCAAAATAATCAAAATCTCTGCTTCTAATGTATTGATTCTCGCATACTGTTCAAAAAAGTTTTCGTGATTGATTTCTTGGATCGCTCGTTTGATTTCGAAGCAATTGGCAAGAATCTTTTCTTTGAGTTCTGGAAACTCTTCCTTGAAAAAAAGCCGCTCCGTTTCTTCCATGTAGAAGTTTAAATATTCTTCCATTGAATGGATCTTAAATGCTGACTCCATCTTTAGTCCTCCTGTTCTATTGATTGGTGAATCTTATGTAAAATCCTGTTTATGTGTTTATCGTTGGAACGAATACGTCGATGCGTACTCTATGGAAATATTGAAAGGAAATCGACCTTTAGGCTGAAATCACTAGCATTACGTTAAATAGAGGATTCGAACACTCTTTCTTACCTTCGCTTTTTCGTAAAACGTTTCTGTTGACCGAGATCTTTATGCCTGCATTATTACATATTTTTTAGGAAAGGAGACGCCAATCATTTGTTTGTTAGAAGCAAATAAAGTCCTGTTAGATACCTTCGGGTTGGATCGTATCAATTTTAGTTTCATAAAAGTAAACAAGCCCAATAGCCGATTGAGCGATTGACAAACTACATAGGAAATCTGAGAAACGCTGTGCAAAACTTTTCGCTTCCTACTAAAAAAAGGGAGGATTCTCTGGTTTTGAGAATCCTCCTTTTTTTCATACTGTGAAATCCACAGTTTTACGTATGTTTTTGACTAAACTCATTCTGGAACTTTTCAACTGCTTCAATCAGTTCAAGCCAGCGATCCCCCGTTGGAAAACTATTCCATTTAAAAAATTGGACGTTGGGATTTTGGTCAATAAAAGCTTGCCGATTGACGGGATAATCTGTCACGACAAAATCGGGATTTTCGGAAACAAATGAAAGTGTGTACCCAAACCAGTGCTTCAATCGTTCCTTTTGTCTGATTTCTTGGATTTTTCCGAATTTTGATTCGTGAAAAATACGAACCGTAGAACGATCAATTTTCGCTACCAGAGAAAGAAGCATACTATATTGAAAAAGCAAGCGATTGTTCGCTTCATACATGGTTGAAAAAATTGGTGATTGTTGCGCTAACGATTCGTACATCTCCTGAACAAACGGAAAAATCTTAGGAAAGACACGGCGATAATCTTTGTCCGTGGTGCTTTTTCCAAAGGCATCGATCTTATTTTTCGATGCAAAAAGAAGCGAAACCGAATGAATATTCAAGGCATTGACCAACAGATAATCAATATTGCTTTCAGAAACGAGAAAAACTTTCTGAGCGTTTTCCGCAAATAGCCTTGCTGCAGCGATTGCTCGTGGAGAAAAATGATCCCCAATTGTTAACTGACTAGGAATCTCTTCAGGTAAGTACGTCGTCATGACAGAAAACATATAATACAAGAAGAGAAATTCTGTTTCTGGAAGCCCATTTAGAATCAAATTGTCTCTTAGCAATGGCTTGATCAGCTCTTCTTTAAATTCTTCAAAGGAAATCGTCAGATGCCTCATCTCCCTCATCTCTTGAGGAATCTCTTTTACAGGAAAGCCTCTTTTAAAACGATAAATACTTAACGCCAACAATTGAACAAATTTCTCCTGATCAATCCCGCGATAAAAACTGGGATAACTTGTCAACTTTTTCTTCAATGTACTGACACTTTGTTTCGTCAATCCACTATAACGCACGTTCGTAGCATCATAGATCTGCCAATACATGATGTGGAAAAAATGCCGAATGCGGTATTCTTCGCCCACAAAAAGCGGTTTTCTTTTTAGGTTCAATCGAATGTGATAATTTTCAAGAATCGTTTCTACTTCCTTTAGTTTTCTTTGAACCGTGCGATTGCTGACATAATGTTGTTGGGCGGTTTCTTCCAGCGACACATACTTATCACTAAAGAGTCTGTCTAAAATTTGAAATGGCATGCTTTCTTCTAGCATGACCGAATAAAGCTTAGACAAAAGAAAATTCGGCGCAAAATAAAGCGTCATCTCTCTACCTTCATGCAACGCAATCTCAAAATAAGGATACGCCGTTTGCAAATCGAGTGCTCGCTCAAAAACTAAGACGATTCGTCGTTTTGATAAGTTTGTCTTTTCAGCAAGAACATTTAGTTTTTCACGCTCCAAAGCCTGCTCAAAAAAATGCGCAAACAATTCATAAACATCTTGGTCTAATTTAGTTAAAAGAAATTTATACATAATAATACCTCTTAACTTTATTTTTAAGGTAATTATACTCCTTTCACGATCTATTTTCATTCAGTGTGTATTCATTGACTACTTATTTCATTTTATAAGAAGCTGTCTCTGAAACTATCACCTTCTGAATCATTTAGGATAAGCAAAATCATGGCTACAACTACTTAGAACTACGAGTTACTACGTCTGGAGAACATTGCTCTTTCTAACAGCTAGTTTAAGACGACAAAACAGTCCAAAGCGCTATTTATCAAAAAATTATTTTATAATAATAAAAGTAAAAAACCGTATATTTTGCTACGATAACAAGAGAGTCGGTTTTTAGGAGTATTTACAATCGAAGAGTTAGGTAGCCTTTGAGCATTTCAACAATTCCAAAAGCTTTTACTTTCTATCAATTACGCTTATATAAAGTTGAAAATTAGTACAGTTATTTTTAAAGTATCTTCGCCATAATCAAGCTAACTTCTTACATTAATTAAAAAGAATGGGGGGACAGGTGTTCATGCTTCGCTGAATGAACTGAAATCAATGAAAATATCAAAAAAAATAGTATGGTCAAGTGTTGCTAGTATACTCGTTCCAATTTTAATAAGTCTCGCTGTCTTTGTCTCCCCTAGTAATAAACCTGGGATCGTTGTCTCAAATGACTTTGGAAAGATCACAGTTCCGTTGCGAATAAGTAGAATCTATTTAACTCAAACAAACACTGTCTTCTATCAGCCTGAAATACGCTCAGCCAAAACAGTTCTGGAGGAGGCGAATTTATTAGGAGAAAGCACACTTTCGATAAAAATCGGTGAGGAAGAAAAAGAAATTGTTTCTTATATTGATGCCAATGTTAAGAACTTCTCTCTAGAACTAAACGTGGAAGACTATGACAAAACAACAGGAAAATTAGTCTTGACTATTGCCTATCGTGATGGCTTGAATGATGAATTCAAGAACGTAACATTCGAAAGATAACTGATAAAAACCTATATTCTCGCTCATATTTAAATAGGGTTAAACAAAGAGTATCCAGAAAACAATCAATTCTGGATACTCTTTCCTCTCTATTGAAAAGCTTTTAATTTTCAGTTTTTCTTTTTCGTCTCAAAATTACTACGAAAGAAAACAGAACAGTGATGACTCCCAAAAAGCCCATGATTCGTTGACCTGTAAGTTGTTCTCCTGTTGCAGGCAACTTATTTTTTGATTTGGTTTGTGTGTTTGTTTGCTTGCTGTTATTTCCTGAGCTATTCCCGTTCTCTTCGTCCGGCGTCTTGTTTTCTGATTCTGGTGTATCTTTTCCTGAATCTTCTCCCGGTTCATTCTCTTTATCAGCACTGTAAACATAAATAACTTCTTGGACGGCATCACTGAAGGTACCTTTTGCATTTTTAGGCGTCTTTGAAACCCGCCAGCCAGATATTTCTTTGGCGTTGCTTTCATAAGACAAGCCAACTTTTCCATTAAGGATCGTTGGTTCAGCTAATTGATTTCCTTCCATGTCTTCATATCTTACGATAACCAGTGCTGCATCACTACGTTCATAAACATAGGTAACTTCTTGCGCATTTTCACTATAAGTCCCATTAGCGTTAGTTGGCATTTGGGAAACGTACCAGCCTGGGATGGCTTTAGCTTTACTTGTATAAGGTAAACCTATTTTGCCACTCAATACCGTCGGTGCAGATAGTTGATTCCCTTCTGTATCTTCATACTTGACCATCACTGGCGCTGCATCACTACGTTCATAGACATAAATGACTTCTTGTGCCGTTTCGCTAAATGTACCTGTAGCATTGCTTGGCGTTTGAGCTACAAACCAGCCTGGGATCGCTTTGGCTTCACTTTCATATGGTAACCCTATTTTGCCATTCATTACGGTTGGTGCTGCCAATTCATTGCCTTCTGTATCTTCATACTTCACAGTAACTGGCGCTGCATCACTACGCTCATAGACATAAACGACTTCTTGTACCGTTTCGCTGTAAGTCCCGTTAGCGTTAGTTGGTGTTTGAGAAACGTACCAGCCATTGATTGCTTTAGCTTCACGTGTATATGGCAGACCTATTTTGCCACTTAATACCGTCGGTGCAGATAGTTGATTCCCTTCTGTATCTTCATACTTGACAGTAACTGGCGCTGCATCGCTACGTTCATAGACATAAATTACTTCTTGTGCCGTTTCGCTAAATGTACCTGTAGCATTGCTTGGCGTTTGAGCTACAAACCAGCCTGGGATCGCTTTGGCTTCACTTTCATATGGCAACCCTATTTTGCCACTCAATACTGTCGGGGCGGATAGTTGATTCCCCTCTGTATCTTCATACTTCACAGTAACTGGCGCTGCATCACTTCGCTCATAGACATAGACGACTTCTTGTGCCGTTTCGCTGTAAGTCCCGTTGGCGTTAGTTGGCATTTGGGATACGTACCAGCCTAGGATCGTTTTGGCTTCACTTGCATAGGGTAAACCTACTTTGCCGTTCAATATTGTCGGTGCAGATAGTTGATTCCCTTCTTTATCTTCGTATCTTACCGTCACTGGCGCTGCATTACTACGCTCATAGACATAGACGACTTCTTGAGCTGTTTCACTATAAGTCCCATTAGCATTGCTTGGCGTTTGAGCTACAAACCAGCCTGGGATCGTTTTGGCTTCACTTTCATATGGCAGACCTACTTTGCCATTCATTACGGTTGGTGCTGCCAATTCATTGCCTTCTTTATCTTCGTATCTTACCGTCACTGGCGCTGCATCACTACGTTCATAGACATAAACGACTTCTTGAGCTGTTTCACTATAGGTCCCATTAGCATTGCTTGGCGTTTGAGCTACAAACCAGCCTGGGATCGTTTTGGCTTCGCTTGTATAGGGCAGACCTATTTTGCCATTCATTACGGTTGGTGCTGCCAATTCATTGCCTTCTGTATCTTCATACTTCACGGTAACTGGCGCTGCATCACTACGTTCATAGACATAAACGACTTCTTGCGCGACATCACTGAAGGTCCCTATCCTATCCCCTTGGATCTCTTTCAGTGTATAGCCTGAGATATCCTTTTCTTCCGTAGTAAAGGGGTCGCCTACATACCCTGATAAAGTGACATTTGGTGCAAGCGTCTGTCCGTTTTCGTCAAGATACTTGACCGTAACATCTTCTGCAGTATTCACATACTTCACAGGTACTTGATAATTCACTAAATATTGAATGGTACCTGTACTAGCAGCTCTCTCGGTGGATAAACGATTAGGAACCAGAGAAGTGATTGACAAATAGTCAACATTGGCGGGAATATTTTTAAATTGAATCCCTTCTTCAGTCAGTTCAAACCCATCATTTTCATATAAGGAAAAGATATAGCCATTTTTATCTATCCCCCGAATCGAATAAGAATACTTTTTGTTGGACAAAGAAGAGAGCAACGCATTTCCTTGGGTATCAACCATCATACGGTCTTTATAAAGAACATCAGATTGGCCATCTTTTACTAGCATTGGCTCTAATAGTATTTTCTCCTGAGTCATAATAGATAGTTGGGAATTTTGATGGTGTTCTGGAGATAGCTCTAACTTAGAAAAATCCGTCATGCTACTTGCATAGACCGTCAGATAATCTGTTACCCATCCACTAAGATATTGACCAACCCCAATTAATTCTTGGGCTGTCAAATAGGCATCATAATTTCCTATGTGGATATTTGAAAAAGATCCTTTTGGAAGAACGTGTGCTAGTACATTAGGACGGGTAAACAATGTTGCATTTTCCGCCATAGTGATTTGGGGAACATTCGTAGCAATAATAGACGTCGTGTATAACGCTTGCAAGTTGCTAGCGTATTCTAAACCAGTAAAATCGACTACTGTGTCTTTGACTAAAGAAGAAAAATCTAACTGTTTTAGATTCACCATATCTTCTTGAGTGATCGTATCAACTGTTTTGTTTAGCCCTTTCGCTACCTCATTTTGCAAATTCTTATCCGGCATCCAAGCGTCTAATGAAACGCTTCGATTAGAGAATGCCTCTTTCATTTCCGCTGATGATTCAGTTGCCGAGCTAGCTGTGTCTTTACTTGAATCAGGGAGGTTTTTTTCTGTACTTTCCGTCGAGCCACTTTTCTCATCATCATTAACCACTTCTTGCGATTCTGAGTTACTTGTGGTGTCACCGTTGATTTCTTCTTTTATACGAGAAGAATCGACTGTTTCAGTAGTCTCCTCCACTTTTTCTAATGTTCCTAATGTCGTGATTTCTTTGTTTGATGGAATGGTTTCCTGTTCCTCAGCCATAACTTGTGCCAAAGGTGCCAACACAGGCTGACTTAACAAGATCGCCAATGACAAATAGCCCCAAAATTTCCTTTTCATAACATTCTCCTTTTATATTCGTTTAAATACGATACGCTTTCCTATCTTTCACCTATCGACAAACTTCCCCTTCTGATGATGGTGACGACTTGTTAATTACAATCTTTAGACACAGGATACCCCTGTTCATTTTGATAGTATTACATGGTTCATCATTCTGAACACGTCAACATTTGTATCAGAAATGACCAAACTTGTCAGGTTTTAACAAACAGGTTATTCAAGCAAACAGATCGCTCACTTCACCTGCTCCTTCATGCTCCAAGCTTGGCCTCAGTTAGCGTTATAATCACTGATTTAAATTGTTTTTTTTAATTTACACACAAAAAAAGAGACACATAACATGCATCTCTTTGGGCGGCCCATTGTAAGTTCAGCCTATTATTGATTTTTTACTAGTTATCCCGATACTCGATCGTCAATCCTTTTAAAAAGTTGCGGGCATATTTGTCTAAGCATGGTTTGTAATTGCGATGGCCTTCTTTGCGTAAAATGGCGCCTAATTCACCTTTTGAAACTTTGACTCCAGCCTGCTGGAAAATGTCCAGCATTTCATCTGTTGTTAGGGAAAGGGCGATTTTTATTTTCTTCAACATCAAATTATTCACATTGCCATTGTTTAGCTCTAAAACAGGTTCACCAGCATCTGGCTTTGTGCCTCTTTGTGAGCGGATCAAGCCATTCAAGAAACGTTCGAAGGCCTCATTGGTACACTCAATCCCGTAGGTCTCAGGATCTTTTTTCTTCAATAATTGTCTTACTTCTTCTTTTGTGAAAGAAGCGCCGCCAAGTTCAAAAATTTTCACCATGTCGGTATCCTTGATATCCAAAGCATAGCGTAAACGCGTCAAGCGATCATTGTGATTCATTCTATACACCATCCATTTCTTAGGTTGATTATAACAAATAAACCTAGACGAGTAATCCTGTTTTCGCTTTTTTACTCTGAGAATCCATTGTTTTCGTTCAGATGTATATCGCTTCTCTCCTTCCACTTCCTCCGCTATACTTGATTTAGGGAGTAATTTTCTTCTAACAGAACAATAAACGAAAAAAAGCATCAGTTACAATGATGTTTTGGATTGCTTTATTGTTTTTATTTTGTATACAAAAAGGAGAGGAAAGAAATGAAGAAATACGGGAAATTTTTGGTAATGATTGGGGTATCGACGGTGATTATGTTTTGTATGATGTATTTCAATGTCTACGCCCTCGATCATATCTTTTTCAGCCAAACCCGCCTATTTATGGCACTAATGATGGGCGCGATGATGGCGATCATCATGCTGTTGTTTATGTGGAAGATGTATGACAGCAAGAAAATGAATATCGGCATTCTAGTTGTCAGTGTTGTACTCTTTTTTGGTTCACTGTTTATGGTCAGAAGCCAAACTGCCGTGGGAGATACGGCCTGGATGAAAGCCATGATTCCCCATCATTCGATTGCGATTTTAACCAGTAAAAATGCCGATTTTTCTGATCCAAGAGTAAAAGAACTTGCAGAAAAAATCATTGACGCACAGGAAAAAGAAATCAAAGAAATGAAAGAATTGATCGAAGAGTTGGAAAACAAATAGCCAGTTTGTGTGCTCACTCAAAGAACCAGCAGATCAACTTTTTCGCCACGGTTACGAAGCCCTTCAAGCAATGGCTGAAGGGCTTCTTTTTATCGTCAGTTGATTTCTTTTTATTGAAAAATCCTGACCGTTATTGCATCCGTTCTTGTTTGACTTTCTTGTCCACAACATGACGCTTGGCAAGCTCTTGGCGAATAGCCGCTAAATCAATCCCCATTTCTGCCATTAAAACCAATGTATGATACGCCAAATCAGCAATCTCATAAACGGTTTCTTGACGGTCTGCCTTCATCGCCCCAATCACGACCTCGGTTGCTTCCTCGCCGATTTTTTTTAAGATTTTTTCACTGCCTTTTTCAAACAAGTAGCTGGTATAGCTGCCTTCTTGTGGCGTATCTTTACGACCTTTTATCAGCTCATACAACGCATCGATGGTTGGAGAGGATTCTGTACCATAAAGCACTTCTGTAAAGCAGCTTTCTGTGCCTGTATGGCAAGCAGGTCCGTCTTTTTTTACTTTGGCGACTAAAGCATCTTGATCGCAATCTGCGGTCAATGATACTAAATGCTGGTAATTGCCGCTGGTTTCTCCTTTGCGCCACAATTCTTGGCGACTGCGGGAATAAAAGGTCATCAATCGATCTTTCAAGGTCAAGGTCAAACTTTCTTGGTTCATATAAGCCAAGGTCAAAACTTCATTCGTTTCCACATCCTGCACGATCACTGGAACCAATCCTTGTTCATCAAATCGTACTTGCACCATGTTATCCACTCCTTCTATTGCCTATCAAAACGCCAACGCTATACGATTCGTACGGGAATATCGACGGCCTGTAATTGTTTTTTCAGTTCTGGGATTTTTACCTCGCCATAGTGAAAAATCGAGGCCGCCAACCCTGCTTCAATATTTGGCAATTGAAACAGCTCGATAAAATCGGCACTTTTGCCAGCACCACCCGATGCGACGATCGGTAATTTGGTGATTTCGCTGACAGCTTTCAGCAAGTCGAGATCAAACCCCTGCTTCACGCCATCGGTATCCATGCTGTTGATGACTAGTTCACCAGCACCTAACTGCTCAGCTTGGTGAATCCACGCCAATGCTTCTAAGCCTGTATCTTCCCGTCCGCCTTTGGCAAACACATGCCAGTTCTCCCCGACGCGGCGAACATCAACGGATAAAACAACGCACTGGCTGCCATAGCGTTTCGCGCCTTCTGCGATCAGCTCTGGTCGGCGAAGCGCTCCCGAATTGACGCTGACTTTGTCGGCGCCACAGTTTAAGACTCGCTCAAAATCTGCTACTTGATTGATGCCGCCCCCCACCGTCAAGGGAATAAACACTTCTGACGCTACGCGCTGCAAAATGTCCGTGAATAAGCCGCGTTCTTCTGCAGAAGCAGTAATGTCATAAAAAACCAGCTCATCGGCGCCTTGTTCATTGTAAAAGCGCGCCAAAGTCACTGGATCATTGACATCTTTTAAGCCAGCAAAATTGACCCCTTTCACGACTCGCCCATCTCGCACATCAAGGCAAGGAATGATTCGTTTGGCGATCATGCTTCTGCCTCCCCTGCTGCTAAGACATCGGCCAATTGGAGACTGCCGTTATATAAGGATTTCCCGACGATCACGCCAGAGATGCCCAACTGTTTTAATCCTTTGATATCTGCCAATGAAGCCACGCCGCCAGATGCCACGATGTCGCAATCCAATTGATTGAGTTTTTCGTATAGTGGCAGATTGATGCCTTCTCCTGTACCGTCACGGGAGATTTCGGTAAAGATGATCGTTTGCGCTCCCCATTCCACCAATTGTTGGCAAAAAGTAAACGCGTCTGTTGCCGTTTTCTCGAGCCAGCCTTCCACGGCCACTTTTTCTTCCTTGGCATCGACCCCAATGGCGATCTTATCGCCGTATTTCTTGAGCATCGCTTTTGTGAATGCTGGGTCTTTCTGGGCAATCGTGCCGAGGATCACCCGATGAACGCCTGCTGCCAAACAATGCTGGATCGTTTCTTCCTCACGGATCCCGCCGCCAACTTCGACAAACAGATTGGTCTGCTGGACAATATTTTTTGCGACATCAAAGTAATGGAGTTTGCCAGCTTTGGCACCATCTAAGTCGACGAGGTGCAGATAGTTGGCACCCGCTTCTTCAAATGAACGAGCAAATGCTACTGGATCGTCCCCAAACACTTCTTTTTGCTCATAGTCTCCTTGGTACAAACGGACCACTTTTTGATCTAACAGATCGATTGCTGGAAAAATTTTCATAGCGGCACCTCCGTAAATGCTTTTAAAATCTTCAACCCGACCGCCCCGCTTTTTTCTGGGTGAAACTGAGTGCCGAAGACATTGTCTTTTTGTACAATACCGGGAATCGCTAGACCATAGTCACTGTCTGCCACGACATACTCTTGGCAATCAGTAGCAAAATAACTGTGGACATAGTAGACAAAGTCTTGTTCCCCTAGCCCGCTGACGAGGGGACTTTCCTTTCTGACAGTCAGCCGATTCCAACCAATCTGCGGCACTTTCAGATTCAGTTTGGCTTCTTCAAAGGCGCTTTGCATGGAAACGATCCGTCCTGGAATCAAACCGAGCCCCGCATGTGTGCCAAACTCCTCACTACTATCAAACAACAGCTGCATCCCTAAACAAATGCCTAAAAAGGGTTTGCCAGCTGCTGCCAATTCTTGGATCGGTTCGATCAGCGACAACTCTGCTAACTTTTGGCGGGCATCGCCAAAAGCGCCTACGCCGGGCAAAAGAATGCGGTCGGCAGCTTTTAATTCCGCTAGAGAACGCGTGATTCGGCACTCAACACCCAAGTAGTCCAGCGAACGAGACAAGCTGAACAAATTGCCGACACCATAGTCGATGATTGCTAACATAATATGCCCCTTTCCTTATCTCATCCCTCTGTGTGGAAGATACGTAATCATTTTTCCCTCATGAATCACTGGATCGTCCCTTTGGTTGAAGGGATCTCATCTGGGGCTGCTTGATTGATCGCTACTGCTTCGCCTAAAGCACGCCCAAAGCCTTTAAAACAAGCTTCCACAATGTGGTGGCTGTTTTTGCCAGCGATTTGATGAAGATGGATCGTAGCACCTAATTCACGGGCAAAAGCAATGAAAAATTCTTCAACCAATTCCGTATCAAACTGCTGTCCGATTTTTTCACTCGGTATCGCCAATTCTGCGACTGCCATGCCGCGACCGCTAATATCGATTGCTGTCATGACTAAGGCTTCGTCCATCGGCAGCAGCATACTACCATAACGTTTGATGCCTCGTCGCTCCCCAAGACTTTCTGAAAACGCTCGGCCAATGGCGATGGCAACGTCTTCTGTTGTGTGATGGGCATCTACTTCTGTATCGCCATCACAAACCAACGTCAAATCAAAGCGACCGTGGCGGACAAATAATTCCAGCATGTGGTCTAAAAACCCCACACCAGTCTTGATTGATTGCTGACCAGTACCATCGATTGTCAACTGCAAGTGGATCTTGGTTTCAGTCGTATTACGGGTAACTTCTGCTTTTCTCATTCCTTCACCTCTTCTATGATCGTTGTTAACACCGTCATCAATCGTTCCATCTGGGCCTTCGTTCCTACCGTGATCCGTAAATACTCTTTGATGCGGGGCTGATTAAACCAGCGGACGAAGATTTTCTGCTCTTTCAGTGCCTGATACAACTCTTCCCCAGCAATCGCAGGGTGCCTTGCAAACAAAAAATTCCCTTGGCTGTCGGTCTGCTCAAAGCCGAGTTTCGCTAGGGCTTGCTTGCTCCACTCACGCACCTGGATCGTTGCTTGGATCTTCTCATCGACATACGCTTGTTCCTGCAAAACGGCTGCACCTGCGGCTTGGGTCAAACTATTGACATTGTACGGATTCAAGCTAAATTTCAACCGATTCAAGTCTTGGATCAGTCCTTCATTGGCAACCGCAAAGCCTAAGCGTGCCCCTGCCAACTGCCGAGATTTCGAAAACGTCCCCACAACCAAGAGATTTGGGTATTGATCGATCAAAGAAACCATTGAAGAGCCGCCAAAATCGATATAGGCCTCATCGACAATCACTAAGCGATCAGGATGCCGTTTTAGAAAGGCACAAATTTCGCTTTGTTCTTGATAAACCCCAGTCGGCGCATTGGGATTGGCAAAAATGACAGTCCCCTTGAGCGGATCGTAATCCGTTAACGCGATCGAGAAATCTTCTTGCAGCGAAACAACGGTGGCAGCGACTTGGTACAAGGCACTATATACTTGATAAAACCCGTAGGTCACATCGGGAAAGGCGATGCCGTTTTCCGTGAAGCCTTGAAAGAGGTAGGACAAGACTTCGTCACTGCCATTACCGAGAAACAGTTGAGCTGGTGTAACGCCAAGATAAGCAGCCAGAGGGGTTGTCACCGCTGCAGCAGCAATATCCGAGTAACGATTCAGCTTGTGAGTGGCATCGGCAACCGCTGCTTGAACACTTGGCGCTGGCGGATAAGGACTTTCATTGGTGTTCAGTTTAATAACGGCTTGCTCGTCTACTTGTTCCCCTGGTGTATAAGGAGTCAGCTTGTGATACTTTTGATGTAAAAAGGTCATTTTTCTCCCTCTCTTCGTACATTGATCGAACGGGCATGGCCGATCAAGTCTTCGGTTTCTGCGAACAACGCTACGGCTGGACCAGCCGCCTTCATGGCTGCTTCTGGGTAATACAAGTAGCTGCTTTTCTTAATAAAATCATCCACTGATAACGGCGAGTAGAAACGAGCCGTCCCTTCTGTTGGTAGGGTATGATTTGGCCCAGCAAAATAATCTCCCAGCACTTCTGGTGTATGATGTCCTAAAAAGACACTACCCGCATTTTCTACTTGTCCCAACAAAGCAAAAGGATCTGCCACTGCTAATTCAAGGTGTTCTGGAGCAATTTGATTGGCAATGGTGAGAGCTTCGGTCAAATCTTTAACCAGAATCAGCTTTCCGCTAGATTCAAGCGCCGCAGCAGCAATGTCTTTGCGAGGCAGTTCCTTCAGCTGCAAGTCAAGCTCTACTTGGACTTGTTCAATCAAGGCAGCTTCTGTTGTGACTAAGATTGCTTGCGCTAAGGGATCATGCTCGGCTTGTGCCAAAAGATCCGCTGCCAGCCAGCGAGGATTTGCGCTGGCATCGGCGAGGATCAGCACATCGCTGGGCCCTGCGATCATATCGATGTCAACTTCGCCGTACACCATTTTTTTCGCTGTGGCGACATAAATATTTCCTGGTCCCACGATTTTGTCGACTTTGGGAATCGTTTCTGTCCCATAAGCCAATGCCGCTACGCCATGGGCACCACCGACTTTGTAGATTTCATCCACTCCAGCAACGGAAGCTGCCGCTAAGATAGCAGCTGGCACTTTTCCTTGGCTGTCCGTCGGTGTGATCATAACGATTTTTTTGACCCCGGCGATTTTTGCGGGCAGGACATCCATCAAAACCGTACTAGGATAAGCTGCTGTGCCGCCAGGAACATAGACCCCGACTTTTGCTAATGGTAAGACCCGCTGTCCCATCACAACGCCATTTTCCTTCGTCAAGACAAAGCCTTGCTGGACTTGCTTTTGATGAAATGCCAAAATGTTTTCTTTCGCCTGTTCCATCACCTCAAGCAGCTCAGGGGAGACGGCTTGGACAGCCGTTTCAACCTCCTCAAGACTGACGGTTAAGGAAGTCAAGCTCACTTGATCGATTTCTTTAATTAATTGAAACAACGCCTGATCTCCTTGCTGCTGAACACGGGCAATGATTTGGGCGACAACGGTTGAAACATCCTTCGTTTCCGACTGTTTCCTTGCCACAATCGTTTCGATCGTATCTTTTTGGGTCGAAAAAATTCTCATAATTGCTCCCTCACCTTCTCAATCACTGTTTGAATGCGTTCTTGCTTGAAACGCCACGTGGCGTGGTTGATCACTAAGCGCGCTGAAGACGGCGCGATGTCTTGGATCACTTCCAAATCATTTTCTTTTAGTGTCGTCCCCGTTTCGACGATGTCAACGATCACATCGGAGAGACCTAATAAAGGGGCCAATTCAATCGACCCATGCAGTTGGATCAATTCCACCGAGCGACCTAATCCTTGATAAAACTGGCGGGTGATCTGCGGATATTTTGTGGAGACCCGCAGCGGGCGGGAGAAATCTTCTTCGAAATCCGTACGCGCTGCTACTGCCAAACGGCAGACCCCCATATGCAAATCAAGAAATTCGATGACTTCTGCCTTGCTTTCCATTAAAATATCTTTGCCTACGACACCGATATCCGCCACTCCGTGCTCCACATAGATTGCCACATCACTAGGCTTGACTAAGAAAAAGCGCAGTTTGTTTTCTTCATCACAAAAAATCAGTTGGCGATTGTCTTTGAAAACACCTTGTGCAGCCACACCGGCTTTCGTGAACAAATCGTATACGGCATCCCCCATGCGGCCTTTAGGTAGCGCAATGTTCAAATAGCCTGAACTTTCGTTGTCAGTCGGCACCTTTTGCCCTACATGGTTGAGTTTCATACCAAACCCGATCGCCCCTTGCTCTTTGCCTTGCCGACTCATCAAGCGATCATAACGGCCACCATATAAAATCGTCTCTCTTGCTTCTTCGATAAAGCCTTGAAACAGCAAGCCACTGTAATAATCGGCATCATTTAAAATCGAAAAATCCAGCCTTATCCGAATGGAGGCTGACAGTTGTTCTTTTTGCAATGCTTGATACAGTTGTTTCAGTTCTGCTAAACCAGCTTGAGCTTGCGGATATTCTGCCAGCAGCTCTTTGGCTTTTTGATACTTGGTTTCAAAATCACCTGACAAACGTACCAGTTTCGCTAATTTTTCAGCTTCTGTTGCTGACAAGCCAGCTTTTTCAGTCAGTGCATCCATGCCATGAGAACTCTTGTCCCGCAGGCAGTGCAGTACTTTTTGTCGATCCGCTTCGGGGAAGCGTTGGCAGATGCCATCCAAAATCCCCATATGGGACAGATCTAAGGTCCCTTTTCCCACCTGAGCCAAACTTTCCCAAGCCAGTTTTACAACCTCCAGTTGATCTTCCCACGTGATTTGATCAATGAGCTCCAAACCGATTTGATCGATCTTTTGGTATTCCCCTGCTTGACGATCCTGTCGATAGACATCTTCCACATAATACACTCTGCGGGCTTCTCCAGACGGTGTATTTTTGGCAATCGACAAGGTGACATCGGGTTTTAGCGCCATCGTCCTACCATCCGTACCCGTAAACGTGATGATGGAAGAACCACGTAAGAACTGATCATTTTGCTGATAGTTGCGATACTCTTCAAAGTTGTTCGAGTGATAAGGGGAAAAATGATGCTGCGTATACAATTTTCTTAATTTCAGTTCGACTTGTTCGGCTGGTTTCAATACATTCCATAACTCTTCCACACTTATCACTCCTATTTCATGCCACTGATCCGGCTTTTCCGTTGTTAAAACTAAACTTTTTCATCGATTCACCATCAGTTTTTCTAATAATACTAATGGTTTTGCCATAAATAAGCAATGGTATTTTCCGAAATATTCTGGATTTTTTTCAAAGTAAATCTAGCAATTATTCTTAATAAAGAGCTGTCTCCGCAAAAAGGACCAAAACAAAACGAACCGATTCTTCGTTTTGTTTTGGTCCTTTACTATTTTCTATAAACAGTAGCTTGGGCATTCACCCATTCATTCTTATACAGGCTTGCGAAATACCTTTACTAGACACGTGCTTTCCTCGTCATTATAGAACAAGTCTTTTTTCATACTTATTCAAAATAACAAAAAAAGGTGTTTCCCATCGTCTTTATGAAACCTGACTAGCATAAAAAAGCATGTGTTGGACGTGCTTTTTGGTGGCTACACAAGACCGTGCTTTTGTAACGCTTGCGCAATCCCGCCGTCTTCTGGTCGAGCCGTCACCTCGTCAGCTACTGCCAATAGCTGTTCACAGGCATTGCCCATCGCAATTCCTGTCGCAACAGCTTCAAACATTTCGACATCATTATGGCCGTCACCAAACGCCAATGTATCTTTGTTATCGATTCCTAGATGGTTCAAGAGAAAATCGATAGCTGTTTTCTTATGGATATTCTTGATGCCGATCTCGCCACTGTCTTTGCCAAAAACAGGTACCGTACTGCGAATCATTTGGAATTGATCGTGGTATTGGTCATGGACCCGTTCATAAGGAATCGAATGATTGATAAAGGAAACTTTGTTCACGTCATCATAATCAATTTTCGCTTCGTCCTCAATCAGTAAGTCAAGGAACCACTGAATAGTTTGAACGCGTTGTTTTCCTGCTTCACTTTCAACAGGCTCACCTGCCAAGACGATCTCCAGCAAGCGATTTCGTAGATTGGTACTTGCAAATAATCCTTGATTCGATTCTAAATAATATTCGATTTGGTTTTCTTTTAAGAAATCGACCAATCTTAATAAAGCTTCTTTTTCAAAAACTTTGTGTAAAATCACCTCATCGTGTACTTCACAGTAACCACCGCCGGCACCAATCATTCCGCTTAAGGGCAGCGTTAGTACATCCTCTGTGATTTCGGCTTTTGAACGACCGGTACATAAGAAAAACTCATGTCCCTTCTTATGTGCCGCTGTGATCGCTTGACGTGCACTTTCTGGTACGTTCCCCGCGTCATCACATAATGTTCCATCTACGTCTAAAAAGATAATTTTCTTCGTCATTTCATTTCCTCTTTTCTAACCAATCAATAAAGCGCTCACAAGAACATACTTGCTGAATACAAGGTGTCAAGATCAGCTACTTAGAATTAGTATAACAAATCACAAGGAAAGTGCGCTAGACTATTTTAATTGATCATAAGATGGGATTCTGTTATTGTGGTCGCTCTTTCTATTCCTTTACTCCATGTTCATCACACTATTGCTCCATGTGTTTTTTCTTGAGATGTTTGAATTTTCCTAAATTGTGCTTACTCCTCACTTAAATAAATTAAGCTCCATTTTGGTAGTTGATTGTTTTTTTGGCCTGTAAGCTCGCGATAATAAGATTTTTTATCATTTTTGATCATACAAATTATTTCATGCTCATCCATACAAAACTCTTGGCATAAGTTTGTTCTACTATTTTCAAAAAGTTCCAGTAAAATTTGAATCTGCGCATCTATTGCTAGAAGTGCTTTAAGCTGAACAAATAAACTCTTTGATTGATCATAGTAAATGTGCTCAAATTCATCACAGAGTTCTTGATAATAATGGAAGATTTTTGGGTAATCAGTCAATACCCCTACACTTAGCAACACTTCTTTTGAATAACACAAATAGTCTTTCGGTTCCTTGATATTTTCTGATATCATATCCTTACTCCTTTACATCTATGTTTTTTTCGGTGAAAGTAGCGCTATCACTTCTGCTCGCTTTGATTTTCTTCCACTAGGTGTTTTTATTCGCTCAGACAAATTGAAGCTTAGCTGTCCAAAAACGACTAAAAGTGATTGGGTCCTTAGCTCTTACCAGTGCAGACACGTTAAGAAAATCAGTTACTCCTATTATAGTTTCCCTTTCGTGTCCTCTTATAATTACTTTTTATTAAATAAGAGAAATAAGAGTGAAAAAGTGGCGGACAACTCGTTTCCTTCTACTAAAAAGTAGTGCTCGAACGAAACTAGATCGGTTCTAGTAAAAAGAAAATGACTACAATATCGATAAAAATCAACAGATAGTTAAAGTCGTTGCTTCAAGGAACAAAGACACCTCCTATCCATACCAAAAAAAACCAATAATCGAATCTATCGATCATTGGTCGAAACCTTAAATATTTTGTTGGAAGAAGACGTTCAGTCCATACTATTTTATCACGCTACAGGTCAAAAATAGAATGGACTTTGGGACAGTGTCAGTAAAAATGGATCAAGCATAAATATAATCTAAAATCTCCTGCGGTGTCTCTGCCACAGCATCTGGTTTTTCGGCAGAAAGTTTTTTTGCATTGTGGCTGCCCCACGTTACGGCGATGGTTTTGACACCAGCTGCTTTGCCCATCTGAATATCAAAAATAGCATCTCCTACCATGATCGTCTTGGTCGGATCAAACTGATACTGCGTTACTAATTGATTGATTCCTTCTGGATGAGGCTTGTAGTGGGACACCGCATCTGAGCCGATGATTTCCTCAAAGAAATCCACAAGATCCAGAGCAGCCAAGTTTCGTTTGACGACTGCTGTCTTCTTACTTGAAACGACGAAACAAGGAACCTTTCGTTTATTTAAACTCTCTAAGATATGGGGAATTTCAGGAAATACTTTCAAGGTACTTTCTTCATATGTTTGGTAATAGGCACGAAAAATCCGAATCAATTCCGCTGCGATTTCTTGATCTAATGGCTGTTCTGACATTTTTAAAAATGATTTTTCGATCGGTATCCCCATATAGTGTTCAATGACTACTTCACTGGGTACTTTGAGTCCCATCTCTGTAAAAGCTGCTTTTGTTGCCTTAACACTGCACTCTTTTGAATCCAATAAAGTTCCGTCCAAATCAAATATCACACACTCAATCTTCTTCACGCCATTTCCTCCTCTGAAAGATACTACAACACTTTTCTACCAAGCACTTTTTAAATCCTGCAGTATTCCTTTTCATTACTGATTATCTCTATTTTAACACTAAAAAAAAGCATTATCATAATTTTCAATACCATCACTCATTTAATACTAATGTTTTTATATAAAAAAACGACTCAATTTGAAAACAGAGTCGCTTCTACAAAATAGACTGATTTAAAGAGGTTTACTCTTGATAGAAAAAGCTTCAATACACTTCTTATCACACATTGGTTCTTTTTATTGTAAAATATAGCCTTTGCCCCAAGCGGTTCGCACCCGCTTTTCAGTATAGTCGTATTCATCTAGTTTTTCATTGATGCGTTTCGCTAATATCGACAACTGGGATTTTCTTGAGTTCGTTCCACCATTCCCCCAAATTTTCCAACACAAATCTTCCCGGTTGATGAATTGTTCTTCTCCTAAATTGTTAAAAAAAATCTGTTCTTGTAGACTAAGAAACTTAGGAAAGGATTCTTTTGTGACGGATGCTTTTTCTAATTTACGACTATTTGGTGGTAATGCTGCTAAAAATTCTCTCAGCTCGACAAAAGAGCGATTCAGGTACGTGGCATTCTCAGCTTTTTCAATCATACCTTCTTGTTCACGATCCCCTGCCAAAATGCGGACGATCCGCTGTTGATAATAAGGAGCCAATGTCTGATTGATCAATAAAAATTCTGGATCAGCAATTGTTTCACTGACAAATAAACAGTCAAATAACTTGGCGCTTTCTATCAACCATTCTTCCTCTTCCGTAGTTCTCCCTACGAATACTTCATGACTCAACATCTGTAGCTCCCGCTGCAAATCAATCTCATATGATATGTTTTTTGTCAGTATAATAATTCTCATGACACATCCTGCTTTCATTCCCCATTTATTCAGAAATCATTTACTGAATCCATTCAGACTCATTTCTGAATGCTTTATGTTGACATTATTACTTATTTTTGTCCGCTTGAGGTGTCATTTTTTGTTCATAAATGCTGATATGGTGTCATGTTTTGTGGGAAGGATCAACGTTCATTTCATAATTCGTTTTTTCGATAACCTATAAAAAACAACCGTTGTCAGATTGCCGTATTTGCCATTTTGAGTTTCTCATCACTGCTCCCACTTCAAATCCAACAGCTCCAGCATTTCATGGTAGGCGGTTTCGATCCGCTGGCGCTTTTCTTCAGGGACCTTTTTGGCATATCGCCCATCTGGCAGATAATCTTCAGCAAGGTAGACTTGAAAATCAAAGGCCTGCAAGACGCCGTATTCTGGATCATAATAGGTACGATCAGGGATCGGTTCTTTGGAGACCCAAGTTGGATGCAAGGCAATCTGGCTTAAATAGGTCCGCTGCCCTTCTTTGGAGATTTCAACTTCTGGAATGACGCCTCGTTCGGTCCAATAGTTGTTATTGACGGTTTCATAACGTTGATTCGACAGTAAGTTCCCCATTGAGTAAATGATAAATTTCTTTTCGCCGTCCTTTTCGATGATTTCGGTTGGTTCTGCTACATGCGGATGGCCGCCGAAGATAATATCAGCACCAAAATCGATCATCTTCCGATAAACAGTTTGTTGTTCTTCCGTTGGTTCTAAAGAATACTCAACACCAGACTGAGGCATCACGATGGTGATATCCGCCAAGCTTTCCGCTTCTTTGATCTCTGCTTCCACTTTATCTAACGACAAGTCTTTCAAATAGGTGTCATACTCTGCTTGAGTTAAGCTTTCTTCAAGGCCATTGAAGCCGTAGGCATAGGCCAAGAGAGCAACTTTGATCCCGTTGACTTCTTTGACCAGGATTCCGCTGTTGTCGACCGTGACACCAATCGTTGCCAAGTCTTGATCGTGAAAAGCAGCCGCCGTTGTTTTGATTCCTTCGATCCCCGTATCTAAAATATGGTTATGGGCAAGATCGATCACATCAAAGCCCGCGTCTTTGATGCTGGCAACAGCATCGATAGGGGCGTTGAATAGGGGAAAACCGCCAAGCGGTTTATTAGGATTGATGGTTCCTTCAAAATCACCTAAAGCAAGGTCCGCCGATGCAATCAACGGTTTGACCTGCTCAAAATCGTTGTCAAAATCATAACGCTTTCCGTCGTAAGCGCTTAAATAAACAGGTGTATGATAAAGCATATCACCACTAGCTGTCACTGTGATGGTTTTTACTTCTGACTTTGTTTCGGTAGAACTACTTGATTCTTGCATTGTTTTTGTCGGTTTTGTCGATTCTGCTGTAAGACGCTGTTCGGGGATACCTATCGCTTGAATCACTAGATAAATCACTCCAAGTGTGATTGCCAGCAGCGCTATACTTAACCCCGCAATGATCCGCTGGCGTTTCTGACGTTCCTGTCTTCGTTGTTGTCTCATGCCCTCACCCTTTCACTCTGCTTTATCAAAAACCTATCTTCATTTACGTTCTAACTAGATTCCCTTCTCCTTTTCCTGCGACCCCTACTAAATATTATCTTTTTATTAAATAATTATACTATACTTATCAGCCCTTTAATAGGTCATTTTACAAAGCATAAAAAAACAGCCCGATCGTAATCGAACTGTTTCATTCGTTTCTATAGTAGCTCTGACCTCAGAAATTTTTCCTTTCTGAAGCTACCTGCTACTTTGCTTCCTCATGCTTCACGGGACAACTGCTGTGGCAATCAGAACAATGATCCTTTTTCACCATACGGTAAACCACACGGCCACCATAGCCAAAGATCAGTCCGCTTAGAATTACTGTAGCAATCATTTTTCGCCTCCTACGACTTGGATCAAGGGCGCACTCCCTCGGAATGGTTTCTTCACCAGAGCAAATACCAATAGACCAGTAACGACTATTGCCGCGAAAACACCTAGCGTGAGGTGTCCGCCTTCAAAGATGACGTGTCCGAATTGGTAGACCAACAAACTGGCGCAGTACGCCAAGCCACATTGATAGCCAATGGCTAACCATGTCCACTTGCTGTCCCCCATTTCACGGTGGATCGCACCGATGGCAGCAAAACAGGGGGCACATAGTAAATTAAAGACGAGGAAAGAGTATGCCGCCACAGCAGTGTAATCGCCGCGCAACACTTGCCAAATCTCCGTCCCACTTTCTGACAACTCACCGGTTTGTCCGTAGAGAATCCCGAAGGTGCCGATCACATTTTCTTTGGCCACCAAGCCAGTGATCGTCGCCACGGCGCCTCGCCAAGTTCCCCAGCCTAGGGGAGCGAAAAGGGGCGCCAAAAGTCGACCGAAAAAGGCCAAAATGCTTTGGTCTTCACTGACCCGCTGCAAGGCAAAGTTGTAGCTGGAGGTAAACCAGACAAAGATACAAGCTACAAAAATTATCGTACCGGCTTTTTTTACAAAAGCAATGGCTCGATCACAGGCACTTTTCAAAATCGTTGTGATCTGCGGCAAATGATACGCTGGCAGTTCCATAATGAATGGTGCCAGATCACCTGCAAAAAGCGGCGTTTTTTTCAAGACGATCCCTGAAAAAATCACAGCGCCCATGCCGACAAAATAGGCCGATGGTGCGACCCAACTATACTGAGGGAAAAAGGCTCCGGAGATCAATGCGATGATCGGCAATTTGGCAGAACAAGGCATGAAGGTCGTGACCATCACCGTCAACCGACGATCCTTTTCGTTTTCAATCGTTCGGCTTGCCATCACCCCCGGCACGCCGCAGCCTGTGGCAATCAACATAGGGATAAACGACTTGCCGGATAGACCAAATTTGCGAAACAACCGATCCATGACAAATGCCACCCGTGCCATGTATCCACAATCCTCCAAGATAGCCAAGCAAAAAAACAACACGAAAATCTGCGGCAAAAAGCCTAAGACCGCACCGACTCCTGCCACGATGCCATCCAAAATCAATTCTTGCAGCCACTGGGCGACCCGCAGCTGTTCTAGCCAGTGCGCTGCTGTTTCGGGTATCCAGCTGCCAAATAATACATCATTGACCCAATCGGTGCCGATCGTGCCAATCGTCTGAATCGATAAATAGTAGATTCCCCACATAATGAAGGCAAAAATTGGTAGCGCCAATACGCGATGGGTCAACACGCGGTCGATTTTGTCGCTGAAGGCTAAGTGCTGATCTGTTTCCTTGATGACTGCCAGCGCCAACAATTCTTCAATGAAGCCATAGCGCTCATTAACGAGAATGGCGTCACTGCTGTCTTTAAAGATCATCTCTAAAATCGAAATCGTCTCCTGAAGGACTGCTTGCTGGGAATCAGTCAGTTTACACATTGCTTGAATCGCTTCATCTTTTTCAAAGAGTTTTATGGCAAACCAGCGTTTTTGCTGCTGAGGGATCTTCTCTGGCAAAATCGCCATAATCTCGGTCAAGCCAGCTTCTAAACGATCATCGTAGCGGGGAGGGAGCTGTTGTGTGTTGACTGCGTGCTTCGCTGCCTCGATCATTTTGGCTAAACCACGTTGTTTCAAAGCACTGATCCCCACTACCGGAATCCCTAATCCGTAAGCCAATTTTTCGAAGTTGATCTGCAAGCCTTTTTTCTTTAATAGATCGATCATGTTGATGGCTGCCACGGTGGGAACATTCATTTCTAATAATTGCAAGGTTAAATACAGATTTCGCTCAAGATTAGTTCCGTCAATAATATTGATTACCGCATCCAGCGATGCCTCCATCAAATAATTGCGGGAAATCAGTTCTTCCGGCGTATAAGGCGACAAGGAATAGATCCCGGGCAGATCTTGGATCAACACGTGCCGGTCTTTTCGCAGTCTCCCCGCTTTACGTTCTACGGTGACACCCGGCCAATTGCCCACTGTTTGTTTGGCACCAGTCAATTGATTGAAAGTACTTGTTTTCCCGCTATTGGGATTTCCTGCTAATGCAAAGTGATAGGTCATACCGTTTCGACTCCTTTTTCGACAAAAACCAACGCTGCTTCTTGCTTTCTCAAAGACAATTCATAGCCGCGGAGCCGAATCTCCATTGGATCACCCAATGGAGCCAGTTTCACTACTTCCAAATGAACGTTTTTCGTAAGACCCATATCCATCAAACGACGGCGCAAAGCACCTTTTGCACCAATCTGATTGACCTTCCCGCTTTCACCGACTTGTAGCTGATCCAAAGAGGTAATGACGGTTTGCTGCTGGATCTCTGTGACATCGATTTGTTCCATGACCCTTGCATCTAAAGCAATCCGCGTTCCCTGGTGCAAAATGATGCCGCCTTTGCGATCTTTTTGTACCACAACGATGTCAACTCCCGTGCGAATGCCAAGATCGTTTAAATGAGCCGTGATTTCTTTGGTGGTTGCCAACGAGTCGATTTTGTATGTCCCAGAAGCCCGAGTTTGCGCCATTTTCATTGGTTCTTACTCCTTTTGTGAAGTGTTGTTTTAATTAACCTACTTTAATTGAGAATGATTATCATTATAATAGAGCCATTTCCACAGGAAGTCAATCTGTTTTCGACTTAACTTTGAATTTTCCTTCACAATAGAGATTTTTTTTACTCATTTTGATTGCATATCCCCTCTAATAATTACGCAAAAACCTTGTAATTCTACGTATTTTCCGCTTTTTTCATTTGCATAAAAAACACAGAAACACTATAAATTGTGTATGTCGAATTCACAAGCACAAGATATAGTGTTTTTTCGTTGACTTTCTCCGAGACTTATTTATACTAGGTTTATAACTATTACAACTCGGAGGAAACAATTATGAATATCAAACTATTTTCTAAAAACAACTGCATGCAATGTAAAATGGCGAAACGCTTTTTAAGTGAAAATCAGATTGCCTTTGAAGAAATCAATATCGATAATGAGCCTGAAGCATTAGAATTTTTGAAAGAACAAGGATTCCAAAGTGTGCCAGTCATTACCTCTGATGCGCAAACGATCATCGGTTTCCGTCCAGATCAACTACGTCAATTAGCGAGCTAAGATTTTTCTCAATGTGATGCTTTTGAGGGATTTGTCAGTCGTCCAGACCGCAAGTCCTTTTTTATACGAACAAAACAAGAAAAGAGGTTAGCCATTTATGAGCTTGAAAGAAATCAAAGATGTCAGTTATTTCAAATTGAATAATGAGATCAACCGTCCAGTAGATGGTCAAATTCCATTAAATAAAGACAAAGAAGCCCTAGCGGCATTCTTTAAAGAAAACGTTGAACCAAACACCTTAACCTTTGCGACTGCAATGGACAAAATCAATTATTTGATTGAAAATGATTATTTAGAAGAAGAATTTATCAAAAAGTACCGTCCTGCTTTTATTGAGGACTTGTATCAATTCTTAGACGAGCAACACTTTACTTTCAAATCATTTATGGCTGCTTACAAGTTTTATTCACAATACGCACTAAAAACCAATGATGGTACCGCGTATCTAGAACGTTACGAAGATCGGGTCGCTTTCAACGCCCTTTACTTTGCGGATGGCAATGAAGAGTTAGCCATGAGCTTGGCAGATGAAATGATCTACCAACGTTACCAACCAGCAACTCCTTCTTTCTTGAATGCAGGACGCAAACGTCGGGGTGAATTGGTTTCTTGTTTCTTGATCCAAATCACTGATGACATGAACGCGATCGGTCGTGGGATCAACTCCGCGCTGCAACTTTCACGGATCGGCGGCGGTGTCGGGATCACATTATCAAACTTGCGGGAAGCCGGCGCGCCTATCAAAGGCTACGAAGGTGCAGCAAGTGGTGTAATGCCTGTAATGAAATTGTTTGAAGATAGCTTCAGCTATTCAAACCAATTGGGTCAACGGCAAGGGGCTGGCGTGGTCTACTTGAACGTCTTCCACCCAGATATCATCAGCTTTTTATCAGCGAAAAAAGAAAATGCGGATGAAAAAATCCGTGTCAAAACCTTATCATTAGGTGTGATCGTACCTGACAAATTCTACGAATTGACGCGTAAAAATGAAGAGATGTATCTCTTTAGTCCGTACAGTGTCGAAAAAGAATATGGCGTACCCTTCTCTTATGTCGATATCACCAAGGAATACGACAACTTAGTTATGAATCCACGGATTCGCAAAACCAAAATCAGAGCCCGTGATTTAGAAAACGAAATTTCTAAATTGCAGCAAGAATCTGGTTATCCTTATATCATCAATATCGATACCGCAAACCGCAGCAACCCAATCGATGGCAAGATCATCATGAGTAATCTTTGTTCCGAGATCCTTCAAGTCCAAGCACCATCTGTGATCAACGGCAAACAAGAATACGAGGTTTTAGGAACAGATATCAGCTGTAACTTAGGTTCCACCAATATCGTGAACTTGATGGACAGCCCTGACTTTGGGAAATCTGTTCGAGCAATGACTCGTGCCTTGACCTTCGTTACTGATGCGTCTGACATTGACGTGGTACCATCGATCCAAAATGGGAATGCCTTGAACCACACGATCGGTTTAGGCGCAATGGGCTTGCATACCTATTTTGCAAAAAATCAAATGGAATATGGTTCACCAGAATCTCTTGAATTTACTGATCTTTATTTCATGTTGTTGAACTATTGGACATTGGTTGAAAGCAATGCCATCGCCAAAGAAAAAGGCGAAGTTTTCCATAACTTTGAAAAATCAGCTTATGCAGATGGCAGCTACTTCACCGATTATATCCAAGGTGACTACCAACCAAAATCGGAAAAAGTCAAAGCATTGTTTGAAGGCGTCTTTTTACCAACTGGTGAAGATTGGGCAGCATTGGCACAAACCGTCAAAGAAACCGGCTTGTATCACCAAAACCGCTTAGCCGTTGCACCAAATGGTTCGATCTCTTATATTAATGATACGAGTGCCAGCATCCACCCGATCACTCGGATGATCGAAGAACGCCAAGAAAAGAAAATCGGCAAGATCTATTATCCAGCACCTTACTTGAGCAATGAGACGATCGCCTACTACAAATCAGCCTACGATATGGATATGCGCAAAGTGATCGATGTTTACGCAACTGCTCAAAAACACGTCGATCAAGGGATGAGTATGACCTTGTTTATGCGTTCAGATATTCCAGAAGGTCTTTACGAATGGAAAGAAACGACAAAACAAACCACCCGTGATTTGAACATCTTGCGTCACTACGCTTTCCACAAAGGCATCAAATCGATCTACTATGTACGGACCTTTACAGATGATGCAGAAGAGATCGGCAGCAACCAATGTGAAAGCTGTGTCATCTAATCCAACATTTGCCTGAAAACGAACTAACCGCCCGCCCCTGCTCTTTCTTGACAGCGGGTCGGCTGTTGTCTTGATACGATTATTGGAGGAACCGACTATGGGTAAGACTTACTATGAAGCAATCAACTGGAATGAGATCGAAGATATCATCGATAAATCCACTTGGGAAAAATTAACAGAGCAATTCTGGTTAGATACGCGGATCCCTTTATCAAATGACCTTGATGATTGGCGGACGCTATCACCATTAGAAAAAACGACGGTGGGCTACGTCTTTGGCGGCTTGACCTTATTAGATACCGTTCAATCAGAAAGCGGTATGGATCAACTGCGTAAAGATGTCCGCACCCCACATGAAGAAGCGGTCTTGAACAACATCCAATTTATGGAATCTGTCCATGCAAAAAGCTATTCATCGATTTTCAGCACCTTGAATACAAAAGCGGAGATCGCTGATATTTTTGAATGGACCAACACCAATCCATATTTGCAAAAGAAAGCCGAACGAATCAATGAGATCTACAAAAATGGGACACCGCTAGAGAAAAAAATCGCCAGTGTGTTTCTAGAGACCTTCTTATTCTACTCAGGTTTCTATACACCCCTTTACTACTTAGGCAATAACAAACTAGCGAACGTAGCGGAGATCATCAAATTGATCATTCGTGACGAATCCGTTCATGGCACGTATATTGGCTACAAATTCCAATTAGGTTTCAACGAATTACCAGAAGACGAACAGCAAAAGCTGAAAGACTGGATGTACGACTTGTTGTATGAGTTGTATGAAAACGAAGAGCGTTATACCGAAGAATTATACGATGAGATCGGCTGGACCGAGGAAGTCAAAACCTTCTTGCGTTACAATGCCAATAAGGCTTTGATGAATCTAGGACAAGACCCGCTTTTCCCAGACACCGCCAACGATGTCAATCCAATCGTCATGAACGGTATTTCAACTGGTACCAGCAATCACGACTTCTTCTCACAAGTTGGGAACGGGTATCTGCTTGGTTCCGTGGAAGCGATGAAAGACGATGACTACTTCATCGGACTTGATTGATTTGCTTACAAATAAACACCTTGTTTCTCGCCAATAGAGGGTGAGAAACAAGGTGTTTTTTAGTGAGCCAGCTGGTCTTTGATAAAGGTCAATGTTTCTGTCAAACAGGCCTGTGCTTGTGGCAAGCTATAATCAAATTGGTATTCGTGGGTCACCGTTTCCGAATCCCCTTTGTAAAAACGACTTGTCACGGGAATATCAAGAGCTTGCAGCTGGTTGGCAAAGGCAATGCCTTGGTCTTCAAAGGAATAGGCATTGCCATCCGTGATATACGTTGGTGGAAAATCAGCCGTCAATTTATCCACCAGTGAGATCTCCTGCAGTTGGGGACTATCTTGCCATTCTTTTTTGCCTAATAACGACCAAGCCACCGTTTTGACAAAGAATTTCATAAAGCGATCATCTGAAGAAGTACCGGCGATCTGCTTCAAATCAAGGGGGCCGCAATAGGAAATAAACCCTTTCAGGGCCGATGCAGGAATGTCTTGATCAAAGGACATTTCCTTCGCATACGCTGGATTGGTTTGCAGCGCCACATATTGCCCGGCAATTTGGGCTCCTGCAGAATCCCCGCCAAAGAAGAGTTGATCGAAATCCAGCATGGGGTATGCTTGGGCATCTGCTTTGATCGAGTCTACCGCTTGGGCTAATTGTTTGACCTGTCCCGGATAATGCAGACTTGGTGCCCATTCATAATTAATCGAAATCACAGCGGCTTTGGTTTCATCGACGACATAGGTCGCAAACTCTTTGACCCCTTCTTTGTCTCCCCCGACATAGCCGCCCCCGTGGACCCAAAAAATGACTGGAACAGGGCCTTGTGCCTCTTTGGGATAATATAGATCAAAGGTACTACGTTGATAATCCGATTGATACGTCAAGTCCTGTTTGACCGTCACATTCGGCAAACTTTTTTGATAAGCTGCCTCATCCTTGATGGTCACTTCTTGGTTAAACAGATGACCGATCAAAAAAGCCCCCGGTCGTGGGGAGAGTTGAAAAGCCAGAAAAACGGCAGCTAAGAGTCCGATCAGGACCATCGCCACCCACATGAAAAAGCGCAGAATTTTTTTCACGCAAAAGCTCCTTCCTTCGTTCTGTTTCAGCTTTTTCATTTAACCATGTTTTTTTAGCAAATTCAATGACAATCGCTAAAGATTAAAAAAGGATGATACCAATAGGCATCATCCTTAAAATAACATCGTTTATAATGGCAACATCATAAACAAACCAGCTGCGATCGCTGCACCGATCATTGGACCGATGATTGGTACTAACGCATAGCCCCAATCGGAAGTCCCTTTGTTTTTGATTGGTAAGATTTGGTGAGCAATCCGTGGTCCTAAGTCCCGTGCCGGGTTGATGGCATAGCCTGTTGGTCCACCAAGAGACAGTCCGATCGCTAAGATCAAGATCCCAACAACGATGGGATTTAATCCATCCGTAAAGGTATTGGCACCAAAAGCCAATAAGCCAAAGACTAAGACAAAGGTACCAATTACTTCAGTGATCGTATTCGATACTAAATTACGAACTGCAGGCCCTGTTGCAAAGGTACCTAAAATCGCGCCTTGGTCTTTTGTTTCATCCCATAATGGCAAGTAGTTGAGCCAAACGAGGATTGCCCCTACGATCGCACCAGCAATCTGCGCCAGCATAAACGGTACAGCTAAGCTCCAAGAAAAATTCCCTGTCATCGCCATGCCTAATGTAACGGCTGGATTCAAGTGAGCAGGTCCCATGTACCCTGAAACGTAAACGGCAATCGTTACCGCTGTCGCCCAGCCCATCGCGATCACGATCCAGCCAGAGGCTTCCGCTTTACTCTTTTTCAGATTGACAGCCGCACACACACCATCCCCTAACAAAACCAAAATAGCCGTTCCTAGAAATTCACTAAAGATCTGGGTTGTTTCATTCATCTTTTTTTCCTCCTTTTAAGGCTGTTAAATCTGATTCTGCGATCACTTGGTTCAATTCTGCTACATGGGCTGCTTTTTCTTCCTCGTCCCAGCCAAAGAAGTCGGTCATAGCTGCAACGACACCGGCTTTGACTTCATCTAAGGTATCTCGCATAAATAGGATATGGTTGGTCCGACGCAATAGATAATCGACAGGCGTCAGAACCATTTCTTCATGCAAGGAATAGTTCAAGGCAGTGCTTTCTTTTTCATCTAAGCCCTCAAACTTCGTCTTGTAGTTCAACACTTGGGGAAGATTCGACCCATAAAGATGAGCCAAATACGTCGCATCTGCTTCATTGAACCCAGCGGTTTGCGCTTGGTCAGCCAACTTCGCTAATTCTTCCTCTACATTGGCTGCATCAAGCTCCCCACCAGAAACTGGGTACGTGGTTGAATCCACTAACTCGAAGGAAGCACCGCTTTCTTGAAGCAATTCATTGATCCGTTTGACTGCTCCTTCCGCCATCAAACGATAGTCGGTGATTTTTCCGCCTGCCAACGTCAATAGTCCGTCTTTTGAGCGTTCCAAACTGCTGCCGCGAGAAACTTGCGATGGATCCACTTTGCTGGCTTCTACTCGTTCTTGTGCTTGTTTTACGGCTTTTTCTACGACTGGTCGCTGCCGCTCATCTGCAAGATACTCTTTGACGCTTTCAACGATCTGTTCAAAGCTTTCATCCGATAGTTTGCCTTTACCGCCGCCATTGTAATCAGACCCGCCATTATTCACAATCAACGGACGCAATCCTGCCCAGCTCGCTTCGATATCATCAAGGGTGATCTGAGCGTGAGGGAAGCGTTCATTCACGATGGTCAGTAGATAATCAACATCTTCTTGCGTGACCGTTGGATGGGCGAAATCGCCTGTATAATCCGTATCGGTTGTGCCAAAATAGGTCTTATTTTCTCTTGGTACCACGAAAACCATCCGACCATCATTTTTCCCAGTATCAAAATAGGTTGGTTGCGGCACTTTTAGTTTTTCCCGATCGACCACTAAATGGACACCTTTCGTCGGACGCATTTGTGGCGGCAACTCATCATTCTTGTCTAATTGACGAACGATGTCTGACCAAGGGCCTGTCGTGTTGATCACGACTTTGGCGTTAACCTCAAAGCGATCGTTTGTCAGTTGATCCTCCACTTCTACCCCATTGATGATGCCTTGCTCATCATGTAAGATGCCGACGACTTTGGCTTTACTGATCATTGCTGCCCCATCGGCTTGTGCTCGTTTGATGTTTTCGATCACCAAGCGGGCATCGTTGTTGCGAAAATCAAGATAGACACCGCCACCGACTAAGTTTTCCGCCTGCAGCTGAGGTTCGCGTTCTAAGACCTCTTCTTTCGTCAGCAGATAATTTTCGTATTTACTGCCTGTCACATTCGCTAAGCGATCATAAAGATCCATCGCCACTTTAACAGAAAACAAGGAGAAGGTTGCCCCCGGTTCATCGTAAATCGGTAAAAGCATCGGATCTGGTTTCGGGATATGCGGAGCAATTTGTTGGACGATCGCCCGTTCCCGCACGGTGTCAGCGACCACTTCCACGTCAAAGGTTTTCAAATAGCGAATACCGCCATGAACGAGTTTCGTGGACCGCGAAGACGTCCCTTCGGCAAAGTCTTGCATTTCCAAAAGAACCGTCTTCATCCCAGCCGCTGCTGTTTGAACAGCAACCCCTGCGCCGGTAATCCCACCACCGATGATCAACACATCATAGGTGGTCTTTGCCGTTTCTTGAATGGTTTCCTTCCGATCTTTCTGAGAAAAGGTCATGGCTTACTCGCCTTCTTTCTTCGCTTTGAATTTGAAGGTCTGAGTAGCTGCCACCGCTTGTTTCCAACCTTCGTACAAATTGTCTCTTTCTTCTGCTGGCATTTCTGGCGTAAACATTTGCCCTTCTTCTGCCATTGATTTCAATTCATCCAAGTCTTTCCAGAAGCCAACCGCTAGCCCTGCCAAGTAAGCTGCACCTAATGCGGTTGTTTCCAGATTCGCTGCTCGTTGTACGTCAATGTCTAAAATGTCCGCTTGGAACTGCATCAATAAATCGTTTTTGGCTGCCCCGCCATCGACTTTCAGCAATGGGATATCGATACCGGAATCTTTTTTCATCGTGTCGATGACATCTTTTGATTGATACGCAACAGCTTGCAATGTTGCCCGAACAAAATCTTCCTTCGTCGTCCCACGAGTCAAGCCAAAGACGGCTCCTCTTGCATCTGAATCCCAGTAAGGCGCACCCAATCCAGTAAAGGCAGGCACCACATACACTTCATTATCACCTTTTGCTTTGGCAGCTATTTCTTCTGATTGTGGCGAAGTCTCGATCATGCGTAGACCATCCCGCAGCCATTGGATCGCTGATCCAGCAACGAAGATACTTCCTTCTAAGGCATAATAGACTTTGCCGTTGATACCATACCCGATGGTCGTCAGTAGGTCATTGTCAGACAATTGTGGTTCTTCACCCGTATTCATGACAATAAATGCCCCAGTGCCGTAAGTATTTTTGATCATACCTTTTTCAAAGGCCATTTGTCCAAAGAGGGCGGCTTGTTGGTCTCCAGCCATTCCGGCGATTGGTACTTCACTGCCGTAAAAATGGTAGCTGCGGGTGTGACCATAGACTTCTGAGTTGCTTTTGACTTCTGGTAGCATCGAGCTTGGAATGTTCAAAAGATCCAAAATTTCTTGATCCCATTCTAATTTATGAATGTTGTAAAGCATCGTCCGGCTAGCATTTGAGTAGTCGGTGACATGGACTTGTCCATCTGTCAGCTTCCACACAAGCCATGAATCGATCGTTCCGAAGAGTAGCTCACCATTATCCGCCTTTTCTTGTGCCCCTTCGATATTGTCTAAAAGCCAACGCACCTTGGTCGCTGAGAAATACGCATCAATGACTAACCCAGTTTTTTCATGGATCATCTCTGTATGGCCATCTGCTTTTAATTGGTCAGCGATCGGTGAAGATTGGCGGGATTGCCAAACGATTGCATTTGCGATCGGCTGGCCTGTCGTTTTGTCCCAAACCACGGTTGTTTCACGCTGGTTGGTGATGCCGATGCCGGCGATTGCTTCTGGTCGGATACCTGATTCAATAAATGCCCCTGCGATGACTGATTGGACAGAGTTCCAAATTTCGTTGGCGTTGTGTTCTACCCAACCGGATTTTGGAAAGTATTGCGGAAACTCTTTTTGTGAACTGCCGATTTTTTTCCCGTTACGATCAAAAATAATTGCTCTTGAACTAGTGGTTCCTTGGTCGATCGCCATTACATAATTTTTTTCTGCCATTTGATTCGCTCCCTTTGGTTTTATACGCGCTGTTTGTTAGCGCTTTCTGACTTGCTTTTATTTTAGCTGAACTTTTGCTATATGGTTCGTCAATTTTTTTTCAAATCTCTAAGAAATTGACGAAATCCACTATTTAAAGCGTTCACGGATCATTTTTTTGATCGTTTCCCGATCATATGCGGTACCTAGTTCACTGATTCGATAGGTCGGTGTTTTGGTCTCGATGGCGTAATTCGCCAAGATCAAATCATATTCTTGTTCTGGACGATAGCGTTCGACAACTACGCCATTCAAATTTTTGAGATACAGCAGCCACATATAATAGAGGGCTTCTTTAAATAGCTCATCCATTTTCAAGGCGATCCCAACACGAAATTCTCGATTGATTTGATAGTCGATGATCGTGATGACACTCAAGTATTTGACCATCGTCATCATCAGTAGACTATTTTTCTCGGACGGCTTGATATTTAACTCTGTTAAGGCCTTACCTAATAGTTCATGACTGATTTGCTGAATGTTGCGGCTGGAAAACTGCGCTTCCAGCTGCCAAATATTTTCTCGATCAAAAACTTCCACATCCCCTTTGAAAAAATAGACGCGGCTGTGGATCTGCAGCAGGTGACCATAGCAAGTGGCTTCCATTTCACGAGGAACAAACGATGGGCGGTAAAGATGCAAAATATGTTCCAAAATCAAGGTATCCGTCAAGGCAGTTGGCGTAAACCGAGAACGCTGCAGCATATACACCTGCAGATCGTGTTCGGATAACACCGAGAACGACAACAAAAAAACAAAATGCAGCATCGCCTCCTCTTCTCTGACTTCTAATGCGTAATGGCCAAAGCCACGAAATACCAACTCACGTAATTGTTGAAACAAAGGGTCTTTCATGTAAGGTGCCATTTTCTCCCGTAAAACTTGAAAGGATTGAGTAGCAATTTTCAGTCGCGCTTTCATGATCCTCAGCCATAGGGACAAGCGCTGCTGGGCTTCTTTCGTAAAACGCATGTTCAGGCCGCGAGTGATCAGACCGACATATTTCTCATCGATCGGCAATGGCTGACTGTCAAAAGAATGAACATACCAAAAGAGTTCAAAATAGAAATAACGAATCTGCGTTTCTTCCCCAATCAGCTTTCCTTGCCAGATCTCTAACTCGAATTCTGCTAGCAAGCCATTTAGCTCTTTGATTTTGCGAAATAAGGATGACTCGCTGACTGTTAATTTTTGTGCCAGCTGGACAGTCGTCACTTCTTGATATTGTAAAAGATGCTCGAGAATTTGAAATTTCAATGCCGAACGATAAAATGCCCATTCAATTTGGTTAAGAGAAAAGGTGGGACTCATTTCAAAAACCAGTGAACCATTTCGGTAATACAATCGACACTGCTCATGATAGTGCTTCAACTCATCTTGCAGCTCATCCACATACTTTTCCAGAGAAGGCTTACTGATGCCAAGATAGAGCGCTAATTCATGTAGCTCCATTTGACCGCCAACTAGTAAAAGTTTTTTGAGCAGCTGCAATTGTTTTGCTTCTTTTTTTTCTAATAACTGATCAAGTCTCATCGGCATCACTTCCCGACCATATGAAGGTTTGATCCAACACATTCGTGAACCGTGGATGGAAGAAAAAGTCTTTTTGGGTCAGCTCCTCCATCGTTGCCTGCTGCTCGATCGCAAATGTTAATAAATTGATTTTTTCCAAAATATTGGCTTTTGATAATAGCTGCGCACCAACGATTCGGGCGCTGGCTTGATCGATCATCACTTTTCCATGAACCTGCGTCGAATCAAAAAGGGAAGCGGCAGCCGTAAAAGTGTGACAGACGATCGGGGATTCATAGAAAAACTGATCCGACTCGGTCAAACCAGTACTGGCTAAATACCACTCAAACAATTGTGTACCGACTGTCCGCAATCCACCACGAAACGGAGTTGTTTTGCTTGCTAGATTGCGAGCTGCCGCGATCCCTGATCGAACAGCATTGTTGACTAAGGGCATGTAGACCGTATCTTTCGTAATAGCATTTGGAATTTGGATCAAGTCGCCGACCGCAAAAATATCCGTGGCAGAAGTTTCCAAGTAGGCATCTGTCCAGATAGTTTGATCACTGTGTAATTCAAAGACCGCAAATGCCTCTGGCAAGCGAGGATGAACGTTAACTGTCGTCAATACAAGGTCACTTTCATAGCCTTGATCGGCGGTTTCGATCCGAAAGCCTGTTTCCGTTTTGACGACTGCCAAAGTTGGCTCCGACCAATGCAGTTGCAAGTTGGGGCTTTTTTCGATCTCCGTTAAAAAGGGCTGCAAAAAATCGCGATCAAAGTACTTGAACAAAGGATATGACATTGATTCGATCACACTGACTTTTTTTCCGATCGCCGTCAAGGTATTCGCCGCTTCCATCCCCGCTTGACCAGCACCGACGATGGTAATCGACTCTGCTTGGGGCAATTGCTGCAAGAAATGCTTCGCTGCTTCATATTCTTTGTAGGTCAGCAGTGCTTCTTCTGGTTGCGGCAAAACAGTGGAATCCTGACTAGAGCCTGCTGCCAAGACGAGTCGATCATAACTTAGTTCTCGCTTATCCGTTCGAATCCGATGATCCGAAGGAAAGACTTCTAGAAGGGTTTCTTCTAAGGCTACGTCGATCGTTTCTGCCTCCAGCTGCTCCTTCGTACAAAAGAATGCTTCTTCCAGCGAAGCGATCCTGCCTTCGATCAGCAATAACAAGCCGCTTGGAACAAACCCAAGATGGGCTTTTTTTTCTATCAGTAGAATCTCTGCGTCAGGGTATAATCGACGTGCTTCGCGGGCGCAGCTGACACCACCAAAAGACCCACCTATAATTATGATTTTCATTGGATCACCTCTCTCCTTTAGCTTAAATGAAACGCTCTCATTTGACGAGTAAAAAGCTATCAAGCTGACTATTTTTTTGTTAACTGCGGTAAAATAAATGAGACCTATGCTACACTATACGCAAAGGAGTGTTCAAATGGTTTTCTTCTATCAATTCATGCTGGGCTTGTTTGCCAGTACATTCGTTGCAGCGGCAGCATTCGTCTTTCAGTGGCTGACTGTTTCTGGCGCACTGGCTGCGATTCTTTGCGGCACACTGGTCATTGGCTTTGGTCCGTGGTACAGCATCTTTTTGATTGGCTTTTTCTTTGCCAGCTCTGGCATCATTGGTCTTTTAAAGAAAATGCGCAGTCAGCCAGAGTCAGCTGTGCTTGCCAAAGGTGCTCGCCGTGATGCAAAACAAGTCTTTGCGAACATCGCACCAAGCATCTTTGCGCTACTGCTTGCCTTTTGGACGAAAGAACCGCTATTCCTTTGGGGATTTGTGGCGGGAATCGCTAGCTGTACGGCTGACACTTGGGGCTCAGAAATCGGCGTGCTGAGTCCAAGTCCACCGCGTCACTTACTAACGGGAAAAAAATTACCACCGGGACTTTCCGGCGGTGTCAGTTGGTTGGGAACTGCCGCTTCCCTAGCAGGGAGTCTCGCCATCACTGGTTTATTCGCAGCAGCCTTATGGTTGAACGGCAAGCCGTTCTCCTTTGATCTCTGGCTGACCTTGACTGCCTTAGGCTTTTGCGGCAGTCTCGTGGACAGTTTACTGGGCGCAACGATTCAGGTGCGCTATCAATGCCCTGTCTGTCACCAATACACCGAAAAAAAAGTCCACCACGACGTTGCCACCAAGCAAGTCGGCGGTCTTACCTTTGTAACGAATGAAGGGGTCAATTTGCTGACTTCAATCGTGATCGTTATTTTGACTGTGTGTTTCTTTTACTTACAAATGTCTAACGCATCATAAAAAAGCAGCAAGGCATCTCACTAATGTGAGGTGTCTTGCTGCTTTTTGATTCAATATCCGTTAAGCAATATCCACCAAGCGGATCTTCGTGACATTTTTGTAGACAGACAATTCTTCGATCACTTCAGAAAAGCCTAGTCCTCGCGGAAGATCAATCGTATAAATATTGGTATAAATGCGATAGTCTTCCATGAATTTGACATCAAAATTGACATCTTCGATCACGATATTTTTCTCTTGGAAGTACTCCGTCAAAAACTCTTTGGTCTCGGTGCGGTGGATGTACTGGATTTCTAATTTCTTTGCTGTTGGTACGCGGACGATCCGCTTAACGATCGTCAATGCAAAGAAGATCCCGATAAAACTGCTTAATGCGATGGTGTAAAAGCCCATCCCGATGGCAATTCCTAAACCGGCGATCGCCCATAAGGAAGCAGCCGTCGTCAACCCCGTCACCGAGCGCTTCGTCACAATGATCGTTCCGGCGCCTAAAAAACCGACCCCGCTGACGACTTGGGCGATCAATCGTGCTTCGTCTGAACGAATCACGCCTGCTAAATCTGGATGATTTAGTGCATCTCGCATGGCACCTGTGGCGATCTCCACTTGGATCAAAGCAATGACACAAGCCCCCATGCAAACCAAGATATGGGTTCTAAGACCAGCTGGTCGACTTTTGTATTGCCGCTCGTACCCAATCGCTCCTCCCATGATCATTGCCAGCAGCAATCTCAGCGCTACTTCGGGAATAGATAAATGCATATCAACCATTTGCATCCCTCTTTTCTTCGTATTCTCTCTTTTAACTATAGCATCTCTGATGAAAAAAAGAAAAAAACAGCGCCGAATCAGCCAAATAAAAAAAGCCCCCTCAGAAAATAAGCAAGTAAGCTACAAACCATTGCTCGCAGCTGCGCTGGCGCTACTGCACAAGCGCAGGGGGAAGCTGCGAGGATGGCTCATTTTTCCTTCTGACTTATTACTGAAAAGGGCTGATTTTGTTTTACAGGTTGCTGGCAGCAGCCTCATCGATGATCACGATTACGTCATCATGCTTTTGTAAAACAGAAGCTGGTAATTCGTTGGTTACAGGTCCTTCAATCATTTTTTGGATCGCATCCGCTTTGACTTCGCCAAATGCCATCAAAATGATTTTTTTGCTTTGCATAATTGAACCGATTCCCATTGAAATTGCCGTCGTCGGGACGTCTTCGACTTTATCAAAGTAGCGTTTGTTGGCATTGATGGTCGATTCAGTCAAATCAACGACTGAGGTCGTTCCTTCAAAGGATGCACCAGGTTCGTTGAAGCCGATATGTCCGTTTTGACCGATACCCAAGATTTGGATATCAACTGGGTGATCCGCAATCACGCTATCGTAGCGTTGGCATTCTGCTTCTAAGTCTTCCGCTTTGCCGTTTGGTACGAAGGTTTCTTTGAATGGTTTTTTATTGAATAAATGAGCATTCATGAAGTAGCGATAGCTTTGTTCGTCTTCGCCGCCTAGTCCTACGTATTCATCTAAGTTGACTGAAGTCATTTCTGAAAAATCAACTTCACTGGCAGTCATTTCTGCATAAAGGGTCTCTGGCGTGCTTCCTGTTGCTAAACCTAGCACCTTGGCGCCATTTGCCATACCTTCTTGTATCAATTCAAAAGCTTTCTTTCCGCCTTGAGCAGCATCTTTAACGCGAATAATTTCCATGATCAGCGCTCCGTTTCTATTTGGTATAGTCCAATAATACCACAGGTTGTGCTTGATTACAATAATTAGTCTAGACCAGATAACGATTTTTTCTCGCCAATCAAAAAAGACGAGCTCTAAAACAAGCTCGTCTTTACTAGTATTCTACTTGCTTACCAATTCGTATAAACATCAATACCGCTATGACCAACACCTGTGTCATAGACTTTGTAGGCACCTAAGGATGATTGACCAGTCGAACCTTTCGGTTGATTGTCGCTGGCAACAACGATGTATCCATCGGCATCACGGATGGTTCCGTCTGATGCTACATGGCGACCAGGGATGTTCAATCCGCCTCCTGGCAAGACTTTTTGTGAGTAGTACGATTCTCTCACACCATTGAAATAGTTGATCCCATCCACTGGATTCAAGACACCAGAACCAGCACCAGGAACGCTTGAACGAGTTTGACTCACGTTAGCAGTCGCTGTAGACTCACTTTTTTCTGTGCTTTCTTTCGTACTTGTTTCTTTGTTTTCTACTGATTGGCCATCGTTAGAAACCAACAATGTTTCGCCATCAAAAATCATATTTGGATTTTCGATCGAATCATTTAAAGCTAAAAGGTCTTCGACCGTTGTTTGATAAGTAGCAGCGATCCCAGATAGAGTGTCTCCTGGTTTGACAACATGGGTTTGTTCTGCTGCTGAAACAACTGTTCCGCCAACGAATAAACCAAATCCTGCAACAACTGTAAATGCAAATTTTTTCAAATGAAAAAACCTCTCTTTTGATTATTTGTCCCGCTATCGGGCACAAGTAAGAGAATAACATTACAATATTGCAGGAAGGTTTCAGAAATATTTTTCATTATCACAATTGTTAAACAGAAAGTTACAGGATTTTTATTCAAAAATGCTAAACTTACAATATTGTTATCCATTTCGATGAATGATTTTGGCTCCATCATGCTATAGTAAACCCAGTAATTGAAAGGATCGATGCACATGAAAAAACTACTTTTGACGCTTGGCGTTTTGATTTTAGCAGTAGGTGGCTACTTTGGCTACACGTACTACACAACAACTTATCAAGGGATAACGGCTTATGCCATCACGCCCAACAAAGTCCCAGAAAAGACCCAAACGTACAGCGATTCCGGTGAAAAAATCGATGGCTCCTTTACGTATAAGTACACGTTTGAGTTTGTTAAGAAAAACGGCGAGAAAGAACTCATGACCTTTGATCTTTCTGGTGAAAATGTGAAGCCATTCGCGCCAAATACCTTAGTCAAAGCAAAGATCAGTAAAACCCGTGTCATCTCGGGTCCCAATGAAGTCCCTCAATCAGAAGTCCCCGCAAAAATACTGTCTGAGCTGGAAACCTTTGACGAATAAGGACTTCTTACAAGAAACTTTCTACTTTTTAAGGTTCATTTTACTTTGACGGTCTATGCTAGTTTTATACCAAAACTATTTTTCTTCCTCTTACCAGTCCTCGCCCGACTGGTATTTTTTGATTTTTCCCAATGGTCAAGAGTTACGCTTCTTATAGACAGAACCGCTCTAGCTTTGCAATGGTTTTTTTCTCAAATTTTGATCAAGCAGCTATTGACGATCGGAAATAAATAAAACCAGAATCAATAGGATAAACGCTGGTTTCATCATAAAAAAACCGCTAGATTGTTTATCTCTAGCGGCTTTTTTTTTGCGATTTTAATAGAGTTCCAAGTATTGTTCTCTTTCCCACTCGGAGACTGTTTGGCGGAAGGCTGCCCATTCTAATCGTTTTGCTTCGACAAAGTTGGCATAGATGTGTTTGCCTAAAGCATCGATCATCACTTGGTCTTTACGCAATGCTTTGATGGCATTGTGGATCGTTGATGGCAGATCTTCGATTTGTGCTTCTGCACGTTCTGTTTCGTTCATGATGTAGATGTTGCGGTCGACAGCTGGTGGTGGTGTCAACTCACGTCTAACGCCATCAAGTCCTGCTTGTAATAAAACAGCCATTGCTAAGTATGGGTTAGCGGATGGGTCAACCGAACGCAATTCCAAACGCGTTGACAAGCCTCTTGATTCTGGTACCCGGATCAGTGGTGAACGGTTGCGTCCTGACCACGCCACGTATACAGGCGCTTCGTAACCTGGCACTAAGCGTTTGTAAGAGTTGACGGTTGGGTTGCAGACAGCCGTGTAAGCACGGGCGTGTTCAATCAAACCGCCTAAGAAGTGATACGCTGTTTGGCTTAATTGCATTGGTCCTTCTTCATCAAAGAAGACATTTTCATCGCCTTTGAACAAGGACATGTTGCAGTGCATGCCTGAACCGTTGATGCCGAATAATGGTTTTGGCATGAAGGTTGCATGCAAGCCGTGTTTACGAGCAATAGTTTTCACGACAAGTTTGAAGGTTTGGATGTTGTCACATGCTTCCACTGCGTCCGCATATTTAAAGTCGATCTCGTGTTGCCCTGGTGCCACCTCATGGTGAGACGCTTCAACTTCAAAGCCAAGGCTTTCTAATTCTAATACGATATCGCGACGGCAGTTTTCCCCTAGATCGGTTGGGGCAAAATCGAAGTAGCCGCCTTTGTCGTTTAATTCAGTTGTAATTTCGCCTGCTTCATCTAATTTGAATAGGAAAAATTCGGGTTCTGGTCCAAGATTGAAAGAAGTAAAGCCAAGGGATTGCATGTCTGCTAATGCCCGTTTTAAGTTGCCGCGAGGGTCGCCTGCAAATGGGGTGCCATCTGGATTGTAGATATCACAGATCAAACGAGCCACTTTGCCATGTTCACTTTCCCAAGGGAAGATCATCCAGGTGGACAAATCAGGATACAGATACATGTCACTTTCTTCAATACGGACAAATCCTTCAATAGAAGAACCGTCAAACATCATTTTGTTTTCCAGTACTTTATCTAATTGACTTACAGGTACTTCAACGTTCTTGTTCGTTCCTAAAATATCAGTAAACATCAAGCGTAAAAAGCGCACGTTCTCATCCTTTACGATTTGTTTGATGTCTTCGGCAGTTCTTTCAAATTTTGGCATAGTATCCCTTCCTTTTTCCCAATTCTTTTTTTATATCACAGCAATGATCTACAAGTGTTCTACATTCGTGGACCTTTTTGCTGGTATGGCTGTTGTTGATTCAATCCACCTTGAGCCAAGAGTTCATCATAAAAAATTCGACGAACATCTTCATCGGTCAGCGGCGGTTTGTTCTTCGCTTCTTTTTCTTTGGCAACTTTCATTTCATAAACTCGTTTGATCCCAGCCATGTTCAGTCCATCGGAAAGATAGTCTTTGATCTCTAGCAAGGTATCAATATCATTCAGCGAATACATGCGTCGATTGCCATCGCTGCGTTCCGGGTGGATCAATTCTTGTTCTTCGTAATAACGAATTTGACGGGCGGTGAGATCGGTCAATTTCATGACTGTTCCGATAGGAAAGACTGACATTGAGCGCCGCAATTCTTTTTCCCGCATAACTTGGCTCCCCTCCGTTTCAATGATGCTGCGTAACTTTATGGAAACTATACCAATTCTTTTTTTGCGTGTCAACCCCTCATGTTAGAAAAAGTGACATGAATGCAAATTTTTTTGATTTTTTCATTAGGTCCTTGATTTGATCGTATGTTCAAGCAGTTGTTTTTATGGAAGAAATGGTGCTTTAGCCAAAAATGTTCGGTTTTTGCGTTCAAAGCAAGCCAAACCACTTATGCTCCCATAATTTTGTCACCACAAAAAAAACGGTGCATCGGTTGCACCGTTTCTGCTTATTCCTGTTCTTGCGCCATTCTGCGTAGTGGATAGGTATCCTCCAGCGCAAATCCTTTGATATGATAGGTCTGTGTTGCTTCATCGAAGGCATTGCTCAAAACTAGTGACTCCCGTTTTAAACGATTCAGCGCATTGCCTTCATCGGCTTGCAGAACCAGATGATAAGGCTGCATGATCTGCATCAACTCCATTTTGATCGCCTGAGTCAAGCGTTCTTTGCCTTTGGTACTCTTTGCCGAAATCAAGACGTTGGGAAAGAGCGTTGGGACAAACTGATCGGCGTCGATGCGATCCGCCTTATTATAGACCGTCAACATCGGTAATTGGGTCAAAGAAAGTTCTTCCATTAACTTCAAGACGGTCTCCTCTTGCTGAACCCGTTCTTCGGAACTGGCATCGACGACATGCAGCAAGAAGTCCATGTTTTGACTTTCTTCCAGTGTGGAATGAAACGCATCGATCAATTGGGTCGGCAATTCTTGGATAAAGCCAACCGTATCGGTAATGGTGACTTCAAATCCTTCCGGCATCCGCCAGCGTTTCGTCAAAGGATCGAGTGTTGCGAACAGCTGGTCTTGTTCATAGGTATCCGCACTGGTTAAAATATTTAAAATAGTTGATTTTCCGGCATTGGTATAACCAATCAAGCCCATTTGAAAGACTTGGCTGTCTTTGCGCTTTTGGCGTGTCCGGTCTCGATGGGCGGCCACTTCCTTCAATTCCCGTTTGATGATGGTGATGCGGTTGCGGATGTGTCGACGATCGGTCTCCAGCTTGGTTTCCCCTGGCCCTCTCGTTCCGATTCCGCCCCCTAGCCGAGACATGTTCTTTCCTTGCCCTATCAAACGTGGAAGCAAATAATCCAGCTGCGCCAATTCTACTTGTAGCTTTCCTTCTTTGGAACGGGCACGCATCGCAAAAATATCGAGGATCAGCTGGACGCGATCAATCACTGGCACTTCTAGCGCATCACCGATCAACTGGCTTTGCCTTGGTGTCAGTTCATGATTGAAGATCACTAGATCTGCTTCATGTGCTTCTGCCAACTGCTGCAATTCCACAACTTTCCCCTTGCCAATCACGGTTTGTCGATCGACTTGCTGCCGTTTTTGCACCAGTGAAAAAACAACTTCGCCATTGGCGGTTTTTGTTAAGCTTTTCAATTCTTTCATTGAAGAATCAAAATGAAGATAGTTTTTCTCCGTTTCTACTCCGACAAGAATCACACGTTCTTGGCTCATCTTTTCTCCTCCAACCATTGGTTGATTTCTGTTTCAAGGGTACGTTGTTCTTCAGGTTGTCTCACTAAATCAATCCATCGGGGCTTTGCTCGGTTATTGAACCACGTCAGCTGCCGCTTGGCGTAGCGGCGTGAGTTTTGCTTGATTTGCTCAATGGTTTCATCCAATGTGGCCTGCCCGTGAAAATAGGGCAAAAATTCCTTGTAGCCGATCCCTTTTGCGGCTTGCGTTTCTGGATACTGCAAAACAGCTTTTGCTTCTTCGATCAAGCCTTGATCCATCATTAAGTCCACTCGCTGATTGATTCGCTGGTATAACAATGCTCGCTCAGTGGTTAAACCGATCATGAAGAAATCGTACAAAACTTGCGGTGTTTCTTTTGGTGCAGCGATACTTTCGCCAGTCGTTTCAAAAACCTCCAACGCACGAATCACTTTCCGCTCATTGTTGTAGTGGATCTTCGCTGCTGCCAAGGGGTCGACCGCCTGCAACTTTTGCCATAGAGCTTCTTTGCCGATGGCTGCTGCTTCTTGTTCATAGCGCTGACGAATCGTTGGGTCGCCTTCTTCTGCCCCTAAACGAAAATCATACAAAAGCGCTTGGATGTATAGCCCTGTTCCCCCCACAACGATCGGCAGTTTTCCTTGCTGCTGGATCGTCTCAATGGCTTCACGCCCCATTTGCTGGAAATCAGCGGCAGTGTACGTTTCCGTCATTGCACGAATATCGATCAAATGATGAGGAATCCCTGCCATTTCTTCCTTCGTCACTTTGGCGGTACCGATATCTAACTGACGGTAAATTTGCATGGAATCCCCGCTGATGATCTCCCCTTGGTATTTTTGGGCTAACTGGATACTCAAGGCGGTTTTGCCAACTGCGGTCGGTCCCACGATCACTAAGACTTTTTTCATCCTTTTGTTTCCTCACGGACCTGTTGCACAATTGCCCGAGCTTTTTCTGGAAAATCGGTGATGATCCCCGTCAACCCCAGAGCCAAGCAGGTGCGAATCGCCGCTTCTTCGTTGACAGTCCACGGACGGATCGCGATCGGAAAATCAGTTAAGACCGTTGCTGTCTCTTGGACCCAGCGATAGGCAGGATGAATTCCTTCGATATACGGTCGGGTGAGCGCCAACGGTGGTTTGTCTTCCCCGCGTCCCATAATAAAATCAAGGGTCGCATCCGGTTCGATCGCATGCATCCGATCTAAGGTCTCGATATTGAAGGAACAATACCAATGAGTAAAAGGCCATTCTTGGCTATTCAATAAGTCGGATACTTTGGCTTCGATTCCTTCATACTCATAATGATCGGTTTTTAATTCGATCGTCAAAATGCCACGATAATTCTTCGCTGCAAGTAAATCCAACACTTCTTTTAGCGTGGGGACTTTGGCGGCTTGGAATTCCTCAGAAAACCAGCTGCCGGCATTGAGTTCTTTTAGTTCAGCAACCGTCAGATCACAGATCCGACCTTTGCCGTTGGTCGTTCGATCAACCGTTTCATCATGCATGACAATCAAGCCGCCATCTTTTGATAGATGTACATCTAACTCAATGATATCAGCTTTGACCCGCACCGCTTCCGCAAATGCTGGTAGCGTGTTTTCAGGTCGGTTGCCGCTACTCCCGCGGTGGGCAACGATTTGTACCATCATTCTTTCACTCCATTCTCACTCTTTATTTTACCATGGAATCTGCTAGAACCAAAAAGCCTCTGTTTGTTTCGAACCTCTTAATGAATAATAGCGCTTTGTTTCGGTCAAAGAAAAACACCCTTACTATGATCGCAGTAAGAGTGTGTGTGATCAGTTAAAAAAGCGCAACCGTCGATACTCTGGTACGGTTGCCTTAACCAAGGCAAATGGCTGACCAGTAGAATCAAATCGTTTTTGAAAAATAGGTCAACGGTTCGCTCGTCATGTTTTTCATTTGGTTTTTACGCTCATTGACCATTTCAACCAATTGATCAAGGAAATTTTCCATAATGATCCGGCCGCCTTTATAGGTATACCCACCGATCTTAACGGTTTCCTCTGGCGACAAAATCACCCGACGTGTTCCGATTTTTTTGAAAAATTCTTCCAAGAAAAAATTCGGTAGATAAAAACTGTTTTGCGCCGCAAAAGATTGTAGATAGGCAAAATCATCGATGGTGATATAACAGTCGTCAAAGGCATCAAAGCTGACATACTCATCCATCAGCATGACCCGTTTTTGTAGAATCTCACTGATTTTTTGATTCAATAAAACCAACGTTTCGATTTCTTTGACTTTATGCTCCAACAAACGGCGTTGTTTTTCTTTTTGTTCCTCATACCGAATGCGTAAATTAAAAATGATGGTTACTAACAATGCGCCCACTAAGACGCCGATCAAACCTGCTATTGCTACTGCCATTCTTCGATCCTTCCTCATTCCTTTTTTCATATTGTATCATATTTGAAAGTTTCGCAAAAAAGATAACGAACTTTTTATTTGACCTTTCTTGACCTAATCGGTATACTATCTCTTAGATATTGCGAAAACTTTATGCTAAACTATATCTATAACGATTTTTAGGAGGACTATCACTATGAATTTAATTCCTACAGTCATTGAACAATCATCTCGCGGTGAAAGAGCGTATGACATCTATTCTCGTCTATTAAAAGACCGGATCATTATGTTGAGTGGTCAAGTAACCGATGACTTAGCAAACTCGATCATTGCTCAGCTTTTATTCTTAGACGCGCAAGATTCTGAAAAAGACATCTACTTGTACATCAACTCGCCGGGCGGAAGCGTTACTGCTGGTCTAGCGATCTTTGATACCATGAACTTTATCAAAGCCGATGTCCAAACCATCGTTATGGGGATGGCTGCTTCTATGGGTTCATTCTTATTGACCGCTGGTGAAAAAGGCAAACGTTTTGCGTTACCAAATGCCGAAATCATGATTCACCAACCATTAGGTGGCGCACAAGGTCAAGCAACTGAGATTGAAATTGCTGCCCGCCACATTTTGGCAACCCGCGAACGTCTGAACAAAATCTTGTCAGAACGTACTGGTCAACCAATCGAAGTGATTGAACGCGACACCGATCGCGACAACTTCATGACCGCACAAGAAGCCAAAGATTACGGCTTGATCGACGAGATCATGGAATCAAACAAATTGAAATAAGCTTGCATAAAAAAAGGTGTACGAAGCAATTCGTACACCTTTTTGCGTCTTTGGATTCGGCGTCAGACTTCGCCATATTGGCCTTGTTGGTAAGCATGCCCATTTTCCACGTAATGCGTGATGTTTGCCTGATTTTTGGCGATTTCTTCTTCTGTCAACGGGCGGATCACTCGTGCCGGACGACCAAACGCCAACACATTAGGCGGAATGACGGTTCCTTCCGTCACTAACGAACCGGCACCTAACAAACTATTTTCGCCGATCACTGCATGATTCAAAACGATCGAGCTCATGCCGATCAGCGCCCCTTTTTTGATGGTGCAGCCATGAAGCATACACTGATGCCCAACAGTCACATCGTCTTCCACGATCGTCGGGGCATCGTGATCAACGTGGATGATCGTTCCATCTTGAATATTGGTACGCGCGCCGATTTCGATGCGATTGGCATCGCCTCGAATCACTGCTTGAAACCAGACCGTACTCTCTTTTCCTAGAGTCACGTTTCCTACGATCGTCGCATTTTTTGCCACAAAACAAGGTGTTCCTTGCAACGAGGCGGGCGAAACTGTTTTGTGGGTTTCATTCCCTGATTGTTCTTTGTCCATCAACTTCTCCTTCCAATCCATAAAGGGATCTGCGCTTTCTTTTTTCACTATAGCACCACCCTTGCGACAATGCAAAAAGAGCGCCAGTCAGACTGGACGCTCTTTTCGGCTTACTCGGCTTCTTCTGAAAATTGACTTTGATACAGTTGGCTATAAAAGCCGCCAGCTGCCAACAAGGTTTCGTGATTGCCTTTTTCAATGATCGATCCTTGATCCATTACTAAGATCAGATCTGCTTCACGAATCGTTGACAAACGATGGGCGATCACAAAGCTGGTACGACCTTCCATCACTTTATCCATTGCTTTTTGAATCAGCGCTTCTAAGCGGGTGTCCACCGAACTGGTGGCTTCATCGAGAATCAAAATCTTTGGATCAGAGATGACTGCCCGGGCGATGGTCAACAATTGTTTTTGTCCCAAAGAGACATTATCGCCTTCAGAATTGATGATCATCTCGTAGCCATCCGGCATCGTACGAATGAAGTGATCGACATTGGCGGTTTTCGCTGCATCAACGACTTCATAATCGGTGGCATCTAATTTCCCAAAGCGAATGTTGTCGCCGATCGTGCCTTCATACAACCATGCATCTTGTAAAACCATCCCAAACAATGAACGGACATCATGACGTTCCATCTTCTTCGTGTCGATACCGTCGATCTTGATGGCCCCTTCATTGACATCATAAAAACGCATCAACAAATTGATCAAGGTGGTTTTCCCAGCACCTGTTGGTCCCACGATCGCCACGGTTTGTCCAGCTTTGACTTCAAAGTTCAAGTCTTTGATCAACGGTTTTTTCGGATCATAGGCAAAGCCGACATGTTCAAAGGTCACGTCGCCTCTGATTTGTTCTGGCAATTGGATATCGGTTTGATTGACTGGCTCTTCTTCCTCATCTAATATTTCAAAGACCCGTTTTGCTGCTGCTGAGGCACTTTGCAAAACGGAAGACAGCTGGGTTATATTCCCCATTGGCTGACTGACTTGCCAAATGTATTGAATGAACGCTTGCAGCTGACCAACAACGATCACACCGCTGATTACGTAAAAACTACCCATGACTGCCATTGCGATATAGGTAAAGTACGCGGTCATTTGCACCAGTGGCATCATCAATCCTGACACAAAGGCAGAACGAAAGCCGTAATAGCGCAACTGGTGGTTAACGTTTTTAAACCCTTCAAGTGTTTGCTTTTCCCGTCCATACACTTTCAAGACACTGAATCCAGTCATGTTTTCTTGTACGTAGCCGTTCAGATCCCCTAACGCATTTTGCATGCCTTGGAAGTCTTTTTGCGACTTTTTGACGATCGTGCGAGAAATCAATAAGGAGGCTGGGATCATGATCAATGAAACCAATGCCATGTAGGTATTGATATAAAACATCATGGAAACCGCCATAACGATTCCTAAGAAGGCATTGACGATCCCGATCAAGGCTTGCTGCATCGCACCGCTGACGGCATCCACGTCATTGGTCACCCGTGACAGGATATTCCCTTGCTGGTTGCGGTCGAAGTAAGAAACGGGCAAACGATTGATTTTTTCTTCAATGTCTTGCCGCAAATCTCGCATCGCCGATTGGACAACGTTGGTGATCAGCAGCCCTGACATCAATTGTGAGAAACAGTAACCGACACCAACGACTGCGATCCAGATCAAGCAAAGGATCACGTAATCAAAATTAACGCCTTCGCCAGCGGCGATGTTGCGGCTGATCTCTGTCGTCGGTAATCCAGAAACATACGGCATTGCCGCATTGAAGCCGACGGTTGCAACAGTAAACAGCAAGACTAGGATAAATTGTACTTTGTACGGTTTGATGTAAGCACCTAACCGTTTTAAAGAAGAGATTGCTTTCATTGTGCCAACTCCTCCTCTGATAATTGTGACGCCGCAATGTCGTAGTATACTGGACAAGTTTGCAGCAGTTCTTTGTGGGTGCCAATGCCAACCACATCGCCTTCGTTCAAGACGACGATCTTATCGGCATTCATGATCGTTCCTACTCGTTGAGCAACGATCAAAACGGTCGATTCCGTGGTCTCTTTTTTCAAGCGTGCCCGCAATTTTGCATCCGTTTGGTAATCCAATGCAGAAAAACTATCATCAAAAATATAGATCTCTGGTTGGCGGATCACCGCACGGGCAATCGCTAAGCGTTGTTTTTGTCCGCCAGAGAAGTTGGTTCCGCCTTCTGCCAAGTGAGCATCAAAGCCATCTGGTGTGCGAGAAATGAAATCTGCCGCTTGCGCAATCTCGGCCGCTCGTTCCAGCTCTGCTTGCGTGGCATCTTCTTTCCCATAGCGCAGGTTTTCTGCGATCGTCCCTGTAAATAGCAACGCTTTTTGAGGGATAAACCCGATCTTGTTGCGCAATGTCGTTAAGCTGTAATCCCGAACGTCAACGCCATCCACCAAGACTTGGCCTTCACTGACGTCGTAAAAACGTGGGATCAATTGGATCAAGGTTGATTTCCCGCTCCCGGTACTACCGATAAATGCCACGGTTTCCCCTGGTGAAGCGGTAAAGCTAACATTACGGATCACTGGACTTTGGGCATGTCCTGGATAAGCAAAGGTAACATTTTTAAATTCCAAGAAGCCTTTCGTCTTAGTTTCTGTCACTGGCTGTTCTGGCTCTTTGATTTCAGAAGTCGCATCTAACGCTTCTTGGATTCGGCGAGCAGAAACCGCCGCTCGTGGATACATCGTAAAGACGGTCGCAAACAGCATGAAAGAAAACAACGCATGGAAGATGTATTCGATAAATGCAATCAAGTCACCGACTTGCAGCTGCCCTTGATCGATTTGAATACTTCCCGTCCAAATAATCAAAATCATCACGATATTGAATAAGAAGAAAAAGCCTGGTTGTGCCGTTGCCATCAAGCGAAACAAGCTGCGAGAACTAGAAGCATAGGCTTGGTTGACTTTGCCAAAGCGTTTTTCTTCAAATTTTTCATTGACGAAGGCACGGATCACTCGTAAACCAGAGAGATTTTCCCGCAAGATGCCATTGATTTTATCTAGATTGGCTTGTTGTTTGGTGGATAATGGTTCCGAGATTTTGGCAATGGCGATGACGGCCATCAGTAATATCGGCAATGCCCCCAAGACATACAACCCTAGTTGTGTACTTGTCCGCATGACCATGTACAAGCTGACCACAAACATCATGGGTGTCATCAGACCCGTCCGTAAGATACTTTGCATAAACAGCATGATTTGATACGCATCATTGGTCACACGGGTGATCAATGATGAAACCCCGATTTTTTCATATTCAGTATGTGAATAGCCTTGGACTTTTTCAAAAAGATCGTCACGAATATCTGCCACAATGTTAGTGGTGATACGTGACGTGAAATAGCCTAACAAAATGTTCATCGTGATCCCCACAATGGTGATCGCGATCATCGCCGCACCCATTTTCCATATGTAGTCGCGATCACCAGCGGCGATCCCTTTGTCGATCATTCTTGCCAATAACGTCGGCAAACCTAATTCAATCAAAATAAAACCAAAAACACAGATGAAATTAAAAACCAGCAGTTTTTTGTTTCTCATCGTATAGTGCCACATTAATTTCAAAAAATCCCCTCCTTTTTTACTTCATTACTTCTACTATAGCATAGGAATATTCTTATTGTAATGCACTATCAGCGAAAAAAAGTAAACTTCGAGGATAGTCCTTTCATTTTCTTTCAGTAAGCCTTTTCAAAATGACGTGTTTCTATACTTATTCGTTTTTCTGTGATAAACTAGGAATACTTGTAGTGGAACGACTTACAAACCCGGTGAATTTTTTATGACGACATTTGGAAAGCAAAGACGAGGCTTTCTCTTTTTTCTCACAACGATTGTCTGAAAAAAGCATGCAGCGGCTCTCGAAGCCTTCTTTTCAGGTCACTTTATTCGGACCTCGATTTTGTGATGCAGCGAATTCATCAACCAAATAGACTACTGCGAAAAGCAGATAAAGGAGAAAAGATATGATTTACAAAATTTATTACCAAGAAACAAAAGACCGCAACCCAAAGAGAGAACAAACCCACTCTTTGTACATTGAAGCAGACGATGCAGTGATCGCACGCCGTCTGGTTGAACAAAATACCCCATACAACATCGAGTTCGTTCAAGAACTAGATGAAAAACATTTAGCTTACGAAAAAGAAAACGCTGATTTCAAATTAGCGGAGTTTTAAGATGAAAGTTTCGCTGAAAAATAATGAGACTGGCGTATTCGGCGTCGGTGGACTTGGCGAAATCGGAAAAAACTGTTATGGGGTTCAATTCCAAGATGAGATCATCTTAATAGACGCGGGAATCAAATTTCCCGAAGATGAACTGCTTGGGATCGACTATGTCATTTCCGATTATAGCTACATCGTTCAAAATTTACCGAAAGTCAAAGGCTTGATCGTCACTCATGGTCACGAAGACCATATTGGCGGAATCCCTTACTTGTTGCGGGAAGCCAATATCCCGATCTATGCGGGACCATTGGCACTTGCTTTGATCACCAACAAATTAGATGAGCATGGCTTATTGCGAGACGCAGAATTACACGAAATCAATGAAGATACGGTGATTCGTTTCCGTAAAACGTCCATCAGCTTCTTCCGAACGACCCACAGTATCCCAGATGCTTTAGGTGTCGTTGTCAAAACGCCTTCTGGCAATATCGTCGCAACTGGCGATTTCAAGTTTGACTTTACGCCTGTGGGCGAACCAGCAAACTTGCACAAAATGGCAAAAATTGGTGAAGAAGGTGTCCTTTGCCTCCTTTCCGATAGTACCAATGCAGAAATTCCAACCTTTACCAAATCAGAAAAAACGATCGGCAGCTCGATCCAAAAGATTTTTGAAAAAATCGATGGTCGGATCATTTTTGCCAGCTTTGCCTCCAACATTTTCCGTCTCCAACAAGCTGCAGATGCGGCGGTTGCGACTGGACGTAAAATCGCCGTTTTTGGACGCAGTATGGAAAATGCGATCGTCAACGGACAGCGCCTTGGCTATATCAAGGTGCCGGATGGAACCTTTGTAGAATCTCATGAGATCAATCGTTTGCCTGCAAACGAAACCATGATCCTTTGTACGGGTTCACAAGGAGAGCCAATGGCTGCTTTGAGTCGGATTGCCAATGGGACCCACCGTCAAATCCAAATTCATCCAGATGATACCGTGATTTTTTCAAGCTCACCGATCCCAGGAAATACCACGAGTGTCAATCAGCTGATCAACTTGCTGTTGGAAGCTGGCGCAAACGTGATCCATGGAAAATTGAACAACATCCATACTTCTGGTCATGGTGGCCAAGAAGAACAAAAACTGATGTTGCGTCTAATGAAACCAAAATTCTTTATGCCTGTCCACGGGGAATTTCGGATGCTGAACATCCACACCCAATTGGCACAAGATGTCGGTGTACCAAAAGAAAATTGTTTCATTATGGAAAATGGTGACATGTTGGCCTTAACGGCGGATACCGCTCGCTTGGCTGGTCATTTCAATGCCAATGATGTTTATGTTGACGGCAGCGGTATCGGTGATATCGGAAATGTCGTCTTACGAGATCGTCGCATTCTTTCAGAAGAAGGCCTCGTCTTAGCAGTAGCGACAGTCGATGTGGCGAAGAAAGAAGTCCTTGCTGGACCAGATATCCTTTCGCGTGGGTTTGTTTACATGCGAGAATCCGGCGAGATGATCAACGAAGCACAGCAGATCCTCTTCCGTGCGTTGCGGGAAGTCTTGAACCAACCAGACCCCACAGAGCACAAATTAAGAGAAGCGATGTCATCGGCTTTACAGCCATTCCTATTTGAAAAAACCGAACGTCATCCAATGATCCTTTCAATGATCATGACGCCGGATGATTTATAGTCTTACATGCAAGGGGAGTTCTCAGGTTACTGAGAACTCCCCTTTTTCCTTTCCGTTGCCAAAAGCAAAAAAAAGACCATCAATTGATGGTCTTTTGGGTTTTTGATTTCAAAGTGTTCTTACTGGCAGTTTGTTTAAAAGCTTACGCTTTGTTTACGTTAACTGCTTGAGGTCCACGATCAGAATCTTCCACGTCGAAAGTAACTGCTTGACCTTCTTCTAAAGTTTTGAATCCTTCACCTTGGATCGCTGAAAAATGTACAAATACGTCTGTACCGTCTTCGCGAGAGATAAAACCAAACCCTTTTTCAGCATTGAACCATTTTACTGTACCTTGTTCCATTATAAAAAAACCTCCTCGTGCATAAGCACTTAATTATGTGTAACATTGCCTTTGTGCGATAGAGGCCTAACGTGCGTTTCAACATCTATTCAGCAAACAAAATTACAATAATATTTTACACTTGCCCGTATTTTTTTGCAAGACAGACGATTAGACAATTCACCTTTATTTTTAATAATGTTCGCAAATTAGCCGTTGTGTCAGCAATTTTCTTGTTGCCAGAGGCCTTCTTCTCGCAAACTAACATAGGCATTGTCGCCAATAATCAAATGATCTAGTAGTTCGATCCCCATCAAGTCCCCACATTTGATCAAGCGGCGTGTAAACAGTAGATCTGCCTCCGAGGTTTGAGGACTTCCACTTGGGTGGTTGTGAACGACGATCACACGTGCGGCGCTATAACGTACCGCCCAATGAAAAATCTCCCGTGGGTGAGCGATCGACTGATTCAACGATCCGATGAAGATCGTCTTTTTTTGAATGATCTCATTTTTGGTATTCAAATAAATTCCTAGCAAGTGCTCCTGACGAAAGTCTTTTAATTCTTGGATCAGCTGATGAGCGATCGCCATACTGGAGTTGATCTTGCCGTACTTTGGTTGAACAGACCGCTGGATTCGCACGCCTAATTCAACCATCGCTTTGATCTCAATGGCTTTGATTTGTCCGACGCCACGAATTTCTTGTAATTCATCGATTGTCGCTTCTTTTAATTCATACAATTCTTCAAAACGATTCAAGACACTAGCCGCTAATTCCAAGACATTTAGGGGCCGTGAGCCAGTTCGCAACAAAATGGCCAATAATTCTTGATTCGATAGGGCATCAACTCCATATTCTACTAAGCGCTCTCGTGGAAACGAGCTTTGGGGAATTACTGTTTCATTGATCATAAAAAAACTCCTTTGCGTCGGTCTAATAAGAAATACGCAAAGGAGAAACTATTTGATTCCGATGCTTTTTAAAAAATCGCCATTAGAAAGAAAAAGCCGTTTCTAAAAAATCTGGGACATCCTCTAGTGAAGGCAAGACTTTCAAGACTTTTTCTTCAATGATGGTCGTCGGCGCGATCAAATCGGGAATCATAATGACTGAGATCCCTGCCCCATGAGCAGCATGAATACCGTTAGCCGAATCCTCAAGGATCACCAATTCTTCTTTTGGTACCGCCAATAATGCGTGGGCTTTTTCAAAAATCTCAGGATCTGGTTTTGCCCGTGTGACATCATCAAAGCAGACGATCTCAGGAAATTCCGCCGTTAAGTCCGCTGCTTCCAGCAAGGTGTCGATCACTTTGCGCTGGTTACTTGACGCCAACACTCGAGGAATCTTTTTCTCATCAAGATAATGCAATAACTCATGGATCCCTGGCTTCAATTCAGCCTCGCCCCGTTGGAACATTTCCAACGTTTGCTGAAAAGCCGCTTGAATAAATTCTTCAATCATCTGATGACCAAAGGCCTCATCGAACCGTTCATGATAGGCGGCCCAAACTTCTTCATCCGAAACACCTACATAGGCTAGATACAACTCTTTTGTATAGGGAATACCCATTTGATCCGCCACGATTTGAGTTGCTTGGTAGTAGAGCAGCTCCGTGTCAAAAATCAAGCCGTCCATATCGAAAATCACACCACGTAACTTAGCCATTTCTTCCTCCTATTGCCAACAACAATTCACGAACTTCTGAAACAAAATACAAGGATCCTGTCACCAGCAGCAAATCTTCATTGGTCATTTTTTCTAATAACTCTGCCAAACCAAACTGCCATAAAGAAACCGTCGAGATTCGTTTGTTATCGAGTTCCTGATAGCCGTCTGCCAAATGCAGTGCCTTGGGAAAATCAAAGGTCGTTAAATAAATCTCGGCTTGGGGAATCGCCAGCAATTGCTGAAGCATCTCATTGACGTTTTTAGTTTCTAAGGCTGAGAACAGCACATGGATGCGATAGTCGCTGAACTCTTCTTTCATTGTATCTACTAAACGAGCCATGGCGTGTACGTTATGGGCACCATCGATAATCACTAGTGGCTCACTACTGATTCGTTCCATTCGGGCGGGCCAATAGGCTTTTCGCAAGCCATTGCGAATCTCTTTGGCTGAAAACGGCAGTTGTCGTAGGTCGCAATACAGGCTATACAATTGGATCGCCACACCGGCATTTTCTGGTTGATGGCGGCCTAACATCGGCGTTTTCAAGCCTTTGATTTTGCCATGCTCATTTTCAAAATCAAACAACTCGCCCCACTCTTCATCAGGATGACGATAGGTCACACGGTACTCTTGCCCTGCATGATACGCAGGTGCCTGTGCTTCTGCAGCTTTCAAATCGATCACCGAAAGCGCACTTTCAACGATATTGCCAGTAACAAGGGGTGTTTGCGGCTTGATGATCCCTGCCTTATGGGCAGCGATTGCTTCAATGGTATCCCCTAAGACATCCATGTGATCCATGCCGATCGTCGTGATCGCGGTCAAAATAGGAGAAATAACGTTGGTACTATCTAAGAGTCCCCCTAAGCCAACTTCAATAATCGCAACATCGACCTTTTTTTCTTCAAAATAGCCTAATGCCATAGCGGTAATGATCTCGAACTGGGTAATGCCCGTCAACGTTTCATCGCGATCAATTTCAGCAACCAGCGGCTGGATTTTTTCCACCCAAGCGACCAAGTCCTCATCTGATATAAATTGTCCGTTGATTTCGATTCGTTCATTGAACGCTTCAATGTGTGGGGAAGTAAAGGTCCCCACTTGCTGCCCAGCTTCTTCTAAAAGACTGCGCAAATAACTGACGGTCGATCCCTTGCCATTCGTGCCGGCGATATGGATCATGGTCACCTTTTTTTCAGGATTCCCCATCCGTTTTAATAATGCTTCGACACGCATCAATCCGGGTCTTTGCCCAAATGTCAAACGCGAATGGATCCACGCTGTTGCTTCTTCGCTTGTCATCTCGCTCACCTCGCTCCTATTTTAACAAAAAATGAACGGCTTTCCCATTTTCTTTCCTTTAAACGAGAAAATTATTCGCCCTGTTTCTATTGATTAAGCAAAAACAAGCATCTTCGAGAGATGCTTGTTTGCGCGTGATGTGCTCATCCTATTGGATTGTGCGTAATTGTTCGATCCGTTCTTGAACGGCTTTTTGTTTTTCAAGATAATCGGATTCTTTGCTGCGTTCTTGTGCCACGACTTCCTCAGGAGCATTGGCAACGAAGCGTTCGTTCGCCAGTTTGCCTTGTACCCGTTGAACTTCTTGGGTGAACTTCGCTAGTTCTTTCTCCAAACGCGCGATTTCTTCTTCAATGTTGATCAACCCAGCTAGTGGCAAGTAGATCGTCGCACCTGATAGGATGGCTGACATCGCCAATTCAGGAGCTTGCAAGCTGTTAGAGATTTCTAGTTCTTCTGGATTACAGAAGCGTTCGATATAGTTTTTGTTAGCAATCAAGAATTCTTCGATCTCAGGCTCATTTGCTTGGATCAGCAAAGTAATTGGTTTCGAAAGTGGTGTATTTACTTCTGCTCGGATGTTTCGAACCGAACGAATCAATTCTTTCAACACTTCCATCCCTTGCGCCGCTTTTTCATCGGTCCATTGTGGAGCCACTTGTGGATACTCAGCAACGACTAATGATTCCCCTGTATGCGGCAGCTTACTCCAGATTTCTTCTGTAACAAATGGCATGATTGGGTGCAACAAGCGTAAAATTTGATCAAGAACATGGACTAAGATGCTCTTATTAACTTGTTTCGCTGCTTCATTGTCACCGTATAACGTTTCTTTCGACATTTCAATGTACCAGTCACAGAAATCATCCCAGATAAAGTTGTATAATTGACGACCTGCTTCACCAAATTCGAAGCGTTCAAAAAGGTCAGTGACTTTTTCAATCGTTTCATTCAAGCGCGTCAAGATCCAACGATCCGCCACTGATTTTTCACCAGAAAAATCAATGTCTTCTGCAGTCATTTCACTGACATTCATCAAGACAAAACGGGAAGCATTCCAAATTTTATTGATGAAGTTCCAAGCGGCATCCATTTTTTCATAGCTGAAACGCACGTCTTGTCCCGGTGCAGAGCCATTTGATAAGAACCAACGCAATGCATCAGCACCGTATTGTTCAATGACTTCCATCGGATCGATCCCGTTTCCAAGAGACTTACTCATTTTGCGACCTTGTTCATCACGGATCAATCCGTGGATCAAGACATTTTCAAATGGTCGTTTGCCAGTAAATTCCAAGCTTTGGAAAATCATACGGCTTACCCAGAAGAAAATGATGTCGTAACCAGTTACTAATGTATTCGTTGGGAAGTAGCGTTGGAAATCTTCATTGTTTTCATCTGGCCATCCCATTGTTGAAAACGGCCATAAAGCAGAACTAAACCATGTATCCAATACGTCTGGATCTTGCTGCCAATTTTCGGCATCTGCTGGCGCTTCAAGACCTACATACATTTCTCCCGTTTCTTTGTGGTACCAAGCTGGGATTTGATGGCCCCACCACAACTGACGAGAGATCACCCAGTCATGGACATTTTCCATCCAACGTAAGAATGTTTGGTTGAAACGTGGCGGATAAAAGTCCACCGCTTCGTCGGTTTCTTGGTTGTCGATGGCTTGTTTTGCTAATGGTTCCATTTTTACGAACCATTGTGTCGATAAACGAGGTTCGACTACTACGCCTGTCCGTTCTGAGTGACCTACGCTATGGACCATTTTTTCGATCTTGATCAGACGACCTAACGCCTCTAAGTCTTTCACGATTTGCTTGCGAGCAGCAAAACGATCCATGCCTGCGTAGGTACCTGCTAAGTCATTCATTGTTCCGTCATCATTCATGACATTGACCCGCGGTAGGTCATGGCGGTTACCGACCTCGAAGTCATTCGGGTCATGGGCAGGAGTGATTTTTACGACCCCAGTTCCAAATTCTTGGTCCACGTACTCATCTGCGATGATTGGGATCTCTTTATTGACCAAAGGCAAAATCACTTTTTTACCAATCAATGCTTGATAACGTTCATCTTCTGGATGAACCGCGACTGCTGTATCCCCCAACATTGTTTCTGGACGAGTCGTTGCGATCTCCACCACACCGCTGCCATCTGCTAATTCGTAAGACATGTGGTAAAAAGCACCTTCGATGTCTTTGTGGATCACTTCAATATCAGATAATGCCGTGCGGGCTTGAGGGTCCCAGTTAATGATGTACTCGCCACGATAGATCAAGCCTTTTTCATAGAGCGTCACGAAAACTTTACGAACCGCTTCGGATAATCCATCATCTAACGTAAAGCGTTCACGGCTATAGTCTAGAGATAAGCCTAGTTTCGCCCATTGTTCCCGAATGTGACCGGCATATTCTTCTTTCCAATCCCATACTTGTTCAACAAATTTTTCCCGACCAAGGTCATAGCGAGAAATTCCTTGTTCCCGCAGCTTTTCTTCTACTTTGGCTTGGGTAGCGATCCCTGCATGGTCCATTCCTGGTAACCATAAGGTATCATACCCTTGCATCCGTTTTTGACGAATGATGATGTCTTGTAACGTGGTATCCCAGGCATGACCTAAGTGCAATTTTCCTGTTACGTTTGGTGGTGGAATCACGATAGAATAAGGTTTTGCTTCTTTGTTGCCGCTTGGTTTAAAACGGTCATGTTCTAACCAATCTTGGTAACGCCCCGCTTCTACTTCTTGGGGATTGTACTTGGTGGATAGATTCTCAGTTTCTGTCATAGTTGATCCTCCTAAAGTTACGTTTTTTAAGCGTAATGGTTGGTGTGGTTTTTTTGGTGCCAGTTGCCAAGTAAAGCGTGACAATGTTTGAATCGTTCAGGATGAGTGCGGTGGTAATTATTAACTGTTTATTGTTGGTAAAAAATGTTGCTTACAGAGGTCATGGCTCACTTCGTGAACCAATTTTGGTGACTCCTTGTACTGTTCATCATCTATTCTGTCTTGCTCCGCAAGCCAGTCGCTGTGATTCCTAGTACGATTACTACGCTCCCTTTGGTCGCCTAGTACTGTTCATCATCTGCTCTGTCCCTCTTTGTGGGCCAATCATAGTGATTCCTAGTACGGTTACTACGCTCCCTACGGTCGCCTAGTACTGTTCATCATCTGCTCTGTCCCACTTGTGGGCCAGTCGCAGTGATTCACAGCAAAAAGCGCCCTAATGCCGAGGCATTAGGGCGCTGATACGCGGTACCACCTAAATTGCAGATTGCTCTGCCACTTTGACGTGAGGTAACGTTCACGACGCGCTTGATCTTACTGTGCGGCTTTGTCTGCAAGAAACAAACCGTGGTTCGGATCAAAGACCTTCAAGCTACCTTTTCAGTGTCTGGGGAAGTCTTGCACCGACCGACTTCTCTCTGACCGCCAGGGTCACTGATACTCCTCTTGAACATTGTCTTGCTATCATAGATTCTTGTTTCATCTTGCTACATTCTACAATGAACTTTTTTGAAAGTCAATCAGAGGTTTGCTTTCGCCGCATCAATGGCTGCTTGATAATCCGGTTCGTGGGAGATCTCAGGAACGATCTCAACGTGTTGAATCACGCCTTCACGGTCCAAAACGAAAATTGCTCGGGCAAAATGACCGAAGTCTGGGATCATGATTTGATAGGCCTCACCGAAGGTATTCGCCGGATCATGAAGCATGATCATGTCGACGCCTTCTTGGCCGCACCATTGTGCTTGTTCTTCTTTTGTATTGTTAGAGATCGTTACAAAATTTATATCATCCAATTGACTTGCTTCTTGGTTGAAACGCTTGGTCTGCAACGCACAAACGCGTGTCACGATATCGGGAACAACGCTGATGATCGTTGGTTTTCCTAAAAAATCAGTCAGTGTGTATTCCTTGTCCTCTAAACTTTTCAAGCGAAAATCAGCTGCTTTATCCCCTACTTTTGGTTGGTTGCCGGGCATCTCATAAACCGTTTCTTTGCGTGTAACTTGCATAACATCTCTCCTATAGCATTTTCTCCCAGTATAAGAAAGATTGTCAAAAAACGAAAAGGATTTGCTCAGACTTTCGATTTTTGCGAGTAGGTCGTATCAAAAAAGATCAAGGTTTGCAATTCTGTCGTCAAATCAATGTATTGGATATTGACATCTTTTGGCACGATGACGGGATCAGGGGCAAAATTCAGGATTGCTGTGATCCCAGCATCCACGATCGCATCGATCGCCATTTGCGAATAGCGACTAGGAACAGTCGAAATCGCTACGGTGATCCCTTTTTCTGCTACGACTTCCGCCAATTGGTCCATTCCATAGACATAACGTCCACTAATGGTCTGGCCAATCATTTCTGGATCATTGTCAAAAACCGCGATGACGGAAAGATTTTCATTTCTGCGAAAATTGTTGTTAGCTAACGCTTTTCCTAAATTTCCATAACCAATCAAGGCGATTTTTTTCTCCTCATTGGTTTCTAAAATATAGCTCAATACCTCGATCAAATAAGGAACATCATAGCCATAGCCACTTCTACCCAATTCTCCTAGATGAGAAAAATCCCGGCGGATCGTGGCTGAAGGAACTTGCGTGATTTCTGCAAACTCTTTTGATTTGATTCGCTGAATACCTGAGGCATCCAGTAATTTTAAGTGTCGTAAATAAGCTGGCAAACGTTTTGCCGTTGCTTTCGGAAGTTTTTTATCTCTTAATGCTTCCATCCTGTCCACCCTCCTTGTTAAATGATTCACATATCGAGTGTAGCATGTTCCATTTTCAATAGCAAGAAAATATTCACAAACTCTCTCACACGATGAAAAACGACCACAAATATTCCATAACAGTTGTGGTCGTAGTTTAAAAAAGAGAGTTTATTATAAGAATTCAGCGAATTCAGTTGCTGCTTTTTCTTGATTTGCCGTGATTGCTTCCAGTTTCAACCCAGCCATCGCCCGTTCCATCATCCCTTTGATATCGAGACGCTCTTCATATTGATGTACTTTATCCAGTCTTGGGCGCGTCTTTGGTTGAGGAGGCGCAAAGATTGTGCAGCAATCCTCAAAGGGCTGAACCGACAATTCAAAGGTATCAATGGCTTCGGCAACTTCAATGATCTCCAATTTGTCCATCGTTGCCACTGGGCGCACGATCGGCGTATTGGTTACTTCATTGATGGCGACCATGCTATGCAAAGTTTGTGAAGCGACTTGTCCTAATGATTCACCATTTAAGATGATCAAACCGTGACGAGCCTCACGAATCGCATCTGTCAAACGCAGCATCATCCGACGAGTGATGGTCATCCAATAACCTTGCGGTACGCGGTTTTTGATTTCTTCTTGGATTTCCGTAAACGGAACTTCGATAAATTGAATGCTTCCTACATAAGGCGCAAGCTTCTTCGTTAAATCTTTGGCTTTTTGTAATGCTTGTTCACTCGTATAAGGAGGACTTGCGAAATGGACCGCTTCGATCTCAACGCCGCGTTTCATAGCAAAGTAGCCTGCAACGGGCGAATCGATACCGCCAGAAAGCATCAACATTCCCTTTCCACTGGTGCCCACTGGCAGCCCAGCGGCTCCTTGGATCGTTTCATAGGACAAATAAGCGCCATCGATCCGTATTTCTACCCGCAAATTGATGTCTGGTTTTTTCATTTGGACTTTGATATCAGGAAAACGGTCGATCACCGCATTACCTAAGGTCAAATTCAACTGGTTGCTATCTTGCACAAACGAATGATCACTGCGCTTGGCTGTGATTTTGAAGGTCTCAACACCCGTATAGATCTCTGCCATGACGTCTTGAACGGCTTTCTTTAATACTTCGATATCTTTTTCGACCCGAATGCTGGGGGAAAAGTTTTGAATCCCAAAGACTTTTTGCAGCTTAGGAATGATCTCTTGGCTGTTTTCACCGTTCAATAGCAAGTGCATGCGATCTCGCTCGGCATGAACTTTGACATGGGGATAATCTGCTAAGGTACGTTTGACGTTTGAAGCTAATTGCATAATAAAACTACGACGATTTTTGCCCTTTGTTGACAGTTCGCCATAACGAACCATGATTTCTGAATAATTCACGAGAAAACTCCTTTGATTTGGATTGATTTTATAGTGGTCTGTCGTGCTTAATTGATTTTCGAAAATTTTTGGTACAACTGGTGGAAGACGATCAGAAACTGTTCGACTTCAGCCATCGTATTACTCTCATCTAAACTGATACGAACAGCCGATGTCGCTAACTGTTCCGGAACGTGCATCGCATGAAGCGTACTACTGGCCATCTTTTTACGGGAGGAACAAGCACTTGTCGTCGAAAGATAGATCTGCTTTTCTTCAAAGGCATGGACTAAGACTTCTCCTCTGATCCCTTTTAATGAAAAACAAAGTATATGTGGCGCAAACCCTTCAGTGCCAGAAAAAAGCGTGACTTTCTCGTACCCAGCCAGTGCTTCTTGCAAATAGCCTTTTAATAATTGAACATGGTTCGGCTTTTCAGCCTTTTGCTCGGTCGCTAAACGTAGGGCTTTTGCCATAGCAACGATCCCTGGTACATTTTCGGTACCGCTGCGTTGATTTTGCTCTTGCCCACCGCCGGTCATAAATGGCGCCAACTTACGACCTTGTTTCCAATAGATAAAGCCGGCGCCACGAGGTCCGTGAAATTTATGTGCAGAGAACACGGCAAAATCGACCCGCTCATTGAACCATTGCTCTTGTGGCACCTTTGTGATGGCTTGGACGGCATCTACATGGAAATGGATCGTTGGGTAGTCCGCTAACACGGTTGCGATCTCATGGATCGGTTGGATCGATCCTACCTCATTATTGACCGCCATCACCGAAACCAAAATCGTTTCTTTGCGAATTAACTTTGCTAATTCTGACACGTTGACAAAGCCTTGGGCATCGACAGGCACAACACTGACTTCAAACCCTAACTCGGCTAATTGAGCCGCTGTTTCACTGACGGCAGGGTGTTCAATACTGGAAATAATCAGGTGATTTCCATAGGCTTTTTTCGCTATAGCAGTCCCTTTGATGACCCAGTTGTCTCCTTCAGTTCCCCCACTGGTAAATGCGATCTCTTTGGAAGAAACGTTTAACAGATCGGCGATCTGCTGACGTGATTGCTGCAGCAGGCGATTGGCTTGATTTCCTAAATCATGCAGGCTTGAGGGATTGCCGATGATTCGCTGACTGACTTGGACATATGTATTTAAAGCTTGTGGATAAATAGCGGTTGTTGCACTGTTGTCAAAATAGATCAATGATAGGACCCTTTCTCTAAAAAAATTCTTTCCCATTATAACTGCTCTTGGGCTGAGTTTCAAGGTGACTCGCTGGCTTTGCCCTTATTTAAAGGAAACTTTTCCTTCCTTCGTAAGCGGTACTCATGCAGCGAGCCATTCTTTCCATGAAAAAAGCCAGTCAGTTTTTCACTGCTGGCTTTCGTATTATACTAAGTCGCGGTTATTGAAGTAGAAGTTTTCGATCCGTTTGAAGGCACCTGGTTCTACTCGTTCCAACGCTGTGCCGATTTCATCTAGCGCATCTTGATAGCGATATTCTTTACTAAACAAATAAAGTGATTTGTCGATCGCTGCCTTGATATCTGGATGAGAATGACGATAGCGGTTGGCATATTGCATCATTTGCTCAGTCAATGCCGCAGCATCCACTAAGTCTTTCGTTTGTTCATCTAAAAGATCAAGATCTTCTTCACAGACAGAAACCAATTTATTGATTTCTTGCATGTTGATGCGAATCTTGTTCAATTCTTTGCCTAATTCTTCCACCCGATCTGTTGCCACGAAGAAGAATTCTAAATACTCGCCTGGCAAACCAGGTAAGCGTTGCTTCTCAACAAACCGCTTCAAGTTGCGTAGCCGGAATTCGAAGCTTTCCACTTTTTCTTGCGCAACTTTTTCGCCACGACGTAATTCCGCAAGGGAATCATCGATTTCGACTTGCTGGCTTTCCACATCATCCAAAATCTTGTAGGCATCTTTGTAGAAGCTTTGCACTTCTGAATAAGGAATTTCGTGCTTTTCTAATTGTGGTAGGTACTCGTTGTTGCGACGAGCCAATTCGTCGACTTCCGTTTGGAAACCACGGACGCGACCTAATTCATTATGATTCAATGTGTAGCTTTGTGCCGTATGATCCAACTCGATCAACAACTGACGGTTGTTCTTCGTTGCATGGTCAATGTAGTCTTCGATGATCTGACGATTTTTCATGACATATTTCTTGGCATTGATCTCACGTTCCATCACCGTATACAAGGCATCAATATCACTTGCAGTATCACGGCTTGCCACTTCAACGGAAGCGACTTCTGTTTTCGCTAGATCGTTCATGGAGTTTTCAACCCGTTTTTTCACACGGTTGATTTCTTCTTGGAAGTTTGCTTCTGGGAACACATATTTTTGTTCTAATAATTTTTTGTAGCCATCTTGGATCTCTTTCAACTGATCAGGGAAGGTACGGTTTAATTCTTCGTACGCCGCTGGGATCCGTTTCATTAAGTCTTCCACTTCATAGGTGTGTTTTTCCGCTTGGTCTAACACTTCCCGTGCTTCCACAGGATCGCCTGAAGTATTTAAGGTAACAAATTGGGTGAACTCAATTTCAATGTTTTTGATTTGTTTTTGCAGCTCATTGTAGGCAGGACCGAATTCTTCCCCTTGATCCCGTAGCTTCTTCTTCAAGTCTTCGTAAACGTCCAACGCTTTTTGGACTTCCAGTGAATTTCGTTCTTCACTTTCTCGCAATTCTTTCAAGCCGGCGCGAATCTCTTCCACTTGGCGTTCCATCTCATCCATGGTCGCTTCGGCTTGGACGATCGCCCCTTTTGCTTTGAAAAAGCGGATGCGTTCGTTTAGTTCTTCCACTTCAAAGATTTGACTCTCAAGTTCAGCAAAAGATTTTGTGGAGATATCTGTCCATTGTTGGTTCCACTCACGGAAGGTATTTTGACTTTGACCAACCAAGTGCATTCTTTTTACTTCATCGACTTCTTCGATCACCGGTAAGTCAAACAGATTTTCTTTGCGTTTTTCCAAGTCATTCAACTTTTCTTGGTTTTTCTTCCGCATGAAAAAGCCAATTGCATACAAGACCGCTGCGATGATGATGATGGCAATGACAATTCCAAAGATGATATTAGTTCCCATTTTGTGGTTCCTCCAATTTTCAAATATACATGTTTCGTCTAAAACCTGCTGATCAGCAGATTGATTGATAAGTTCATTGAGCATAAAAAGGACAGACAGTCCCTTTATAAAAAAGCATCTACGCTAGATTATAGCATAAAGAAAAAAATCAAGCATTAGATTGAGGCAAAAAAGATCGACTTTTTTCGCATTGAATAAAATCATTCACGGCTTTTCCATCGATAATGAAAACAAATCGTGAAATTTACATCAACAAGTGACTTTTTTTCTGATTTTTCCGATTTTTTTCAAGAAACCGCTTGATTTCTCCCTATTGAAACTGTACTCTAGTAAAAAGCTTGAACAGGAGTAATGTCAAATGAAAGTAGCGAAATTCGGAGGCAGTTCCCTTGCCTCAGCCGAACAAGTCGAAAAAGTTGTTGCGATAATTGAAAGTGATCCTAAAAGACGGTTTGTCGTTGTTTCAGCGCCTGGTAAGCGTTCCAGTGACGATCAGAAAGTCACCGATCTATTACTAGCAGTCTGTACCCGCCTGTGTGCTCAAGAAGAAATTACTGATTTAATCGAAGAAATCTATGCCCGCTATACCGCGATCGCCGCCCCTTTTAATATCGAACAGGTCCATTTAGATCGCATCTGGCAATCATTGGCGGCTTTTCAAACGCTGCCTACCCAAGACAATCCGCATCTTTATGATACGGTCTTGGCAAGCGGCGAAGACAACAATGCCAAATTGATCGCAGGGATTTTACAAAGTCGTGGGTTAGCTGCTCGCTACATGAATCCGCAAGAACTTGGGTTGCTAGTGACGGATGAACCCCAAAACGCCCGTATCTTGAACAAGTCGTACGCCAAGATCGCACAATGGCGCGATAGTTCTGAAATCTTAGTGATTCCTGGCTTCTTTGGTTACACAGAAGCCGGCGAAATCTGTACCTTCTCTCGAGGGGGATCAGATATTTCTGGTGCCATCGTGGCGGCTGGTCTGCAAGTAGAATTGTACGAAAACTTTACCGATGTCGATGGGATTTTTTCTGCTCATCCAGGCTACGTTCATCATCCAGAGTCCATCAAAGAAGTGACTTACCGAGAAATGCGGGAGCTGTCTTATGCCGGCTTTACTGTGTTGCACGATGAGGCGTTGATGCCTTCATACCATGCAAAAATTCCCGTGGTGATCAAAAACACCAATAACCCAAGTCATCCCGGTACCTTGATCACCAACCAAAGAGACAACTTGGATCAGCCGGTGATCGGCGTTGCCAGTGACGAAGGCTTTTGTATGATCTATATCCGCAAATACTTGATGAACCGCGAAGTTGGGTTCACGCTACGAGTCTTAGAGATTTTTCGTGATTTTGATTTAAATTATGAACACATGCCTTCAGGAATCGATGATATCTCGATCATTATGCGCTCCAACCAGTTGAATCCAGTATTGGAAGAAGAGCTGCTGCGCAAAATCGCCTACGAGATCGATCCCGATGAACTGCGAATGACCCACGATCTCTCCATGGTCGTCGTTGTTGGTGAAGGAATGCGTCAACGAGTCGGAATCACTGCCGACAGTACCGCTGCCCTTGCGCGGAAAAATATCAACTTAGAGATGATCAACCAAGGGTCCTCTGAGGTCAGCATCATGTTCGGCATCCACAAAGAACAAGAAAAAGCCGCTGTCAGAACCCTTTACTACACTTTCTTTGATTAAACCAAACGTGCCAGTTGCACCACTCCTTTTGCTGATAAGCAATCGGAACGGGCAACTGGCACGTTTCTGTTTTATTCTGACGATTCTTGGGCTTGCGCTTGTTTTTGCGCCAATTGGCGTTTGATTTCTGCCTTGATTCGCGGTTCAGGAGCATACCGTTCTTCCCAATCGTTCGGCTTCATGACTTTGTGGGTCTCAGGATCATAATGGGGCTGCCCATCTGGGAAAAGTTTCCCCATGTTGGCTTCATGAACGATAGCCAGGATCGGCGCTGGATCGACCCCTAACAGTGAAAAAGAGCCATAGGTAAAATACAGCAGATCACAGAGCGCATCGACTTGTTCTACTAGAGAATCACTGACAGGCTGTTTTTTGGCAGCCAGCTTGGCTTGGGCTTGATCGATCGCATGATGCAAATGCTCCAGGCCTGCTTGAAAGGTCTCTTCGTCATTGTTGCTGGCAGCATAAAGGAACTCAACTAATTCTTCAATTTTAAAACCAGCACGAAACTGGGCTTTTTCCGCTGAAAAAGCTTGTGGATATGGCGGTCGCGTTGGATCAAAGGTTTTATGAAACTCTTCCGTCATTTCAAATGGACTCATTTTGCTCGCTTCTTTCTGCTTTTTCTCATGGTTCTGTTTCATGGTTCTGCGCTGTCTCCTATGTTACTTCATGGATTGGCTACTTGCTTAATTTTTATTCCCTTGCTTGGGCATTCTCGGCAATGATGCCAAAATGGATCAAGGCTTTCTTGATGCCGTCATGATCGTTGGTGTCCGTCACAAAGTCGGCACTGGCTTTAGTGATGGGCTGGGCATTGCCCATCGCAACTCCGATCCCCACACCTTCTAACATTTCCACATCATTAAAATGATCCCCAAAGGCCATCGCTTCTTCCATCGCGATCCCTTCATAGGCCAAAAACTCTTTGATGCCTTTGATTTTTGAACCGTTTTTCGGCACGATGTCAACAGAATAGGCATTGGATCGCTTAAAATCACATTGCGGCAGCTTGGAGCGTAATTTTTCGCGCTCTGATTCAGGGCTCAGCATAATACACTGATAGATGGGTTCTCGTAAAATGTCCAATGATTCATAGCGTTTGGCGTTGCGATTGGGACTGAAGCGCTGCAAAACTTTCTTCAAAAAGCCAACGGGAAATTTTTTTGGCACATAGCGCAAGTAGCGTTGCATGACGGGTGATTGGCTTAAACGGATCGTCAAGCTGCCAGCCACCTGGGTTTCTCCGCCAAACATGACTTGACGGTAATTTTCATCGGCGTAGTCTACGATCGCTTCCAACGTTTGTTTTGGAAATGGTTTGGCATAAATCAAGTTTTCCTTCGTGTAGACATATTGGCCGTTATAGGTGATAAACATGTCTAACGACAAGTAATCGATCACCTTCTCTAAATCAACCGGACCACGTCCGGTGGCAATGCCGCAGAGGACGCCATTGGCTTGGGCTTGTTTGATGGCTTCACGGGTACTGGCAAGCGCCTTGCCGTTGCTGGCAATCAGTGTGCCATCAATATCAAAAAAGATTGCTTTTATCATATGACTCCTCAAAATAATTTCAGCTGATTAGGATTTAATGCTTCGTAATCGATCTGCAGCGCATCGATCAATGCACGAGCATTGTCAGCGGCATCACGACCGGCATTATTATTGAAGACCACTGCGACTTCTTTGGCATTGGCTTCGATGGCTTGGACCGCTTGTTTTAACTCCCTTAGTTCGGCTTGGTCATAGCGATACAAGGTCCGCAGATTTTTGGCGTCTGGTCCTGTCGCTGTCCAGCCGCTGTCGTTGCGTCCGTGAAAACGGCACAAGACAAACTCGGGATTGGTCACGGTTGGATCAAGGGGAATCGTGGTCGATAGCTTTTTTGGCTGATCAACGACTACTAAGGAAAACTGTTTTCGCTTCATATAATCGATCATGCCCGGATACAGTTTTGGCTGATACCAGCTGCTGTCTCTCAGCTCGATCGCCACGGGGTAGCCCGCAAACCAATCTCGCACTTGGTCTAAATAGGCGACATTTTCTTTCGTACATTTAAAGCTGTTGGGAAACTGGGCTAGTAGGCAAAATAGTTTGCCCGCTTCTATCATTGGCGCGATCGCTTCTTTGTAAAGCTGCAGCGCTTCAGTCATGGTCAACTGATCTGGTAAATCCCCTTGGGTGGTCACACTTTGATGGACTTTCAACACAAAGCGAAAATTTTCGGGAATCTGGGTCAACCAGTTGCGCACATCTTTTTCTTTTGGCAAAAAATGATAGGTGGTATCCAGCTCAACTAACGGAAAATAACGGGCATACTCAAATAATTTCGAGTTTTTTCTTTGCACGAGACTGCCATGTTCACTAAATGTGGTACAACCAATTCGAATCATTTTTTCCCATCGCTCCTTGTTTTCTTATTTTAATAGTATACAATAGTTTTGAGTTAAGAGTAAATAAATCATTGCAGGTGATGAAAAAATGAAACGAATTCTCGTGTTGCACACTGGCGGCACCATCGCCATGAAAGAAGACACCCTGACTGGCGGCGTCAGCCCTGATGTCAGCAATCCACTGATGGATGCACCGATCCACATTGACGACGATGTTGAATTGATCGTCGAAGATATTTTTAATATTCCCAGTCCTCATATGACGCCAAAAGAGATGCTGCAGCTGAAACAACGTATCCAGCTGGCGCATTTAAGCGGTGTCGATGGAGTCGTGATCACTCACGGAACCGATACGCTGGAAGAAACAGCCTTCTTTTTAGATACCACGATCGGCGGTCAGTTACCGATCGTGGTGACTGGTGCCATGCGCTCAAGTAATGAAATCGGCAGTGACGGGCTGTATAATTTTGAAAGTGCGATTCGGGTGGCGAAATCACCTGATGCCATAGGAAAAGGCGTCTTAGTCGTGATGAACGATGAGATCCATTCCGCACGTTATGTTACGAAGACCCACACCACCAATATTGCGACGTTCCGTACCCCGACATTAGGTCCGATCGGCTTAGTCACAAAGCACCGTATCTTGTTCATGCAAGAGCTGTTAAATAACCGCCATTTGGATGTTGATCGTGTCGACGGTCTGTTTCCGATCGTCAAAGCCTATGCGGGGATGACTGGGGAATTGTTCGATGCTTTAGCCGACTCGCTGATCGATGGACTAGTGATCGAAGCTTTAGGCGCTGGCAATCTGCCGCCGCAGACCATAGAGCCTTTGAAAAAACTGATCGCTAGAAACATTCCAGTCGTCTTAGTTTCTCGCTGCTTCAACGGCGTTGCCGAGCCGGTCTATGACTACTTAGGCGGCGGGATCGAATTGCAAGCTCTTGGGGTGATTTTCTGCAATAGCATCAATAGCCAAAAAGCCCGCATCAAATTGCTGATAGCGAAAAACCGTGGGTTGACCATGGATGAACTGCCTGATTTCATGGAGAATTAACCAAACAAAAACCCTTTTGCCATTCCGATAATGGAGGCAAAAGGGTTGTTTTATTTTTCTCGCCAAGTAAAGATGGCTTCGCAGTAAGTATCCTCACCGATCTTGATCTCGTGGATCGTTTGCAGCGGCACAGCCTCGCCGGCTTCATCGACTGTCTTCTCATTGATTTGGAAATGGCTTTCGATCAAATGGCCGTAAGCCACTTCCCGATCAAAACGGATCGTCACTTGTGTCACTTCATGTTTTGTTAAAAACTCATAGCCTAAGACGTCCATCAGCCAATTGAAATACATGGCATTGTTGACATGCTGATTGCTATCGATATCGTAAAAACGCACCCGATACGGCAAAAATTGTCCTTGGGTGATAGGGGTGATCTTCGGATAGCGTTTGATTCGCTTGATTTTTTCACTGCCAAAAGGCGCCACGATCTCATCTGGTACACTGCTGACTTTGCGCGTCTCAGGGTCCATCAACGCAAAAACCGCCTCGATTTTGACCAGTTCCGTTCCGTCTTCTGCCAATAACCAGAAGTAACGGTAGCAGAAAAACTTATTGTATTCTCTCGCCTGGGTCGCCACTTGGATCTGCTCCCCTACGCGCGGCAAACGAGTCACCGTTATGTGATAGCTGGTAATGATCCAGGTCAAGCCATAACTAGCGATGACTTCCGGTCCGCGGTTTAACGCCGCACTTTGTTCTTCTGATGTCTTGATGGCGATGCCTAGCATGGCTGGAAACGTCATCGTTTGGTTGATATCACATTCATAATACGCCACTTCATGCGTGGTTTGATACTTTGCTGCCATAGTTCTAATTGCCTCCTAAAAACGACTCAATAGTTCATCGACATTGGGTCCATAGCTTTCGCCAAATTGATTCAAATGGACCAATAAATAATACAATTGATACACTGGCAGTCGCTCTTGCCAATCCTCATCTAATGGGTAGACTTCTTGATAGCCTTCCAAAAATTCCTGACGAAAACCGCCGAAGAGCTGGGACATCGCAATATCCATTTCTCGATCCCCATAAGCGACTGCCGGATCAAGAAACACTGGTTCTCCTTGTTGATCGAATAGCACATTCCCCCGCCAAAAATCACCGTGCAATAAAGCAGGTGTGACGCTGCGATCACGCCAATTCTCATGCAAAAATTCTTTCAAACGCAGATAAGCGGCTTCCCGTTTGGCATGCCAGCGATTACCTAGCTTCGCTAATTCGACTTGCACATCCAAACGGCAGACTGTATAAAAATCAAGCCAATCGGTGGTTTTCGGATTGACTTGCGGCAAAAAGCCGATGTAATTGTCTTCGTAAAACCCAAAAGACTCCTGCGTCTGCTGATGAAGCCGAGCCAAGCTTTGGCCTAAGCGTCGCTGCTGTCCTTCCCCACTATCGATCCATTCCATCAATAAAAACGCCCCCTCTTCGGTCTGACCGAGACGTTCGATTTTTGGCACTCGCACGAAAGGGGCTAATTCAGCTAAGCCGTTGATCTCTGCTTGAAAGAACATCGATGAAACATGAGGATGGGTCTTTAAAAAATAGCGATTTTCTCCTGTAGTGAACCGATACGTTTGATTGACATCCCCACCACTGATGGGCGTCAGCGAGCCGGTCATCCCGATTGCTGCGAACAATGCTTCCTCCATACGGATCTCCCTTTCTTTACTCAGTCAGTTGGGCAGTCAAATACGCTTGTTCCTCTTTCGTCACCCCTAGTCCTTGCAGAAGATACTGATCGACCGAACCGAAATGCTGATCGATCGCAGCCAAACTTTCATCAAGAAAACTCTCTTTGGCACTCATCAAAACCGTGATCGCCGTTAACAGCTCTTGCGGCAAATGCTGGGTCATTGGGGCAAATTTTTCTTTTAGCATTGGCGCTAAATAGCGATTGGTCGCTAAATAATCTTCTTTGATCGTCGTTGGTGCCACAGCCAACACATGCAGCAATAAAAAGGCGCCAAAGCCTGTGCGATCTTTGCCGGCGGTACAGTGGAACAAGGTTGCTCCTTCGCCTTCCGCATTGTCGATCACATGATCAAAGAACTGCCGATATTGTTGGCGGGCATAGTCGCTTTCAACAAAGTGACGGTAGACTTTTTTCATCTGCTCTTCGGCATCTTCCCCATCTTCCAAGCGCTGCTTCAAGCTTTCTGGCGACAAGGAAACCATCGTTTCGTCTTCTTTAAAAATAGGTAAAAAAAGCTGCTTTGCTGTGGCGATCGGTCGATCAGGCTGTGCATTGGCTTCAGCGATGGAGCGAAAATCAATGACCTGATTGACCCCATAGTTTGCCAGTACTGCTTGATCTGAAGCAGTCAATTCATTGATCGCCGCACTGCGGATCAATTTTTTTCGTTTGATCGTCGTGCCGTTTGTCGTTTGATAGCCGCCAAGTTCTCTGACGTTTGCTGCTCGTTCTAGTTGAATCAATTGTGTCATTGCTTATCCCTCCCGCGATATTCTAGTTAAAAGTATAGCAGAAACTTCGCTATTAAGGGCACTGAAACCTAGATTTTTCTATGAGCTGAGCTTTAACGGACAAAAAAAAGAAAGACCACACGCAGTCTTTCTTTGCTTTCGCTTGTTACAAAACGTTTCTATTCGGCTTCGATCACGGCCGCAGAATCATCTAAGATCGAACGATCCAGTTCGTTGATACGGCTGCTGGTCACTATTCCGGCAACCATACTGTCGCTGACATTAACAAGTGTCCGTGCCATATCGATCAATGGTTCAACAGAAATAACTAAGCCTACGATGGCGATCGGCAAGTTCATTGAGCCTAAGACGATCAATGAAGCAAAGGTTGCGCCACCGCCGACACCAGCAACGCCGAATGAGCTGATCGTAACTACTGCAACTAGCAGCAGGATAAACTGCCAATCAAAGACATTGATCCCAACCGTTGGTGCAACGATCGTTGCCAACATCGCTGGATAAACACCCGCACAGCCGTTTTGACCAATCGATAAACCAAAGCTGCCTGCAAAGTTAGCCGTGGCTTCATCAACACCTAACGCTTTGGTTTGGGTTTCGATGTTCAATGGCAAGGCACCCGCACTTGAACGAGAAGTAAAGGCGAAGCTCAAGACTGGAAAGGCCTTTTTGAAATACGTTACTGGATTGACCCGAACAGCGATCAGCAATAATGAATGAACGAGTAAGACCAAAATCAAAGCCGCATAAGAGGCAATGATAAATTTGCCTAAGTTCAAGATGGCTTCAAAATCACTTGAAGCTAATACGTTTGTCATCAATGCCAAAACGCCATAAGGTGTCAGGCGCAAAACTAACGTGACGATACGCATCACGATTTTATATAAGCTGTCCATCAAATTCGCAAAAGTTTCCGCTTCTTTCGGTGATTTACGTTTGACACCAAGAAAGGCGATCCCAACAAAGGCTGAGAAAATCACGACCCCGATCGTACTTGTCGAACGAGTACCAGCAAAGTCGGCGAAGACATTGCTTGGGATGAAGGAAACGATTTGTTGTGGGATCGATAGATCTTGGACTTGTGTCGAACGTTCCGCTAATTCTGCGATCCGCGCTGTTTCCGTTGCCCCTTCGGTAAAGCTGGCACCGTCAAGACCAAAGACCATGACCATCACGATCCCGATCAAGGCAGCGATCGCCGTTGTCCCTAGCAAAGTCGCAAGAACCGTAAAACTGATCTTCTTGATTTTTTCGCTTTCTTTCATCTTGGTGAAAGCACCAACGATCGAAACGAAGATCAAGGGCATGATCAGCATTTGCAAGAGAGCTACATAGCCGCTACCGACCATCGTGATCCAGTCAAGAGCTTGCGTGACAACGTCAGAGCCTGTCCCAAAAATCAGCTGCAGTACACCACCAAAAACGATCCCGACGAACAACGCCACAAAGACCCGGTTAGAAAACTTCACGTGACGTTTTTGCAATAAGTAGAACCCATAAATAAGGGCAGCAAAAAGTAGAACAACAATAATAGTTAACAGATTTGTCATTTGAATCCTCCTTTTGTTCAATAAACATGACAAAGTCTGTCAGAGGAAGTAAAGGTTCCCAGTGACCATTCTTCAACAGTTCACTCTAATGAGACGTGTGGCATCATTAGTGACTATTCCATTTTAAAGAAGTTTGCTTCATCTTACAATAAATAAGTTTCCAGTTTTCTGGGATGGTACCGCTTTTTTGTCAGAAAATAAAAAAAAGAACCGTTACCACACCCCATGCTGCTAGGATTTCTGCTTTCCTAACAGTTGGATTGCGGCAACTGGTTCGTTATTTTTTCATTTCGTTTTTTTGAAAAATTTCAGAAAATATTCAGGCGGTCAATAGAAATTGCTGACTTACGCCAAAGCCCCCATTGGGTCCCAAGGTGCTAAGACTGTTGGTTCTGCTTCAAAGGCAGTCAATTGTTCTGCTGTCAGGAACTCTTTGCGAACCACGATTTGATAGGTGTATTCATCCATCCACGCATCGCTCATAACGAAGAAGCCATTCGTTCCGACTTTTTCACCCCAGCTGTTTTCGACTTTCCATTTGGTTGATTCGCCATCGATCAAGTCAACACCGGTCAAGACCATCGCATGGGTCATTAAGCTTTCGCCAAAATCTAAGCGTTCTGCTTTGGTCATCGTAAAGTCGATATCAAATAGGTCGTTGATATCATACGCATCTAATGCCATGATCCCAGTATCTCTGGTAGAAGATTGACCGATATCACAACCGAACCACACGGACTCCCCTTGTTCCAATTGAGCGATCGCTAATTTTTTGAAGGTCGGCATATCGACGTTCAAGTATTTGACTTCTTTGCCGCCAACCACGTTGCCGAGCATTTCTACGGTATACGATTGATTGTAAGGTTTGTCGGCAGTTGGTGCGTTGATGATGCTGACATAATCATCAAGGTCAACACCAACATATTTTTCATAAAAGCTTTGTGGTGTTAAGTTGCGATCAATGTGATAATTTTTGTCTTCATCACGGTATTCAAAATCAAAGGTTTCTGGCGGTGTGCCTAAAGAAGTCGCTAAGAAACGATAAATGTCTTCCAACATCGCTTCTTTGGCTGTTTGGATGTCTTCAGCTGTTTTGCCTTCGGCTACTAGCTGTCGCAAAGCAACCGCATCTTTACGCAGTTTTTTGTTTAAGTAATTGTTTAGATCACGAGAATTAGAAGAGTTGCTGCTTTCTGGCATGACTGTTTTTGGCACGACACCATATTTTTGGAAAATCGAAACGATCATGTCCCATTGCCCACCATCTTGTTGTGGGGTTTGCAACAAGAAAGCAACTTTGCGACTTGTCAAAGGCTCGTTGGCAGTTGCTAAAATATTTTCATAGAAATAGTTGGCTTTTTCGTATTTGTCCCAAAAGAAGGTATGGTTTTGCGACAATTCAAATTCTTTTAAATTGAAATCATTCAGCATCTTATGACGGAATGTATTCAATGCGGCAAACATCCAGCAGCGACCTGATTGTTTTTGGTTTGAGACTTTTCCTGTTGTCACATCGACTGAGAAAACCGGCACATTGTTGACTTTTGCTGACACGTTTTCTGCAGAAGCGGTGATCCCATTTTTCACAACACTCCGTTGTAGTGCCGTTTGTTTATTGTTGTCTTGATACGCTTGCGCAAAGGCAGCGGTGGTCTTTTTTGAAATTTCTGACATATTTCTTCATCCTTTCACTTTCCGTTCCTTCCATTTTACGCCTCTGCCTCTCAAATAACAACCGCTCCTAGAAAAATGAAAGGATCATCTTTCTAAGAGCGGTTGCTCGTATCAAGGATTTAAAGGGTGAGCATCAAAAGCAAAAAGCCAAGTAAAACAAAGGATAGTCCTCGTTCAAATCGTGCATACAGAAAGCGGATCGGGCGACTGGCTAGCAAGATCGTCAGTAAAACACTGGCTAACACCAACGTCACAAAGCCTAATACCGATAGATTCAAGTCGGTGATCGCTAATGCCCGCAAGCCCTTGATGAAGATCCCTTGTAAAAGATAGACCAGCAGAGTGTTTTTGCCCCACTTCGTAAAAAACAAGTGCTCTCTGGGCACGAGGCTCATAAAGCCGATGATCCCCATCAGCCCGATCACGAAAAAGACCGCACGCAAGGGACCGCCGAACAACGGATAGCTCAAGTAATCGTCATAAGGCTTGGAACCAAAAACCATGTACTTGTTCATCCCATGAAAAAACGCGATAAAGGTGTAGATGATCGGTAAGAAAAGCAAACTGATGGTCCGAATCTTTGGTTTCAGTAAAAAGCGCATCTCATTTTTGGGAAAATAAAACCCGATGATGAAAAACGGCAAAAAGACAAAGGTCCGTTGCAAGGTCAACACTTGATTTAAAAACGGCACGTAGCCAGCGAAGATACTCAAGCCGATACTCAGCAAGATCGCCTGCTTTTTAGACATTTTTTGAAAGACTAACAGCGAGAGCTGCCAAAAGAACATGCTAAGCAAAAACCAAAGTGCCCATTGCGGATTCAACAGTTGGATTTGTAACGACTCCCGTAGACCGATCAACCAGTAATAGACGGTGTAAAACACCTGAAAGAAGACATAAGGCAGCAAGAACTTTTTCATCAGCTCACGAAGCTTGTGTCCCTTCGTCAACGGTTTGGCAAAGTACCCAGCCAGAAAAACAAAAGCTGGCATGTGGAAAGTGAAGATAAAATAATATAGGTCATGATAAAACTTCTGATCGCCGATAAAAGGCTGTAGTAAGTGACTGAAGACGACCAAGATCATCAGTAGAAATTTTGCATTATCAAAGTAAGCCGTTCTTTGCGATTGGCTCATAAAAAGTTCCTCCTCTAAGTTGTATCTGTCAAAGGATACCTGATCCATGAAACAGAACTGTAACAAGCTATTTACTTTTTTCTAACGATTCTTGTTCATTTGATTACCAGTTGCTATTTTGTATCCTTTGTATTAATATATATAATACAAAGGAGCTGTTTTCGATGATATTTGATATTCAAACCCAAAGCAATCAACCCATCTACCAGCAGTTGCGGGAACAGATCATTGTCGGTATCGCAAAAGGCGATTTGGCCGCTGGCGAATTGCTGCCATCCGTCCGTCAACTAGCCGAAGAGATCGGCATCAATACCATGACGATCTCAAAAGCCTACAATTCCCTCAAAGAAGAAGGCTTGTTAGTCACGGATCGCCGCAAAGGAACCGCCGTTGCCGCGCCACCACCGTTTACTTCTGGACAAGAAACGGAGTATCGCCAAAGCTTGCAACTGCAACTAGCAACCGCTCTCTTACACGGCAAAAGCAAGCAAGCGCTTTTAACCGATGTTCAACAACTGCTGGACCAATTTCCTGAAAGGAATGAATGCAAATGACCTATCTTTTTTTCATTATTGCTCTTGTCCTCTGCGGGACGACCGCCTTTGGTTTACGCTTGATCAGCAACCCCCACAAAAATGTTTTACTCGAAAATACCCTTGCCCCTGAGCATCTGGATGATCCTAGCGTCCACAGCTTGATCACAGAATTTCGCAAGCGTATCTTACAAATCGTTGGTACATTTAGTGTAGCAAGTCTCCTTTTTTTGTTCAATTTATCTGACTCCATCATCCTTACCCTGTTCTGGCTTTATATGGCCGCTTTGCTGGGGACAGCTTACCTGGTGCAAGTGCATTACATCGGGAAAATGCGGCAATTGATCCTTGCCAATGGATGGGAACTACCCATCGATCCGATTCGGATCGACACGAAACTCGTTCAAGCCAAAAATAAGCGAATGCTGCCGTGGTATAGCCTCGTTCCTGCGGGGATTTTGTTGATGATCAGTTTGTACCAAGCATGGCAGTTACCTGATCTTTCTACAGGATACTTGATGGGCGGCGTCTCCTTAGCAACTTTTGCGCTGTTCCTCTATCTCTGGGTGATCATCAGCCGCTTACCCGTTCGCGGAATCAGCGGTGATTCAGCTATCGACCAGCACATCAATGATTTAACAAAGCGCTATTGGTCCTTATTGATCGCTGTCACTTGTACCATTACGCTGCTCTTGTTAACTGTCCCGCTGGCATCCATGTCCGCCACTGGAGCATTCAGTACTATCCTCTTAGTGCTCTTTGTTGTTTTGGTTGTTTTCTTGATCGTCTTTACCTTCTTCTTGTTGCTAGATCTGCGTAAAAAACAAGATCAGCTCTTAGAACCAGCAGCACAACCGCGCTATTATGGCGAAGATGCTTACTGGCGATATGGTTTTTACATCAATCCTAATGATGCGCGACTGTTCGTTCCTGACCGTGTTGGGATGAATATCGGCATCAATCTAGGCAAACGCAGCGGACAAATCGTCGCAGGTATCACCGCTGTCTTCTTACTTGTGTTAATGGTCGGTACCATCATTCCAATGTACCGCTTAGATTTCGCTCCTGATGCGATCACCGGCGAAGTGCAAGGACAAGAAATCACCTTTGATGCACCAATGACCGGGAAAACAACGGTCTCTTTGGCAGATATAGAAACGGTGGAATTGATCGAAGCTTTGCCATCGCCTCGTGTTCGTACCATGGGTGTAGGAACCGCCAGTTACCAAATCGGTAAGTTTACCGTTGCCGGTGAACCAGCCAGAATGTTCGTGGACATAAATTCGACACCTATTTTAAAAGTCACCTCCAAGGATGGCCCAACCGTTTTTTACACAAATAAAAAAGCCGCCGAAACGACGGACTTATATGAAGAACTAGTACAGAAGATTTCCTCAGCGAAGTGAGAGCTCTGGAGAAAAAACTGGGGAACCCATTATCTCCAGGCTATCCACAATCAAAAAAAACGACCTTCCGAAACGAAGGTCGTTTTTGATACTCCGGCAGTAGGACTCGAACCTACGACATCATGATTAACAGTCATGCGCTACTACCAACTGAGCTATGCCGGAAGAATCTATCTGTACTATACCAAATAGTCAGATAATTTAGCAAGAGCAAAAATCGATTTTTTGATCCTTTTTTTCAAGAAAATCCCCTTTTAGAAACTTCCCTTCCCGCAAAGTGTTTTTCTCAAGAAATATCCGAAAATCTGATTGACAAAGTAGCGCCTTTACGGTATTCTATATCTTGTGTTAAATAACACGCCGCTTTAGCTCAGTTGGTAGAGCGCATCCATGGTAAGGATGAGGTCGACGGTTCAAGCCCGTCAAGTGGCTTTGGTAGGACAACGTTTGTCGGACGTTGTCTTTTTTTGTGCATCTAATTCCCAAAATATAGCGATATTTTCTTAACTTAATCATTCGTATTGCCCCTAATTCCCTGCGATATACAAAAGAAATAAGATCGTAAAACACAATAGTAGGACAGATACAACGGCTTTCACCATCCTCGCTGCATCTTTAAATTTAAACAAGAGCGTATATAGATTAATAAAGTAAATGATCGACAGGACTACTTCTTGCGAATATTCCTTCACTTGAATCAAGCCTAACCATATAATCAGCAAAAGAATCGAAAAAACAACCAAATAGTTTTCTGCAACACGTTTCATTTCATTCTCCTTTCCAATGATAGAACACTTGCAACCAGCTGAATCGTGGAAACTCAGTAAATTATCAGCCCCTCTCTTCAATACTTTTCCTACATCTTTTGCTTATTAAAAGTGTAACAAACTTTCTCTTCTAATGGTCAAACTTGTTCAATTTACATAGTTATTCTTTGTTAAAAAGATTAAAATGGGTTTTCAATCGTTACTCACAGCTCAGTTTTAGGCACTTCTTTTTTACAACAAAAAACCCGCTCTCCTAAAGCTAAGAGAGCAGATTTTTCAACTAAACTGAATTTTTTTGAAAGGAGATGCCTGGTGCTAACTTAAAAAATAACATATTTTTTCCGTTTAATTTAAATTTTTACTTCACGACCAGCACCGTACATTTCGAATGATTGACGACATAATCGGTGGTTGAGCCCACGACAGCTCGGGTCAATGTGCCTTTACCAGTTGCACCGATAACGATCAAATCAATTGGATACAATTCAGTCGCTGCATGAATGATAAAACGTTTTGGATCGCCGACTTCAACGATCACCTCAACATCTTCCACCCCATGTTGATTGGCATCATAGATTTTTTTCAACATATCCGTTTCCACACGTAATTTTTCTTGATCAAAAATTTTCGCAAAAGCATAGGCACTTGTGGATAACTCAGCATTGTTGATAACAGAGAGGACATACAATTTGGCTTTGTTCCTACGACAAATCGCGAGTGCTTCTTGGAACGCTTTTTCTGACTGATCCGACCCATCTAAGGCAACAAGTACATTTTGAGAATTACGTAACATCCAAATCGCCTCCTTTTCTTTATTTTACCACAAAAAATGGAAGCGTTACAAAAAAGGACGAGGTCTACTCTTAAGAGACCTAAAACTTCCTTTAAGATTTGTGAAGGTCCTTACTTGGTTCCGCAATTATGCAGTAAAATAAGGAGAACAATGATTCGAGGTGAAAGAAATGCGCTCTTTTTTCCATGCTGCAGTCACTGTGCTCTTGTATTTAGGGCTTTTCTTGCTGATAATCGGTATTATCGCCTTTTTCTTGCTAAAACTTTAAGCTGGGTTGGTTGAAAAGCAAGTTGCTGTCACATCCCTGAGAGGAGTGATACACTTGGTTTATCAACAAATATCGAAACGAAACAGCTTGTTGCTCATTCGTTTCAAAAAGGAGATCATGCAAAATGGACTTACATATTACCCCTACTGCCGCTGCTCGCTTTCCAGAAGGACACGACTTATATATTCTGACGAGTAATGACGGATCGAACCAATTTTCTTCAGCAGCTGGATGCTGTATGATCGGCGAACGTTTTTTGATCACACCAATCGATGAACCGTTAGACCCATACAATGAGTTAGTCTCAAGCAATCAGTTTACTTTCTTTACATCAACCTATGATCAAATGTTCTTGACTGGTCATCTGATTCTAGATGTTCACCCAACTTCAGGAACCTTGATTTTGAAAAACGAAAGCGGCTATTTGGATACCAATCTTTTATTGGAATCCTCTCCACAGTTGAAACAAACGAATGCTTAACAAAAGAGCTGACAAACGCCTTGTAAGGTGCTTGTCAGCTCTTTTTCTCTATAATGAATCTGGAATCAACGCTAAGAGTTCTTGTGTCTCAGCGGCTAAAGCGATCGCACCAGCATCAAGCAATTCTTCTTTTGACCCAAAACCATATAAAACGCCGATTGCCGGTAACTGGTTTTCTTTTGCACCTAAAATATCATGCTCACGGTCGCCGATCATGATGGTTTGCTGCGCTTTTTGCTCCTTTTCGATCTCAGTAAGTGCGTAGCGGATAACTGCCGCTTTTTCGCCACGTTTATTCTCAAGATCCGCCCCATAGATTCCTTTGAAATAGCCATCATACTTGAGATGGGTCAGGATCTCTTTTGCAAAAACTTCTGGTTTCGACGTAGCGATATACAAATCGTGCTCCTGCGCCAGCTCCTGCAATGTTTCTTCGATCAACGGATATGGTTGGACTTGAAACATCCCCGCTTGACGATAATTTTCACGATAGAAGACAACGGCTTGCTGGGCAGCAGCTTCATCGAAGCCCAAGCCAC
>NZ_NGLL01000002.1:0-540442 GCF_002140615.1 Enterococcus sp. 2G9_DIV0600
ACCTCTCAAAACTGAACAAAGGCAAACGATGTGTAGTCTTCCGAAATATTCCTTAGAAAGGAGGTGATCCAGCCGCACCTTCCGATACGGCTACCTTGTTACGACTTCACCCCAATCATCTATCCCACCTTAGGCGGCTGGCTCCAAAAAGGTTACCTCACCGACTTCGGGTGTTACAAACTCTCGTGGTGTGACGGGCGGTGTGTACAAGGCCCGGGAACGTATTCACCGCGGCGTGCTGATCCGCGATTACTAGCGATTCCGGCTTCATGTAGGCGAGTTGCAGCCTACAATCCGAACTGAGAGAAGCTTTAAGAGATTAGCTTAGCCTCGCGACTTCGCAACTCGTTGTACTTCCCATTGTAGCACGTGTGTAGCCCAGGTCATAAGGGGCATGATGATTTGACGTCATCCCCACCTTCCTCCGGTTTGTCACCGGCAGTCTCGCTAGAGTGCCCAACTAAATGATGGCAACTAACAATAAGGGTTGCGCTCGTTGCGGGACTTAACCCAACATCTCACGACACGAGCTGACGACAACCATGCACCACCTGTCACTTTGCCCCCGAAGGGGAAGCTCTATCTCTAGAGTGGTCAAAGGATGTCAAGACCTGGTAAGGTTCTTCGCGTTGCTTCGAATTAAACCACATGCTCCACCGCTTGTGCGGGCCCCCGTCAATTCCTTTGAGTTTCAACCTTGCGGTCGTACTCCCCAGGCGGAGTGCTTAATGCGTTTGCTGCAGCACTGAAGGGCGGAAACCCTCCAACACTTAGCACTCATCGTTTACGGCGTGGACTACCAGGGTATCTAATCCTGTTCGCTCCCCACGCTTTCGAGCCTCAGCGTCAGTTACAGACCAGAGAGCCGCCTTCGCCACTGGTGTTCCTCCATATATCTACGCATTTCACCGCTACACATGGAATTCCACTCTCCTCTTCTGCACTCAAGTCTCCCAGTTTCCAATGACCCTCCCCGGTTGAGCCGGGGGCTTTCACATCAGACTTAAGAAACCGCCTGCGCTCGCTTTACGCCCAATAAATCCGGACAACGCTTGCCACCTACGTATTACCGCGGCTGCTGGCACGTAGTTAGCCGTGGCTTTCTGGTTAGATACCGTCAAGGGATGAACATTTTACTCTCATCCTTGTTCTTCTCTAACAACAGAGTTTTACGATCCGAAAACCTTCTTCACTCACGCGGCGTTGCTCGGTCAGACTTTCGTCCATTGCCGAAGATTCCCTACTGCTGCCTCCCGTAGGAGTCTGGGCCGTGTCTCAGTCCCAGTGTGGCCGATCACCCTCTCAGGTCGGCTATGCATCGTTGCCTTGGTGAGCCGTTACCTCACCAACTAGCTAATGCACCGCGGGTCCATCCATCAGTGACGCAAAAGCGCCTTTCAACTTTCTTCCATGCGGAAAATAGTGTTATACGGTATTAGCACCTGTTTCCAAGTGTTATCCCCTTCTGATGGGCAGGTTACCCACGTGTTACTCACCCGTTCGCCACTCTTTTTCTTTCGATGGAGCAAGCTCCGGTGAAAGAAAAAGCGTTCGACTTGCATGTATTAGGCACGCCGCCAGCGTTCGTCCTGAGCCAGGATCAAACTCTCATAATGATTTGTTTGAATGACCATACGGTCATTAAGCTCATAAAAATTAACTTTGCTAGCTATTGCTTGCATGTATTTGTTTCAATAAATTGAAACGTCCTACACATTGGTTCGTTTGCTTGCTTTGTTCAGTTTTCAAAGGTCTACCGTGCTGTGTTAGCAACTTTTATATCATATCAGAGTGACATTTAATTGTCAACTCTTTTTTAAAAGTTTTTTTCGCTCGTTGTTTTTCAACTTCGTAGCGGCTGTCTCAGCGACTTAATTAGAATAACAAATGATTTGTTATTTGTCAACAACTTTTTTCAATTAATTTTGTTGATGTATCAACATCAATTAACTATTTTAAAATTGCGACTTCGTTATAATATCATCTGTCGAGCTGTGCGTCAACTACTTTTTTCAATTCTTTTTAGGAATTCAATTAGTCATTTGGCACATGTAATAATATACCAAGACTTGCGCTATTCGTCAACCATAAAATGATTGATAGACCAACGTTTCTAGTTACTCCGTTTCCAAAGATGATTCGTGATTTTTAGTCCGTGATTTCCGCCTTTTTTAAGGACTTTTTCCGTTATTATTTGCCTATCGTTCGTCTTTTTCCTTTTTGTGTTTTCTTAATTCCTATCATTCTTATAAATTTAAGTATGATTTTATCTATTTTGTGGAATATTTGCTAAAATGGAGAAAAGAATATTGTTCCTAGGAGGACCCAGTATGAAAATACTTGTAGCAGATGATGACAAAGAGATCGTAGAACTATTAAGCATTTATTTACACAATGAAGGTTATGAATCGGTCAAAGCATATGATGGAAAAGAAGCACTGACCAAGATCCGCACCACTTCTGATATCGAACTATTGATCTTAGATATCATGATGCCGGAAATGGATGGCATGCAAGTCGTGAAAGAATTGAGAAAAGAATCCCAAATCCCTATTATTATGCTGACCGCTAAAACAACCGATATGGATAAGATTCGTGGATTGGTCGCCGGTGCGGATGATTATGTCACAAAACCTTTCAACCCATTAGAAGTTATGGCCCGGGTAAAATCGTTATTGAGAAGAACCAAGATGCAGGCTGCTTCAAATCAACCAGAGATTCTGGAAGTAAGCTCTCTTATTATCAATCGCGATTCCCATGAAGTAAAAACCGTCGATGGCAACGAAATTCAATTGACTGCATTAGAATTTGGTATCCTCTACTTACTGGCATCGCATCCCAACCGTGTCTTTAGCGCCGATGAGATTTTTGAACGAGTTTGGAAACAAGAAAGTGTCGTTTCTGCCAAAACAGTTATGGTCCATGTCAGTCACTTACGAGATAAGATCGAAGAAGCCACGGATGGTGAAAAAGTCATCCAAACAGTATGGGGGGTCGGCTACAAAATAGATGCGAAGTAAACCAACTGAAAAAAAGCGCAACACACCAATCGAAAAAAAGAAACGGATCACGTTGACCTCAAAGGAAATCAGTGAGTTATTTGCCGAAGGAATTGTAACGATTGTTCTTTTACTTCTATTAAATATCGCTATTTTGGTCATCTTGACCTCAATCGTTGAAAACTCACCAGATTTAGTTGATGCCATCTACGCATCGAAGAATGCTTTCACGTCTGCCTTTAATACGGATATCTTCCGCAGTGGGCGTAACTTCATTCTACCGATGTTCTTCCTATTAGATGTGATCGTCTTATATTGGCGTTTGATTCGCCGCTACCATCAAATGCAGCTACGTCACATCATCAGTGAGCTTCATTTTATTGCGGAAGGCAATTACGATCATCGCATCCCCTTCGAGTTACGGGGCGATTTAAGTCGGATCGTTTCTAATATCAACGGCTTAGTCGACAGTACGGTGGCGGCGATCGAAGATGAACGGCGGATCGAGCAATCCAAAGATGAGCTGATCACCAATGTCAGTCATGACATTCGAACACCATTGACTTCGATCATCGGCTATTTAGGTCTAATTGAAGATCGACAATACCATTCAGAAGAAGAATTGCTGAAATATACCCATACGGCGTATGTCAAAGCCAAGCAAATGAAATCCCTCGTCGATGATTTGTTTGAATACACAAAAGTGCGCCAGCCTAGCGTGCCAATCAATGTGATGGAATTTGATATGGCTCAGCTAGTGGAACAATTGGCGGCGGACTTTGAATTAGAAGCTAGCCGAAAAGGTATCAAGATTGAAACGTACACCCGTCCAGAGCATATCGAGATGGATGGCGATACCGAAAAACTGGTGCGGGTCTTCAATAACTTGCTTTCGAATGCCTTGAAATACGGCAAAGGCGCCGATAAGATCCGCATGGAAGTCGAGAAAGTCGGGACCGAAGCGATCTTAACAGTCAAAAACAATGGGCAAATGATCCCTAAGCAAGCCCTTGATTCTCTATTCGACCGTTTCTACCGAGTGGAAGAATCCCGCTCTCAAGAAACAGGAGGAACTGGCTTAGGTCTAGCGATCGCTCAAAGCATCGTCGCCTTACATGGCGGCTATATCTATGCCAAGTCAACGCCGGAATGGACGTCCTTTATTATCCATCTCCCGTTGAAACGCAACAACTTATCCAACACACAAACCTATGGTTGACGACCCAACATTTTTTGGGTATGCTAGAGAAAATAATCAAGGCACAGAACCTAGTATATTTTTTTCATCTGTATAGAGAGCTGATGGTTGGTGAAAATCAGTGTTGGAAAAAATAGAATCCAGTTCTTTAACGTGTATTTTTCGAAAGAAAAATCGTTGGCTCACGATACGAGCAGCAAGGGCAGCGCAAGCTGAACTTGGGTGGCACCGCGAATGGTCATTTCGTCCCAAGCAATACGGGATCGGAATGGCCTTTTTTCTATGGAAAAATCAAAGGAGGATGTATCACTATGTTAGATGTAAAAATGATTCGCCAAAATTTTGCTGAAGTACAAAGCAAACTCGCAACACGCGGCGTGCAAAAAGAAGTGTTGGACCGCTTTTTAACGCTTGACGAACGTCGCCGAGAACTCTTAGTCCAAACGGAAGAACGCAAGAAATTGCGCAACGATGTTTCTGGTGAGATCGCTGCCTTGAAACGGGCGAAAGAAGACGCGGCAGATAAAATTGCCCAAATGAAAGAAGTCGGTAGCCAAATCAAGCAATTGGATGAAGAAATCGCCCAAATCGATGAAGACATCAAAGAGATCGCCACGACATTGCCGAACTTGCCGAATGATTCTGTTCCGGTGGGCAAAGATGAAGACGACAATGTAGAAGTCCGCCGCTGGGCAGAACCAAAAACCTTTGACTTTGAACCAAAACCCCATTGGGAGATCGCAGAAGACTTGGGGATCCTCGACTTTGAGCGGGGTGCCAAAGTTTCTGGTAGCCGTTTTGTTTACTACAAAGGCTTAGGTGCTCGTTTGGAACGTGCCTTATACAACTTCATGTTGGATCAGCATGTTTATGAGCATGGATATACAGAGATGATCACCCCGTATATCGTCAACAGCCAAGCAATGTTCGGTACTGGGCAATTTCCGAAGTTCAAAGAAGATGTTTTCCAATTGGCAGACACTGATTTGACTTTGATCCCGACTGCGGAAGTACCTTTGACCAACTACTATCAAGGGGAGATCTTAGAACAAGAGCAGCTCCCTGCCTACTTCACTGCCTTGAGCCCATCATTTCGTTCGGAAGCCGGCAGCGCTGGCCGTGACACTCGCGGCTTGATTCGCTTGCATCAATTCAATAAAGTCGAAATGGTGAAATTCAGTGATGCAGAACATTCTTATGAAGAATTAGAAAAAATGACGGCTAATGCCGAAGACATTTTGCAAAAACTCCATTTGCCTTACCGTGTGCTTAGCTTGTGTACAGGAGATATGGGCTTTTCTGCAGCGAAGACCTATGATTTAGAAGTATGGATCCCTGCCCAAGAGATGTATCGTGAGATCAGCTCTTGCTCAAACTGTGAAGACTTCCAAGCACGCCGTGCTATGATCCGTTACCGCGATCAAGAGGGCAAGATTCACTACATGCATACACTAAACGGCTCTGGTCTGGCTGTCGGTCGGACGGTGGCTGCAGTGCTTGAAAATTATCAAAACGAAGACGGCAGTGTAACGATACCGGAAGTTCTGGTTCCTTACATGGGCGGACTGACAAAAATTGAAAAAGCCTGAGCCTTAGTAACCTCAGTAGCAACCCCTAGAGAACAGTCACACCGCGTGAACGTTCCCTAGGGGTTTTCTTGTTCACGTCGCCTGTAGTGGTTTCAATCCCCCCTAGCCACTTTGATCGCTTCTTGCAAGAGAAACAACGCAACAAGGTTGTAATTTTTAAGCGAATAATTAGAAAAATCCCTTTGTCTTTTTAATCCTCTATCAGAAACCGGGCATGATCGTTGAAAGTGCCTGTGACTTATGGTAACGTGGGCATAATTTAGGATGGAATGAAGGGAGCTTCACCAATGCCCGAACGAAAGACCTATGCCCGTCGGAGTGACTTACACAAGAAACCAAACAATAATCAAAAACGAACAGCATCCGCTGAAGAAAGACCGAAAGGACCACCCTCGAAAAAGAAGCCGTATCGAAAAGCAATTTTTTCCTTATTCGCCTTATTATTGATCGTTTTGATCGCAACGGCTGGCTCAGTCCTTTACACGTTGCACCAACAAGAAGTTGCCGCCAAAGCAAAATATGAGGCAGCTGCGGAGAAATTATTGGCATCAATCCAAGCAGAACAAAGCCAAAATGGGTTAAAAACAACGCCTGAAGTGCTCTCAGAAGGAGCAAACAAAGAACTGATCTACCGCCCGCAAGACCTCGATACGTTTCCCATCAAAGATATCAAAGATCGGTTGACGAAAGCCGCTGAGTCATTGCGCAAAAAACAAACGGAAAAAGAAGTCGTCACCGTTGCCCGTATCCAAGCACAAACGGTAGCTGCAAAAGTCTCTACCTATTCATTAAAAGCCGACAGCTATGTATGGAATCGAGAAACCGGTCGTTTTGAAGATGCTGATCGTTTAACAGATGCACCGATCTTTGTTTCAGAGAAGACACAAACCGAATTGTCTTTGAAAGAACTGGTTCCTGATGAAGGCAGCTTATTAGGTATTCAGCAAGTCATTCAACAGAAACTGCTGGATCAAGCTAAGGAACCCGCAAAAATCATCGACGCCGTCTTGGCCATGGAGCGGATCACCTTCGATTCGAAATTTACTTATGATCCGGAAAAGCTGACCATCGAATTGCCAAAAAATCAGACGGGAGCGACGGAAATCACCCTGTCTTACAGCGAGATCGCCCCATTCATTGATCCTGATCTCGTGGCTGCTGACCAACTCGACAATGCCTTGCCAAGTCTTGACCCCAATAAAAAATACGTGGCATTGACCTTTGATGATGGACCCAACAACACCTCCACCATGGATCTGTTGAACATCTTACAAGAAAATGATGTCAAAGCGACCTTCTTTATGCTAGGACAAATGGTTGAGCAATATCCGCAAGCTGCCAAAAAAGTCCAAGAAGCTGGACACGAGATCGCCAGTCATTCTTACTCTCATCCGCAGCTGAATACTCTTTCAGCGGAAGATTTGCAGGCAGAAGTCACGAAAACCAATAAAGCCATTTACAATGCGACGGGTTTACTACCTAGGAATTTACGGCCCCCTTATGGCGCTATCGACAAACAAAGCGCAGAAACCATCGGCATGCCGATCATTCAATGGGACATCGATTCTCAAGACTGGAAATTGAAGGATCCGAAGAAAATCAATGCCTTGGTTCAACAAAATGTCTTTAATGGTGCCATGATCTTGATTCATGATATCCACCCGAAATCTGTGAAAGCTGTACCGGGAGTCATTAAAACGCTCAAAAACGAAGGCTACGAATTCGTGACCGTCGATCAATTATTAGGCGCACGGCAAAAACCGCTGCATCAATACTTTGGGATGAACGATGAACGCCTCGTTGATTAAGAGAAAAAGGAACGCAGCAAATTGTCTCTTGCTGCGTTCCTTTTTGGTTATTGGATCGTTCCCTCTTTTTTAGCCCTTCTTTTCTTCATACACATTAGTCACAAAAATTTGAATCAATAGATCAGCGACAGCTTTTGGCGGCATCGTTGAAAAATCTTTGAGCCAGCGTTCGATCAACCCGATAGATCCGCAGACAAAAAAGCTCAGGCACAGCTCCAATTCTTCCTCGGAAGCATCTTGAAAGTATTGGGCAAACCGTTTCAAGGTCTCCGGTTTAATCTCAGACAACAAAAGATTCAGCAAATGGCTGTTGTTCAACAAAATCAAATGGGTGGTACTAGGATTCTCATACAAAATCGTCAATAGCTTTTCCAGCCAAAGATCCAATGACAAATTTTCCTGCTGCAAGTTCGATGCGATCTGCTCAACGAGCTCCCCTTCGATCTCCTCCAACAAAGCGGCTGTGTCCTTATAATATTTATAAAATGTTCCCCGATTGATATCTGCTCGTTCCGCAATCTCTTTGATCGTGATTTTGCGGTACTCTTTTTCCAACAATAACTCCTGAAAGGCGCGCCGGATCACTTTTTTCGAGTAGATCGTTCGACGGTTCCCCACAGTCCCTACCATATCGTTTCCCCTTTTCTCTGTACATTTGATCAATATTTGTCTATTTAATGACAAATACGTAAGCATTGAGGATTGCTCTTACTTTTCTTTCTTAGTATACTAACACCATGTGATTAAATCAACACGTGTTTAAAAAATGGAGGCTTTATTAATGAGTTATGTTGAAGTAAAGAATGAATATAAACGCTATCAGATGGGCGAAACCACCATCACTGCCAACAACGATCTTTCCTTTGCCATTGAAGAAGGCGAATTAGTGGTGATCCTTGGACCCAGTGGTGCCGGAAAATCGACCGTTTTGAATATTTTAGGCGGGATGGATTCGCCAGATGAAGGAGAAATCATTATCGACAATGTCGATATCGCGAAGTTTAACGACAAACAGCTGACGGAATACCGCCGCACAGACGTCGGGTTCGTCTTCCAGTTTTATAATTTAGTCCCGAATTTGACAGCGAAAGAAAACATTGAATTGGCAACAGAAGTCTCACCGAATGCACTCGATCCTGATGAAGTCTTAGCCCAAGTCGGGTTAGAAAACCGCAAAAACAACTTTCCTTCGCAGCTCTCTGGTGGGGAACAGCAGCGGGTATCGATCGCTCGGGCGTTAGCCAAAAACCCGAAACTGCTGCTATGCGATGAACCGACTGGTTCCTTGGACTTTGAAACAGGAAAACAAGTGTTGAAGCTTTTGCAAAACGCTAGCCGGAAAAATGGCAATACGGTGTTGATCATCACCCATAATAGCGCCATTGCCCCGATCGCCGATCGGGTGATCCATATCAACGATGCCACTGTCCGTTCCATTGAAGAGAATCCTCATCCCATCTCGATCGATGAAATCGTTTGGTAGGAGGATCTGATGAAAAATAAGACCTATCTTAAAGCAAGTTTGCGAGAGATTCGCCAATCAAAAGGCCGCTTTATCGCAATCACCTTGATCATTTTTTTAGGAACTTTTCTCTTTGTCGGTGTCAAAGCGACCGGCCCGATCCTGAATCATTCCGCAAGTGAATATGTCAACAGCCAGCATTTAGCAGATCTGCAAGTCACTTCCACGCTGGGATTGACGGAGGACGACATTGATGCGGCGAAAAAAAGTGGTGCTCACACAGAAGCCGCCTATCAATTTTATTACGCTGCCAACTCAGATGAAGTCGTGCAAGTGACCTCCTATGATCCCTCACAGGAACTCAACCAGTTACTGGTGAAGGATGGCCGACTGCCAGAAAAAGCCGATGAAATCGTGCTGGACACCGAAGCAAAAAATTATGGCTGGCAAATAGGGGATACTTTTACGATCGATGATGCCGATAATCTGTCGGACAAAGAGTATACGATCGTTGGGTTTGCCACTTCTCCGATTTATATCAGTGCTGCCGAACGGGGCTATGCGAATGTCGGCAGCGGTGTCGTGACGTATTTTGCTTATGTACCGGAAGAACAGTTCACGATGGAGGTCAAATCGATCCTCTATCTCGCCTTTGATGATGTCGCCGGGCTTGAAACATACTCCGATGCGTACACCGACAAGATGGCAGCCCATCAAGAAACGATTGAGGAACTGTTTGCGGACCGTCCTAAAGAACGCTTAGCAGAAATTCAACAAGACGCTTTTGATGAATTAGCCCCTGCAGAAAAAGAAGTCCGCGATGGACAAAAACAGTTAACTGATGGACAAGCCCAACTGGATCAGGCCAAAGCGGAACTAGAACAACAGCAAGCCGCCTTAGCACAGCTGCCGCCCGTACAACAAGCAGCCCTCGAAGGCCAATTGGCAGCTGGGGAAGCAGAATTGACACAGCAGCAAGCCCAATTAGATGAACAGCAACAAGAACTAACTGATGCCCAACAAACACTGGCAGAAAAACGGGCAGAGATCGAAGACTTGGCAGAGCCCACGTATCTTTACAACCAGCGCAAAGACAATCCCGGTTTCCAAGAATATGGCGGGCTGTCTGATCGTATCGCCGCGATTGCCAATGTATTCCCAGTCTTCTTCTTCTTTATCGCTGCGTTGATCACCTTTACGACACTGACGCGGATGGTAGAAGAAAACCGTAAAGAGATCGGTACCTTAAAAGCGATGGGCTATGGCAAAGTCGAGATCTCCCTTAAATATTTGATTTATGCCCTCCTTTCTTCGGCCATTGGCATTATTAGTGGGGCCGTATTAGGAACCGAACTGTTGCCGCGTTTGATCTATTTCCTATCCAGCGAACGGTATCTTTTAGACGGGATTCGCGTCTATTATGTCTGGTCGCCAATTATTTTGGCCGCAATCGCCTTTTTACTGGCGACGCTTGGTGCCTGTCTGTTTGTTCTGATCAAAGAATTGCGGGAAAAACCCGCTCAGCTGCTGCAAGTTCGCGCACCAAAGCCCGGGAAACGGATTTTATTAGAAGCAATTACCCCCTTATGGTCCCGTTTAAGCTTCAATCAAAAAGTCAGCTTCCGTAACATCTTCCGCTACAAATCGCGAATGATCATGGCAATCATTGGCATCGCCGGTTGTACGGGACTGATGGTGGCAGGCGTTGGGTTGAAAGATTCTCTAAGTGCCGTGACTGCAAAACAATTTGGGCCCATTACGGATTATCAAGCCGTCGTGACCTTAAATGATGCGAAGGAAGAAACCGTTGCTGCCGCTGAAACGGTTTTAACAGACGAGCCTCTTGTGACCCATTCGATGCTAGTCTACAATGAAACGATCGAGATTCGACCGGCTAACCAAGGAAAACAAAGTTTGACCTTGATGGTTCCGGCAGATCAGGATGCTTTTGCAGACTATGTCCATTTGAAAACGACGGCAGGACAGAAGCTGTCATTAACAGAGGGCGCCGTACTGACTATGAAGTACGCAGAATTGTATGATCTGCAGGTTGGCGATACATTGACCTTCTATACCAGCGATCAAGAAGCCTTTGAAGTACCTATTAGTGGCATCGCAGAAAATTATTTAGGCAATTCTCTTTATCTGTCACCAACCGTTTACGAAGAAATCACCAATAGTACCTTTGAACCGAATGTGTTCTTAGTCAAAAGCAAGACGATGACGAAAAAGCAAGAGGAAGCTTTATCAACAGCCTTGTTAGATACCGACAAAGTCAAAAACACGACGTTCCTTTCCACTCAGATCAAAATGCAGGATGATTCGATGGGCAACTTGAACTCCATTGTCTTGATCTTAGTTGTATTATCAGGGGCATTAGCCTTTGTCGTCTTGTATAACTTGACCAACATCAATGTTTCCGAGCGGATTCGCGAGCTTTCTACCATTAAAGTATTAGGGTTTTACAATAAGGAAGTCACCATGTACATCGTACGGGAAAATATCGTCTTTACGTTATTTGGGATTCTCGCAGGCTACGTGGTAGGTTACTTCTTGACTGACTTTATTTTGATCCAAGCTTCGATGGAAAACATGGTCTTTCCATTAGTGATCAATTGGCCGGCCTATGCTTTAGCCGGCGGCATGACGATTCTCTTTACGATCATCGTGATGTACGTCACCCATGTGAAGCTGACTCATGTCAACATGATCGATGCATTGAAATCAAACGAATAAGCTGCTGCTAAAGCGATTTGCTGATCATCCAGCAGTGATTTTAAAGAAAAGGACGCCACTCTTGCCTAGATAGCTGAGAGTGACGTCCTTTTTTGAACAAATAATCCCCTCTGTCCGCTTTTGAACAGAGGGGGTCGTTTGTTTTCACGTGAAACATTTTATGATTTTACAGAGTAGTTCGGTGCTTCTTTCGTGATTTGAACATCGTGGGGATGTGATTCTTTTAGTCCGTTGCCGCTCATTTGGATGAATTGTGCTTCATCACGTAATTGCTGTAGATTGCCAGCACCGACATAACCCATCCCTGATTTCAACCCGCCGATCATTTGGAAGATGATATCAGAAACGCTGCCTTTATAAGCGACACGCCCTTCAATGCCTTCTGGAACCAATTTGTTGGCTTCGTTTACGCCCCCTTGGAAGTAACGGTCGCTGGAGCCTTTTTCCATTGCCCCCAATGAACCCATTCCGCGGTACGTTTTGAAGCGACGGCCTTGATAGATTTCGAATTCACCTGGTGATTCATCGGTTCCTGCCAACATGCTGCCTAGCATTACGGCATGACCGCCAGCTGCTAAAGCTTTGACGATATCGCCAGAGTACTTGATCCCACCATCAGCAATGATTGCTTTTCCGTATTGACGTGCCACAGAGGCTGCATCATAGATCGCGGTCAATTGAGGAACTCCGACACCGGCTACCACCCGAGTAGTACAGATCGATCCTGGACCGATCCCGACTTTTACGACATCGACACCAGCATCATACAATGCTTTCGTGCCTTCGGCAGTGGCAACATTTCCAGCAATCAATGTTGCTTCTGGGAAATGCGCGCGAATTTCAGAGATTTTGCGTAAAACACCGGCACTGTGTCCGTGGGCAGTATCAATAACGATTGCGTCCACGCCTGCATCCAATAATGCTTGTGCTCGTTCAAAGGTATCGCTGGTAACACCGACTGCCGCTGCCACTAATAGACGTCCATGCGTGTCTTTGGCTGCATTCGGGAATTCGATCACTTTTTCAATATCTTTGATAGTGATCAACCCGCTTAAGATCCCTGCTTCATCAACGATCGGTAATTTTTCGATCTTGTGTTGTTGTAAGATTTTTTCCGCGTCTTTCAACGAAGTACCGACAGGTGCTGTGATCAATTGGTCTTTGGTCATCACATCATTGATCGGCATCGTATAATCCGTGACAAAACGCATGTCGCGGTTCGTGATGATACCGACTAATTTGCGGTTTTCCATCGTTTCTACGATCGGTACCCCACTGATGCGGTACTTGCTCATCAAATGTTCTGCATCAGCAACTAAGTGGGTTGGTGTTAAGAAAAACGGATCGATGATCACGCCGCTTTCAGAACGTTTTACTTTGCGCACTTCATCTGCTTGCGCTGCGATACTCATGTTTTTGTGAATCACGCCAAGTCCGCCTTGACGCGCCATTGAGATCGCCATTTTACTATCAGTTACGGTATCCATACTGGCACTTATGATTGGAATATTTAGTGTAATATTCGGGGCAAGCTGCACTTTCATATCCACGTCATTTGGCAAGACGTGACTTTCTGCCGGAATCAATAAGACATCATCAAACGTTAACCCTTTTTTTACAAATTTGGTTTCCCAGTTGGACATTTTTGTAACCACTCCTTAAAGTTTTTAGGTATTTTAAAAAAAATAGCAAAGATTTTTTCATAAGTCAACCATTCGGAAAGCTTTCTTAATAATCCTCTTCAAACCTTTGGTCAAATCTCATAATTCGCCATTTTTTCTAAAAAACACGCTGATCGTGCGGTCTTTTTTAACAAAAGAAGGCGCACGATCAACGTGTAGCCATCAGCCTCTAGGAACAGACAGACTGCTGATGATATTGTATTTGCGTTTCAAGTAGTACTTCGCTGCTAATGCCACTGCCCCGATCAAGGCTTCAATCACAGGATCCACTTGTGGATTCAATGGTGGTTGGATCATCGCAGAAAGCGAGATCACAACGATCCATAGCATGAAGGCTGCGACTAAAATCAAAATGATCTTCCACATCTTCGGCCGTTTGCTCTTATCGGCACCTGGGCGTTCATATTGATACATGTATTTGTACATCAAGTAGAAGACCCAACCAGCAAGCATCGCCATCAAGAAGAGGGTCAATAAGCCATAAGGTTGTGCTTGTCCTCTAGTAAAGATTCCCATAACCCCTAACATCAACCCAAAAATCCCTAAAATCAGCAAGGTGTTATCCAACCACATCAAGAAGGGGCCTGATTCTTTTTGCTCAATGGGTTTGTTGATGATGGCTTCGGTACGTTCAGACACTGTACCAAATAATTGGCGGGCCGTTTTGCCGCCTTTTTGTTCTTTGACTAAGACCGGCAGCATCTCATGCAAGGCAATCGTTTTTTCTTCTTCAGAAAGGTTGGCTGCCTCTAGCGATTTTTTTAAATCAAATATATATTGTTGGTTTCGTTTTGTTAATTGTTGTTCTAATTCACGATTTTCGGAAACATAATTTCGCAGAGTTTCTGGTTCCATGAATTGATTCTCCCTTCTGCGTTTTCTTCACAATGGACATTTTACCACAAATTCACTGGGAAGAAAGCCCTTTATACGTTAAAACGGAACAACATCACGTCGCCATCTTGCACGACATAATCTTTTCCTTCCAAACGTACCCGACCGGCTTCTTTGGCCGCTTGCATCGTGCCGTATTGGTTCAGATCCTCAAAGGAAACAGTTTCCGCACGAATAAAGCCGCGCTCAAAGTCCGTATGGATGATCCCCGCTGCTTGCGGTGCTTTGATGCCTTTACGGAACGTCCACGCACGCACTTCTTGTTCACCAGCAGTAAAGTACGTTGCTAGACCCAGCAAATCATAGGCGGCACGAATCAATTGATCCAACCCTGATTCTTCAATTCCTAATGCTTCTAAAAACTCTGCTTTGTCTTCTTCTTCCAGCTCAGCGATCTCTTCTTCAGCACGAGCACTGATGACGATCACTTCCGCATTTTCGCTTGCTGCAAATTCTTTCACTTTGTTGACATAGTCATTGGTTTCATAGTCTGCCACGTCTTCTTCTGCTACGTTGGCAACGTATAAGACTGGTTTGGTCGTTAGTAAAAACAAACTTTTGACGATGCGCTGTTCTTCGTCTGTAAATTCGATCGAACGAGCAGAGATCCCTTCTTCTAAGACCGGTTTGATCTTATCAAGAACGGCCAGTTCCGCAACTGCATCTTTGTCTTTGGTTTTGGCAATTTTTGCGACCCGAGTATAGCGCTTGTTGACGGATTCTAAATCTGCTAAAACCAACTCCAAATTGATGGTGTCGATATCAGCTAATGGGTCCACGCGGCCTTCTACGTGGGTGATGTTGTCATCGTCGAAACAACGAACGACATGACAGATCGCATCCACTTGGCGGATATGGCTCAAAAATTGGTTGCCTAATCCTTCCCCTTTGCTGGCACCGCGGACGATTCCGGCAATATCCGTAAATTCAAAGGTGGTTGGGACCGTCTTTTTCGGACGGACTAATTCTGTTAAACGCTGTAAGCGCCAATCTGGCACTTCCACCATTCCTACATTCGGATCGATCGTCGCAAACGGGTAGTTTGCGGCTTCTGCTCCTGCTTTGGTTATTGCATTAAATAAAGTAGATTTGCCCACATTTGGCAATCCAACGATTCCGGCAGTTAACGCCATGCTTCACTTCACTCTTTCTCTTTTTTTTCTAGGATTTTCTTCATCTTTTTATCAAATTCTCGGCGCGTCATCATGACGATGTGGCCGCAATTCGTACACTTTATTTTGATGTCTGCCCCCATGCGGATGATTTCCCAACGATTGGCTTTGCAGGCATGCGGTTTTTTCATTTCGACAATATCCCCAAGATCATACATCTTTATCACCTCAAGCTTCATCAAATTGAATGTTCAATAAATCTAAAATACGGGTTAAATCTTTTTGTGACAGGTATTCGATCTCGATTTTTCCTTTGCCTTCTTTTTCGCGGATCTCGACATTCGTGCCGAATTTATCCATTAACCGTTCTTCGCTTTCTCGTAAATAGTACGGTTTTTCCCGAATCAGACGCGGCACTTTTTTCTTTTCGTTTTTCGTGTCGTTCATCTCAGCGACCATTTGTTCTAATTGGCGGACTGTCAGATTTTCTTTGACACAACGATTGGCTAATTTTAAGATCTGTTCTTTGTTTTTCAAGCCTAATAATGTCCGAGCTTGCCCCATAGACAAACGGTCATCTTGAACCATTTCTTTGACGAGTTTCGGCAAGGACAGTAACCGCAAATAATTGGCGATATACGGGCGGCTTTTCCCTAAACGTTCAGCGACTTGTGCTTGGGTCAATTTCAAGTTCTTCATCAGCATGTCATAGGCTTCTGCTTCTTCTAAAGGATTTAAATCTTCCCGCTGCAAGTTTTCTAAAACGGCGACTTGCATCATCGCTTCTTCATCAAAATTGCGGATGATGGCGGGGATCGTTTCCTTGCCAGCTAATTTGGATGCTCGAAACCGGCGTTCACCAGCAATGATCTCATAGCCTTTGACGGATGATTGCCGCACGATGATCGGTTGAAAGACCCCCGAATGTTGGATCGAATTGGCTAGTTCTTGTAATGAAAGCTCATCAAAGGTTTTTCGCGGTTGATAAGGGTTGGGTCTTAATTCGTTTAAAGGCAGTTCAACGACTTTTTCTGTCTTGATATCGACTTCTTCTAACCCTTGCAGGTCTTGAAACAACGCATCGATCCCACGCCCTAATCCTTTCCCTTTATTCTTCACGGGCTAACACTTCCTTTGCTAACGTCTGATAGACTTCGGCTCCTTTTGAGCGTGGATCATAATCAATGATCGACAATCCATGACTAGGTGCTTCAGACAACCGGATATTCCGCGGAATAATGGTTTCATATACTTTTTCTTGGAAATAGCGGCGGACTTCCTCCACGACTTCCGCGCCTAAGTTCGTACGGGCATCATACATCGTCAGTAAGACCCCTTCGATCTCTAACTCAGGGTTAAAATGTTTTTGTACTAAACGCACGGTATTCAATAGTTGGCTCAGCCCTTCTAATGCATAGTACTCACATTGGACTGGGATCAAAATCGAATCACTGGCGGTAAAGGCATTGATCGTCAAATGACCTAAAGATGGCGGGCAATCGATAAAGATATAATCGTATTGTTCTTTGATTTCATTCAAAGCCGATTTCAATCGAGATTCCCGTGCCATCATGGAGGTCAATTCAATTTCCGCACCAGCTAATTGGATCGTCGCTGGAACGATATCCAAGTTTTCTCGGCTGCTAGGTAAAATCGCTTCAACGATCGGTGTTTCATTAACTAATACATCATAGATGTCTTGTTCCACATCTGGTTTGCGAATGCCGACACCGCTTGTGGCGTTGCCTTGGGCATCAATATCTACGAGTAACACTTTTTTGCCGACAAATGCTAAGGACGCACCTAGGTTCACCGTTGTGGTGGTTTTGCCTACGCCGCCTTTTTGGTTTGCAACAGAAATAATACGGGCCATTGATTTTCCTCCTATTTAATTGGTTGTTTCGCTGGCATTCCCGGTTTGCGGGGGTATTTCTTTGGCGTTTCTTTTTTCTTTTGAATGATCAAAAGATGGCGTTCATCGCCGCTGACCGGTAAGGTAAAGCTTTTTTCTTCAATAAATTTGCCGCCTAAGAGTGAGATCGCTGGTTTGGCTTCAACCAGTTCTTCCTCGCTTTTGGCAGCTTTGAGCGCATAAAAATAGCCTGCTTTTTTCACCAATGGCACACAGAGTTCCGTTAACACATTCAAACGGGCAACCGCACGAGCGGTCACATAATCGAATTGCCCACGAAATTGCGGGTTTTGACCAAATGTTTCTGCACGGTCATGGTACAAGTGGACATTTTCCAATTGTAGATCCGTCACAAGGGTTTGTAAAAAGGTGATGCGCTTATTTAAAGAGTCGACGATCGTCACTTCTAATTCAGGAAACACGATTTTTAGTGGAATACTTGGAAAGCCAGCACCTGAACCGACATCGCACAAATGACTTTGCGGATCAAAGGCGGTTTCAAAAGCTAAGGAAACAGAATCGTAGAAATGCTTCAAATACACTTCTGATTTTTCCGTGATTGCGGTTAGATTCATCTTCTGATTCCATTCGACTAAACGCTCGAAATAGACAGCGAATTTTTCCATTTGTTCTTCGGTTAAAACGATCCCGTTTTTGCGTAATTCTTCATGAAATTCTTCAGGTAGCATAACGAATCCTTTCTATTTTGTGAAACAGAAAAATGTTTCACAGACTAGTTCCTACTTTAACGCAAAAAGCAATGTGATGCAATAGCCAGAGATTGCTTTCTAGGAGAATTTACCATTTTTTAACTGGGGCTTTAAGGTTGGTTTAAGGCATAGAAATTATACTCATTTCAATCCAAAAAACTTTTTTCATTTTTCCTTGACCCGCAAGGCTGCCAACCTTGCTGGTCAGCTTTTCTTCGCAAAGAAACAAGCATTGATCTCAGGATCAATGCTTGTTTTTATTTCATATGAAACTTTTTATTTCACGCGAGGTTCGTTGTATTCTTCGATACGATCAGACGCGCGGGAAGCCGCATGTTTGGCTTTGTTGGTTTGACGTGAAGCAAAGTCGCCGGTTTTAGATGCAGCTGACGATACTTTGTCTTGAACCGTTTCTTGTTCCTCTTCGTATTCAGCGATCGTTTTTACATCTACAACATTGATGTTGACTTCGATCACTTCTAATTGGGTCATTGTTGTTACTTCTTTTTGGATGACTTCTTTGACTTGGTCAGCGATTTCTGGGATGTTGCGGTCATATTCAACCACGATATCTAAATCAACGGCTACTTGTTTTTTCCCTACTTCGGTATTGATACCGGCAGTCACATTGTCTGTATTGACTAATTTTTCCGCAATGTTAGAGAAGAAACCACCATCGACCGTCAACAGACCATCCACGTGTTCTAATGCGATCCCGATAATTTTTTGGATCACTTTGTCATCATAGGTCAATGAACCATGAACGGGTGCATCCCCGGTTGGTCCTTCAAAATCGTTGTGGTCAGGTTTTGGCGGTGCTGGATGATGTCCGGCTGGATTTGGATTTCCTGGTGCTGGATGATCCCCTGGTTTTGGTCCGTTTTGTTGTCCTGCTACTGCTTTTTCAGCATTTGGCACGACTGGATCAGGTGATTCAGTCATTGGAATTGCATTTTCATTGGCTTGATGATTGGTGTTGGGAACCACTGGATCTGGATGTGCGCTGACATTTTTTTCATTGTTTAATTCGTTTTTATCGTTATTCATTAAAAATTCCTCCTATAAAATACGTTATTGTTGGTTAAAAAATTCGTCGATGATACCGGTACGTTGGAGATACAATCCTAGCGCAAAACCCAAACCTGTTAGGAGTAGAATCAGCAATGTTTTGAAAAAACCGATCGTTACAAACAACACAGCCAGAACAAGGCCGATTGCTCCAAAAATCAATGGGATTTTGTATTGTTGTAGTTCGTTCATCATAGCCCTCCTATTCTACTCGCGGGTTTTCCGGAGTCTCATTTTGTTCAAAATTCGCGTAATTGACTTCGACTTTGACTTTTTCACTTGAGCCAAGCACTCGTTGGACATCTTGTTGGATTTCCGCCATTAAGTTTTCGGTTTTGCCAACTAAGGCGGACGTCCGTTTCAAGCGGCCTTTGATTTTGATCAAAATTCGATTTTTGGTCGCCTTGACATGCACTTTTGGTCCTTCAACAAATTCTTTTTCATTTACTTTCGTACGTACAAGTCCTTCGATCGCTTTCTTATCGATCGTCAATGCGCCCTTATCCTCTTTCAAAACAAAGGTTGTTTTAGTTTTTGGATAAAACAGCACGACTAAGATCACAATCAAGAATACGGCGATTAAAACAACGGCTACCCAAAACATATATTGACGCATAAACAAGTTGTCAAAGAAATACGTGACGACATTGCCTCTGCTGTCCAAACCAAATGGCAGCTGCATATAAGGATTACTCATTAATACGATTGGTAATAAGACAGTGATAAAGATCAACGAAACGATGATTGATACGATTTTCCACACTTTACTCATAGGACACCTCCTCCTTTTTCTCCGATTTTTTGATAAGCTTATAAGTTGATAGCTTCTCCTCCGGTAACACCATAAATCTGTGCTGTCACATAGCTAGCTTTATTGGAAGCTAAAAAGACATAGACGGGTGCCAGCTCAGCTGGTTGTCCTGCCCGCTCCAGTAATGCTTGCTGACCAAATTCAGGCAGCTTGTCTTGCGGTTGACCATGGTCTAATTGTAGTGGTGTCCAGATTGGTCCTGGAGCTACCCCATTGACGCGAATCCCTTTTTCAGCAAATTGTTTCGCCAAACTAACTGTAAAACTGGCGATCGCCGATTTGGTTGCCGCATAATCCATTAAATGAGCACTTGGACTAAAGGCTTGGACAGAAGTCGTTGTCACGATCGCTCCCCCAGCCGGTAAGTGTGGCTCAGCAGCTTTCACTAATGCAAACATTGAGATAATGTTTACCATAAAGGTGTCTTTCACTTGTTCAATCGGTAATTCTGCAATCGATGGCCGCGTGATTTGCTGTGCTGCGTTCAATACTAATGTATCTAACCCACCTAATGCTGCTACCGCTTTGTCAACGATCTCTTGTGGTGCCGCTTCGTCTCGCAGGTCATAGGGTAGCAAGATCACTTTACGTCCGGCTTCTTTGATGTACCCTGCAACTTCTTCGGCATCTTCTTCTTCACCTGGGAAAAAGTGTAGAGCAATGTCTGCTCCTTCTCGGGCGAAGGCAATCGCTGCTGCTCGTCCGATCCCAGAATCCCCACCGGTAATTAGTACCCGCCGGTTTTCTAACTGCTGACTTCCCTCATAAGAGTCTTCGCCACAATCAGGTTTTGGTCGCATTTCTTCTTGTAAAGCAGGCGTATCTTGTTCCTGTTTGCTGTATTTACCCGTGTGATAAAGTTCCCGTGGATCAGTCAAAATAGGTTCACTCATTCTTACGTCCTCCTTTTCTCTATAATAAAATTCTAAACCATTCATTTTTTTTTGGGAAATATAACGCTTTGTTAACAAAAATAAATCCTCGTTTATTAGAAAATGAAAAAAGAAAGTGCCCTCATTTTTGACCAAAAGCAAATGATTTCCCTTTTTTATAGAAGGGCGTAAACTAATGAGTAGTAACTGGTGGCACCTGAAAAAGGACGCCTCTTAAGAAAAAGACCTTGGATCAAGAAAAAGGAGGAAACAAACAATGCCTTGGAATGTCCGTGATTATCCTGCATCAATGAAGAATCTAGACCCCTTAGTTCGTAAAAAAGCGATCGATATCGCCAATGCGCTACTAGCCGATGGTTATTCTGACGATCGGGCGATCCCGATCGCCACGAGTCAAGCAGAAAAATGGTATGACAATGCAGATGAAGAGGAGAAAAAAGCTTTTCAGAAAGAGAAAAATCCGCAAAAAGACGATGCCCATCAAACCAATAAGAATGCGAAAAACTTAATGGATGCGGATGTAGAAGTTGTGTATGAAGACGACCAATGGCAAGTCCGTTCCAAAGGGGCCAAACGTGCCAGTGATCATTTCGATAAGAAAGCAGACGCCATCGCCCGTGCCAAAGAAATCGCCGAAAACAAAGAATCCGTGGTGAACGTTTATAAGAAAGACGGCGACCATCAAAAGGATATTGATTTGAGAGAATAAAATTGGCTGCAAAAAAGCGGAAGGAGGCCTTACGTTTGTCGTTTTAACGGCGTGAAACGTTGCCTACTCTTTCGCTTTTTTGTTTCCTTTCACAGCTAGGTTTAGTGAAAACTAAAGCAACGGCTTCTTTAACGTTTCTCTTTAAAAGCAGCGGTTCGTTGTCAGAAACCTAAAAAACGAAGACCTTTTGAATGAACTATTACTTTTAAAATTTCTCGACATCCTAAAAAGTAAGCCTATGAAATGCTGATTTAGCAACAACTGTAAACCATCCGTTACCCCTGTAAACTAGCTTGTGCTTTCTTTAACTAAATAAACCTTGTATACTTGAATTATCAAAAGTACAAGGAGTGGTGTTTGTGAAAAAATTATTTTTTGTGCCGTTTATTTTTATTTGTTTCCTCTTTGCTCTCCCAGCTGCCGCCCAGACAGTGGAAGAACCAGAACTCGTTTATGACCTAGCATCAGATAGTCCCTATGAGCAGCTGATCACGGTAGATGAAGAAGGCAATGAGGTAATTTTGACCATTGAAAAATTGCCGTCATTCCGAGCAAATCTGGCAGCGGGAACGTATCGTGTGTCCAAAACATCCGCCGGTAATTGGACCGCTAGTTATAATGTAACGGTCAATAGCCGCAATCAATTTACAGGCACTTCGAATTTAAGTTTAGTTGCTCACAGAGGAAGTATCACTTCTAGTTCATTAACTCACACGTCCACCAAAGCCACCTGTACGTTTAAGCAAAAAGCAGGTATAATCACTACCAATGGGAGTGTCGTAACCACGATCTCAAATGGGAAGCTAGTTGTTAAATAGCAGATAGGAGCATACATTGGCTTTAGCAGAACAATTAAAAAGCTGTCGCGAGTCTTCGGGATTGTCGCAAACAGCAGTCGCAGAAAAATTACAGATTTCACGCCAGTCGATTTCGAAATGGGAAAATGGGCGCGGCTATCCAGATATTGAGAATTTGATTTTGTTGAGCGATCTCTATCAAGTCTCGATCGATGAGCTTTTACGTGAGAACGAAGCCTTAAAAGAGCGGATCGAAACCAATAATCAAGAAATCAACGACAAAAAAGAAAAATTGTCGTTACTCCAAAGAACGATGGCAGCAGATAAAGATGAAAGTCTGCTCTTGCTACTGTTAGCTGGAATCGGCTCCTTTCTTTTTCCTTTAGGACTGATCTTAGATGGCTTTGTTTTATGGCGTAACAAAAAAGCCAATAATTTTTATGTATTGATCTATATCGTCTGTGCCTTCTCGATTTTCTTGAATTTGTACGATGGCTATGTCCATCTCAGCAACATCATGAATTGGGGAACCACTACGATTGAAAAAGTGGAATAATTCAATTGCTAACACAAAAATCCCGCTGCGAATTGTTTTCGGGCTCTATAATTTATGGGACTGATGAATCAGAATTGATTCTTCAGCCCCATTTTCATTTTAGGTATTAAAAAACATATCGTTCTCTAGTATGATTAAATCACCACAAAATAAACAACTGAGAGGACGATATGCTATATGAATGATTCTATCAAAAAAATGCTGAGAATAACAGAGAAAGATTTGATGATTACAGAGGTCTCTTACGAGACCCTTCAGAAGAAAAAGACATTGGTCGTCGATGCTGTTCTCTCGCCTAATCCTCGTGCTTGTAGAAGTTGTGGTTCTACTGTGGTAGATGGAAACGGGAAATCAATTATAGTGAAAAATGGGAAGAAGGAAACGATTGTCCGTTTTGAGCAATACAATCATATGCCTTTGGTTATGCGCCTAAAAAAGCAGCGCTATACCTGTAAAAACTGTCGCACCCATTGGACTGCTCAAAGTTATTTTGTCCAACCCAGACATTCAATCGCAAATCATGTGAGATATAAAATTGCTTCTTTACTGACTGAAAAAGTATCTTTATCTTTTATTGCGAAAAGCTGTCAGGTATCTTTGACCACCGTTATTCGTACATTAAAAGAGTTTAAAAGCTATTTACCAAAACAATCTAAGAAGATTCTCCCAAGAGTATTGATGGTTGATGAATTTCGTTCGCATGCTTCCATAGAAGATAAAATGAGCTTTATTTGCGCAGATGGTGAAACAGGAAAATTAATCGATGTTTTGCCTACGCGTAAATTACCTCGATTAACAAGCTATTTCTTAGGGTGTACCAATCCAGAAGAAGTAGAATTTTTGGTGACAGACATGAACGCCGCCTACTTCCAGCTCACCAAACGTGTTCTGCCAAAAGCGAAAATAGTGATTGATCGGTTTCATATTGTCAAACACATGAATCAAGCGTTCAATGAGTTGCGTATCCGTGAAATGAATGAACTTCGTAAAGCAGGACAGAAAAGCCAGGCAGAAAAACTGAAAAAGAATTGGCGCTTTTTGCTAAAAAATCGTGCAAACATCAACCATTATGAATACAAAACATGGAAAAGTTTCCGAGCACCAAAATACCCATTTCTTACTGAAGCAATGATGATTGATCGATTGCTTGAGTTTTCTACGCCCCTGAAGGAGGCGTATCCCTTTTTTCATGAATTAGTTGAAGCCTTTCGAGACAAAGACCCTGACTTATTTTTCTCCTTATTGACAGAACTTCCTGAAACGTTAGATGACAGCTTTCGGGAAAAGCTTCAAAACCTTCTTACCCATGAAGAAGGCATCACCAACGCAATGATCTATCCTTATTCCAATGGAAAAATAGAAGCGAAGAATACCCACATAAAGACAATGAAACGAGTATCCTACGGATTTAAATCATTCGAGAACATGAGAATTAGAATCTTTTTGATCAATCAATTAATCAAAGTGAGATAACAAAAAATCTGAGCCAGAATGTGGTTCATTCTGACCCAGATTTGATTTTGCACAACTCATCAGTCCTTATTGACAAAGAGCCTGTTTTCGCAGCGGGCTTTTGACACTCTATTTACCATTTATAAATTGGTTTTTCAAAGAATATTAACCGTCTTTAAACCTTTGCAATCTTCCCTTGTTCGATATACACCATCAAAATACTAATATCAGCTGGGTTTACTCCGCTGATACGGCTCGCTTGGGCGATGGTTTCGGGTTGGATTTTTTGCAGTTTTTGTTTGGCTTCTGTTGCCAAGCCATTGATAGCGGCATAGTCGATGTTTTCAGGAATACGTTTGGCTTCCATCCGTTTGAGTTTCTCCACTTTTTCGAGGGCTTTTTTAATATAACCTTCGTATTTGATTTGGATTTCGACTTGTTCGATTTCTTTGGGTTTCAATGCTTCATTGGCTTCGATAAATTGCAGCATTTCGGCATACGTCACTTCAGGCCGACGCAAGAATTCATTTGCTAAAACGCCATCTTTCAAGGTGGCCGTCCCTTTGGCAGTCAAATACGCTTGTACTTCTGGCGTTGGTTTGATGCGGATTTTGGATAAACGTTTGATTTCTGCTTCAACAGCTTCTTTTTTCGCTATATATGCTTCGTATTGCGCTTCTGGTACAAGCCCAATTTGATGTCCCACTTCGGTCAAACGCAGATCGGCATTATCATGACGCAGCAATAAGCGGTATTCGGCACGAGAGGTCAATAAACGGTATGGTTCATTGGTTCCTTTAGTCACCAAATCATCGATCATTACACCGATATAACCGTCGCTGCGTTTCATAATGAAGGGTTCTTTGCCTTGAATTTTCAAAGCGGCATTGATGCCGGCGATCAAGCCTTGACCGGCCGCTTCTTCATAGCCGCTGGTTCCGTTGGTTTGTCCTGCCGTAAAGAGGTTTTCGATGACTTTGGTTTCTAATGTTGGACGCAATTGATGAGGTACCACGACATCATATTCAATGGCGTAGCCCGTCCGCATCATTTCCGCTTTTTCTAAACCTGCGATGGAATGCAGCATTTGGACTTGGACGTCTTCTGGCATAGAAGTAGAAAGCCCTTGAACATACACTTCTTCGGTGTTCAACCCTTCTGGTTCCAAGAATAGTTGGTGACGAGATTTGTCTGCAAAACGCACGATTTTGTCTTCGATGGATGGGCAATAACGGGCACCTACTCCTTCGACGATCCCTGTAAACATCGGCGCCCGGTGTAAATTCTGGTTGATGATTTGGTGGGTCCCTTCGTTCGTATAGGTCAACCAGCAAGGTTCTTGGTTTTGATTGTAGGCTTCATCGGGTGTGCTATAACTAAAGTGATTCGGTTGTTCATCGCCAGGCTGGATCTCCGTTACCTCATAGTTGATGGTGCTGGATTTCACCCGCGGTGGTGTACCGGTTTTAAAACGAGCGATCTCTAGACCAAGCTCTTTCAAATGATCGGCTAGTCCAATCGATGGTTGCGAGTTGTTTGGACCAGAAGAATATTTCAACTCTCCAATGATGATCTCTCCTCGCAACGCTGTTCCTGCAGTGATCACTACAGCTTGGGCTTGGTAACGAGCGCCTGTAGAGGTCACGACGCCACGACATTCGCCTTCTTCAACGATCAGCTTTTCAACGATTCCTTGGCGCAGTGTCAAATTGGCTTCTTTTTCGATCGTTCGTTTCATTTCAGCCGCATAGGCATGTTTATCGGCTTGCGCCCGCAAGGCCCGCACAGCGGGACCTTTTCCTGTATTGAGCATCCGCATTTGGATGTAGGTTTTGTCGATATTTTTGCCCATTTCTCCGCCTAAAGCATCGATTTCGCGCACCACGACACCTTTCGCTGGTCCGCCGACGGAGGGATTGCAAGGCATGAATGCGACCATGTCTAAGTTGATAGTCAGCAAGAGGGTTTTTGCCCCCATGCGGCTAGCTGCCAAGGCCGCTTCTGATCCGGCATGGCCGGCCCCAACAACGATCACGTCATAACTTTCTGCTTGATATTCTTGCATGGTGTTCTCCTTTTTACGCCAGTGGCGCATTCTTTATTTTCCTAAACAAAACTGACTAAATAATTGGGTGATCAACTCATCTTGGACACTATCGCCGACAACTTCTCCTAGATAGTCCCAGCAGCGTGTCATATCGATTTGAACCAAGTCGACAGGCATTCCTGCTTCAATCCCTTGGATGACCTCAGACAACGACTGAACGGCATTTTCTAATAAGGCAATGTGGCGGGTGTTAGAAAGATAGGAAGCATCCTTATCAGTGGTCTTCCCCCCAAAGAATAGATCGGCAATGGCTTGTTCCAGTTGATCCAAGCCTTCACTCGTCAACACAGAGACAGAAAAAATCGGTTCATCTGCTGCGTACTGCGCTAACTCAGCGGGTGCTAATTTTGGCTCAAGGTCGGTCTTATTCAATAAGATGATCCGACGGCTGCCAGCAGTTAGCTCCAGCAATTGTTTGTCTTCCTGGGTCAATCCTTCGCTTTGGTTGAGAACCAGCAAAATCAACTCCGCTTCTGCCAGTGCTTTGCGGCTGCGTTCGACCCCGATTTTCTCAACGACATCTTCTGTTTCGCGGATACCAGCCGTATCGATCAGTTTCAACGGTACCCCGCGAACATTGACATACTCTTCAATGACATCTCGAGTCGTACCAGCAATGTCTGTCACGATGGCTTTTTCTTCCCTTAATAAATGGTTCAATAAGCTGGATTTACCGACATTCGGCCGACCGATGATCGCAGTACTCAGACCTTCTCGCAAAATTTTTCCTTGTTGGGCTGTCGCTAATAAGGCTTGGATCTGCCCTTTGACCATCGTGGCTTTTTCTAGCAATAAGCGGGTCGTCAATTCTTCCACATCATCGTATTCAGGGTAATCGATATTCACTTCAACTTGCGCCAGCGTCTCTAAAATCTCTTGGCGTAAAGTCCGAATCAAGTGGGAAAGATTGCCATCCAACTGATTGACGGCGAGGTTCATCGCTTTATCGGTCTTGGCACGAATCAGATCCATCACCGCCTCGGCTTGAGAAAGGTCGACACGTCCATTCAAAAAGGCCCGCTTCGTGAATTCCCCCGGCTCAGCCAGCCGTGCCCCTTGGCGTAAAACCAGCTGCAAGAGTTGATTGACGACCACGATCCCGCCATGACAGTTGATCTCAACGACATCTTCTCGGGTAAAGGTCCGTGGCTTTTTCATCACTGAAAGCATCACTTCATCCATCAAACGACTTTCCTCTGGATCCACGATATGACCATAATGGATCGTATGACTTGGGACTTGGGCGAGGGTTTTAGTGCCTGCTTGAAAAATCCGATCCGCAATTGCGATCGCTTCTTCCCCGCTTAATCGCACAATACTGATGGCCCCTTCGCCGGGCGGGGTGGAAATTGCGGCAATCGTATCAAATTCTTGCGTAATATTCGCCATGTTGCATACTCCTCCTATTTTTTCACATAAAAAAAGTGCCCACTCCACCCGTCAAATTGATTGAAAATCAATAAAAACGAGTAGACTTAGCACTTTGACTGCTTGTCAATTAAATTCTGGAAATAGATTAGCACATTTTGGCGCCAGTCGCAAGCTTCCTTGAAAAACTTTTAAATTTTGCATCTGTAGGCAAAAACCTTTAAAATAAAAGCAAAGAAATAAGAAAAGAGTGATCTATTATGGAAACCATCAAATCATCAAACAGTGCTGCCCGCATTAAGGAAATCATTTTATCGACAGGAAACGTGAATCGGCCTTATGTCGTGCGGGATATCGTCTTTGCGGCAGACAAAATCGAAGTAGATCTATTTGATACATCTGTGAACTTGAACGACCTGTTGGCAGATGTGACTTATCGCTTAAAAGAAACCGCCCACAGCTATGGCGCGAACGCGGTGATCAACTGTCATTTCGAACACGATCGCATCGTCGAAGGCGACAAAACCTATCTTGAGATCTTTGCCTATGGTACGGTGGTTCAATTTACTCAATCAACCATCGGCGGCTAATTCCCTCTATCATCAAAAAAAATACAAAAAAGAGTCCGCGGCATACGGACTCTTTTTTGATACCAAAGGCTGACCTACGTAACGTATGTTGACTTTGATAAGAATGATTTCTAGTCAAGGATACTTGGTTTTAAATTTGTTGTCAATCGCTTTTTCCCATCAAAAAAGGGAAAGGCTTGTCAGAGCGCCTTTCCCTTTTTTCATTAAATTCGTTTGTCCGCAGGTTCCACTACTAAGTAGCGATACGGTTCATCCCCTTCAGAATGAGTTTGAACATACGCATCTTTACTCAATACGGAATGAATCTGCTTTCTTTCAAACGCCGGCATCGGCTCTAAAAAGACCGGGCGACCAGTTCGTTTGACTTTTTCAGCAGTACGACTGGCCAAACGTTCTAAGATCGCTTGACGTTTTTCACGGTAATCCCCGACATTCACAACGATCGATAATTTGTTTTTCGCGATGCGGTGAATGTAAACTTGCGCCAAATATTGCAATGCATTCAAGGTTTTGCCGTGCTTCCCAATTAAAATGCCTTGTTTTTGCGTTTCTAAATGAAAAACGATCACGCCGTCTTGACGAGCGGTTTTTACTAAGGCAGGTGCATTCAATGCTTTTGAAATATTTGTCAGATAGAGTCCCAACTGAGCCAGTGCTTCCTCATCGGAAAGATCCGTCAGCAAAACAGGTTCGCTCGCGGCCGCCTCCATCACACTGCTTGCATCCTCTGTCGTCACAGGATCTGGTTCTACCAGCGGTTTTGCTGGTACTTCTTCAACGGGTGCCGGTTCTTCAACGATTCTTTTTTCAATGGAGACCCGTGCTTGTTTTTTTCCTAGCCCCAAGAAGCCTTTTTTTCCTTCATCCAGGACTTCGATTACTGCTTGATCTTTGGTGATACCAAGGACTTGCAATCCCTCTTGAATTGCTTCAGCTACTGTCAGATTTTCATAAATCGGCATTGCAGTGCAACCTCCTCTTATTTTTTCCGTTTCTTTTTAGGACTCATTGCTTTTTTCAGCGCACGTTCACGCTCGCGTTCTTTGCGGGCGGCTTCTTCTCTTTCTTGGCGAATCTTGAATGGGTTATTTAGAATCAACGTTTGCACAACTTGGAATGCATTGGAAACGACCCAGTACAAGGAAAGACCGCTGGCAATGTTGATCCCCATCAGCAAGATCATCATCGGCATAGCGAAATTCATGATTTTCAGACTCGCATTTGATTCCACTTGGCTCATACTTGATAAATAGGTACTTGCAAAAGTAAAGAGCGCCGCTAAAATCGGCAAGATGAAGTATGGGTCACGATCACCCAGCTGCAGCCATAAGAATTTTCCTTCTTGCAAAGCAGGAACCCGTGAGATCGATTGCCACAAGGCCATCAAAATCGGCATTTGTACCAATAATGGTAGACAGCCAGCATAGGGATTGACATTGTTTTCTGCATACAAACGTTGTGTTTCTTCTTTTAACTTGCTTTGTGTTTCTGTATCTTTTGATGCATATTGCTGCTGCAGCGCTTTTAGCTTCGGTTGTAATTCTTGCGTTTTGCGCATGCTTTTGGTTTGAAAGTGCATCAACGGCATCAAAATGACCCGAATGATCAATGTAAAGAGGATGATCCCGATCCCGGCATTGCCGAAGGAGAGGGCTTTGATCGCCTCTGCAAAATAATAAACGATGTAACGATCCCATAGACCAGTACTTTGTGCATTTACTTCACCTGTTGCACCGCAGGCAGATAAGACAACTACTAATGAGAGAACTCCCAAAAATAGTAAGACGCGTTTCCCTTTTTTCACGTAACTAATTCCTTTCCATTAATGAATAATTTTGGCAAGCTTTAAAACATGCTCTAAATTCGAGTAGATTTCCTTTGAGGAACAAGTGGCGATACTTGGACGAGCGATCACGATGAAATCGACCGCTGGTTCGATCCGCGGCTTCATTTCCGTTAAACTCGCACGGATCTTGCGCTTGATCTCATTTCGCTTCACTGCATTACCGACTTTTTTCCCTACAGATAAACCAACTCGAAAATGTGATTGCTCTTTAGGTAAGACATACACCACGAACTTCCGATTTGCAAAAGAATTTCCTGCCTGAAAAACTTTTTGAAAATCTTGCTCTGTTTTTACTCGATAGGATTTTCTCATCTTCGGTTCCTTCACTTCTTTCAATTAAGCTTCGCGAAACGGATTGAATCCGTAACCACTCACCTGTCAATAATACCATATTTGCCAAAAGTCAGACACTATATTCCGCAAAAACGGCATAAAAAAAAACCACTGGCATTCAGTGGCTTACGCAGAAATAACCTTTCTGCCTTTACGACGACGGCTAGCTAAAACACGACGTCCATTTTTTGTACTCATACGTTTACGGAATCCGTGAACTTTTTGACGTTTACGTTTATTTGGTTGATACGTTCTTTTCATTTATTTCCACCTCCATCAGGATAATGCTTATGCGCACAGACATACTTTGATAGTATAACGAGTCAAGTACTAGTTTGTCAATAAGAAGTTTGCTCAAAATCGGGCATTCTTTATCCACAATCCCCTTGATTTGTGTGGGTTTGCTGTTTATAGCCAATTTTTGTGGATAACTTTTTCCCCAGAGTTATTTTGGCTTTTTCCACAAACAAACAGCCTGTAGAAAAGTTATCCACAATCGTTTTCCAAGTTGTTGATAACTACCCTAAAACCTAGTATTATCAAGGCGTGATCTTCACATTGATCTGTGGATAAAGGAGATTTTTTTACAGTTATTCACATTCTTTTTCTACCTGTGGATAGTCGAATTTCGAACATGTGCATTTCCTTTTTTCATTTATCCCGTTTTGTGGAAAAGTATTTTTTTCTAACCTTTTTTATCGTAATCTGTGGAAAACTTTTTCAATCCGTGCTATTTTAGTTATATCTATTCTTAGTTATAGGAGGACAATTTATGCCATCTGCTGATTCTATTTGGCAAGATCTTCAACGATCCTTTAAAGAAGAGCTGAATCCGGCCAGTTATAGCGCTTGGATCGAGACTGCCAATGTCTTGTCGTTTGAAAAAAATCAGCTGCTGATCGAAGTACCCAGCGATCTTCATAAATCTTATTGGGAAAAAAATCTAGCTGCCAAAATTGTTGAAATGGGATTTATGAAAACTGGTGAAGAATTGATTCCTAGTTTTGTGACTGTCGAAGAAGCAGAAGCTTTAAAAACAGCCCCATCTACTATTAAAACAACTGCAGAAGAAAACGAGCAGCCGCCGAAATCGATTTTAAATGAAAAATACACATTTGATACCTTTGTCATCGGGAAAGGCAATCAAATGGCCCATGCTGCTGCTTTAGTTGTTGCTGAAGATCCTGGGTCTATTTATAATCCGCTGTTCTTCTATGGTGGCGTTGGTTTAGGGAAAACCCACTTGATGCATGCGATCGGTCATCAAATGTTGCTGAAACGTCCCAATGCAAAAATCAAGTATGTTAGTAGTGAAAATTTCACCAATGATTTCATTACTTCTATTCAAAAGAACAAAATGGAAGATTTTCGAAACGAATACCGCAATGTTGATCTTTTGTTGGTGGATGATATTCAATTCTTAGTAAATAAAGAAGGAACCCAAGAAGAATTCTTTAATACCTTCGAAGAACTGTATCGCAATAATAAACAGATCGTCCTGACAAGTGATCGTTTGCCAAATGAGATCCCAACTTTGCCGGAACGTTTGGTTTCTCGTTTTGCTTGGGGCTTGTCCGTTGACATCACCCCGCCGGATCTAGAGACGCGGACCGCGATTTTGCGGAAAAAAGCCGAAGCCGAACGCTTGGAGATCCCCGACGATACCTTAAGTTATATTGCTGGACAGATCGATTCGAATATCCGGGAACTTGAAGGAGCACTCGTCCGGGTACAAGCTTTTGCTACGATGCAAAACTCAGACATTACAACCAGCTTGGCAGCTGAAGCCATCAAAGCCTTGAAATCAAGCCATGGCTCGACCCAAGTTTCGATTTTACAGATCCAAGAAGAAGTCGCAAAATACTATCACATTCATGTCAATGATCTAAAAGGGAAAAAACGGGTCAAAGGCATCGTCGTGCCACGGCAGATCGCGATGTATCTCTCTCGAGAATTGACCGATAGTTCTTTACCAAAAATCGGCGGCGAATTTGGCGGCAAAGACCATACCACGGTCATTCATGCCCACGAAAAAATTCAGCATTTAGTCGAAACAGATCCTACGATCAAAAATGAGATCGCTGAAATCAAACAAATCCTCTTCAGCTGATCTGTTGATAATAAATAAAAAACCAAAAAAGTTGTCCACAAGTTATTCACAGGCGTTTTCGTTAGTCTAATCACTCTTTTCTCGAGTTATCCACATTACTAACAAGCCTATTACTACTATTACTTTTATTTAATAACTATAAATTAAAGGAGTATCGCTATGAAGCTAACTTTAAATCGAACAGAGTTCATGCAAGAATTACAAACTGTCCAACGGGCAATTTCAACCAAAACCACCATCCCGATCTTAACTGGGGTAAAATTGTCCCTTTCAGAAAAAGGATTGACCATGACTGGGAGCAATGCCGATATTTCCATTGAAACTTTTTTAAGTGTGGAAAACGAAAAAGCGCAAATGCAAATCGAAAAAACAGGAGCGATCGTTTTACAAGCACGTTTCTTTAGTGAAATCGTTCGTCGTTTGCCTGAAAGTACCTTAACGTTAGAAGTTTTAGACAATAATCAAGTAGCGATCACTTCTGGAAAAGCCAACTTTACCGTCAACGGCTTAGATGCCGATAGTTATCCACATTTACCAGTTGTCGAAAGTCAAGATTCGATCGAGATTCCAGCGCACGTATTGAATAAGATCGTTAGTGAAACAGTCTTTGCGGTTTCGCAACACGAAAGCCGTCCGATCTTGACTGGGGTCCACTTTGTCTTAGAAAATCAAAAATTATTAGCTGTTGCGACGGACTCACACCGTCTGAGCCAACGGGTGATTCCCTTGGAAAGCGGGGAAACAGCCTTCAATATCGTGATTCCCGGCAAAAGCTTAACGGAACTTTCTCGTTCCTTAACGGATGAGGAAGAAGCGATCCAAATCAGCATTATGGATAACCAAGTATTGTTCCAAACGAAAACTATGAAATTCTATTCTCGTTTATTGGAAGGAACTTACCCAGATACCAATCGTCTGATCCCTTCAAGCTTCAATACTGAAATTGAATTTTCTGTGCCAGAATTGTTACAAGCTATCGAACGGGCGTCATTGCTTTCTCATGAAGGCCGTAACAACATCGTTCGTTTGGCGATCTCCGAGGAAGCCGTTGTCTTATATGGAAACTCACCAGAAATCGGGAAAGTGGAAGAAGACCTTTCTTTTGAAAAAGTGACCGGCGACCCATTAGAGATCTCTTTCAATCCTGACTATATGAAAGCTGCACTACGAGCATTTGGTGACACCAGCATCGTGATCCGCTTTATCTCAGCGATTCGTCCCTTTACGTTGGAGCCAACAGAGAGCAAAGGCAGCTTTATCCAGCTGATCACACCGGTGCGCACCAACTAGTTTTTCATGTCTTTTGAAAAAAGTTGAAACAATCATCTGAAAATGAATAAATGAGTTAAAAGGGCTTAAAATCGTTTTTAAGCCCTTTTTTCTATTTTGGCTTCTTTTTTATCTAAAAGCAGTAAGTCTTCTGAGAATGAAAAATATGCCGATGAATTTGTTTTCTTGGCAAAAAAAGAGTATAATAGAGCTAAACGCTCTTTGATAGAATTGAGGGGAATTATGAAAATGCAAATACCGTTAGAAACGGAATATATGACACTTGGACAAATGCTCAAAGAAGTCAGTGTGATCAGCAGCGGCGGCCAAGCGAAATGGTACCTTGCAGAGCACACCGTTTTTGTCGACGGCGAGCCAGAAAATCGACGAGGGCGCAAATTGTATGCGGGAATGCGTATTGAGCTACCTGATGAAGGTACTTTTTTTATGGTGAAGAAGGAAGACGCCGATGCGGCTGAATGAGTTGCATTTAAGCAATTATCGGAACTATGATTCGCTGACACTGACTTTTGAGAAAGGTCTGGTCATTTTTTTAGGCGAAAACGCGCAAGGAAAAACCAATATCTTAGAAAGCATCTATGTATTGGCGATGACCAAAAGCCACCGCACCTCCAGTGAGCAAGAACTTATTCGCTGGGACACAGAAGGTGCGCGGATCTCTGGCAGTGTCAGTCGGGGACGCTCAACGATCCCGTTAGAACTGTTTTTGTCAAAAAAAGGACGAAAAACGAAAGTAAACCACATTGAGCAAAAAAAGCTCAGTAGTTACATAGGGCAGTTGAATGTCATTTTATTTGCTCCAGAAGACCTCTCCCTTGTAAAAGGAAGTCCCCAAGTCCGCCGCAAATTTCTCGATATGGAAATTGGGCAGATCGATCCAATCTATCTCTATGATCTCGTTCAATACCAATCCGTTTTGAAACAGCGCAATCAATACTTAAAACAGCTGAATGAAAAAAAACAGACCGATGAGATCTATTTAGATGTTTTGACGGAACAGCTGGTGGCTTTCGGCAGTAAAATCATTTTAGCCAGACAACGGTTTGTTCAGCGCTTGGCGTATTGGGCAAATCAGCTGCACCAAAAGATCAGCCAAGGAAAAGAAACCTTGCAGATCGACTACTTATCGAATGTGCCCGGTGAGGCGAATACGCTGGAGGAGATCCAACAGCAATTTGTCAAAGCCTTGGCACAAGTCAAAGACCGTGAACGATTTCGGCAAGTCACGCTGGCAGGTCCCCATCGAGACGATCTGGATTTTTTGATCAATGAGAAAAATGTTCAGACCTTTGGCTCGCAAGGACAGCAGCGAACGACGGCCTTAAGTGTTAAATTGGCAGAAATCGATTTGATGAAAGAAGAAACGGGAGAATATCCCGTCCTTTTATTAGATGACGTCATGAGTGAGCTGGATGATTCCCGACAACTGCATTTATTGGAGACCATTGAAGGAAAAGTTCAGACCTTTCTGACAACGACGACATTAGAACATGTGAAAGACAAAATGTCTGTGGAAGCAGAGATTTTTTATGTAGAGCAAGGACATATTAAAGGAGAATAGACTGAATGACAGAAGAAGAAAAAAGCTTAGTTGAACGTGCGAAAGCCTATGATGCCAGTCAGATCCAAGTGCTGGAAGGGCTAGAAGCCGTCCGCAAACGACCTGGGATGTACATTGGTTCTACCAGTTCAGAAGGTTTGCACCACTTAGTATGGGAAATCGTCGATAACTCGATCGATGAAGCACTAGCAGGCTTTGCCTCAAGTATTCAAGTGATCATTGAACCAGATAATAGTATTACGGTCGTCGATGACGGTCGGGGGATCCCCGTTGATATCCAAGCCAAGACAGGTCGTCCAGCGGTAGAAACCGTCTTTACGATCCTGCATGCCGGCGGGAAATTCGGCGGCGGCGGCTACAAAGTATCTGGTGGACTGCACGGGGTAGGTTCCTCCGTCGTTAATGCGCTATCCACGACTTTAGATGTAAAAGTCTACAAGGAAGGTAAAGTGTATTATCAAGAATACCATCGTGGGGCAGTCGTTGATGACTTAAAAGTGATCGATGAAACCGACCGCCACGGAACGACCGTCCACTTTGTTCCAGATCCAGAGATCTTTACGGAAACAACTGTATTCAATTTTGACAAATTAGCGACGCGGGTTCGGGAATTAGCCTTCTTGAACCGAGGTTTAAAAATCTCGATCGAAGACAAACGGGAAGAAAAACCCGTCTTGAAAGAATATCATTACGACGGCGGGATCAAGAGCTATGTGGAGCATTTGAATGCGAGTAAAACAGTGATTTTCCCAGATCCGATCTACTTAGAAGGAGAACAACAAGGAATCACGGTTGAAGTTTCCATGCAATATACCGATAGCTACCACAGCAATCTGTTGAGTTTTGCCAACAACATCCATACCTATGAAGGCGGAACCCATGAATTCGGGTTTAAGACTGCCTTGACACGGGTGATCAACGATTACGCCCGCAAGTCAAAATTGATGAAAGAAAACGACGAAAACCTGACCGGAGAAGATGTTCGGGAAGGATTGACGGCAGTTATCTCTATCAAGCATCCAGATCCTCAGTTTGAGGGACAAACGAAAACCAAATTAGGAAATTCGGAAGTGCGGACAGTCACTGATCGTCTTTTTTCCGAACATTTCACGAAATTCTTGATGGAAAACCCGAATGTGGGTCGTCAAGTCGTGGAAAAAGGACTTTTGGCATCAAAAGCCCGTCAAGCAGCCAAACGTGCGCGGGAAATGACTCGCCGAAAAGGTGCGTTAGAAATCAGTAACTTACCTGGGAAATTAGCCGACTGTTCCAGTAATGATCCAGAAAAATGCGAATTGTTTATCGTCGAAGGAGATTCTGCCGGCGGTTCAGCAAAACAAGGCCGCAGTCGCGAATTCCAAGCGATCTTACCGATCCGTGGGAAGATTTTAAATGTCGAAAAAGCCAGCATGGACAAAATCTTAGCAAACGAAGAGATCCGTTCATTGTTTACGGCAATGGGAACTGGGTTTGGTGCTGATTTTGATGTAGCAAAAGCCCGTTACCACAAGCTAGTTATCATGACCGATGCCGATGTCGATGGTGCCCATATCCGGACCCTACTTTTGACGCTGTTCTATCGTTATATGCGTCCAATCGTTGAAGCTGGTTATGTCTATATCGCACAACCGCCATTGTACGGTGTCAAACAAGGGAAAAATATCCACTATATCCAACCCGGCAAGAATGCCGAACAAGATTTGAAAAATACGATTGAATCACTGCCTGCGACACCAAAACCAACGGTTCAACGCTACAAAGGTCTAGGTGAAATGGATGATCACCAGTTATGGGAAACCACGATGGACCCTGAAAACCGGATGATGCTGCGGGTCAGCGTAGATGATGCCATAGAAGCCGATCAAATTTTTGAAATGCTGATGGGGGATCGCGTCGAACCAAGACGGGCCTTTATCGAAGAAAACGCGCACTACGTGAAAAATCTTGACATCTAGCCAATCGTAGAGGAGGAAACAGCTTGAGTGAAGAAGCAAAACAAAATATTCATGACGTCAATCTGACCAGTGAAATGCGCGAGTCCTTTATCGATTATGCAATGAGTGTAATTGTTGCTAGGGCTTTACCAGATGTGCGGGATGGCTTAAAGCCGGTTCACCGCCGAATTTTATATGGAATGAATGAATTAGGGGTCACACCAGACAAGCCCCATAAAAAATCAGCCCGGATCGTCGGCGATGTCATGGGGAAATACCATCCCCATGGTGACAGTGCGATCTATGAATCAATGGTGCGGATGGCACAGCCCTTTAGCTATCGCTACATGCTAGTCGATGGCCATGGAAACTTTGGTTCAGTCGATGGTGACGGTGCCGCTGCGATGCGGTATACCGAAGCCCGCATGAGTAAACTGGCGATGGAGATGCTGCGGGACATCAACAAAGATACCGTTGATTTCCAAAGCAACTATGATGATACAGAACGAGAACCAGCGGTATTACCTGCCCGCTTCCCGAACCTTTTGGTCAACGGGACGACTGGGATCGCTGTTGGGATGGCGACCAATATCCCGCCTCATAACTTGAATGAAGTCATTGCAGCCATCGATCTATTGATGGAAAATCCAGAAGTCACAACGAGTGAATTGATGGAAGTCCTACCAGGACCAGACTTCCCAACTGGCGGGATCGTGATGGGAAAATCCGGTATTCGCCGTGCCTATGAAACAGGGAAAGGTTCGATCACTGTTCGCGGAAAAGTCGAAGTGACTGAAATGCCCAACGGCAAAGAACGGATCTTAGTGACTGAATTGCCGTATATGGTCAATAAAGCGAAGTTGATCGAACGGATCTCTGAGCTGCACCGTGACAAACGGATCGAAGGAATCACCGATCTGCGGGATGAATCATCTCGTGAAGGCATGCGGATCGTGATCGACGTTCGTCGCGACGTCAGTGCGTCGGTGATCTTAAACAATCTCTACAAAATGACTGCACTGCAATCTTCTTTTGGCTTTAATATGTTAGCCATTGAAAAAGGCGTGCCGAAGATTTTGAGCTTGAAACGAATTTTAGAAAACTACATCGAGCACCAACAAGAAGTGGTGACTCGTCGGACACAGTTTGATAAAAACAAAGCAGAAGCTCGTGCCCACATCTTGGAAGGATTACGGATCGCATTGGATCATATCGATGAGATCATTGCTTTGATCCGGGCATCAAATTCTGATGATGAAGCGAAAAATAGCATGATGGAGCGCTTCAAATTGTCCGATCGCCAAGCGCAAGCGATTTTAGATATGCGTTTGCGTCGCTTGACTGGTTTGGAACGCGACAAGATCGAAAACGAGTACCAAGGTTTGTTAGAATTTATCGCTGATTTGACAGACATTTTAGCAAATCCACAACGAGTCCTAGAGATCATTCAAACGGAGTTGCAAGAATTAGGCCAACGCTTTGGTGATGATCGGCGGACTGAATTATTGGTTGGGGAAGTCTTAAGTCTTGAAGATGAAGATTTGATCGAAGAAGAAGAAATCGTCATTACCTTGACGAACAATGGGTACATCAAACGAGTAGCTAAGTCTGAATTCCGTGCACAACGCCGCGGCGGACGTGGCGTTCAAGGAATGGGGATCCACGATGAAGACTTCGTGAAGACGTTGGTTTCTTGTTCGACTCATGACACATTACTGTTCTTCACCAATAAAGGGAAAGTTTACAAAGCCAAAGGCTATGAAATTCCTGAGTATGGTCGGGCAGCCAAAGGGATCCCTGTGATCAATCTCCTAGGGATCGATTCTAGCGAACGGATCGAAGCGATCATTTCGGCTTCTGGTGGGCCTCAAGAAGGACGCTACTTGTTCTTCACGACGCGTCTAGGTGTGGTCAAACGGACCTCAGTGACGGCCTTTTCAAATATCCGTGCCAATGGTCTGATTGCGATCGGTCTTCGGGAAAATGATGAGTTGGTCAATGTAATTGAAACCCACGGCGAAGATGTCGTGATCATCGGAACCCACGATGGCTACTCTGTGACCTTCAAAGAAGCGCTTGTGCGGGATATGGGCCGAACAGCTGCTGGTGTGCGAGGCATTCGTCTAAGAGACGGAGACTACGTGGTAGGCGCCGCTGTGATCACAGAAGACAGTGAAGTCTTGGTCATCACTGAGAACGGCTATGGCAAGCGTACCAAAGGCTCTGAATACCCAATCAAAGGTCGTGGCGGAAAAGGGATCAAAACAGCCAATATTACGGCGAAAAACGGTCCATTAGCCGGCTTGACGACGGTCAGCGGTGAGGAAGACATCATGGTGATCACCGATAAAGGCGTCTTGATTCGTTTCAATGTAGCGACTGTTTCCCAAACTGGTCGGGCAACCTTAGGGGTTCGTTTGATGAAGATGGAAAACAATGCCAAAGTAGTGACGATGGCAACGGTTGAACCAGAAGTCGAAGAAGAACTAGCGACTGCTGAAGAAACAGCGGTACAAGACGTACCAGTTGTGGAAGAAGCAACGGAAGACACCACGGATACACAAGAATAAGCAATACGTTTTCTAGGAAGACAGCAACCTGCGAACCTGCAGCTTGCTGTCTTCTTACTCTTTTTCAAAAAATCGTCAGCAGCTGACGTATTTATCAGTGTAAGCGATTGTTTGCGGTGATGGGTAGATGCAGGGACGCAAAAAAACAGCTTGCAGTAAGGACGAAAAAAGTGTATAATAATTATTTGTGAGTAGTCTAATTAGACCACTCTCTCTGCTCCTAGAAAAACTAGGGGCCAAAGTCCACAGGGAGGTGAAAAATCAATGGAAAACACGAAATATGAGATTTTATATATCATTCGTCCAAACATTGATGAAGAAGCAAAAGCCGCATTGATCGCTCGTTTTGACTCAATCTTAACTGATAACGGCGCTGAAGTTATCGAATCAAAAGATTGGCAAAAACGCCGTCTAGCGTATGAAATGGATGGATTCCGTGAGGGTATCTATCACATCGTTAAAGTTTCTTCTTCAACAACTGCAAGTGCAATCAACGAGTTTGACCGTCTTGCGAAAATCAATGATGACATTATCCGTCACATGATTGTCAAAGAAGAAGCATAATATTGTTTCACATGAAACAAAAGCGATGAGGAGATGATGAACTTTGATTAATAATGTTGTACTAGTAGGAAGACTAACCAAAGATCCTGATTTACGTTACACTTCTAATGGCACTGGTGTCGCAACCTTTACCTTGGCGGTAAACCGCAATTTTACCAACCAAAGTGGAGAGCGCGAAGCTGATTTCATCAACTGTGTTATTTGGAGAAAACCAGCGGAAACATTAGCAAACTATGCACGCAAAGGAACTTTATTAGGGGTTACTGGACGTATTCAAACCCGTTCATACGACAACCAACAAGGCCAACGTGTTTATGTAACAGAAGTCGTTGCTGACAACTTCCAATTATTAGAGTCGCGGAATGCTTCCGAGCAAAGACGCACAACTGATAGCGGATCTGGCAGTAACAATACGTATAACTCAAACAGTTCTTCTGGATTTGGTAACAATAACTCAAATCAAACTCAATCCTCTCAACCATCAGGAATGCCTAATTTTGATCGAGACAACTCCGATCCATTCGGAAACTCATCAATCGACATTTCAGACGATGATTTACCATTCTAAGAAATTGATAGGAGGGAAATAGGATGGCACAACAAAGAAGAGGCGGACGCAAACGTCGTAAAGTAGACTACATTGCTGCAAACCATATTGAACATATCGATTATAAAGATATTGAATTACTAAAACGTTTCATTTCAGAACGCGGTAAAATCTTACCACGTCGTGTAACTGGTACTGGTGCGAAAAACCAACGCAAACTTACCATTGCAATCAAACGTGCGCGTATCATGGGATTACTTCCATTCGTAGGCGAAGAATAAATCGAATGATTTTCATTGACAAGTTTCTTTTGAAGCTTGTCAATTTTTTTATCCATCGAAGAGTAACTTGTTATTTTATATATAGATAGAATAACGAATGATAGAAATTTTTTCCTGGTTGGTTCACCAAAAAAGTTTCACGTGGAACTTTTTTGCATCAATCGCCTATTTGATTGTTTTGTGGTAAAATAAGGAACAAAGCTTCAAAAAAATGGGATGATACATTGAGGGGTAAAAAAGATGGCAGCAATTGGGTTGATTTCAATTGATAATTACGATGATTTGATTGAGAAAAAAGACGACAAACAAGTTTCTTATTTGAACTCGCTGATCACGACATTGATTTCTGATTGGGCAAGTGAGAATCATGTTTTTTACAAACGAATCAATTCCGAGCGGTTTCTTTTCGTCGCGAAGTATTCAGATATTGAGCGGATGAAGGAAGAAAAATTCCAATTTTTGACTAGAGTACGGCAAGTTGCGGAAAAAAATGATCTGCCATTAACGATCAGTATGGGGATCTCCTATGGGGAAGAGTCTTTTGAAGAGATCGGGGAAGTGGCACAAAACAATCTCGACATTGCGTTAGTTCGCGGCGGTGATCAAGTCGTTTTAAAAGAAGCCAAAGAAGAAGCAAAACCGCAATTCTTTGGTGGCAATACAGACGGCACACCCAAGAGAACGCGTGTTCGTTCTCGTGCCATGAGTACGGCGTTGAGAAAGATTTTTGCTGAAAACCAGCGGATCTTTATCATGGGTCATCGTTACCCAGACATGGATGCCTTAGGTTCGGCTTTTGGGGTGGCTTACATGGCGATGATGAGCGATAAAGAATGCTACATCATTTTAAATCCAAAAGAGATCACCGCAGACATTCAACGGGCATTGGAAGAATTGAAAAAATACCCCGAGCTGGAACGATTTGTGATCACTGGGGAAGAAGCAGTTAATTTATCAAATGAAGAAAGTGTGCTAGTGATGGTAGATTACCATAAGCCGTCGATGTCGATCTCGCAAGCGGTCTATGATGAATTTGACAAAATCGCAGTGATCGATCACCATCGTCGCGGGGATGAGTTTCCCGATAAGCCACTATTGACGTATATTGAATCTTCCGCGTCTTCGGCATCGGAACTGGTAGCAGAATTGATCCAGTATCGTGCTTCTCGCAGATCGCAAGTCCCGAAATTTATTACGACTTCCTTATTAGCGGGCATCTACGTGGATACGAAGAACTTCACGGTGCGAACCACTGGTCGGACCTTTGATATTGCTGGTTATTTGAAAAACCAAGGCGCAGATACGTCATTGGTTCAATACATGTTGAGTACGGATCTCGATTCCTATTTGATGATCAGTGAACTGGTTTCTCGCAGCCAGCATTTCCGAGAAGATATCGTGATTGCTGCAGCAGATGAAGATCGGGTGTACGATAGTGTCACTGTTGCGAAAGCGGCCGATACTCTGCTATCGATCAATGGGATCCATGCCGCATTTGTCATTACGAAACAACCAGGAGATTTGATCGGTATCAGTGCTAGAAGCACTGGTAAAGTCAATGTACAAACCTTGATGGAGGCATTAGGCGGCGGCGGACATTTTACCAACGCAGCCACGCAAATAAAGAACAGCAGCATTGGTGATGTAGAAAACCAGCTGCGAGCGGAATTAACGAAAAATGAACAATAACAAGGAGTGACCAAGATGAAAGTTATTTTCTTACAAGATGTCAAAGGCAAAGGCAAAAAAGGCGATATCAAGGAAGTCCCTAATGGCTACGCACAAAACTTTCTGATCAAAAACAACTTAGCCAAACCTGCCAACAATGAAAGCATGGCAGAATTAAAAGGCAAACAAAAAGCCAAAGAAAAACAAGATGCGGAAGTCTTAGCAGAAGCGAAAGAGTTAAAAGCACTTCTTGAAAAAGAAGAAACCGTTGTGAAGATCAATGCCAAAGCAGGGGAAGATGGCCGCTTGTTCGGTTCGATCCCATCAAAACAAATCGCAGATGCCTTGAACAAGCAATACAAAATCAAGATCGACAAACGTAAAATCGAATTGGATCAGCCGATTCGTGCATTAGGCTTCACGCAAGTACCTGTAAAATTGCACCCACAAGTAACAGCAACGATCAATGTTCATACCATTCAAGAATAAGCATTACTCCCAACAGTCATATGTTGGGTTTTTTTCGGCAAACGTTCAAGCAATCTTGTACTTTGGATGGGAATCTTGTAGAATGAATGGACGAAGGAGCGAATGGCATGAATGAAGTTTGGCAAAATCAAGTTCCCCCACAAGATATTGAAGCGGAACAAGCGGTCCTAGGGGCAGTCTTTTTAGATGCCGATGCGATCATCGATGCAATGGAAGTAATCGCCCCAGAAGATTTTTATCGCCGCAGCCATCAAATAATTTTTCAAGCAATGATCCAGTTGAACGACCGTAGTGAATCGATCGACTTGATCACGTTGAAAGCAGAAATTGAAAAAAGCAATAGTCTTGAAGATGTTGGCGGCCTGACGTATCTGACTGAATTGAGTCAAGCTTCACCATCAGCAGCAAGTATTGCTTATTATGCGAAGATCGTTGACGACAAAGCTACGTTACGCAATCTGATTCAAACAGCGAGCCGTATCGTAACCAAAGGCTTTGAACAAGATGAAGATGTGCAGTCGATCATTGATCAAGCAGAAAAAAGTATTTTAGAAGTATCCGAAAAGCGCAACAGCAATGGCTTCCAATCGATAGCGGAAGTCTTGAATCGGACGATCGAAACGATCGATCAGCTGGCGCAAAACAACGAAGAAATCACCGGATTACCTACGGGTTATGCGGCTTTAGACAAAATGACGGCGGGGCTGCAAAAAGAAGAGCTGATTATTCTGGCTGCCCGCCCCGCGGTAGGGAAAACCGCATTTGCTTTGAATATCGCACAAAATGTCGGAACGAAAACCGATCGTTCCGTGGCGATCTTTAGTCTGGAAATGGGGGCTGAATCATTGGTCAACCGGATGCTTTGTGCGGAAGGCTCGATTGAGGCCAGTCACTTGCGGACGGGGCAGCTCTCAGAAGAAGAGTGGCGGAATTTGATCGTTGCCATGGGCAGTCTTTCTAACGCCAATATCTATATCGATGATACCCCCGGGATCAAGATCTCTGAGATTCGGGCACGTTGTCGGAAACTGGCGCAAGAAAAAGGCAATCTCGGCTTGATATTGATCGACTATTTGCAGTTGATTGAAGGAACGGGTCGCGAAAACCGCCAACAAGAAGTCTCTGAGATCTCTCGCCAATTAAAGAAACTGGCGAAGGAATTGAAAGTGCCGGTGATTGCACTGTCTCAGCTTTCTCGGGGTGTGGAACAGCGACAAGACAAACGTCCTGTTTTAAGTGATATCCGGGAATCAGGGTCGATCGAGCAGGATGCCGATATCGTTGCTTTCTTGTATCGGGATGACTACTACCGCAGTGAAGGCGACGATGACGATGAACCAGAGGAACAACAAAACAACAATGTGATCGAAGTCATTATTGAAAAAAACCGGAGTGGTGCCCGGGGGACGGTCGAACTTCTATTCATCAAAGAATACAATAAATTCTCCTCGGTCTCGCCACGAGAAGAGTTCGGGTAAGACAACTAGCTATCTGAGAAACACTAGCTCTTGCTACCATCCGCATCGCGCTGATGGTAGTAGGGCTTTTTTTATGTGCCGACTTTATTCGTTTTTACGTGTATAAATAATTATTCCAAAGAAAATAGTTCGTTTTTTACCCCTGAAAAATGAGAATTTAAAACGATTATTCGATTTTAGATTGAAAGAGCTTGCTAATCTTGTTACAATACTTAAGGAATGCACTAATTAAAGAAAGAGGTCATTATATGTCATCTGTAGTAGTAGTAGGTACACAATGGGGCGATGAAGGTAAAGGAAAGATTACGGACTTTTTGAGTGAAAACGCGGAAGTCATTGCACGTTATCAAGGTGGAGACAATGCCGGCCATACGATTAAATTTGACGGTGTGACCTATAAACTGCATTTGATTCCTTCAGGGATCTTTTATGCAGATAAAATCAGTGTCATTGGAAACGGGGTCGTTGTGAACCCGAAATCATTAGTTAAAGAATTAGCATACTTGAAAGAAAACAATATAATAACAGAAAACTTAAAGATCTCTGATCGTGCACATGTTATTTTACCTTACCATATCCATTTGGATCAGCTGCAAGAAGATGCCAAAGGTGACAACAAGATCGGTACGACGATCAAAGGGATCGGACCAGCCTACATGGATAAAGCGGCCAGAGTCGGCATTCGGATCGCTGATCTTTTAGACAAGGAAATTTTTGAAGAACGTCTACGCATCAACTTAGAAGAAAAAAATCGTCAATTCGTGAAAATGTTCGATGCAAAACCAATTGCCTTTGAAGACATTTTTGAAGAGTATTACGAATATGGCCAACAAATCAAAAAATATGTGACGGATACTTCGGTGATCCTTAACGATGCCTTAGATGAAGGCAAACGGGTTTTATTTGAAGGGGCACAAGGCGTGATGCTGGATATCGACCAAGGAACCTATCCTTTCGTAACGTCATCCAACCCCGTTGCTGGAGGTGTCACTATCGGTAGTGGTGTGGGTCCTTCAAAAATCAACAAAGTCGTTGGTGTCTGCAAAGCTTACACCTCTCGGGTAGGCGATGGTCCTTTCCCAACGGAACTGTTTGATGAAACAGGTGAACAAATTCGTAAGATCGGTCGTGAATACGGAACAACGACAGGACGTCCTCGCCGTGTGGGCTGGTTTGATACCGTCGTGATGCGCCATTCAAAACGGGTCTCAGGGATTACGAACCTATCCCTTAACTCGATCGATGTCTTGAGCGGTTTAGAAACCGTGAAAATCTGTACCGCTTATGAACTAGACGGCGAATTGATCTATCATTACCCAGCAAGCTTGAAAGAGTTGAACCGCTGCAAACCGGTCTACGAAGAACTTCCTGGCTGGTCTGAAGACATTACTGGCTGTAAAACATTGGCAGATCTGCCAGAAAATGCACGCAATTACGTTCACCGCATCTCTGAATTAGTCGGTGTCCGCATTTCGACCTTCTCGGTAGGACCAGACCGCAGCCAAACCAACATCTTAGAAAGTGTTTGGGCGCAAATCTAACCTGACGCAAAAGCATCAGAACAAGACAAAGAACTCCTACGTCAAAAGCAGTCAACGATAAGTTTGGCTGCTTTTGATGAGAATTTCTTCTGTCTTGTTCTTTTTTTGCTATAATAGGGGGTAACGAGAGGGGTGAAACCATGTTTCAAATCATGACAGATTCCTGCTGTGATTTACCAGCAGTAAGATTAGCGGAGCTAGATGTCGCCTATATTCCAATGCTGATTGAATTAGACGGCAAAGAATATATCGATGATATGGGCAAAGAATTTGATACGGAATGGTTTTTAGGAAAACTAAAAGAGCATGCGCAACCGACGACTTCTCAAATCAATGTCGGACGTTATATGGAATATTTTCGGCCATATGTCGAAGCGGGCACACCGGTCCTTTATTTAGGTTTTTCTTCAGGAATGAGCGGCTCATTCCAAAGTGCCGTCCAAGCCGTAGCCTTACTAAAAGAAGAATACAAAGAAGTTGCGATCACCTTGATCGATACGCGCTCAGCTAGTTTAGGGGAAGGCTTCTTAGTGGCTGAAGCAGCCCAACAAAAAGCCCAAGGACGTTCGTTGCTGGAAGTCAGCCAATGGGTAGAAGAAAACAAACTGCGTTTAGATTCATGGGTCACCGTCGATGATTTAAAACAGTTGGAACGCGGCGGCAGAATCTCTAAAACGGCGGCAGCGATCGGCGGATTGCTGAACGTGAAACCAATCATTACCGTCGATACTGCGGGAAAATTACGCAGCGTTGATCGAGTGCGGGGACGCAACAAAGCGATCCAAAAAATCGTGGATCAAACCATCGCCAATCTTCACGAATCAAAAACCAATACGGTTTATTTTGCCAATGCCGGCGATGCCGAAGCAGCGGAGAAAGTCATCAAACGTTTGACCGAAAAAGTTCCTGACATTATTATTCATCATTATCCATTAGGTCCAACGATCTCCAGTCATACCGGCTATGGCTGCTTGGCGCTGTTTTCATTCGGCAAAGCCCGTTTAGAACAAGCGTAACCTGCCCAACATGCCCGAAGTATTAGACAAAATAAAAAGAACGCTCCAGTTGCAGCCTTGGTGGCGGGCAACTGGAGCGTTCTTTTTTTAAAAGCAGCTTATTGATTCAATTCTGCTACGCGTTTTTGGACATCTTTGTTTTCTAAGAATTCATCGTAGGTCGTTTCGGCACGATCCACCACGCCTTTGCTAGAGACCGCAATGATACGGTTCGCAAGGGTTTGAATAAATTGGTGGTCATGAGAAGCAAACAACAATGAGCCGGTGAAGGCCATCAAACCATCGTTTAATGCGGTGATCGATTCTAAGTCCAAGTGATTGGTTGGATCATCCAACACCAATACGTTGGCTTTTGAAAGCATCATTTTCGACAACATACAGCGAACTTTTTCGCCCCCGGAAAGGACGTTGACGGGTTTTAATACTTCATCACCAGAGAATAACATGCGACCGAGGAAGCTGCGCAAGAAGGTATTGTCGTCTTCTTCTTTGCTTGCGTATTGACGCAGCCAATCAACGATCGGGGTATCCGTATCGAATTCGCTGGTCGTATCTTTTGGCAAGTAGGCATGCTGCGTGGTGACGCCCCAACGAACACTACCTGTATCAGGAGTGATTTCCCCCATGATGACTTTGAATAGCGTCGTGGTGGTGATATCGCTATTGGCAACAAAAGCGACTTTGTCGTCTTTATTCAAGGTGAAAGAGATATTGTCTAAAATCTTTTTGCCGTCGATCGTCACACTGACATTGTCGACTTGCAGCAAGTCATTCCCGATTTCACGTTCTGGTTTAAATCCGACAAACGGATAGCGGCGGGACGAAGGTTGAATATCATCAAGGGTGATTTTATCCAACATTTTTTTCCGAGACGTTGCTTGTTTGGATTTTGATGCATTGGCACTAAAGCGTGCGATAAAGTCTTGCAGTTCTTTGATCTGCTCTTCTTTTTTGGCATTTGATTGGGATTGTAATTTCGCTGCTAATTGGCTTGATTCCAACCAGAAATCATAGTTGCCGACAAACAATTTGATTTTGCCGAAGTCTAGATCGGCCATATGGGTACAAACTTTATTTAAGAAGTGGCGGTCATGGGAAACAACGATGACAGTGTTGTCAAAGTTGATCAGAAACTCTTCTAACCAGTTGATAGATTGGATATCCAATCCGTTGGTAGGCTCATCTAGGAGCAAGACGTCTGGCTTACCGAAAAGGGCTTGTGCGAGTAAGACTTTCACCCGTTGACCAGCAGTTAGATCTTTCATCAAGACATGATGCAATTCATCGGGAATGTTCAAGCCTTGCAAAAGAACGGCTGCTTCTGGCTCTGCTTCCCAACCATCAAGTTCCGCAAATTCGCCTTCTAGTTCGGCGGCACGAATCCCATCTTCATCAGAAAAGTCTTCCTTCATGTAGATCGCGTCTTTTTCTTTCATCACTTCGTAGAGACGTTTATGGCCCATGATGACCGTTTCGATCACTGGAAACTCTTCGTAATCATAGTGGTTCTGTTTCAAGACAGCCATCCGTTCATCAGGACCTAAAGAAACATTCCCGGTCGAAGGTTGGATCTCACCAGATAAAATTTTTAAAAAAGTTGATTTACCAGCACCATTTGCACCAATCAAACCATAACAATTACCAGGCGTAAACTTAATATTAACATCATCAAACAGTTTGCGGTCTGAAAAATGCAAACTTACATCACTTACTGTAATCAATTCTTTTCCTCACTTTATATAAATTGACATGGAGTCTCCTAGCATTATAGCGATGAATGTTGAAACTTTCAAGTAAAGCCGAGGATTTCGTCAGGAAAGGCATAGGCCTGGTGAAAGAAAAATTTTGGTTGCTGTTGCCTTCCTAGTAGAACCTGACGGCTTCCTATGCTAGAGTATTGGTAGAATAGTTAGACAAAGGAGCAGACGAATGGTGGATTGGTTGGTTGGATTGTCGCCATGGCAGCAAGCGCTGGCGGGGACGATCTTTACGTATGGTATGACGGCGTTTGGGGCAGCGCTAGTCTTTTTCTTCAAAGAAATCAATAAAAATGTCCTGAATACGATGCTGGGGTTTGCCTCTGGCGTGATGATCGCTGCTAGTTTCTGGTCGTTATTAGATCCTGCGATCGCACGAGCCGAAGAAAATGGCGACATTCCGTGGCTCGTGGTCAGCATCGGGTTTGGTTTGGGCGGTTTGTTTCTATATGCAGCAGATAAGACGCTCCCGCATATGCATTTTGGTCCAAATCATGAAACAGAAGGTTTGCCCAGTCATTTGAAGCGAACGATCTTGCTGGTCTTTTCCATCACGCTACATAATATCCCAGAAGGCTTGGCGGTAGGGGTAGCGTTTGGGGCGGCGGCTAGTGCCGATGATCCGCGAGCAGCGATCTTAGCGGCGCTTTCGGTAGCGATCGGGATCGGGATTCAGAATTTTCCAGAAGGCGCAGCCGTTTCGATCCCCTTGCGTCAAGAAGGGTTAAGCCGAACCAAAGCCTTTATGTATGGGCAAGCGTCCGGGATCGTAGAACCGATCGCCGGTGTGATCGGGGCTTTGTTGGTAACGAGTATGTCCGCTGTCTTGCCGTATGCGTTGGCTTTTGCAGCGGGTGCTATGATCTATGTAGTGGTGGAAGAATTGATTCCAGAAGCGCAGCAAACCTTGACGAGTCGCCGCCATTTTGCGGTCTTTGGCGTCATGCTAGGCTTTATCTTAATGATGGTTTTAGATGTCGCATTAGGCTGATCGATAAAAAAACACCTGACTGTTGGAAAGTCAGGTGTTTTTGGTTTTCCTGCAATTAACGATAATATTTTCTTGGCTTTTGGCGAATCGAGGTTAACCAGCGAACGATCAAAACGGCTAGCAACAAAGGAATCCCGAAACGGAAGATCAATCCGATCAACCCACCAACAATGCCTAATACGACGGATAAAACAAGAGATGCTGCGATTAAAACTGCCACGACAGTAACGATTCTTCCTAATAAACTTTCTGTATTCATAGTGACTCCTCCTAGACTTTTTTTCTTATCCTTAGCATAGCAAGAAAGAAAAAGAAACACATCCAACTTAAGGCGGAATAATTGCTCCGCCGTGGGCCATAGGTTTGTGATAAACTAAACATGAATCATTCATGAAAGGAGTCAAAAAGAATGAACGTAGAAATCCTCACGAGCCAAGTCATCACGGAAGGAGGGTGCAATGCCTGTTTGCCTTATGAACTCAATACCTTCACGCTGCAGCTGCCAGATGGTCGTTGTTTTTCGCTAGAAAACTTGGATGCTGCTTCCTTGGTGATGCCCATTGCCCAGATCAATCAGTGGCAGACTCGCTTATTATTAGAAGAAGACGAAGGACTGATCTATCAAAAAGGAACGCAAGAAGTAATTTTCGTAGAGGGCAGCCGTCAGGATACGTTTTCCAGCAAAGGACAGACGATTGCTTGTCCGAAAAAGAGTTGCGAAGCTGACGTTTTTGCCACAACCAATCGAGTGCTGACAGAATTGTTCGGCATCGAACCGCTTTCCTTCGTTCTGCGGGCTGCACAAGCATAAGAGGACGAAAAAAAGCCGCTTGCGCATGTAGCGACCTTTTAAAGTTAGCTTTTTAGTCTAACTATTGGAAGTCATGACAGCAAGTGGCTGTTTTTGCGTATCGTTACTTACGGATCTGGCCTTCGCCATAAACAATGTATTTGGTGGAAGTCAGTGCTTCTAACCCCATTGGCCCACGGGCATGGAGTTTTTGCGTTGAGATGCCGATCTCGGCTCCAAAGCCAAACATAAAGCCATCCGTGAAACGGGTCGAGGCATTGACGTAAACCGCTGCCGCATCAACTTCTTTCAAGAAGCGTTGGGAAGCGAAATAATCATCAGTGATAATCGCTTCAGAATGCTTCGTATTGTAGCGATTGATGTGGGCAATGGCTTCTTCTAGCGAAGCCACCACTTTGATCGCTAAGATATAGTCTAAAAACTCGGTTGCCCAGTCCTCTTCAGTGGCAAGCTGCGCGTTGTTCAAAAACGCCAACGCTTTTTGATCTCCTCGCAATTCGACTTGATCGGCAAATTGCTGTTCTACCATAGGCAAAAATTCTGCCGCCACTGCTTCATGGACGAGGATCGTTTCGATGGCATTGCAGACAGAAGGGCGTTGCGTCTTTGCATTCGTGACGATCGCCAGAGCCATCGGCAGCTGGGCTGCTTGGTCGATGTAGATATGGTTGTTGCCGGTGCCGGTTTCGATCACTGGTACTGTGGCGGTCTCTTTGACACGTCGAATCAAGCCGGCGCCCCCACGGGGGATCAAAACATCCAAGTAATCTGTCAGCCGCATCAGCTCAGCCGCTGTTTCGTGGCTCGTGTCCTCGATAAACTGGATCGCATGGCGGGAGTGTCCGTTGGCAGCTAATGCCTCTTGTAAAATAGTCACGAGGACTTGATTGGAGTGGAAGGCTTCTTTTCCGCCACGCAAAATCACGGCATTTCCTGATTTGAAACACAGACTAGCCGCGTCAGTAGTGACATTAGGGCGGGCTTCGTAGATGATGCCAATGACCCCTAAAGGCACTCGCTGTTGACCAATCAAAAGATCGTCAGCATTGCGCCACATTTTATCTACGGCACCGATTGGATCGGGCAATTGGGCGACTTCTCGGATGCCGTTAGCCATCTCGGTGATCCGTTGTTCTGTCAGCAACAGACGATCTAGCATCGTTTGGCTGGTTCCTTTGGCTTTTGCGGCGGTTAGATCTTGTTGATTAGCAGCTAAAATCTTCTCGGTAGCTTTTTCTAAAGCATCGGCCATCGCTGCCAGTAGGTGGTTTTTTTCACTGGCACTCAGTAAGCTTAATGCCTGGGCGCTTGCTTGTGCTTGTTGACCGATCGTTTGTAAATTGCTCATTGCTCATCCTCCGTTCGTTGATAAAAGTGGGTGCCGACAGGTTCCCCTGCGAGCAAGTCAAAAATAATTTTCGGCTGCTTGCCGTTAGCCAGCAGCATGTGACTGTTCAAGTCTAAGATACGTTGAGCGGCTTTTAATTTGCTGGTCATACCGCCGGTTCCATAAGGACTGCCTTTTCCCGTAGCTTGTTCTAAAAGTTCCGGGGTGATTTCATTGATCTCGGAATACAAAACAGCCTCAGGATCATTTAGCGGATTGGCGGAATAAAAGCCGTCGATATCAGAAAGCATGATCAAAAGCTCGGCTTTCGTCAACTGAGCGACGATCGCTGACAGCTGGTCATTGTCGCCAAATTTGGTGAGATGGTCTAATTCATCCACTGCCACTGTGTCGTTTTCATTAATGATCGGGATGATCCCCATCGCAAGTAACTGCTCTAAGGTGTTGCTAACGTTTTGACGGCTTTGGGGAAATTCGATGATGTCTCTGGTCAGCAGGATCTGTGCAGTCTGCTGGCTATAGCTTTGAAAACGCTGGTTGTAGATCGTCATCAGTTCCGATTGGCCAACGGCGGCCACGGCTTGCTGCTGCGGGATCTCCACGGGTCGTTCTTTCAAATTCAACTTGTTCATGCCAACACCGATCGCACCAGAGGAAACTAAGATGATTTCTTTGCCTTGGTTTTGTAAAGCTGCTAAGACAAAGGCTAATTCATCGATACCAGCTAGATTGATGGCACCATTGGGATAAATCAACGAGCTGGTGCCGATTTTTACAACGATTCGGTTTTTGTTTGAAAGATCTGCGCGCATATGCCACCGCCTATTTTTTGATATTTTTTCTATTGTACTCGCAAATGGGCGTTTCGTCATGCTCTTTTTTCTTTTTGAGCTATTTTTAAACGAAGAAATTGTAAAGACTTTTCGATAATTGTGTTTTCCATGAAGAAAATAGTTCTTCCTATGCTAAAATAGCTATATGTTTTATTATTGGAGGAACCCATGAAATTACGAGGATTTGAAATTATTACATCATATAAAGAAAAAAACATCACCTTGCCTCAACGTGCCACCCATCATGCGGCTGGTTATGATTTTGAAGCCGCGGAAGAAATCGTGGTGCCAAGCATTTGGAAAGCGGGCGTGATCGATGGGGTCAAAGCGCTGTTGGCAAAAGAGACCGCAAAACAGTTGAAACCAACCTTGATTCCCACGGGGATCAAAGCCTATATGGGGGAAGACGAGTATTTGCAGCTGACAAATCGTTCCAGCAATCCTTTGAAACGTTTCTTAGTCTTGACGAATGGTGTCGGCGTCATCGACAGCGATTACTATGACAATCCAGATAATGAAGGGCATATCATGTTTCAGTTTACCAATTTCGGCCCCACAGATGTCGTCATTAAAAAAGGCGAGCGGATCGGTCAAGGAATTTTCTTGCCGTTCTTAAAAGCTGATCAAGATACAACCACTGCCAGCCGAACCGGCGGCTTTGGCTCCTCGAATCAGTAAATCCTGCCTGGGGGTCTGTTTGATAGAAGTAGTGGAGGAGATCAATGGCAAAAAAAGCAAAAAGTCAATTTGTCTGTCAAAACTGCGGGTATAGTTCCCCTAAGTATTTAGGAAAATGCCCCAATTGCGGCAGCTGGAATTCAATGGTAGAAGAAGTGATCCAAGAAACTGCTGATCGTCGTGTACGTACGACATTGACCGGTCAAAAGATGCAGCCGACGAAAATCGCCGATGTCGTACCGAAAAAAGAACCGCGGGTCCAAACGAAACTGGCTGAATTGAATCGCGTCTTAGGCGGCGGCGTGGTCCCAGGCTCCTTGATTTTGATCGGTGGGGATCCCGGGATCGGAAAATCGACGCTGCTCTTGCAAGTTTCCCAGCAATTAGCAGCGATCGGCGGAACGGTCTTGTATGTGTCAGGAGAAGAAAGTGCCGAGCAGATCAAAATGCGGGCGCAGCGCTTAGGCGCCATCGACACGGAATTTTATCTCTATGGGGAAACGGACATGTCAGAGATCAGTAAAGCGATCGAAAACATCCGTCCAGATTATGTGATCATCGATTCGATCCAAACCATGACCCAACCGGATATCACCAGTGTGGCAGGCAGTGTCAGCCAAGTGCGAGAAACGACCGCAGAATTGCTGAAAATCGCTAAAACCAATGGCATCGCCATCTTTATCGTTGGCCACGTGACGAAGGAAGGCTCGATCGCAGGACCGCGGATGCTGGAGCACATGGTGGATACCGTCTTGTATTTCGAAGGTGAAAAGCACCACAGCTTTCGGATTTTGCGGGCCGTCAAAAACCGCTTTGGATCCACCAATGAGATCGGGATTTTTGAAATGGAAGAAGGCGGGTTGAAAGAAGTCGCCAATCCGTCACAAGTCTTTTTGGAAGAACGCTTAGAAGGCGCAACCGGATCGGCGATCGTAGTGGCAATGGAAGGCAGTCGGCCAATCTTGGTGGAGATCCAAGCACTGGTCACGCCAACGATGTTCGGCAATGCCAAACGCACGACGACGGGGCTAGACTTCAACCGCGTCTCGCTGATCATGGCGGTTTTAGAAAAACGGGCAGGCTTGCTGCTGCAAAATCAAGATGCCTACTTAAAAGCAGCCGGCGGGGTCAAATTAAATGAACCCGCGATCGATCTAGCGATCGCTGTTAGTATCGCGTCTAGCTACAAAGAAAAAGGCACCAGCCCGACGGAGTGTTTTATCGGTGAAATTGGCTTGACGGGTGAGATTCGCCGAGTCAACGCGATCGAGCAACGGGTCAAAGAGGTGCAAAAACTAGGTTTTACGAAAGTTTATTTGCCGAAAAATAATCTGACTGGCTGGCAGCCGCCCAAAGGCATCGAAGTCGAAGGCGTGTCTACCTTAGCCGAAACCTTGCGGAAAGTCTTCCGTTAAAGTGGAGTCAATGCAAGAGCAAGGGGCAATCGCCTCTCCTCTTGCCCTGACGCTGCTGGTTCATTTGGTTGAACCAACCGACCGACAGCCGCTGACTGGCGGAAGGAGCCTGTCTGGCAGCACGGATTTTTGAACAAAAGAAACTTACTGGAGTATGGAGGAACATGTATGCAGAAACGAGTCATTACCGCACTAATGGTACTTGCCGGAGCAAGTCTGGGGATCTCACTGATGCCTATCGCATGGCAAGCCATTGGGCAAACCCAAAATGAATGGCTGAATAATAACATCACTAATAGTTTGCTTGGAGCCCTTATTTTCTTTTTATTATCTTTACTATTAGCGAAATATATTGCAGCCGGTATTCGCAAAATTGAAGAAAAACTAAGTGAATTGAGCTTAACGTATCTCTTGTTTGGCGCAATTGGTTCGATCATCGGTCTGATGATCGGTGTGATCGTGTCGATTCCTTTTTACAATTGGGATATTCCTTTTATCAACGGGATCGCCCCAATCTTAGTGATGGTCCTGTTAGGGTATCTCGGTTTTCAGATCGGGACGACACGGATCGATGAATGGAAAAAAGTCTTTGCCCCGAAAAACAAAAAGGCAGAGCCCCAAGAGCAAGATGAACAGCAGATGCTGGAAAGAAAGATCGCGGACCATTTCCACAAATACAAAATTTTGGATACCAGCGTGATCATTGATGGTCGGATCTATGACATTGCTAAAACGGGCTTTTTAGAAGGCGTCTTGCTGATCCCGAATTTTGTCTTGTACGAATTGCAATACATCGCAGATTCTGGCGATAGTTTGAAACGGGTTCGGGGCCGCCGCGGCTTGGATATTTTGAATGCTTTGCAAAAAGAAGAAGGAATCGCAGTGGAGATGTATGAAGGCGATTTTGAAGACATTTCCGAAGTTGATAGCAAGCTGATCAAGTTAGCGAAGATGCTGGATGGTGTCGTCGTGACCAATGATTACAATCTAAACAAAGTTTCTGAATTTCAAAATGTGCCTGTCTTGAATATCAATGCGTTGGCCAATGCGGTCAAACCAGTGGTGATTCCAGGAGAAAGCATGCACGTCTTAGTGGTGAAAGCTGGCACGGAGCGCCAGCAAGGGGTCGCTTATCTAGATGACGGGACGATGGTCGTGGTGGAAGATGGCCAGCATTACATGAATGAACACATCGAAGTGATCGTCACCAGCGCCTTGCAAACGGCAGCTGGGCGGATGATTTTTGCCAAACCAGCCCATTCTGGTCGCGGCATCGACAACAAAGAAGGATCGAAATCAGAGAAATAATCCTAGGCAGCTGGCGTAAAATATGCCAGCTGCCTTTACTAATTGGGTTATTGATTGTACAATTCAACTTGAGGGTTCTGTTTTTTACGCGGGTCTTTCCCACTAAACTGAACAATAAGCCCCAAGCAGCTTGGCTGGCTTGGAAATCAGATGAAGGAAGAGGAAAACAATGACAAAAGTACGTGTACGTTACGCGCCAAGTCCAACAGGACATTTACACATCGGGAATGCTCGGACGGCTTTATTCAATTATTTGTTTGCTCGTCATAATGACGGTGAATTTATTATCCGAATCGAAGACACCGATCAAAAAAGAAACATTGAAGATGGTGAAAAAAGCCAGCTTGAAAACTTGCAATGGTTAGGAATGGATTGGGACGAATCACCTGAAAATCCAGGAGAATACGGTCCGTATCGTCAATCAGAACGCGGCGATATCTACCAACCACTGATCGATCAATTGCTTGCAAGCAATCGTGCGTATAAGTGTTATTGTACGGAAGAAGAATTGGAAGCCGAACGTGAAGGCCAAAGAGCTCGTGGCGAAATGCCCCATTATGCAGGGAAATGTGCCAACTTAACACCAGAAGAGCAAGCCGAAAAAGAAGCACAAGGCTTGAAACCAGTGATTCGTTTCCGTGTCTCTCGCAATACTGAATACAAATTCCACGACATGGTCAAAGGCGAGATCGTTTTTGAATCAGATAATGTCGGTGGCGATTTTGTCATCCAAAAACGTGACGGTATGCCGACTTACAACTTTGCAGTAGCAGTCGATGACCATCATATGAAAATCACCCATGTGCTGCGTGGAGATGACCACATCGCCAACACACCAAAACAGTTGATGATCTATGAAGCATTTGGCTGGCAAGCACCAGAATTCGGGCATATGACGTTGATCATCAATAGCGAAACCGGGAAAAAATTAAGCAAACGGGACGAATCGATTCTGCAATTCATCGAGCAATACCGTGAGTTGGGTTATCTACCAGACGCTATGTTCAACTTCATTGCACTTTTAGGCTGGTCACCAGTAGGGGAAGAAGAAATCTTCTCTCAAGAAGAATTGATCAAAATCTTTGATCCTGAACGGTTGAGCAAATCACCAGCTGCCTTCGATGCCAAAAAGTTGGAATGGGTCAATAACCAATACATGAAACAAATGGATCTGGATGAATTGACGGCAATGTGCGTCCCTTACTTGGTAAAAGCCGGTCGCATCGAAGAAACATTGACCGAAGAAAAAGCTGCCTGGTTGAAAAAAATCGTTTCCTTGTATCAACCGCAAATGAGTTTTGCGGCACAAATCGTCGACCTTTCGGAATTGTTCTTCGAAGAACACCCTGAATTAGATGATGCAGCCAAAGAAGTCTTAGCAGGAGAAACTGTACCGACGGTTTTAACAGCCTTTAAAGAAAAATTACAGGCGATGCCAGTCGTTGAGGCTGCGGCAGTCAAAGCAGCCATCAAAGAGATCCAAAAAGAAACAGGCATCAAAGGCAAGAATTTATTCATGCCGATCCGCGTGGCGGTCTCAGGCCAAACCCACGGACCAGAACTACCAGATACCGTTGAATTATTAGGGAAAGAAAAAGCCCTTGATCATTTGAATAACGTGTTATAAACACAGCGAATAGACGAAGTACTAGCCGATTTTTTTCAGAGAGACCACGGAAGGTGAGAGTGGTCAAAAAAGGCTAGGAAATGCACCTAGGAGTGGCTTTGGCGCAAGTCAAAGACGAAGCAGCGGACGTTACCCGCTTGAAGGCAGTGCCGAACTGCGAACAAAAGTGGGACCACGCAAAAAAGCGTCTTTTGAATAAGGAAACTTATTTGAAAGACGCTTTTTTCGTATCAAGAAGTTTGGATAAAGTAGGTGAGAAGATGACTTGGTTCAAAAAAGCAATTGCGGCAACAAAAAAACATGATCCATCGGTACGATCAACGTTGGAGATCATCATTACATACCCAGGATTTCATGCCTTGTTTTGGCATCGTTGGTCGCATTTTTTGTTTCAGCATCGCTGGTATTTTTTGGCAAAACTGACGGCCCAGTTTTGGCGTTTCTTGACTGGGATCGAGATTCATCCTGGTGCGCAGATCGGCCAAGGGGTCTTTATCGATCATGGGATGGGCGTCGTGATCGGGGAAACGGCGATCATTGAAGATGATGTCGTCTTGTTTCACGGGGTCACCCTAGGGGGAACCGGTAAAGAGCGGGGCAAGCGTCATCCCACGGTCAAAACTGGTGCATTTCTCTCAGCCCATGCGCAGATCTTAGGCCCTGTCACGATCGGTGAGCGTGCAAAGATCGGCGCCAATGCAGTGGTTTTGAAGGATATCCCCGCAGAAGCAACTGCTGTCGGCATCCCAGCAAAGATCGTTCGAATCAAAGGAAAGAAGGTTACCCACGATGATTAAAATCTATAATACGCTGACACGGGAAAAAGAAGTGTTTCAGCCTTTAGAAGAAAAAAAAGTAAAAATGTATGTTTGCGGACCCACCGTCTATAACTACATCCATATCGGGAATGGCCGTAGTACTGTGTCGTTTGATACCGTACGTCGTTATTTTGAATACCGCGGCTATACAGTGGACTATTTGATGAATTTTACCGATGTCGATGATAAAATCATTCGTGCGGCAAAAGAATTAGGCACGACGGCCCCAGAAGTGGCAGAGCGTTTTATCAACGCCTTCAATGAAGATACCGCAGCGCTGAATGTCAAACCTGCTACGATGAATCCTCGTGTGATGGATCATATCGAAGACATCATTGCCTTTATTGCTGCTCTTGTAGAAAAAGGCTATGCCTATCCAGTCAATGGCGATGTTTATTACCGTACCCGTAAATTTGCTCACTATGGGCAATTAAGCGACCAATCCATCGATGAGCTGGAAGTCGGCGCAAGCCAGCGGACCGGTGAAGAACAAAAAATCAAGGAAGATCCGTTGGATTTTGCTTTGTGGAAAGCGGCAAAAGGCGATGAGATCGCTTGGGAATCTCCTTGGGGAGCCGGTCGTCCTGGCTGGCATATCGAATGCTCGGTGATGGCGACCAAACACCTAGGCGAGACCATCGATATTCATGGAGGCGGACAAGACTTGACCTTCCCGCATCATGAAAATGAGATCGCCCAAAGCGAGGCGAAAACGGGCAAGACCTTCGCCAACTATTGGATGCATAACGGCTATGTGACGATCGGTGAAGACGAAGAAAAAATGAGTAAGTCACTGGGCAACTTCGTCACAGTGCATGAGATGGTCAAAAAAGTTGATCCGCAGGTGCTGCGTTTCTTTTTGGCAACGACCCAGTACCGCCGACCAATCAAATACAGTGAGACTACCTTGCATGAAGCACAAACCAACCTGCAAAAATTGCGGACGACTTATGAAAATGCCAAATTCCGCTTGAATAGCAGCCATTATCAAGCCAGCGATGAGGAAGTCAATGCAGCGGTTCTGGAAGAATTTGAAGAACGTTTCGTCAAAGAAATGGACGACGATTTCAACGCGGCTAACGGGATCACTGTGGTCTATGAATTGGCGAAGTGGCTGAACTTAGCTAGCGAAGACCCAGAAACAGACTTGGCTTTATTAGCGGCTGGATTAGCCAAATTCAGCGAATGGCTGACGATTTTCGGGATTTATTTTGTATCCGAAGAATTGCTGGATGAAGAAATCGAACAGCTGATCAATGAACGGATCGCCGCCCGCAAAGCCAAAGATTTTGCCCGCAGCGACCAAATCCGTGATGAGTTGAAAGAACAAGGGATCATCTTAGAAGATACCCCGCAAGGAACCCGATGGAGACGAGAAGCATGAGAGATTATAAACAATTGAATGGTTTGGCATTGGCCTATGTGGGAGATGCGGTCTATGAAGTCTATATTCGCGATTATTTAGTCGCCCAAGGCCAAACCCGACCGAACCAACTGCACCATATGGCGACCCACTATGTGTCTGCCAAAGCCCAAGCGGCATTGATCCAAAAGATGTTGGATGAAGAGATCCTGACCGAAGAAGAACATGATTTTTACCGCCGCGGCCGTAATAGTAAAAGCCATACGGGTGCCAAAAATGCCGATGTCACGACGTATCGTATCGCTACTGGCTTTGAATCGCTGATCGGGTATTTGCACCTCACGCAGCAACAAGAACGCTTAGACGAGCTAATAGACTGGTGTATAAAGAAAGTAGGAGAAGAAGATGCGAGAAAAACCGCAAAGAAAGCGTCCAAATAAAAAAACAGCTGGCCGATCAGAAGCCAGACAAGAAAATAGACCGGATCGCCGCAAAGAAGCCGCTGGAGAAGCCATCGAAGATAATTTTGTCTTTGGCTATCATGCGGTTGCTGAAGCCTTGAAAGAAGGGCGAGGCAACAAGCTGTTTCTTTCCGAAGAAGCACGGGGAGAAAAAATCGATCGTTTGAAAGAAATGGCGCGGGAACAGGCAGTTCCAGTCAAATGGGTGCCAAAACAAAAGCTGGATACGATGAGTGACCAAGGGGTCCATCAAGGCATGATCTTGGCGATCACCCCTTATCAGTATTTGACCTTGGATGAATTGTTGGCCCAAACGAAAGAACAGCCGCTGTATCTGATTTTAGATAATCTAGAAGATCCCCATAATTTCGGCTCCATCATGCGAACCGCTGATGCCAGCGGCGTAGACGGGATCATCATTCCAAAACACCGTGCGGTGGGGATCACGCCAATCGTGGTGAAAACGTCGACCGGCGCAGTGGAACATATCCCTGTGGCCCGCGTGACCAACTTGACCCAAGCAGTCCAGCAACTGAAAAAAGCTGGTTTTTGGATCTTCGGTACGGATATGAGTGGCAGTGATTACCGCACATGGAATGCCCAAGGGGCGGTCGGTTTGATCATCGGCAACGAAGGTCGCGGAATGGGGGAAGGTTTGAAAAAAGAAGTGGATCAAATGCTGACGATCCCAATGACCGGGCACGTGCAGAGCTTAAATGCCAGTGTGGCGGCAGGTTTGTTGATGTATCAGGCCTTTACTAGCCGAAATGGGGCGTCCCAATGAAAACCCCTTTGCTGATCGTGGATGGCTACAATATGATTGGCGCTTGGCCGGAGCTGGTTCTTTTGAAAAATCAGGACCGTTTAGAAGATGCCCGAGAAGCCTTACTGAATCGGCTGTCGAATTATGCAAAATATGAAGGGTTGAAAATCATCGTTGTTTTTGATGCCCAACTGGTGCCTGGTGTGACCCAAAGTTACACCAAATATCAGCTGGAAGTTATTTTTACCGAAGAAGGAGAGACCGCCGACAGCTACATCGAACGAATCGCTGGTGAATTAAACAATCGATTGACGCAAGTCACCGTCGCTACCAGCGATTTAGCCGAACAGTGGGTGATCTTCTCTCAAGGTGCTTTGCGAACTTCGGCACGGGAATTGTACAAAAGCGTGGAAAAAACGGAAAAAGACATCCACGAGCATCAAACCGACTTGCGGTTTGAAAATTTCCGACGCAATTCCCCTTGGTCACCTGAACAATTAGCTGAACTTGAAAAGAAATTGCAAGACCTTAGTTAGGGACAAAGTTGGTCTGGTAAATTAGAAGATGTCCCAGCCATTTATGATACGCTCCTTTTGTAGCAAATGAAGCAAAAACAAAAGGAGTGATCTCGATGCGCACAAAGGAAAGACAAGTATCGCACCGTTCAGATAGATTTGAAGAGTTGTTCAGAAAATATCGACCGATCGTTGAGATTTTGCATAAAAAATATTATCTGCGGGATTATGACTTAGACGATTGGCTGCAAGAAGGCAGGATCGTTTTTAATAAGTGTCTAAAGACTTACGATAAGGACAAAGGAACGACCATCGGTATCTTGTTTAAGCGTTCCTTTGAGAACCGTATCTGCAGCCTGTTGCGGGCGCAGCATGCCCAAAAACGCAAAGCCCAAGTCGATGCCTGCTCGCTGGAAGAAAAGCTTTTACAAGAAGGCAATCGGTTTTTGACCGATCATAATCGCTGTGCGGAAACTGCAGAGACCTACTTGTTCGTCAATGAATCGTTGGCAGAGTATCCGAAAAGTTTATCGTCTTTAGAACGAATGGTTATAATGAATTATTTAAAAGGATTAGAACTTGATCAGATTGCCGCTCAAGAAAAGCTGCCTTATGAAAAAATAAAAAGCGCTTTCAGTCGCGGTCGGACAAAGTTGATAGCGCTTATCAAGGGTGTTTAACAAAAATCTTATTGAAAGTAGAATTATTTTATGGTAAACTTGAAATTTTCTGCTTTTCGTGGTATGATGATGCTCGAGGTGAATGCGATGCCAACAACTTTAGCTACGATCAAGAAAGATTTAGAAGGCCGTATCGGTAGTGAGATTATGCTAGTTGCTCAGACTGGACGTAAGCGTCAAACTGAACGTCGCGGCGTTTTGACAGAAACTTATCCTTCAGTTTTTGTTGTAGATTTGGATCCAAATGAGAATTCATTCGAGCGGGTTTCTTATAGTTATTCAGATATTTTAACTAGAACTGTTGAGATTGAATTTTTATCAGAAGCTGTTTGAAACAAGAAGAGTTGACACTTTGTTGACTCTTTTTTGGTTCAATAAGATAAGGAGTGATGGGATGGCGTTTTTTCTAAAAGAGTTAGGGGAAATGACTGGGGTGGAGTTTTATCAGCTTGCCCGTTTGCGTACAGCGGTTTTTGTGGTGGAACAAGCGTGTGCGTATCAAGAGATCGATGCGATCGATGCACAAGCTAAACATTTATGGGCCCTTGATGAGGAAGGGCAGATCGTTTCGTACGCCCGTATTTTCCAGCAGGAACAAACGGTGCATTTTGGTCGGGTCATTGTGGCACCAGCATACCGGGGGCAAAAAGAAGGCCATCGTCTGATCAAAGAAGTTTTGCATCGCATTGAGCAGTGTTATCCAGCTTTGCCTATTGAGATCGAAGCACAAGCCCACTTAGAAAAATTCTACGGCCAGTATGGCTTTAAAACCATTACACCGCCTTTTTATGAAGACGGGATCCTGCATGTCGGGATGAAAAAAGAAGCAAGCACAGCGACTCTCTAGCGAGGTTCGCGTGCTTGCTTCTTTTAGCGCTATGATTGATGGATCGGATGAATCCGAATCGCTTCTTTCGACCTTATTGACTAAGAGCCGTTTTTTTATCGGATCGTATCATCCAATGATGTTGGACGTGGATCAACAGTGTTGGCAGGAGGCGTTTGCGCTTTTAGAAGGTCACGAATCTCTTCTAAATAATCCTCTGCAGTGACTTCTGGTACTTCTTCTTCCTCAGGTTGTTGTTTCAGATTGCGTAGTTTGTTGACTGCTTTGACAATCAAGAACAAGACAAATGCGGTAATCAAGAACGTAATAATGGCAGTAATTACGCGGCCGAAATCAAAGACCACATTTTTGGCTGGTTCAAAGACCAAGCCAGAAAAGGCATCTGCATTACCAAAGAGTGATAAGATCCATGAAACCAATGGTGTCAGCAATCCTTCAACTAAACTAGTGACGATTGCGGTGAAGGCACTCCCGATCACGACCCCGATCGCCAAGTCAATGACGTTTCCTCGTAAAATAAATTCTTTAAATTCTTTAATCATCCTGTATCCTCCCTTCTAAATCTTACTGACAGTATAGCGAAAAACGCGGGATTTATAAAAAAAAACGCTCGCTGCAGCAGGTTTGATCAGCGAGCCGAGGAGAAAGTTTGTCAGCTATGCTATAATTGAAGAGATAATTTTGCTTCTAGAAGGGGTGTCACATGTCTATTGAATTAAAAAAAGGTGTTCGGTTAACGGTGCTACCGACCAAAAAGTATAAAACGATCCGTTTTTTCGTTCGGTTTACTGCACCATTGCAGGCTGAAATGACCGCCAAACGGACCTTATTGACCAGTTTATTAGAAACGACTAGTTTGGCTTATCCGACACAGACCGCATTTAGCAGTCAGCTGGCAGAGCTTTACGGTGCCAGCTTTGGTATGAATGTTAACAAACGGGGCAATCTGCATCAAATCAATGCAGCGATGTCCTTTGTCAACGGGAAGTACGTGTCAGATGAAGCAGTATTGCCGCAAGCAGCCGCTTTTTTAGCAGAAGTTTTGTTCCATCCGAATGCCCACGAGGAACAATTTGAAGAAAAGAACTTCACCATCGAAAAACACAACTTGATCGCCTATATGAACAGCGTGGCAGAAGATAAGCAAGCATTGGCTTCTTTAGGGCTGCAAGAGTTGTATTTCGAAAACGATCAGAATCAGAAGTATCCGAGCTTTGGCCGTCCCCAAGACTTAGAAGCTGTGACCGCAAAAGAGCTTTACCAAACCTATCGCTCAATGATGGACAATGATCAAATCGATATTTTCGTGATCGGCGATGTGGTTGAAGCAGAAGTTGCGGCGCTCTTCCAAAACATGGCCTTTACCGATCGGCCAGACCAAGCAATGCCGGTCTTTTATCAGCAAGCGGCGGAAAACATCATTCGCGAGAAAATCTTGCGAGAACCAATCATCCAAGCCAAATTGAACTTAGGCTATCATACTGGCGTGTATTATGACCAAGCCGAGCGGATCGCCTTTATGGTCTTCAACGGGTTGTTTGGCGGATTCCCTCATTCAAAACTGTTTATGAATGTCCGAGAGAAAGAAAGTTTGGCGTATTATGCTTCTAGCAGTATCGATACGTTTCGTGGGTATTTGTCGGTCCAAACGGGGATCGATGGCAAAAACCGCGACAAGGTCTTCAAATTGATCGAACAGCAGCTGCAAAGCTTGCAGCGTGGCGAAGTCACCGCGGAAGAACTGGCACAAACAAAAGCGATGTTGAAAAACCAGTACTTGCTCTCATTGGATAACCCACAAGCACTGATCGAAACAGCCTATCTGAATCAGTGGGTACCGAATACGAAAATGACGGAAGATGAATTTATGCAGAAATTGGCACAAGTGACCGTGGCAGATGTCCAAGCATTGGCTCAAAACGTGTCCTTACAAGCTGTATTCTTCCTGGATAAGGAGACGACCCATGAATAAAAAAGTCTATCAGCAAATCAATGAGACCCTTTATGAAGAAGTATTGCCAAACGGCTTGAAAGTTTATTTGCTGCCAAAAGCCGATTTCCATAAAACTTACGGACTTTTCAGTACGAACTATGGCTCTGTCGACAATCATTTCGGGTTTTCACCCGAAGCATTGCATCAAGTCCCTGATGGCATTGCCCATTTTCTAGAGCACAAACTGTTTGAAAAAGAAGACGGCGATGTCTTTCAAACCTTTGGTCAGCAGGGGGCTTCTGCCAATGCCTTTACCAGTTTCACGAAAACCAGCTACCTTTTTTCGGCAACCGATCAAATCAAGCTGAACCTTGAAACGTTGATCGATTTCGTCCAAGCTCCGTATTTCACAGAAGAAACCGTCGAAAAAGAAAAAGGGATCATTGGTCAAGAAATCCAAATGTATGATGACGATCCAAACTGGCAGCAGTTTTTCGGCATCATCAAAAATCTGTATCCGAAGCACCCCTTGCATATCGATATCGCTGGTACGGTGGAAAGCATTGCGCAGATCACCGCAGAAGACTTGTATCTTTGCTACAATACCTTCTATCACCCAAGCAATATGACGCTTTTTGTGGTAGGCAATATCGATCCTGAAGAAACGATGGCGTGGATTCGGACCAATCAAGCGGCCAAGACCTTTCCAGAAACGCAGGCGATCATTCGCCAGTTTCCTGAAGAAACCTTTGCCGATATTCAAGCAGAATCAAGTCTTACCATGCCAGTAACACGTGCCAAAGGCGTATTAGGGATCAAAGGGGACTTGAACAAACTGCCGAAATCAGGAAGAGAGCTCTTGCGCTTCAAAAATGCGTTGAATCTTTTCTGCCAATTGGTTTTAGGCAATACTTCCGCCAATTATTTGCGTTTGTATGATCAAGGCATCATCGACGACACATTTGGGTTTGAAGTGAATTTGGATCGCGGCTTTTACTTTGCCGACTTCTCGGGGGATTCTGAAGAGCCAGAAAAAATGTTGGCAGAGATCGAAGCGATCGTAATGAATTTCCCGCAAGATCCAGAGATCAATGAAGAAAACTTGACGTTATTGAAGAAGAAAATGCTAGGAAAATATTTCCAATCACTGAACTCACTGGAGTTTATCGCAAACCAGTTTACCCAAAGTTTATTTGGTGAAACGACGCTCTTTGATCTGCCAGAGGTGATCCAATCCATCACTTTGGAAGATGTCCAGCAAGCGGCTCGTTCCTTTATCGATCCTAAAGCGTTTAGTCGTTTTTACATGTATCCAACGGAAAAAGCCTAAGCGAAGGCTGGTTTTGTCAAACAGCTGTCATCTAAGCGACACTGAATGATTTAAGGAGGAACGCCCAACAGAACAAGGGCTGGCCAACTCCTGAGTCATTCAGTGTTTTCTTTTTTGCGTCAAAGGACGGTTTTTCCTTGCATTTTGATGCCAATTTGGCGAAAAGTATTAAAATTTGTTTGCGAGTTGTGGTTAGGCTATCCTCAGACTTTTTCTTTTATGGTATTCTTTAATTATTGAAGCAAAATCTTTTTTTGTTTTTTTACAAAAAATCACGGAAAAAATGTTATATTTAGTAGACGGCGCGCTCAGATGGCAATCGGCGTGACGGAGTTTTTTTTATTGACGTATACAGGGAACCCCTGTTTTAAAATGATAGAGCAGCTTTGCTGACCTTACGACAAGCAGCGAAGCGATTTTAGGGCTTTTTTTAAAGATGAATAAAAGACTGGAGTAGATGATCGAGTGGCCAACGAAACAACGATTGGAGCAAAATTACGGCAAGCCCGTTTAGATAAAAACATTTCATTGATTGAATTACAACAAATGACAAAGATCCAAAAACGCTATTTAGAAGCAATTGAAGCAGAGCGTTTTGATCAATTGCCAGGCACTTTTTATGTCCGTGCGTTTATTCGCCAATATGCAGCAGCGGTTGGAGAAGACGGCGACAAATTGGTAGCCGTTTTTGATGGCAAAGATACGTTAGACGCCCCCTTACCAAAAAGACCGCAGCCTGAAACCGTCAGCGGCTCACGAAAAGCACAGCACGTAGAAGAAAAAAGCGGCTCATTTGTCGTCCGCTATTTGCCGATGATTCTATTAGGTCTGGTGGCCATTACGATCGTGAGTATCGTGGGCTACATGGCTTGGCAAGACCGGAATACAACGCCGATGATCCAAGGAAGCTCTTCTCTTGTGGTAGAAAATTCAGCGTCTACCGCTTCCACCACGTCAAGTACGGAAGAAACCAGTACTTCGAGTGAAGCGACGGAGTCTTCAAGTACGACGGAATCCAGCGAAGCGAAAATGACGATGACTGCCAGTGATTCGACGCAATCGTCGATCACGATCACGATGAAAGATGCGGAAAATCCTATTGAATTAGCATTTACTGGGCTAGATGCTTCTTGTTGGGTCGGTGTACAAGTCGACAACGCTTATGTGTACCAATACACTGTTCAAGCGGGAGAAACGCAATCGATGACGCTGCCAGAAGGCGCCACGAATGCGACCTTGACCCTGGGCGCAAGTCAAAATATCTCCATCACTGCCAATGGTCAGGAAGTGGACTTTTCTGACCCGCAATTTGAATTGTTACAAAAGACAGTCCGCCTCGTGATTGAATACCAAGACGATGCGGCATAAATCTGACAAATGCGCCTTATTGAGGTATCATTAGCTAAAAAGTTATCTGTTGCATCCGACCATTGAAAAGCAGAAGTAGTGGCATGATTTGCCATTATTTCGTACAATAGTCGGCAGAGAGGAGTCTATTTCGTGAATTTGCCCAATCAATTAACTGTATTACGGATCATTATGATCCCCATCTTTATTTTGGTCTTGGTTTTGCCAATCGATCTTGGCACGCTGACCGTTGGTACGACACAATTAGAAAACACGCACCTTATTGCAGCGATCCTTTTTGCGGCAGCCAGCATTACAGACTGGCTAGATGGCAAGATCGCTCGTTCCAGAGGCCTTGTTACCAACTTCGGGAAGTTTGCTGACCCGTTAGCAGATAAAATGCTCGTCATGACGGCTTTTATCATGCTGGTTGAATTAGACAAAGCCCCAGGCTGGGTAGTTTCGATCATCGTTTGCCGCGAGTTGGCAGTGACAGGGTTACGCTTGTTGTTAGTGGAACAAAGCGGGGAAGTCATGGCTGCTGCGTGGCCAGGAAAAATCAAAACCGCGACACAAATGGTTGCGATCATTTTCTTGTTCTTGAACAACATTCCCTTTTCAATGATCGGTTTGCCTATCGATCAAATCATGTTGTATCTATGTTTGATCTTCACGATCTATTCCGGGGTCGATTATTTCATAAAAAATACGAATGTTTTTAAAGATTCTATGTAAAAGTTCTAGATCTAGATAAAGAAGCGATAAAAACAAGGATACAAGTCACGAAAGTTCAGAAGTTTTCTGGACTTTTTTTGTCAATATGAAAGACTTTTACGTATCTGATAAATGAAGGAGTAAACGAATGAAAGCAGAGATTATTGCAGTCGGGACCGAATTACTTTTAGGACAGGTGGTGAATACGAACGCAACCTTCTTGTCAGAAGAACTGGCAAGTCTTGGGATCGATGTTTTTTATCATAGTGTTGTCGGGGACAACCCCAATCGCTTAGAAGAATTGCTGACGATCGCCGACAAACGCAGCGACTTGATCGTATTGTGCGGCGGCTTAGGGCCCACCGACGATGACTTGACGAAACAAGTCACTGCCCGTCATGTGGGACAAGAGTTAGTCAGAGATGAACCAGGCTATCACCAATTGAAAGCCTTCTTTGAAAACAGTCAACGGAGGATGACGGAAAACAATTTGCGGCAGACCCTCGTTTTTAAGGACGGTGTGTCTTTGCCAAATCCCAATGGACTAGCGATCGGGATCTTTTATCAGACAGCCGCTACCAGTTATTTGCTGCTGCCAGGACCACCAAGTGAACTACAGGCGATGTTTCTTACCCACGCAAAACCACTTCTGTTAGAGCAGTTTCCCCAAGAAGAGGTCTTGCTGTCTCGCGTTTTGCGCTATTACGGGATCGGGGAATCGGCATTGGTCACAGAATTGGCCGATTTGATCGAGAATCAAGTCAATCCCACCATCGCTCCTTATGCCAAACCCAATGAGGTCACGCTGCGTCTGACGGTCAAAACTGCAGACGAGGCGCAAGGGATCAAACAATTGGATGCGTTAGAAGAAACCGTCCAAGCACGGGTCGGTGCGTATTTCTATGGGTATGGGGAACAAAATTCGCTGGCAGAAACAGTCGTCGAGCGACTGATCGAGAAAAAGAAAACCGTCACCGCAGCGGAAAGTTTGACCGCTGGTTTGTTCCAAGCGACCCTAGGAGGGATTCCTGGCGTCTCTGAGGTGTTTCCCGGTGGGTTCGTGACATATTCTGCTGCAACAAAAAGCAAGCTCTTAGGCATCGATCCAGCGCTTTTAGAAAGCTATGGAACTGTTAGTCAGGAATGTGCAGAAGCAATGGCCGTCTATGCCCGCAAACAAGCCGAGACTGATTATGCGGTGGCGTTTACGGGTGTTGCTGGTCCAGACGAGTTAGAAGGTCAGCCCAAAGGCACCGTTTGGATCGCCTTAGCTTCTGACAAAGGCGTCTCGAGCCAGCTGTATCACTTCAACCGCGACCGCGCCTATATTCGGCATAGTGCCGTCATGGCGGGCTTAAATCAAATACGTAAGGAATTATTAAATTAATGCGAATGTTTGTTCGTTTTTTCTTGCAATTTCCCGTCAGAAGGACTATTATTATCTTATGAACGACACACGAAAGTGATGAATATAAGGAGGATTATCCGTTTGGCAGATGATCGTAAAGCAGCCTTAGATGCTGCACTAAAGAAGATTGAAAAGAACTATGGTAAAGGTGCCATCATGAAGCTTGGCGAAAAAGTTGATCAACAAATTTCAACGATCCCAAGTGGTTCATTGGCCTTGGATGTTGCATTAGGTGTAGGTGGTTACCCACGAGGACGGATCGTAGAAGTTTACGGCCCAGAAAGTTCTGGTAAAACGACAGTTGCTTTACATGCCATTGCGGAAGTCCAAAAAAATGGCGGAACAGCAGCATTTATCGATGCCGAACATGCGTTAGATCCTCAATATGCGCAAAAATTAGGCGTAAATATCGATGATCTTTTGTTATCACAACCAGATACAGGGGAACAAGGATTAGAGATCGCTGACGCCTTAGTTTCAAGTGGTGCGGTTGATATCGTGGTCATTGACTCGGTAGCAGCTTTAGTCCCACGGGCGGAGATCGACGGTGAAATGGGTGATACCCACGTTGGTTTGCAAGCTCGTTTGATGTCACAAGCATTACGGAAACTTTCTGGTTCCATCAACAAAACGAAAACGATCGCGATCTTTATCAACCAAATTCGCGAAAAAGTTGGGATCATGTTCGGGAATCCAGAAACAACCCCTGGTGGCCGTGCGTTGAAATTCTATTCAACCATCCGTTTGGAAGTACGTCGTGCTGAGCAATTGAAATCCGGTACAGATATCATCGGGAACCGCACGAAGATCAAAGTAGTCAAAAACAAAGTAGCGCCACCATTTAAAGTAGCAGAAGTCGACATGATGTATGGTCAAGGGATTTCCCAAGAAGGTGAATTGCTGGATATGGCCGTGGAACAAGACATCGTCGATAAAAGCGGTGCGTGGTATGCCTATAAAGGGGATCGTATCGGTCAAGGTCGTGAAAACGCCAAAAACTACATGCGTGAACACCAAGAAATGATGCTAGAAGTTTCTGCTCGCGTCCGCGATGCTTACGGGATTGGAACAGGAGAGACCGTAACCCTTGAGGAAGCGCAAGAAGAATTACCATTAGACGACTAAGTCTTGAAAAAGCCAAACAACCTCGTTGTTTGGCTTTTTTGTGGTTTTTGCCAGATTCGTCCATTGTTGAAAAAACATCCGTAAAAAGGAAGGGTTGCGAAAGTTTACTTTATTATTTAAAGTTGACACTCTTGTGTTCAAACATTAGAATAAACGTATGTGGATTTCCACATAAGAAGTAGCGAATTGATAATTTTGTTATCCTTTGTTAATCAAAATTACAAAATATTTAAAAAGATAGTATGGAGGTGGATTCATTGGAACTACTTTATATTCTCCTCGCTATCATCGGTTTAATTGTCGGTCTTGGATTAGGAGTTTATGTGACGAAATCTCGTCATGAGAAAGAAATCAACGGCGCCCAAAATTCTGCAGCTGGAATTATCGAAAGCGCTAAGAAAGAAGCAGAAACTCTTAAAAAAGAAGCATTGTTAGAAGCTAAGGAAGAAAATCAGAAGTATCGGTCAGAGATTGAAAGTGAGTTGAAAGAAAGCAAACTTGATTTAAAATCACAAGAAAATCGTTTACTCCAAAGAGAACAAGTACTTGATCGTAAGGACGATTCTTTGGAAAAACGAGAACGCTCACTTGAAGATAAAGAAGGCAGACTTAGTGAGAAACAACAATTAATTGACGAGCGAGAAAAAGAAGTAGAAAACTTAATCGATGGACAACAGAAAGAATTAGAGCGCATCGCTGCGCTGTCTAGAGATGAAGCAAAAGAGTTGATCATGAAATCAACAGAAGAGGAATTGAACCATGAATTAACGATCATGGTCAAAGAATCTGAACAGCGTGCGAAGGAAGAAGCAGATCGAAAAGCAAAAAATCTCTTGTCCCTAGCAATCCAACGTTGTGCCGCAGACCAAGTGTCTGAAACCACGGTATCGGTCGTATCATTACCAAATGATGAGATGAAAGGTCGAATCATCGGAAGAGAAGGTCGGAACATTCGCACCCTTGAAACCTTGACAGGGATCGATTTGATCATCGATGACACGCCGGAAGCAGTCGTCTTATCAGGATTTGATCCGATTCGCCGTGAAATTGCTCGTATGACCCTTGAAAAACTGATTCAAGACGGCCGGATCCATCCAGCTCGAATTGAAGAAATGGTCGAAAAATCTCGGAAAGAAATGGATGAACATATTCGTGAATATGGGGAACAAGCAGCCTTTGAAGTCGGTGCTCACACCCTTCATCCAGACTTGATCAAGATTTTAGGTCGTTTGCGTTTCCGTACCAGCTACGGACAAAACGTCTTGAACCACTCGATCGAAGTCGCAAAACTAACCGGTGTTCTTGCCGCAGAATTAGGCGAAGATATTCAGTTAGCCAAACGTGCCGGACTCTTGCATGATATCGGGAAAGCCCTTGACCATGAAATCGAAGGCTCTCACGTTGAGATCGGGGCTGAGTTAGCTGCCAAATACAAAGAAAATGGTGTGGTGATCAATGCGATCGCTTCTCACCATGGAGATGTTGAAGCAACATCGGTTATCTCTGTTTTAGTTGCAGCCGCAGATGCCTTGTCAGCAGCCCGTCCAGGTGCCCGCAGCGAATCATTGGAAAATTATATTCGCCGCTTGCAAAACCTAGAAAATATCGCCAACGGCTTCAAAGGGGTCGATTCCAGTTTTGCAGTCCAAGCCGGACGTGAAGTCCGTGTAATGGTCAAACCAGAAGAGATTTCTGATTTGGATGCTGTACGATTGGTTCGCGACATCCGCAAGAAGATCGAAGATGATTTGGATTACCCAGGTCATATCAAAGTAACCGTTATTCGCGAGACCCGCGCAACGGATTACGCCAAATAGCAAGCAAAAGCAGTATCCTCTCAGAGGATACTGCTTTTTTGTGTGGCTGATTGTCAATAAGGACGACTGAGTTGTTCAAGATCAACTCTATTTTATCAGTCCCATAAATGATCGCGCCTTTTTTGTTCCTTGGCAGGCAGCTAAACGCCGGGAAAGCAAAGGATGAATCGTTAGCGACAGAGGCGAAAAGAGGGAGTATCGATCCCAGCATCATCGAGTGGGGGCTATTGAAAGACAAAACAGACCCAGACTTCTCGGTGAAGTCTAGGTCTGTTTTGTCTTTTTCACGTCTATACGTCCATCAAATCTTGCGCCGACGGGCGAAGTCCACAAAGCGGAATTTATCCAGTCGGTGGATCGATTCGGTATATTCAAAACAGCGCGTGTCTTCTAGATACACGAGGCTGCGAACCGTAACGACATGCTGATCTTCAGGACGCAGATCCATTAGATCCCGCAATTCTTTGTTGACGGGGTCAACAGTGATTTCTTTTTGTGCATAAGCGATCTCAAGGCCAAGATCATTTTCAAAGTAATCAAAAATCGATACTTTCGCTCGGTTTTCTGGCAACTCTTCGATGATAGAAGCATCAAGGTAGTCTTTGTCCAAAATCACCACTTCTCCATCGATTCTCCGCTGACGGATCAGTTTCCATGCCTCAGAAGCGACAGGCCAACCAGTGGTCTCGTGCAGCTTTGGCGACACGGCGATCTTACGGATCTCGACAACCTTTGTTTCACTAGGAATGCGTTGGGTATCTTGCAGCTCACGAAAACTCGTCAAGCCGGAAATCGGGAAATCAAAGCGATTCAAGTCTAAAACGATTGAACCTTTCCCTTGTTTCTTTTGGATATAACCAGCATCCCGCAATAAATTCAATGCCTTACGGACAGTCTCGCGGGAGACACCATAAGTTTTGATCAATTGGTTTTCGCTAGGCAGCAAAGAATGCGGAGGGTATTCGTTTGCTAGAATTTTTTGTTCTAAATCTAAAAATATCTCTTTGAACTTGTTCATCGGATTGCCCCCTCTTTGGCTATTATAGCGAGGCCAAATTGGAAATGCAATCGACTATTTCGCCAAAAGTTCGTCAATGTTTAGGTCCGTCAATTTTTCAACGATCACATCTGCACCGTGTAGTTCTTCTCCTGAATAAACGCCTACCGCATACATACCAGCAGCTTTGATGCCGTCGATCCCTGCTTGAGCATCTTCAAAGCCAACTGCTTCTGCCGGTTCAATGCTTAGTGCCAGCGCTGCTTGGATAAAGATTTCTGGATCTGGTTTGCCTTTTTTCAAGGTTGCTGGGTCAACGATCGTATCAAAGTCTTGCATGACACCTAGTTTGTCCAAAATAAACGGCGCATTCTTGGACGCCGAAGCGATGGCACAAGTAATGTTTTTTGCTTTGGCTTCATCAAGGAATGTCTTCACCCCTGGCAATAGATCATCAGAAGTCAAGCTTTGTAACAATTGTACATAGTGGGTATTTTTCTTCGTCGCTAAGGCTTCTTTTTCGACTTCTGTGTAGGCATCATTTTTATTGCCTAGGGTTAAGATTCGCTCTAAAGAGTCCATGCGGCTAATGCCTTTTAACTGCTCATTGAATTTCAAATCGATCTCGATCCCGATCTCCGCAGCTAATTCTTTCCATGCAATGTAGTGGTATTTAGCTGTATCTGTGATAACGCCGTCTAAATCAAAAACAAAACCTTTTTTCATGTGGAACACTCCTTTTAGTAAGTAATCGTTGCTTCTTTGTTTGCTTCTAACGAAACTTGCTGCCCATTCACTAAGATCGTGACTGGCTGATCAGCAGTGATCGTCAATGTTTCATGTGTAACATTCATTGCAAAGTGGGTGCCGCGAACTTCTAGCTGGAAGGCTAAGCTGTCCCAGGCTTTTGGCAAGTTCGGTGTGATCTGCAACTGCTCTTCTCGAATATCGATCCCAGCAAAAGTGGTTAACGGAATAAACAACGTAGCGGCCATGACACCGGCGTGAATGCCTTCTGCCGTGGTTCCGCCTTGGATATCACGGTAATCAGAAGAGAGCGCTTCTTGGTATAACGACCAAGCCAATTCCTGATCATCCACCATTGCCGCTAACTGAGCGTGAACGATCCGCGACAAAGTCGAGCCGTGGGAGGTGCGAGCCAAATAATAATGGAGATTTTTTTCAATATAGTCTGTTGGCAGTTGGTAAGAAAGATCTGCCAAAATCTGATTGACTTGCTCTTTTGAGAAATTGTAGAAAATCATCAGACTATCGGCTTGTTTCGCGACTTTGTAGCTGTCAGCACTCTTGCCTTCAGCGTTCAAGATGCGGTCCATCCGATAGATGTTGCCATATTTCTCTTTATAATGGGCCCAATCCAGATCTTCCAACTGGAAGTACCCTTCAAACTGTGCGATGATACCTTCTTGATCGATCTCTAAGCCTAATTTGGTACGAATATCTGCCATAGCAGCAATATCCGCTGGGGTTAAAGCCGTTTTCTCCAATACTGCTTGGAAGCTCTCTGCTGATAGTTGTTGTTGGAGGTTCTCGATCTCTTCAAACAACCATACTACCATCATATTGGTATAGGCGTTGTTTTTCAAGCCACCTTGTTCACTATTTGGGTAGCTTTCATGAAATTCATCTGGTCCCATGACTTTATCGATAAAGTAACGTTGAGTAGCATCATCCCAGGTGGCAGCACTTTGCCAGAAATGGGCGACTTCTAACATCAATTCTAACCCATATTGTTCCATGAAGACCCGATCTTGCGTGTTGTGCCAGTATTGCCAAATGTTATAAGCGATCGCTAAGGAGACGTGGCGCTGCAAGCGACTGTGGTCTTCTTTCCATTCGCCGCTGATAGGGTTCAAATGCAGTTCTTGGGATTGCTCACTGCCATCCAATCCAGATTGCCATGGGAACATGGCGCCTTGGTAGCCGGCTTTTTGGGCGTCTTTTTTGGCAGCAGCTAAGCGGCGGTAGCGATACAGCAAAATTTCTTTGGCGGTGTCAGGAAAATGTAGAATGTAAAACGGTAAGATAAACAGTTCATCCCAGAAAATATGACCGCGATAGGCTTCGCCATGTAGGCCACGGGCAGTGATACTGGCATCTAAGGACTCCTGATAAGCATTCGGTGCTGCGGAGACTAGCAGATGATACGTATGCAGATTCAGCATTTTTTGTGACATCAAGTCACCAGTGACTTCGATGGCCGCTTTCGCCCATAATTCATCCCAGGCTTGTTTTGAGGCGGTATACATCGTCGCAAAATCAGGTAATGCTAAGGAAGAAAACGTAAATGCCGGTTGCGGCTCTTCTTGGCGATAAGCGGCAACAGTGACTGATTTTTCGACCCGATAAGTTTGGCCTTCCGTCACCTCAAGGGCTACTTGCTGACGGACGAGCTGGTCGTTTGTTTCAGCGTGCAGCTCAGCCAATGGCAGGTCCTGTGAAAACAGTTCAGAGGATTGGACAACGGTAATCTGTGATTGGTTAGTGGTGACCACTAAATGCGCTTTGTTTTGTTCAGCTGCTGCCTCTTTCACGGTCAAATGCTGGTTGGTTAAGCTACGGTAACGAGCGACGTTATAGTTATAAACCGATCCGTCGGCTTCACTAACGAAAGTAACGGTGCCGGAAAAGTTCAGTGGGGTAAACTGATAGACCAAGCTGTATTGGTGAACGTCTTGCATATTGGCGATTTTCTTCGTTTCGATTCGCAGACGCTTTTGTTTTTTGGTTTCAATTTCTGCCACTGATTGGAACAAGCCGGTCTTCAGATCCAATGTCCGTTTAAAGGAAAGGAGCTGATTGTTGGCGATGTCGATCACTTCATCATCGATCTTCACGTACATTTTTTGCAGATTCGGTGCATTGACGAAGTCTTCATTGCTGATGGTATGACCAGAAACATCCGATTCTACCGTATTGTAAAGACTTGCTAAATACAGCCCTGGATAGTTCGCTTCACAAATGGTCATCTCAGGCGTCGTGCCTCGCAGCCCTAGATAGCCGTTGCCGACGGTTAAAAGTGACTCCACCGAGTATTCATCTTTACCAGGGGTGTAGCCATAGTATTCGAGGGTCCAAGGAATTTCAGCACTTTTTTCTTCATACTGTTCTTTCGTGGTGCAAACAAAGGGACGATTCAATTTTTCTGTCAACCATTGGTCCAGTGAAAAAGTCCCTTCTTCATTCGTAAACACCAGCGATTCAGAGATGATCCCGCCACCTTCCATTTGCTGCAGCTGCGCGGTCAGTGCGGCAACTCGTTCACTGTCAGTCCCAGAAAACGGATAGGTCGTACCAGTTTGATCCGTTAATAGCCATTCTTCCTTAGACAATATAATCGTATTCACAGTAGTTGTCCTCCTTTAAACTTGTCTATACATGCAAGATGATTATAACGTAAGTTGTAAGCTATTTCAATTTATCTCACCTGTTTTTTTATTCTTTTTTGTCAAATAAACAGTAAATAAAGTTATTGGCAATATTATTTTATATTAATCAAATATTTTAAAGAACGTTTATTTATCAAGGTTTTAATACGGTATATTTTCTATTCACTTGTATTGTTTATAGAAAAGTGAAAAAAATTGGTTTGAAACGCTTGCAATATCAAAACTATCAAGTTATGATTAGTGCGTAATCAAAACATATATATACAAGTGGATGTGAAAGGGGTTTATTAATTATGGGAAAGTATCGTGATGATGCTGAGAAGCTGCTGGAATATGTTGGCGGCAAAGAAAATATCGCCGCAGTAACACATTGCGCGACACGGATGCGTTTTGTTTTGAACGATCAGTCAAAAGCAAACGAAAAGGCAATTGAAGAAATTCCAAGTGTCAAAGGAATGTTTACCAATGCGGGACAATTCCAAGTCATTATCGGCAATGATGTCTCAACGTTTTACAATGATTTTACCGATGTATCAGGAATAGAAGGTGTTTCTAAAGAACAAAGTAAAGCGATTGCAAAAAACAATCAAAATATCGTGCAACGAGCGATCGCTACGTTAGCTGAGATCTTTACCCCGTTATTACCAGCGATTATTGTCGGTGGTTTGATGCTAGGGCTGAGAAATTTCTTAGAAGGTGTACCGCTAGAAGCTCTAGGTGGACAAACCATTACGCAAGCTTCTACTTTTTGGAACGGTGTCAATGGCTTTTTATGGCTGCCCTGTGAAGCGATCTTTCACTTTCTACCAGTAGGGATTACTTGGAGTATTACACGTAAGATGGGAACCACGCAAATATTAGGGATTGTTTTAGGGATTACATTGGTTTCACCGCAATTATTAAATGCTTATTCAGTAAGTTCAACTTCTGCTGCAGAAATTGCTCAAAATTATACGTGGGACTTCGGGTTCTTCACTATTGATAAAATTGGGTATCAAGCACAAGTAATCCCAGCAATGCTGGCAGGTTTCTTATTGGTTTATCTTGAAAGATTCTTCCGGAAATGGATTCCAGAAGCGGTTTCAATGATCTTCGTTCCATTGTTCTCATTGCTGCCAACTATTTTAGCAGCTCACATGGTATTAGGTCCAATCGGTTGGCAAATCGGATCAGGCATTTCTTGGGTCGTAAATGCTGGCTTGACCTCACCATTAAACTGGTTATTTGGTTTCATTTTCGGTGGCCTGTATGCGCCTTTGGTTATTACCGGATTGCATCATACAACGCTGGCGATCGACTCTCAATTAGTAGCGGATTTTGGGACAACCAACCTTTGGCCAATGATCATGCTGTCAAATATTGCGCAAGGTACGGCAGTATTGGCGATTTGGTTCCTTCACCGTGGCAATAAAAAAGAAGAACAAGTCTCTGTTCCAGCAACGATTTCTGCTTACATGGGGGTTACTGAACCAGCGATGTTCGGGATCAATTTGAAATATGTTTACCCATTTGTCGCAGCAATGGTAGGTTCTGCCTTTGGTGGTATGCTGATCACTGCAACGAATACCCGTGCATTAGGTATTGGTGTAGGGGGACTACCTGGCTTCTTATCATTTAAAATTGAAAACTATCCAATGGTCTTCATCTCAATGGCGGTGACGATTGCGATCACGTTTGTTTGCACCATCATCTTTAGAAAAGTTACCTTCTTAAATAAATTAGAACCGCAATTGGCTGCTGATACAGCTGCAGCAGCGGCTGTTGCACCAACGACTGCTGCACCGACAACTGCAGCCCCAGAAGCAGCACAAGTTTCAGAAGAAACCCTTTATGCTCCAGCTGATGGGAATGTAGTTGCCATCACTGAAGTTTCTGATCCTGTCTTTTCTCAAAAAATGATGGGTGACGGCTTTGCTGTTCAGCCAACGAATGGAACGATTTATGCTCCTGTTGCAGGTACGATCTCTAGCATTTTTGAAACAAAGCATGCAATCGGGATTTTAACCCCTGGTGGCGCGGAAGTTCTTGTTCATATGGGCTTAGATACTGTGGAATTAAATGGTGCGCCATTTGAGGTCCTTGTTTCTGAAGGTGATACGGTCACACCAGAAACGAAGCTTGCAGTGATGGATCTAGATGCCGTTACCGCAGCTGGCAAACAGACCGATGTTTTGACGGTCATCACGAATGCCGAAAAAGTGCGTCAGCTTTCATTGACGACTACAGGCACAGTGACAGCCAAAACAGCGGTTGGTTCCGCTGAATTAAACTAAAAAAATAATCCGTTTCCGAGAGCGCCCTTGACTAAGAAGGGGGATCGGAAGCGGATTTTTTATGGCCGCCCTCAAGAGAGAGCGGCTTTTTTTCGTTGTTTTTCAATGGGCAAATCTACAGTTAGCTGACAGCTTTTTTGTCGGTGTTTTTGCGGAAGTAGTTGATCGTTAATAGGAAAGTCAGTAAGACCAGGGCCCACAAAAAGAATAAGGCGATTTGAGAGCCGATGACCGTCCCTTGGGTGTAATCAGTCGCCGCATTTTGTGCCAAATTGATAATGGTCGCCACCACAGCCGTCGCCACTGCGCCAGAAAACTGCTGCAGCGTATTAAAGATCGCATTACCGTCCGCGTACAACGCAGGAGTCAGCTTGTTTAAGCCGGTGGTCATCATATTGCTGTAGGCTAAGCCGATCCCGATCATGTAAAAGACATGTCCAGCAACTAGGCTCCAAATGAAAGGCGAACGCAAAACGAGGGCTAAGGCAAGCCAACCGATGGCAATCAATGTCAAACCAGACAGGATCGGTTTTTTCGGTCCAACTTTATCCAGCAACCGACCAGAGATCGGCGCAAGGACCGCACCGATGGCCGCCCCAGGAAGCATAACTAATCCTGCAGTAAAAGCATCTTTTCCCAAGACGAGTTGGACAAAGTTCGGCAAGACAAAGGAAATGCCCAGTAAAAGGAATTGACAAACAAGAAAGCCAAACAGAAACAAACTAAAGCTGCGGTTTTTCAAAACAGCCAAACGAATCAATGGGTTCGAGCCTTTTGAGCGTTGATAAAACAAGCCAGCACCAATGAAACCGAAAAGCAGCGGCAGTAGACTCGCTAAGGTGCCTACTTGATTCAAGAACAATAAGAAGCCGCTGAACATCAAGACGATTCCTAATACACTCAGTAAATCCAGGGAAGTGTCTTTTGCCCCAGCCGTTTTAGGGATCGAGTAAAGGCCGAGTACTAGGGAGATCAGCAAGACTGGGATCAAGAAAAGAAAGATCGCATTCCAAGACCAATGGGCGGTCAATAAGCCCCCATATGTCGGTCCGATCGCTGGAGCGATGGAAGTGGTCAAATTCCCTAAGCCGATTGCCGCTCCCCGTTTTTCAAAGGGGGAGTAAGTCAAAATGATGTGGAACATCAAAGGCAGTGCGATCCCTGTGCTGGCACCTTGGAAAAAGCGGCCAATCAGCAAAATGGCAAACGTCGGCGATAAAAAGTCGATCACCAAGCCAACAAGGAAGAAGGCGTTGGCAGCTAGAAACAAGGTTCTCAATGAGAATCGTTTCAAAAGGTAGGTCGATATTGGGACAATGATGGAGATGACCAGTAAGTAGATGGTCGTCACCCATTGCACATCGGATGTTGAAAGCGTAAATTGATCGATCAATGTCGGAAACGTTACATTCATAGCTGTTTCAATCAGAACGCCTGCAAATGACATCAATCCGGTTGCGAGGATCGCCCCCACGAGTTTTTTGTTGTTTTCCATATTCTCACCTCTAAAAATTCGCAAAAAAAGAGACCGTTTCTATTCTCATAGAAACCGCCTCTCTCTCGACAAGCGAACCCGCTTGTTATCTGTACGATTTAATCTATCGCTATTCTACTGACTTCATAAGAAAGTGTCAAGAGAAGTGGATAAAAAAATAGCAAAAAACTTTTTTGAAAGTTTTCAAACTTTTACTTACACGAAAAATTTTCTTCTGCTAGAATAGTCGAGTACGAAAAAGAGAAAGGAAGTTGTTACATGCCCATCAACAAAAAAGAAAGTTTGATCTATACGACACTTATGTGTATTTTCATGGTGTATTTTATGAGTGTTTATAACCTCATGTTTCAAGTCGGTGTTTCTGCATTGGCATTCCAATTGGCGTGGAATGAATTGCCATTAGCCCTTTTTGTCGCCTTTATTTTGGATTGGTTCATTGTTTCTGGTCCGGCAAAAGGTTTGGCGTTTCGATTTTTGGACCATCAATCAGCTACTTGGAAAAAAATCGGTTTGATTTCTTCATTGATGATCGCCGGCATGGTGATCTGTATGTCACTTTTTGGTGCGTTGATGCACCCAAACCCTGATCACTCGGTGTTCGTCAATTGGCTAAGCAACATTGGGAAAAATGTGATCGTCGCATTGCCCTTGCAATTGTTTATTGCAGGCCCAATCGTTCGCCGGGTGTTTCGCGCCTTGTTTCCTATTGGCACTGTGCAAGAACAGCCAGCACTAGGGGAATAATCGATCATTAGAAAAAACGTGCTGCAGACAGGCTCTGCCAAGGTTAGCTAAAATAGCTGGCTTGGCGATAACTGGACTTGCGGCACGTTTTTTTGCTTTTATAGACAGCAAAAAAACCCATAGGATGGTATGGGTTTTTCTGGTTACCCTATGAAATAGGATACAGGATGTACCTATATAGTAATATGGTGAGATCAAAAAGGAAAGTTCAATTTTTTCATCAAAACATGAAATTGTTGAAAATCGATTGTTTTTCTGACGAAAAAATCAACTTATAATTATTTTCCGTCTGTTATTCCGTATAGAAACCAACGAGTTGATACCAGCGACGATGCTCAATATGGTAGGCATCAGGTGAGTACCCTGACATTGAAAAACCGATAAAGGTGATGACCAGTCCGATAATAATAAACAACAGACTGAGAAAAACGAAAAAGCGCTTATTGATTTTGATCATAGGACTGCCTTCTTTCGATAGTTTTGAACAAATGATTTCGGCCAAACGACAAGGGAGTGGGTAAGGCGTGAAAAAGGTCGGCTCATACTATAAGTGGCGATCAGGCAAAGCAGCCCTAAACCAAATAAGAAAATCCCCACACCTAACTGACTTAAAAAGAGATAGAAACCATCCGCCATCAGCATGGGACTTAAGACAACGCTGGCGATCCCACCGATAAACGTAGTGACACCAATCATGCCAGTGGTGAAAGGCACACACCAGATGATTATTAAAAAGCTTAGGATCAGCAATGCGGCACTTAACAATAAGCTGCCCCACAATGGGAAGCCTAGCACTAAGATCAAAAGCAAAAAGGGATGAAAGCGGCGAGGAATCTCTACTACGACCTCTTCCGTTTCGGTGACTGCTTGGATCAGTTCTTTTGGGGAGCCAAGGCGTGCCACGGCTTCTTCTTCGGTGTATCCTTCTTCCATCAAATCTTCGATCATCTCGTCATAATAGTTGATCAGCTGATGAATCTCGCTAGGTCTGACTTTTTCGGATAATTCTGCAGCCAATGCCTTGATAAAATCAACTCTGTTCATCTAATGTTCCTCCTTTAATAAATCGCTGGATCAATGTCAATTGGGGCCAGTCGTTGGTTAAAAAATCATCGATCCGCTGTTTGCCAAGTCTGGTCAAGCGGTAATATTTTCGCGTCCGTCCTTGATGGCTTTTATTATAAGTCTCAACCGCTCGGCTGGCCTCTAAGCGCTTCAAGATAGGATAGAGCGTTGATTCTGAGATTGGCAGTATAGGAGATATGTTTTTGACTAATTCATAGCCATAAGAGTCACCATGCTGCAAATAGGCTAAAACACAAATTTCCAATAATCCTTTTTTTAATTGGGCATCCAAAGGCTCTCCTCCTGTTCATACTCATACTATACATTACATAGTATCATTCCACAAGCAGCACCAGTCAAAATCAGCCTTAAGTCTGAGCACCATATGACAACAAGAGCTCATTCGACAAAATGGTCAAAAATAAAAAATAAAATTAAGAAAATCGGCAGAAAGTATAGGTTAACGTGCTCTTTTTTGTTAAAGTAGAAGTATATAGATTACTTTCAGTCAGAAAATGGGCGTTGGTTGTGTTTCTAAAAGCTGCAAGTAGTCAAAATGAATGAGACGAACGTCAGCAAGAATTGGTGACGTCCAGAAAGGAAGGGGTATTATGAGAAAAGCAACGATTACGAAAAAATATTTGATCAATTGCTTAAAAAAATATCTGGTGGAGTATCTTTATCGACCACTCACTGTCCGCGACATTGCTAATTACGCACGAACATCGACTCAACCAATCTATTTGAATTTTTCAAACATGCAGAATTTCAAGCAGGCGATGGTCGAGGATGTGTTTCGCGATATTCATGAAGCAAAAAAAGAGTCAGTGGCGACACTAGATCCTTTATACAGTTTTTGGCATGACTATTACGTGTTCGCCAGTCGCAATCGGGCCCTCTTTTTTGCATTATTTTTAAATGATATTGGTTGTGGTCCTTACATAAAAGAGCGTTCTTTTGCATATTTTCAAGAAGCAATTGCTGAATCAGCTGTTTTTCAATGTGCGCAAGAAAACGATCTGAGGAAGTACCATGAAGAAGCCTTGATTTTTTTTAGTGGGTTGGTATTGCTGTTTATTCGTGAAGGAAATACTCAAGATAACGCTGATTTTTTGAAAGAGACACAAAATTATTGGCAGCGAGTCCTTCATGAACCAGTTGGTTTTTATCAAGATGATCTACCTAAAACCTTACTTGAATCAGGTCTAGCTGTAAGTGATCAATAGATAGCGTGAAAGAAAGGAAAAGATTTCTGAATATTGTGACAGCTATCGTTGCCATTATTGATTTCCTATTTTTCAAAAATCCCCATCGGAGCAGTGATCTTAAAGATTAGAAGCAATAGCTACTCTTTAAGAGCCGTTCAACGAGTGGGGGTTTTTCTTTTGATAAAAATAGGCGGGAGTCGTTCAGCAAAATAAGAAAAGGTCTTGTCTGTAGTGTTAAGGCTTATTTTTTAGGCCGAAGAAGGGGCGGCTTATTGTTGGCAATTTTCAAGAAATATGAGAAGGTAGAAATAGCAGAAAAGTAACTGGGTTTTATAGTTAGCAACGTTGAATGGAGGAATTTTGATGGGACAAAACACGCAGTATGGAGAAAAAAAGATTGCGATCGATCGCAGGATCGGTTTTTTAGAAGAACATACGTATCACGGGAATGATCTTGGTGTGACTTTTCAAGGACAGCAAACCACGTTCAAATGCTGGTCACCAGAAGCAGAGGCCGTGTCAGTATTGATTTATCAAAGCGGTGTTGCTGGGACTGACGATCGTCTGCTGACGCTGCCAATGGTTCAAGAAGACAACTGTTGGCAAGTCACGACGGAAGAAAACGTCAAGGAGCTGTTTTATACCTTTGAGTTTCAACGAGGTGGGCAGAAAATCGAAGCGGTGGATCTTTATGCCAAGGCAGTAGGGATCAACGGAAACCGCGGTGCGATCATTGATTTAAAGGAAACAGATCCTGAAGGTTGGCAGGAAAGTCACGGCGTCGGTCAGCAGTCGATCACAGATGCCTATATTTGGGAATTACATGTCGAAGATTTCAGTGGCGCCGAAAACAGCGGGATTTCACCAGAAAATCGCGGAAAATATTTAGCCTTCACTGAAAAAAAGACCCATCTGGTGGGAGATGAAAGTCAACCAACTGGCATAGCCTATTTAAAAGAGCTGGGGATCAATTATGTTCATCTGCTGCCGATCTTCGATTTTGACAATGATGAAACTTCGTCTGCCTACAACTGGGGCTATGATCCGAAAAATTACAATGTACCTGAAGGACGATACGCTTCTGATCCTAGTGATCCCAAGGCGCGGATTCGTGAATGCAAGCAAATGATCCAATCGCTGCACGAAGAAGCCATCGGCGTTGTGATGGATGTGGTCTTTAATCACACTGCGATCACGGAAGAATCATGGTTTAATTTGACGGTGCCTGATTATTACTACCGTCAAGATGATGCAGGGAATTTTGCGGACGGTTCTGCTTGCGGCAATGAAGTGGCTTCTGAACGGAAAATGATGCGTAAATTTATCATTGATTCAGTTTTATATTGGGCGCAAGAATACAAAATTGACGGCTTTCGTTTTGATTTGATGGGCTTGATCGATGTGGAAACCATGAACCAGTTGCGGCAACGCCTAGATGATGCCGGCTTCAGTCATGTGATCTTATACGGCGAGCCATGGGATGCCGGTAGTAATCAAATCATTCAGCCGAATATCCCAGCCAATAAAAGCAATGTTTGGGCCCTGTCAGAAGGCGTTGCGGTTTTTAGTAATGATTTAAGAGACAGTATCAAAGGCGATGTCTTTGAAGAAACAGACGGCGCGTTTATTCAAGGAATGAATGGTCAACCGCAAGTCAAGCAAACCTTTTATGCGGCAAATTTGGCAACGGCGATTCAAGGAAATACAAAAGTTGCTGGGCAAGAAGGCGCCGAGCGCTGGGCAAAATCGCCCCGCCAAGTGATCGCCTATGCGTCAGTCCATGATAATTTGACCTTATGGGACAAACTGGTGGCAACCATGCAGGCTTCAGCGAAGGAAAGAAATTATGAGTTTGATCCTGAGCTTTTAGCCCGCAACAAACTAGCAGCAGCCATTTTGTTTACTAGCCAAGGAGCCGTGCTGACCCAAGCAGGGGAAGAATTTGGCCGTACCAAAGAAGGCGATGAAAATTCCTTCCGTTCGCCACTGGCAGTCAATCAGCTGGATTGGGCACGTGCCAAAACCTTCAAAGAATTGCGCGAGCTGTATCGGGGCTTGTGGGCATTGCGGCAGTCCTATGCACCATTGAGAGATGCCACGACCCAAACGGCTGAAAGCATGGTCTTTTATGAGACAAAGGATGAAAATCGCTTGGCGTATCAAGTACCCAATCGTGACAAACAGCATCCATGGCGTTCTTTGTTCGTTATACTCAACAGCACGGAAGAAAGCTGGTCCTTTGACTTACCGACGACAACAGAAAATGCTTCTTGGCACATCGTTGCTGACCCCAAAGGAGCTGGGATCACTTCTCGTGGCGTAGCAGCGTCAGGGATAACCCTCGATCCATTGTCTTTCTGCATTTTGGCGGCACAAAGTAACTAATCAAAGTAGAAGCTAAAACAAACTAAAATTTTTAGTTTGTTTTAGCTTTTTTGGTAGTAAAAAAACAATTCTTTTGCTATACTTTTAACAGAATGAGAAGCAGAAAGCGGTGAGCAAATGAAAGTTGTGATCTCTGATATTGCCCGAAAAGCTGGCGTTTCCAGCGGAACAGTCTCTAATGCGATCAACAATCGTAAGGGGATCAGTGAACAAAAACGGCAAGCGATCTTGAAGATCGCTCGTGAGATGGGGTATTTTGATCAGCGAGAAATTAAAAAAACGGAAAGTCAAAAAATCAAATTTGTCATAATGAACAAACAAGGAAATGTCGTAGGGGATACGCCTTTCTTTTCTGAATTGATCCGAGGAATCGAAATGGAGTGCAGTGCGTTAGGCTATGAACTGGTCATTTCCCATATCACATTGGCGCCAGAGGAAGATCCGATCGAAAAGATCCGCCCAGAATTAGTAGATGGTTTGCTATTGTTAGGAACGGAATTAGAAAAACAAGATTTAGCAGTCTTTCGCCATTTGGAAGTACCGTTAGTGATTTTAGATACGGTATTTAATTCGCAGGACTTTGATTTTGTCGCCATTAATAATCGTGACAGTGCCTATGAGATCGTTGAAAAGATGATCGAAAAAGGCCACCGTGACATCGGCATCATCAATTCTACCTTTCAAATCAACAACTTCCGTGAACGTAAGCAAGGGTTCGTCCAAGCGATCCAAGAGCATGATCTGATCCATTATGAAGAGACGGAAGCCTTAGTAGAACCTACCCTGGAGGGTTCCTATCAAGATATGAAGGTCTATTTGGAATCCTTGCGTGACGATCAGCGACCGTTACCAAGCGCCTTTTTTGCGGTCAATGACAATATCGCCATCGGTGCCATGAAAGCCATTCGCGAAGTGTTTCCCGATCATCCGTTGACCATCGTTGGGTTCGATGATATTCCTTTGGCGGAATTTTGCAACCCACCACTGACCACCGTCAAAGTAGATAAAGTGTACCTTGGTCGCCAAGCTGTGCGACGCTTGATCGAGAAAATCACCAATGAAGATGAAAACCATCTGAAAATGCTGGTCGCCACGACGATCGTCGAACGTGAAAGCATCAATTAAGATAAAAATAAGAAAAAGGACAAAACGTTTAGCAAGCGTTTTGTCCTTTTTTAGTTAATAAACAAAAATATTTATCTAAAACTATTGCAAAATATTTAGCTTGTGCTATATTTAAGGTGTAAAAAGTAAGGGATTACATTTTGAGGAAGTGAATAGATGACACAGATCGGTCTCTTTTGTGCAACTGGGCTCTCCAGCGCACTGCTCGTCAAAGCGCTCAAAGAACAACTAGCGGATGATCAGCATTACCAAGTCAATTCCGCGCCTTTTTCAGAAATATTTATGGTGGGGAATGACTATGATTTTTTGATTTTAGCTCCTCAAACCCGCTTCAATCAAGCGAAAGTCGCCACAGCCTTTCCTGATAAAAAAATCGTTTTACTGACGGATGAGGAATTTCTGAGCAAAAATGTAACACGAATCGTCGAAGAAATAAAAATTTAGCTAAATATACTAAAACGCAAAGGGTGGTTTTATGGATAAAGTAACCATCGGGTTCGCCCCGACTAGAAGAAATTTGTTTAGTGCAGAAGCAGCCATTGAGTACGCCAATCTGACACGACAAAAAATGGACGAACTCGCCATTGATTATGTAGATATTTTAGATATCAATGAAGACGGCTTACTATACGATGATGAAGGGGTTGAAAAAATCGCCGAAAAATTCAAAGCAGCAAAGATCGACGGTCTTTTTCTAGCCAATGAAAACTTTGGTACGGAATATGCCTGCGCTCGTTTAGCCAAAAAACTAGATGTTCCCGTCTTACTATGGGGACCCAAAGACGAGACACCAGCCGCTGACGGTTCACGTTTGCGGGATACGCAATGCGGTCTTTTCGCTATCGGGAAAGTCTTACGCCGTTTCAAGGTACCCTTCACCTATGTCAAAAATTCTGATATTGATTCACCGGAATTTGCCCGCGGCTTGCAAGACTTTATCAAAGTCTGCAATGTCGTCAAGACCTTCAAACAAACACGAATCTTGCAAGTTGGCCCGCGCCCCTTTGATTTTTGGACCGTGATCTGCAACGAAGGCGAACTATTGGAGCGTTTCAATATCTCGCTATCACCAGTACCGATTCAAGAAGTGGTGCAGGAAATCAAGAAAGTCAAAGAACAGCAGCCAGATAAATTGCAAGCAGTCATTGATTATTTTGAAACCAATACGGAAGTCCAAATTTCGGCGAGAGATTTGGAGATGGTGGCAGCCCTCAAAGTGGCTTTGCAAAACTTATGTGAAAGCTACGGCTGCAATGCAGGGGTCATCCAGTGTTGGACGGCCTTACAAGACGAAATCGGTATTTTACCGTATGCCTCCTTGTCGCTGTTACAAGAAGAAGGCTTACCTTTTGTCTGTGAGACGGATGTCCATGGGGCGATCTCGGAACTGTTGGTCGAAGCCGCTTCGTTGGGGGAACACCGAGCAATCTTTGCGGATGTCAACTGCCGCCATCCAGAAAACGAGAATGGCGAATTGCTGCAGCACTTAGGGGTTTTTGCTTATTCCACCGCAGAGACCAAACCGATCTTGCCGCAACGACATTTTGTTTTTGACTATCCAGGATCAGTCGCTTTTCGGGCAATCAAAGACGAGTATACGCTGTGTCGCTTTGATGGGGACAACGGCGAGTACTCACTGCTGATGGGCACTGGTAAAGGGATTGATGGACCATACAATCAAGGGACCTATCTCTATCTGGAATTTGCGAATTTGAATCGCTTGGAATTCAAACTCGTTGAGGGCCCTTATATTCATCACGTTGCGGCGGTCAGAAAAAATGTGGTGCCGATCTTGTACGAAGCATGCAAATACATCGGTGTGCAGCCAGATTTTTATGATCCAATCGAAGAAGACGTCAAAGCATACTTGAGAGGGGATCAATCATGGAAATAAACGAGCTGGAAATGAAGGCTTTAACGATTCGAAAATCCGTGTTAGAGCTGATCTATCAAGCAAAAACGGGTCATACTGGTTCGGATCTTTCTTGTACCGATATTTTAGTGGCCTTGTATTATCGGATAATGAATGTCGATGCGAAAGACCCCAAAAAGCAAGATCGTGACCAGTATATCCAAAGTAAAGGACATGCGGCAGAAGTACTATGGGCCGTTTTAGCGGACAAAGGTTTTTTGCCGAAAGAAGAATTAGCCACCTTTTCGCAATTTGGTTCACGACTGATCGGTCATCCAAACAATAAAGTAGCTGGTGTTGAAATGAATACTGGTTCGCTAGGTCACGGCTTACCTGTCGCAGTAGGGATCGCCTTGGCAGGCAAACTGGATCACCGCACGTATCAAACCTATACGTTGTTGGGAGATGGCGAATTAGCAGAAGGCTCGGTATGGGAAGGAGCCATGGCGGCTGCCAACTACCAGCTGGACAATTTGACCGCCATCATTGATCGCAACGGCTTGCAGATCACTGGCGCCTCGGAAGATGTGATGGCAGTGGAGCCGCTAGATGAAAAATGGCGTGCCTTTGGTTGGGATGTGCATATCGTTGATGGCAATGATATGGCTGCCTTGGTGGCTGCATTAGAAAAACCGCATCAGCCCAATCAACCGAAGCTGATCATTGCCAAAACCATCAAAGGCAAAGGCTATTCTGCAGCCGAAAATCAAGCGCAATGGCATCATAAAGTGCCAACGGCAGAAGAGCTTGCACAAGCCATTGCCGAACTTGATCAGCAAATGGAGGTTTTGACTCATGGGAAAAAATAATATTGCCAATCGCCAAGCGATGTGTGACGTATTGATTGAAGAAGGAAAAAAGAATCCTGCGATTACGGTGTTGACCAGTGATTCTCGTGGTTCCGCTTCGTTAGCACCTTTTGCCAAGGAATTACCGACACAATTGGTGGAAGTAGGGATCGCAGAGCAAAACATCGTCAGTATTGCGGCCGGCTTAGCCCATATGGGCAAACGCCCTTTCGTTGCCTCCCCTGCTTGTTTTCTCAGCATGCGCAGTATTGAGCAGATCAAAGTCGATGTCGCGTATTCGAATAAAAATGTCAAACTCATAGGCATCAGCGGCGGTGTCAGCTATGGGGCATTAGGCATGAGTCATCATTCCTTGCAAGACATCGCAGTGGCACGAGCGATCCCTAATTTGCAAGTGCTGTTGCCAGCAGATCGCTTTGAAACGATCCAAATGTTTAAAGCCTTAGCGGCATCAAATCAACCAGCCTATATCCGTCTCGGTCGCAATCCTGTTGAAGATTGTTATGATTCTGCAGATTATCCTTTTGAGATCGGCAAAGCCATTGAGCTGAGAAGCGGTCAAGATGTCGCATTGATCGCCACCGGTGAAACCGTGCGCCAAGCGTTGGATGCTGCTGAGCTATTGGAAAAACAAGGCATCACTGCTACCGTTTTAAATGTTCATTCCTTGAAGCCCTTTGATTCAGAAGCGGTCAAACGAGTAGCGAAAGAAACAGGCACCGTGATCACTGTGGAAGAACACAGCCGATACAACGGCTTAGGAGCTGCCGTGGCGGAAACGCTGGCAGAAGAAACGGGCATTCGACAAAAAATCATTGCTTTTCCGGATGAAGCCTTGATTACTGGTTCTTCGGCAGAACTGTTTGCCCATTATGGATTAGACGGTGCCTCCATAGCGAAAACAGCGGTTGCGTTTCTAGGAGCTTAAGATGGACAAGACCTATCAGCTTGTTTTAGATCAGAGTACATCCGGTACCAAGCTCTTACTGTTTCAAGAAGGGAAAATCCTGCAGCGTTACGATAAAAGACATCGCCAAATTTATCCAAAAGTCGGGTGGGTCGAACATGATCCCCTCGAGATTTGGCAAAATGTCCAAGAATTGCTGGCACAAGTGTTTCAAGACCAAGCGATCACTGCAGATCAAATCGTTTCCTTGTCATTGACCAATCAGCGAGAAACGATCGTTGCTTGGGATCGATTGACTGGCAATCCCCTGTACAATGCGATCGTGTGGCAATGCAACCGCAGCGCCGCGATTTGTGAAGAATTGACGGCACAAGGCTGGGAAAGGACGATCAATCAAAAGACCGGTTTGCGCTTAGACCCGTATTTTTCTGGCACCAAAGTGAAATGGTTGGCCCAAGAATTATCGGCCATCAAGGAAAAGTCGGGGACTGGCGAATTGGCGATCGGTACGATGGACAGTTGGCTCCTGTGGAATTTAACGCAAGGGACAGTATTTGCGACAGAAGCCAGCAACGCTTGCCGAACATTGTTTTACAATATTGAAGAGGGCCGTTGGGATGCAGAGCTCGTCAAACTTTTTGGCATCCATTTAGCAGACTTGCCAGCGATCCAACCTGCTGATACGGTTTTCGGTAACTATCACGGAATCCCTATCAAAGGAATCTTAGCCGATTCACAAGCGGCATTATTCGGGGAAGGTTGTCAAAGCCTTGGGGATGTAAAAATCACGATGGGCACCGGTTGTTCGATCATGATGCAAGTGCAGCAGGAGCAGACGTTGCGGGATCGCCGCATTTTGACGACGGTCGGCTGGCAAACTAGCCAGGAAACAGCGTTTGCGCTAGAAGGCATCATCCGTTCCTGTGGTGACGCCATCAACTGGTTCAGTGAGCAAGTGGCTCCGCTGCCAGATGTAACTGAGATCTGTCAAGAAGTGCTGACCAGTGACAGTCAAGAAGACATCTATTTTATCCCAGCATTGCAAGGAATGGGTGCCCCATTTTGGGATAATACGATGACCGCCAGCTTTGTCGGCATGAAACGCACGACGACGACTCATGAGCTGTTGAAAGCCGTTTTAGAAAGCATCATTTTTCAAATCAAAGCAGTGATCGATGTGATGGAAGAAGTCGCTGAACGACTGATCAATCAGGTAATGATCGATGGCGGTGTTTCGAAAAACCGCGCCTTGATGAGCTTATTAGCGACTTTGATCAATAAACCCGTCATCGTCAGCGAAGTCGAAGAATTTTCAGCCATCGGCACGATGCTTGTTGCCAATCCAACCATGAATGAACCAGCTATTCAGCAAACCACGATCGTTCCGCAAGCCGAACAGGCCGTGATCCGTTTGAAATATGAAAAATGGAAACGGTTCATTGAGAAGTCAGCTGCTTTTAGTGAAGGATAAAGGAGGAACTATATGGAGATTCAACGAATTCAACTGAATCAAACGGCTTACGTGGCTACCTATTTATTGCACCAATCCAAAGAGTACAATGTCGGCAAGAAACGACCGCTAGTGATCGTCTGTCCAGGCGGCGGCTACGCCTTTACCAGTGATCGAGAAGCAGAAGTCATTGCCTTGAAATTCAATAGTATCGGGCTAAATAGCGTTGTTTTATGGTACACCACCGGTGACCAAGTGAAAAACGTTCCCCATAATGCCTTGATGGAAGCCGCCCAAACCGTCAAGATCATTCGCGAGCATGCTCAAGAATGGTTGGTGGATGAAGAGCAAATCATCGTTTGCGGTTTTTCAGCAGGCGGACATCTAGCGTTGCAGTTAGCGACGCGCTGGCACGATGCTGAGCTGGCAGAAGCATTGGGCGTTAGCAGTGACTTATTGAAAGTGAATTTGGCGATCGCTGGCTACCCATTGGTTTATCAAGAGCATGCCTTCCCAATCGATGAGCTAGGCTTTGCCGCTCGTCTGATCGAAACACCTTTAACTGCCAACGAACGCTTTTTTGGGAGTAAACAACCGACGGAAGAAGCCATTCAATCCATGAACATTTTGCATCATGTCGATCAGTGGACACCTCCGATGTTTCTCTGGCATACGACGGAAGACGTCTTAGTCGATGTGGCACACTCGTTGAAGCTGGCGGTCAAATTAAGAGAAGCAGAGATTCCATTTGAACTGCATATTTTTGAAAAAGGCGAACACGGACTGGCATTAGCGGATCGAACAACGGCACGCAAGCCAAGTCACCTCAATACTCATGTCGCTAAATGGTTTGAGCTGTGCGAAGGCTGGCTTAGCAGTTATATTGATTAAAAAACCGCCAGTGCACAACTTGTGCCGATGAAAGGAGAACACCACCGTGAAAATCACCGTAAGCCAAAATAAACGCACCTTATTGCGAGACGGCCAGCATTTCTTTTATTTAGCCGATACTTGCTGGAGTGCCTTTACTAGTATTCAAGAAAATGACTGGATCACCTACTTAGACAAACGCAAAGAGCAGGGCTTCAATACCCTTCAAATCAATGTGTTACCGCAATGGGATCGCAGCCGTGGTCAATTTGACTGCTTGCCGTTTCCTCTTGATGCGGGCGTCTTTGATTTTACTGTTTGGGAGGATGCCTATTTCGAACGGGCTCAGCGTCTTTGTAAAATTGCCGATGAGAAAGGGTTTACTTTAGCGTTGGTCGTCTTGTGGTCAAACTATGTCGCAGGCACGTGGGCTAGCCAGTTGGACAAAGAACGCAACGTGTTGCCGGAGGATTGCCGCCAGGCCTACTATCAAAAAGTGATTGCGACGTTTGATGCCTTCCATCCGATCTACTTTATTGGTGGCGATACGGACTTCCCAACACAGCCAACCATCGATACGTATCTAGAAGCCTTTGTTTTCTTTGAAAAGCATTCGCCCAATACCCTGAAAACGATTCATATCAAGGGACGTTTTGAAGAGATTCCCGCAACGATCGTCGAACATTTGGACTTATTTTTATACCAATCAGGTCATAACAGCGCCTTTTTGAATATGCCTTATTATTTGGCAGAGCGTTTTTATCAAAGACAACCGCAGCTGCCGATCATCAACTCAGAACCTTGCTATGAACAAATGGGCTATGCCCGTCACGTATACGGTCGATTTGGTCAAAAAGATGTCCGCAAAGCAGCATGGCAATCATTGTTAGCCGGCGGCTCGGCTGGGATCACGTACGGTGCTCACGGCATCTGGAGTTGGCAAACCTCGACGGCAACCTTTGCGGAAGAAATCGGGGAAGCATTTGATCGTCCGATGATTTGGCCAGAAGCTTTGTCTTTTCCTGGGGCAGATGACTATGGCTTTATCAAGCAATTATTTGAATTATTAAATATTCAGGAGCTTGTGCCTTGCCAAGAGCGCTTGATCGATGCAGATGAACAGATTCGTATGGCAGCTATCGCAGGAAGGAAGGATGCCTTGCTTTACTTGCCAAGCAATACAACAGTTCGCCTGCAAGGAGATCTTTCTACAGCGACCGTCACATTGATCGATTTGAACACCAATCGTTTCTTGAAACCAAAACTGACAGTTACTGATGGTATCACTGTTTTCCATCCCCACAATTGTCACGAAGATGTATTGTTCGTCATCCAAATAAAGGAGTGAAAAAAATGGATAAGTATATGGATAAGGTGTTAGTATTTGCAGATAAAATCTCCAACAATCGGTATTTAAAGGCAATTTCAAACGGGTTGATGGCGACGCTGCCGATCAACATTATTGGCTCGATCGCCTTGTTGTTAGCAGTTTTGCCGATTCAAGGGTGGACAGATTTTATCAACTCGATCAATATTGGCGGTTATTTTTCCGTCGGTTACAGTATGACCGTTGGGGTTATCTCAGTGTACGCTTCCTTTCTTGTCGGGCACCGTTTAGCGACAGAATTTAAGCAGTCGGCAGTCCCTGCCGGCATCGTTTCGTTGTTTGCCTTTTTGATGATGACGCCAATGGTCACCTTGGAGGAAACAACGACTCTCGACATGAGCAAACTCGGCTCTCAAGGCTTGTTTACCGCTATGATCTGTGGCTTAGTCTTTGCTCGTTTGTACTGCTTTATTTTAGAAAAAAATATCGCCATCAAAATGCCAGCAGGCGTGCCGCAATTTGTGACGGATACCTTCGCCGGTTTGATTCCAGCAATTATTTCTGGGTTTACCGCGATCGTCATTAGCTGGGCATTCAGTTTTACTTCTTATGGCTCATTCTCAGATTTCATCTATCAAATCTTGGCAATGCCGCTGCAAAGCTTGTCTTCTAGTGTCGGTTCGTTGTTATTTATTGTACTGATCCAAATGGTGCTATGGTTCTTCGGTATCCATGGTTCGTTGGTGGTGGGTAGCTTTGTCACCGCTTTGTACTTACCAATGGATGTGGAAAATATGGATGCTTTAGCTAGCGGCGTTGCGCGTTCCGAGCTGCCGAATATTTTGAGCAAGTCGTTTTATGATTTGTTTGCTGGTATTGGTGGGGCTGGAGGAACATTGTCATTGATTATCGTTATTTTGCTGTTGGCGAAATCCAAACAATCACGGACAGTCGCTAACTTGAGTGCCGTTCCTGGATTGTTCACCATTAATGAGCCGGTGATTTTTGGCTTACCGCTGATTTTGAATCCAATCATGGCGATTCCGTTCATATTAACACCATTGGTTCAAGTGCTTGTAGCATACCTAGCGATCTGGAGTGGGATCGTCCCACGACTTAGTGGCGTACAAGTTCCCTTTGGCACACCGATTTTTCTAAATGGGTTTCTAGCTGGAGGCTGGCAGGTCGCAGTTCTACAAGTCGTTTGCGTTTTGGCAGGCTGCTTGCTGTACATTCCTTTTGTTAAAGTTTTAGATAAAGGAAAATTAAAAACGGAAGCAGAAGCAGCGCAAGCGGAGGTTCAAACTGAAAGTATCGATGCAACGGGGGAAACGGTTTAAAAGAAACCGATTTTATGATGACAAGCCAACGAGTTAGTGCTATAGTTAAAGAAAGAAAACCCACGTGGATTGTTACTGACTCGATCAGGCAAGACCTAAATAAGAAAGCGCTCTTCTCGTTTTAGCAGCGGCTCTTATTTAGGTTTTTTGTTTTTTATCGGGGATTTTTCAGTAACCAGCTAGGTAGGTTTATCAAAAGAAAACAAAAGGAGAACGAGCAAATGGCAAAATTTCCAGAAAATTTCTTATGGGGCGGCGCGACCGCAGCGAATCAATTAGAAGGGGCGTTCGATCGCGATGGCAAAGGCTTGTCAGTGGCGGATGCAATGCCTGGCGGCAAACAGCGTTTAGCGATTTTAGGCAGTGATACGTTTGATTGGACGATCGATGAGGACAAATACACCTACCCAAATCATCGCGGGATCGACCATTATGACCGTTTCAAAGAAGACATTGCGTTGTTTGCAGAAATGGGCTTCAAGAGCTATCGTTTTTCTATCGCATGGACACGTATCTTTCCAAAAGGCGATGAAACGACACCAAACGAAGCTGGGCTAGCATTTTACGATGCGCTGATCGATGAATGTTTGAAATACGGGATCGAGCCAGTGGTTACGATCTCTCACTATGAAATGCCCTTGCATTTAGCCAAAGAATACGGTGGCTGGAAAAACCGAGCATTGATCGATTTCTATGAACGTTTTGCAAAAGTTGTCTTGGAACGGTTCCACAGCAAAGTCAAATACTGGATGACCTTCAATGAGATCAACTCTGCTTTCCATTTCTCCGCATTGAGTCAAGGGATGGTCAACAGCACGGGTGCCAGCGACTTTACAAACGTGATCCAAGCGTGGCACAACCAATTTGTTGCCAGCAGTAAAGCAGTCAAAATCGGCCATGAATTAAACCCAGAGTTACAGATCGGTTGTATGATCATTTATGCAACGACTTACAGCATTGATGCGAACCCGGTCAACCAAGTGGCGACGATGATCCATAATCAAGCCTTCAACTACTACTGTGCCGACGTGCAAGTACGTGGAAAATACCCATCTTTTACGGATCGTTTGTACAAAGAACACGGCGTCAATAAAGAGGATCTTGAGATTACCGAAGAAGACTTAGCCTTGATTGCTGAACATACTGTTGACTATGTTGGCTTCAGCTACTACATGTCTTCTGCCGTGGATATCACCACAGAAGAAGCCGATGAAGTGCAAGGAAACTTGTTGGGTGGTGTCCGCAATCCATTCTTAGAAGCAAGTGAATGGGGCTGGCAAATCGACCCAGAAGGGCTGCGCATCGCGTTGAATGAACTGTATGATCGTTACCAAAAACCGTTGTTTATCGTGGAAAACGGCTTAGGAGCCATTGATACCTTTAACGAAGAAGGTAAGATCGAAGATGACTATCGTATCGATTACTTGCGCCGCCACATTGAAGCAATGGGGGAAGCGATTGCTGATGGCGTAGACTTGATCGGTTATACGCCATGGGGCTGTATCGACCTTGTCAGTGCTTCAACAGGCGAAATGAGCAAACGCTATGGCTTCATCTATGTTGACTTTGATGACGAAGGCAATGGCACGATGGATCGTTCCAAGAAAAAATCCTTTGATTGGTACAAACAAGTCATTGCAACAAACGGAGAAGAGTTGGCCTAAGTGTTTCGTTAGACTCACGGATGACACAGGATCCGTTATAAAAGAAAACCGATCGACGGTGCTCCTATACAGGTGCATCGTTGATCGGTTTTTTGGTGATATTTGGTTTAACGGGTACGTTCATAGCTGTCTCGTAACAAAGATTGGAGTTGTTTTTCTGATACAGAGTCATCTAGTAATGCGGTGAGCCAATGGTTTTTATTCATGTGATAAGCGGGTAAATAACCGCGACTTTGATTGATGATCGAAACCATTTCGGGCGCTGCTTTGACATCTAAAATCTCGATCATTCCTGTTCCTTCCAGGCCTAATTTCTGCTTTTCTACAGTCATCAGCAAGCCAAACCATTTGCCGTTTTTGCGGTGTCGCAAGACTTGGTACTCAGGAAACTTTGCAAACGGATGGTCGACCTGAACATCATTGAAGGTCTTAGCGAAGGCGATCAGACGGTTTTTAAGATCCATGGGTATCCCTGCCTTTTTATAATAGAAAACTACTTATATTATACCACTGATTCCTTTTACCTAGCGTAACCGTTTTTGATAAAGCATTCGTGCCAAGAACCAGCTCACCACTACGATACCGCCGCACCAGCTAAAGGCACTGATCAAGGTGGTATCTTTCAAGTTTAACAAAAGTCCTCGCAAAGAATGGATGATCGGCGACATTGGTTGGTATTCAGCAAAAATGGCTAACGGGCGCGGCATGGTTTCCGTAGGGACGAAACCAGAGCTTAAGTAGGGCAAAAGGGTGATCAAGACAGTAAACAAGGTAGCTGTCTCGGGGCTTTTGGCGATGAGACCAACCAGAACTGAGACCCAAGTGAAGGCGAAGGTGAAGCAAAAGATCAATAGGAAGGCGAGTCCCCAGCCTGTAACTGTGGCTTGAGGGCGAAAACCGATGACCATGGCAACGATCAACACGACCAAGGTACTGATCAAGCTCCGAAGGGTCGCGGCGAAGACATGGCCGTTTAAAAAGGCTGAGTTAGAAATATTCAAGGTCATCAGCCGTTCCACCATGCCGGATTTCAAATCTTCCGTCACCGTTACCCCAACGGAGGAGGCGCTTTGGGCGATACATTGGACGAGAACACCAGGAACGACAAAATCGACATAAGAGGTATCGCCGACGTTCATGGCTCCCCCAAAAACATAGACGAAGAGGATCATTAAAATCGCTGGGGTCAAAATTCCACTTAGTAAAGTCTCCATACTGCGAATCGATAGCAAGAGATTGCGTTTGAATAAGGTGTTGGTTTCTATAATTGCTTTCATTGGTTTCCTCCTTGGACAAGTGTTAGAAAAATATCTTCTAAAGAAGCATTCTTTTGATTAAAACTGGTGATGGTGATCGGTAGTTGATTGAGTTCCTGCAACAGCGTGAAGGAATGCTGGAAGTCTTGACTGACGGGAAATGTCAGAGAGAGACTGGACTCATTGACTTGCAGCGGAAAATCAGACAGATGCTGACGAACGGTCTGCAAGTGTTCTTTCGTCAATACGCTGATTTCCATCGTTTGCGAAGGGTGCAGTGCTTTGACTTCCGTTGGTGTTCCTTGCAAGATGATTTTCCCTTCATGCAAGATGGCGACTTGGTCTGCTAAAAATTCAGCTTCTTCTAGGTATTGGGTCGTCAGGAAAATCGTTCGTCCTTGAGCGGCGATCTCTTTGATCATGTGCCATGTGGCTAAGCGGTTTTGCGGGTCTAACCCGGTCGTCGGTTCATCCAAAAAGAGCAGGTCAGGTTCGCCGATAAAACTCATGGCGATGTCTAAGCGTCGTCGCATGCCACCAGAATAATTTTTGACTAGTCGGTTGCTGGCATCCACCAAATCAAAACGCTCTAACAAATGTTGGACGATCAACGGTTTATTTTTGACATGGCGCAAGGCAGCAATCATCAGCAAGTTTTCTCGACCGGTCAGTTCTTGATCGACGGCGGAAAATTGCCCCGTCAGACTGATTTTCTCGCGAATCGCTGCTGGATTTTTGGTCAAGTCGATCCCATCGATCAGCGCGGTTCCTTGGTCAAAAGGCAGGATAGTGGACAAAATTTTGACTAGAGTGGTTTTTCCAGCACCGTTTGATCCTAGTAAGACAAATACTTCGCCAGGAATGACGTCAAAAGTGACCTCTTTCAAAACGGTTTTGTCTTTGAAACTTTTTTGTAAATGTTTCACGTGAAGCATTTTCTTTTTTAAATGGGTATCCATAGCTTTTCCCTCGTTTCTATAAGATAATTCAACTATAAAGGATCTTTGGGAAAAGCAACTGCTTATTTCAATATATTGAAAAAGAAGGTGAAAAAATGAACAATTATGGTGCGACAGTGAAAGAGCTTCGCAAAAGCAAAGGCTTACTGTTGAAGGAATTAGTGGATGAACAATTGTCGATGTCTTTGTTATCGCAATTTGAAAATGGCAAAACGACGATTTCCTGCGAACGATTTCATCGCTTGCTAGATAAATTGGAAGTGAGTTTTGCCGAATTTCAGCTGCTGCATACGGGGGAGCATCATTCGGAGGCTCAAAAGCTAATGGTCGACTATGTCCGTTCGATGGGGATCGAATCCATTGATGAAGTACCTAAATTAAAAAAGAAATATCAAAAGCTGACCGCCTACTTTCAACAGCATTACTCCTTGGAGCTGGACCACTTCTTGCAACTGATCCGTTTTGACTACTTGATGAAAGAGGAGCTTTTTAAAGGGGGGCCCATCCAAGAGGCTTACTTGAAACACAATTACTGTCTGAACTCTGCCAAGCATTACTTGCTGAATACCGATACATGGGGCGTTTATGAGCTGCGGCTATTTGCCCGGATAGCAGTCTCGATGGAGCCAGCTTTGCTTTGGCGCTGTTTGACGATCGCCATCAAAAAGAGCCAGCGCTTTGCAAAAATCCCCGGCAACAAAGATATTCTATACAACACGTTTGAGACCGTGTTTTCCGTCTTTGCTGTTTTTGATGAGGCGGATTATGCGGAAAAAACCTTTCATTTATGGCGCGCCCATGTTTATGAAAAAGAACACATTGAACAAGCGGTCTTTATGCCGTTTTTTGAAGGCTGGACGCATCTATTAAAACAAAATAAGGCAAAAGCGGCGGATTTAATGCAACAAACGTTAGATCAGCTGGAAAGCTTAGGGATGAAGAATACGTTTGCTATGTATCAATCATTAAGCACATTTGTATTGAAGGAAGAGTTTCCGGGAATTTTATTGAGTGATCCATTGCTTTCTGAGGGAACGCGCTACGGTTGGGAAGAGCCCTAAAAAGCTATATTCCGCTGATGAAAGCGCCTTATGTTTAAGAATCGGAGAGGAAGTGATTAAAAATCAGTAAATGCAAGCAATTTGCTTCTTTTTTACTGATTAGAGGAGTATATTCGAAGTTGGAATTTTTCTTTCTTTAGAATTATTTTAATGCACTTTTTTATGAAATAGGAGGATGTAGGATGGATATTGTGACACTAGCGCGAATCCAGTTTGCGATGACGACGATTTTTCACTTTTTCTTTGTACCGTTTTCGATCGGAACTGGTGTCGTCGTTGCAATTATGGAGACACTTTATGTGATCAAAAAAGATGAAAAATATCGCCGGATGACGAAGTTTTGGGGAAATATTTTTCTATTGAGTTTTGCTGTCGGGGTCGTGACAGGGATCATTCAAGAATTTCAATTTGGGATGAACTGGTCAGACTATTCTCGTTTTGTCGGGGATATTTTTGGTGCGCCCTTGGCTTTGGAGGCTTTGTTGGCGTTCTTCTTAGAATCGACGTTCTTAGGATTGTGGATCTTTACATGGGATCGGGTCAGTCCCAAGCTGCACGCCACCTTTTTCTGGTTGGTGACGCTGGGTTCGATGCTATCGGCGTTTTGGATCTTAGCTGCCAATAGTTTTATGCAGCATCCAGTGGGGTATACCTTGAACAATGGCCGGGCAGAAATGACTGACTTCGGTGCATTATTGGCAAATCCACAAGTGTGGTATGAGTTTTTACACGTGATCACCGCAGCCATCACGATGGGAGGAATCATTGTTGCTGGCTTATCAGCCTTTCGTCTATTGAAGAAAGACAAAGACATTGACCGCGACTTCTTCAAAAAATCAATGCGGATCGGTTTTGCGGTGGCATTGTTCGGTTCATTCACCGTCTTGCTAGCCGGGGATGAACAAATGAAATACTTGGTTGAAGAACAACCAATGAAATTTGCCGCAATGGAAGGCACTTATGAAGATACCGGGAGTCCTGCGGCTTGGACTGTCGTTGCTTGGGCGAATGAAGCGGAACATCACCAAGTCTTCGGTATTTCGATTCCATATATGTTGAGTATCTTAGCCTTCAATGAACCCTTCGGCTCCATTGATGGGATGGATACGGTCAATCAGCAATTGATTGAAACCTACGGCGACCGTAATTACTACCCGCCGGTCAACACACTCTTTTGGAGCTTCCGGATCATGGCTGGTTTTGGTGCCTTGATGCTGTTGGTTTCTGGTCTGGGGTTGTATTTTACGCGTAAGAAGAAACCGTGGCTCTTTGAAAAACGCTGGTTACTTTGGGTAGTGGCGATCACTTTGTTCACCCCATTTATTGCCAATACAGCTGGTTGGTTAATCACGGAGTTAGGACGTTACCCATGGACGGTTTACGGCTTGTTTACGATCGAAGATAGTGTGTCACCAAACGTTTCCGTTACCTCACTCTTGATCTCAAACATCGTTTACTTCCTCTTGTTCTCTGGCTTAGGTGGAACGATGGTCTATCTTGTGAAACGGGAAATGGATCATGGACCTGAAAAAGAAGCCTTTGGTGAAATCAGCCAAGGAGACAACCAAGATGGGTACGAAGACCCATTTGATAAGGAGGCGTTTGAAGGATGACCGGTCTGCAATTACTATGGTTCACGTTGATTGGGCTTTTATTTTCCGGATTCTTCTTCTTAGAAGGGTTTGACTTTGGTGTGGGGATGTCTGTGCAGACATTGGCTCACAATGAAGAGGAAAAAGACCAGATCGTTAAAACGATCGGGCCTGTCTGGGATGGCAATGAAGTGTGGCTATTGACCGCTGGCGGAGCGATGTTCGCCTCGTTTCCATACTGGTATGCTTCTTTGTTCAGTGGTTTTTATTTGATTTTGTTATTGATCTTAGTCGGGTTGATCATTCGCGGTGTTTCCTTTGAGTTTCGAGCGAACTTCCCGAAAGAACACAAAAACATTTGGAACTGGACGTTGACGATCGGCAGTACGATCGTACCGTTTTTCTTCGGTCTGATGTTTGTCAGCATGATCCAAGGAATGCCTTTGGGTGAAGATGGCAACATGACGGCAACCTTTACGGATTACGTCAATCCCTTTTCAATCGTTGGCGGGATCGCGTTGACCTTGTTGTGCTACTTGCACGGATTAAACTATATCGCTTTGAAAACGGAAGGTCCGATTCGGGCACGGGCACGCAACTATGCAAGTATTTTTTATGGCATCTTATATGCAGGCTTAGTCGTCTTTGCTGTGATGCTTTACTTCCAAACGGATTTCTTTGAGAATCATTTTGCGACAACGCTTGGTTTGTTGCTGGTGATCGTTGCACTGACACTGATTGCAAATATCGGCGTCTTTAAAGGCAAAGAAATGATGGCTTTCATTGCGAGCGGCTTGACGTTGATCGCTTTGGTGGCATTGATCTTCACAGGGTTATTCCCAAGAGTCTTGATCAGTTCGATCGATTCAAGCTATGACCTGTTGATCGCTGATGCGTCTTCAAGCCGCTACACATTGAAGATCATGAGTTATCTTTCACTGACGATCTTGCCTTTCGTCTTGGCCTATACGGCTTGGAGTTACTATATCTTCCGTAAACGGATCAGTCATACGGAGGCGTTGGAGGGGTATAAATGATTGATAAACAAATCATGAAGCTCCCAGGAATGAAACAACTTTTAGGGCTGCTTGCGGGACTTTCGTTCCTGCAGGCGCTCTTCATTATTGGGCAGGCGTATGGATTGGCACGTGCCATCACTGGCTTATGGGAAGGACGACCATTAGAGGAACAGTGGGGCTGGATTCTGCTGTTCTTTTGTTCGTTTATCGCCCGACAAGCTGTTATCTATTTCCGTTCCAAAAGACTCGATGATTACAGTTACCAGCAAGCCGCCGATTTGCGGGATCAATTGTTGGAGAAATTGTTTCGGGTCGGTCCTCAGATCGCACAACAGCAAGGGACTGGGAATGTAACAACGATGGTCTTGGAAGGGATCAATCAAGTCGAAAACTACTTGAAATTGATTCTTGCCAAAATCATGAATATGTCGATCATTCCTTGGGTCATTTTGGCACTCGTTTTTTATCTGGATTGGGAATCGGGCTTGGTCTTGCTGTTGGTGTTCCCCTTGATCATCATTTTTATGATCATCTTGGGCTATGCCGCCCAAAGCAAAGCGGAAAAACAATACCGAACCTTTCAATTACTGTCCAATCATTTCATCGACTCCCTGCGAGGGATTGACACGCTGAAATTATTTGGGGTCAGTAAAAAATATGGCAAAAGTATCTTTGCTTCCAGCGAACGGTTTCGGAAAGCGACGATGGCTTCATTAAAAGTCGGTATTTTATCGACCTTCGCCTTAGACTTTTTCACGACCTTATCGATTGCCGTCGTGGCAGTCTTGCTAGGCTTGCGGCTGATCAATGAAGGAATCTTGCTGTTTCCGGCGTTAACTATCTTGATTTTAGCACCAGAATATTTCTTGCCGATCCGCGACTTTTCCAGTGATTATCATGCAACCTTAGACGGGAAAAATGCGATGACTGCGGTGACGGAGATCTTGCATCAGCCGGAAGCCCAAGTACCGGCAGTAACGGTGCCTCGTTGGCAGGAAGACGCCCAGTTAACGATCGATCAGCTGGCGTTTTCCTACGAGGAAAAAGCGGCTTTGACGGATATCAACTTGAACGTGACTGGCTTCAAAAAGATCGGGATCATCGGTCTGAGCGGTTCTGGCAAGTCTACCTTGATCAATACTTTGAGTGGCTTTCTCGTGCCAGACAGTGGCGAGATCACTCTCGGAGGGGCCCAAACCACGGCCTTTCGCCAAGCAAGCTGGCAAGAACAGCTGATCTATATTCCGCAAAATCCTTATATCTATCGGTTGACCTTGCAGGAAAATATCGCGTTTTATCAGCCGACAGCTACCAAAGAAGCCGTACTGAAAGCCATTGAAGTGGCAGGCTTGACTGAGCTTTTGGCAGAGCTGCCGCAAGGGTTGGACACGATGTTAGGAGAAGGGGAACGGCATCTAAGTGGTGGGCAAGCCCAACGGATCGCTTTAGCCCGTGCCTTTTTAGACCAGCAACGAAAGATTCTTTTGTTTGATGAACCAACGGCTCATTTGGATATTGAAACCGAAGTGGCCTTAAAGGAACGGATGCTGCCGCTGATGGAAAACCGGTTAGTCTTTTTTGCAACCCATCGCTTGCACTGGATGGAAGAAATGGATGAAATCATCGTGATGGATCAAGGAAGAATCGTGGAACAAGGCACCTTGGCACAATTGCAGCAAAAGCAAGGTGCTTTTACAGAACTAGTCAATGGAATGAGGAGGGAACAGCTTGAATAAAATCGGCTTATTGCGCTCATTGAAAACTGATACTTGGGTCAAGCCTTTCTTGTCAAAATACAAAAACGTTTTGGCGCTGGCCTTATTCCTAGGCTTCTTGACCTTTTTCTGTGGTGGGGCACTGATGTTTAATTCGGGGTACCTGATCAGCCGCTCGGCGTCGATCCCAGAAAACATTCTATTGGTTTACATCCCCATCGTACTGACCCGAGCGTTTGGGATCGGCCGTCCAGTTTTTCGCTATTTGGAACGGTTGACCAGTCATAGCTGGGTCTTGCGCATGACTTCTAATTTACGATTGAAACTGTACAACGTAGTAGAAAAAGATGCGATCTTCTTTAAGCAAGCGCATCGCACGGGGGATATCTTGGGCTTATTGGCAGAAGATATCAACCATATTCAAAACCTGTATTTGCGGACGATCTTTCCTACCGTGATCGCTTGGATCTTGTATGCGTTCTTGATCATTGGACTCGGCTATTTTTCTTGGTGGTTTGCTTTGGTGATGCTGCTGCTATTAGGGATCATCGTCTTTGTCTTGCCACTTTGGTCGGTGATCATCAACGGCGCGCGGCAAGAAAAGCAAAAACACATGAAAAACAACTTGTATACGACACTGACGGATAATGTATTAGGGGTTTCTGATTGGGTCTTCTCTCAAAGAGGGAGCGAGTACGTGGCTGCCCATAAGGAACTGGAAACGCAGTTGCGGGCGGTGGATGAACAGATGCTGTCCTTTGATCGCCGGCGTGATTTTCTTTTACAAAGCATCTTTGGAGTGATCGCTGTCGCATTGCTGCTTTGGACCAGCATTCGCTTTCCAGGTAACCACGGAGGAGCAGCCAACTGGATCGCTGCCTTTGTCCTTTGTGTCTTTCCTTTAGTTGATGCATTTGCGCCATTACCGTCAGCTGCTCAAGAAACCAATCGCTACAAAGACTCCATCGATCGCTTCAATGCATTGCCAGAAGAAAATCGCCAAGTCTCCATGGAGCAACCGTCAATACCTGAAGTGACGGGCCTCGTGTCGATCACAGTCAAGGACTTGCATTTTCAGTATCCTGAAGGCAAAGAAGTGCTTCATGGGTTGGATCTAACGATTCCTGCACATCAAAAACTAGCGATCCTTGGTCGCAGCGGTTCTGGGAAAAGTACCTTTGCCTCCTTGTTGCGAGGCGATCTGCAACCGACGCAAGGGTCGATCACCTTAAATGACGTGCCAGTGACGGCATTGAATGAGTCGATCAGTGACTTGATCGGTGTCATCAATCAAAGTCCCTATCTTTTCCATACGACCGTCTTGAATAATATTCGGCTAGGCAATGAGTCGGCTTCGGAAGAAGAAGTCTGGCGCGTACTGGAGCAAGTCGGGTTGAAAGAAATGGTGGCAGCTTTGCCTAATGGCTTGGCGACGATGGTGGATGAAGCTGGCTTGCGTTTTTCTGGTGGAGAACGGCATCGTTTGGCATTGGCGCGGATCTTGCTAAAAGACACCCCGATCATCTTATTGGATGAGCCAACCGTCGGCTTAGACCCAATCACGGAGCAAGGCGTGCTCGAAACCTTTTTCCAAGTGCTGGAGAACAAAACGATCATTTGGATCACCCACCACTTGCAAGGAATTTCGATGATGGACCGTGTGCTCTTTATTGAAGATGGACAGTTGACCATGAGCGGAACACCTGCCGAATTGGCAGCAGAAAACAAACATTTTCAACACTTATTGGCCATTGACCAAGGACGACGATAAAAAAGAGCGTCCATCAATCAGTGATGGACGCTTTTCTTCTCATTGCTGTATGGCTCAGTAATTGCGCTGCAAGAGCAGTTCAGTTAATGAACGAATTTTGGCTTTGCTAGGTGCTTCGGGCAGCAGATCGATGTCGTCTAAGGCTTTTTGCGTGTAGGTGACCGCGAAAGCGCGCGCTGTTTCGACACCGCCGTAACGGACGACAAGATCCGCAACTTCTTGGGCTTCTGCCAAGGAGAGTGCTGCTTTTTTATTCAAATAAGGAGCGAATGCTGCAGGTGCCTGTTCTTTGGCAAATAGCAGCGGTAAGGTATAGACTCCTTGTGCCAAATCTTCTAGAATCGGTTTTTTCAAGGTGCCGCTATCAGAGGTGTAGTCGAGAATATCGTCGAATACTTGAAAGGCGATCCCGATGTTGCGACCGATCTCACCCGCCCGTTCTTGGTTTTCTGTATCGAGGCCGCCAAAATGAGCGCCTTCGAGACAAGCGAGCCAAAACAGTTCAGCGGTTTTGCCGTTGATGCTTTGCAGATAGTCGTCAATCGATTCATGGATGTTGTAGCGCGTGTGCATTTGATCAAGTTCACCTAAAAGGAGCCGTTTCATGGCTTGTGCGTTGGTTTTTAAAAACGGGGAGCCATTCATGCTTTCGATCAAAAGCTCAAAAAATTGGGTGAACAGAAGATCACCCGTGTAGACCGCGATATCCTTGCCATATTTGGCTTGAACAGTGACTTGACTACGCCGCAGCGGCGAATCGTCAATAATGTCGTCATGGATCAAAGTGGCCATGTGTAAAATTTCTAGAGAAGCAGCAATTTTTGTTAATTGGTCGGTTTTTTTATAATGGGGATCACCTAAGTCAGCAAACAAAAAAAAGAGCGCTGGCCGCAGCATTTTTCCACCTGAATAAGTAAAGTCGATCAAAACATCTTGTATCTCTTTGTTACGAACAGTAACGTGTTCTTCAATGATGGAACATACGGTTTTCAATCGTTGTTCGATCGTCGGATAATCGATCCAAAAGTCAAACATAGTATAACCCTTTCTAACAGTCATTCAGCCCTTATTCTAGCGTAAAGGGGCGTGATTGACTAGTTTAATGCACTCACTAAAGGAGGTGAAGTTGTGACGCTACCTGTATTTTTAGAACTTGTCGAATTTAAAGCAAAAACTGCCAGTATTTTGCCATTTTTCATTGGTGTCTGCTACAGCTGGTACAATTATCAAACGATTCATCTTGGCTATGTCCTATTGTATTTCATTGCCATGCTGATCTTCAATATGGCGGTGGATATTTTAGATAACTACAACGATTACCATCATGCCACAGAAGGGCATGATTACAAAGAAAAGACCAATATCATTGGTCGGGAACAGTTGTCTGTCAAATTGGTTTTTTGGTTGATGGTCTCCATGATCATCGTTTCCGCCGCCATGGGAATCGCCTTGGCAATGGTAGTTGGTTGGCCGCTTTTTTGGATGGGGCTGTATTGTTACCTAGTCGGGATCTTTTATTCCTCTGGTCCACGGCCGCTTTCTAGTTTGCCTTTAGGCGAGTTCTTTTCTGGCTTTACGATGGGCTTTATGATCTCATTGATCTGTGTCTACCTTAATGCCTATCAAACCTTTGAATGGAACGTTGCCACGATTGGCGGTATTTTCTTGATCTCATTACCCAACACATTATGGATCGCCAACTTGATGTTGGCAAACAACATTTGTGATCTGGAAGAGGATGAAAAAAATGAGCGCTATACGCTGGTGCATTACCTTGGTAAAGCCCGTGCGTTGAAATTATTTATCGCGATGAACGTCTTGGCGTTTGTTGCGATCATTGCCTCAGTTGCCCTCAACATTGCGCCTTGGTCACTGGTTCTGACCTTTTTCGCGGCGCCCTTTGTCTGGCAACAGACAAAACGATTTATGCAAAAACAAATCAAAAGAGAGACCTTCATTTGTGCCGTTCGGATCCTTGCGGTCGGAGCATGCGTACAAGTGCTGAGTTTTGCGATTGGTTTGATTTTATAATTTTTACAGCAAAGAAAGGAAGTAAGGAAACATGAAGGAAGTTGTCATTTTAGGAGCAGGGTATGCTGGATTGCGAGCATTGCACGTACTGCAAGGAGCAAAAGAAGCGTTTCACATCACATTGATCGACAAAAACGATTATCATTATGAGGCAACCGATCTTCATGAAGTTGCGGCTGGTACGCAACCCAGAGACCGCATTTGCTATCCCATCAATGATGTTGTTCGTCCCCAAAAGACGAGCTTTGTTCAAAAGGAAGTGGCGTCGATCGATCGTAACCAGCAAGTGATCGTTTTTAAAGATCAATCCACGTGCACGTATGATTATTTGATCGTGGCGTTAGGCTTTGAATCAGAATCATTTGGGATCCCTGGTGTCGAGGAGCATGCGTTGGAAATGGTGGATGTCGACTCCGCAGAAAACATCTATCATCATTTGTTGAAACAAATGAAGGCATACAAAGAAACACAAAATCCTGACTACCTAAAAATCGTTGTCTGCGGTGCTGGTTTCACCGGAATCGAATTGCTAGGTTCATTGGTGGAAAACCGTAAAACCTTTGCGAAAGCAGCAGGCGTCAAACCAGAAGACATCAAACTGTATTGTGTCGAAGCAGTGACTCGTTTATTACCGATGTTTGATGAAAAACTATCGGATTATGGGATCAAAAATCTCGTTAAATGGGGCGTGAACTTCCTGACTGGTAAACCCATCAAAGCAATCAAACCAGGTGTCGTTGTCTATCAAGATGATGCCGATACAGGAGCAACAGCAGAATTATCAGCCCAAACCATCGTTTGGACTACAGGCGTTAGCGGCAGCCATGTGATGGCTGAATCAGACTTTTCTGCTCGTCGGGGTCGTGTGATGGTCAATCAAGACCTAACAGACCCTGATCATAGTAACGTCTATGTTGTCGGTGATGTTTCAGCAGTCATGGACCCAGCGACCAATCGCCCGTATCCAACAACGGCTCAAATCGCTTTGAAGATGGGGCAGCATGCGGGTAAAAATATCTTACGTCAAATGAACGGGGAAAAACCAGCAGATTTCCACTTTGAATCATTAGGTTCAGTGGCGTCTATCGGCAATACCCATGCCTTTGGCTTAGTAGGGAAAATGGGCATCAAAGGCTATCCCGCTTCCGTGGTGAAAAAAGCCATTATGGACCGTTCCTTGTACCAAACTGGTGGGGTCAAAGAAGTATTGGCGAAAGGCCGCTTCGACTTTTATCATTGAGCAATAGAAACAGCAGACTGCGAGGGAGACCTCGCAGTTTTTTTTCAAAAAAAGCAGTGGCGGCATCCCGCAGACTACTTTTTTCTCCCAGAAACTGCTATGATAGCCAAAAGAAGAGGACAAAGGAGCAAGGACAATGCCAGAAGGCCAACGAGTGTTACAGGGAATGGGAACGGTGATCACGATTTGGGTGCAGCATGAAACCCCAGAAGTGATCTTAGAGGAAGCTGCTCAAAGAGCTGCGGCCTTTGAACAGCGATTTAGTGCCAATGACCCGACGTCTGAGTTGATGCAGATCAATCAGCAGGAAGGACAAGGAGCGATCGCCACCGCACCGGAATTGTTTGAATTGATCGCACTAGGGAAAACCCATAGCTTGCCCAAAGATAGCTACTTAAATATTGCCATCGGTCCTTTGGTGCAGGAATGGCGGATCGGGTTCCAAGATGCCCATCTACCAACGCCTGAGAAAATTGCGGAGCTGCTGCCAAAAACTGATCCTGCCAAGATCATTTTGGATGAAACGTTGCAAACCGTCGGGTTAGCTGCCGGCATGAAGCTTGATCTAGGGGCTGTGGCAAAAGGATATTTTGCTGATTTGTTGATGGCGCATTTCAAGCAGGTCGGTGTCACAGCCGCTTTGATCGATCTTGGGGGCAATGTGGTGACTTACGGCGATGCCCCGAGCCATGCTGATGGCTATTGGCGGATCGGGATCCAAAACCCTTTCTTACCGAGAGGGAATTTTGTCGCCGCGTTGAAGGTGCGCAATCAATCAGTTGTTACATCAGGGATCTATGAACGAACCTATCAGGTAGCGGGCAAGACCTATCATCATATTTTTGATCGAGAAACGGGCTATCCGTTAGAGTCAGCCATTGCCAGTGTCACGATTCTATCCGACAGATCGGTTGATGGAGAGATTTGGACGACCCGCTTATTCGGCAAAGAGCCACAAGCCATCTTGCAGGAGCTGTCGCCGTTAGAAGGGATTACTGGATTAGTTATTACCAAACAAGGAGAACTGATCTATCCGCAAGAATTAGCACGTTCGATCGAAACGCCAACAGCAGAATGAAAACAAGCAGCGACTACCTAGGAATATAGGTGGTGGCTGCTTGTTTTTGGTAAAAAAGGAAAGCTAGACGTGTTGCAAAAAGGACTCGATCAAGGCGACTTCGCTGTTTGACAATACCCGTTCGGCTTGATGGGCAATAAAATAGGTGAGGGACAAGAGTTCCTCTGGCATCGGATAAAGATTAAAAGGGGTCGCGGTCGCTGCTTGTAGCACGCTTTCTGGTACGATCGCAATCCCAAGGTTGTTTTCTGCCAATGCCGCTGCTGTATAAATATTGCTGCTTTCTATGAGAACGTTCGCCTCTACTTTGTATTTTTGCAGCAATTGATCGATTTGGCGCCGAATCGCCGAGCCGCTGGCGGTCAAAATCAACGGACTTTGCAGCAAGTCTTTGACGGACAATGAATCAGGTGCTAAATACCGCTTCTCTGGTTGATACAGGGGAGAACAAGGCGGAATGATCGCTAGATACCGTTCTTGATTGGTATTGTGGACTGTTAGATTCGGTGCGATCGTCTCAGGATTTTGTCCGATAAAAAAGTCCAGCTGCCCATTCAGCAGGCGTTTTTCATTGTGCTTCGGCAGGTCTTCCCGCAAGAAAAAGTGCACGTTGGGATAGTGTTCATAATATGCAGGCAAAAAGAGCGGCAGCAGATAGGAACCAAGGCTCGGCAAGATGCCTAAGCGCAAAGAACGCTTCTCGGTCGCGGTATACCAAGACAGCCGACTTTTCAATTTGGCAGATTCTGTTTCCAAGGTTTCTAGATATTGATAATAGATTTTACCAGCTTCCGTCAGTTGAAAATGTCCCGGCAGCCGATTGATGATGGGCGTTCCCAGCTCTTGTTCGGCACGTTTCACGGTTTGCGTCAAGTAAGGCTGTGAAATGTAGAGGTCTTTGGCGGCTTTGGTGTAGTTGCTATGCTTTAGCAAGGTATCGAGGTATTGCAACATCAGATGGGAATCTTTAAGTGCCATTGCGTGGTCCTCCTAGTCATTTTTCTTATTATAACAAATTTGTTATCGATGGATAATTAAATAAATATTTCACAAATAAAGAATTCAGTCGTACACTAAATGGGTACTTGGGGAAGATTTTTTTGTTTAGGAAGAAGCCTTTCATCTCAGTAGGTCGTAAAAACCAACTTGAGAGACGATTGAAAAAAGAAATCAAAGCCAATGATCAAAAACTTTTTATTTATTGTTAAATGTTAAATTATTCACAATTAGGAGAGATGATAATGAAATTGATTGGAATCGTAGGAACCAACTCGACGCGTTCGACCAACCGTCGCTTACTGCAATTTATTCAAAGCCATTTTAGTGACCAAGCGGAGATCGAACTTTGCGAAATCAGTGATCTGCCAGCATTTAATGAACCAGAAGATCGGACGGCACCACCGGCAGTTCAAGCCTTGTCAGAGAAGATCGAAGCAGCAGATGGGGTGATCATCAGTACACCAGAATACGATCACTCGATCCCAGCGGTGTTAAAAAGCATGATTGAATGGCTTTCTTATACGACGCGCCCTTTGATCGATAAACCAGTGATGATCACAGGTGCTTCTCTTGGTGCACTAGGTTCTTCGAGAGCCCAAGCCCACTTGCGTCAGATCTTAGATGCGCCTGAAGTAAAAGCCAGAATCATGCCGAGTGCGGAATTTTTGTTAGGGCACTCCATGCAAGCCTTCGATGAACAAGGAAACTTGATCGATAGCGAAAAAGTTGCCGAACTAGAAGATTGTTTCAATGAATTTGTCTTGTTTGTCGAAATCACGAACCGTCTGGTCAGTGAATATTCAACGGCTAAAGAACGTGCAAAGAAATTTTCGTGGGAACAAGCATAAGAAAGAGAGGAACTAGTCATGAAATTTGTCGGCCTAATCGGAACGAACGCCAAAAAATCGACCAATCGCCAATTAGTGGCGTTTATGCAGCGGGAATTTGCTGCCCTAGCAGAAATTGAACTGCTGGAAATCAAGGATGTCCCAATGTTCAATGAAACACAAGATCAAACCAATAGCGAAGTGATCCAACGGTTAAATAGCAAGATTTTAGCAGCCGATGGGGTGATCATTGCAACACCAGAGCATAACCATTCGATTCCTTCCGCATTGAAAAGCGTCTTGGAATGGCTCTCCTTCAATCTCCATCCCTTTGATGGCAAACCGGTGATGATCGTCGGTGCATCCTACGATGTACAAGGCTCTTCGCGAGCACAGCTGCATTTGCGCCAGATCCTTGATGCACCGGGTGTCAATGCAACAGTCATGCCAGGAAATGAGTTCTTGTTGGGACGTGCGCATCAAGCCTTTGATGAACAAGGCAATTTAAAAGATCAACGAACGATCGACTTTTTGGAAAGCTGTTTCCGCAAGTTCGTTCGGTTTACGGAAGTCGCTAATTTGTTGAACGTACCAGAAGAAGTCGTTTATGAGCCTGGCGAATACACCGTCACAGCACCAGGACATAACGGGGATCTACCAATGGTCGTCAAATTGAGCGAAGAACGGATCGAAGCTATCGATATCGATACGTCTGGTGAATCCGAAGGGATCGCTGATGTCGTTTTCGTACGGATCCCTCAAGAGATCATTGAAGGGCAAACCTTAAATGTCGATGCGATCTCTGGTGCTTCCGTTACGAGTAACGGTGTCGTTGATGGGGTAGCAAAAGCCGTGAAAATGGCTGGTGCGAACCCAGATGTCTTGCGCAAACGTCCAAAAGCCGCCAGTGCTTTGCAAACAGAAGATGAAACGTATACCACCGATGTCGTTGTCGTAGGTGGTGGCGGCGCGGGTCTGAGTGCAGCTGCCAGTGTGCTGCAAGCCAATAAAGACGTGATCTTAGTAGAAAAATTCCCAGCGATCGGCGGCAATACCGTACGTACTGGCGGACCGATGAATGCCGCGGATCCAAAATGGCAAAACGGCTTCTCCGCATTGCCTGGCGAACGCAGTGCTTTAGAAGAAGTGCTGACGATCGATGAACAAGAGATCGATGCAGAATACTTGCCAGACTTCAAAGCTTTGAAGGCACAAATCACTGCGTATCTTTCAGAAACGACGCCAGAAAAAGAATACTTGTTTGATTCTGCTTTGTGGCATCGAATTCAAACCTATTTAGGCGGAAAACGCAAAGATTTGAATGGGCAACCGATCTATGGGAAATACGAGCTAGTGAAGATCTTAACGGATCAAGCATTGGATTCAGTGAAATGGCTAGAAGAAATCGGCGTAGAATTTGATATGAACAATGTCGATATGCCAGTAGGAGCGAAATGGCGCCGAGGACATAAACCAGTCAAAAACGAAGGGTATGCCTTTGTCTCTGCTTTGCATCAATTCGTGAAAGAGCATGGGGGAACGATCTTAACTGATACGCCTGTCAAAGAATTATTGATCGAAGATGGCAAGGTTACTGGAATCATCGGGGAAGGCCGTAATGGTCAAAAAGTCACGATCCATGCCAAAGCAGTGATTTTAGCTTCCGGCGGGTTCGGAGCGAACACCAAAATGTTGAAACAATACAATACCTATTGGACAGAGATCGAAGACGATATCAAAACGTCAAATTCACCAGCGATCACTGGTGACGGGATCAAGCTAGGAGAAAGTGCTGGCGCGGACCTTGTTGGCATGGGCTTTTCGCAAATGATGCCCGTATCTGATCCAAACACAGGGGCTTTATTCAGTGGGCTGCAAGTGCCACCAGCTAACTTTGTGATGGTCAATCAAAAGGGTGAGCGCTTTGTCAATGAGTACGAAAGCCGCGATGTATTGACCCAAGCGGCGATCGATAATGGCGGATTGTTCTATTTGATCGCGGATGAAGAAATCAAGAAAACCGCTTATAACACGAGCCAAGAAAAAATCGATAAGCAAGTAGCTGCTGGTACGCTGTTCCGCAGTGAGACCTTGGCTGGCCTGGCAGAGCAGATCAATGTTAATCCAGCCGTCTTAGAGGCGACCGTTGCGAAATACAATAGCTATGTGGATGCTGGGAAAGACCCAGAGTTTGGCAAAGATGTCTTCGACTTGAAAGTGGAAAAAGCGCCTTTCTATGCCACACCAAGAAAACCAGCGGTTCACCACACGATGGGGGGATTGAAGATAGACCCGCAAACCCACGTGTTGACGAAGGAAGATCAAATCATTGAAGGGCTGTATGCAGCAGGGGAAGTTGCTGGGGGGATCCATGCCGGCAATCGCTTAGGCGGCAACTCGTTGACAGACATCTTTACTTTTGGCCGGATTGCTGGAAAGACAGCAGTCGCAGAACATCTCGAATAAAAAGCCTTGCGCGTTGTGAATCGTCACGCGCGCTAGCTTTTGAAATAATATGTGAATAAAGTAACATGCTTAAAACAAAGGAGAGAAAAAATGGAAACAAAAATCAATCGTTGGCTGATTCTGATCGCTTCGACCGCTGTATTATTGTGTACGGGCGCTGTTTACGCCTTTAGTGTTTTTGCAGGACCTCTTAGTCAATTAAAAGGTTGGTCCATGGAAGAGATCATGCTAGCCTTTACCATCAATGCCGCAGTTGGCCCGATTACCATGATTTTGGGTGGTTTGCTGACAGACCGAGGAGCTGCTAGATGGGTCATCGCTGGTGGAGGCGTTTTGTTCGGAGCGGGCTTCTTCCTGACGGGATTGGTCAACTCACCCGCCATGTTGTACCTGACTTATGGAGTCTTTGCTGGTTTAGGGCAAGGCTTTGCCTATTCGGCTTGTTTAAGCAATACGATTCGGTTATTTCCGGATAAACGGGGACTGGCTTCGGGCTTGATCACAGCAGGCATGGGTGGAGCAGCGATTATTGCCGCACCAATTGCGAATCGTTTGATCGAATCACAAGATGTCTTAGCAGCCTTTCGGATTTTAGGAATTGCCTATATCGTGATCGTCTTGGTGGCTAGTCTATTTATTCGTAAAGCACCAGAAAATTACCGTCCAGCAGGTTGGCAACCAGCGGATCAAGGAAAAAATGGTCCTCAAATCAATCTGAATTGGCTGGATATGCTGAAGACACCAACTTTTTACTTGATTATTGTTATGTTAGGGGTAGGGGCTTTTTCAGGTTTGATGATTGCTTCTAACGCCTCAGTGATCGGGCAAAGTATGTTTGGTTTGACGGCGGCTGCCGCTGCTTTTTATGTCAGCTTGTACTCATTGAGCAACTGTTTTGGTCGTGTCCTTTGGGGCACCGTTTCTGATAAAATTGGTCGGAAGAATACGTTGATGATCATCTATGGTGTGGTGGCATTGTCCTTATTCCTATTGACGCTTGGTCAAACAACTGTGATCTTCACTGTCGGGATCATCGGTTTAGGACTGTGCTTCGGGGGCGTGATGGGGGTTTTCCCATCGATCGTTATGGAAAATTACGGACCGATCAATCAAGGGGTCAACTATGGAATCGTCTTTGTTGGTTATTCTACGGCGGCATTCTTTGGTCCTAGAGTGGCAGCAGCAATCGCAGAAAGTAACCAAGGAGATTATACAAAAGCCTTCTATACGGCAATTTTCTTGGCCGTTTTTGGGCTTGTTCTCAACATAGGCTATGCGATGTTAAAAAAAGCCCAAAAGCCCGCACCTGTTATTAAATAACAATTCACCAAAAGCAGTCTTTTTGATAAAGGCTGCTTTTTTGGTGCCAAAACCACTCTTTTTTCTTTTTTTAGAACAGAGTATTGGCAGATGAAGCAAAAGAGAAAACTGTTTCATAGCAAGAATTTATCTCGTTGATTTCACTGTTTTTTCATCTTAACCCCCCATTTTTTAATAAATCGTGTTACAATAAAAAAAGGCTAATACGACGGAGGGATTAAATGACAATTCGTAAAGAACGACGCCGCTTAGAAAAGCGCTTGAAGCGCACGCAATATACCCAAAAAAGTATTACGATGGCTACTACTTTAGTAGCGGGATCAACGTTTATCCCGACCTTAGGGCATGCGGCTGAAACGGCAACGACAGAAACTAGCAATGACCTTAAGGTCGTTGAACAAACAACAATCAGCAGTACACCTGAAACCGACAGCACGCCAGTTGAGGAAACCACAGAATCGACGCCAGCACCTGTTGTGACCGAAGAAACCTCGGAAACGACGGAGGAGTCAGGGACGGAAGCAGTTACTGAGGGATCAGAAACAGCGACGACAGAAAGCACAACAGTCGCTAGTGATGAAGTCTTAGAAGCAGATGAAGTACCATCAGCCCTTTCTGATTTGACTAGTCGGGCATTATTTTCACGGGCAACGATCGATCCGGCTGCCTTTATCAGTCAGATTTGCGGCTATGCAACGGAAGTGGCGGCAGCAAACGATCTGTATGCCTCTGTTATGATGGCACAAGCGATTTTGGAATCTGGTTGGGGCGCCTCGACTTTGACGACCACGGCCAACAATATGTTTGGGATCAAAGGCAGCTACAATGGCCAATATGTGACAATGGATACGTATGAAGATGATGGTTCCGGCAATTATTATTTGATCAGCGCTAAGTTTCGGAAATACCCATCATTAAAAGAGTCTTTTGAAGACAATGCATATGTGTTGCGCAACACGAGTTTTTCTAGCGGCAACTACTATTACAGCGGTGCATGGAAAAGCAATACGACCTCTTACACGCAAGCAACCGCTTGGCTACAAGGGCGTTATGCAACCGATACTTCTTATGCCAGCAAATTAAACAATTTGATCAGTACGTATAATTTAACGCAATATGATACCGGCAGCTCAAACACAGGTGGCGGCAATAGCAATGAAACGATCGTCAGTGATGAAACAGCGATCAATCAGCAGATGAAAACCACGGCCTCTATGAATATTCGTTCGGATGCTTCCACCAGTGCCTCTATTACTGGTTCGTTAGCAGCTAATACGACGTTTACGGCAGCGGCGACCAAAACCGGCACCAGCGTCAATGGCAACACCACGTGGTATAAGATTTCTGGCAAAGGTTGGGTCAGCGGCGCGTATTTGACGAAGGTTTCGACCGACTCTTCAAACAACAATAGCGGATCAGGCAACACCGGTTCTGACAATAGCAATTCTGGTACGACGATCAATAAGCAAATGAAGACGACGGAAGCGATGAATATTCGTTCTAGCGCGTCCACTAGCGGATCAGTGGTTGGTTCACTTAGCAAAGGCACGACCTTTACTGCCACTTCTATGAAAACCGGTACATCAGTCAACGGCAATAAAAATTGGTACTATGTCTCTGGCAAAGGTTGGGTCAGCGGCGCCTACCTTACTGAAGTGACCAACAATAATGCTTCTGAAGCGGAAAAAGAAGACAATGGTTCAAGTATCAATCAACAAATGAAAACGACGGCCGCATTGAATGTTCGCTCCGATGCTTCTACTAGCAGCCGTGTCGTGACAACGCTTGGTCAAGGGGTAACCGTTACCGTGACAGCGAAAAAGAACGGCACTTCAGTGGAAGGCAATAAAACGTGGTATTACGTTTCTGGCAAAGGTTGGGTCAGTGGTGCCTACTTGACAACAACCAGCAGCTCTTCCAATAATAACGGTTCAACAACCACAAATCAGCAAATGAAAACCACCGAGATTTTAAATGTTCGTTCCGATGCTTCTACCAGCAGCAGTATTACTGGTTCTTTAAGCAAAGGGGCAACCGTCACGGTTACCTCAACAAAAACCGGGACGACCGTCAATGGCACGAACAAATGGTATTATGTTTCTGGCAAAGGTTGGGTCAGCGGTGCCTACTTGACAGCTGCTAGCAGTGGGTCTTCTAATACGAATACCAGCAGCAGTAGTTCAACGAAGACGCATACGGTGAAATCAGGTGACAGCTTATGGTCACTGGCACAAAAATACAACACCAGTATCAGTCAACTCGCATCATGGAACAACATCAACAGCAGCTATACGATCTTTGTCGGACAAAAACTGATCGTTTCCAAGTAACAAGCAAAAAAACCGCGTGCAAGCCATTGGCTCACGCAGTTTTTTTATGCTGGATCAAGCTTTTACTAAGCTATTAGCGGTTTTTCAAGAAACTACTTGTTTTTCGTAAGCGCAATCAAACTATTTGGTCAATCATAGAACCCTGCGTTAGAATGAAAGAAGCAATAGAAATTGCTAGTTTTAAAAGAATTGCTTCAGAACCAGAACAATCGAAGCGTACACAAAATAAGGAGGATTTCACATGCACAACAGAAACCTAACGATTATTGGCAGTTACGACACTCGAACAGAAGTATTACCGGTTATTGAGCAATTGACAAACGAAGGCTATGGCAAAGACGATATCGTGCTGTATGCGAATCAAACAGTCATCGATCAATTTGGGTTAGAATCCATCGATGATGTGGAAGTGGAGCATGCTGCTAGTGAAGACGAAGATCGTTCGCTTTGGGAAAAAATCAAAGATGCGTTTTCTTTTGGCGATTCCGATCATAGGCATGATGAGCATGATCCGTTATATGGTTATCGTGATGACCTTGAACGAGACAAACTCGTTGTCGGCGTCTACGATTATCAGCCGATGGACAAAATAACGGATCGTGATGCAGATACTGGGCCAATCATCGATCAACCGTTACCAGGTGAAACAGCGATGCCCGATGAGTCCGTTCATCCAACACCGCGCATGGGAGACAGTGATATTGAAGCACCGATCCATGACCCGAATCATCTGCGAAACTTATAAGTAAAAGAATTTCTTAAGTAAAGGAACCATTAAAGCCAGAGGAACAAGCATCCGTCGTATCTGCCAACCCTTAGTGAAGGGATGGGCCCGCAGGTGATCGGCAGTTGTCCTCGGGCTTTTTTGTGCAACGGACAATCATGTCTTTGTCATCTTTGAAAATAAAACTTAATTTGTTGACGGTTGCTTTTTTTTGTATAATATAAGAATGAGATAGATCGTTGTCGGAAGGTCCAACCACTTTTTTGGGGAAAGGATGGGGAGTGCGATGAAATTCAAGTTCAATATGCAGTCGGCATTAGTCAGTTGTTTTGTTGCGGTTTTTTTGAGTGTGGCGATCAATCAAGACGCCAATGCCTTTGTTGCCGCGCCCTTTGTACGAGATTCTTCCAGTAGTTCCTCTGAGCCACCTTACCAGACAGCAAGCAGCAGTATTGAAGAAACCTCTGATTCCAGTCAGATTTTTTATGAAGCCAGTGTTAGTTCTTACACACCGTCTTCAACGACTAGTCGCTCGATCGAAGCGTCGACAAATGAAGGCACGTCTGTTTCCGTAAGTGAAGCAGAGACAGAGCCTAGCGTCAGCACTTCAGCAAGTAGCGAAAGCAGTTCGAGTACCGCGCCCAGTGGCGGATCAACCACCACCAGCGATACTTCTAGCAGTAGCGCTAGTAGCAGTTCTTCAAGCTCTTCCAGTACGAGTTCGACCAGTACTACAACAAGCAGCTCCAGCAGTGAAACGACTGAGCCGTCTTCAGAAACCTCCAATAGCGACGAGGAAGCCGCGGAAGATACGAGTGAAAATGTTGATCTAACAGTCGAAGGGGCTCACTGAGCCTGACTGTAAAAATCAATCTCATCTAAAGGGACCATTTCAGCTAGGCCTTGTGCCTAGCTTTTTTATTTGCTTATGTTCAGAGCCATGAACACACCAAGTGAACGAAAGATGCGCGATTTCTCACTCTGAGACATCAAAAAATAGCAAAGAGAAAGGTTTTGTTGGCGGATTGCTGGAACAGAAAAGAGCCGTCTTACGTTTTTATTCACTGCCTCCATAAAAAAAGCTGGACTTGCAAGCATATCATAAAGTGATTCTGAGTAGTTTCGCTATAATAAGTGCGAGGAGGGGTGTTATGGGAAAGTATTTTAAGCACTTCGAAAAATTGATTAGTGTTGTGGTTGATATTATGTTAGGACTGTTGGTTCTGTTGGTTTTGGTGGTGATGGCGGAAGCGATCTATAAAATCGTTGTCCATGTGATCCCACTGCATGAAGTTAGCGATCTTTCTTTATTGATCGAAGAGATCGCAACATTGTTTATTTTACTGGAAATTATTTTGATGTTATTGCGTTACGTAAAAGAAGGTCACCATATTCCGGTGCGCTACTTGATTTTGATCAGTATCACAGCGATTTTAAGGGAGTTGCTTTTAGCGCAGGGAAAAGGGTTAGAAACGCTCTTTTTAGCCTTAGCGATCTTGGTCTTGATCATTGTGCTGCAGGCGTTGGAAAAACTCAAAGCCTTTCATAGTTCCAAAGGACTGTAAAAAAAAATCATCCGATTGGTTGACGAATGACTCGTCAAGGGATCGGATGATTTTTTAATTCTTCAAAAAGCACGCGGCTTTCTTGCTGCAGCCGCTTGCCGATATCTGTTTGCCCTACCGTGGTTCTTTCCGTTTGCCGCACGACGATTTTTTTCTGAGTGACGATGTCACGTCGCTGCTGGATGGCTTGCTGGCGATCTGTAAAGGGTTGATGGGCTGCTAAGGTCATGCCGAAGGAATTTGACAACAGCGTGTAACCAGCAATGCCTGTGACGGATTGGTAGGAGCGGGAAAGTCCGCCATCAATTACCAATAAACGACCATTTGCCTTGATGGGCGTCTCGCCTTTACGCACTTTGACAGGGGTGTGGCCATTGATGATGTGGCCTGTCGGCGGCAGACCGAAGGCAGCTAGGACACGGCAGCAGAAGTCTTCGTTTTCCCTTAAAGAATAATAGGCATTTTTTTGTTCTTTATGGGTGTTGCGATCTGCTATAAAGTAGCGCTCAAAGGTTTTCATGGCTTTTTTGCCGAAGAGGGAAGAGCCTTCGCCACACCAAAGATACCAGATCATATCGGTGGCAAGGTCTGTTTGGTTTTCTGGTTGGGCAAAGCTTTCCTGCAAACATTGCTGAAAAAAGTCCATCAACGCTTTGCCTGCTAAGGGCTGCTGCTGGAAAGTAAAGGCCAGGAAATCGCCGTTTTCCCGACAAGGCAGGCAGCCGTGATACAGTAGGTTGTCGTTGAAGCGCTGGTACAATGTGCCATGCTCGACCAAAAAGCGCATATGCGCAGCTAAGCGGGGCGAGCGTTGAAATTGGCGCAGCAAATCTTGCAATACTTCATGTTCTTCGGCTGTCAAACGGTAAGGATCATCGGGATCTACTAGTTGAAAACAGCCGTTGATCAAAGGATAGGTCTGGTCTAGCTGGATTTGTTGCCGATCTTGAGACAAGCGATGCAATAAGCAGCGCTCTGCCATCGCAAATGCCGGTCGCCGCTGGATCACGGCTGCTTCGACTTTGAATTGGATGATGGCAAATGCCTGCTGCAAAAGCATGGCGGCTTTTTTTTGCTGGCTTGATAAAGGGTCCACTGTTTTTTGCGGATAAAAGCCGGCATTTTCTGTGTAATATTTTTGGCTAAAAGCCAGTGCTTTTGATAAATCGATCCCATAACCATCTTGTAATAATGCCAGATTGCCGTAGCGAGCAGCGATGCGGATCGTATTGGCCAAACAGGGCAGCGAGCCGCAAAAGCTACCGATCCACAAGATATCATGGTTGCCTAGCTGAATATCCAGTGAAGGCAAAGTCATCAAGCGATCGACGATTTTGTCTGGCGCCGGTCCTCGATCATAGATATCGCCTAAGACATGGAGATGGTCCACTACGAAACGCTGAATCAAGTACGCCAGTTCTTGGCAAAAAAGCGGGGCTGCCTCTAATTCAATGATCTTATCAAAAATCGCCTGATAGTAAGCTTCTTTATTGAAGTCGGCATCATATTGGTACAACAGTTCTTCTAAGATGTAAGCAAAAGAAGTCGGCAATGCTTTGCGTACCTTGGAGCGTGTGTATTTACTGGAAGTAAAGCGGGCAACTTTCACTAGCTGTGCCATCTTCAAGCGCCAATCGGCAGGGGTCCAGGCCTGTTCTTGTAATAGCTCCTCTGGATAATAAATGACAAAACAGAGTTCAGTCTGTTCTTCTTTCGTCAAGACACCGGTAAACAAAGTCTCGACTTTTTCTCGAATACTGCCAGAACCATTCCGCAAAATATGGTCAAAGGCATCGTATTCGCCATGCAGATCGCTGACAAAATGCTCGGTAGCTTTCGGCAGCTGCTGGATGGCTTCCAAGTTGATGATCTCGGTCAGGTTTGCCAAGGTGTCTTTATTGAACATGGGCCTGTTCTTTGGCTTGTTCTTCAATCAGCATCGCGCTTTCTTCAATGGAGCGTTTGCTGACATCGATCACCGGAATGTTCAGCTTTTTGAACCATTCATTCGCGTAGGCTAATTCTGCTTCGATTCGTTCACAATTGGTGTAATGGGTCTCTTCTTTCAAGCCCAATGAATGCATCCGGGACCGCCGGATTTCCGTAAGGGATTCTGGATTCGTAGTCAAACCGACCATTTTCCGTGGGTCTACTTGGTGCACTTCGGCTGGCAAAGCGACTTCAGGAATCAAAGGCAGATTCGCCACTTTGTAGCCACGATTTGCCATGTATAGGCTCAATGGGGTCTTTGAGGTTCGCGAAACCCCTAAGAGGACAAAGTCAGCATCGAGAAATCCCCGTGGGTCTTTGCCGTCGTCGTATTTTACGGCAAATTCCATCGCTGCCACCCGGCTGAAATATGCTTGGTTCAAGCGATGCAAGGCACCAGGCTCTTGGACGGCTTCTACACCGAATGTTTTTTCTAGCATCGTGGTCAAAGGCGACATAAAATCGACATACTGCAAACCAGTCCGTTTGGCAAAGGCATCAACAAAAGCGACTAATTCTTTATTGACTAAGGTGGTAACGACGATCGATTTGTCTAGCAAGGCATCTTTGAGGATCTCGCCTAAGCTCTCTTCATCATTAGTAAAGGGAAAGAGCTGGATATCTGAAAGGTCGATCGTGGGAAACTGCGCGGAAACGGCGGCGATCAGCTTTTGTGCCGTTTCGCCTACGGAATCTGAAATCAAATATATTCGAACGTTCTTCATTGTTTTTGCCCCCTAAAAGTGTGTGTTGTCACTGTCATTACCTGCTTGAATAAAGTAATTCATCAGCCGTGTCTTCGTGATTTTGCCGATGACTTTTTTTGGTTCCTGCGGATCGACCACAGGCAAGGTATCGACTTCATGTCGTCCTAACAACGTACCAGCCGTCAAGATCGTTTCTGCCGGTGTGATGGTCACGATGTTTGGCATGCGAGTCATGATCATCGCTACGGGTGTTTTTTCTGGTGCGGCATTGCTGATCGCAAAGCGCAGCAAATCTTTGCGGGAGAGTACCCCGATCAGTTCGTCTTGGTCATTTTTGACATAGAGGGAACCGACATCGTACATAAACAAAGTCGTGACTGCTTCATAAACGGAGACCGTTTGTGAGATCAGCAACGGTGGGATCATGACTTCTGCAACTTTGGTATGGTAGAGTTTTTCGAAAAGCAAAGGCTCAACGGTTTGTCCTGTGTAGAAATAGCCGACTTTCGGTCGGGCGTCTAATAAACCGGTCATGGTTAAAATCGATAAGTCATTCCGCAAGGTTGCGCGGCTCAAACCTAACTGCTTCGCAATGGTCTCCCCACTGATTGGCTGATGCTCTTTGACGATCTCAATGATTTTCATTTGTCTTTGGCTTAATTTCAATGTGTCACCTTCTTTCTTTTATGTGCTATGCTATTGATTATATGATTTTCCGAATGAAAAGGCAATCCTTCTCTTTTAAAAAGGATAAATCCCTTAAAAGTTTTCTTTTTTTGGCTTGACGATTAAATGTGTCATACTATATACTGCTAATTAATCGAAATAGTATATAACATTTAAAAGGAGGAACATGATGGAAAAAGCAGTCGTATGGTTTTCAGAAGGCACGAAAGAGCAAAAAGCACTATTAGGCGGGAAAGGGGCAAATCTTGCGGAGATGACCAATTTGGGTTTGCCTGTTCCTCAAGGATTTATCGTCCCGGCCACCATTTGCCTGACCTATTTAGAAGAACAGGTTCTTCCTGAGGCGATCATCAAGCAAGTCAAAGCTGCCATCGAAGAATTGGCAGTCCGCAGGAACAAAACATTTGGCGGACTGCAGTCGCCGTTGTTGGTTTCTGTCCGCAGTGGTGCCAAGTTTTCCATGCCAGGGATGATGGATACGATCTTAAACCTTGGGTTGAATGATGAAACCGTCCAAGGGTTGGCTCAGCAGACAGGGGACCCCGTCTTTGCTTATGATTGTTACCGCCGCTTGATCCAGATGTATGGGGATGTGGTGAAAGGTGTAGCAAAAGAGCACTTTGAAGCCTACTTGACAGATTATAAGAAACAGCAGAATTATGCGTCAGACCAAATGATGACCGGCAATGATTGGCAAATGATCTGCCGCGTGTTTCAAAGTATTTATATGGAACATACTCAAGAAGCGTTTCCGCAAGACCCGTTTCAGCAATTGTTGGCAGCCATCACGGCGGTTTTTCGTTCATGGAACAACCCACGGGCCAAGACCTACCGTTCCCTCCATCGGATCCCTGACGATCTAGGGACTGCCGTAACGATTCAAGAAATGGTTTTTGGCAACAGTGGGATAAATAGTGGGACGGGTGTCGCCTTTACCCGCAATCCAGCAACCGGGGAACCGGGACTTTTCGGCGAATTTCTAGTGTGTGCCCAAGGGGAAGATGTGGTTGCTGGCATTCGTACACCACAACCGATCCAAGCGTTGGCACAGCAGCATCCCATGATCTATCAGGAACTAAAGCAACTGGCTGAGGGTTTGGAGGATCACTATCAAGACATGCAAGACATTGAATTTACCATCGATGACGGTCAGTTGTTTGTCTTGCAAACAAGAAACGGCAAACGAACCGCCGCTGCCGCAGCGCAAATCGCAACGGATATGGTCGCAGAAGGTCGGATCACTATCAGACAGGCACTAGATCGCATTACACCAGAAATGATCGATCAATTGTTGCACCCGTTATTTGCCCCCGAAGCCTTGCAGCAAGCCGAAGCCTTTGCGCAAGGCTTGCCGGCTAGTCCAGGGGCAGCTTCAGGACATGTCTATTTCACTGCAGAGGCAGCAGAAAAAGCCAGCCGCACAGGAGAAAAAGTCCTGCTGCTGCGGCAGGAAACCTCACCTGAAGATATTGAAGGTATGGTGGTGAGTGAAGCGATCATTACCGCTCGTGGGGGGATGACTTCGCATGCGGCGGTGGTCGCCCGTGGTCTGGGGGTCTGCTGTGTGGTAGGATGCGAGGCATTAAGTGTCGATGTATTTTTGAAGCAGGCTCGCTGTGGTGAGTTGCTGATTGAAGAAGGTGACGTGCTTTCGGTAGACGGCAGTACTGGCAAACTGTATCAAGGGCAGCTGCCTATGACCAGTGTGCAGGAACGGGTCTTATTGGATCAGCTTTTGACGTGGGCGCAAGCCCAGGCAGATCTAAAGGTTTACGCAAATGCGGAAACGAAAAATGACATTGAGGCGGCGCTGGCCTTTGGTGCAGCGGGCATCGGCTTAGCACGGACGGAGCATATGTTTTTTGGGGAAGCGCGTTTGTGGAAAATGCGGGAAGTCATCTTGGCAGAAACGAAGGCGGAACGATTGGCGGCGTTGGCTGAGATCAAGGCGTATCAAAAAGCCGATTTCAAAGAAATGCTGCAGGCCGCGCAAGGAAAGAAGTGCACGATCCGTTTATTAGATCCGCCACTCCATGAATTCTTGCCCCATGAGCATGAACGTCTTGAGATGGCCCGCCGTAGTCAAAAATCATTGGCGGAGATCGAGCGGCGAATTGACGAACTGCAAGAGGTCAATCCCATGATGGGGCATCGCGGCAGCCGCTTAGGACTGAGCTATCCAGAAATTTATGAAATGCAAACAGCGTCGATTTGTGAAGCGGCTGTGGAGTTGCGGCAGCAAGGAGTCGAGGTAGAGGCGGCGATCTTATTGCCCCTGATCAGTTTGCCTGCAGAGTTGCAGGTGTTGAAAGAGACGTTGACACAGGTGATCGCTCAAGCAGAAGCCACCCTGCAGCAACCGTTGCGCATCGAGATCGGCATGATGATCGAGACACCTAGAGCGTGCTTGATTGCTGGGGAGTGTGCTGAAGAGGCGGCGTTCTTTAGTTTTGGTACCAATGACTTGACCCAAATGACCTTTGGCTTTTCGCGGGATGATGCCGGCAGCTTTATTCAAGCCTATTTGCAGTCGGGGATCTTACAAGAAGACCCTTACCAGCACTTAGATCAGGTAGGTGTTGGCGCGTTGATGCGTCAAGCGATCGCCGGCGTAAGAGATCGTCAGCCAGAGCACTCGATCGGTGTTTGTGGCGAAGTCGGCAGCGATCCCTATTCCATTGCATTTTTGCGAGAGATCGGCATCGACTATGTTTCTTGCTCCCCATACCGAATCCCTGCTGCCTGGTTAGCGATCGCCCAATCGGCCCCCATCATCGAAGAGGCGTCAGTGAGCACCCGCTAAAATAGGAGAAAAAAATACACCGCAGTCCACTAGCAAGGTTCGCTTGCTTGGTGGATTACGGCGTGTTCGTTTAGCGTCGTACTTACAGGGGCTGATCCGTTTTTTGGATCGCAGGTTTGCGTCCTTTTAAATACCAAGTGATCCCAATGACATGGGCGAGGTAGATGGCAGCGAGGACGAAACGTACCAGCAGATTGGAGATCAATAGTGCAGGAATTGCAAAGACTATCAGCATCATGGCAAACATCCGGAGCATTCCTTTGGTGCTCAGCTGTTTTTGTACGAGTGGTTTTTCAATGTATTTTTGATAATTTTCTGATTGAACCAAGCGTTGATAATAGGTATCGGAACTCCGCAGCCAGAAATAAGCCGTCAGCAAGTAAAAGACGGTTGTAGGTAAGAAAGGCAAAAAGATTCCTAACGTACCTAAACCGAATGTCAGTGATCCACAAAGAAAAAATAGTGTTTTTTTCAAAAGTAACCCTCCTTATTTGGGTGTTTCGTGTCTTACCCTCAGTATAACGGAGGAGGGGCAGCTTGAACATGCGTTTTGTGCTTTTCCCCGTTTTTTAGCGGCAATAAGAGTTTTTCTTCCCCTTACTCCTGCTTTTTTGATAGACTAGAAACAACACAAAGGGGGGAGCAACATGGAAACGATTGAATTGAATACCGGCATTCAGATTCCAGTGATCGGCAGTGGGACGAATACATTTGGGAAAGAAAACCGAGAATACCAAGGTGCGATCAATGATGATACGACAGAGCTATTGACTGCCATCAAGCTTGGGTATCGGCATTTTGATACGGCGATTTCTTATCGCAACGAAGCCGTGGTAGGCAAAGCCATCAAGGAAAGCGGGATCGACCGCAGCGAATTTTTCCTGACTTCTAAGATTCCTGGCAAACCACAGCATACGCAAGATGCAGCTGCCGTGAAAGCGTCTGTCGAAGCGAGTTTAGCAGCCTTGCAGACGGAATCGATCGATCTTTATTTAATCCATCATCCGTGGGACAACTTGGCAGAGATCGCCGCTGTCTGGGCGGTTCTTGAGGCTTATGTCGATAAAGGAGTCTTAAAAGCGATCGGGGTGTCCAATTTCCAAGAAGAAGAACTTAGCTATTTATTGGCAAACAGTCGGATCAAACCAGCGGTCAATCAGATCGAATCGCATCCAGGCAAGTGGAATGATGCGATCATCGCCTATTCCTTAGCCAATCAGGTAGTGCCAGAAGCCTGGGGTCCGCTTTCCGGGATTTCGGAAGCGGCACGGGAAACCTTGACCCAAATCGGTGAAGCATATCAAAAAACCTGGAGCCAAGTGGTCTTGCGTTACCAAATCGAGCGTGGGGTGATCGTGATTCCGAAATCCCATTCAGAAAAACATCAAGCCGAAAATTTAGCGCTCTTTGATTTCGCTTTGACGGCGGAAGAAAAAGCTGTCATCAAAGAGTTATAGATAATAAAAAGCAGTCCCATTAAATGTGACCCTACAGCCAGTGCGGAAACTTCCGTGCTGGCTATTTTTATGCAGTCGCAACGCTCCTTTATGACTGAGGAGCTTTTCTATTCGTTACAACAGCAACCGTAAGCCTTAGCAAAAAATAAAATGCGCTTGCAGCCGTTTCTGCCAATGAACCCTCTTAATCATTCAAAGAAATAACCGATTATCCTTACTAAGGGTCGTCTACGGACGAGTCTTCATTGGATCGTGTGAAATTGGAAATGAAGGAGTGGCACAGTTGTGAAAAAAAGAAAAAAGACGATAGGAATTTATGTGATGATCACCTTGATGCTGGTTGCGGGGATCCCGATCATTGTCATGCTGACAAGTTCCTATTTAACCACCAAGAACTTATTGATTGAACGAAATGATTTGAACAAAGAAAGTGCCGTCAATTTGATCTTGGCGGAAGAAAAGAGTTTGCGCCGATCGACGGAAAGCAAATTGAAGTCAATGGCTGAACTGCCAGCGATGAAAACAGAATTCAGCATGGGGCGCATCCGTTCAGATCTTTCTTTAGCGATTGCTGGGAGCAACAGCTTCTTAGCGGTGACTTTTGGAACAGAAGATGATGAGTATGTGACCTTCAATCCCTTACCAGATGATTATAAGCCTACGATTCGGCCATGGTACAAAGGGGCCGTAAAAGCCGAAGGAGAAGTGTATTGGACAGCACCTTATTTAGATACAGTGTCGAATCAATTTGTGACGTCGGCTTCGATCAGGGTCAAAAATTCCCATAATCAAGTGGGGGTTTTAAGCGTCGATGTTTCCTATGAAAGCATTCAAAATATCTTGTCTTCCTTTACCGTAGGGCGGACTGGGAATGTCACCTTAGTTTCAGAATCTGGGGTCATCGTGACCTCAAAAAACACCAAACAAATCGGTAAGAATATCAAAGAAGAAGAAGTGTTCCAAAAAATCAAAGAAGCTAAAAACCCGACAGGCATGGTTGGTTTAGGCGACTCGAATAAAGTCAACGATGTGTTGTATGACAAGTCTGCTGATTCCAATGTTTGGGCGTACTCCGAAGTCAAAGCTAGTGATCTAGACAAAGAGTTAGGGGCGTTAGTCCGCACCACCATTATCGTTACGATCTTGATGCTGCTCTTTGTAGGACTGGTTTCTTATGCCGCGATCAAAGTAGTCGCAGCAATCATCGATTGCTTCAATCGTTACTTTAGAAAAGTCGGTGAAGGCAAACTAGAGAAGATGAGCAAAACCAAACGAGCCAAAGGCGAAAAATGGACATGGGATCAACTGGCACGCCGAGTTGTTTATCCAGACAAAGCAGGCAATGAGATCCAGCAAATGGCGGACAATTACAATGTGATGATCGAAGGCACGGGTGCATTGATCCAAAAAGTACAAAAAGAAAGCAACAGTGTCGCAGGAATGTCGGATTCTTTATTAGAATTGTCAAAACAAACCAATATTGCGACAGAAGAAGTCTCTCAAACCATTACGGGTATTGCTGAAGTGACCGGTGCTCAAGCCCAAGAAACAGAATACAGCGTGTCCCAAATGCAAAATCTGTCGCAGGTCGTGAAAGAATTACGAGAAAATGTTGGCGGCATGAGCAGCAAGTCGCAAGAATCTACGAAGATCAATCAAGAAAACTTAACGATCATGGATCAAGTCGATGACAGCTGGCGACAAGAGTTGGCACAGATGGAGCGCTTGATGTCGAACATGACGGGAATGAATGATAGTATCCAAAACATCAACTCGATCATTGGGGTCATCAACGATATTTCTTACCAAACCAACTTGCTAGCCTTGAATGCATCGATCGAAGCCGCAAGTGCAGGTGAGTCGGGCAAAGGCTTTGCCGTCGTGGCTGCTGAGATCCGAAAATTGGCGGAACAAAGCAAAGCCTCTACCAAAGAGATCGAAGCGATCATTGAAGAAATTCGTGAGCAATCTAGTCAAATGGTTAAACAAACGTCGGCGTCTGTCAAAGGTGGCGTTCGCCAAACCAACTTGATCAAAGAAGCGATCTCGTCTTCAAAAGAAGTTTTCCAACGCAGCAGCTATATGATCGAAGGCATCCATCATATTGAAGCAGCCAGTGCCCGTATCGAAAATATTCAAAACAGTGTACTGGAAAACTTAGAAAACATTTCCGCATCAACGGAAGAAAATGCCGCTGGTACACAAGAAGTTTCCGCAAATGCAGAAGAAGTCTTGGCAACCATGGATGAATTTACCAACCATGTGGCAGACCTCAGAGACATTGCAGAAGAGTTGAAGCGATTGACCAATCGTTTTGAAGTGGAAAAATAAACCAAGCAAAAAAATCACTCATCAGCTATTCGCAAGAATGGCTCGTGGGTGATTTTTGTTTAGTGAATAGGAGACTACAAAAAAGCCAAGACGGATATTGGTCGTCTTGGCTATTCATAATGATATTTATAAAACCTTATTACGGACTATTGTGCCGTTTCAGTCCGCTGAATGATCATCTCCACGCGGCGGTTTTCCGAGCGGCCTTGGGGGGTGTTGTTATCGGCTTTCGGTTCGGTATCGGCAAAGGCTTGAATGGCAGCATTTTTTTCTAAAACAGCGCCTTTGCTGATGAAGTATTCCATAACGGTAATGGCACGAGCGGAACTAAGATCCCAGTTAGATTGGTAGCGGCCATTGCCTTTTTCCGGTACGTTATCGGTATGCCCGGCGATCACGATTTTGTTAGCTTTTAGTTTTTTCAGTGAGTCCGAGAGTAGATCCAGTGACTGACGAGTGGTGTCCGTGATCTCGGCGCTGCCAGAGGCAAACAAAATACTGCTAGCTAACGTGATATGCAAGCCATCAGATTCCAAGCGAACTTCTGTCTGGTCTTTTAAGCCAGAAGCGGCGAGTTCTTGTGACAGCTGGTCGCTGATTTTTTCTAGCTGTTGATTTTCCAGTTGGGTCCGAACTGCTGCTTCTTGCGCTTGTGCTTCGGCAGAAGTGGCGGCTTTTTTTCGCGGCGTGGTCTCGCCCATATCGATCACTGACCCGATGACGGAGGCATTGCTGTGGTGGCTGGAAAGGATGGTGCCGAATTCGCTTCGGATTTCTTGGAACTTCTCATCATCGACTTTCGCCATGGCAAACATGACGATGAACAAAGCCAGCAGTAAGGTCAACATATCCGAGTAAGGCAAAAGCCACGCTTCGTCTACATGTTCTTCATGTTTCTTTTTTCGTTTCATGTCGCTTCACCCTTTATAATTGTTCTTGCCGTTTTTTCGGATCGATCAAGCTGTATAATTTTTTCTCAATGCTTTTCGGTGATTGTCCGGCTTGGATCGCTAAGACCCCTTCAACGATGATCGACATCATTTGGACCTCTTGCTCCGATTTTAAGGTCAGTCGTGAACTAAAGGGAATGAACAGGACATAGCCGAAGAAAATACCGTAAAGGGTCGCCACGAAAGCCGCCGAGATCATATGACCCAGTGCCTCTACATCCTCTAAATTACCTAGCGCCCCAATCAGCCCGATCACGGCTCCTAACACCCCTAAGGTCGGGGAACTCGTGCCGGCGGTTTTAAAAATAGCCGAGCCGATGCGATGTCGTTCTTCGATCCCATAGATCTCATTCTCCATGATTTCTTGGATCTGTTCGGCAGCGATGCCATCCACCACCATTTCCAAGCCCTTTTTTAAAAAAGGATCTTCTAAGTTTTGGATAGCACCTTCAAGAGATAGTAGGCCATCGCGCCGAGCTTGGTTGGCTAATTCAACGATGGTATTGATGGTTGTTTTTAAGTCGTATTCTTTATTTTTCAGCAGAACGCCGAAGATCTTCGGGATTTTTTTGATATCACTGCTGGGAAATGAATTGATAACGGCTGCGATCACACCGACGAAAATGATAATCGCGGCTGCCGGATTAATCAAAACGGCCACATTGGCACCTTTTACAATCATCCCAACCACCACAGATATCAATCCTAAAATAATACCGATCAGCAAGAAAAAATCCATTTGTTGCGTCCTCCTAAATTCTATTTCCAGGTTTTAAACCCTCATTTATTTTATCGGTGAATTAAAATCATTCTTAATAGCAAAAAAAAATAATCCAAAAAATAACTAAAATAAATTTTTTGCTTCTCTTTTTTTTTGTTCTTTTTTTGACAAGTTTCGTCAAATTTTTAAAATGGTACAGCTTGCAATTTTTGTGAATATTTATAGATGGTACCGTTTTTTTTCGTGAAGTATTTCTCAGGGTTTGTCATACCATCAAACACAAATGAAAATGTTTTAATCAATTTTTCGAATAATGCTTGTTTTTTTATCAAAAAAATGATTTTGATCAAAAAGTATAGATATGCTTGTAAAACGCTTTATATCGATCGTTTACTTTTTATAACTGGGAACGAAATTGCGATGAAACAGTGTTTAACAAATAACATAACATACCTGTAACTTAAATGTCATATCCGTAAAGTTGCAAAAATCAAATTGTAAAATAAAAACAATTCTACTATAATGACATCACGTCTTCTTGTTTTTTTAATCTATAACAAAAAAATCAATAAATATATTTGTTTCTGTTCCATCGATGAAAAAAACGTTTGGTACAGAAGGTGGAAGGAGCAATTATTGTTGGATACCTATGATTTATTAAAAACAGCCATGAACGTTTCTGCACAACGCGCAGAATTGATTTCGTCTAATATCGCCAATGTCAACACGGATGGGTACAAAGCAAAACGCATCGTGTTTGAAAGCGAATTAAAGCAGGCACTCGCTTCGTCAGGGACCGATGCTGCAACCGAAGCGTCAGTTTCTCAAGTAAAACCGAAAATCACTGAAAATGCAACTACCAGCATCAAAGACAACGGCAATAACGTGGATCTTGAAGTGGAGATGTTGGATCAAGCAGCCAATGGGTTATATTACAGTGCATTGACCGCACAAGTCAACGGACGCTTGCAAATGATGAACCTTGTATTGAGTAATTGATAGAAAGCGCAGGAAAAACAAATGGGTATGTTTAACGGACTAACGATCAACGCGAGCGGTTTAGCATTGGAACGGTTAAAACTAGATACGATCTCCAGCAATATCGCAAATGTAAATACGAATCAAACACAAACAACCGCGGCTTATCAAAAAAAGAGTATTCTTTTTTCAGAAAATTTAAAAAATAGCCGTGAAGGTACACCGGCTACATACGGTGTCAAAGTGACGGGGATCGCTGCCGATGAGACAGAAAAGCTGACCTATGATCCTACAAATCCCGCTGCCAACGACGAGGGATATGTCGGTCAATCAAATGTGGATATTGCCGATGAAATGGTGGCAATGTTGCAAGCGGTTCGAACGTACGAAGCCAATGTTTCTGCTTCAGAAATGAACAAAACGATCTTGAAAAAAGCATTAGAAATATCAAAGGGGTAACGAGAAAATGGATGGACTTTTAACGACAGAATTAACAGACTACCAAAACGTTTTGCGGACACTAGGCACGGGGGCTGCTTCAAACGAGACCAGTGTTGCAGGCGCCAAGGAAAATCAGTTTTCTTCTTACTTGACCCATGCGGTCGATCAGTTGAATCAAAAAACGGCGGTCATGGATCAAGATACTGTAAATTTGATCACCGGCGATGAAAGCGATCTAGGCAATGTGATGATTCGTATGACAGAGGCGCAACTGGCGCTACAAACAGCCGTTCAAGTACGAAACAAGTGTTTAGAAGCTTACAATGACGTGAAAAATATGCAGTTTTAGCAGTGGGTGAGGGAATAAGGATAAATGATGGATAAAGTGAAAGAATGGACAGAACAACTCAAAGACCGTTGGCAAATGCAAAGCTCTTTAAAGAAAATGATCGTTGTTCTTTCCGTTATCAGCGTTCTCGGAATCACAGCAGCTGTGTATTATTTAAATACGCGAATTGAATACGGTATCTTGTTTACGGATCTAAGCGATGCCGATGCGGGAACGATCAGCAAGGATTTAGACGAACAGCAGATCGCCTACAAATTAGCCGACAATGGGACGACGATTTTGATCGATAAAGACCAAGTCGATGAATACCGCATCAATCTTGCCGTGGACAATAAGTTACCAAATACCAGTACAGGATTTGAATTATTTGATGATGCCAACATGATGACAACGGACGAAGACCGCAAGATCATGTATCAGCGGGCAGTAACGGGCGAACTACAGCGAGCAATCGAGTCGATCGATGCGGTCAAATCCGCCAAAGTTTTACTCGTGATGCCAGAAGAAAGTGTCTTTTCTTCGGAGGAAAGTGCGCCAACCGCCTCCATCGTGTTGACCTTGAAAAATCAGCAGATCTCAGACGAGTCCGTGCAAGGAATCGTTACCTTGACTTCAGGGGCAGTGGAAAAGCTGAAGCCTGAAAATGTAAAAGTCGTTGATAGCGCGGGCAATACCTTGACGAGAACCGAAGATGAAGCCAGTCAATTAAGTGGCCTGAACAATAAATACATTGCCATCAAAGATTCCTATGAAAAAACGCTAGAAGAAAAAGTAACGAAGCTGCTGACACCGATCTATGGCGCAGACAAATTCCAAGTGTCGATCAATTTAGACTTGAATTTTGACTCGATCGAGCGGAAGAAAGTCACTTATGATGACCCAGAGATCAAGAGTGAGACAGTGCAGGCTGCTGGTTCGCAAGGGACCGTCCAAGAAGCCCAAACAGGGACGGTAGATGACAATGTCTCCAATGTGACGGGCACAGATGGAGAGGGAAACAATTCCTACAGCCGTTCGGTGGAAAACGAATTGGATACCGAGACCACCACGACCATTACGGCCCCTGGCATGATCGAACGAATGACCAGCTCGATCGTGATCAATGCGAACCTTTCGCAAGCGGATCAAGCAGAATTGCAGCAGTTGATTGCTAGTGCCGTCGGCTATGACAATGACCGTGGTGATCAAATCGCGATCCAAGGATTTGACTTTGCCCAAGCAGAGGTTGATCCAGCCGTTGATCCGCAAGGGAATGAACCGATTGCAGCTGCCAAAGGTTATCTCAAGTATGCCATCATCGGCGGCATCGTGTTGACCTTGTTCTTAGTGATTTTAATGATCGTTGGCGTGATCCGACGTCGTCGTAAAGAAGACGAGCTGGAAGTCGATGTGACGGAGGAAATGGTCACTTTTGCACAACCGTCCGCAGTTAGCACTGGTACAAGTCCGTCAGTTGCACAAGAAGTCGTTTTTGGCGGTGTCGGCAATCGGTCTGCTGAAACGAAACCAGCGGTGCCAGAAGCATCCACACAAGAAGCCGCAGCAGAACATTCAGGAGAACCAACATTGGATCAAACGGCTAGAAATTATGCCGAAAGCAATCCTGAAGTAGCGGCGGAATTGATCAAAGCTTGGATGAAAGAAAAATAAGGGGGCAGCCATGGATACAATAGACGGGGTAAAAAAAGCAGCGATTCTTCTGATCTCTCTAGGATCAGATACCTCTGCAAAGATCATGAAGCTGCTGCCAGAATCATTTATACAAAAAGTGAGCTATGAGATCGCCAACATCGACTTTGTCAGTCCCGAAGAGCGGGATCAAGTATTGGAGGAATTTTCTCATACCGCAACGGCCCGCAAATATGTCTTAGACGGCGGGATCGATTATGCCAAAAATTTGCTGAACCAAGCATTAGGCCCTCAAAAAGCCAAAGAAGTCATTGACGTATTGACTCAGATCCAGCTGCGGGAGCGGCCCTTTAATATCGCTCGCAAAGCCGATGTTCAACAGTTGACCAATCTATTGATCGGCGAACATCCACAAACGGTAGCGTTGATTTTGTGCTACATGCAGCCGGACAAAGCGGCCAGCGTCTTGTCGCAGTTTCCCGATCATTTGCAAGTGGAGATCGCTGAACGGATCGGGACGATCTCCAGTACGTCGCCTTTGGTGATCGAACGGATCGAAAAAGTGATCGAGAACAAATTCTCGAATTACATTGAGAACGATACGGAAAATGTCGGTGGTGTGCACACACTGGTAGAAATCTTGAACTCAGTCAGCCGCAGCACCGAAAAGAACATTTTGAACGACTTAGAAAAGCGGCAACCAGAACTATCCAACGAAGTGAAATCCAGCTTGTTTACTTTCGAGGATATCGTGACCCTCGATCGCTTGGATGTTCAAAAAGTCTTACGAGATGTTCAAAACGATGTGTTAGTCTTAGCGCTTAAAGGCACGACCGATGACATCAAGAACTTTATTTTCTCCAACCTCTCATCACGGGCGGTGGAAAATCTGCAAGAAGAAATTCAATTTATGGGTCCTACCCGCTTGTCTGCTGTAGAAGAAGCCCAACAAAGTGTGGTGGCTGTGATTCGACGGCTAGATGAAACCGGTGAGATCTACATCGGAAGGGGCGACCAAGATGCAGTGGTCAAATAGCAGTTTATTGAAGCAGCAGGCGGTCAAAACGACTGAAGCTGCGCGCAGTATTTTGACGGATACGACCATCAAAGCGCCGATTGAGAAACCGAGCTTGGATCCAGAACTGCAAGCGGCTAGACGTGCACGCCAGTTGGAGCAGGAACGGCATCTGCAGCAAATGGAAGCCTTGAAGCAGCAGATCTTGACCGATGCACAAGCGCAAGCGGCGCAAATTCTAGCAGAAGCGAGAACGGAAGGCTTTCAAGCAGGACAAGCAGATGGCTTTCAACAAGGCTATCAAGAAGGACTCAATGCCAGCAAAGAAGCCGCGCAAGCATTGATGACACAAGCCCAAGCCAATGTCGCTGAAGCCGTTTCTGAAATCAACACCTTTCGCTCAGAGAAAAAGCAAGAAATGATCGCTTACGGCACGGCAATCGCCGAAGCCTTGATCAATCAACGTTTTACAGACGAACAAGCAGGCTTCCTGCCTTTTGTGGAGTCTGTGCTATGGCAATTTGAACAACCCGATCAATTTGTGACTGTTCGCAGCCAAGAGCAGCATCTCGCAGGGTTGCGAGAATTGTTGGAAACCAAAAAGCAGACGATCAGCGGGTTTCGCTATTTACTCATGGCAGATGACAGCTTGGCGGAACATGATTTTTGTATCGAATCTGAAAATGCTTTGGTGGTTTTTGAACTGAGGAAAGAAATCGCGCGCTTTTTGAGCCAATTTCTAGAAAGCAGTGTGAAGGAATGACGTTTGAATTACCGATCACAGCGCTGCGCAAAACAGCGCAAGCACAGCCGTTTTTTACCACTTACGGCAAAGTCAGCGAAGTCGTAGGTCTGCTGATCAAAGTCGAAGGGCTGGCGGTTTTCATAGGGGAAATCTGTGAAGTCGCATTGCAAAACAAGACGCATACAGCCTTAGCCGAAGTCGTGGGCTTTGTGAAAAAAACCGTGCTCCTGATGCCTCTTGATCAGCTAGAAGGCATCGGACCCGGCTGTTTGGTGCGGCCAACTGGCAAATCATTGACGGTAAAAATCGATGATACGCTGCTAGGGCACACCTTAGATGGACTAGGGCGACCGTTAGATATGGCGCTGGAGCTGGAAAGTGCGCCAGAATATCCAGTTAGTCAAGATTCTCCTGACCCCTTTCGCCGTCAGAAAATCGCTGAGATCATGCCGACAGGTGTCCGGGCGATCGATGGTCTCTTGACCGTCGGCCTTGGCCAACGGATCGGCATTTTTGCCGGCAGCGGGGTCGGTAAGAGTACTTTATTGGGGATGTTGGCTCGTTATTGCGAAGCCGATGTCATCGTGATCGGCTTGATCGGCGAGCGGGGACGAGAAGTCAAAGAATTTATTGAAAATGATCTAGGCCCAGAAGGTTACCGCAAGTCGGTCGTTGTCTGTGCCACCTCCGATATGCCGCCTCTCGTACGATTAAAAGGGGCTCATGTGGCAACAGCGATCGCTGAGTATTACCGCGATCAAGGTAAGAAAGTCGTATTGATGATGGATTCGGTGACCCGTTTTGCGATGGCGCAGCGGGAGATCGGTCTATCGACAGGTGAACCACCGACGACCAAAGGTTATACCCCTTCTGTGTTTACAGCTTTACCGAAGTTGTTAGAACGCAGTGGGATGTCGGACAAAGGTTCGATCACGGCCTTTTATACCGTCTTGGTAGAAGGGGATGACATGAATGAACCGATCGCTGATGCGGTGCGGGGGATTCTTGACGGTCATATTCTGTTGTCCCGAAAAATCGCCGCTCAAAATCATTATCCTGCCATCGATATTCAAAACAGCCTCAGCCGTTTGATGAAGACCCTCGTTTCTGAGGAACAGCATGAACATGCGGGGGAACTAAAAGAAAACATGGCCGTTTATGCAGAGGCCAAGGATTTGATCGATATTGGTGCTTACAAGAGTGGCAGTAATGCGTTGACCGACCAAGCGATCGCGTTGCATCACCCCATCCTACGGTTTTTACAGCAAAAAGTGGATGAGCGGATCCCATTTGAACAAACGATTTTTGAACTGGCGCATTTGTTCAGTGAAGAAGCGCTGATCGAGCGCCAGCGTTCGACCATGTAAAACAGATCATAAAGGAGCAGCTATGCAAGCATTTCACTTTTCCTTAGAAAAAGTATTGGATCACCGAAAAACTATTGAGCAAGAAGCCAAACGCGCTTACGCCCAAAAACAACAATTGTTGATTCAGCAAGAACAGCACCTGAATACGCTGACACAGGAAAAAGCCCAGCTTTTTGATGTCAATGAGATGACCATTGGGCGGATGCAAGTGCAGCAACGCTATTTGCTTGCGTTGAATGCCACCATCGATGAGGTTCAGAACAAAATGTTTCACGTGAAGCAAGAATTGGCAGAGTCTTTATCGGTGGTGGTAGAAGCGCAGCAGGAACGCAAGATCGTGGAAAAGCTGCGAGAAAAACAATTTGCTGAATACACCTATGAACAGCAATTGGAAGAGCAAAAACAATTGGATGAGTTCGGCAATCGCGCCTTATTTTCTTAAAGCACTAATGGTTTTAGTGATGAGACGACCTTGGTTTCAAAGCATCAGCTGAGAGGAGGTGAACAATGAAAGAGATCACAACAAGTGCCGTAACCGCTGTACCTGTCGGTAGCAAATCAAAAAAGACGGATGCGTCACCAGAAGTCTTCAGTTTGCTGATGCAACAGCTGACAGCTCAAGCAGACAGCAACCTGCCAGCCCCTATCGAACCATCAGGGATGACGGAGCAAACCGCCGCCGCACCAGAAATGGGGGTTGCCAGCAGTATGGAACATCTGCCGCAGGAGCCAGAAATCACTCCAGCAGTCGAACAACCTGCAACGACACAAGCGCCAGGAATGAGCCAGATCAGCCAGGCACCTTTTGCAGGCTTGGTTCAAGAAGCGCCACAGGCATCAATGGCAACGACGGAGCAGAACCAAACGAGCGCCACAGCAACTTTAGCACCAATAGACGTAGCCACCACAGTCATCGACCCCTCCGAGTCTACGCTTGAAGGTCTGGATTTGATGACAAATGACAGAAGTGAAGCCGCAGCACCAACGCTTGAAACGCCTTTGCCAGAAGACTTAGTAAGCGAAGAGCAGTCCACGGCAAAAGGGATCGCGACTTTCAAGGAAATCGATTCAGTAACAAAAGCCGCGATTGCGCAGACGACAGAAGCACAGCGGAAACAGTCCACCGAAGGGACCGCGCAATTGGGCCAAACGGGACCATTAAATCAAGTGTCGCCAGTGACCAACCAAGCGACGGATACGACTAGCACCTTGCAACGCACGAATAAAACAGTCGCCAAAAAAGCGGAAGCTGTTTCTGCACAAGCCATTGCTTCTTCAGCAGTAACTGACAATGAAATGGCGGCACCAGCACTGCAGCTGCTTGATGTTTCTCCCCTTTTGACCAAGCAAGGACCAACGCCAACAAAAGCGAATATGGAACAAGCGGTCCTACCCTTAGCAAAAGCGACTGCCCAACTCGTCCAAACGAGCAGCACGGCAAGCGAGAAAAAAATCACGCTGCAATTCGTTCCCGAAAAATTAGGCACGATCCAGCTTTCCCTAGAAACGAATGCCCAAGGCAGCCGCTTAGAACTGACCGTTCAGCAGCCACAAGCCAAAGAATTATTGCTGTCCATCAAGCATGAGCTAGAGCAAGTTTTGCAAAAGCAAGAGCAGCCGATCCTAGCGATCAAAGAACCTACGTTAGCTTCTGTCCAGCAGGCTAGTTCGCTGGCAAATCAATCCTTTGCCGGCAGTATGATGGCAAGTGACAGTCAGTTAAGCCAACAACGTTTTTTACAGGCCCAAAAAGGACAAAGTAAAAAGCCGTTTCATCAAAGCAATACGGCTGAAGAAGAGCAGCAATTAGCACCGATCGATCATGCGATCAGTATTTTAGTGTAAAGGAGGAGACCTATGGCAGATGAAATTACAGCAGCTGCGGCCGGTATTGCCAATACATCGGCATTAACGCAAACAAAAAAATCTTCAGATATCTCCATGGATGATTTTTTGAAGATCTTAGCCGCATCTATGAGCAACCCATCGATGGGAGGCAGCGATTCTTCTGGTGGTGGTAGCACCGACTATATCTCGCAACTGGTTCAATTTACGACCTTAGAGAGCTTGAATGAATTGAGCGAAACGTTGACGACCTCGGTGATTTTACAGCAACAGCAGCAAGCCTTTAGCTTGATCAATAAACAAGTCACTCTGATGGACGGCACAGAAACATTGTCAGGAACCATCGAAAAAGTCCGCTTTGCCAATGGCTACGCCACGATCGTCGTAAATGGCAAAGAATACAGTATGAGTGCGATCCAAGAGATTGGTGGCGAAGCAAAATGAGTTTGACGATTCAACAGGGGCTGCAAAAAGTTGCCGGGGAGCCTTATCAACATCCCCGCAAAGGCGTGGACAAACAAGCCTTTTCTGCAATGCTTGAACAAAAACAAAGCGACATCAAAGTCTCCCATCATGCGCAAAAGCGTTTGACCGCAAGAGAATTGACCTTACAAGACGATGATTATCAATCCCTTTCAACGGCGCTTAGTGAGCTCGCGGAAAAAGGCAGCAAAGAATCACTGCTCGTGTACAAAGATATGGGCTTGATCGCCGATGTCCATTCACGAACCATCATTACGGCGATGGGGATGAATGAGCTTCACACCGTCACCAATATTGACAGCGCCACATTTATCAAATAGCAGCTGGACTGAAAAGGGGCTGCAAGTATTTTCTGAATGACAGAGGAAAATACGCCAACCATAAGGAGGAAAACAAGCATGTTACGATCATTATATTCAGGTGTCAGTGGAATGAAAAATCTTCAAACGAAAATGGACGTGGTTTCCAATAATATCGCCAACGTCAATACGGTTGGATTCAAATCAAGTCGAGTCCTTTTCCAAGACATGATGAGCCAAACGATGTCTAACGCAACTGCGCCAGGCAATGGCTTAGGCGGGATCAACGCAACGCAGATCGGTTTAGGGGTTCAGACGGGCTCCATCGATACTATCAATACAGTCGGTGCCCCGCAATCGACAGGTCGCAGCATGGATTTTTATATCAGCGGACAGGGCTACTTTATGGTACAAGGACCAGGAGCAAATGGCGAAACCTATTACACACGAGATGGCGCATTCGTGCGCGACAGCAACGGAACCTTGACCAATAGTGATGGGATGCAAGTCTTAGGTCGTTCAGTCAATGGCGGTCAACCAGTTGTCTATGATGACAACTTTGATGAAAACACGGCATTGAGCGGACAAGATGCGGTATCTCCCTTGTCGATCCCAAGCACACTGACAGTCAATGGGGAAACCTTGACCTATAACTCCATGGCGATCGATGCCAATGGCTTAGTGTTGGCAAAATACGGCAATCAAACCTTTGTGATGGGAAAAGTCGGTGTCGCAACCTTCAATAACCCAGAAGGCTTAGAAAAAGTCGGCGGCAACAACTATATCCAAACCAGCAACTCAGGGAATCCGATCGTTGCAGGACCTGGCAACAATGGCGCAGGAACGCTGCAAGCAGGTGCCTTGGAAATGTCCAATGTCGATCTTTCGACAGAATTTACCGAAATGATCATTGCGAGCCGTGCCTATCAAGCAAATTCAAGAAGTATTACGACTTCTGATGAAATGCTGCAAGAATTATTGAATCTAAAACGTTAAGAACGTGACGCTTCACCATTGAGAGGAGTTTGACCATGATTCTAGTGACAGCATTGAATGGCAAGCCATTCTATTTAAATCCAACATTGATTTATCGGATCGAAGAAATGCCGGATACATTGATCACACTGACAGACGGCAAAACATTAGTGGTGACGGAAGCTGCGCAAGAAGTTGCGCAGCGGGTGATCGAGTATCATACGGTGATCCATTCGAACCAAGTGAAAACGTAAGGGTGGGAAAGATGGCAAAAGAAGAAAAAGCACCAAAAGCAGAAAAAGAGAAAAAAGGCTTGAGTATGGTTGTTTTACTGCCGATCCTCTTGATCGTGGTAGTCGGCGGCAGTATCGGCGGGACCTTAGTGACGAATCACTTTTTGACGGGGGAAAAAACAGCAGCTGCTGAAACAGCAAAAGACAGCAGCAAAATCTCCTCAGACGAAGCGATCGTGGCATTGGATGAATTTTTAGTCAATCTGGCCAAAGAAGGCAACCAAGAGCAGCAATACATGAAGGTCAATTTATCGATTTTAGTGGCGGATGAGGAAAAAAGCGCGGAAGCCACGAAAAATGTGGCCGTCATTCGTGACAGCGTCGTAAATTTATTGCGCCAACAAAAGGCCAGCGGTATTTTGAGCTCCGCCGAAAGTGTACCGAACTTAAAAAAAGCATTGAAAGAAACAATTAATCAGGAATACGGATCAGAAATCGCCAAGGATGTTTATGTGACGGATTTAGTGATCCAATAGAAAGAGGCATGTTGATGGAAACATTTTTATCGCTGGTCAAAATGATTGGGTTTTTGCTGCTTATTCTTTATTTGATCAACATCAGTTTGAAATATTTGAATCGTTACACGAACCAGCACAATCACCAGCTGCGTATTTTGCAAAAAATCGCCGTCAGCAAGTCGTCTTCGATCGGGATCGTCCAAATCATGGACAAATGTTATGTCATGAGCTTTTCTGAACAGCAAAACCAAATCATCAAAGAGTTGACGCCAGAAGAAACGGCCGCTTTTTTACAGCAAAGCCTAGAAAGCACCCAAGTGCAAGCTGGCAAAGACTTTTCTGAATGGCTAAACAAAGCCAAGGCGGAAATTGCTGGAAAACGAGGCAAGCAAAAATGAAGAGCAAAGGCAGAAATATCAAGATCATGGCTGCGGTCCTTTTCAGCAGTCTGATGCTTCCGCAGACGGCGTTTGCCTTAGACACGGAAGACGTCAGTTCCACCATCAACAATTTATTGTCGAATGGGAATGGCTCAAGTGATACGATCAATACTTTCTTGTTGCTGACGCTGCTTTCCCTTTTACCAGTCTTGCTGATCATGATGACTTCTTTTACTCGTATCATCATGGTTTTGTCCTTTGTGCGCAGTTCGTTAGGTACACAGCAAAACCCGCCCAATCAAGTGTTGATCGGGTTGGCCTTATTCTTGACATTTTTTATTATGAAACCTGTGTATACCGACGTCTACCAGCAAGCGATTGAACCGTTTGATCGACAAGAGATCAGCCAAGCCGAAGCCTTTGACCGCTCAGAAAAACGGATCAAGGCCTTTATGATGGTACAGACACGGGAAAAAGACATTGCCTTGTTTGCGGAAGCTGATGGGGAGACCGAAAAGTATCATTCTTCTGACGATGTTCCTCTGACCGTTATGGTACCGGCGTTTATTATCAGTGAGTTACGAACGGCTTTCAGTATCGGCTTTTTGATTTTTATCCCCTTTTTGATCATTGATCTGGTCGTCTCTAGTATCTTGATGTCGATGGGGATGATGATGCTGTCGCCGATCATGATCTCACTGCCCTTCAAGATCTTACTTTTTGTTTTAGTGGATGGCTGGTATCTGATCGTGGAGTCGCTGATCAAGAGCTTTCAATAGCCGCTAAGAAAGGAGCCAAGAGGAAATGACAGTAGAAATGGTACTTGATGTGCTAAGGGAAGCCTTTCTTCGAATTCTAGCGATATCTGGCCCCGCCTTATTGGTCGGCATGCTCGTTGGATTGGTGATCAGTATTTTTCAAGCCACTACCCAAATCCAAGAACAAACGTTGAGCTTTGTGCCGAAACTATTAGCGATTTTTTTGACCTTGATCTTGGCGGGGAATTTTATGCTGAATCTCTTGTTGAATTTTACCAAAATGATTTTCAAGATGATTGCGGCAATGTAAGGAGGAAACCTGATGGCGCCGATTCAAGCGACGGTGTTGATTTTTTGTCGAATATTGGCGTTTGTCGTCCTTTGTCCGATCTTCTCACAGCAAAATTTTCCGTCACTGGCAAAAATCGTGATCGGCATGGCGTTGACGGTCCTATGTCTGCCGACGACACCTGCGATTCCCGAGCTTTCCCTCTTTATGCTGACGGTTTTCGTCATCAAGGAAGTACTGTTTGGGATGGCGATGGGCTATTTGAGTCAGCTGGTCTTTACTGGTGTGGAAATTGCGGGTCAACTGATCGACTTTCAAGTAGGCTTTTCGATGGCGCAAGCCTATGATCCGACGTTGCAAATCGCCTCTTCCCAGTATGGCAAAACGTACTATTGGCTGACGATCGCTGTGTTTTTTGGACTTGATCTGCATCATCGACTGATCACAGCATTGCTGTTGTCTTTTCGGATCGTGCCCTTAGGCTCTGTGGTGATCCAAGGAACGACGGTTGAAGGCATCGTCAAACTTTTCAGCCAAATGATGGTGATGGCAGTCAATCTTGCGGCACCAATGATCATTGCGCTGCTGTTGGTGGACCTGGTGCTAGGTGTGATTTCTCGGTCGATTCCCCAGATCAATATTTTGATGATGAGTCTTTCGATGAAAACCGCCATCAGTTTTGTGGTGTTTCTCTTGCTACTACCCAATGTTCTTTCGTACTTAGGCAAACACTTGCCAGATACGGTCCGCTATTTGCAGGAGTTTATCGAGTCCTTTCAATAAAGTAACAGGTAGCCAGCAGGAGGTGAGAAGATGGCAGAAAAAGATGGCAAAACCGAACTACCTAGTGCCAAGCGGCTGCGGGATGCCCGCAAACGCGGGGAGGTCCCTAAGACCCAGGAATTAGCAGCAGCTGTTTCGCTATTGGTCTTCTCGTTTTTGATCCTGTCTTTATGGCAGTTTTTCGCCGCTTCTTTTTTGCCTTATTTTTCCCGAAGTTTGGCGCAGCTGGCTGATTATCAAACCAGTTTGGCGGATCTGCCGAAACTGGGGGTGCAGAGTATCTTGCTGCTGCTTTTGTTGTGTGCGCCCGTCTTTCTGGTCGCGCTCGGAGTCGGGCTTATCACGAATTATGCCCAAGTTGGTCTGTTGTTTTCTGGCAAGGCCGTCAAACCAGACTTTAAAAAACTGAACCCTATCAGCGGGATCAAGCAGCAATTCAGTTTGCGCTCGTTGATGAATTTAGGCAAAACATTGGCGAAATTCGGCGTGATCGTCTACTTGTGCTACCAACAATTTTTAGCCGCCTTCCCTGTTTTACTGGGTTTGAGTGAAGTGGGGTTGGAAAAAACGATCCTGTTCATGCTGCTGCGAGCCAAAGAATTGTTTTTACAGATCTCGATTTTCTTGATCATATTGGCCGTAGTCGACTACGGCTACCAACGCTATAGCCATCGTAAGAACTTGATGATGAGCAAGCAGGAAGTCAAAGAAGAGTTCAAGCAAATGGAAGGTGATCCGCAAGTCAAAGCACAGCGCAAAGCGAAGTACCGTGCGATGACCCAAAATGCCATCGCCAACGTCAAAGAAGCGACGGTTTTGATCACCAATCCTACCCATTTCGCCATTGCGATTCGGTACGATGCCAGCAGTGAAGGGGTGCCGCGGGTCCTAGCCAAAGGAGCAGATCAGCTGGCGCAGCGGATGAAAGCAGAAGCCCTGAAAGAAAATATTCCACAGATCGAAAATCGTGAAGTGGCACGAGCCCTTTATCGCCAAGTAGAACCCGGGGATCTGATCCCTGTTGAGATGTATGAAGCCATTGCCGAAATCATCGCTTTGGTCTATCAGTTAGAAGAAAGCCAACGCGGCAAGATTTAAGGAAACAGGAGGAACAAAAATGAATGAGGCTGCCTCAAAACCGAAAAAAGGCATTGGTCTGGCGGATATCTTAATCTCGGTGATCGTCCTAGCTATTATTGGTTTGATTATTATTCCATTACCGAGTGCACTATTAGATATTCTGATCATTATCAATTTGACGATTGCGATCAACATTTTACTGATCACCCTGTTTACCAAATCAGTATTGGAATTCACTACGTTTCCAACCTTGCTGCTGATCACAACGATGTTTCGTTTAGGTTTGAACCTATCTTCCACTCGGTTGATCTTGACCCAAGGAAATGGCGGACACGTGATCGATGCCTTCGCCAATGTCGTTGCCGGCAGCAATTACATCGTGGGGATCATTTTGTTCGTGATCATCATGGTGGTTCAGCTAGTCGTCGTGACCAATGGTGCAGGGCGTGTCTCCGAGGTAACTGCTCGCTTCACATTAGATGCGATGCCCGGCAAGCAAATGGCGATCGATTCCGACCTAAATGCCGGATTGATCACGGAAGCGGATGCCCGCAGACGACGAAAAGATCTGCAGCGAGAAGCTGATTTCTTTGGTTCGATGGATGGTGCCAGCAAGTTTGTCAAAGGGGATGCGATCGCAGGGATTTTGATCACTGTCATCAATTTAGTCGGTGGGGCGATCATTTTCTCCATGGGCGGACAAATGACCGTCATGGAAGCCTTCGCCCAATTCGGGAAACTGGCGATCGGGGATGGCTTGGTCAGCTCGATTCCCTCTTTATTGATTTCGATTGCTTCTGGGGTGATCGTGACTCGTTCCGATAACGATAGTTCCTTTGGTTTGGATATTGCGGCAGATGTGATGCGTAATCCCCAACTTTTTCGGATCGTGGGGGCGATTCTTTTCGTCTTAGCCTTAGTTCCTGGGTTTCCTTTTGTGCCTTTTGTGTTGATTGGCTTAGGTCTTTTCGCAGCCAGCTTTCTGGTTACGCAAAAAGAAGAAAAGCAGCGAGTGGAACAAAAACAATGGGAACAAAAATTGGCACTGGAACGCAAAAAAGAAGCACAGGAAGAAGACGATTCCGTGGCTTCCTTCCAAGTGGAACCAATCTCAGTGGAAATCGGTTATGGTCTGATCCCTATCGTGGATCGTTCGATCGACAACAGCTTGATGAACCGCATCGTGGCGATCCGTAAACAGAGTGCTAGAGAATTAGGGATCTTAGTCAGTCCCGTTCGTATTCGCGACAATCTCTATTTGGATGCCAACGATTACGTGATCAAGATCCGCGGCAACGAAGTCGGCCGCGGCGATATTTACCCGAATAAAGTCATGGTGATCAGTCCGAATGAAGAGCCGTTTCCTTTTCAAGGAATCGCAACAAAAGAACCAGCCTTTCATCTGGATGCTATGTGGATCGATGAATCCGATAAGGAAATGGCGGATCTGCAAGGGTTTACGATTATCGAGCCGTTGACCGTGATCGCAACACACTTAAAAGAAATCATCTATGCCCATGCACCAGAGCTGTTAGGTCGCCAAGAAGTCAAGAAATTATTGGAGGGCATCAAAGAGCAGTACAATGTCGTGATCGATGAATTGATCCCCGATATCTTGCGGCTCGGCGAGGTCCAAAAAGTTTTGCAAAATTTATTGGATGAACAAATTCCCATCAATGACTTAGCAACGATCTTAGAAACTTTAGCCGATTACGGTGTTGTCACGAAAGACGTAGAAGTTTTGACAGAATATGTTCGCCAAGCACTGAAACGGACGATCGCTGCCAAGTATGCCAATGAGAACCACGAGCTGCAAGTGGCGGTGATCCAGCCGAAACTAGAAGAAATCATCGCTCAAAGTATCCAAAAAACCGCAACTGGCTCGTACCCGGTCTTAAAACCAGATACCGTGACCAAGCTGTTGGATGCCATCAGTGGGATCCAACATGCAGCGATCGCTCAAAATATCAATTTCGTGATTCTGGCATCGCCTAAGATCCGGTTAGCATTTAAAAAAATGATCGTTTTTAATTTTCCAGATATCGCCGTTCTTTCTCTAAATGAGATTCCCAATGAAATTGCGATCGAAACGGTGGGCAGTATTGACATTTAAGCAGAATTTTCTTAGGAAGGGGCATCGCCGATGTATGAAGTCGATCGAGAAGCGGAGATCATCAAGTATCTGCCGCTAGTGGAACGGGTGGTTCAGCGCCTGTCTATCAAAACCGCCGATTATGAATCAGGCGATCTCTACAATATTGGAGTGATTGGGTTGATGGATGCCTTGCGGAAATTCGATCCCTCAAAAAAAGTTCCTTTTGAAAGCTATGCAGCGATTCGCATCAAAGGGGCTATCATTGATGAAGTACGCAAGCACGCCAAAATCTCCCGATACAAAATGGCGGCAGTCAATCAGTTTTATCAAGCACGGCAAGAGTTGGAGCAAAGCCTCAAAAGAGAAGCGACCGACACCGAGATCTGCAAACAGCTGGGAATCAACCAAAGTCAACTAGCGGATATTTATGAGAGTCTGCACTACTTAGCCAGCGTCTCTTTGGAAGATACCTTGTTTGCTTACCAAGAAGAAGGCATGACCTTAAAAGATATGGTTCGAGATCCTGCCGAGAATGTCGAAGATACCTTGGTCGCCGAAGAAAAACGCACCGCTTTGGTGGCGTGTATCAAAAAATTAGGGGAACGGGAACAATTGATTTTAAGTTTGTATTATACCGAGGAACTGACGTTAAAAGAAATCGCTGAAATCTTAGAAGTCTCGATTCCACGAGTTTCACAAATTCATGGCAAAACGATTGCCAAATTGCGCACATTGATTGAGGAGGAACTGGCATGATTCGAGGATTGGATGTCTTATCACGGAACATTTCATTATTACAAAAGCGACAAGAGACGACGAGCGGCAATATTGCTAATGTCAATACAACAGGATATCAAGCAAAAACCTTATTCCAGTCGGCGCTAGATGAAGTGGCATTGCATAATTACCAAAGCGGGCCCAATGCGGATACCCGCCGTGACATTGGTGGATTGTCTTTAGGGACCCAATTGGCAGGCAGTACCATCAGTCAAGATCAAGGCGCCGTCAAACAGACGGGACAAGCCAGCGATTTTGCACTGCTTTCCGAAGGCTACTTTGTCGTTCAAAACAATGCGGGGCAGCGGTTGTATACGAGAAATGGCGACTTTACCGTCAATCAGCAGAATCAATACGTAACACAAGAAGGCTATCTTGTCTTAGGTGCCAATGGACAAGCAGTCAGCGCCTTAGGACCAGCGAACTTTCAGATCCAAACATTCCCCCCAGAAGCATTGACTACAGCTGGTCAAAACTACGTGACTAGCAACGCAGCAGGAACCACGGTGAATGCACCCGTGATCCAGCAAGGTGCCTTAGAACAAGCCAATGTAGCGGTTGCCGATGAAATGGTGGCGATGATCCAGACTTCTCGGGAATTTGAAGCCAATCAGAAAGTCTTGAGTTCAACGAATCAAACATTGCAAAAAGCGGTCAACGAATTAGGAAAGATTTGAGGATGAGTCAATGAATATCAGTGGATTATTAGGAATCAGCCGTTCTGGGTTGAATCATTTGCAGACAAACTTAGACACGACAGCCAACAACATCGCCAACGTCAATACCAATGGCTACCAAGCACAAACGACGCACTTTCAAGCATTGATGGAAAATGCCATCGGTGCAGAAGAAACGCTATTTAATGGCAACGCCGCCCAATATGGTGCGTCAATGGGGGCAAAAGCGACTACGACTACCAGTTTTGCCCAAGGCAATCTGGCGGGCACTGCTCAGCCATTAGATCTCGCGATTCAAGGCAATGGCTTTTTCGGGGTTCGGGACCAAACTGGTCAATTACTGCTGAGTCGAGCAGGCAATTTTCATTTAAGTGAGAACAAGCAATTAGTCAATAGTGAAGGGTACCCTGTGGCAATGACCACAAACGTACCAACCGCGCAGTGGCCAGATGCGCAGCAAATCGCAATAGATGCCAGCGGTCAGTTGACGACGGAAGAAAATGGTCAGACTCGCGTGTTGGGACAGCTGACCCTTTATCAGCCGACGAATACAGAAAACATCACACCAGTGGGCAACCAACTGTACCGTGCCGGTGATCAAGCGTTGCTTACTTCGCAAACCAATCCGGCAGCCTTTGGCAGCGTCTTGCAAGGACAGTTAGAACAGTCGACGGTGGATCTAGCGACGTCCATGACAGACTTGTTAACGACTCAGCGTGCGTATGGATTGAATACGAAAGCCATGCAGACAGCCGATGAGATGTGGTCTGTGATCAATCGTTTTACAGATTAGAGGAGAAAGAACATGATTCGCTTAACCAGGGTCAGTAAAAAATTCAGCAATGGTACGTTGGCATTGGCCGATATTTCTGTTGCGATCCCTCAAGGAGAATTTATCTATGTGGTGGGTCCTAGCGGTGCGGGCAAATCGACCTTATTCAAATTGCTCTTGAAAGAAGAAGAGCTTTCGGCTGGTTCTATCCAAGTCGGCAATGTCTTGTTGGAACAACTCAAAGACCGTCATCTCTATATGGTTCGACGACAAGTCGGTATCGTCGGACAAGAAGACCTTTTGCTTCCTTATCTGACGGTTGCCAAAAACGTCGACTATGCGCTGCAAGTACTAGGCACTCCCCGCAAGATGCGTCAGGAAAAAACCGCCAAAGCACTGCAACTGGTAGGCATGTTTCCTCAAAAGGATCATTATCCCGAGGAGCTTTCCGTGGGACAGCGCAAAAAAGTAGCGATCGCGCGGGCGATCGTCACAGAGCCAGCAGTCTTGATCGCCGATGAGCCCACCGCCAATCTGGATGCGAAATCAGCCGTTGAAGTCATGAAACTACTCTTGCGGATCAATCAAGTCGGTGCCACGATCCTCTTGGCGACCCACGACAGCACGATGGTCAATACGGTCCGTAATCGGGTAGTCGAGCTGCAAAACGGTCGTCTGGTTCGTGATGAATACCAAGGCGGCTATACGCGCTTTGCTGATCCAAAAGATACATATGTCTGGTGAAGATGCTTAACTTTTCTAGCAAAAGATCCGATTAAAGAACTAGAAGATTGTTTTCATAATCGGATAAAGAAGGAGTGACCCAACGATTATCAAGTGAAGAGCGAATCTTGATAAACAGCACGACTGATCATTTTGCATAGGAAAGGATACTGTTATGAAGAAGAAGGTACAAGCTATCATCAAAAAAATCCGTTTGGCGGCGTTGATTCCGCTAGGGTTTACCCTGATCGTATTATTAGGATGCTATTTCTTCGTGATCCGCACCCACGGAGACGGACAAGCAGCAAAAAGTTTCTTTATTTTTTCAGTGATCGTATTGCTGCTAGAAATCGCAGTGTTAGTAGGAATGACCTATTTGGTAAAAAAAGAGACCCACTCGGGCATGGATACGTTGTTGACAGAACTAGAAGCAGTCGGTTCTGGCGATCTGTCGCATATCGATGAGATCGGCAGCAGCGACCAAACTTCCCTTTTTGGGCAAGTTCAAAATCGTTTTCAAGGGGTTTTAAACACCTTCAAAGCGGTGATCGTTGGCATGCACGAAGAAAGCAGCCGAATGGAAAAAATGGTAGGCGGCCTAACGACAACCTCAAAAAATGCCAAAAATTCAATTGAAAATGTGCGTCAGACGATGAATGCCATCGCAGATGCCACTAGTTCACAAGCCTCCGAAGCGGAACAAACCTCCTTTGATATGGACGAGCTAGCCTTAAGTATCGAAGAGATCCACAAAGAGATCGAATTGATGAATGGCTATGTCGGTCAATCCCAAAGCAGCAATGTCCACAATTCAGAAATGATGTTCCATGTATTTGAAAGCTGGGAGATCGAACGGCAAAACCAAGCGGAATTAGTGGAAAGCATGAACGACATGAACGAAGATGTCCAAAGCATCGGTAAGATCGTTCAGCTGATCAATGACATTTCTGATCAGACCAACTTACTGGCATTGAATGCATCTATTGAAGCAGCTCGAGCTGGAGAAGCGGGCCGAGGGTTTGCCATCGTTGCGGAAGAAGTCCGTAGCTTGGCGGAACAAAGCAGTCAATCAACGAAAAGCATTCGTTCGATCATTGAAACGATCCGCAAAAAATCGGAAAAAGTGGTCTCTGCAGTGACGGATTCCTTTGAAAGCGGCGAAAAACAAACCAACAATATCAACAAAGCGATCGAGTCAGCCAATGAGATCTCTGATATTGTCGAAAAATTGGTTTCAAGTATTCAAGCCGTGGAAGCCCATATTACCGGGATCGTTGAGAAAAAAGACATGGTTCAAGTTTCCGTCAGCAACATTTCGGCTGCTGTTTCGGAAACCTCTGCCGGCACCCAAGAAGTAACGGCAAACTTAGAGGACTTCTACTTAGTCATCGAAGACTTTGAGCGGAATGTGCAAGAGATCGAAACGATCGCCACTATCCTTAAATTCCAAGTGGATAGTTTCAAATTCTAAAAAGGAGCAGTGACGCCAATGGAACAATACGTTGTATTTAAAAGTCATCAACAACTCTTTGCCTTGCGTATCGACTATGTGGTACGAGTCATTGAGGCTGCTCCTTTTACCCAGCTGCCAGAAGTGGCGGATTTCGTGCTGGGGATCCAGCCTTTTGAAGAGGCGATGGTGCCGATCATTGACATCCGCAAAAAGCTGTTTGATGAATTTACACCGGAAACTGGGCAAAATGTGGTCTTGTTGTGTCACTGGCAAGAGCAGGCGATCGGCCTTTACGTGGAAGAGATCGTCGGCATTTTACCGCTAGTTGAAAGTCCTAGCAATGCGGAACTAAATACATCAGGACTCAAGCAAAACTATATCGAAGCCTTTCTGAAAAAAGACGATGAACTTGTGTTGGCATTGGAGCTGCCGTTTCTCTTCAGCTATGAACAAGCCGCTGAGATGACGGCGGAGTTAGACGCCTATCAGACAGAGGAATTGGCAGCCGCCAAAGACCATGACAATGATGACCGTGAATGAGGAACTGCATGTGGGGATCTCGGAGTATAAGATCGCCCAAGCGCCAACGCGTTTGATCACGGTGGGTTTAGGTTCTTGCATCGGCACGATCATTTACGATGAAGCCAGTCATATCGGCGGCTTGAGTCATATTATGCTGCCAGATAGTCAGCCTTTTTTGCACAAGCGGGAAATCAAGCCCGAGAAGTTTGCGGATTTGGCATTGCCAGCGATGGTGGCTGAGCTGGAACAAAAGATCCGTCGGCCTCGCTTTCAAGCGAAAATCGTTGGCGGCGCCAATATGTTTCAGTTCCAGACGCTTAACGCTGCCAGCAATATTGGTCAGCGCAATATTGAAGCCGTCGAGGAAGTCTTGGCTCGGCTAAACATTCCGATCGTAGCCAAACATGTTGGCGGCAGCGCTGGTCGAACGATGATCGTAGATCTTCAGGATTTCAAGACCATGGTTCGGCAAGTCAAACAAGAAATCGTTTATTTGTAAAAGGAGTACAGGGACATGAAAAAAGTAATGATCGTCGATGATTCGGCATTCATGCGGAAAGTAGTGACAGATTTATTGAATCAGCTGCCTGATATCGAGGTGACCGTCGCTGCCCGCAATGGCAAACAAGCATTGGACTATCTGACCAAAGAAGCGATCGATTTGGTAGTAATGGATGTGGAGATGCCAGTGATGAACGGATTAGAGACCTTGCGGAGGATGAAACAGCAATCAGCCATTCCCGTCATCATGCTTAGTTCATTAACCAATCAAGAAACCACGATTGAGGCTTTGGCGCTTGGCGCCCGAGATTTTGTGGAAAAACCCGTCAGTCTATCGATGATCGAAAAAGAATGGATCGCTGAATTTCATCAAAAGATTTTGGCGATGGATCATGAAGTCGGTACGGTTCACCCGCCAGTACCAACGATTGCCCAGCCCACTAAGCTGACACAAAACAGCTTGCCGGTATCACTTGATGCGCTAGTCATTGGTGCTTCAACAGGCGGACCACGTGCTTTGCTGGGAATTATTCGCCGTCTGCCTGCACGTTTGCGTTGCCCGATTTTGATCGTTCAGCATATGCCAGCGGGCTTCACGGCTTCCTTTGCAAAACGCTTAGACACAGAGACAACCGTCCGAGTACAAGAAGCAGTCGACGGCATGCGGATCGAAAATCAAGTGTATCTCTGTCCAGGGGATTACCACATGACGGTCCAACAAGGGCACCTGCAGCTGGACCAGCGAGAAAAACGGCATGGGACGCGGCCAACCGTCGATTATCTTTTTTCCTCAGCAGCTGACTACTATGGCCCGCAACTAGCGGCAGTGGTTTTGACGGGGATGGGAAAAGACGGCACCGCTGGCTTACGACAGATCCAAGCGGCTGGGGGCTATACGATCGTTCAAGACAAAGAAACGTGTACAGTCTTTGGGATGCCGCGGTATGCCATTGAACAAGGAGTCGTGGATGAAGTCCTGCCATTGCAGGGCATTGAAGCAAAAATTGCACAGATGGTCAGGTGAAGAAGATGGAAGAAGAATTTGCCTTATTTAATGCGTGGGTGGATCGCCGATTAGGGATTCCCTTAGCCGCATACAAAGAAAATCAAATGCAGCGCCGCATCCTTACGATCATGGAAAACAGCGGGGCAAAAACGTTGAGGGAATACCAGCAATTGATCGAAGGCGATGACGGGGTGCGGGCGGCTTTTTTAGCCCATATCACCATTAACGTAACGGAATTTTATCGCAACAAAGAACTGTTTGACGCTTTTGAACGCGTCTTGAAAACCATTGTTCTCCCGAAAACCACGCTGCCCAAAATTTGGAGTGCCGCATGTTCGATTGGGGCAGAACCCTATACGATCGCGATGCTGCTAGAAAAAAACCAAATTGCCGCAGCCAATGTTTTGGCTACCGATATCGATACGCAAATTTTGGCAAAAGCCAAGCAAGGACTCTATCGAGACCACGAATTGCGGAATGTCTCAGCGGCAGAACGTACCCGTTTTTTTGATGCAAAAGAAAAGAACCAGTTTCAGATCAAACCAGAAATCAAACGGCGGGTTCATTTTAAGCAACACGATCTTTTGAAAGACCCGTACAATGGGCCTTTTGATGTGATCGTTTGCCGCAATGTGACGATTTATTTCAAAAGTGATGCTCGGGATGCCGTCTATCAAAAATTCAGCGATGCATTGGTCCCAGGGGGCATTTTGTTTACGGGAGCGACAGAAACGATCAATTTTGCGGAACAATTCGGCCTCAAGAAAATCGATTCGTTTATCTATCAAAAAGTATAATTTTGTAAAGGAGGGACCCATTTGGATGACAATAGTGTCTATCGTACCCTTTTCTTTGAAGAAACAGACGATCATTTAGCACAGTTGAATGATCATGTCTTGCAATTGGAAAACGATCCAAAAGATAGCGCCTTGCTGAATGATATTTTCCGTTCTGCCCATACCCTTAAAGGGATGGCGGCAACGATGGGCTATGACGTCATGACGCAGCTGACCCATAAAATGGAAAATATTTTTGAGTTATTTAAAACTGGGACCTTGCAAGTGACCCAGCAATCGATCTCATTGATTTTCAAATGTCTGGATCGCCTGTCAGAACTTGTGGAGGACTTGCGGGAAGAACGCGACCTGCAGCCAGCTCAAATTGCCGATTTATTGGCCGAACTTGACCAAACGGAACATTCTGGCGGTATATCAACCGAGACAGAAGTAAGCCAAAACCCCACCGCAGTGGGCGCGTTAACCCCACAGCTTCAACAGATCGATCCTTCTGATCTGTATGTGATCGAGCAAGCGGCTGGAGATGGCTATCAAGCGGTCCAAATTGCTGTTCGCTTAGATGCCCAATCCATGTTAAAAGGTGCTCGTGCCTTCTTGATCATGGAAAAGCTTGGCCAAGCAGGGGATGTTCTTTATACAGAACCAGATGCCCAAACACTCGAAGAAGGCACCTTTGAATCAGATTTTTCACTGCTGTATTTGACGCAGCAAACACTGGCTGATGTCGAGCAAAACATCGCCAGCAATAGTGAGATCGAAGCCTTCGTGGTGGCACCGTTTGATCCATCAGCCGCTGTGTTGGAGGAGGCAGAAGAGCTGCTTCAACCAGTGCCGACCCCAGAGTCAGAGACTTCTGCTCTTCAACAAGCGACAACAGAAACGAAAGAAAAATCGCCGGCGCCCGCGCATCATGCGTCCGCCCAAAATCAATCGATCCGAGTCGACTTGAATCGCTTAGATTCATTCTTGGATCTCGTGTCCGAATTGGTGGTCTATCGCAATCAATTGGAAGATGTCAGTGAGCGGGAAAACATCGAAGCAGTCAAAGACCCCTTAGAGCAAGTTTCGCGATTGACCTCTGAGCTGCAAGATTTGGTCTTGCGGATCCGCATGCAGCAAGTCAATGTCGTCTTTAGTCGCTTTCCACGAATGGTTCGGGACTTATCCAATGAACTGCAAAAGGAAATGGAACTTGTCATTTTTGGGGAAGAAACGGAATTGGATAAAACAGTGGTTTCTGAGTTGAGCGAACCTCTGGTCCATCTGTTACGTAATTCTGTCGATCACGGCATCGAAGCACCCGATGTTCGGGAAAAACTGGGCAAACCGCGCAAGGGCACGATTCGCTTGGCGGCCTATCAAGAAGGCAATCGCGTGATCATTACTTTAGAGGATGATGGCAAAGGCCTTGATCCGCAAGTAATCAAAGCAAGTGCTGAAAAGAAAGGCTTAGCAACGGAAGGCCTTTCCGATGAAGCGTTGCAGCAGCTGATTTTCCATCCTGGTTTTTCAACGGCGCAAGAAGTGACCAATATTTCTGGGCGCGGTGTCGGGATGGATGCTGTGCAATCGAAGATCACCCAATTAGGGGGCACGATCGAAATGAAGAGTCAGCCAAATAAAGGCACGCAGTTTGTGATCAAATTGCCATTGACTCTGTCGATCATTCAAGCGTTGATGGTTCGCGTCGGAGCAGAAACCTTTGCGATCCCATTAAATCTCGTCGAACGCGTGGTGATGGTCAAAGAAGAAGAGATCATCCAGACGGTCTCAGATGAAGTCTATCGTTTTCAAGAGGAGTTGATTCCCTTGGTTCGGACCGATCAACTCTTAGCGATCGAAGGCGATCCATCTGAGAAAAAATTCGCCATCATTGTCAACAATGACCAGCAGTTTCACGGCATTTTGGCAGATGAGCTGATCGGTCAACAAGAAATCGTCATCAAGAAAATCGATCCATTGCTGCAAAAGCTGAATCGCTATCAAGGAGCAACGATTATGGGCAACGGCTCGATCGCACTGATCCTAGACATTCATGCCATCTGTCAGGAAAAAAAGGATGACCGCTTATGAGCTATACAGCGCTGCAGATCGATGGCCTAAAAGAACTGATCAATATCGGCGGTGGTCACGCTGCGACGAGTTTATCAAAGCTCGTCCAACAACCGATCGACATGCGGGTACCGGAAGTCGAGATTCTAGCGTATGAGGACCTGTATCAGCAGATCATGGCGGAAGACAAAGAAGTCCATGTGGTGATGAGCCAGATCGAAGGGGCGTTTCGAGGGATCTTCTTGTTTGTCTTAACGGATGAATCCGCCGCAAAATTGCGTCAGTTGATGATCCAAGAAAGCGATCCGTCAGAAGAGTTGAAGCAATCGGTCATCAATGAGTTGACCAACATCCTTACCAATTCTTTTTTGATCGCGATCGGGCAACTGTTGGAAACCCAGCTGAGTGCGTCTTTACCAAGCGCCAGCTATGATTTCTTTGGCGCAGCGATCAGCTCCATCTATTTGGCGATGGCTCAGTATGATGAGCAGGTGATGGTGATTCGTAATGAGTTCGTCTACGCCAAAGAAACATTAGAGGCATCGTTATTTTTGATTCCAGAAATCGGTGTACTAGAAAACATATTTGATTCATTAGGAATTTGAAAGGGGCAAATACAATGTCAAAAAAAGTATTGATCGTGGATGATGCGGTATTTATGCGCATGAAATTAAAGGATATTTTAGAAAAAAACGGCTATGAAGTCGTGGGGGAAGCCCAAAATGGCCAAGAGGCTTTTGAAAAATACCAAGCAACGACACCAGACTTAGTGACTATGGATATCACGATGCCAGAAGTGGACGGCTTAGAGGCATTAAAAATGATCCGCACATTTGATGCGCAGGCCAAAGTCGTGATGTGCAGTGCTATGGGACAACAAGGAATGGTGATGGATGCGATTCGCGCCGGTGCGGTGGACTTTATCGTGAAGCCCTTTGACACGGACCGCGTAATCACTGCCATCGACAAAGCCTTTGCCTAATGCCTAGGAGGATAGCGACATGCAGATGATTCTTTTCAAAATGGCCCAGCAGTACTATTTGATCTCGGCGGACTCGGTGGACGAGGTCATTGATGCCCCTTCCTTTACGAAGGTGCCATTAGCACCGGAGTGGGTGGAAGGGTTGATCAATCTGCGGGGGTCTGTCGTAACGGTGATTCGTTTGGCAAAATTGATTCCCATCATGGAACCAGCCTACGAAAAAAACATATTGATCATGAAGAAGCAAGAGGAGACCAAAGGGGTCCTCGTAGAAGAAGTAATTGAAGTACTTGATATCACTGAAGACGATATCCAACTGGGCAATCAAGAGACAGAACATGCCGTTGGGGTCGTGACGATCGGTGAAAAAGTAGCCAGTGTGATTCAAATCGATCACATGATTTTTTAAAAAATGGGGGATTAGTGTGGATCAGGTATTGACGCAGCAAGAGATTGATTTATTGTTGAATGCGATGAGCAGCGGAGAGATCGATCAAGAAATTATTGAGATAGAAGACAAACAAGCCAAAGTGAAAGCCTACGATTTTCGCCGACCAACAAAGCTGTCGAAAGAATACGTCAATACCCTGCACATGATCTTCGAGGATTTCTCGAAGATGAGCAGCAGCATGCTTTCTACCCAACTGCGAACCAATGTTTCTTTGCAGTTGGCAGCTATCGAACAAGTCAGTTATGACGAATTTATCCATTCGATACCAAAATTTACTTTGTTGGGGCTCTTTCATTCTCAGCCTTTGAGCGGGATCCAGATGATCGAGATGAACCCACAACTGTGTATGATGTTGGTGGAGTTGTTGTGCGGCGGCTTGGATGTTTATCAAAACAAGCCGATCGAAATGGATTTTAGCGAGAAAAAAAGTTTTACTGATATTGAAACAGCGATCTTGGAAGAAGTAGTAGCACAATTTGTACGGGTCTACCAAAATGTTTGGAAGGACATCGTTGCCTTGGATTCAGTTTTGGATGGAATCGATACGAATCCGCAATTGATGCAAAACATGTCGCCCAACGAACCCGTCGTATTAGTGACCTTTACTATCAAAATTTTTGAAGTGAAACATTTCATCAATCTATGTATCCCCTATGTCTTTTTTGAAGGGATCATTGATAAATTAAGTTTCCGCAATTGGTTTGATAGCAATCAGCCCGTCAACCAAGACGATAGCCGCGAGTTGCAAAAAAGTTTGAATGGCGTCGGATTGAATCTAGAAGTTCTGCTGGGCCATGCTCAAATGAGTCTTTCTGAGTTTCTCCACTTAGAAGAAGGCGATGTCATCAAACTAGACAAAAAAATCACTGAACCATTAGAGACCTTCATCGATGGAAAACCTTACTTCCGAGCAAAACCTGGGAAGCAAGAGGACCGTTTAGCCATTGAATTATTAGACAAGTTAGAAGAGGAGCAAGAACTATGAGTGAACGTTTATCCCAAGCAGAAATCGATGCATTGTTGAATCAAAGTGCCCCAACCCAGCCGCAAGGATTAGAAGAGCAAGTCAAAGTCGATATTATCGGCGAAGTTGGCAATATCTCCATGTCGCAAGCGGCGACGACGTTGTCTTCCATTCTTGATCGTCGGGTCAGCATCACGACTCCCCGGGTGTCTAAAATCAAATTTGGTGAGATCTTAAACGACCTCGTTGCACCAAAAGTAGCGACGACAGTTGAATTTAAAGAAGGCCTTTTAGGCAGTAATTTGATGCTGTTAGAAGTCAAAGATGCCATCGTGATCGCCGATTTAATGATGGGTGGAACTGGTGAAACCAGCAACACTCAATTTACGGAATTAGAGCTAAGTGCTGTGGCAGAAGCCATGAACCAAATGATTGGGACTGCCTCGACTTCGATGGCAACGATGATCAGCCGCAAAGTGGATATCTTGCCGCCGATCGTCAAACTATGGGAGACACCAGAAAACATTGAGTATAGCGGGATCGAGGCAGAGGAAGAGATTTACTGTATCTCGTTTTCTTTGCGCGTCGAAGGTCTGATCGAAAGCAAAATCATGCAGATTTTTACGGATCCTGTGGTCAACGATATCGCCAGTGCGATGCTGTCCGATGAAGCGACTGTCGTTACTCGGGAAACACCAACACCGCAGCCAACGGCACCCGTTGCTGCACCTACGCCAGAACCAGCGGCTGCATCAAAGCCCGTAGAAGTCAGCAAACCGGCGTTTCAAACATTGACCTCCAGCGGAGTGAGCGATGGGGATAATTTGGACTTGATCCTTGATGTGCCATTGGATCTAAGTGTCGTGTTAGGCCGCAGCAAAAAAACCATTAAGGACATTTTATCTTTCAATACAGGGTCCGTCATCGAACTGGAAAAACTGACGGATGAACCGCTAGAGATTTTGTTGAACGGCAAACTGATCGCCACTGGGGAAGTCGTGGTCATCAATGAAAACTTCGGTGTGCGGATCACCAACATTCTTTCGCAAAAACAACGCATCCACAATTTGCATTAATTTGAAGAAATCGCAAAAAGTTAAACATATGGGTTTAACTTTTTTGTGATTTGACCGATAGTAGAGGGTAGAAGAATGAGAACGGAGGAGAACCTATGAAAATCGAAAGAGGGTACGCAGAATACAGCGACAAGGCCATCAAACGTGAAGCGGTCAAACAAGAAAAGCCAACTGCTGCTCAGACAGAAAAAACCGTCGATGTTCAATTGTCCGAAACAGCTCAAGCCATTCAAAAGAGTGCCAATCAAATAGCCAGTCGCAGTGAACGAGTGGCAGAATTGAAACGAGCGATCAAAGAAGGCACCTACCAAGTATCTGCCGAAACAATCGCCGATAAAATGCTGCAACAAGATGAAAAGCAGGTCGACTAGATGACAGAACGGGAATTTGAGCGTCAGCTACAGCAGTTCTTGCGGTTGCTGCAAAAAGAAAAGACCTGCTTGATCAAAAATCAAGCAGAAAAATTACCAGAACTCGTCGAGAAAAAAACCGCCTTCGTACCCGTTTTTTCCACGTATGAAGGAACTCTTTCAGTGGCGATCAAAGAACTCATCCGCCAGATCCAAGTGCAGCAAGCCGAGAATCTCCTGCTGACGGAACAAGCCATTAGTTTCCAAACTGTTTTGATGGATGCAGTCAAAGAAAATATCAAGACACCGGCAAATACTTATTCGAAATATCAAGAAAAACAAGCAGTCTCAACAGCGATCATCGATCAAAAAATGTAAGGAGTACTTCTATGACAGGACTATTTGGTTCATTAGGCACCGCAACCCGGGGCATGACCGCCAATCAAGCAGCGTTGCAAACCAGCAGCCACAACATTGCAAATACCAATACAGACGGCTACTCAAGACAACGAGTCAACTTGCAAGCTGAAGCGTCTTACCATCTAGCGGGTGTCGGCAGCATCGGTATGGGTGTGAAAGTCGGCAGTGTCGAACGGATCGTCGATGATTTTGTCATTGGACAAGTACGCAATGCCAATTCTACCTATACATATTATGAACAAAAAGCAGACATATTAGGACAGCTGGAAAGTTTAATGAATGAGCCTTCTGACAACGGACTGTCCAAACAGCTGGCAACGATGTTTGATTCTTGGACCGCATTAGCCAACAATCCTGAACTGGATACGTCTAAGACCCTCGTGCTGGAAAACAGCAGTACGTTTGCCGATACCATCAACCAAATGGGCAAACAAATGACGCAGTTGCAAAGCGATACGCTGGATACCATCGAAAAATCCGCGCTGGACTTCAATGAGAAGGTCAAACAGCTACAATCCTTGAATGAACAGATCTATGGGTTGACGACGAGTGGTGAGACACCCAATGATCTTTTAGATCGTCGAGACAGTCTGTTGAAAGATCTCTCGGGTCTAGCAGGGATCGAAACCAAGACCGATCAATATGGCCGTGGGTTTGTATCCATGAGCGGACAGACGATCTTAAGTGCGGAGGAACGCAATACCCTTAGTGTGGTGGTGGGACAAAGCGACACAGGCGCCTTGGTTTCCAAAGACGGCAACGCCTTGAATCCTGCCGAAACCATCACAGGGTCTTATCCAGCAGGAACCGTCTTGTTGACGAAAACCACCGACAATGGCGACACCGCCTATACAGAATTGCCGATCAAAGAAGGCGCGATTGGTGGCCTGCAAGCATCATCTAGTGAAATCGGCAGCCGCTTGACGGAATTGAACAACTTTACGACGACGATCGCGCAAGCCATGAACATGGTCTTTACCGGCGGCGCTTCTCGTACAAGCGGACTATTTGAGATCGGCCAAGATGATACCGGCACAGCGACGACGATTCGGGTCAGCCAAGCACTGTTAGATAACCCAAGTCTGGTGACCGGCGGAACGAGCAATGCAGCAGGAGATGGTTCAAGAGCTGCTGCAATGGCGAAACTCAGCAGTGCCAAATTGGATTTCCCGTTGTCAGAAAAGACGATCGCTTCTTTTGATTCTGAGACATTGACGTTTGCCAATGCAGCATCTGGCATGAGTGTCAGCAGCTATTTTAACAGCATCGTCACCAAAAACGGGATCTCAAAACAGCAAGCCGACAATACAGTCAGTGCCCAATTGTCGCTGCTGAATCAACTAGAATACAAAAATCAATCGGTGTCTGGGGTTTCATTAAATGAAGAAATGTCAGATGTGATTCGTTTCCAACAAGGATTTCAGGCCAATGCCCGCATATTATCGGTCGTTTCTGAAATGTTAGACACATTGATCAATCGAACAGGAGTGTAGACCATGCGTATTTCCAATTCAATCACCTACAATGATTTTTTACGAAATCTAGGAACCAACGCCTCCAAAGTCCAATCCACGTTGAATCAGCTATCGAGCTTGAAAGAAGTCAGCAAGTCCTCGGATAATCCACTGCTGGTTTCAAAAATCATGGATCTCAATGTGTCGTTAAATCAAAACAAAACTTACAATAATACGATCAAAGACAGTATTTCTTGGACAAAAGCCCAAGATTCTGCTTTAGAAAGCGTCAGTACCTCGATGCTACGGATTCGCTCATTGGTTCAATCTTCTGCCAATGCGACAGCCGGCAGTGAGGAATTAGGGGCAAATCGTTCAGAGATTGAGCAAGAGATCGAAGGCATCGTTGAATCATTAAATACCAACTTTGATGGCCGCTATCTATTTAGCGGAACGAATACGACGACGGCGCCTTTTGAGATCGTCAAAGAAAATGACGCCATCGTCGGTATCAAATACAATGGCACCAGCGAAGACTTGCCGCGAGAAATCGCAAACGGGGTCTCGGTGGATCTGTTAGCCAGCGGTGATCGACTGATGAACGAGACGGGCACCGCTACGGATCCCCAAAATTTAAGCACCTACTTCAATGATTTATTGTCTGCGTTGCGCAGTGATGATAAAGATGCCTTAGGGGGCGAGCTTTTAACCGCTCATGACCAGCATGCCACTAATGTGGTGAATGTACGGGCGCAGATCGGCACCCTCTACAATCGCTTGGAGGCGGCAGCTGGTCGAAATGAGACGGAAAAGCTGAACTTGACCGAAACACTGTCTAACAAACAAGACGTCGATATTGCGGAAAAGTATATGGAATATCAAAATCAAATGACTGCCTACCGTTCAACATTAGCGATGGGAACAAAGATCATGCAGATGTCCATTCTAGATTATTTAAATTAACCCAAAAACTTTTGTTCTTTGCTGAGAGCAAAAGTTTTTTATTTTTTTTAGAAAAAAGGCTTAACCCTGAACGGTTTCTTCCGATAAATAGTAGCAGAGGGAAACCTTAGCGAATAAAAATTAGGAGGAACTACACATGAGAATCAATACAAACGTTTCAGCATTGAATACTTACTCACGCCTAACGGCAGCAAATGCTTCTAAAAGCAATTCTTTGTCTAAATTATCTTCAGGCTTACGCATCAACAAAGCTGGCGACGACGCAGCTGGCTTAGCAATTTCTGAAAAAATGAAAGGCCAAATCGGCGGTTTGTCACAAGCAAAAAGCAATGCACAAGATGGTATTTCATTGATCCAAACAGCAGAAGGTGCATTAAATGAAACCCACAGCATCTTAGGCCGTATGCGTGATCTTGCGGTTCAAAGTTCAAACGGTACGTTAAGTGATGACGACCGCAGTGCGATCAACAAAGAATACACTGCATTGTCTGATGAAATCGACCGTATCAGCAATACCACTGAATTCAATACAAAAAGCTTGTTAACTGGTGAAGGCGATGATGCGAAATCATTCACTTTCCAAATCGGTGCCAACGCAAACCAAACAATGAGCGTTTCAATCAACAACATGAGCTCATCTGCCTTGAAAGTAAAAGGCTTAGATTTAACACAAGCCATTGACACAAGCGATGCTAAAGCTGTTGCTGCAGCAAAAGATAAAGCAGTAGCGACTGCCTTCAAAGCAGATGCTACAACAAAATATGCAGCGGACGGCACAGTTGATGCGGCAGCTGGTAAAACAGTTGCTGAATTACAAACAGCCATCGATACAGCAGCGGATGATACAGCAAAAGCAACAGCTCAAAAAACATACGATGATGCTTTAGCAACATTTACCGCTTCTGATGAAGGCAAAGCAGCAGCGGCAACTGTCAGCGTTGAAAACAACCCAATCACAAAAATCGATGAAGCGATCAAAGCAGTTTCTGCACAACGTGCGGATCTTGGTGCGGCGCAAAACCGTCTAGAACACACAATCAACAACTTAGGTACAACACAAGAAAACCTATCTGAAGCAAACTCACGTATCCGTGACGTTGATATGGCGCAAGAAATGATGAGCTTTACGAAGAGCAACATCCTTTCTCAAGCAGCAACTTCAATGTTGGCACAAGCAAACTCAATGCCTAACAGCGTATTGAGCTTGTTACAAGGATAATTTTTGATCAAGTGAACCACTGACACAAGGACTGCCTAGGGGAAGCGCAGTTCTTGTGTTTTACATAGCAGCACAAAAACGTTTAGAAATGAGGAAGCTCTGATGGATATTCAGCCAATGTCAGGAATACACCCGATCGAAGCCGTTGCGTCGGTCGCTAAAACACGTCCGATCGAATCCCTAGATCAAGAGACCGCTAACCTTCAGCCGCAACAGCAAGAGGGGAAACTGGCGGAGAAAAAGGAACGGACAGTGGCAACCGAACCACCGATCCACTATTTTTCAGTAGCCGATCAGCACAAGATCGCAGCCTCCGTGGCGGAAGTGAATCAGCGACTACTTGGCAAAGATATGAAATTAGCTTATGAAGTACATGAGCGCACAGGGCGTACGATGGTGCGTTTAGTGGATATGCAGACCAACGAAGTGATCAAAGAGATCCCGCCCGCCAACATGCTAGATGTGATTGGAAAAATATGGGATGACATGGGCATCGCGGTCGATCGAAAGGGATGAAAACATGGCAAGTGTAACCAGCAGTTCAGGAATCAGTACAACGCTAGGGAGTTATTCTGGCGTGACTTCAGAAGATATTGAAAAATTATTGGCGGCAGATGCGATCAACAAGACCCGCGCTGAGAATAAAATCACGTCGCTAAAAGCACAAAAAACGGCGTGGAGTGATATCAGCACTCGCTTGTCTAACTTTTTGTCAAAAGTCGATGCATTACAAAAAGATGATGCTTATCAAACGAAAAAAGCGACGACCACCAATAGCAGCATCGCTTCAATTGCAGGAACAACGGAAGCTCCAGAAGGCACCTATGATCTAAAAGTCAACCAACTAGCAACCGCCACGAAGGTGACGGGGAGTCAAGTAGCTCAAAGCAGCAAAACGGCCCTAAATGTCAGTGGTCAGCTGTCATTGACCAGTTCGGAAGTCGATGAAGATGGCAAACCGATCACCGCTTCGATCGAGATCACGGCCGAAGACAGCTTAAAAGATGTGGCAGCCAAGATCAATAGCCAAAGCAAGACGACCTTCGTCGCGGCGAGCATCGTGGATAACCGTTTGATTTTAACGAATACCAAAATGGGCGACAAGAACTTTTTGATCGACGGCAATGCCGCCGAAGGGTTAGGGATCGGTTCAACTGCGGCAACGACGCAAGGCCAACCGGCTATTTTTGAGCTAGACGGCATGAAGATCACTCGCGACAGCAACAGTGTGACGGATGTTATCGATGGTGTCACGCTGACGTTAGCGAAAAAAAGCGAGGAGCATGTGACGCTTTCTTTAGCCAATGATACCTCGAAAGTCGTTGATGCAGTGCAAGGATTAGTCGATCAATACAATAGCTTGATGAGTTTTATCGGCGACAATTTGACCGTGGGAGATCCTAGTAGTGAAAACAACAAGACGGGGACCTTGGTGGGAGACAGTGCGTTGACCCGTCTACAGACCCAATTGCGAAATTTGATCACCATTCCAGCCGTCAGCGGCTCAAAGCTGACCGCCAATAAGCTAGGCATCTCCACCGTCGATAATGATGGTACATTGGGACTGGATACGACAAAGCTAAAAGAAGCCTTAGCGGAAGACCCCGCTGCTGTGAAGTCTTTCTTTTATGCAAGTACGAAAACCAAAGAAGCTGATGGCACTGCGAGCACGAAAGAGACTGGCTATACACTAGCCCTAAAAGAATTAGCCAACAGCTATGTCGTCAATACTTCAGCCAATAAAGGGATCATTGCCACCAAATCTGCGACCTATGACAGTACCATCAAGGATTTAAACAAGCAGATCACACGGTTTGATGATATTTTAGCAATGAAAAAAGAACGTTACATCACAATGTTCACCAAATTAGACTCCGTGATGATGGAGGCTGAAAATCAGCTGAGCTACCTAAGCAATCAGTTTGCCAATACGTCAAACTAGGCAGGATAGCCGATTAAAGCAGTCATTTTTTTCATTCGCATAAGAGACCCTCGTCAACATGAAAGGAAACAACCTATGGAGCCACACGTATCATTAGATGAACGTTTGAATCAGATCTTAACTGGTTTTGCCCAATGGCGCGGCGACAGCGAGGAAGCCAGTCGTTTGATGGCAGCCAATGCAGCGGTCATAGCAGCCATGCAAGCAGAAGAACAGAGCCATAGTCCACAAACCAGTGCGTTGGCGCAACAAGTGATCCAAGCGTATCAAGCGTTCTTAGACCAGGTCAAAGCCCAGCAGCAAGAGATCAAACAAGAATTGGGGCGTTTGAACCGCAAAAACAATCTTGTCAAAACGTATTTGCAGCAAGAAGACAGTGCCGCCTTCGTCGAATTTGATTTATAGTGAGGAAAAAAAGATGAATTATCAAAAAATGCAAAACAACTATCTGCAGAACCAAGTAATGAGTGCCTCCCCCAACAAGCTGATTGAAATGCTGTTGCAAGCAGCCATCAAAAATATCAAATTAGCAGTGATCGCATTGGAAAAAGAAGAGTTGAGCCAAGCCCATCAGCAATTTGTCAAGGCGCAGAATATTTTATTGGAATTACGGGTCTCTTTAGACCGTGAGCAAGGCGGCGCTATTGCTGAAGATCTCGATCAGCTGTATGGCTATATGTACGATCAGCTGGTCAGTGCCAATGTCCAAAAAGAGGCAGCCCCTGCAGAGACGGTCGTCCCGCTTTTAAGCGAACTACTGGAAAGCTGGCAAACGATCACCCAATAAATTTGAGAAAAAGCAAAGAAACGACCACCTAAAACCTAGAAAAGTTTAGTAATTGGTTAAATTTTTACCATGTATCCCTTTTCACTAAGCTTTCTTTTTCCCCTCCTCGTCCCTATCTGGTACTCTTTTTATGAGCGTACCGAAAAGGTGCAAGGAGGTTTTTTTTTGAAACAAAAAATAGTACAAAAGCCGCTTTTCTGGCAAGTGGTGATTCTGATTACAATGAGTGGTGTTTTTTTATTACCGCAGATCTTAGGCCAAGGCATGATTTTGGGCTCTGATGTGGTCTTTCACTTCAATCGTTTTTATGAGACTAGCCAGCAGATCAAAGAGGGCAATTTTCAATATTTTCTTTCTATCTACGGGTTTCAGCAATCTGCTCGTATCGTCAATGCATTATATGGTCCCTTTTTTGCCTACTTCCAAGGACTGCTGGTCTTGCTGAGTCCTTCGTGGTTTTCTTACCAGCTGCTCGCTAATGGGCTGCTCTATCTGCTAGCAGGGTTTTCGATGTTTGGCTTATTAAAGAAATTACGAGTCAATGGCTGGCTGTCAGTGGGGATGAGCATCCTGTTTATGGCGACCTATTCTGTCCAGTATTGGATTGAGCGGCAGGGCTTTTCTGCTTGGGGGGCGGCTGTGCTGCCGCTGTGCCTGATTCCACTGATCGCACTAGGGGAACATAAACGGTTGCGGCCTTTTGCGGTAGGAGTTTCCGTGGCGGTCTTATTTCAAATCCATGTGTTTTCAAGCATCTTGTTAGTGCTCTTATATGTGCCCTTTTTCTTACGCGCCTTTTTTGTTGGGACTTCCGGCGAAGAAAAACGACAATTGGTGCTGCGCTTAGCAGGAGCGATCGGGATCTTCTTGCTGCTGACCGCCAATATTTGGTTAGGGATGTTGGATCTTTATACGAGTAACACGTTGATCGCGCCTTTTGTGAATCGCAACATGCAGAACAATACCATTACTGGAACCAGTAGCTATTGGTGGACGACTCCGTACCTGCTACCCATCTTATGTGCCCTGTTCTTTTGCGGTGCGATCCGTGTATGGCCTCGACTATCTGGTGGCTTCAAATTAATGACGGTAGCTGCAGGAGTCTTTTTCGTTTTATCATCGAACGCTGTTCCTTGGCAATGGCTAGGCAGTCTGGACAATGGTGTGATCAATTTACTGCAATTTCCTTTTCGGTTCTTTGTTCCGGCCACGATTTTGATCTTAGTCGGTTTGTGCCTGCTAGTTCCTTATTATCGGGGCAAGCCATTGGCAAATCCGCGTTGGTTCGTCCTCGTTTTAGTCTTGAGTGTTGGTCAAATCCTGATCCAAAACACGGTCAAAATGCAGGATTGGCACTCCGATGAAGCGGCGGTTTCACTGCGAAACCACACCTATCTCTCGGCGGAATCTGAAGCGCAATTGAAGGAAGCCTATTTTAGTAAAGACAAGTCCTTAGCCTTAGCGCTGTATCAACGTTCTACCCCAGATTATCTGCCCCTCTATCAAGAGACCAAGAAGAACAAGTACAATTTGTACGGGGAAGAAATCATTGAAAAAAATGATACCGTGGCAAAAACCGTGGAAAACGGGAAACTTACTTTACGTTGGCAAGGTGATCAAGAGGCGTGGAAGGCGTTACCGATCATCAATTACCGATATACTGAATTGACCCTCAATCAGCAGCCACTAACTGAGAAAGATGTCTCTTTGAGTGCTATTGGTGCCGTTTCTGTCCAACAGCAAGCAGGGGAGAATGTCTTAGTCGTTGACTATGACGCACCTTGGTTTTTCGACGGAGCTTTATGGCTGACGATCATTTCTTGGCTCGCTTTACTCATCGGCTTTATCAGCTGGAAAACAAGACAGCTGTATCGTCGTCGTAAGGTCGTACAAGCTTTATTGAAAGAATCTGAATAAAATGAATCAAAAAAGAACTTCAGCGAGAGGGCTGAAGTTCTTTTTTTTGTTGATCAGCAACAGTGTACCTATTTTTTCCGAGAGAAACAATAATCGTTGCGCACGCAACGATTATTCCGTATAATAGATAAGACACTTTGAAGAACTAAGAAAGGCAGGAGTGCTCATGGAAGCCATTATCCGCTCAATCAATCATATTGCCCGTCTCGCCACCCTTTATCGGGAAAAAGAACTGAAAAAATTTGGTTTAGGCGGGATGCATCATACCTATATCTTAAACATTTGCCGCCAACCGGGGATCAGTCAAGAAGCCTTAGCCAAGAAGATTTTTGTGAATAAAAGCAATGTTGCCCGTCAACTTGCGATCCTAGAAGAACGAGGATTTATCACTAGAACCAGCAGTCCCACCGACAAACGACAATTACTGGTTTATCCAACCGAAAAAGCACTCGCCGTCCAACCAGCGATCCAACAGCTGCTTCAAAGCTGGAATGAACAAGTCGTAGCAGGTTTTTCTGCTGCCCAACAGCAGCAGTTGATCGCCGATCTGGAAATCGTCAAAGGAAATTCCCAGCGGCTTTTAGCGAAAGCTGAGGTGATGGAATGAATCTTTTGACTCAATATTTAAAACCCTATATCGGCCGCATCTCCCTTGGCGTCAGCATCAAATTCTTCGGGTCATTGATGGACTTGCTATTGCCTTGGATTTTGGCGTATATCATCGATTCTGTGATTCCCACGAAGCAGGTATCTGCGATTTTTGCTTGGGGTGGGGCGATGGTGGTCTGCTCCATCATCGCAGTCGTCACCAATATCATCGCTAATCGGATGGCCTCCAGTGTTGCTCGCGATACCACCGGTAGTATTCGCCATGATTTATTTGAAAAAGTTTCCTATCTGTCGATTCCGCAAGTCGAAGAAGTCGGGATTCCTTCCTTGGTGTCTCGCTTGACGACAGACACTTACAACATCCATCAAACGGTAGGGATGATCCAACGGATGGGGATTCGTGCCCCGATTCTGTTATTAGGGGGAATCATGATCACTGCTACATTAGATCCCGTTTTGACACTGGTCTTAGTAGGCGTCTTGCCCTTCACTTTAGTGGCAGCAGTCACCATCTCCAAACGGGGGATCCCTTTGTTTGCCTCATTGCAAAAGCAAGTGGATGTGTTGGTGCGAACTGTCCGTGAAAATGTGACTGGGTCTCGGGTGATCAAGGCCTTGTCCAAAGCAGATTACGAGAAAAAACGCTTTGACCACGTCAATCAAGACGTAGTAGCTGCGGAAACCACTGCTAATCGAACGATGGCTGCGACACCACCCCTGATGGACCTCTTTTTGAATATCGGGTTGACATTGGTGATCGTTGTCAGTGCCTTTCGCGTCAATCAAGGGTTGACCCAACCAGGGGTCATCATCGCCTTTTTGACCTATTTTACGATCATTTTGAATGCCATGCTCAGCATCACGCGCATCTTTGTAATCGTGTCGAAGGGGCTGGCTTCTGCCGATCGGATCCAATCCGTCTTGCGCCTGCCGCAAAATATGCAAGTCATTGAGGCGCCTGTCAAAGAAGAGTCGGCGCATATCGTTTTTGAAAAAGTTTCCTTCACCTATCCTAATGGCACTCGGGTGCTGAAAGACATCGATTTTTCCTTGCAGCCGGGAGAAACCTTAGGGATCATCGGTGCGACTGGTAGTGGAAAATCAACGATCGTCAAACTACTGCTGCGGCTCTATGACCCAACGAAGGGTATGATCCGCATCGCTGGTCGCGACATTCGCTCCATCGATCCGACGGAGTTGCATCAGTTATTCGGTGTCGTCTTACAAAAAGACGTGCTTTTTGCGGAAACGATCGAAGAAAATATCGCTTTTGGTCGGCGGTTTTCCAAAGAACAGATCGAAGAAGCGGCGGCTCGCGCCCAAGCCAAGGAGTTTATCAATCAACTACCCAAGCGCTTAGCTCATCCACTGCATGCCAAAGGCAGCAATTTAAGCGGCGGTCAAAAGCAGCGGGTCTTGTTATCGCGGGCATTGGCGGGGGATCCAGAGATTTTGATTTTGGATGATTCTGCCAGTGCGCTGGATTATCGAACCGACGCTCAGTTGCGCAAGGTCCTGAGACAGCAGTTTCAACAGACTACGACGGTCTTGATCGCGCAGCGGATCAGCTCGATCCAGCATGCCGACAAAATTTTGGTACTGGAAAACGGGCAAATGAACGGCTTTGGCAGTCACCAAAAATTACTAGCAGAAAATGCGATCTACCAAGCCATTTATCAAGGGCAGACAGGAGGTGCCGACGATGCCGAAGAAAAAAACGGAAAAACCAAAGGATAGCAAGAAAACACTCCGGCGTTTGTGGGGCTATCTCTACGAGTACAAAGGACTCCTGTTGGCAGCCGCTATTTTAATGATGGTCAGCAACATCTTCGCCTTGGTGGGACCGTTGCTTTCCGGGTACGCCATTGATGCCATTCAACCGGGTCCCGGCAAGGTCATTTTTGAACGAGTCTTCTTTTATTGTGGGCTGATGCTGCTGTTTTATCTTGCGTCTTCCCTTCTTAGTTATCTGATTTCGCTCATGATGATCCGCTTGAGTCAGCGGGTGGTGGCAGCGATGCGCAAGGCGATTTTTGATAAAATCACCGAACTGCCGGTGGGGTATTTTGACCGAGTCGCCACTGGGGATATCATCAGCCGCATCAGTTATGACGTCGATACCATCAATACGTCATTGGCCAGCGATGCCATTCAAGTCCTCAGCAGTCTTGTGACGATCATTGGTTCGTTTGTAATGATGGTTTTGATTTCGCCGCTGCTGGTGCTGATTTTTGTCGTAACGGTTCCCGCTTCGATCTTTTTGACTCGTTTTTTGATGAGCAAATTTCAACCATTGTTTCGCCGTCGTTCCCGCAAATTAGGCGAACTGAACGGTTTTGTGGAAGAGATTATTTCTGGTCAGCAAACGATCAAGCTGTATAACCAAGAAGAAGCGATCATCAGCCGTTTTGACGAAAAAAACCAAGAAGCGGTGGATGCCTATTACAATGCCGAGTATTACGGTAGTATGACTGGTCCTTCCATCAACTTTATCAACAATCTGTCGTTGTCCTTGATCAGTATGTTTGGCGCCTTGCTGTTTTTGTTCGGTCATCTGACACTCGGGAACGTTTCTTCTTTTGTCTTATACTCCAGAAAATTCTCAGGACCAATCAATGAGTTAGCCAACATCTTCAGTGATTTGCAATCGGCGTTGGCGGCGGCAGAACGGATCTTCCGTTTGCTGGATGAAGAACCGGAAGTTTCTGATGTTCCTGGAGCCTACGAATACCACGAGGTGTCTGGTGATGTCGCCTTTGACCATGTGACCTTCGGCTATCAAGCACAGCAGCCCATCATCAAAGACCTTTCGCTGGAAGTACCGGCTGGCAGCTTGGTCGCGATCGTCGGACCAACCGGAGCCGGGAAAACCACCATTGTGAACCTCTTGATGCGGTTTTATGACCCTGACCAAGGAGCGATTCGTTTAGACGGCAAAAATATCCGCCAAGCGACACGCCGCAGCTTACGGCAAAGCTATGCGATGGTGCTGCAAGATACCTGGTTGTTCACGGGAACGGTTTTCGACAATTTGGCCTACGGCAAGGCGAATGCGACGTTGGCAGAAGTCCAAGCTGCTGCACAAGCCGCCCATATCCATGACTTTATTATGAGCCTGCCAAAAGGCTATGATACTTTGATTTCTGAAGACGGAACCGGTATTTCACAAGGACAAAAACAACTGTTGACGATTGCACGAGCGATGCTGTTGGATGCCGATCTGTTGATTCTTGATGAAGCCACATCAAATGTCGATACGCAAACAGAGCTGCTGATCCAAGCAGCGATGACCAAATTGATGAAAGGCAAAACCTCCTTTGTGATCGCCCATCGCTTGTCCACGATTCGACATGCCGACACGATCCTCGTGGTGGAACAGGGCAATATCGTAGAGCAGGGGACCCACGAAGAGTTAGTAGCTAAAGAGGGGCGTTATGCCGCACTCTATCAGGCACAATTTGACGCATGATCCATAGCTAGCCTGCATCCTTGAAAGGAGAACGCCACTGCTTGCACGGATGTTTTTTGCGTGCCATCGGCTTTCTTGGCATAGGTACAAAATCTTCTTATGACAAATCAGGCAATTATCGGTATACTTAAGAAAGGGGTATCATCAAACAGAAAGAAGGGAAACAATTGGATCATAAACAACTAAAAGAATTCCCCAATGATTTTTTATGGGGTTCAGCATCAGCAGCCTATCAAGTAGAAGGCGCATGGCAAGAAGACGGCAAAGGTGCTTCGGTTTGGGACGATTTTGTCCGCATTCCAGGAAAAACCTTTAAAGCAACGAACGGAGATGTCGCAGTCGACCATTACCACCGCTTCAAAGAAGATGTTGCCTTGATGAAAGAACAAGGATTGAGAACCTATCGTTTTTCTATTGCTTGGACACGGATTTTTCCAGAAGGACGAGGAGAAGTCAATCAAGCAGGGTTAGACTTTTATTTAGCCTTGATCGATGAACTGATAAATGCAGGGATCGAACCGATGGTGACCTTGTACCATTGGGATCTGCCACGAGCTTTGCAAGAAGAATACGGTGGCTGGGAATCTCGCAAAATCATTGAAGATTTCACCAACTATGCGGCCGTATTGTTTGAAGCCTTTCGCGGCAAAGTCCACTATTGGGTCAGCTTGAATGAACAAAATATCTTTACTTCTTTAGGCTATCTTTTAGCTGCCCATCCACCAGGAGTGACCGATCCTAAACGGATGTATGAAGTCAATCATATCGCTAACTTGGCGAATGCTTCGGTGATCAACAAGTTCCATGAGATGAAAATCCCAGGGAAAATCGGACCAAGTTTCGCCTACTCACCAAACTACCCAATCAACAGCGACCCGAAAAATATTTTGGCAGCTGAAAACGCGGAAGACTTGATGGCGCATTATTGGTTAGACGTCTATCTATGGGGCGAATACCCGATTGCTGCAATGAATTACTTGAAAGAGCAAGGGATCGCGCCAACGATCGAACCAGGAGATATGGACTTGCTGCGTTCAGCAAAACCAGATTTCTTAGGGATCAACTATTACCAAACAGCAACAAATGCCTACAATCCATTAGATGGTGTCGGTGCGGGGAAAATGAACACCACTGGGAAAAAAGGCAGCTCCGAAGAAACCGGGACACCAGGAATGTTCAAAAAAGCCGAAAATCCATTTGTGGAACGGACGAATTGGGATTGGGAGATCGATCCTCAAGGGCTGCGGATCGCTTTACGACGAATCACTAGCCGTTATCGGGTGCCTGTGATCATTACAGAAAACGGACTTGGTGAATACGACAAACTAACGGATGATCATCAAATCCATGACCAATACCGCATCGATTATTTAGCAGGGCATGTCCATGCCATCAAAGAAGCGATCAGCGACGGCGCGGAAGTTCTTGGCTATTGCACCTGGTCCTTCACTGATTTGCTAAGCTGGTTGAATGGCTACCAAAAACGCTATGGCTTTGTCTATGTCGACCAAGATGAAACGCAAGAAGGATCTTTGGCACGCTACAAGAAAGACAGTTTCTACTGGTACCAAGAGCTGATCAAAACCAACGGGCAAGAGTGCTAGCCTCCTAAAACCAATACCTGAATAAGCGAAACGACCCCTGCAACGGCAGTGATCGTTTCTTAGAAAAAAGTACGTTCCACCTGTAGCGACCGCCCAAAGGTAGACCAAAAGTCTCGCTTTTTGGGCCGCTTCAAAGGAGAACGTCCTTTTTTTGAGTATTATCGTTGACAAGTGTAAACGATAATTGTAAAGTAGAAGAAGATTACAATTGTAAACATAAAAGGTTAATGAGTTTGCCTAGCAAGCAAGGAGGAAGGAAACAATGATCGAAAAGAATTATGGGGTAAAAGGGATGACCTGTGCGTCTTGTTCCCAGACCGTCGAAAAAACAGTCAGCAAGCTGGCGGGGGTCGACCAAGCAGCGGTCAATTTGGCTACTGAAAAATTACATATTCGTTATGATGAGCAGCAGCTCACCGAAGAAACACTCGCTGCGGCCATCAAAGCAGCGGGCTATCAACTGATCGGCTCTCAAAGACAAGAGACCTTTGCCATCTCGGGCATGACCTGTGCGTCTTGTGCCCAAACAGTAGAAAAAGCTGTCCAAAAATTAGCGGGTGTGGAGCAAGCCTCCGTCAATCTGGCAACAGAAAAACTGACGGTCAGCTATCAACAAGATCAAGTGACCGCCGCGAAGATCGCAGCTGCCGTGAAAGAGGCGGGCTATGATGCACAGCTGCCGACCGCTTCTGCCGACAAGGTGGATTCAAAACAGGCAGAGATTCGTGCTTTATGGCAACGGTTTTGGCTTTCAGCGCTCTTTACGATCCCCTTGTTCTATTTGACGATGGGGGAAATGATCGGTTTGCCGATCCCTGGCTTTTTAGATCCGATGGCCTATCCAGTCAATTTCGTTACCACTCAATTGCTTTTGGTCTTACCGGTGATGGTCCTCGGTCGCGCCTTTTACATTGCTGGTTTCAAAGCGCTTTGGAAAGGCCATCCCAACATGGATTCCCTCGTCGCATTGGGAACCAGCGCTGCCTTCTTTTATAGTATTTATGGGACCGTGATGGTCTACCTGGGCACGACCCACTATGCGATGCACTTGTACTATGAAACGGCCGCCGTTATTTTGGCATTAGTGACCTTAGGAAAATACCTTGAGTCGGTCTCGAAGGGCAAAACCTCCGAAGCCATCAAGAAGTTGTTGGATCTCGCACCGAAAAAAGCCCGTGTGCTTCGCGGCAGCGGGCATCAAGCCGAAGAAGTCGAAGTGGGTATTGAAGAAGTCGCAGCCGGCGATATCTTAGTCGTACGACCTGGTGAAAAGATTCCTGTGGATGGGATCGTTACCCAAGGACGCTCTGCCATCGATGAATCAATGATCACCGGAGAAAGCTTACCTATCGAAAAACAAGTCGGTGATCGGGTGATCGGCGCCAGTATCAACAAAAACGGCTCGTTTCAATATGAAGCCACCAATGTGGGAGAAGATTCAACGTTAGCGCAAATCATTCAGTTAGTAGAAAATGCCCAAGGTTCCAAAGCGCCGATTGCCCGCATGGCTGACAAAGTTTCGGGTGTGTTTGTCCCGATCGTCATGGTCTTGGCGGTTTTTGCAGGACTTGCCTGGTTTTTCTTAGGACAAGAAACCTGGATCTTCTCATTGACCATTACGATCTCTGTATTAGTGATTGCTTGTCCGTGTGCCTTAGGATTAGCGACACCGACCGCCATTATGGTGGGTGCGGGCAAAGGGGCAGAAAATGGCGTCTTGATCAAAAGCGGCGATGCGTTAGAAACAGCTAGAAACGTGACGACGATCGTTTTTGATAAAACCGGCACGATCACAGAAGGCAAACCAGTCGTAACCGATCTCCTGCCTGCCGGCAACCACACGCCGACGGAATTGCTGCAGCTGGCGGCTTCTGTTGAAAAAGGCTCAGAACATCCATTAGGCGAAGCCATTGTGATCGAAGCCCGCACGCAGGCGCTCTCCCTGCAAGAAGTTGACGGGTTTGAAGCGATCCCAGGGCATGGGATACAAGGCACGATTGCTGGCAGTCCAGTCCTATTAGGCAACCAGAAATGGCTGGAAAAACAAAACGTTGCCCTCGATGGCCTGATCGAGCAAGCCCAACAATTGGCTCACGAAGGGAAAACACCGATGTATGTTGCCAAAGACGGCGAAGCGATCGGGATCATCGCTGTGGCAGATACTATCAAAGAAAGCAGTCGAAAAGCTATTGAACGGTTGCATCAAATGGGCTTGTACGTAGCAATGATCACGGGCGACAATGCCCGAACGGCCCAAGCCATCGCCAAACAAGTCGGTATCGATGAAGTGATCAGTGACGTCTTGCCAGAAGATAAAGCCGCCAAAGTAGCTGGCCTGCAAGCCAAAGGCCAAAAGGTTGCGATGGTAGGTGACGGGATCAATGATGCGCCCGCGTTAGCCCAAGCCGATGTAGGGATCGCGATCGGCTCCGGTACCGATGTCGCCATCGAATCGGCAGACATCGTACTGATGCGCAGCGATCTGATGGACGTCCCATCCGCGATCGAGTTAAGTCGGGCAACCATCAAAAACATCAAAGAAAATCTTTTCTGGGCTTTTGCTTATAACGTCTTAGGCATCCCTGTTGCAATGGGTGTGCTGCATCTTTTCGGCGGCCCCTTGCTCAATCCAATGATCGCTGGGGCGGCCATGAGCTTCAGCTCGGTATCCGTTTTATTAAATGCCTTGCGGCTGAAACGATTCCAACCCTCAGCGAAAAAATAACCGAAGTAACGAATGAAACAACAAAAAGACCTGCCCACGGTTTTCTTCCATCAGAAACCGTGGGTAGGTCTTTTTAGTTCTGGACATCTAAATAAGAGTAGGCCCGCACATCATAACGGTTGCGACTACGGGAAAATTCAATGGGTGAGCCATTTTTCTGATAGACGATCTGTTCGATCTCTAAGACCGGATCATCGGCTTTACAGTCCAAATACTGTTGATCGTACGCGGTACTTTTATCAGCGGCGATGGTGCGGTAAGCGCCAGCAAACTGGACCCCTAGTTCCTCTTTGACATAACGGTAGATAGAACTTTCTAAATGGCCACGAGTTAAATTGGGCACCAAATGGACGGGCATATAGGTATATTCTAAAATAAACGGTTGGTCTTCAAGAATCCGCAAGCGGACAATACTATAGATCGGCTGTTCTTCCGTCAACATCAACTTTTCTTGGATCGTTTGGTCAGGAAATTCGACTTGAAAATCGATGACCTGACTGACTAGCTTGCGGCCAGCTTTGCCCATTTCCGTTGACAAGCCTTCATAGACCGTTAAAGCAGTGGTGTCTTTTTTTAAGAATGGGTGGTTCAATATTTTTGTTCCAGCGCCCCGCTGAGAATAAACCAGTCCTTCCATGGCTAAAATACCGATGGCTTTTTTGACGGTCATCCGGCTGACTCCGAATTCCTCGACTAAATCAGTTTGATTCGGCAGTAAGCTGTCAGGCGGATACGTGTTGTTTTTGATACGTGTGCGTAAAATATTGGCAATTTCTTGGTATTTTGGCATCTGATCACCTCGCAAGAAGTATAGCTGAAAAAAGCGGTTTCGACAATCAAACCTTGGTTTTTTTATAAAAAGAATGGCTGACTGAAAAAATTCAGCCAGCCGTTGCGCTTAATCGATCGATGGTTCTGCTTGACGATCTAACACACGTAAGAATGGATACCAGATTAAGCCGACGATCACCACGTCAATGACTTGTAGCAAACCACCTAACCAAGAGTTGGTTGCTAAGACACCACTGAAGACCACTGGAACGGTCCAAGGGACAGATACACCAGTTGGTGCAGGAACAAGTCCAGCCGCCATCACTAAGTAGTTGAAGGTCGTTACCACAAGAGGTGCCACGACCCAAGGAATCAGGATCGTCGCATTCAAGACGATCGGCATACCGAAGATGGCTGGTTCGTTAACGTTAAAGATCCCTGGTGCTAAAGCCAAACGACCCACATCGCGGTATTGTTTTTTCTTCAATACGAAAGCCATCAAGATAACAACGGCTAACGTCATACCAGAACCGCCTAATCCAACGGTAAAGGTTTCCATAAATGGTTTTGTGACGATATGCGGCAGTGCATCCCCATTTTGATACGCTTCTAAGTTGTCTAACATCAATGTATTCCAAATCGGGTCCATCACAGAGTTGACGATGATTTGACCATGTAGACCGAAGAACCAAAGGAATTGAACAAAGAACAAAGCCAGTAGAGTTGCTGGCAAGCTGCTGCCTAGTCCAGTCAATGGTTTTTGGATCAATTCATAAACCAAGTCATGCAAGTTGGCATTGAAGACACCCGTCATGATGGCATTGATCACTAAGAATACCGTTAAGGTGATAATTGCTGGAATCAAAGCGGCAAAAGATTTAGAAACTGCTGGTGGCACCCCATCAGGCATTTTGATCTGCCAGCCGCGTTTTGTGATGCGGCAATAGATTTCAGCTGCCAAAAATGCTGCGATCATCCCGATAAACATCCCTTTTGCGCCAAGACGATCAAGAGACAGCACACCGGAGATCGTTTCGCCAGATTCAGTAGTCATAAAGAAAGGAGTCAAGATCAAAAAGCTGGCAAAAGAAACGGCACCGCCAAAAATCCCTTCCACATCATATGATTTTGATAAATAATAGCCAATACCGAAAGTAACGAAAACAGTCATGATACTCATTGTTGCATTTTGCCCATTACCAAACAGTGTTCCTAATGTTCCTTTAGTGGCATCACTGAAGAAGGGCAGGTTGTTTAAAACGACCACGATCGATCCAAACATAGTGATTGGGAACGAAAGCATAAATGCGTCCCGCAAGACGGTCAGGTAGCGATTTTGTCCTAAGGCATTCGCCAAAGGCAAAATCTTTTCAGATAACTTGTCCATAAAACCATTCATTATTAGTTCACTCCTTAAATTTCTTTTTGCAATCGATTACATTGATAATGTATCATGTTTTATTTTAAATGTCTATACATTTATTTTAAAAAAGATTGATTTTTGTAACTGCTTCCTTTATGATTAGGGCAGCAAAGAAAAAATGAGGAGTGAATGAAGATGGATTATCAATTTCCAGCAGGCTTTTGGTGGGGGTCAGCCGCTAGTGGCCCACAAACAGAAGGTGTATTTGAAGGTGATGGCAAAGGGGCAAGCATCTGGGATTACTGGTATCAGCAAGAACCAGAGAAATTTTTCAATGGGGTAGGTCCTGAAAAAACCTCGCAAGTCTACACACGCTATCAAGAAGATATTCAACTCATGAAAGAAACCGGCCATACGACGTTTCGGACGTCGATCCAATGGAGTCGTCTTTTCCCGCAAGGCAAAGGAGAAGTCAATCAAAAAGCCGTTGATTTTTACAATGCCTACATTGATGAGCTGATCGCCAACGGGATCGAACCTTTCATGAATTTATACCACTTCGATATGCCAATGGCGCTGCAAGAAAAAGGCGGCTGGTTGAACCGAGAGACCGTGGATGCCTATGTCGCATTTGCGCAAACCTGCTTTACATTATTTGGTGATCGTGTCAAGAAATGGTTCACTCATAATGAACCGATTGTCCCTGTTGAAGGCGGCTATCTTTACCAATTCCATTATCCGAATGAGATCAACATGAAACATGCAGTCCAAGTTGGGTTCCACGAAACGTTGGCGAGTGCCAAAGCCATCAAAGTCTATCATGAGATGAACCTTGATGGGGAGATCGGCATCATCTTGAACTTGACGCCAAGCTATCCAAGAGATGAGAACGATCCAGAGGATGTCAAAGCAGCGCAAATCGCAGATGCCTTCTTTAATCGTTCTTTCTTAGACCCAGCGGTCAAAGGGACGTTCCCAGAAGAATTAGTGACCATCGTCAAGGAATTGGATATGGTACCAGCAATGGAAGCAGATGATTTACAAACGATTCGCGAAAATACGATCGACTTGTTGGGGATCAATTATTACCAACCTCGTCGTATCATGAAGAAAGAATCACCGATCGATGAAGCGAAAAGTCCAATGCCTGATGATTACTTTGATAACTATGATATGCCAAACAAGAAAATGAACCCGTATCGCGGATGGGAAATCTATGAAAAAGGGATCTATGATATTTTGACGAACACGCGAGAAAACTATGGCAATATCAAGTGCTACATTTCTGAAAATGGCATGGGTGTCGAAGGAGAAGAACGTTTCGTCAATGCTAATGGCGTGATCGAAGATGATTACCGCATCGAATTTGTCTCTGACCACCTAAAGTACGTCCACCAAGCGATCCAAGAAGGAACCAATTGTGTCGGCTACCATATGTGGACCTGCATGGACAACTGGTCATGGACCAATGCTTACAAGAACCGTTACGGATTTATCTCCGTTGACTTAGCAAATGATGCTAAACGAACGGTGAAAAAATCAGGTCGTTGGTTTAAAGAAGTTTCAGATAATAACGGCTTTTAATAACAATGAAAAAAGCAATGCTGTAGGAATCAGCATTGCTTTTTTTGTGTAAAATCGCGGATTTTTCTGGCTGATTTCAAAGGGGGTATTCTATTAAAAAACCACCTGTTTTTGCAAATGATAAGCTGGGTTAAATAAAAGAACAGTTTTGATAAAGAAAAGACTAGACATGGAAACGTTCTCGTGGTATTCTTTAGTAGAAATCGGTTTCATTATTTTGTTTTGGGTTTGAAAGGAGAAAAAACAATGGATAAATTTATTGGATTTATGGAGAAGCACTTTATTCCGATCGCTTCTAAAATAGGCTCTCAAAGACATCTAGTGGCCATTCGTGACGGATTCATCGTAACGATGCCGTTGATGATCTTAGGCTCTTTTGGGGTATTGATCAACAACTTACCAATTCCTGCCTATATTGATTTTATGAATGGCATTTTTGGTGAAGGGACATGGCAAGCCTTTGGGAACAACTTGTCAGCAGGTACTTTTTCAATACTTGGTCTGTTAATCGCTTTCACAGTAGCGTATAATTTAGCTAAAAGCTACAATCAAGACGCATTAGGTGCTGGGGCGATCTCAGTTGCAAGTTTCTTCGCATTAGGTGCAATGGCGACAGGCCCAGATGGTTTGTTAACAGCTGCCGGACTTGGTTCTCAAGGATTATTTTTAGCATTAATCGTATCGATCATTTCTACTGAGATCTTCCGTCGTCTAGCTGGCAACCCACGCTTAGTCATCAACATGCCTGATGGCGTACCACCAGCAGTATCACGTTCATTTGCTGCGTTATTCCCAGCAATGATCACCGTATCGATCTTTGCTTTGTTTACAGCAATTTTCCAAGCATTTGGTGTGACAAGTATCGTATTGTCCTTCTATGAATTGGTGCAACAACCATTCATGGGCTTGGCAAACTCTTATCCAGCTGCTTTGCTATTAGGTTTTATCTCTGCATTCTTATGGTTCTTTGGTTTGCATGGTGCCAACATCATCGACCCGTTCATGCAAACGATCAATGTGCCAGCGATCGAAGCAAACGCACGAGCATTAGAAGCAGGCACAGATTTGCCTTATATCGTCAACAAACCATTCTTTGATTCTTTCGTGAACATCGGCGGAACAGGGGCGACACTAGGTCTTCTGATTGCGATCTTTTTAGTTGCTCGTCATCATAAAGCGTATATGACTGTCGCAAAACTATCCGTTGCACCAGGTGTGTTCATGATCAATGAACCAGTGATGTTTGGGTTACCCGTTGTCTTGAACCCAATCTTGTTCATCCCATATGTGTTGACACCACTTGTTTTAGTAACGACTGCTTATTTTGCAACCGCAACTGGCTTAGTTCCTGCAAGTACCGTCATCGCACCATGGACGACGCCACCAATCATCGGCGGTATTTTGTCGACACAAAGTATTGCTGGCGGAATCTTGGCAGCTGTTAACTTGATCTTGTCGATCGTTATCTACTTGCCGTTCGTGAAAATGGCGCAAATTCAAGAAACACGCCGTTTAAAAAATGCGTAATGTCTGATCGAGTCGATTAGAAACAAGCGCCAAACGTAATAGACCTTATCCGGCCGCGATCAGAGTGCAATACCCCTTATCACACTGCTTCATTGGAAGGTGCAGTGGTGTGATGACACTCTTTTCGTTTGGCCGGTTCTTTTCTCATTTTTCAATCAATACAATACAACACACGTTTTGGAGGTGGCAAAATGCCCAAATATATGGAGATCGCAGATGTTCTGCGTAAAAGAATCAAGGACGGAACTTATCCGAAAGACAGTCTTTTACCTTATCAAACAGAGTTAGTGGAAGAGTTTGGCGTCAGCCGAATGACGATTAAAAATGCGGTGAATATCCTGATTATGGAAGGTTTGCTGCTGACAAAGCGCGGCTTAGGGACCAAAGTTTTGAATCATTCCTTTTGGGGCAAAGATACCTCATCGGTGACAGAATACAAAGGCCTGAGCTATCAAATGAAACAAGAAAAACGGACGTTGACTAGCCAAGTCATCACCTTTGAAGTCTGTTTTCCTACAACAAGAATTCAAGAGATGCTTCAGATCACTGCTGAACAACCAATCTACCATGTGATCCGTTTGCGGATCTTAGAAGGCAATCCCTACATACTTGAGCATTCCTATATGCCATTGGATCTGGTCAGCGGTTTGACGAAAGAGATCTTGGAAGAATCCGTCTATGACTATCTGTTGCAAGATTTAGGCTACAAATTTGCTGGTGCTTATCGGACCTTTCAGGCCGCCAAAAGTGATGAATACGATCAAACCTATTTAGCGTGCCAAGTAGATGATCCAGTATTGGAATTAGAACAGATCATCTATTTAGAATCGGGACGGCCAGTGGACTATTCCTGCAGCCGCAATCGGTATGATGTTCGTGGCTATTCCATGTTAGACATGAAGCCTGATCTGTTACAGCACCGCAAAAAGTAACGGCTTACAAAATGCTTCTTCAACGAAAAAACGCTTCATAGCTACTGTTGGCTATGGAGCGTTTTTGTTTTGACTTAAGAAGTGGGTTGGTTTTGATCGCCTAGTTTGGCTAAGATAGTTTCCGCAACGGCTTTGGGAATACCAGCTTGCTGGATCTCTTCCACGGAAGCTGCTTGGATGTTTTTTAACGACTTGAAGGTTTTCATGAGCTGTTGCTTGCGTTTTGGTCCTAAGCCAGGAATTTCATCTAGCTTGGAAGAAAAGCTGTTTTTACTGCGCAGTTGGCGATGGAAGGTGATCGCAAAACGATGGACCTCATCTTGGATCCGTTGCAGCAAAAAGAATTCTACAGAATTGCGTTCCAGCTGGATCGGATCTAAAAATTCTCCGAAAATTAACTCACTGGTTTTGTGTTTGTTGTTCTTCACTAAACCGGCAACGGGAATATCTAAACCTAGCTGGTTATGCAGCACTTCTTGGGCAGCACCGACTTGGGCTTTCCCGCCATCGATGATGATCAGATCAGGAAAAGGCAGGTTTTCTTTTAGGACACGAGAGTATCGGCGGTAGATGACTTCTTGCATAGAGCCATAATCGTCGCCGCCTTGTGCGGTACGAATCTTATATTTCCGATAATCATCTTTAAACGGCTTCCCGTCGACAAAAACCACCATTGCAGAAACCGGATCGGTCCCCATGATGTGGGAGTTATCGAAGGCTTCAATCCGATAAGGTGTCGGGATCCCCATGGCTTCGCCTAGACGATCCACTGCACCGATCGTCCGTTCTTCAGTACGCTCGATCAACGCAAATTTTTGTGCCAAGGCAATGCGGGCATTTTTATTGGCCAAATCGACTAATTTCTTTTTGTCGCCTCGTTGGGGCTGCAGGACTTTGGTTTCCAGCAGCGCTTCTAACGGTGCGGCATCGACATTTTGCGGAACAAAGACTTCTTTGGGAATGAAGTGTTCATTCTTTTGGTAAAACTGGCCGACGAAGGTCAAGAAATCCTCATCCGCTTCATTGTAGAAAGGAAACAAAGAGACTTCTCGTTCGATCAGCTTTCCTTGACGGATAAAGAAGACTTGGACACACATCCAGCCTTTGTCGACACTGTAGCCAAAGACATCACGGTCCATCAGATCTGTCAGAGTCATTTTTTGTCGCGTCATGACGGTATCGATCGCTTGGATCTGATCCCGCAGCTCAGCCGCTCGCTCAAACTCTAACGTTTCAATGGCTTCGCCCATCTTCTCTTTCAGATCTTTCAAAATATCGACGTGACCGCCATGGAAAAAGTGTTTGACTTGATCAACGATCTTCTGATAATCCTTAGGGTCTACATTGTTGACATAAGGACAGACACATTGACCCAAATGATAATAAAGACAAGGCCGCTTTTGAGAAGGACCGCATTTTCGCAAAGGAAAGAGGCGATCTAGCACCCGTTTGGTTTCGTTGGCTGCTCGTGCATCAGGATAAGGGCCAAAATATAAAGCCCCGTCTTTTAAAACTTTACGAGTGATGATCAGACGCGGATAGCGCTCTTTGGTCACTTTAATAAAAGGATACGACTTGTCGTCCTTTAACATGATATTGTATTTTGGTTTGTTTTTTTGAATCAAATTGATTTCCAGCAGCAAGGCTTCCGTATTTGATTCGGTAACGACGTACTCAAAATCATTGATTTCTTGAACGAGCCGTTCGGTTTTCGTATCGTGGCTGCCGGTAAAATACGAACGGACACGATTTTTTAAAATTTTGGCTTTCCCAACATAGATGATTTTGTTATTTTTATCTTTCATTAAATAACAACCAGGTTGATCAGGAAGCAGCGCTAATTTGTTCTTGATTTGTTCGTTCATTTCAAGATCCTTTCTTACTGGTTTGCTTCACGAACTGCAAAAGTAGTCAAAGGGTGGTCTAAGCTCTCCTCAAAAAGGGGAACATTAGAGCCCATAGCCAGTACTCTTCATTTTAGCACAAATTTCTTAAGAAACAATCAATCGGACCAGATCGGCAGCGAGGAAGCGTAATCGTAAGAAAAGGTTAAGAAATCCCACGAGGCGGTGATTTCCTCCCTTAAAAACAGGTGAATTTATTTGCTTTCTGCTTGTAAGGAATCCTCTTGAGACCACTCCTGAATGAAGGTCCGCAATCCCTCGATGGCTGGTTCTGTGACTACTTTGCGCTGGATGAGGTAAAATTGCCTCTCAAAGTTTTTATCCAGCAGTTGATAGCCAATGCCGTGGGCGGCTCGCTTGGAAAGGATCGAACAGCCGAAACCTTTTTTCAGCAAAGCGACAATCAGTTCATTGCTGGCGATCTCGATGATCGATCCTTGAATGTTCTGTTCCTCCAGATAGCGCTTAGTGTAATAGTAGACACCAGAACTCGCTTCTCGGACGAGCCAAGGACCGACTTGGGGATCACCAGCTAAGACGAGTTGATCTTTCAAAATCGGGAAACGCAAAATACTTGGTGCGGATAAGGGTTTTTCAATGATCCCTAAATCCAGTTGATGTTGTTCAAGCGCTGTTAAGACTTCAGCGGAGTTCATCATCGATACCCGAAAACGCACCGTGGGAAAGGCGTTGTATAAAGCAATCATCAAGTCAGGCATCAACGCCATCGCATAGGTATGAGAGATGCCTAGGGCACAGTGACTTTGATGTTGCGTGTTGGTATGGATCTCGCTGGCGATCGTCGACCACTCATCCAATAAATTCAGTGCCTTTTCGTAAAGGTACTCTGCTTGGGGCGTGGCGATCACGTTTTTGCGACCATTGCGTAAAAAAAGCGGTGTATCCAAGTCTTGTTCCAACTGCTTGATTTGAGCAGAAACCGTGGGCTGCGAAATAAACAGCAATTCGGCAGCTTTCGAAAAATTTTTCGTTTCATAGACCATCTTAAAGGTCTCCAGTAATTTTAGCATTGCAATCCCTTCCATTAGAAAATTCAATCATAACTATTATACCAATAAATCCTACTGATCGGTCAATCTGTGTATAATGGATGTTATATGAAAGGATGAAAGCAATGAAGCAACGACAAACAGCTTTGATACTTCCCGGTTTGTTCCTGTCCTTTTCGGTAGCCGTCATCGCCCGAATCATGGCTTTGGCTGTGCCAAAATTAGGGGGAGCAACCCTTGCTATTTTATTAGGAATCATTTTAGGAAATACACTGTTCAAGCAAGAACGCTATCAAGTCGGGACGAAGGTTGCGGAAAGTCGGCTCTTGGAATATTCGGTGGTTTTGCTGGGCTTTACCGTCACTTTCCAGACCATCAGTGAAATGGGCCTTCGGGGCTTTCTCTTTATTTTGCTGATGATGAGCTTGGTCATTACCGCTGCTTATTTGATAGGGAAAAAAATGGGCTTTAATCAAAAGATGAGCCTGATGATGGCAGGCGGCAACGCTGTCTGCGGGTCCTCTGCGATTGCGGCGATCGCACCAGCCATTGATGCCGATGATGAAGAAAAAGGGCAGATCATCACCTTGGTCAATCTTTTAGGAACGGTGATGATGCTGACGCTGCCGTTTTTAGGCTTGGCCTTATACGGCGATGATCTATTGCAAAAAAGCGCCTTACTTGGTGGCACGCTGCAATCCGTCGGGCAAGTCGTGGCGGGGGCTAGTTTGATTGATGCCGACACCGTCAAATACGCGATGCTCTTTAAAATCGCGCGCATCATCATGTTGGCAGTCGTCGTCATTGTTTTTGAACGAATGACGACAAAGACCCCCACCAAAACCAAAGGAAAAGGCAAACTACGGCTGCCGATCCCTTGGTATGTGTTGGGCTTCTTGACCATCTGTATCTTGAACAGCTTCTTGCCACTGCCTAGCTGGTTGAATGAGGGGGCTCATTTTATCAGTACGTGGTTTGAAACGACGGCGTTGGCAGCCATCGGTTTGCGGCTGGATTTCCGCAAGTTTTTAAAAGAAGGCCCGCGCTTTTTATTCTATGGTCTTTCCGTTGGCGCCGTCCAAACCGTGGGTGCTGTTGCATTGATTTGGTTGCTGCGGCTCTAATGTTTTCACATAAAAGCGATCCATCGTGGTATGCTGTGCCGCCAGTAGTGGTTGGGACAATGCGCGAAAGCCGGCTTTTTGATAGACATGCAAGGCAGCTTCTAAAGAATGATGGGATTCTAAATAGAGTTGCCGATAGTCTAGTTCAAAAGCTTTGGCCTCGATCTTCGCCAGCAGGGGATAGCTGAGGCGCTGCCCTTTGGCGGCATCACTGAGATAAAATTTTTGCAGCTCGGCGATTTTCCCTTCTGAATCATAAGCGGCAAGACCACCGCCACCTAAAAGGGTACCCGATTCATCGGTGACGACAAAATAATGGCGGGTAGCAGGATCCGCTGCATAAAATTCACTTAAGTGGTCTAACTCGGGATCAAAATAGGCAGTTCCTGGAACCGCCAACTGGTGGTCGGTCAAGCTTTTGCGAATGATAGCGGCTAAGGGCGCATCATCTTGAGATTGGATCGGACGAAATATCGGCTTCATGCAGTTCCTCCTTAACGTAAAAGTAAATGAATAGCTATAGTGTACCACAGCATCGAGGTAGTGTTTAGTGATGATAAGAAAAGCCATCCTCGCAATGGCGCCCCTCTTTAATAAGAAAACCGCCCCCTCGTTGCCAGGCTCCTAATGTGAAAAGGAGGATGGCGCAACGAGGGGGCGGTTTTTGTGTTCGTCATGGAAGCAGTAATTAGAGCGTTTCACCATTAGAGGCGATCACTTGCTGGTACCACGCAAAGGAATCTTTTTTCAAACGATTCAAGGTTCCTTTGCCGGTATTGTCTTTGTCGACATAGATCATGCCATAGCGTTTTTCCATTTCGCCGCTGCCGAAGCTGACGATGTCAATGATCCCCCAAGGCGTATAGCCTAATAGCGGTACACCATCTTCAACCACCGCTTTTTCCATCTGTTCGATATGCTCTTTCAGGTAAGTGATGCGGTAGTCATCATGGACTTGCTGTTCATCGGTTAATTGATCGTAAGCACCAAAGCCATTTTCTACGATAAATAGCGGCAAGTCATAGCGTTGATAGATCGTATTTAACACATAGCGCAACCCGACTGGATCGATAGGCCAGCCCCAATCAGAAGCACTAATATAAGGATTCCTCACGATTTTTGCTCCCGGGATATCCTCAGTTGGTGTGCCAGCCACTTCATCAAGGGTTGAGATCGTTCCTGACATGTAATAGCTGAACCCAATATAATCAACGGTTCCCCCTTTTAATAGCGCTTGTTCCTCGGGCGTGATCTCAATCGTGATGCCTTTTTTTGCCCAATATTTTTGCACATAGGTTGGGATCTTGCCTCGTACGTGGACGTCGCTGTAAAAATAGCGCCGTTCATTGGCTTTGACGGATGCCATCAAATCAGCTGGCGCACAAGAGTAGGGGTAGACCGGGACATAGGCCATCATACAGCCAATCTGAAACTCTGGATTGATTTTTTTGCCTTCGATCACGGCTGCCGCACTGGCAATCAACTCATTGACGCCCGCTTGAAAGACGAGTGCTTCTTTTTGACTGTCATCCTCGATGATCATGGCAGAATTGGTCCAAACGTGCAGCGGCTCTTGCCCATCTGCTTGATTATTGATCTCATTGAAAGTCATCCAATACGTCACTTTGTCACGATACCGTTGAAAGACAGTCTTAGCGAATTTGACAAAGAGGGGAATCACTTCTTTGTTAGCAAACCCACCAAATTCTTCATAGAGGGCGTAGGGCATTTCAAAGTGGGACAAAGTGATCACGGGTTCGATGCCATTTGCCTGCAATTCTTCGAAAAGATCATCGTAATATTGGAGACCGGCTTCATTTGGTTCTTCTTCTGTTCCAGTTGGATAGATCCGGCTCCAAGAAATCGATGTCCGTAGACATTTCAAGCCCAGTTCTTTGAATAACTGGATATCTTCTTTGTAGCGGTGATAAAAGTCAATGGCTTCATGGTTCGGGTAATATTCCCCTTCAATGACGCCTTTGGTGATTTTACGGGGAATACCGTTGCCGCCGGCCGTCATGACATCGGCGGTACTCATTCCACGACCAGCAACATTCCAAGCGCCTTCCGCTTGATGGGCAGCGATCGCGCCGCCCCATAAAAAATCTTTTGGCATTTTTGCGGACATAAATTTCATTCCTCCTCGACTCATTCGTTTGCTTATAATTCTACTTTTTGGGAACGGTTAGAGGCGATCACGAATGGCAAATAGATCAAGACCGAAATCGCAAGACAAACGACACCGACAACCGCAGCGATCGCATTTCCTCCAGTTCCTAAAAAGAGATTAATGATTCCGGGGGTCGTCCATGGTACCCCAATCGCTGGGGTCGGCATGATCGGCCAGACAACAGTGACAAAATAACCCACTAAAATATTGACCATTGGCGTTAAAATAAACGGAATGATCATGATTGGGTTCAAGACGATCGGTAGACCGAAGATCATCGGCTCATTGATTTGGAAAATCCCTGGAACTAAGGACATCTTAGCGATCTCACGTTGTTCTGGACGTTTTGAGGCGATGAAAATCGCAATGATCAAGCCCAATGTCATACCAGTTCCGCCCATATTTGCGAACATATCATTTAAAACGCCCCAAGTTTCTTTGTAAGGAACGTCCCACAAGGAGCCGCCTTGGTTGATAAAGTCTAGGTTAGCTAGGTCCTGTTCGGTAAAAATCGCTGAACGAACCGCATTCAAAGTATTTGGTCCATGGATCCCGATCGCAAACAACGTAGTTTGCAAGAACGCCAAGATCAAGACACCGACGACATTGCCCCCCAGATCCCGCAATGGACTTTGGATCCCATTATAAATCAGTTCATTGATGCCTTCTGGTGCGATCATCAAAACTAAGAAATTGATCAAAGCAGTGACTGCCACGATGATCACGATCGGAATCATGCCAGAAAAGGAACGAGAAACTGCTGGCGGTACCATTTCAGGCATTTTGATCTGCAGTCGTTTGACTTTGAAAAGCTTCGGCAAGAATTCACCGACCAAACAAGCCACGATCATAGCTACGAACAACCCTTGGGCGCCTAAATATTGTGTGGAGATCACATTGACATCTTCTACTGCAAAGGAGGTCGGGTACAAGATCATAAAGGCAGCGACACTTGTCAAACCAACTAGCGTAGCATCTGCTTGGAAATGTTTGGCTAAAAGTTGGGCAACAAGAAACGCAATGAATAAACTCATGATGTTGATGGTCCCGTTCGCCACGGAAGCTAGGACTTGCTGGGCACTTTCCAGATTTGGGAAAAGTCGATTCAGTTGAAATAATTGCACGATGAAACTTTCATTGGAAAATAAAATATTGTTGACCAAAATAACGAGAGAAGAAGCGATGGTCAGTGGGAAAATCAGCATGAACGCATCCCGGATCGCTGCTACGTGGCGTTGATTGTTCAACTTTGTTGCGATTGGTACCAACGAGCGGTCTAACAGGTCATTGAATTTTTGCATAATAATAACACCTTTCCTTAATTGATGCCATCATTATAGCGAATGAAAGCGGCTAAAAGTAAGCGGATACGGATTCCGTACATATCTCTCAAGAAATGAAAAAAATTCCGCAGCCGGAACACAGTGTTACAAAAAAAGATGGTTCAGTAAACAGAACCATCAAGGGTTGGAACGATAATCTTGCAAATAACCGATCAGTGTTTCTAAAATCGCTACTGAAGGCAATTGACTAGTCAAATCAAGAAAGATGTCTTTGCGTTCCTCTTTGATCGCATACTCGATCGAATAATCGCACAGGCGTGCCAACGTACTTTCCCGATTGGGGGTAATGCAATATTTTTGCACGATTGCCTGATTCTCTAAGCCAGTAATGACTTCGATCAGTTCTTTGGTTTCACCAGAGACACTCAGAAAAACCAAAACATTTTTTTGATCTTTACGCAAAAAACTTTTGATCGGGTAGGTCAGCTCGTCTATGCTGATACTAAAGTACCCGAGACTGGCCAACTTGCGGGCAACGTATTGCGCGATCGCACCGGATGCCCCCATCCCCATAAATAAGATCAAATCAGCATCCCGCATCGCTTCGGCAAGTTTTCGTATTTGGTATTCCGCATCAGGGTGGAAGATCTGCATATTCAAGCCTTTGATGCGCGCTTCTAAACCTAAGTGTTCCGGATGCGCATCAAAATGAGCTTTTTCTAAATGATTTTTGATATAGAAGCGAAATTCTGGAAACGACTGAAAGCCGACTTTTTGAATAAAACGAAAGACCGAAGTCGAAGAGACATGAGCATCATCGGCAATGTCGCGTACGCGCATATACGGGATCTTTTCTAAGTGATTGACGATAAAACGGTAGATTTCTTGTTCTACCGCAGAGAGCTTGTTCAAGTTTAATTGTTCAAAAAGCGCCATGCTGGTTCCTCGCTGTCCTAGATAATCAATTTACACCAGTATAGCATATTCGAACTTTTAACGGTGCAGCTGTTGGTGGATCTGATAGACTGCGCCGATCAAGCCGGCATCGTTTTTTAGCTTCGCTGGACGAACAGGCGCGATGGTTTGTCCGCGCAAATAATTGATCGCTTCATGCCGTGTTTCCGTGATCGTCAAGCGAGCCTGCAGGCGTTCCCAGAAATAAGGATTGGCGCTGATGCCGCCGCCGATCAACACCAATTCTGGGTCAAAACAGCTAATCAAATTGATCAGTCCTACAGATAAATCCGTTAGAAATTGGTCCGTCAGCTTCAGCGCCAACGCTTCGCCTTGCTGCGCGCGGTCAAAAATTTCTTTGGCGTCTTGGGTGGGTTCAAAGCCAGGAACTGCTGCGCCAGCTAAATTGTAGAGGCGAATCAAGCCGCCCACGACGGCAGTTTTTTTATTGATGGAACTTTCCTCGATATTGCCTTCTTCTGGCAGCTGATCGATCACCATCCAGCCAAATTCACCAGCCATGCCATGAGCACCTCGGTAGACTTGGTTATTGATCACGATCCCACCGCCTACACCAGTGCCTAGGACAAGACACAAATAGTTGGCAGCCTCTTGCGCATTGCCGATCCATTTTTCAGCAATCGCTGCTGCATTGGCATCATTTTCCACCGCCACAGGCAATCCTGTACGCGCTTCCAAGGCTGCTTTAAAATTTTCACCATACAACGATTTGATAGCGCCCGCCGTTAACATAAACCCGTCTTTTTGAACGATCCCTGGGGCACTGATCCCAATACCATCAATCGTGTGGCGGCTCTGGGCATCTTCGATGATCGTGAGTAGATCCTGATAAAACTGCGCTGGCTCATAACTTGTGGGGATCGCTGATTTTTCAAGGATCACGCCGGTTTCATCCAAAACACCATATTTAATACTTGTTCCGCCAATATCAAATCCTACGTACATTCTTCTTCCTCACCTTCTAAAACATTGTTGCCTTAAGTGTACCATCTGGCAGGAGGAATTTTTTTCTTTTTTCAGCTATTTTTTGCCTGCCGTTTCCGCTGCATCCAAATAAAACAAAATGTCACTTTTGCCTTCCTGATTGGTGCCTTTGTATACCTCCGTATCCAGACCTCCGATGCGAAAGCCTGCCCGCAAGTAGAACAGACAGGCAGAAGGATTGTTGTCCTGCGCTTGCGTGTAGATGCCGCGATAGCCCTTGGCAAGGGCCGCTTTCAGTGCCTGTTGGATCAGCAGTTGACCGACTCCTTGCTGGCGGTAGTCTGTGTTGACTTTTAAGTCATAGAGGTACAGATACTTGAAAAAAGCGTCTTGAACGATTGCTAAGCCGATGCATTTTCCATCATCATAAGCACCGATAAACAGACTGTTTCGGCTCATTTCATCATAGCAATAATTTTCATCTGGGAAACGCATCGTCTGAATGTCTTCAGGTGCAAATTTACAGATCGTGTACTGCCAGCTGCCCTCATTATAAGACGGCAGCATTTTCCCCCATAAGGAGAAGGGTTCGTTTTTCAAGCGGATATCAGCTTGGTGTTCTTGATCGATCCGTTTGATTTCTAGCATGGGGCACCTCGATTTTCTATAGATTTCAATCATGAGTATTTAAAAGTAAGTTGTTGCAGTTTAGTTTACTACAAAGAATGAAAAATCACGATACTTATTAAACAGTCTAGTCTTCCTGTGAGAAGGGACGATTTTGTAGGAGAACTTAGTTGTTTGTCTATACGTTGAGGTTGGAAAAAGCAGAAATATTCCATTGATACCTTAGTCACAATGACCGACGGAAAAATACGCCTTAAGTTTGATTATATTTATCGCTTGTTTTTTTATACTGAAGGTAGATAGAAAAAACGGAGGACAATCACTTGAAGAAAGCAATTAGTATGATCCTGCTCGTGTTAACGATCGGGACCGTAACATTGGTTACATGGTCTTATTTTACGAAAGATGATTCCAGCGAACTGGTTCAGCTGGTGGATCGTTTCAATCCGTTCGTACCGGAGAAAAAGGTCTATGTCAAAACATCCGACGAGTATGGCGTGTTGCAAGAACACGATTCCTACGAATATACACAAGAAGGAGTCAATGAAGATGGGCAAAAGATCAAAATCACGTTTTGGGCACCACAAAAGCTAAAAGAAAATGCCTACCTAGAGCTTGATGCAAAGGGCAAACATGTGGAGTCGTATCAAGAGGTGACCGAGCAAGATCTCCCTGACGCCGTCAAAGACGAGTTGGTTACGACTCATTGATCATCAAGCCTGCTTGAAAAAAAGGACAGGAAGTCATTTCCCGCAAGTTGGGAGATGGCTTTTTTCGTGCATTCACTTAGAGAAAAGCTCGCCAAGATTTGATTTAGGTGAAAAAGATTAGAGGATGATAGAATTTTCAGAAAAAATAGATAATTTTTTCAATTCTTAGTTGCAATAGCAGAAGCGTCTGGTATTCTCTATGAGGTAGTTTAAAAAAATCATTTATATAATTAAAAATAGCAACAGTGAGAGAATCACCTTGTATGGAGGATCAACGGTTTTCAAGGAGGAACCTATGACAGAAAAAAATCAATTAAAAAAGCAGATGAAAACCAGACATATCACTATGTTGGCACTAGGTGGCGCCATCGGTGCTGGCCTATTCAAAGGCAGCGGTGAAGCGATCCAGTTAGCGGGACCTGCGGTCTTGCTGGCGTTTATTTTTTGCGGGCTGATCTTATTTGTCGTCATGACAGGACTGGGACAGTTGGTCTTATCTGACCAAAAACAACATGGCCTTTCGGGCTTAGTCCAGCCATATCTTGGCGTGCATACAGCCGATTTCATCGACTGGATCTACTGGTCGATGTGGATGATCAACATCATCGCCGAAGCAGTTGCTGCCGCAAGTTTTTTGCAGTTGTGGTTTCCCAATATTCCAGCTTGGATCTTTGTGTTGATTTTGGCACTACTCACGACCATCATCAATTTGTTTTCGGTTCGCTTGTTTGCGGAAACGGAATACTGGCTTTCCTGGGCCAAAATCAGTGTGGTGATCGCGTTGATCTTGGTGGGTCTCTATCTGGTTGCCACGCAAATCTTTGATTTGGGCTTTTTCCCGACGATGAGCCAAATGACAGACTATGGTGGTTTTGCCCCTCATGGTCTCAAAGGATTTATCAATTCGTTATTGGTCGTAATCTATTCGTACGGCGGTTCTGAATTAGTAGCCATTACGATCAGTGAAGCAGAAAATCCCAAAAAAGCGATCCCGCAAGCAATCAAAGGAGTGATGACTCGGATTGCCGCTTTTTACATCATTCCCTTGTTTCTTTTACTGATCATTTATCCGTGGAATCAATTAGCCGATCCAAATGTCAGTCCTTTTGTGATGGTGTTTCAAAAAATCCATGTCCCGTTTGCCTCCGACATCGTCAATTTAGTGATTATTTTGGCTTTGTTTTCGTCAATCAATTCTGGAGTCTATGCTTCTTCAAGAACGTTGTTTTTCCGATTAAGCAACAATGGCCAGAAAAAAAGCCGCTTTACGATGCTGAATAAAAACAGCGTGCCCCAACGAGCGATCATGTTTTGCAGCGGTACTTTATATCTTGGAGTCGTTCTTTCTTACTTTTTAGGCGACAAACTCTTCAATTATCTAGCAGGCTCCCTGTCTTATACTGTATTGCTGATTTGGTTGTTGATCAGTGTGGCGGCGTTTGTTTTGGTACGCAAGCAGCAGAAAATGGGCTATACGATTTTTTTGGGTGGGGCGATCCTTGCGTTGCTTTTGCTGTTTGCCGGTATCTTGATCACTAACCCATTAGCGGTCACAGGTTTCACCGCATTGCTGTATACGATCATTTTTCTTAGTTTTTATTGGAACCATCGAAAAATAGGGGAAACCAGTGAAAAAAGTTGAAGAAACATCCCTTAAGACATAAACTGATGGAGAAGGAACCCCGCGTTCGGTTGTTTCTTCGGTTCTCAGGAATGTGACGATAAAATAAAGTGTAGGAGAAAACGATAATGGTTAATTTTTGGACATTGATTTTCGGTACCCTCAGCTGGGTCGTGGTGGAAAGTCTGCTTTACAATCCGATGCATAAGTGGGGCAAGTTTTGGGCGAAAGAATCAGGAATGGCAGAGAAGATGAACGGTCAACAGATGACGACCGGAGACATGCTCTTTACCTTTGGCGGAACGATCGTTGGTGGGATTCTCTTATCGGCAGCGACCTATCAAGTCGTCTATTGGTTTGCCACATTCGATCATGATGGTTGGCTGATGACCTCCTTGCAAGTCGCTTGCTTATTGTGGTTAGGGGTTTATGGGGTCGCCACCTTCGTGATGGCTGTTTACTCGGGACAGTCCCGCAAATTAGTCGGGTTGCACCTTGTGAATGGGTTTCTAGGAGTGATCGTTTTAGGACTTGTTGTCGGACTAATTGGACAATAGGCAGCGATCATACTACGGAACGGGCTTTCAACGACATCAAATGAAGCAAGTAATCCTAATAAATGTAGAAAACCAATCTTTTTAATAAGGTTGGTTTTTTGTGTAAAATTAACGTAACTACAAAAAACAGCTATGTAAGCAAATAATTTGTGCTATACTGAAAGCAACTGAATCGAATAGGATAAACCAAACCACGCGAAAAATCATGAAAGAAGGAAACTGAGGCACAACGAGGAGGGGGAAATGAAAGTGAAAAGCAAGTTAGGTAGAGGAATATTTGCTACCGTTTGTTTAGCGGCGTTATTTTTTTTGGCAAGCTGCAGTCGCTCAGGGGTTGACTCTGCAGCTGCGAATCAAGTATTGACCAATAGCAACAGTCATCAACAATATGCTTTGTATCTATTTGAAGATGGAAAGATCACTGTCAATAAAACGCTGACTTTTTTTACCAATCCGAATCAATCACCTGCGGATATCGCGGAGAAACAAGAAGAACAGTTAGCGCAGATCAATGAACATCTGCAAGCAGAGTTTCCCAAAAGCAAAGCACTGACTGCGGCAGACATTGGTCCTATGCACACTTTTGAAGTGACAAATGCCCATGTGATCATTGATCAAGAGAAAAAGGAAGTGCGCATGACTGGTGATGATTTTGAGAAAGTATTCAAAATGGCGGACAACAATGACAAGCGTCTAATCGATGACGAACAAAACGAGTACGAGTTTTCTTACGATGAGAAATAGCAAGTGATAAAAAAGCGGCTGTCTCCGAAGAGACAACCGCTTCAGACTGTGGACAAACCTTAGGCAAAAATGAGGTTTGTTTTTTTTCGTTGCAAAATATTAGTGACTATTACGGAAAACATTTTGCGCAAGGAGTAAGTCCGCGACTTTGCGCTTCTGCTAAAGTGGCAGGCGTGTAGGTACCGTTGCCGCATTTTCTCGTATGATATTTCGAACCTGTTGGTGTAACGAGGACCGACGTTTGGGCTTGATTGCTAGCAGCGGCTGGCTGACTTTGTTCTGGCACAGCGGCGGCTGCCTGCCGTTCTTCCTCCGCCTTAGCTTGTGCGGCTGCTTGTTCGTTGGCAGTGATCGTTTGCGCCACTGTTTTCGTTCGAGCAGCTAATTCCTCATCGGGGGTCTTGAGACGAGCGACAGCATCTTTTGCACGAGCAAGGGTATCTTTTGTCGGCTCCGCCTCTGCCGCTTCCACCGCTTGGACAGCTTCTGCAACGAGTGCTTCTGCTTCTTTCTCAGAAATCTTAGTTTCTACAGTGGATAACCGACCTTCAAACGTTTCCTTGTTCAAAACCGCTTGTGCGACCAATTCTTTTGCCTGATCGAAATCCCTGCGCTCAAGAGAAGCTTCAGCGGTATCAAGGGCTTTGCCGATGGCAAGGTGTTCTTCAACTACAGCTAGCCGAGTAGCGAGATCTTCGTAGGTTTTACTTAAAGCATGAATCAGCGTCACGGCTTCGTCATAATTCTTTTGGTTTGGCTGGGTTTCGGCAAGAGCCAGTGCCGTCTCAGCTTTTTCCAGTGCTGCTTGTTCTTGTCTTTCAGCTTGTAAATTTGCTAGAAATGCGCGAGAAGGTTTGACGTTGACGACTTCTTCTTTGGTGCTTCCACCCATTGAGGCTTGGAGAGTAAATTCCTGTTCCTCTTCATCTTCAAGTTGCACGGTGTAAGAAAATGTTTCGTCCGCCAGCGAAACCTCCACCCCGTTGATCGTCAGTTGCGCTTCTGGGTTGGTTTGACCCGTAATCGCCGCTTCGCCTTGCTCGTTGGTAACCAGTTCTGCTTCATCTACGTGAAGCTCCGGTGTTGCTGCAGGAGTCATTAATGCCCCGCCAATCAATAAGAGAAAACCACCCATAAAAATAACGATCTTGTTGCGAAGCGGCTTTTTCTTGATCAACCCAAGAATAAAAAAGATTCCGCTTACAACCATTGTCAAAAAACCAATAAAAAAAATAAACATCCCCATAACTTTCTTCATTTCCTTTCTTGTGAATATTTCAATTATAACATTTTTCCTAACTTATAAGCCATCCATAACCGGTAATCAATGCTGATAAGAGTAGAAGGGAGGAGCAATCGCAAATCAATGTCTATTTTTATCAATAAAAAATAGATTTACTTTATTTTTTGTTATAATATGATACGTAACTGGCTGTTTTATCTGTATTGTCTTTTTCGAAAGGGCACTTAGTTTTAGTACGTTTTTTTACTTCATCACTGAAAAAAGACGTTAAGATCATACATAATGAAACGAGCAAACATCTGTAAATCAGCAGGTTCCTGTGGTATCTTCCCCCAAAAGCCGCCATAAAAATAGACGGTTCTCCCCTCTAAAAAATCAACTAGGTTATCAACAAGAAAATATGTATTCAAAAAAAGGAGTAAAAATGAAAATCACCCAAATTCAATGTCCCAGCTGTTTGGGACGTCTAGAAGTTGATTGGGACTCAGGAAAAGCTGTCTGTCAGTATTGTTTGAACGAGTTGCTGATCAAACCGGAACTTCGAAAAACGGAACAAAAGAAACCAGAGGCCACACTCAAAGATTTAGCGCACATTCAAGGATCAGTCAAAGAAGGCTTCTATCCCTTTGCCTATGACGAAGAGGGGTGTCTCCAGGCCTTGAAAAAGCAGCTGGCTTGGCAGGACACCATTTCGGAAAGTGTCTTTTTTGAGCTCGAATTAGTTCAGCTGAAACGTGTATTTATCCCCCTGTATTATTTTCAGATCGACTATGAAGCCCAAGTAAGAGGGGCTTATGTGCATCAGGAACAGCAGAGGGGACAGGGGCGTATCAGTGCCAGTATTCATTTACATAGCAGTGGCAACACCACGGTTTTCAGTGAAGTGTTTCCGACGGATGCCCAAAAAGAGGCTGACTACAGTATCAATGGCAAACTGCCGCTGCATATTAAAAAAGGAGCCGCTTATTGCACAGAGATGCAGCAGTTTTCGGCACATAACCAAGACGTCCAAGTGCTACCTTTTGATATTTCTAGAGAAACGGCACTCGCTGATCCCCATTTATTGGAAGCCTTTGAAGCGGGAGCGAGAGACTATTTGATTGGAACAGAAACCCCAAGCGAGCTTCAACTAACCCTTTTTCCTAAGCATTGTGATACGGAAAAACTGTATTTTCCTTATTACATCGGCGAATTCAGGTACGGAAACCAAACCTATTCTTTCGTGGCTGATGGTACCGATGCTGAACAGCTCTTTCCAACCGAGCTTCCTGAATGTGAACAGCTGGTGCAAGTCAAGAAAAGTTTTTCTAGGACCAGCAGTGTTCTTTGGCGGTTCTGCTATACCTTCTTTTTTGTGGGATTTTTTTCTGGAATTACTTCGAATCTTCTATTTGATGGGTTTTTATTACCGGCTGTTGCCTTTAGTCTGCTCGCTTCAGCGGTCATCTTGCTGATTGCTTGTCTTGCGACTTGGTATTTCTTGCTCGTACCAGAGGTCAAGTTTTTCTCAGAATACGGCAGATTCAAAGCGGAACTTTCTCAAGCATTGAGTCAGCCGGATGCATCAACAGCTGCCGTGAAGAAAGCTTTTGATGCGCGTAGGAAGAAACTCGTCCGGAAAACAGTATTTTACAGCAGTCTCGAAAATATGGCGTTTGAATTCGCCTTGATCCTTTTTTTAGCATTCCTGATTTGGTATTTCGGTTTTTATGGCTTATCGCTTCTAGTGCTGCTGGCGTTTGTCAGCTGGAATACGATCCGTATTTTTACAACGAATAGCTCCGATACCTGTATCAAAACGAAAGGATGATCTCATGGATATCATTCCCATTCAATGTCCCCATTGTTTAGGGGAACTAGAAGTAAACTGGGGTGTTGGCACGGCAGTCTGTCTGTATTGCCGAGGCAAAATGGTCATCAAATTGCCCTTTGACCACGCCAAAATTGACCAGTCCAGTTCCCTGACGGACAAACAGCTTGCGCTGACCCAGCTGGCAGCTCTCCTGAAGAAAATCAGTCTGTCATCTGTTGCTCCTAGGGAAAACGCACCATCAGCCGACGTTTTCGTTGGACGGGAGCAGCCAAAACCAACGTCAGGAAACCAGGCGTCTCCGATTCAAAGGGCGCCCATCCATCAGCACAACCAGCGACAAAACCGTTTGACTGCCTTTTTTCAAAAACAAAATTTTTTGTTCTATTTCTCTGGAGAAAGACAAGTGCTGCCACGGCAATGGCAAAGCCAAGTCCTTGCTAGTTTTCAAGTGCCTGAAACGGAGACACCTCTGGCGCTGCTAACGGCAAAGATGACTGGCAAGAAAGCGAATGCGGGGCTACTTTTTGGTATCGAGCGAGTGTATTTGTGCACGTACGAAAAGAAAGAAAAACGAATAGCCAGTTTTTCGTGGAGTATTTGGAAAACTCTTTCCTTTTCGTTCCAACATAAAATCTTTGGCAGTTTTTTGGTGGTTCAACAGGAATATCGTGTTCCTCTCCAAGCATTGGGCTTTACGACCCAATCATTTTTGCAAGAATTACAGCAGTTGTTGCAAGAGTGGGAGGCTGGCTAGTGCTGAGTATCAATAAAATCAAATAACGGATCAATTTATTGGTCAAAAAAAACAAAGAGAGCGTCGCAAACAGCGGCGCTCTTTTTTTATTCATTTGGTTTCTAGGTTTCCAACTCAGCGTCGTTGGTTTCTGATAAATACTCGGCTTCATCGTTTAAAAGACTGGCCGTCGTTCGCAGCGTGTCGTAAGAATGCAAAACGGCAGCGAGGCTTTTTTGTGAATCACTGATTTTCATGGTCGTCGAATCGGCACTATCTAACACGACTAAGGCTTGTTGGTTGATGGCTTGCATGGTTGCGGCAATGGTTTGGGTCAACTGCTTGGTCTGTTCGGCTAATTTTTGCATTTCATCGGCAACTACCCGAAAACCAGCTGCCTGTTCGCCGATTCGTGCTGTTTCGATGGAAGCGTTGAAGGATAGCAGTTTGGTTTGTTGTGCAATGCGGTCGATGTCATGCAGCACCGCTGTCACCTGTTGGCTATCCATTTCTAAGGCATGGGTCGTTGCTTGATTTTGATCAGACAGCCGTTTGACTTGCGCCAAGTTCTCTGACAAATGATCGACTTGCTGGTGCCCGTTGGCAGAAAGTCGTGTCAGGGAGGCAGCACTTTCTTGCACTTTTTTGATAGTGACCGCTAAGGCTTGTTCTCTTTGGGTAATGTCAAAAGCGATTTTGACGACGTTGACGACTTCTTGCTGCTCATCGAGGACAGGGAAGTAGCTCCCTTCTAAAATCAGTTTTTCTCCTTGTTTGTTTTTCCGAATGATTTTGTCTTGAAACCGTTGCTTTGAGTAAAGCAGTTGATTCCAGAAAGCTTGGTAATCCGTACTGACAGCATAATGGTCAAAACAAAAGGTCCGATGCGGTAAGCCAATGATTTCTTCTTGGCTGTACCCTAGGATATCAGTCATGTTGGCATTGGCGAAAACAACTTCTTTTTGCGGATCAAAGACTATGACAGCGAGTTCTTGAAAAATAGCAGCGAGCAGACGGTTATTTTGTGTTTCATCTAATGTGAATTTCATACGTACTTACCTACGCCTTTCAGTTTTTGGGAAGTTTACACAGCGAGTGTCTTACAGTTATCGGTCATGAAGGCAAGGCAGTTAAGAGTGCAAAAACCACCTTTTTTGTCGAACAAAATGCCTGGAAACAGAAGAAAGCAAGATTCTTTGCATCAGAATGACTTGGTGGTACCCTTAAGGTCAACATGAACGATTTCAAACAAAAGGAGAGAATCGTATGACAGATAGAATTTCGTTGGAAAAAGCAGCCGTTGAATTTAGTGAGGCAAATGCACCGCACCCACGGATCTATGAATTACCGCCAGAAGAAGGGCGCGCATTATTGGAACAAGTCCAAGAGTCACCCGTCAATAAATTGGCGGTTGAGATAGAAGATCAGACCGTTGATACAGGCGAATGGGGGACCATCAATGTTCGTTTTGTTCGTCCTGAAGGAAATCATGCGATTCTCCCTGTCATTTATTATCTCCATGGCGCGGGTTGGGTCTTCGGCAGTGCCGCGACTCATGATAAATTGATCCGTGAATTGGCGGTACGAACCAACTCGATCGTCATTTTTCCTGAATATAGTCGTTCACCAGAAGCAAAATACCCAACGGCAATCGAACAAAATTATGCGGTCTTGCAGCAATTACCGGGATTTGTCGATGTCAAAGGCTTAGACCTTAGCCGTTTGACCGTGGCTGGCGATTCCGTAGGTGGGAACATGGCGACCGTTATGACCTTGTTAACGAAAGCCCGTGGTGGCATTCCGATCGCACAACAATTATTGTTCTATCCGGTGACAGATGCCCGCTTTGATACGCCTTCGTATGAAGCATTCGGTGAAAATTATTTTCTGACCAAAGAAGGGATGCAATGGTTCTGGGATCAATACACGACGGATGAAACACAGCGGAATCAAATTACCGCTTCTCCTCTACGCGCGACCAAAGAGGAGTTAGCCGATCTGCCGCCAGCGTTGATCATTACAGGCGAAGCAGATGTCTTGCGGGATGAAGGGGAAGCCTATGCGCAGCATTTACGAGCAGCTGGCGTGGAAGTCACCCAAGCACGGATGCAAGGGATCATCCATGATTTTGTGATGGTCAATGCGATGGATCAGACCCAAGCCGCACGAGCTGCCATGATACTGGCTGTCGGTTGGTTGACGGAAAAAAATGTCCCCGCAGAATAAGAAACCGACGAAAGAACTTCTTTTTAAGCGGTGTTCTGATACAGAAAAGGATGTATGGAGTGGAGCGATCCACTCCTTTTTTTGTCGGAAAAATGGAAAGACATACACCTGCAGTCTGAAGCAAATGCAAACGCTCTCTAAAAAACCGCGTTTTTATAGTACAGATATTAATAAGTGTTTTTCGTTGATAAATAAATAAAAAGTGCTATTATATGTATTGTGATTAATACAGTTTTTGAAAAGAGGTAATACAGTGAGTGCAAAAGGATCAGAAATCATTGTTGAAAGTTTAGAAAATCATCGGGTGCCTTATATCTTTGGGATTCCTGGTGCAAAAATCGATGGCGTCTTTGACGTGTTGAGTGAACGGGGACCAGAGTTGGTTTTGGCACGACATGAACAAAACGCGGCATTTATGGCACAGGCAATCGGTCGCCTGACAGGAGAGCCAGGAGTCGTCATTGCAACAAGTGGACCAGGAGCCAGTAATTTAGCGACTGGGTTGGTCACGGCAACTGCCGAAGGCGATCCCGTCTTGGCACTAGCAGGCCAAGTGAAGCGTTCTGACCTTTCAAAATTGACCCACCAAAGCATGAATAATGCGGCGTTGTTTGCGCCGATCACGAAATTCAGCAGTGAAGTCCAAGATCCTGAAACCCTTTCTGAAAGTATTGCCAACGCTTTTCGCATCGCAAAAACAGCGAAAAAAGGGGCGAGCTTTTTATCCATTCCTCAAGATGTGACAGACGGAACTGTCCAAGGGGCAGCGATCAAACCACTATCTTCGCCTAAATTAGGCAGTGCCGATGCAGAAGATATCCAGGCACTCGTCGATCGGATCAAAGAAGCCAAACTGCCCGTCTTACTCTTAGGGATGCGGGCTTCAGGCGTCAAAGAAACACAAGCGATTCGTCATTTAGTTGCAAAAACTGGGTTGCCTGTCGTAGAGACCTTCCAAGGCGCTGGGATCATTTCTCGTGAATTAGAAGAGCATTTCTTTGGCCGCGTCGGCTTGTTCCGCAATCAGCCCGGTGATATGCTGTTGAAACGCAGCGACTTAGTGATCGCTGTGGGGTACGACCCGATCGAATACGAAGCTCGCAACTGGAATGCGGAAAAAGATGCCCGCGTGATCGTCATCGATGAAGTACCGATGGAGATCGATCCATTTATGCAGCCCGAAGTTGAACTGATGGGCAGTATCGCGAAAATTATTGAACAGCTATCAAAAGCCATCGATCAGTATCACTTGAGCGAAGACGCTCGCAACTATTTAACGACGCTGCAAACCAAACTCAATGAAAAACCAGCGGATGTCGAAGGCAGCAACAATACCTTACATCCCCTAGAAATCATCGATGCTTTGCAACAAGAAGTGACCGATGACATGACGGTGACGGTGGATGTCGGCAGCCACTACATTTGGATGGCCCGTCATTTCCGCAGCTATGAGCCACGACACCTGCTCTTTAGTAATGGCATGCAGACCTTAGGAGTCGCTTTGCCATGGGCGATCGCTGCAGCGCTCGTGCGACCAAATACTCAAGTGATCTCTGTATCTGGCGATGGTGGCTTCTTGTTTTCTGCCCAAGAGTTAGAAACAGCCGTCCGTTTGAAACAAAACATCATTCACTTGATTTGGAATGACGGTACCTACAATATGGTGAAATTCCAAGAAGAAATGAAATATGATCGTGCTTCTGGGGTTGATTTTGGACCAGTTGATTTCGTAAAATATGCCGAAGCATTTGGTGCCAAAGGTTTGCGGGCAACCACTAAACAAGAATTGATGGCAGCCATCGAAGAAGGCTTTGCCACGGATGGTCCAGTGATCATTGACATCCCTGTGGATTATTCAGATAATGCCGATCTGGGCAAAACGATCCTACCTGATCAATTTTATTAAGACCAAAGGAGCAGCAAGATGAAAGTGAAAAACAAAAGTTATTTATATCAGCATGGTACCCTAGGTGGGTTGATGCAGGATTTAATGGATGGCACGGAGCAAATCGGCAAAATGCTTGAATATGGTAATTTTGGGATCGGTACGTTGGCTGGTTCCAATGGGGAAGTAATTATTTTAGATGGTGAAATCTACCATGTAGACGAATCGGGCAAGGTGCAAGTGCTCCAAGGAAATGAAGGAACCCCTTATGCGGCAGTCGTTGATTTTTCTGCGGCGAAGCACCTACAGGTCAGCCAAGAGATGACCGATGAAGAAGTGAAAAATCACGTCCTGACAGAAGTCAGTCCGAATTTGTTTTCCGCTGTCAAAATCCATGGGGTATTTGCCAAGATGCACGTCCGCGTTGCCCCAAAGCAAGAAAAACCGTACCCAAAATTCATTGAGATCATCCAGCATCAGCCGGAATTTCAAGCAGAAGATATCAGTGGTACGATCGTCGGGTTCTTTACCCCGTTGTTGTTCCACGGTGCTGCGGCCGCCGGTTTCCACCTGCATTTTATTAGTGATGACCGCACATTTGCTGGTCATGTCTTGGACTTTGAAGTGGCGGCAGGCGAAGTCGAATTGATGGAACTAGCTGAATTTCGTCAGCATTTTCCTATTGATAATCAAGATTACTTGCAGCGGGAGATCGATGTTGCAAAAATCGCCAAAGATATTGAATCAGCGGAATAAGCAACGGTAGATTTCTTAATAGACAAACGATAAAAAGCAAGCTAGAATCGCATTCTAGCTTGCTTTTTGTTATGGACGGTTTTTTGTAGCATGACAAGCTACCCGTGTTCCCTTGAGATCTCCTTTGATTCAGAAATCGCAAATCAATTGTTATCTAATACGACTAAGCGTAATATTCGTGTGTTGATTTTATTCAATAATCGATTCCAGTCGGAGGCATCGGGGATCGGTTTTAGCAAGATGCTTTCGACGTCCAATAAATACTCTGTAGCATATTCAGAGTAATTAGTAATCAAAAGCTCAATATTTTTTTCCTTCAAATATTCGTGTGACAGTTCATTCGAATCAGGATAGTACATCGTATGATAGGCACCTAGGTAGCGACGAATAATATTTTCAGCATACTCGCAGACATATTCATTGCCTTCAAAAATCACGGCAATCGTCCGTGGGGAGCCCCAGTTTGCTTCCTTGATGGATTCCATGTACATAGTGAGACTGGCACAAAAGTCATTTAAGTATTTTCGAGAATAGAGCTTTTTCACTAAGGTGTGTGTAAAGAGGAAATCATAATTTTTTTGATACTCTTTTGCGAACTTCTCTTTGACAAATTGATTTAAATCATCAATGTTTATGTTCATAGTCAAAGAGAGCAATTCTCGTAACTTTACTACGATGAAAAAAGACTCAAGCCAAAGGAAGTCTTTTCGTTCATCGAGACTGTTGCCTTGGTTTTCTGCATAAAAATCGCTGACGATCTGTTTAATTTCAGGCCAATAGTTATATGTTCGACAAAATTCTTCGCAAGAAGGACTATTGATTTTACGACGGCAAATAATACAGGTGAAAATATAAACAGCTTCTGCCTTAGGAAGTTCATAATTAAAATGTCGTTGCATGATTTTTTGCAACTCTTGATATTGTGATAACAAATTATTTTTCTTGATCAGTTCATAGAGCTCAGAAGATGGTTTTGCCAAAAGACCTCGTTTGCTGCGCTCGATGCTGATGTAAAGAACATAGGCAAAATAGGAGAAGGAAGAAGACTGCATTTGTTTTGCTTGCAGAAGAGCAGTGATCTCCTTGATCGCTTCTTGTACATTGATTGAAGGAAATATCGTGTTGATGTTGATGTCAGACTCATAGTAAAAAAGACAAAAAAATTTACGGATATCAATTTCAGATCCTGCAAATGTCACTGGATTAGTCTTAAGACGAAGGTTAAAAGGATGTAAGTAAATTTCGATTTTTTTAAAATAACTAAGCAATGACTGCTCAGAAAGGTTGAGTGAAAGGCTCCAATCCATCAATGATTGGACCTCATTAAAAAAGATACTTTCGAAAATCAAAAAAATTGGTTCATCCTTGACCATGGCTTGTTTTTTTCTGCGATAAGATTCGTGATCAAGCTCTTCGAAGAAATACCCGACTTTAGCCGCATGGATTTCGATTGAGTCACTAAAATAGTTCCGAATACTAGCGATATCTGAGATAACCGTCCGCGTACTACTTTTGGTTATTTTAGCCAAGTCGTTAAGAGTACAAGTGGGATTTTTTTCAAATTCATCTAATAATTGTAACCAACGAACAAGAGAACGATTTTTCATGAATTTTAATTGAAATGTTTTCATAGTAGTCTCCCATCATATAAAATAGCCATTTATAAAAAAGGTGTGCAATCCTTTGGTTTGTGTCGGTCATCGATGGCCTTTTAGCAAGAATAACGCAAAGCAACTCTTGGAAGCAATCTGACGCTAAAACGGAGCTTTCATGCAATTTCCATGATAGCCAAAAGTTGCCTCCTTTGTTGTCAGATATGTATCAACTGAAAGAGTTTTGACTGTCAAATCAAAGAACCATCCTGAAATTTACTATTTTTCTTAAATAAACGCAAATTCCTTGCACTATTTTAATCAATAGTTACAATTATTGTTGTACAACAGAATGGGGGAAAGCAACTTTTTTCACCCGTCTATGAAAAAACAAATTTTTTAGCTGAAAGAAAACCCGGTATAATGACATCTCCTAGGCGCCTTCTTGCGCAAATCAGTAAAAACGATGTTTTTCAGTAAGGAGCTTATTTTTGAAGAATTTCCAGTTAAGTTTTGTCACAAATAAATCAACGGCTAGATGGTTCCAGATTCTCAATGCCTTTGAAAAAAGTGAGATCTGCAGTGCGAGTAGCTTGGCAGAAGTCACAGAAAGTACTACAAGAACGATTGGAAAAGATATTGGCGGAATCAATGAGTACTTTGCTGGCTTATTGCAAATCTCTTCGACGAATCAAGGGTATTTATTTGAATTGAACAACTACCCAAGTTATGAAAAGAAAAAAGCATCCCTGCTAGCGAATGAGCCCTTGTTTCTTATGCTGGAAAATATTTTTATGGGTGAGTTGAAATCTATTGATGAGTGGACCGACTGTCTTTTTCTATCTAAAAGCACCTTATCGAAATATTTGCGGCGTATCCATCAACAGCTTACTCATTTTGATTTGACCTTAACACTGGATCCTGTGAATATCGTAGGCGAGGAAGCAGATATTCGGAATTTCTTCTGTACCTTTTTCTACGAGACAGACATTACCCCTCACACGGTTTTTCCGACGGTAGCGGTTCAACAGGCAGTCACTGAAATCAGTGGGATGTTTGAAAAAAATAGCTATCATACCGCCTCATTTTCTCAATACAGTTATCTGCTGCATATTTCGATCGAGCGATTTTTACAAGGGCAAAGGATTCAGGTAAAAGAAGAGTTATACCATGCTTTGAGACATAGTATCCAACTGATGCACTTTCAACGGATCAATGAAGTGATAGACAAGTATTTTGAGTTTCAGTTTCCTCACGATGAGTTGGTCTTTTTGTTTGTGAGTATTATCACTAAAAGGAAATTGCAAAATGTCATCGTAGAGCAAAAATTCTGTCTCTCGTATAATCACTGGCCAAAAATTCGCGAATTGACCAACAGTTTTTATCAACTCTTGAATGTCACCAGTCCAAACCAAAAAAATGATTTGATTTTGATTGAATCTTTTTTTACTACTGCTAAATTGAGGGAATGCTTATCGACTTCAGCGAATCGCAATATTTGGGACGTCAATACTTTTATTCGTAAAACATTTCCGAAAGAATTTGCTTTTTATCAACGATTCTTAGAGAACAATCCTTTTTATCAAGAGTTGTATTCTCCTCAATATTTGCCGGATTTTTGCGCGAATTTAGTTATTTATATCGAGTCTATTCGTGAGCGCTATTGGTTTCCCCGAAAAAACATTGCCTTTATTTTCGAGGGCAATCACCATATCGTTCAGTACATTGAAGGGTGGTCCAATCGGTATTTCAGCTGCTCTCACCGAGTATTTTATCCGGATTCTGGCGAAGTCACCCCCCACTATTTGAAGCAAAATCAGATCGACCTGATAGTAACGAACTATGCAGAGCATGCGTCCGCTTTTCGCGATACCATCGAATGCATTGTCTTCAAAACGATTCCTTCTTCCTCTGATTGGAATCGGCTATTGGAAAGAATCAACCCGGATGTCACGCGACAGTTCGCGCTAAAAGACCTCTTCTAATTTCTCTTCATCTGCAATTATGAAGAGTCGCTAGAAAAGGTCTATTCCAATTCTATACGAATAGCATAAGCAAAGCCCAGTTCCTTCAAACTATCTAGCAGTCAAGGAATTGGGCTTTGGTTTTAAAGGCTTGTTTTTACACAAAAAACATCGATTTTGGGGATGGGGAAGTGTCAATGATAGTGAGTACAAGCCTTTTAAAACAAATGAGTTAGGGAGAACCAGTTTAGCTATTTACTGTGCTTCGCTTAAATAAATCAAGCTCCAAGGAGCTTTTTGATTCAGTTGAATTCCGGTCAATTCCCGATAAAAACAGGTTTTGTCTTTGACAGTCAGCTGAATGATCTCTTCTTGCGTGTATTCGTTTAAAGCACTTTTTTTTAAGTTGTACAGCTCTTTTAAGATCTGCAACTGAGCATCAATGTCCAGCAACAACGACATCTTTTGGAAAAAACTATTATCGGAGTCGTTGTAGATGTTTAGAAAACGTTGGCGCAAGGATAAATAAAAGTTAAAGATCTTAGGGTCTTCGCTAGAACAGCTAGAATGAATAAATTCTTCATCGAAAAAGTTTAAATATTCTTCAGCTGATTGAATCGTTTTTAAGTTCATATCGATACTCCTTCATTATAGTTGACTTGTAGTGAAACCTATTTGATTCGATCATCGAAAGCATTTGCGGCAACTGGGTATCTGACAGGAGGCACTCGTATTTACAGGAGCGTTTTGCAGTCGCAGTATCAACGAGGACTTTCGTTACATCCAATGTACTTGATTTCTCATGGAGTCTCAAACGCGTTTTTTCGCATCCATACGAAGAACTTTTTTTCGTTGATGAATCAGTCAATAAAGTCGAGAATATACAATATCTTTTGTTATAAAAAATAAAAGAGGACATGTACAGCGGCTTAGTCCTGTTTTTTATATATGGATACGGTGAAATCTTTTTGACAATCAAATGTAAAACCATAGTGCGAGTGTTTTAGCATTGTTTTGACGATATACAGACCTAAACCTGTACCAGCCTCTTCTCCATAAGAGAAGAAGGGTTTGGCCAAATCTGAGTGTTTCAGCGGCCCAGTTTTTTTGATAGGGTTTTTGATCGTTAATTGTTTGTTAGTAAGAATGATCGTGACGACGCTGTTGGGTGGGGAATGAAAAATCGCATTGCTCAAAAGGTTTGAGAAAATTTTCTTTGCCAATTTCGGGTGGTAGAAAAACGTCAGCTCTTGTTGTTGATCAATTTCGATCCGCAAACCTTTATCACTCCATAAAACTTCATATTCTTCGATCAAGTGATCGATCATTTCCCGCACAGAAAGTGGTTGGTCGTCATGGGCCTGTTGGTTGTGAAAAACGAACAGGATTTCTTTGATCAACTGCTGCAGCTTTTTCAATTCATTTTCTGTGGCTAGAAGGGACTCTTGCTGTTCTTCAGATAAAGAGTCATCTCTGACATTCGCTAATAGCAGTTGGCTTGCCATGATCGGTGTTTTCATCTCATGGGTGAATCCTTCTAGCAATGTTTTTTTCTCTAACTCCAGCTGTTTGATCTGCTGAACTTGTTCCAAGGCGGCCCGCTGGGCACATTGGAGTTGTTGATATAGGGCAGTTACTTGAGTTTCGATCACTAGATAATCATGCAATTTGATCATGGTATTTACGTCATGAATCTCCTCATACGGAATATTTTTTTCCATCATGTGGAAGACAGACGCCAGTTTGCTCTTTTCGTTTCGATATAAGTAGGTATACAAGCCGCTTCCAGCCAAGGTCAATAGGCTAACTAGCAGCAAAACAAAAGGCGTTGCTAGCCAAATGATCTCTTTTACATCGACGGCACTGATTTGGACAGGGTAACTAACGTAAACTTTGTAGCCATTAGTGTCAAACGTCGATTGATAACCATTGGTGAGATGGATCAGCTCACCATTTTTCGCGGTGATGGGTTGCTGGATGGGATAGATGGTATTTTGCTGGGCATCAAAAATGATTATGGTATAGCCATCGATTCGATAACTGTCCAAACGTTGGAAAGAAAGTTCATCGTCATTGACAATATCAAAAATTTCCCGGACTACAGTGTCAAAGACCGCTTGTTGTTTCATTTCGATCCGAGGACCGATATTTAGTAAGAAAAAACCTATCACGCTCACAAAAGTCACGAATGACATTGTCAATGTAAAGAAGCAGATGATGCGAGTCGTTTTCCATTTAATTCGTTTCTTTTTCAATTCGGTACCCGATCCCTTTAACAGTTTGGATGATGTCTTTGCCTAATTTGCTACGGAGGTTTTTAATGTGAACATCGATCGCCCTAGAGTCGACAAAGGAGTCATAGCCCCAAATTGTGTCTAAAAATTCTTCACGGGAAAAGACTTTTCCTTGACTTAAGAGCATCATTTGCAAGAGCTCAAATTCTTTTGAAGTCAATTCGATCGGCTGGCCTTGCCTGTGAACTTGATAGTTATTGATCTCCAATGTCAAGTCGTTATACGTGACCGCCGCATTTTCTTTGTGACCGACTCTGCGCAAAATCGCATCGATTTTTAAAGCGAGGATGTTGGTAGAAAAAGGTTTGATTACATAATCATCGATCCGCTTGCTGTAAAGGTTGATCTGAGTGAATTCATCGTTCAATGCGCTGATCACGATCACCGGGATCGGGTTGTTTTCGCCTAACTCATTTAAAAACGTTTCTCCGCTCATTTTAGGTAACATCAAATCGAGTAAAATCAAAGCGAAAGTTTTTGTCTCTAGGGCGTTCAAAGCAGCTTCCGCTTCATCAAAGGCTGTGACTTGATAGCCTTCTTTTTGTAAACTCAACTGGATGCCTCTTCTGATTTCATCGGTATCTTCAATAAGAAGAATTTCTGTGGCCATGGATTACTCCTTTCTATTACTAAAGAAGGGTCAATCGTCCGTTTTTGATCGTATATACATAGTCTGAGATTTCTTTAAAAGTTAAGTCATGGCTGACGATGATGATACACTTGCCTGCATCCCGCAAGTCTTTAAAGATCGTCATGACATTTTCACTGTTTGCCAGATCCAAGCTGCCAGTCGGCTCGTCGGCGATGATCAGATCAGAATCTAAGGCGAGAGCTCGGGCGATTGTCACCCGCTGCTGTTGTCCCCCAGACAACTGGTGACATTTTTTGTGCTGTATATCGCCACAAATCCCTACTTTGTTTAAATAGCTGCTGGGAGACTGAGGGTTTTTAACTTTGTGGATATTTGTGGCGATCGTGATGTTTTCCAACGGTGACAAATAAGGGATCAAGTTGAGGGACTGGAAAATGTAACTGATTTGCCGGCGGTAGGAGACTAAATTCGTCATTGACTGGCCATTGAACTCGATTGAACCGCTTTGCAAAAATTCAAGACCGGAAATCAAAGACAAAAAAGTGCTTTTTCCGACACCAGATTGACCAATAATCGTGTGGATCTTGCCAGCGTCAAACACTTGACTGACATTTTGCAAAATAGTCTCATCTTTGTATGAGTAACTGATATCTGTAATTTTGAGCATTTGATCTTCTCCTTTAGTATTCATCAAATCTGTGAAGGTTTCTTTAAAAAAATAGGTATTTTTAACTTTTTTTAACATTTTGCTTATTCGTTATTGGACAAGATCTCTTTGGGACTTCTCTTAATGATCTTCATAGTTGGCAGGATCGTTGTGACACAAGTGATGACTGCCAATAATGAAAAGATGACTGAAGAAAAAATGAGCGACTCTTTGAAATCGGTTTGCTGGATAGAGACCTCGGTGTTGAGTTTGGTGCTTTCATCTTCCACATAATTGTCTCCTCGCGGCATGCTCAAGCTACTATTGGCACTAAGTTCCCCCATAGAAGCTTGCATTTGTTCATTGACGACTGCACTTGCTTGAGGTGCGATCACTGTGGTGGATAAGGCGAAACTGATACCGAAGCTGACGACAAAAACGATTGCGACTTCTAAGAACATCTGCAAAAGGATGTTGATTTTTGTTTCTCCCAATGACAGTAACAAGCCGACTTCGTATTTACGCTCTCGTAACGAGAGCATCATAATCAACCCGATGACGATCAAGGCAAAAAGGATCAAGAAAAGCTGAATGAAGTTCAAGATCGAAGAAAAATCTGTAATCATTGATTGGATCGTTTTGTATTGCTCGTAGGAGCTTTTGAATGCGACCTGCTGGTATTTGCTGTTTTCAGCATCTAATTCATTCAAGAACTTTTGAGTATCCATCGGATCTTTCAAGCTGACTTTGATTTTGTCATAACCCGCCATCAAAGGAGTGTTTTCACCAAATTGCAGTTCTTTGACTTCTTTGAGAACCCTTCGTGTCGAAAAAAATAACCGCTCTTCATTATCTTTGTGGGGGCGAGGACTATTGGCAGCTAACTCATAAATACCAGTGATAACTCCGCTTTTTTTCAAAGCTTCTTGTTCTTCATCGAAACCCGAATTGAAATCCAACGTTAAAGGGTCACCAATGCTTAGTTTGTGTTTTTCCGCATACTTTTTCGAGACCATGATTGGATAAGTCTCTTTGTTATTGGTAGTAAGATCGCCCTCAATGATCTGCAGATTGTATTTTGCCAATTCAGGATCGTTGCTGTCATAAATTTCGATTTCATTGGAAGGTTCGATTATACCTCCCGGCACCTTGTCTTCATGTTTTGGTGTCCGGTCAGCATACTGGGTGAATAGCTGGGTCGCAGCGCTGACGGAAAAATCTTCGACATAACTGGATTTTTCAATTTTCTCCAGCAATTCTTCATTCAACACATCGGTACCAGATTGCAGATCGCCGGAATACATGGACTGAAGGATCTTCTCATAATCCAGCTCGATGGTTACTATTGAATTCAAGTCTTTTTGGACATTTTCCAATACTTTTTGCAGTTCGTATTGGGTCAGCCTCGCCGTGATCAAAAACGTTGAGACGACCAGAAACAACCCGCCAATGATTGCGGTCCGTTTTTTGAGACTGATGATACTTTTGATGATACGAGTAAAAAAGTTCATAAAATTCCTCCTTTGATATGCGAAAGTATACAGGAAGAAGGTTAGCCGAATATGTGGCCAATATGTGTTTCGTGTGAAGTTGGCGAACGCTTGAAGGCTTTCCTGTCATCCCATGGGCGCTAGGCTCATCCCCGTCATTTTTTCAAAGGTGTGATACTATAGAATTATCTAGAAAAACGATCCTTTGATTTAAGTCGTCAATACCAAAACAGTGTCCAGACACGCAGTTGCAGTGAGACACAACCGTCTGTTTTGACGAGAAGGTTTGGCTAAATAGGGACGTTCATTAAAGCAAACGAGGAGCAATTCAATGAAAGAGAAAAAAACAGTTGTAGTGATCGGTGGCGGACTTGGTGGTCTATCAGCGGCGGTCTCATTAGCCCAAAATGGCTTTGATGTATCATTATATGAAAAAAATCACCATTTAGGCGGCAAGTTGAACCGACTGGAAACAAACGGCTTCGGCTTTGACTTAGGTCCTTCGATTTTGACGATGCCGCAGATTTTCGAAAAATTATTTACTGGCAGCAATCGCGATATGGCGGATTATGTTGCGATTCGCCGATTGCCATTGGAATGGCGCTCCTTTTTTCCTGACGGCACCAAGATCGATCTCTATGGCGATCTTGCCCGCATGGCAAAGGAAAACCCGCACTTGTCGGAAAAAGACATGGCCGAGTACCAAGACTTTTTGGACTATGCGCAAAAGATTTATGCAATCACGGAAAAAGGCTATTTCGAGAAAGGCTTAGATACCACGAAAGAAATCTTGAAGTATCATGGCGTGATCAAAGCGTTGAAAGGTTTTGATTATTTCTCTTCGATGCATGATGCTATTCAAAAACGTGTCAGCAATCCGCAGCTGCAAGACATGCTGAGCTATTTTATCAAGTATGTCGGCTCGTCTCCTTATGACGCCCCAGCCGTCTTGAACATGATGATCTATATGCAGCATGCCCAAGGTGTCTGGTACGTGCCAGGCGGGATGCATCGTTTAGCCGAGGGCATCGTTCGCTTAGCAAAAGAGATCGGGGTCACTTTCCACACGGGACACAAAGTGGAAAAATTGATCGTTGAACAAGAACAGATCCGTGCCGCTCGTTTGGATGATGGTACGCTGATCGAAGCCGACTATTTTGTTTCCAACATGGAAGTGATCCCGGCCTATGAAGAGCTGTTAGAAGAAGCGCCGACCTTTACTCAAAAACTGGAAGAAAAATTTGAACCAGCAAGTTCTGGTTTTGTCTTGCACTTAGGGGTCAAAACCTCCTATCCGCAACTGGCGCACCACAACTTTTTCTTTTCCAATGCCTCAAAAGAAAACTTTGATCAAAATTTCCATCAGCATCAGCTGCCGGAAGACCCAACGATCTACTTGGTCAATGCCAACAAAACCGATCCTTCGCAAACAGTGGCAGGGCATGAGAACATCAAAATCTTGCCTCATATCCCTTATTTGCAGGATAAACCCTTTACGGAAGCGGAATACGATGCTTTTCGTGAACGGATCTTGATCAAGCTGGAAAACATGGGCTTAACGGATCTACGTAAGCACATCGTGTATGAAGACCGCTGGACACCCGAAGACATCCAAAAGAATTATTTGTCACATCGCGGTGCCATCTACGGCACGGTCTCTAATCGCAAGAAAAATCATGGCTTTAAACACCCGAAACACAGCGAACGCTACGACAATCTATACTTCGTTGGCGGTACGGTCAATCCCGGTGCCGGCATGCCGATGGTGACCCTTAGTGGCCAGCAAGTCAGTGAGATGATCACCAAAAGAGAACACTAAGACAAGAAAGGATGATGACTGTGTACCTGCTGCTCGCTGGTATTTGCGCTGCTTGGCTGGCAGGCTGGCTGATTTTTTTCCGCCTGCCGACGATACCCACCCGCAAGGAGACAGCCGCATCCAAAGACTTGAAGGAGAGGGCAGAATTGTCGATCATCATCCCCGCCCGCAATGAAGCAGAAAATTTGCCGCAATTGTTGGCATCCTTGCAGCAGCAAACCCTCCATCCTGTGGAGATTTTGGTGGTTGATGACGGATCGGAAGACGAGACGACCGCCTGTGCCAAGGGCTTCGGTGCGACGGTCTTGCAAACCGCTGCTGATTCTGCTGGGAAAGCGGCGGCTTGCTGGTTAGGCGCCTCACAAGCGGTGGGCAAGTATCTATTATTTTTGGATGCCGATACCTTCTTTCTAGCAGAAGATGGCTTAGAGCGTCTTTTCGTTGCGTTTGAGGAGCGATTGGGACAAGGCCTGCTCTCGGTGCAGCCCTATCATCAAACGAAGCGCCTGTATGAACAACTGTCTGCCGTCTTTAATGTCGTCTTACCTGTCGGGTTGAACCGCTTTTCTATCGTAGGCGAAAAACTCTCAGCTGGCGGCGCCTTTGGTCCGTGTATTTTGTGTAGCAAAACTGCGTACCTTCAAGCCAATGGACATCAGGACATGCCAGAAGGAATCTTAGATGATCTAGCACTAGCGAGACGTTTTAAGAAAAAACGCTTGCCGATCGCCTTGTATGGTGGAAAAGACCTGTTGGCCTTTCGGATGTATCCAGCTGGTGTTCGTCAACTTGTTCAAGGCTGGACGAAGGACTTTGCCACTGCTTCGCAATTCACTCACCCTTTGATTATGGCGGGTGTCATCTTGTGGATCAGCGGCGGCATTGGGGTACTGGCGGCACCGTTTCTGATGAAACCGCTTTGGTTAGGCCTGCTTTTTTATGCTGCTTATTTTGGACAAACTCTGTGCTTTGCCCGCCGTGTCGGCAACTTCAACCGAGTCTTGCTGCTTTTTTTCCCGTGTTACTTTCTTTTTTTCCTAGGCTTATTTGGTTGGTCATGGATCCAAACCCATTTGTTGAAATCCGTGACCTGGAAAGGACGCAAAATCAATTTATAGGAGGCGATGCACATGCCGTTGATCACCTTATCCCCACTGCTCTTGCTCATTACAGACAGCTTGGCTTGGCTGCTGTTTCATCTAGGCATCTCCTTTGGCTTGCGCAAAGTCAGTGATGCTTTTTTTGAACGTCATGCCAACTGGTTCCGTTCTTTTGCCTTTGAAAAAGGCGGTAGGATCTGGGCGGAGGTATTTCGTATTCGTCAGTGGAAAGACAAATTGCCCGACGGCACTGTGATTGCCAAAAAAGGCTTTGACAAATCTCGCTTGGCTCAGCAACAAAAGGACTATCTGGAAAAATTCGTCATCGAGACACGCCGAGCAGAGCTGACCCATTGGCTGCTGATGGTTCCAGCACCGTTCTTTTTCCTCTGGAATCCTGCGTGGGCGGGCTGGGTGATGATCGTCTATGCGTTATTGGCTAACTGCCCATTCATCATGATCCAACGCTACAATCGCCCCCGTTTAGAGCGAGTCTTGCGGAAAAAAGAAAAACTTTTTGGTTAAAAGATATTTGAATTAAAGCTTAGACGGATTTGTCGCTCTAAGCTTTTTTGTATATAACTACTACTGTTTGTAAACCAAATACTCATTGTATTTTTAGTCTGACAGTGGTTGAATAAACTTTGTGGAAAAAAATTGTGGGAAGAAAGTGAACGATGTGAAGAATACCGATAAAGAAAAACTTTATTATCTGTTGAAAGATTTTGACATGATAAGTGATCAACTAGCTCCCTGGTTAAAAGAAGAAAACATTTTTCAGATATTAAAGTTATCTCGAACAGAAATTCGACATAGTAACTTTTTAGCTTACTTGTTTAATCCAAAAGAAGGTCATGGAATGAAGGACTATTTTCTGAAATCATTTTTAAAAATATGTTTAAAAATGGACCAGTATGATTTTATTGGATTAGATTATTTTGATATTGTGTTAGCGGATTATGAAGATATAGAGATATTTCGTGAGCATAAGGATATTGATCTTCTTTTGATATCACAAAAGAATAAGATGGTATTGTGTATAGAAAATAAAACGATATCACTCGAATCAAAACATCAATTAAATAAATATAAGAGCTATGTAGAAGAAAACTATAAAGAATATAATCGGATTTTTGTTTTTTTAACTCCAGAAGGAATAGAGCCCTCTGACGAAGAATGGTGTATAGTTTCTTACTATGATATCGCACTTATTTTGGAGCGATTATTAAAGCTGAATAAGCTAGAATCAAAAATAAGCTACATAATAAACGACTATTTAAACGTATTAAGGAGTGATCTTTTAGTGGATGAAAAACTTAGAGAGATATGTCGGAAAATATATGCAGAACATCAAGATGCATTAGATTTAATTTTTGAAAACCGCCCTGATAATTTAAGTTTGATGAGTGAATTATATGTTGAGGCCTTGGCGGAATTAGCTAACGAAAAGAATGAGGAAATAAAGATTATTTCTACTAGCAAAACAATGATTCGATTCCAAACAAAGAGGCTGAATCAATTGTTTCCAGACTTGCCAGAAAATTTCCCCGGTGGATGGAATAACCACAAGCCTTACGGTATTGAATTGTACAATAAATCTGAATCTATTTCTGGAAGAATTAAGATAGCATTTACAGGAAAAATTGATCCTGATGGACGTCAAAGATTAGAGCGTATTCTTACAGAAGTAGATGGTGGTAGAAAAAGAAAAGATACTTGGGAGTGGTGGGGAACAGGGAATTGGAAAATTGCTGGTATCAATAACAAGTTTGTAGAAGATATTTTTATAATTGTTGCTGAAGAGGGTAGAGAAAAGATAGTAAGTAAAATTAAGAATAACTTAGAAAAAACGCTTATTCAAATTGATCAGTTCGTAGATAGGATAGAGGGTATCGCAGAAAATACACGTCTTAAATGATGTGTTTCATTTCCTAAAAAATTGGTGTTAATTTTTATGGGATGCGTCAAGACCATTCTTTGTACACTAAGGTCATTCAGAGGAAAGGGTGATCGTATGTCATCAGAAGGATGTGGGCAAATTTTCGAACTGCCAATGCAGGCTGTTGCATTGGTTGATCGTGTGTTTGGACAGGCACGAAGTATTTTTGTAAGTGTAGAAAGGAAGGAGGGTGCGCAAGATGATTGAAGATAGCCGACAACGGGACCACTATTACGACATGCTGATTGAAAAAAATTCCCAATATGAAGGGATCTTTTACGTTGGGGTAAAAACCACCGGCGTCTTTTGCCGTCCCACCTGCCCAGCGAAAAAACCGCTCAAAAAAAATTGCGAGTTTTTTCAGACGGCACAAGAAGCGTTGCTGGCGGCGTATCGTCCCTGTAAACGATGTCGCCCGCTCAGCTCACCTAGCCACTTATCTCCTGACGTGAAAAGCCTAGTGGAAGCGGTGGAGAGTAACCCAGAGAAAAAGTGGACCGACAAAGATTTTGAAGCGCTAGCGATCCATCCCAATACCGCGCGTCGACAATTTAAAAAATATTTTGGCATGACCTTTATCGAATATTCCCGTGCCCGCCGTTTAGGGTTAGCGTTTAAGCAGATTCGTGAAGGAGAACCGCTGATACAAGCGCAATTAGAAGCCGGTTTCGATTCTGGCAACGGCTTTCGAGATGCGTTTTCTCGGATTATGGGGGAGCTGCCTTCCAACAGCCGCGAAAAAACGATTCTTTCTTCTGCTTGGCTTGAGACCAAGCTTGGGTCGATGTTGGCGATCAGCGACCAGCAGCAGCTTTACTTGTTAGAATTCGTGGATCGCAGAGGGCTAGAAACGGAGATTGCTGTTTTGAGAAGCCGCTTGAATGCAGTGATTATTCCCCAGCAAACGGCAATCATTCAGCAACTCAAGCAAGAATTGACGGAATATTTTGCAGGGAATCGAACTGCCTTCACGGTACCCATCGCATTGATCGGCTCTGATTTTCAGAAAGCCGTCTGGCAGCAGCTGTTGGCGATGAAGATCGGAGAAACATACTCTTACAAACAATTGGCACAGCGAATCGGCAATGAAAAAGCCACCCGAGCTGTTGCCAATGCCAACGGAAAAAATCAATTGGCGTTGATTGTTCCATGCCACCGCGTCATCAATAGCGATGGCAGCATCGGCGGCTATGGCGGCGGTGTCGAACGCAAAAAGTGGTTGCTGGCTTTGGAAAAGCAGGTGCAGCCGACCACAATGATCTAAAAAGGACAAGTATGCGTCGGAATCAGCGCTTCATCGATCAGTACATGGAATGGATCGAATCCTCTTCAGTAAAATATATATTTAACGGAACTTATGGAATCTTTCATGAGTTCCGTTTTTTATTAGATTTGAAGGGGACGTAGAGAAAAGGTGGACCTTCGTTAGTGTCTAACCGTTCTTAACCTCTATAAAAATAAGCATTGAATGATTTTCTTAAACAACCAAAGCATATCTTTTTACAACTTACAAAAAGTAAGTTATGATTATCTCGAATTCGAAATAAAGAGGTGAGGAAAATGGCGCATCAAGAAGAAGCGCTCAAAGCGTACATCGGTTTGCTGCGTACGGCGAGTCGTTTGGAACAAGTAGCAAAAAAAGATGTTCGTTGTTATGGCTTAAATATTACAGAGTTTTCTGTACTGGAATTGCTTTACCATAAAGGCACCCATACGACGCAAGCCATCAAGGAAAAAATCTTGATCGCCAGCAGCTCGACAACCTATGTAGTCGATCAATTAGTCAAAAAAGGCTGCGTGCGCCGGGAACCTAGCCAAGAAGATCAACGGGTAACTTACGTCAGTATTACGGAAGCAGGCAGGGCATTGATGGAGAAAATTTTTCCCAGTCATGCACAAAAGATTGCGGCGAGTTTTTCCGAACTCAGCAGTGAAGAATTGCAACAATTAAAAACAATTTTACGAAAAATAACTTACGATCAGAAATGAGGAAAAGAAAATGAGAAAACAAGATCAATTATTAGGGGTACACCATGTGACGGCCATGACAAGTGATGTGGAACGGAATTACCATTTCTTTACAGATGTGTTAGGGATGCGTTTAGTGAAAAAAACCGTCAATCAAGATGACATTTATACTTACCATACCTACTTTGCGGATGATTTAGGGTCACCGGGAACGACCATGACGTTCTTTGATTTTCCCAATACCGCTCGCGGCAGCAAAGGAACCAACTCGATCACCCGCACCAGTTTCCGAGTACCCAGTGATGCTGCCCTTGATTATTATGCCGCACGCTTTGATGAATTTGAGGTAAAACACGAAGCAATCACCACCGAATTTGGGAAAAAAGTGTTGCGCTTTTGGGATTTTGATACGCAAGCCTATCAATTGATCTCTGATGAACACAATACTGGCGTGAAAGCTGGTACCCCTTGGAAAAAAGGACCGGTTCCTACTGAATTTGCGATTTATGGCTTAGGTCCTGTCGAAATGTCTGTTTCTTACTTGGCAGATTTCAAAGGGCTGCTGGAATCCGTTTTTGATTTCAAAACCATTGATCAAGTAGATAATCGCTATTTGCTAGAAGTCGGTGAAGGCGGCAATGGCGCTCAAGTCGTTTTAGTGGAAGATACCACGAGCCCGCAAGCACAACAAGGCGATGGCGAAGTGCATCATGTCGCTTTTCGTTTAGCTCACCACGACTCATTAGCAGTTTGGCAAGAAATCTTTGATAACTTGGGATTGGCCAACTCCGGCTATGTGGATCGCTACTATTTTGAATCTTTGTATGTGCGCATCGGCCACATTCTTTTTGAACTAGCAACAGATGAACCAGGGTTCATGGGGGATGAGCCTTATGAAACATTGGGTGAATCCTTATCATTGGCACCATTTTTAGAAAATCGCCGTGAATACATCGAAGGAGTCATCAAACCCTTCAATACAAAACGCGCTTAAGGAGGCACATAGTATGCAACCCATTCAACAGATCCACCATATTTCAGCTATCGTAGGCGATCCGCAAACGAACGTTGCCTTTTACCGCGACGTGTTGGGGTTGCGCCTCGTCAAACAAACCGTCAATTTTGATGATCCCTACACGTATCATCTTTATTACAGCAATCAAGCGTTAGAAAATGGGACCATCATCACCTTCTTCCCTTGGGCAAATGCCCATCCTGGACGAGTAGGAAGCGGACAAGTCGGCACGATCGCCTTTCGTATTCCTAAAGGCAGCAGTGCCTATTGGCAAGAACATTTGGCGAAACATCAAGTAACTGTCCAAGAAAGTACATTGTTTGATCGGCCAACGTTAGAACTTCATGATCAGCATGACCTGTCTTTGGCGTTAGTCGAAGCCGAAGAATCGGCGGAAACACCAGCGATTGTAGGCTTTCATGGGGCCGTCTTGCTTTCGGCACAACCAGAAGCGACCATTCAAACGCTGGCAGATGATCTAGGTCTGAACATTTTTAACAAAACAGAGAAAAGCACCCATCTTCATACCGCAGGCACCCTCGCTCATGAGATCGTCGTGCCCCATGAAGCAATGCCAGCAGGGCGCTGGGGTGTCGGCACCGTCCATCACATCGCGTGGTCCGTGCCAACGGAAGCAGTGCAAAAAGAGTGGCAAGAATACTTGTACGATCAAAGATACGGCGTCACTGAAATCAAGGACCGTAACTATTTCAAAGCCGTCTATTTCCAAGAGCGGGGCAATATCGTCTTTGAGATCGCAACAGAAACCCCGGGCTTTTTAGTTGATGAACCGTTGGAAACGTTAGGACAGCAGTTGATGTTGCCAGCCCAATTTGAAAGTCGTCGTGCAGAGATCGAGGATCGCTTGCCAGATTTATCGGTTTAGAAAAAAGGAGACGCTGTATGCACTATTTAGATCCCAAGGATTTGACCCAACGAGAAAATTATAAACTACTGATCGGCTCCATCATCCCACGGCCAGTGGCAGTGGTCAGTACGCAATCAGCCGACGGTATCGTCAACATCGCTCCATTCAGTTTTTTTAACATCGTCAGCTCAGAACCCGTGATCCTCTCGTTAGCTATCCAGCGCAAAGAGGGGGAACTGAAAGACACCGCCCGCAATCTGTTGGCGACGAAAGAAGCCGTCGTGCATATTTTGGATCAAACAAATGTCCAAGAGGCCAATAAAACCGCGGCATTATTGCCCGCAGACCAAAGCGAGTTGTCGGTTTCTGGATTTACGACAACGACATCGAAAACAATTGCCGTGCCTGGTTTGAAAGAAGCCAATGTACGCTTAGAAACGACTCTGCATCAACACGTACCCATCAAAAAAGACCAGCAGACCACTGCCGATCTCTTATTGTTGGAAGTCGTCGGCTACCAGATTGCAGAGGATGTCTATCAAGATGGCAAGATCGATCCCCGTGCCTTACAAGCAGTCAGCCGGCTAGCGGGAAATTCTTACGCAACGATTGGGGAGATTTTCGATATCAAACGACCAAGTTAAAGGAGGAACTTCGATGAAAGCAATCTACCAACAAGGAGCAGCTGACGCACCAGTTTTGGTACTGCTCCACGGCACCGGTGGCGACGAACAGTCGCTGCTAGAAGTAGGCAAAGCCCTTGATCCCCAAGCGTCACTATTAGGTATTCGCGGCAATGTCTTAGAAAACGGCATGCCCCGTTACTTCAAACGCCTGGCTGAAGGGGTGTATGATGAAGCCGACTTAGCACTTCGCGGCGACGAATTAGCCGAGTTCATTCGGCAAGCCGCCAAAGAATACCACTTTTCGTTAGCCCAAGTGGTACTGGTGGGTTATTCCAATGGCGCCAACATTGCCATTCGCTTATTACTAAATGATAGTGACCACTTTAAAAAAGCGATCCTCTACCACGCCATGTATCCAGTCGAGAATGTACCGACGAATTCCTTGAGTGACACTCATGTGTTTCTGAGTTTTGGCAGAAACGACCCGATCGTTTCCCTAGCTGACAGTGCTTACGTCCAAGAGATCTTTACCTCGCGGGGCGCAGTCCTTTCAACCGTTTGGACCCCGAGTCATCAGTTAACGTATGAAGAAGTTGAACACTCGCGCACGTGGTTGACCGAACAATAAAGCAGTCTATCTCCTAATCAATCAGCGATCCTGCTGGTTGGTTAGGTTTTTTTGTTTCACGTGAAAACATTGAACAGAGAGTACATCAGCTCCACCAAGATATGCTTTACATTAGTTCTGTTAGTATGGGTGGTTTTTATATTCTTAAAGCTTCTGGATTATACGGTAGCTTGTTATCTCTAACCTGTTTAAGTTAATAACATGAATTTTTCTTAAAAAAATGGCAATAAAATTTAATAAAACGCATAATGGAAAATGAGTTTGGTGATGATCAAAACCAGTTAGGGATTATATCTAGCTGGTTTTTTTAGTAAGGAAGCAAATTTGTTGATAGTTCCTTTATTTAACAACGTTGCTTGTTGTATCGGTGAATAGTGAGTGACTTGTGGTTCTTTAGATACCAGAAATCGAAAACGAATGTGTTTATTTGTTTAAAATAACGTTGTAAACATTCTGTTGATGGATTTCAATACTTTTTGAAGTTAGTTTTTTGTTTGATAATCATTGTTTTGGCGCTTTTTTGCGTATTTAAAGATAACAAAGATATTTTTATATGAAAACAAAAAATTTGTTGACAGACAAAATGAAAGCGTTTATATTGGATATGTGGTTACTACCAGTTGAGAATAAGGGGAGGACATAAGATGCTTGGTTTGGTTTTAACAGGTCATGGAGGATTTGCGCAAGGGATGGAAAATGCGCTTGCGATGATTGCGGGACCGCAAGAACAATTTCTAGCAGTGTCATTTTTAGAGGAAAATCCGTTAGCTGACTTTGAAAAAGAGTTGCAAGGAGCAATCGATCAATTAAAGGAAACCTGTGATGGGGTCGTGATTTGTGCAGACCTTGTGGGCGGGACTCCTTTTAATGTTGCGATGACCGCTGCCAATGACGACCCGCAAGTCGAAGTCATCGGTGGCAGCAATCTACTGATGCTAGTAGAAGGTTCGTTGACTAGATATACGGCAACTGATCCAGAGGATTTTTGTCAAGAACTGGCAGAGATTGGCAAGAGCGGTATTTTTCACGGAAAGATCAAAGGCCATGAGGAAATCAATGAGGAAGAAGGAATTTAAACATGTGGGAAATGATCTTAGCATCCTCAATCGTGGTGCTTGTTTTTCTCTTTCTCTTTTTGGCGGTCTCTTCTTTCTTGAATGGGAAAAATCTGAAAAAGCAAAAAGGCTATTTCGCTGAATTGCAGCAGTCTTTGAAAAAGGGACAGAAAATCAAATTGTACGGCGGCATTATTGGGGAGATTCAAGCACTTGGGAAAGAGACAGTGGATCTAAGGGTGAAATCGGGAACAGTGATCGAAGTAGAACGTAGTGCGGTTGCAGAAATCATGCAGTAAATAGAAGGAGGACATATTTATGGGAGAACCAAATATTTTATTGACGCGAATCGACAATCGATTGATTCATGGGCAAGTTGCCACCCAATGGAACGGTACGTTGGGAGCAAATCTAATTTTAGTGGCAAACGATAAGGTCGCCAAAGACAAAGTCAGACAAGGATTGATGGATATGGCGGCGCCAGCTGGCGTCCAAACGAGGTATTTCTCGATTCAAAAAACCATCGAGATCATTCATAAAGCATCGCCAAAACAAAAGATTTTCATGGTGGTTGAAAATCCGCAAGATGCGTTGAAATTAGCTGAAGGTGGAGTACCAATCAAGAAACTGAACATTGGGAATATGCATATGTCAGAAGGGAAAAGACAGGTTGCTACAACAGTTGCCGTCGATGAAGCAGATGTCAATGCCTTTAAAAAACTGAAGGAAATGGGGGTGCAATTAATGATTCAGCGGGTTCCAACGACACCTGTTGAAGATGAAAAGAAATTATTTCAGTAATGCAGAGGTAAGGAAGGAGAAAGAAAATGGATTACACGATTTTTCAAATCATTTTAGTCTTCATAGTTACATTCATTGCCGCAATCGATCAATTTAGTTTTTTAGAATCATTGTACCAACCCATTGTTACCGGGATGGTTATCGGACTTATTCTTGGAGATCTTCAAACCGGCTTGATCGTTGGCGGAACGTATCAGTTAATGACGATCGGCAATACGCCGGTGGGCGGCGCGCAACCGCCAAATGCGGTGATTGGCGGAATTATGGCAGCAATCTTAGCAATCACGCTGCAGCTAGAACCAACAGTAGCGGTTGCTACGGCGATTCCGTTTTCTTTGCTGGGGCAATATGGGGTGACGATTATCTTCTCACTAATGTCACCAGTGATGTCAAAAGCCGACAGCTACGCCCATGATGCCAATACGAAGGGCATTGATCGAATCAATTATTTAGCGATGGCGGGTCTTGGAACGATCTTTGGCTTGATCGTGGTCTTATTCTTTATCGGCGGTGCTGCCTTCGGGAATCAGGCGGTCGCAGCGATCCCTCAATGGTTGATGGGTGGGCTTGGCGCAGCTGGGGGCATGATGCGGTATGTCGGTTTTGCGATTTTACTAAAAGTGATGGTTTCCAAAGAAATGTGGGGCTTCTTCTTTATGGGGTTTGGTTTAGCCACGATCGTAATGGCGGCACCTTCTTTGCAAGGACCAGCCTTGATCATTCTAGCCTTTATCGGTTTTGCATTAGCCTTTTGGGATTATCAAATCCAGTCCAAATTTAAAGTAGCAGCAGCCAATACCTATGATTTCGGAGGCGACGAAGATGGCATATAATATTCCCGATTCTTATAGCGAACAAGCGCCAGCAGAACAACTGGATAAAAAGACCTTGAACAATATGGTTTGGCGTTCCTTATTTCTACAAGCCTCTTTCAACTATGAGCGAATGCAGGCAGGAGGCTGGTTATTCAGTATTTTACCGGGATTGAAAAAGATCCATAAAAATGAAAAGGACTTGGCTGCTTCAATGAGCCATAACTTAGAGTTTTTCAATACCCATCCATTTTTGGTGAACTTTGTGATGGGGATCATTCTATCGATGGAACAAAACAAAGCCGACATTCCCATGATTCGGGCAGTGCGAGTCGCCGCGATGGGACCGCTAGGCGGGATCGGTGACGCGTTATTCTGGTTCACTCTGGTACCGATAACAGCTGGTATCACAGCAAATATGGCGATCAATGGAAACATCGCTGCACCGTTTATTTTCTTACTGGTATTCAATGCGGCCCAATTCGGCTTACGGTTCTTCTTGATGCATTGGTCCTATCGTTTAGGGACAGATGCCATTGGGATCTTAACGGAAAATGCCAAAGAGTTTACCCGAGCAGCGAGTATTTTAGGAATTTTTGTTGTCGGTTCCTTGACCTGCGTGTATGGGGCGACGTCTTTGGATATTCAGATCCCTAACGGCACTACCAATGAAGTGACGCAAGCGACGACGATCGTGGATGATCAAGCAGCCATTGCCGCTTATGGAGATATGCTGTATACCACGGATGAGAATGGTCAATTGACCGACACACTGCAAGAAAATGCAGCGGTCAACGAACTGGCTAACGGCAAATATGAATTGACGTTTAACAAAGTCAACGAAGTGCCCGTGACGATCGATATTCAAAAAATCCTCGATGGGATCTTGCCACAAGTGATTCCATTGACCATCACACTGATGCTGTATTTCTTCTTATCAAAACGCGGCTGGACGCCGTTGAAATGTATCGCTTTGCTGCTAGTGATCGGCTTGATCGGTTCTGGCTTTGGTCTGTATCCATCCATTTGGCCGCAATAAGCAAGCTAGCAGAAGAAACGGCGCAACACGCAGGAGGAGTTTTGCTAAGCAAGCAACAGCTGACTTTTCAGCTTAGCTCGTGCTGGCCATTGGTTCATTTTCCTGCGTGAAAAGACGCAAATTCAGGAAACAGAGCCCCTGTAGACGATTGTTTGACACGCCTATCGGGAAATAGTACACTCGTTATGTGGTAGTAACCAGTTTGGAGGGGCTTATGAATATCAATAAAAATCGACAACCATTATACGATCAATTGTTAAATTTACTGATTGAAAAAATCGAAAATGAAATGGAAGCAGACACAATGCTTCCCTCAGAAAGAGAGCTGTCAAAGCGCTACGGATTAAGTCGGACCACCGTTCGCTTGGCTCTACAGGAGCTAGAAAAATTAGGCTATATTTATCGCCAACATGGCAAAGGCACCTTTGTCTCGGATATCCGCAAACAGGCAACCAATTTATCAGGTTCCTATAGTTTTACCGAACAGATGAAAGCACTAGGGAAACAACCAGAAACTAGAGTATTGGCATTCAAAAAAATGGAAGCGACAAAATATTTTGCCACTCAGTTGCAAGTTTCCATCGGCGAGCCGATCTACAAGTTAAAACGATTGCGTCTTGCTGATGGGCAACCGATGATGATCGAGCGTTCTTATCTGCCGGTCAAACGCTTCATGCATTTAACGAGTGAGATGATCGAGCAAAAACCATTGTACGACATCTTCCATGAAGACTTTCATCAAGTGATCCGCCTCGCGGACGAAGAATTTTTTGCCAGCATTGCCAGTGCGAAAGATGCGGCATTGCTGAAAATCCACGAAGGTGCGCCAGTGTTGAACCTGGTACGCAGCACGTTCAATATTGAAAATGAAGTGATCGAATACACCTTGAGTGTTGCCCGAGCAGACCAATTTAGATACAAAGTCCGCCACTTGCGTAACGACGAGTAGCGCATTTCCTAGACAGTCTGAAATGATCCACTCGAGCAAAGAAAAGGCGTGTATTCAAAACCAGTGAGGTCGGGGAAGTTTGCCCTTTGGGTGATCGCTAAGCATTCATCCAAGACAAGCGTTCCTCGCACCGTCACTGGGAATACATACTGGAAAAACAGTAGCTAGGAGGAAGAAAGATGTTTCAACTGTCAACAAAGGAATTAGCAGAATTAGGTGCGGAGATTACAACAAGAGAAATCAAACAACAGCCAGAACTTTGGCAAGAAACCTTGACGATCTATCAAGAAAAGCAAGAGGCGATCGCGACTTTCTTACGTACCATCAAGCAAAAGACGGACAAACGAATCCGGGTGGTCTTCACGGGAGCGGGGACGTCGCAATATGTTGGAGATACGATCGTTCCTTACTTGAATAAGACGGGCGCAACTGCGGATTATCTTTTTGAAAGTATTGCTACGACGGATATCGTCGCTGCTCCAGAACAAGTTTTATTTGCGGATGAACCAACACTGCTCGTTTCTTTTGCTAGAAGCGGCAATTCACCAGAAAGTTTGGCGGCGGTCAAAATCGTCGACCAATTCGTTGCCGACAGCTATCATTTGGCGATCACTTGTGCAGCCGACGGATCTTTGGCACAACAAGCTGCCGCTGATGAAACGAGCTATCTGTTATTGATGCCTAAGAGGTCAAATGATGCTGGCTTTGCAATGACGGGAAGTTTTTCTTGCATGGCTCTTTCCGCACTGCTGATTTTTGACCAGACGCCTCTGACAGAAAAGGGGCATTATGTTGAAACCCTTAGCCGATTGGGGCAAGAAGTGATCGACAGAGAAACAGAACTCCAAGTACTGACGGACCGTTCCTTTAAGCGGATCGTTTACCTGGGCTCAGGCACGTTGTCGGGGTTGACCAGGGAAGCACAGCTAAAAGTATTGGAACTGACTGCGGGAAAAATCGCCACCGTGTTCGATTCTTCGATGGGCTTCCGTCATGGACCGAAATCATTCGTAGATGATCAAACCCTCGTCTTTGTCTTTGTCAGCAATACGTCCTACACGCGGAAGTATGATCTTGATATGTTGGAAGAATTAAAGAGTGACGGCATCGCCGCCGCAGTGACTGCTATCGGACAGCCAACCGCTGTGAATTTTTCAGGAACAAACTTTTTCTTTCCAGATGACACATCATTGCCAGACGGTTATCTAACCTTAGCAGACATTGTCTTTGCACAAACGATCGCACTGCTGGCATCGATCAAAGTCGGGAATACACCCGACACCCCTTCGCCAACGCGTACCGTCAATCGGGTGGTCAAAGGCGTGACGATTCATCCGTATAACAACTAACGATGACTGAGAAAGCCCACCACGAGCACGTATCTTTTCTTGTACGAAGTCGATACGTGCGGTGGTCAATCAGTCGAACGGCTTCATCAATAGACATTTTTATACGTGCTGACAACCGTTTCGCCAACGCTGAAAAAAGTGAAAGCGGTTGATTCTTTGGCATGGACAAAAAAGGAGGAATTTTAATGAAAGCAACCGTAACGAAAGCCAAAAAAGCAGCGATGGATCGCCTGTCAACGAAAGAAGGAGTGATCGCAGCTTTAGCGATCGACCAACGAGGTGCCTTGAAAAAAATGATGGCAGCACTTGGCGTGGAGGCTGATGCAGAGAAAATCAGCCAGTTTAAAACGCTAGTCTCACAAGAATTGACCCCTTACGCGTCTTCTATTTTATTAGATCCAGAATATGGGTTGGCAGCTGCGCAAAGCCGTGATCCAGAGGCGGGGCTTTTGCTGGCGTATGAAAAAACCGGCTATGATGCGACTACGCCGGGACGTTTGCCTGATTTATTAGGGGAATGGTCGGTTGAGCGATTAAAAGCAGCAGGCGCCGATGCCATCAAATTTTTGCTTTATTATGATGTAGATGAAGCTACCCAGATCAATCAGTTGAAACACGTCTTTGTGGAACGACTCGGCAGCGAATGCCAAGCCGCTGATCTGCCCTTCTTTTTAGAAGTTCTTTCCTATGATGCTAAGTTGCCTGAAGTCGACTCAAAAGCATATGCGCAACGCAAACCAGAAAAAGTCATCGGATTGATGAAGGAATTTTCAAAACCACAGTACAAAGTCGATGTGTTAAAAGTGGAAGTACCAGTCAATATGAATTATGTGGCAGGTTTTGCCAAGGAAGAAGCCGTGCATACCAAGGAAGAAGCCGTGCATACCAAGGAAGAAGCTGCCGCGTATTTCAAAGCGCAAAGCGACGCGACACATCTGCCGTTTATTTTTCTCAGTGCAGGCGTATCAGCCAGCTTATTCCAAGAAACGCTGGTTTTTGCCAAAGAAGCTGGCTCCACCTTCAATGGCGTCTTGTGCGGCCGGGCAACGTGGAAAGATGGTGTTGAATCCTTTGTAAAACAAGGAACAGAAGCAGCACAAGAATGGCTAGCAAGTACTGGAAAACAGCACATCGAAGACTTGAATGAAGTGATCCAAAAGACCGCCACTTCTTGGTGGGACAAAGTCGCGGTCGAAGAATAGTTTTTTCGCTGTTTGACAAGAGAAATGGCCAGTAATCAGACATCTTAAGGGCTTTTGAGAAGAAGTGGTAGGCTTCTGACTTAAGGCTTTAGGGTGTCTTTTTCTAGTGAAAAAAGGTTGATAGTATAACGGACGCTGCCCTCATCTAGACAAAAAAGGGTTAGCAAAAAATTATGAAAAAAAGTCAGAGCACTATGGATGATTTATCATAATTTTTTCATATAGACTAAGTTAACTTTGCTAGTTAAAAGAAAAAGAAGGGAAGAAAATCAATCCTAAAAGATTTGTTAACAGGTTAAGTCAAAAATCCCTCAAAATCTTTTCTCATTTTTCAGCAGTATTGCCAGTAGAAGATCGCTTGATAAAAAAGCCGTTGCTTGCTATTCTGTTCTGTAAATTGACAGAAGGAGATGGCGTATGAAGCAAATGGCAATCAAAGAGAATCCATTTTTGACGCGTCTGGATTATCAGCGGGCATTGGAAGACATGATCGCTCCTTTGCGAGAAGCGATCTTGGCAGATGACTATCCAGGATTGAATCTAGGTAGCAGTGGGGCCGTATATGATCGAACACGGGCTGAGATGGAAGCGCTTGTGCGTCCTTTGTGGGGGCTGGCGCCTTATTGGAGGGTTTGCCCAGATGATCCGTTACGAGCAGCTTACGTAGAAAAAGTGATAGCAGGGACAGATCCTGAACACGCGTTTTACTGGGGAAGGATCACGGATTATGATCAATACATCGTGGAAGCAGCCGCATTGTCATTGACCCTATTGTTGCAGAAGGACGCTTTTTGGACAGCGTTGCCGCAGAAGAACCAGCGAAAGCTAGTGGCTTGGCTTTCCCAAGCACTTGAGTGCAAGATTCCTAAGAACAACTGGACATTCTTCAAAGTGTTGATACGCGTTGCCTTGTTTCACTGTGGGGAACCGTTGGCAAAAGAAGCATTGTCCCAAGAGTTGGCATTGATCGATTCCATGTACATTGGCGATGGTTGGTACGTAGATGGGAAAACGACGCAGCGAGATTACTATATTCCTTTTGCGTTTCATTATTATGGCTTGATTTACGCTACATTTATGCAAGACGAAGACCCAGAATGGGCACAGCGTTTTAAAGAACGAGCCACCCGATTTGCCCAAGACTTCGTCTATTATTTTGATGAAGATGGCGAAGCCTTGCCCTATGGCCGCAGCCTGACTTATCGGTTTGCGCAAGGGGCGTTTTTCTCGGCACTGGTTTTCGCAGACGTCGAAGCGATCCCATGGGGACAGATGCGAGGACTACTGGCGAAGCACTTGCGCAATTGGATGGCACAAGAAATTTTCACTTTCGATGGTCGCTTGTCCATCGGGTACCACTATGAAAATCATGTAATGGCAGAAGGGTATAATGCACCAGGCTCGCCTTATTGGGGGCTGAAGACCTTTTTGCTTTTAGCGGTCGCAGAAACGCATCCTTTTTGGCGGGCTGAACCTGAGCCAATCAAAAGAGAGCCGCAAAAACGGATTGAAAAAGGCAATATGTTGCTGGTGCACAATGAAAAAAGCCATCATCTGTTGGGGTATCCTGCAGGCTTGATGCTTGAACAGCAAGCCCATGCTCAAGCAAAATACAGCAAATTCGTCTATTCGAGCAAACTTGGTTTCAGTGTGCCGAAAGCTGGCGTCACGTATGCCGAAGGCGCCTTCGATAGCACATTAGCTATTGCTCGAGATGGCAGCTATTTTCGCACGAAGGGCGCAGTCAGGGATTATCGAGTGACGGAAAAAGGGGTCTTTTACCAATGGGCACCCTTTGAGGAGGTAGTGATTGAAACTGAGATTTATCCCTTTGGTCAGTGGCATGTGCGCGTGCACGAGTTGACGACGACGATTTCGTTGGACCTCCGTGAGGGCGGGTTTAGTGTACCGCTGACTGGACGGTTGCCTCAGGCCCAAACAGGACCGACCTGGAGTCGAGTCAGTGAAGGAGGCTTTTGTTCTCAAATCATCAACATCGAAGGCTATCAACAAGCCAGTATTGTTCAGCCAGAAGCCAATACCTCCGTCTTTTTTCCAAGAACTAGTTTTCCATACTTAGCACAACATATTCCACCAGGGAAGCACCGTTTGATTTGTTTAGTCGGTGGTATCGTAGAAAAAGAAAGGAGCGATCCAAATGATTACGCTAGCAATAAAAAATAAGCAGGACCAGGTGATCGTCGGTCGCATCGACCATGAAAAAGAACCCGCGCCGTTTCAAGTTTCTGGTGATGATTTGGCCGTATTAGCCATTAAAAACTATCCCTATGAGGAAGGGGATAAGATCGTCGTTGAGGTGACGGGGGAAAATCCGTATTATGTCCTTCAGCTTGATGAAACCTTAGCACCATCACTGATCTATCTTTCCCAATCCACTTGGGAATATCAGATCCCTTGGACGGAATCTCATCGAAAGTCCTCGGTGGAAACGGCCTTTGCCTCGCAGCGCCATCACCTGATGGTGCGTAAAGCCCATGCGTTTGAGATCACGAATTATCAAAATTTATCTTTCAATGCCCATGATCAAAAGTCAGCGACAGGGGCGTATCCTCATGCTTCAGCGAATGTGGAGACGCGAGATGATTCCGTCTTTTTTGCCAAGAATGCGATCGATGGAAAATATGGCAACCGATCCCACGGTTCGTATCCGTTTGCTTCTTGGGGCATCAATCAGCAAGCCGATGCTGCATTGACCATTGATTTTGGTCGTCCTGTCTTGATCGATCGGGTTCGCTTCCTATTACGGGCAGATTATCCCCATGATAGCTATTGGACCAAAGGGACCTTGGTCTTTGCTGATGGAGAAGAGCTGTTGGTGGGAACGACAAATACGGCGTCATTTCAAGAAGTTCGTTTTCCGAAAAAAGAAACGACTAAGCTAACCTATAAAGAGCTGCAAAAAGCAGAGGATGATTCCCCATTTCCAGCTCTTACACAAATCGAAGTATTTGGTTGGAACTGTTAAAAAAAGAGGACAAGAGCATGACAGGTCTGCATTTGTGGGCAGCTGTCATGCTCTTTTTTTAGGAATCAATGAAGGAAGGTCGCTTTTTTTGTTCGTTTACGTTATAATGATTTCAGTTAATATGTTAACAAGTTAAGAGGAGGGTAAACATGCGTCTGCAAGAGAACAAACAACGCTTGATCCTGTTAGGAGAAAAAGTGACCGATGTGTGGTTAGCGGATAAAATCACCGCGTGCATCCAACAGATCGAAAAAAATAGTCAGCGCTTTGGCACACAGTTTCCTTCAGCCTGTGCCACCAATGGCAAATATCGGCTGAAAGGCAACGATGATTGGACCAATGGCTTTTGGACGGGGATGTTGTGGCTCGCCTATGAGTGGACCAAAGAAAAGAACTTTTTGACTCGAGCTATGGAGAATATCGACAGTTTTCAAACGCGCTTAGACGACCATTTTGTATTAGATCATCATGATATCGGGTTTTTATATAGCTTATCCGCCGGTGCTGGCTACAAGATCACTGGCGATGAACACTGCAAGCAAGAAGTCATTCAAGCAGCAGATGTTTTGTTGGCACGTTTTCAAGAAAAGGGGGAATTTATTCAAGCTTGGGGCACTTATGGCGACCCACAAGAATACCGCTTGATTATTGATTCGCTACTGAACTTGCCGCTTTTATTTGCAGCAACCCAATTGTCGGGAGAGCCTCGTTACGCAGAGGCCGCGAGTAAGCATTATCAGACAGTGCGAAAGACTGTCATCAAAAATGACGCCACCACCTTTCATACGTATTATTTCGATCCTGAAACGGGGCAGCCAAGTCACGGGGCGACGCATCAAGGAAACAGCGACCAATCGATTTGGGCACGAGGGCAAAGCTGGGCGATTTTAGGGCTCCCTTTGAATGAAAGCTACTTGCATAGCCAGCCTTTTCCAGAAAATTATCCGCAGATCGTGGAGGTGTTCTTAGCACATTTACCCGCAGATCTCGTGCCGTATTGGGACTTTGATTTTAACGACCAACATCCTGCTGAAAAAGACAGCTCTGCTTTAGCGATTGCGGCTTGTGGCTTGTTGGAAGCAGAGAAAATGGGGGCGTATCCTGATGCTAAAAAAATCGCTAAAGGGATGCTTTACCAATTAGGCGAGCAGTATGCAGCGAGCCAAGTGCCAGAAAATGAGGGCTTATTGCTGTATGGTGTGTATGCTCATGCGGAAGGCAAAGGCATCGATGAACCCAATCTTTGGGGGGACTATTTCTATTTAGAAGGATTGATCCGATTGGCATTGCCTAATTGGCAAAGATACTGGTAAAGGGGAAGACGACATGCGAACGTTTGAGATAAAAGAAGATTTTTTGTTAGATGGAAAACCAATCAAATTGATCAGCGGAGCGATCCATTATTTCCGCATGACACCGGCGCAATGGACAGATAGCCTCTACAATCTAAAAGCACTGGGAGCCAACACAGTTGAGACCTACATTCCTTGGAATCTCCACGAACCTCGTGAAGGAGTCTACGACTTTGAAGGAATGAAAGACATCTGTGCTTTTGTAAAGCAAGCCCAAGTGCTAGGCTTGATGGTCATTTTGCGGCCTTCCGTCTACATTTGTGCTGAATGGGAATTTGGCGGGTTGCCAGCTTGGCTGTTAAACGAACCGATGCGGTTGCGCTCAACCGACCCACGCTTCATGGCAAAGGTGCGTAACTATTTCCAGGTCTTGCTGCCAAAACTTGTGCCGTTGCAAATCACCCATGGGGGACCAGTGATCATGATGCAGGTGGAAAATGAGTACGGCTCTTATGGAATGGAAAAAGCGTATTTGCGCCAGACCAAGGAGTTGATGGAAGAATACGGCATCGATGTACCCTTGTTTACTTCAGATGGGGCATGGGAAGAAGTACTGGACGCTGGGACATTGATTGAAGACGACATCTTTGTCACAGGCAATTTCGGCAGTCGTTCCAAGGAAAATGCGGCTGTGATGAAAGAGTTTATGGCAAAACATGGCAAAAATTGGCCCATCATGTGCATGGAATACTGGGATGGCTGGTTCAACCGCTGGGGCGAGCCGATCATCAAGCGAGACGGTCAAGACTTAGCTAATGAAGTCAAAGAGATGTTAGCGGTCGGCTCCTTGAATCTCTACATGTTCCATGGAGGCACGAACTTTGGCTTTTACAATGGCTGTTCCGCTCGGGGAGCGCTGGATCTACCACAAGTGTCCAGCTATGATTACGATGCTTTACTGACAGAAGCAGGAGAACCTACCGACAAATACTATCAGGTACAAAAAGCCATAAAAGAAGCCTGTCCCGAAGTGTGGCAAGCCAAACCACGGACCAAGCAATTAGCGGCATTAGGAACCTTTCCCATCGAAAACAGTGTCTCATTATTGGCTATCAAAGATCAGCTGATGGCACCGCAAGAAAACATGTATCCACTAACAATGGAAACTGTCAGCACAGGCTACGGCTATTTGCTCTATTCGGTTCAGTTAAAAAACTATCATCGAGAAAACAAACTAAAAGTGGTAGAAGCTAGCGATCGGCTGCATATTTTTACCGACGGCCAATTACAGGCGATCCAATACCAAGAGACGCTAGGCGAGGAGCTGTTGATCCAAGGGGCACCAGATAAAGAAATCATCGAGCTAGATGTCTTAGTGGAAAACATGGGGCGTGTGAATTACGGGTTTAAATTGAATGGGCCTACGCAAACCAAAGGCATCCGTGGGGGCATCATGCAAGATATTCATTTCCACCAAGGCTATCGTCATTACCCAGTGACGCTTTCCGCAGAGCAGCTACAAGCCATCGATTATCAAGCAGGAAAAAATCCGACACACCCCTCCTTTTATCAAACGACCTTCAGGCTGACAGAGGTAGGAGATACGTTTATCGATTGCCGTGGGTATGGCAAAGGCGTCGTTATCGTCAATGGCATCAATCTTGGTCGCTATTGGCAACGTGGCCCCGTGCATTCCTTATACTGTCCGAAAGAATTTTTGAAAAAAGGCAGCAACGAAGTCGTGGTATTTGAAACCGATGGCGTTGAGATCAAGGAACTCGTTTTCTGTGATCAACCTGTCGTAGAATAAAAAAATAGAAGTAGAGACCCAAATTTACGCGGGCTCTACTTCTATTTTTGTTTTGAAATATTTCCAGTGCTTGTAGATGACGATGTATTCAGCGACACTTCCATCTGCTAAATAGGAGTGCTTGACTTGTTTGACCGCAGGCTCTCGGAAGCTCAGTTGCAATAAGTTCAACAATTCAGCGTCATCAGGAAAGACGATTTCGTTGGTTTCAACAGAAGCCAATGAGAAAAGGTCGATCGCAAAGTCTTTTCGGACCCGCTCATAAACACTAGCATATCGGTTGAGGTTTTTGGCGATCGGTTCTTTCATCAGTTTCTTCGGTAGATGAGTGATGTGAACCAAGAAAGGAACATCGCCAAAATAGCGGACTCGTTTGATTCGGTAGTAGGAAGCACTGGCAGCCAACCCTAATTCTTTCAAAATCTCCGGGTCATTTCCTTCTTCCACCGCAAGGACCTTGACCTTTTCTTGGTCCAGTGAATGCAGCTCAATGTCGGAAAACTTCACACTTTGAGATACTTTTGCTTTTGAAACAAAGGTCCCTTTGCCTTGGATGCGATACAGATAGCCAGCACTCGTCAATTCATTCAACGCTTTGACTGCCGTGATCGAACTAACAGAATACATTCGCTTGATATCCGCCTCTGAATAAAACTTATCGCCGGGAATGAATTTATGGTCTTTGATTTCTTGTAAAAGATCTTGCTTGATCTGCTCATACTTTGGCAGCACAGTGGTTTCCCTCCATTCCATATGAATACATCAAGCATAACATGTTAAATCCTTTCCTGCCACTTAATTATTGTAGAAAATATGTTGTTTTCCAGTCTGTACATGCCTTAAAAATAAAATTCAATATGTTAAGATATTAGGTTTACGGATGGCTTGCCATGTGGTATAGTATGCTTATAAGGAACATAACATGTTAAGTGGGGCGACCTACGGAGTAGGAGGGAAATTAGTGGAAAACATTGTATTGATCAGTCATGGCGGCATGGCAGAAGGGGTCAAAAGTAGTCTCGAGATGATCGTAGGCCAGCAAGCAAACGTTCACACCGTTTCATTACGACCAGATAGTGACAATCTGCAGTTTGAAAAAGAATTGAACGAGAAAATGAAAGCCCTTAACGGTTCAACATTGATTATTGCGGATCTATTAGGAGGAACCCCGTGCAACGTTGCAGTCAAGAATTATTTAGAGGATGACGAAGTGGCGATTTTCGCTGGAATGACATTGTCCGTAGTGATCGAGGCAGTCGTCAATCAACGAGCGACGATCAACGAGCTGCTTTGCTTAGCCAAAGAAAACATCGTTGATGTCAAAGCAGGGATGAACCAGGCAGAACAAGAAATTTTAGAAGAAAAGCAAGAGGAATTAGGGGATTACAGTGCGTATGCTGGGCAAGAAAATATCGTCAATAGTCGGATCGATGAGCGCTTGATCCACGGACAAGTCGCCGGTATCTGGTCCACCAGTTTAAACACGCAACGGATCATCGTGGCCAATGATGAAGCCGCCGCAGACCCATTACAAAAATCTTCTTTACGAATGGCAGCGCCAACTTCGATGCGACTTTCCGTCCTTCCAGTGGCAACGGCAGCCAAAAATATTCGTGCCGGTCGTTATGGCAAGCAACGGTTGTTTTTGCTTTTCAAAAATCCCCAAGATGTTTTGCGTTATATTGAAGCAGATGGACCGATCAAAGCGATCAACGTCGGCAACATGAGCTACAAAGATGGTGCACGGGAAGTAACCAAAAGTATTCAAGTGCTGCCAGAAGAAGAACCAATCTTTGAAGCGATCGCCGCAAAAGGCATCACCGTCACGGCACAGCTTGTACCCAATGAACCATCGATCGACTTTATGAAGAAATTACGAGGATAAACCAGGCAGGGATTGAATCGAGGAGAATATGTAGCGGAAGATTTGTCAAAAAACGAGTATTTTTCACAATTTATCTGAGGCGACATAACGATCGATAACCAGCCAGTTAAGACTCGTTCATACAATTAGGAGGAAAATTCATGCATTTAGCAGCGTATCAAATCATTCTTATTACTGTTTATGCTTTTATTGCTATTAATGATTCACTTATTTCCAATACGTTGACCCAACCAGCGATCGCCGGAATGATTTCTGGAATGATCATGGGGGACTTAAAGACCGGTTTGATGGTCGGTGGGACCTTGCAGTTGATGCGTTTAGGGATCGCCGCATTTGGTGGTGCATCCGTCCCAGATTATTTTACCGGCGCAGTACTGGGAACGGCGTTTGCCGTGATCTCAGGAAACGGCGCGGAATATGGCATCGGCTTAGCAGTTCCAGTGTCCTTGCTGATGCTGCAACTGGATGTCGTGGCTCGTTTTTGTAACGTATTTCTACTACACCGGATCGATAGAGCCATCGACAACATGCAAGTCAAACGAATCCCACGGTTAGTTTTATCGGGTTCTTTCTTATGGGGATTGTCACGGGCGATTCCGATTTTATTGATGCTTTTAGCTGGAGATGCAGTCGTTACGACGATTACCGATAACACGCCAGAATGGCTGATGACTGGACTAAAAACCGCTGGTGGCGTCTTGCCAGTCGTCGGCGTAGCGATCTTATTACGCTACTTGCCAACAAAGCACTACATTCCTTATTTGTTATTAGGCTTCTTTTTAGCTGCGTACCTGCAAGTGCCAATGCTCGGCGTTTCCATCATTGGGCTCGTAGCAGCAATGTTAGTCTTTAAACGTGATAGCGAAAAAGGCACGGTTGCAACGGCAGCTGCCGGAGATTTTGAAGGAGGATATGATGGCGATGAGTGATCAAAAACTGACAAAAAAAGAGTTGAATACCATTAGCTGGCGTTATATTTTGGCAAGCCAATTAAACTGGAACTATGAGCGAATGATGAGTTCAGGCTACCTTTACGGCATCCTGCCCGTCTTGAAAAAATTCTATGGCCATGATGAAACCCAGCTGCAAGATATGCTGCGGACCCACAATCAGTTTTTTAATACTAATGCGATCTTTGGGAACTTAATCATGGGGATCGATGTCGCGATTGAAGAACAAGACGGACACAAAGCCAAAGAAACGATCATCGCCTTGAAAACGGCCTTGATGGGTTCCTTGGCAGGTGTCGGTGACTCCTTGTTCCACGTGATTTGGGGAACGATCTTTGGCTCTGTTGCTGGCACATTGGCGCAAAATGGTTCCGTTGTTGGTTGTGTCATCTGGATCATCGCCAACATCGCGTTACTTTTCGGTCGGGCAGCGTTGCTTCCCCTAGGTTACAAACAAGGGGTCAAATTAGTGACGACCTTGAAAGACAAATTATCTGCCTTCACCAATGCCGCAACCGTTTTAGGGGTCACAGTGATTGGTGCTTTGATTCCCTCTGTCGTTAAAGCGACCGTTCCTTTTGTCTATAAAAAAGACGGCGTCGAATTAGTGATCCAAGACACGTTGGATGCCATCTTGCCATCCCTTGTACCTATCTTGCTCGTCTTGCTGACCTACTGGATGTTAGGCCAAAAGAAACTAAATTCCACTCGAGTAATTTGGATCATCTTGATCTTGTCGATCGTTTTGAGTGCGTTTGGTATTTTGGGCTGTCTCTTATACACATCTAGATGTGTATAAGAGACAGCTGATAGATAAGAATATGTAAATATAATAAAGAGTGTGGAATATTTTTCCGCACTCTTTTTTTATAAAATAATTTGTACGTTTTTACTCGTAAAGAATTTAATTCAATCGGAAACATAGAAAAAAATAAATTTGGTCATTCCCTTTTTGCTCGTCTACTAATATTTTGATGTGTATTGAATATCTATTGGTCAGAATCAAAATAAAAAAAGACAGAAACCAATGATACATAAGGTTTCTGTCTTGTTGAAGATTATTCCCACTCAATGTAGAACTTGGGTTCTACAAAACCTTTTATATCAACGTTTATGAGTGGTCATTTTATTTTGGTGACAGTGTTGGAGACAGTTACTTTTTCACTGCCTGATTTCCATTAAATACGACGTTGCTTTTTTTTGCTGTTTCAATTTTGATATTTCCATTCATAACTTGTGCAATTTCTTGGTCTATGCCTGAATACATATGCGAATAGTGTTTCAACGTAATTTCTGGGCTTGAATGACCAAGACGTTTTGAAAGTATCAGAACCGATACATTAAATTCGTTAATGAGATAGCTTGCGTGACTGTGGCGAAGTCCTTTTGCTTCGATTTCTGGAACGCCTGCAATGTTTGCGTACCGTTTGACAATGCGGGCAATGGTTGACTTAATCATTGGGTTACCATCATAGCTAAATATGAAATCAAGATTGCCGATTTCTTCTGCTTGTCGTTTTTTCCACGTTTTCAAAATTTCAATCGTATCATCATCAAGGCTAATAATGCGACTACCTGCTTCTGTTTTTGTGTAAGATTGCCGTTGCCAGTTTGTTTTACTTTCAAGTATCAACATATGCGTTACACGTAATGTTTTTTTCTTGAAATCAACATCATTCCACCAGAGCGATGTTCCTTCATTGACACGAACACCAGTATTAAAGTAAACCCAAAGCATAACAAAGCAAAGGTGTTCATACAAACTATCAAGGCAAATTTGATTGATGACCTTTTCAAAATCTTGTTTAGTCCAGTACGCTACTTGTGCTTTGCCTTTAGGAATTGCTTTCACTTTCATGGCAACATTGGTTTCCAGATATTGCAAACTAACCGCCATTCCTAAAATTTTCTTCAAAGTTGAAAACATCAGACTTGCATAACCGTTTGAATAGTTTGCACCACCTCGCCGTTTTGACAAGAGCCACGTGCGGAAATGCTGTACATCCTGAACGGTGATCGCTCGAAGCTGTTTTTTTCCGAATCGGTTCATGATGATTTTTAGCATTGGTTTTCGGCTCTGATAAGTCTGTTCAAGCACATCCGTTTCATAAAAAGGCAAATACACATCATTCATGAATTGCTCAAAGGTCATATCATAGTTTGAGTAGCCATTTGTTTGAAAGAACTCACTGCGAACACGAGTTAATTCTTTGTAAGCATCTCTTGCCGATAAGAAACGTTTTCCATTCTGATTTTTGCGTGCTTTTTTCTTAATGCGTTTCCCTGTGATAAGGTCGAAACCAAGACTGGCTTCGTAGTAAAACTGCCCCTTATCATCAGTAAATACACCTGCATATTGTGTTGTTGGCAATTTTTATTCCTCCGCTTCTGATGACAATTCAATATCACCGATAACGGATTTTACCGCCTTCAAAGGAATAACGGACACCCGCTTCCCTTGATAAAACTCATATCCTTGTTGTACCATATATGCCTTACCTTGTCGAATGATACTTTTCGCTGTGTAGGGTGGAAAGCCCAAGCGTTCTAAATCTTGCCAACTTACCATTTCTTTATTCATCTTCTGCACCTACACGCTTCGTTGCTTTTCTTGTGCTATTTCTTTCCTTCCGAAACTTTCTTGAATCAAGTAATCTAGCAAAGAAATAGGTCTTATCTACTATTAAACTTAATAACAGGGCGTTGTTTTTCCTTGCATAGCTAACAAGAGAATCAAAATTAGTGAAATCTTGTTCCTCAATAATATCAATGACTGTGTTCAAAAATGTTCCACTTTCTTGCTCCATTAAAAATTTTGCAATATCAAATCCCGAACCGCTCTCGATATCATCAATGTTATAAGGCGCCTTATCTGGTGATTGTGCATGTATAAAATAATCGTACATTCCTTTTGGTGAATGAACTGGTTCAACATGTTTTGGGGCATTCAAATTTTCGTTGATTAAATCTGAGACTTGCGAATAACTTTTCAAACTATCAAAGAACAACGCCCCGTGTTTATGGGATTTTTGTATCGCACCTGTTTCTTTATCAACATCTTTATCATGCCATGGACTCAATACAAATGGCACTTGCATTTCTTCGAGTATATCCAGATAATTTTCTGGCACACTTTCCTCGTAAATTATAAACGTCCATTTACTAGAACGTCTCTCTTTTTTCTGTTTTTTCATATTATCTGGTCCTTTGATTATTGATTACTGGTACATATTGTCGTAGTAATATGTACCGTTTCTTTCTTCCTGAAAAATACAGCGGAGCCTCTTTGCTCTTGCCGATGGCAAGCAAAAGCTCCGCTGTCCTGTTTTATCTAATTCTTGTTCCTTCAAGGCGTAGATAGCTTTTTACTCGCTCAACATTTGAAAATGAATAATCAGTTAATCGATGGGAAATTTCATCACGTATTATATCTTTGTTATCTGAAATCATGCCGTGTATTCCAAACTCATTAGGAATTTTCAGCAAGAAGACAACGCTATTATTGTGAACGTCAACAATAGTTTTACTGATTACCTTGTTGTATCTGAGTATCTTGTTTTTTTCTTCCTCATGGGTTGGCCTCATTTGCAAAAATTTTCTTATCCGAGAAGTAATCCAGATTGATTTACCAATATTTACCACTGAATCCTTCAAAATCCTTGTAATGATTTCGGGTAAGATAATCGCAAGAGTGATTAAAATCGAAACGATTAGCGCCTGTTGCAATCCGTGTTGAACAATCAGCACATACTTATTGAGAAGTTGAATGTATTTATCCATATTACCGTTTTCTTGACTTCGCAGGAATATCCCAACCAACTTAAAACCAAAATCAGCAATAAATAGTAATACACAAGCTAATAGCAGGTAGCCATTCAAACGGAACGTCCGAATAAAATATGATTTTTTCATTTTACATTATCCCTTCTAATTTATTGAATGTAGGCGTTAGTAATGGAACAATCTGGAAAGGGTGCTCGGAGTCTATCACTTGTATCAATCCCGTCCCAATACCTTGCGGAATGACTATACCTTCAAGGTTTAAATCTGGGAACAGAAACTGAGTAGTTTTGGAGTTAATGTTGCCGACCTGCATGAGTATGTTCATTTGTTCGCGAACTGATATAGGTATGGCATTATTATCAAATCTCTGTGAAACCAAAAGCAAATGTACTTTGCTAGCTCTGCCTAATAGGGCTATCTGTGAAAGCAAACTAAAGAATGCGTCTTTTATCAGTTTCGCTACACCGTCACTTAATGCCAAAACTTCATCTATGACGATGGTATAATGTTCAAAATCTTCTGTAGGGTTGTTATACAAAACTTGTTGCCGTTGCTGAATTAATTCAAGCGCTTTGCTCAATTCGCTATTCACTTCCGATACAAAATCAGACTTGCTTTGACTTGCATTAGGAGCGACAACAAGCACGTTATTCTCCCTACCCCAACGACTTGGCAGATCAAACTTAGGGTCTACAATGACGAGCTTCGATGACCGTTTCAAAACGCAGAGAAAGTAGGTGAGGGCGTACGATTTGCCTGATCCACTATTGCCCGCAATAGCAATACTTGTGACTTTATTCAAATCAATCGTCAGATTTTTCATGACAGGAATCCTATTGAGTGGTAAACGGACAACAAAGCTTTCAATATCAGTGATGATAAGCCGTTTTGAAATTCCCGTGACCCACGGGAAGAACAAAGCACGTTTTACGTGAATATCGTCAGTATCTAATGGAACGAAGTATGCTCCTGATTGTTTAAGCAAAGTAAAATCTGGGTAAAGCATGGCATTCATGATGAGAAAAATTTTCTGATATAGGTCGTCATCAACTAGATAACTTGCAGGTAGACGGGGGATGAAGGAAACTCCCTCATCCGCCACCTTTATATCAAACGAGTTGGTGTAACTGGTTTCTCCGCCAATCTGCAAGGCCATATTTAATCCCTGTAATAAATACTTTGCTAATTCTAGCCGTGTATTTTTTATCATTTCACCACACGAATCCCTTCGGCACGGAAGTAAACATTAGAACGAATTTCAATAGCTTCTAAGTTATCAAGTTTCACTTCTGAAAGAAACGGTGGTAATGTCGGCATTTTTACAAACTTTACTGTAAAAGGATTAACGCCTTCTTGAGAAAAGTAAAGTTTATACCCTTTGACTTCATCCGTACGTTTTTTCTCGATATAGTTGTACTGAGTTTCAACTTCAGATGATACATTATAGATTGGCTTATCATCTGCAATATATTTTCCTGTAGTTTCTGAACTGTAAGTGCTTTGTGAATTACGTGTTTTCATAGTTCTGTACCTCATCAATTTAATAGTATCGGCTATCAGCAGTTTGCCGACCCGTCCGCCGAGTTGTTTGCAACCAACTTGGTGACTTGTTATCAAGCACTGCTTTACTTGATGAACTGAGTATGCCATTTTTTTTATTGAGGAGTAGGGGAGTTTAAAAATAAAAAAAATAAAACCCCCGCACTTTCTGCGAAGGGTTATACTTGAACTACTTTTTATTGATTTTCTTTATCTTTATTTTGGAAATATTATGCTTCTTTTGCCCCTCTTGCTCAAAGAGCTGATTAAAATCGTCAAACCCAACGCACCAAATAAAAGGCAATAGAATTTCTTTAATAAACACATCCAATGAATGAGGTAAATTTTCAAATGTAAGTGTTTCTGAACTTACATTTTTTAGTTTGCTATTATCAACTTTGATATCTTGGAAATCAAAAACATCTCCAACAGGCTCTAAGCTTTCGTGAACATTATAGGTAAAATCAATAAAACTTGATACCAAAGACTGGCTACTTTCACCATCATCAAGAATTTCATCTTTATAATTCTTGTAAAATTTTTCAACATCTTCTTTTGTTGATAATGGAATATCCCAAAAGTAACGACTATAGTCCTTTGATTCTTGCATTTCCAAGAGTAATGTAACGATATAATCCTCAAAATAAATTTCTGGGTCTCCCCAGTACACTTCGTTTAAGTCTTTAAAGCCTAAGTTGGTTACTAACGCCTTTGCCAAATCCAAGCTAACCAGCTTAGAATAATTCCCATCAATTATTTTTTTAGTTATATGATAATCTATTACATTAGTCAGGAGTTTAGTATCGGAATAAATATCGACCTTTGCAGGACGTTTTTGACGTTTTGCCCACGCCTTGTATTTTTCATCAATGCGTTCTGAAGCTTGCGAATAAATCAATTGTGTAGTTTTGGGATATGGGTTTTCTTTGGCTACTTTAACCAAGTTACTCACTCTCCCCAATATTATTCCTAGGAAAATTTTCCGCAACCATGGTCAAATCAACTTGTTCAGTCAAAACATCACGATAGTCCACTCCAACAGTAGTCATCAATTCAAGTATCGTCTTCTGACCATCGCCTTTTGTATAAAATTTCAATCCGCTGATTTTGACATTATCTACACCGTCCTCAAATTCCATTTCAGCTTGGTGGTCTGTCATATACAGCAGTAAGTCTTGTTTCCAAAGTTCGCTAACAAACCTATCACCACTCATTCCTTTGGGTTCAATAAAGATCTGGAAATAAAAGTCGCTATCTTCAAGGAACAGAATGAAGTCCGGTTGAAAGCCTTGCAAGTGCATTTCCACAGTTTCGCCAGCACGATTGATCCGTGAGCCATATTGGTATAACTTGAGATTCTCACTTTTAGCTGATTCACGGTGCATATTCTCATCCATACGGAATAAGTAGACCGCTTTATGATACTTCTGTTTCAACTCCGTCACATGAGCTTTAATCCGCTCTATCAACTCATATTCCAACTTGTTGACGATCGCACGGTCATAAACATAGAAGTCCTCAGATATATCATAGACAGCTACTTTTTGAGTTGCTTCAGTTAAGAGGTTTGCCGTATCGTACTCTGGTACTCGTTTATTATAGTTGGTTAGATACTCATTGATTGGGTAGCCAACAAATCTGTTTGTACCGCGTTTTTTGACATAACCAGACTTGAATTTAACTTCATATTCTTTTAAAAGGTCAATGGTGATTTTCAAAATCTCGTCTGCCGTAATATCGGTTGACTTGTACTCTTTGGGCACGGTCAAGAATAGTTTCATCTTGCCAGCGTTTAGCCATTTTCCCCCATATATGAACTCTTTCATCGAACTTAGCATTGGGAGATACTTTCTCAAGTTATCAAACTGATAAAATTCTAAACGCTGAATCGCTTTTTTGATATAGCGGTCATCAAATTTATGAACACTGATTGTTTTGGTTTCAGTCAGTGCAACACTCGCTTGATAGGAGACTTCACGGCTACCATAATTTAGACTTCTTGCAACATCTGTCTTGTGAGTGATTCCATATTTCTCAATGGAATCGAACCATTCATCCGCTACGTCCTCAGCTTGGTTATAATAGATTTTACCTTTTTTATAGGTTTCCGTTTTCTTGAACGCTGGCTTGATCTTGATTTCAATTGGTGGGTTCTTCTTATCTTGACCCGTTGGCAAGTCCATTTGTTTCAAAGCGCCGACAAGCTGTTTTAGATACTGGGGTTCATTCATGGTATGGTAGTGTAAGGTTTCTAAGAATAGTTGTTTGTTTGACGTATCCCCATCAAATCTACGCTGATAACTTTTCACGCCATCTAACTCAAATGGATAGTATCGAGCACCACGACCAATGAGTTGCGCTTCAACCATTGTGGCATTTTTGTTTGTCGCAGCTTCCTGTTCAATGCGGACAATATCATAGAGGTTGAGAACATCCCATCCCTCAGTCAGTTTAGCGACCGCAAAAACCACACGATAAAGGTTGTTTGGACTTTCAAGCGTATTCAAGGCTTCATATTGCCCTTTTTCAAGCATATTTCCACTTGTGTCGTTAGCATTTAACACATTTCTAGGGTCAAAATCCTTCTTAATCTCACGGACAATTTTTGCAAGGTCATCTTCATTTTTGATATAGAAGTTATACGCCAATTCCAATGCTGAGCTATCATTGCTGTCTAGGACTTGTTGGCGTTTGATAAATGCGAGCAAGTCCGATACATTAAGATTTTGAATGAGCTCATTAAAGACCTTGTTAGCTTCTAGAGATACCGCCACTTTTGCGGACTTGAACATAATCAATGGCTTAAATGTGCCAGTAACTCCCTCAGAGTGGGCACGATATTTTCTAAACTGTGAAAGCAAGACAACGTTCAACATTTTATCTTGGTCGCTTGCGGACGTTTCAATTCGTTTAACCTGCTTGGAGTAGCCATCAAACATGAATTGATTCAACGGGTAGCGGTAAACCACCTTATCCCGATACTTGTTATAGATGACGTCCTTATCAAAATCGACTGTTGCTGTAAATTCAAGGAGTAGATTCTTTTGTTCCTTGTCATCACGAGCACGCAAGATTTTGTTAATAGCAGATTCCCAAGTGTTTTCGGCTTCCTTTTCAGACTTGGTACTTGCGGAATAATGGTGGGCTTCATCCGCTAAGACCGCAACAGGTTGATTTTCATAGTCTGAAAGCCCCATTGTATTTTCTTTCACGACAAACAAGTCATCTGATACTTTTTGAACCGAAGATAATTTGATGTAAATGGTGTTGTCTTGTTGAATACGTGGGAACCGTTCTACCTGCTTAACGAAAATGTGCTTGCCATCAATTTCAATCTTGTCTTGAAACAGGTATTTTTCACTGTTTTCGTTTACCAAGTTGTCTTTGGTTTTCATCAAAACTGAGTTAGTGTTGACGGTAAACAAGAAATTACGATAGCCGTGCTCTTGATAAAGGTAGAGGATAAGCCCCGCCATCAAATCGGTTTTACCTGAACCAGTCGCCATGTTAAATAAAACATGTTGAGGGTTCGGCTTAATTTGTGTTTGCGTGTAGTGGTAATTTCGGATGGCTTCATCCTGATAGTCACGTAAAGTATGGACTAGATTTGCATTGATGTACTCGGGAATTTCATAACCTTGGTGCTGACTGAACAAATCCTTTTCAGCTTGTTCAGCCTGATCCATAAGGGGAAATTGACGAGCATTTGCAGGTGTTTTCTTTGCTTTTGCCATCCTAGTCACCGCCCTCATAGAAAGTCTTGTTGAAGGTGTAATCTTCATCAGAGATTAAGCCACGGACGTTCTTATCTTCAATTTCTGAGTAGTTGTAGTAAAGCCCATTTTTATCAAGGAGCTTCACAAGTAGGCGTTTGTTTTCATCAAATCCTTGTAACCAATCAATCTTGGATAGGTCGGCACGGAATGAAATATCAGCAGGATCAGCCGTATCAGTACCAGAAAGCATACGGTCATAGACTGCTTTTAATTCATCAAGGTCTTTGGAATGGATAACATCTTTTAAGTAACCCATATTTTTAGGGAAGAGTTCAGCGTAGACAAATGACCCGCCACCTTGCCAATTGACTTCAGTTGAAATACCAGTCGAATCTCCGGAAATTACATTTTCAAGTCTTTGAACCACTAAATCCTGAATATAATCCATCTGTTCTATACCAATGAACCGTCTGTTCAATTTCAAAGATGAAGCCGCTGTACTTCCAGAACCTAAGTGATAATCTAATACCAAATCACCTTCTTGAGTAGCCATTTCAATTAACCACTTAAGCATTTTTTCAGGCTTCTTCCCACCATTGAACGGAACACCACCTTCGTGGCGGATATTACCGAAATCACCACTGAAATCATAGTAGTTCACAATAGGTCGATATTTTCGAGCCTCCCCCTTATCAATTTGCTCAAGCCTCTCTAATGGAATCCCTGAAAAGAACTGACCCCTAATTGAACTTTCTTTCTTTGGACCAGTAAAATATCTATACCCAAGTCCATCTTCTCCAATACCTTCCACTTTATAGAGTACCTCTAAACCATCAATATCTTTTCGCTTAGAGAGCTGTGTATCAAAGAATTTCCCTGATGTATTACCTGTCAAAACACTTCCACTTGCCCATGTATCTTTGAGGCCTTTCAATGTTGGTTCTGGAAGTTTCCTAATGGCATACTCACCTTTTTTGAAAATATGAACTTTTTTACCACCAAGCTCAATTTCTTCTCCAGATGATAACTCTTCAATCGCCCACTTGAATTTTGATAAATCGTAGTCATCATGTGGTTTATTCGGCGTAAACAGATTTTTATTTTTCGCATAAGCTAATACATACTCCATGACAGGTTGAAAGTTATCTTTCTCATTAAGAGACTTTTGAGTATACCTCGCTTGAATGTGAAATACCTCTAGCGAATTGCTCTCTCCGAAGATGTCATTCATCAACACTCGTAGATACGCTTGTTGTTTTTCGTCGATTGATACGAAAATAGCACCGTCATTTTTGAGAAGTTCATAAGCAATTTCTAGCCTGTTCTTCATAAATGTAAGCCAACTTGTTCTGTTAAATTTATCATTATAAGAAAAAGAGTCTTTGCCAGTATTGTAAGGTGGGTCAATATAGATAAGTTTGACCTGCCCAATGAGCTTTTCTTTAAGCGTATGCAACGCCAACAGATTATTTCCTTTGATAATCAGATTGTCTTTCTCCTTATCAAAAGAAACAATCCCATTATCTAATTCTGTTGTGATACCATCTGCTGTGCTGTGCTGTGCTGTGCTGTCTGATTATCGCCAAAGCGTTTGACATTTACAAACACTTTCTTGTCAAAGAGACGGTCAATTTCGTCTTTCTCGATAACCTCATTCAAGAATGCGTCATCATAGCCATCCTCATTATCTTCCTTTGTCATAGAAGCGGTGAGAACGCCATCTTTGAACGGGAAGTCTAATACAACATCTTGGCTATCTTGTAAGAACTTACCTTTTGAAGCTAACCCAACACGGTTTTCATACTTGGTGTAGCTTGTGTCCCAATAATCGTTATAGAGAACGGCTTCTTCAAGTTGTTCAATTTGAAAGAGCTTTTGTCCTGCCACTTCCTTAATGAAATGTTGCTTGATGAAATCCACTTCAAACAATTTGCTCAAAAGTGCTTCATCATAGTTTCGTAAATCATCCGTGAGTTTTGACCGGTTTAATTCTTCGCCGACAAAATACTTGTCGCCAAAAGATACCAAAGCCGTTTTCAACTCGTCAAAAATTTTCGGTTCAATCTTTGCCACTTTGCTCATCTCCTTAATCGTTTATCTCTTAAATTATAGCATTGAACGCCTTATACAAGTTAGCAAGAACCAAAAGAATCCTCCCACCGACAACCATTCAGTGAGAGGATTTTTGGCGACAGTTTTGGCGACAATTCAAATCATTTTGTGTCTCCGAACGTCACTTGAGTTTTAGCCAAATGCAGTAAAATCAACGTTTCAAGCGATATAAAGTGCCACTTCTTTATTCCCACTCCACAGTAGCAGGTGGTTTGCTCGTAATATCATACACGATCCGATTGACGTGTGCGACTTCGTTGACGATGCGGACGCTGATTTTTTGTAGGACTTCCCATGGGATGCGGGCAAAGTCAGCAGTCATGCCATCGATTGAAGTGACTGCACGGATGCCGACGGTATAATCGTAGGTCCGGCCATCACCCATGACACCGACGGAGCGGATGCCTGGTAAGACGGTGAAATACTGCCAAATGTCGCGGTCTAAGCCGGCATTTGCGATTTCTTCCCGCAAGATTGCGTCCGAGTCGCGGACGATCGTTAGTTTTTCTTCTGTTAATTCGCCAAGGACACGAATGCCTAGACCTGGTCCAGGAAATGGTTGGCGCCATACGATGCTGTCTGGCATACCAAGCTGGGTCCCTAATTCACGGACTTCGTCTTTGAACAAGGTGTTCAATGGTTCGATCAATTTGAATTGCATGTCTTCAGGTAAACCACCTACATTGTGGTGAGATTTGATGGTTTGAGCAGTCTCGGTTCCTGATTCGATGACGTCGGTATAAAGGGTTCCTTGGGCAAGGAAAGAAACGCCTTCTTCGCCAGCTAGTTTCGTTGCTTCATCATCGAAGACATACACGAATTCATTTCCGATAATCTTGCGTTTTTCTTCAGGATCAGATACCCCAGCAAGTTTTGATAGGAAACGTTCTTTGGCATCAACTTTGATGATGTTCAAGCCGAATTTGCCACCTAAGCTTTCCATTACTTGCTCGGCTTCGCCTTTACGCAAGAGACCGTGGTCAACAAAAATACAAGTCAGTTGATCGCCAATCGCTTTTTGTAAAAGAACACCAACGACAGAAGAATCGACCCCGCCGGAAAGACCAAGCAAGACTTTTTTGTCGCCCACTTGTTCGCGGATTTTTGCGATTTCCATATCGATGAAGTTGTCCATTGTCCAATCACCTGTACATTGACAAACGTCAATGGCAAAGTGACGCAATAAGTCGTTGCCGTATTCTGAATGGCGAACTTCTGCGTGGAATTGGATACCGTACATTTTGCGTTCGGCATCTTGGATAGAAGCAATCGGGCAATCTTTGCTCGTCGCCACAACGTCGAAGCCTGCAGGTGCTTGAGTGACCAAATCCCCGTGGCTCATCCACACGGTTTGGGTTGCGGGCGTGTTTTGGAAAAGGGCCGCTGCATCAGAAGTGACTTCCAATTCTGCTTTGCCGTATTCACGGTTTTTGGCTGGTTCAACTGTTCCGCCTAATTTATAAGTAATCAACTGCATGCCGTAACAGATCCCTAAAACTGGGATGCCTAAATCAAAAATTTTCTCGTCGATGCCGAAAGAGTTCTCGTCGTAGACGCTGTTTGGTCCGCCAGATAAGATGATCCCTTTTGGATTCATCGCTTTTACTTCTTCAGCGGTAATGCGGTGGCTCAATAATTCTGAGAAAACACCGAACTCACGAATACGGCGTGTAATCAGCTGGTTATACTGACTACCGTAATCAAGTACGATAATTTTTTCGACGTTTGGCAAAGTGTCAACGTTTGTCACAATAAATTACCTCAATTCTTTTAGTTTTTATTGAAAAAAGGCTGGGCCTTTTCAACAGCATAATTATAAAAATGAAGCGGTCAATACTTGCGCAAGAACACTTCATCGATCAAATGGTGCTTTGTTTTATGAAGAATTATATCGGCTCTGCTGCGTGTAGGCAAGATATACTCGTGTAAATTCTTTAAATTCACATTTTTCCATACTTCTTTTGCCATTTTAATCGCTTCCTTGCGATCCCCAATCGCATATTGGTAATAATAATTGCTGGGATCTTGAAAGGCAGTGTCTAGTAATGATTCAAATCGTTCCAAATACCATTTTTCGATCAGTGCTGGTTGGGCATCCACGAAAATTGAAAAATCAAAAAAGTCACTGATATAGATTTGTTGGTTGGCAGGCAGCTGCAGGGTATTGATGCCTTCCACGATCAAGATATCTGGTTGACTGATCGTTTCATACGTATCAGAAATAATATTGTAGACTTCATGGGAGTAGACGGGGATCTGAATGTCTGGTTCTCCTGATTTGACCGCATTCAAAAAGTTGATCAAGGCTTCCATGTCATAACTTTCTGGAAATCCTTTGCGATTCAAGCTGCCACGTTCTTCCAAGACTTCGTTCGGGTACAAAAAGCCGTCAGTGGTGATTAGTTGGACAGTTCTACGGGGAAACAAACGGGCCAACAAATTTTGGACGAGTCGTGCGGTGGTGCTTTTGCCGACGGCGACACTTCCGGCGATGCCGATGATAAAAGGCGGCATTTTGACGTAGCGGTGTAAAAAGAGTCCCTTGCTGAGGGTCAATGATTCAAACTCTTTCATATAAAGATGGATCAGATGGCACAAAGGCACGTAAACATCTTCCACATCTTGGACCGAGATCCGGTCGTTCAAACTTTTGATATTATCCAATTCTTCTTGAGTGAAAGGCATCATGCCGTTCGTATAAAACCCTTGCCATTGCTCACGAGGAATTTGATAAAAATTCATGGTTTCTTGCATAGTAGGCTCCTTTTTTGCGGCATCATCGGTTTCTCTTAGAAGCGATAGGCCACTGTTCGAAAGTATTTTACCATAGAAACCTGCGGAACTTGGAAAAAAGACATGATTTCCTTTGCAGAAACAACAAAAAACTGTTTTTTCGTTGTTTTTTTTGCTGGGCGTTTACTTCTGGCTGTTTTTCGGTATGATTAGAAAGAAACAGCAGGCAAATCTTGCACGGCTTTTTTACTGGTGTTTTCACTACGTTCACTCGTTCTAGTAGAAGAAACAAGGAAAAACCAGTAGAAGCCAGTAGAAAAAACAGGCGAAGAGGAAATAGAAGAAAGGAGCATAAACATGAGTAATCATTACTATACAGAAAATCCTGATACGGCCCATGATTTTGAACAGTGGTCGTTTGAATTAAGAGGAAAGAAGTTTCATTTTGTGACAGATAGCGGGGTGTTTTCCCGTGACACGGTGGACTACGGCTCGCGGGTGCTGATCGATGCGTTTGAGTGGGCGGAGCTGCCAGAAGGAAGCCTGCTAGACGTTGGGTGTGGCTATGGTCCTGTTGGTTTAGCGTTGGCTTATGCAAGTCAGCGGCCTGTCGAGATGATCGATATCAATCAGCGGGCAGTGGATTTGGCAAAAGGCAATGCCCAGCGTAACGGCATTGAACAGGTAGATATCCATCAATCCAATATCTATGCCCAATTAAATCAACCTGCTTATGCGGCGATCCTCAGCAATCCACCGATTCGGGCAGGAAAAGAAGTCGTCCATGAGATTTTGACAGGGGCGTTTCCGCTGCTAAAAGCAGGGGGGACCTTAACGATCGTAATCCAAAAGAAACAAGGGGCGCCGAGTGCTCAAAAGAAAATGCAAGAGACCTTTGGCAATGCCGAAATCATCAAAAAAGACAAAGGCTATTACATCATTCAAAGCGTAAAAGAAGCGTAGCTGCTCTTTGATTCTCAACAGATCAAAGGCATCGCCAAGGCAAATGCTGGTTAGCAGCAACTGGGCAGTTGGTTTCTCAAAAAGCCTATTGCCAGCAGCCTTTCAAACGATCACAGCTCCGTTAAAACAGCTGGCTGTATCATCGGGCTATTTTTGATCAACGAAAAAGAAAGTCGCACACTTGTTGAAAGTGTGCTATTTTTTTTGAGAAAAATTTGCTACACTTTAGGCAAGAGAGGAGAGAAGCAGATGAAATTGACGATTAAACAGATTGCTGAAATGGCTGGCGTCTCTGTCACGACCGTGTCGCAGATCCTAAACAATAAAGGCAGCCGTTTTAGTGAAGAAACCCGAAAGCGGGTCTTAGATATCGTAAATAAATATCACTATAAGCCGGATTTTTTTGCTTCGAATCTTATCAACCGCCATTCAAAAACGATCGGAATGATCGTGCCTGATGTGACGGATTTCTTTTTCTCTAAAGTCATTGAAGGGGCGGAAAGTTATTTCAATCCACTAGGTTACATGCTAGTGTTATGCAATTCGCGCCACAGCCAAGAAAAAGAAGTTCAATATTTGAATGAACTGTCTCATCGTTCGGTAGATGGCATCTTATTAGCGACGCCGCATTTGCTGCCAGAGGAATATTCCTTGAAGAGCGGGTTCTTTGATGACCGACCAATTATTTTAGTCGATCGTGGGATCAATCAGCGGGACAATGGTCGTTTGATCGTGAAAGAATACGAAGGCGCCTACCAAGCCGTCAGCTATTTGATCAAAAATGGTCACCGCAATATTGCGATGCTCAAAGAAATCACCGGCTACTATCAATTAGAGGAACGGTTCAATGGCTATCGCCATGCCTTAAAGGATCATCAGATCCCTTTTAAAGGCCGATATGTAGAAAATGCTGAATTAACGGTTACCGGCGGGTACGAAGCAACGAAAGAATTATTGAAGTACAAAGAGATCACAGCGTTTTTCTGCGGCAACGACGCCATGGCGATCGGCTGTTATCAAGCGATTTATGAGGCTGGTAAAAAAGTACCAGAAGACTACTCGGTGATCGGCTTTGATGCCTTGAAATTATCGGAATACATCACACCACCGCTTACCACGGTCATGCAGCCGACCTTTGAGATCGGTTTTACCGCAGCGAAGTTTTTAGTGGACGCCATTGAGTTTCCGACACGGCGAATTCCAAATAAGATTTTTGATACAAAATTAATTATTCGTGAGAGCGTGAAGACATTGACAAGCGAGAAATAATGCGGTATATTTCTTCTTGTAAGTGTTTTCATAGTTTCGCGATATTTAGTAAACTGTTTTACTAAAGTGGTTTACCCTACGAAAAATTATTGTATAATGTTAAAGGAAGCGAGGGTCATTTCGATGCGAATGGTGGATTTAATTGAAAAGAAACGTGACGGCAAGTCATTGACGAAGGAAGAAATTGACTACATTGTAACTGCGTATACTGAAGGAAGTATTCCAGATTATCAAATGAGTGCCTTGTTGATGGCTATTTTTTATGTAGATATGACAGATGAAGAGATCACGAACTTAACGCTAGCAATGGCAAATTCTGGTGAAGTGATCGATCTATCCTCAATTGAAGGAATCAAAGTCGATAAGCATTCGACTGGCGGTGTTGGTGATACGACCACATTGATCTTAGCGCCATTAGTAGCTAGTGTTGGTGTACCGGTTGCGAAAATGTCTGGCCGCGGCTTAGGCTATACCGGTGGGACGTTAGACAAGCTTGAAGCGATCCCTGGATTTAAAATCGAGCTTTCTGAAGCTGACTTTATCCGATTAGTCAATGAAAGCAAAGTGGCCGTGATCGGTCAATCAGGAGATTTAGCTCCTGCAGACAAAAAACTGTATGCCTTACGAGATGTGACGGCAACGGTTAGTTCGATCCCATTGATTGCCAGCTCGATCATGAGTAAAAAAATCGCGGCAGGTGCCGATGCGATCGTGTTAGATGTAACCACAGGCGATGGCGCCTTTATGAAAAACTTGGAGGATGCCAAACGCTTAGCCCAAACGATGGTCCGCATCGGAAAATTGGCAAATCGCCAAACGATGGCAGTCATTTCTGATATGTCACAGCCTCTAGGGGAAGCGATCGGCAACAGTTTGGAAGTGGTGGAAGCTATTGAGACACTGCAAGGAAAAGGACCGAAAGACTTGGAAGAAATGTGCTATGCACTGGGCAGCCAAATGGTGGTTTTAGCGAAAAAAGCTGATTCATTGGAAGAAGCACGCCAACTGTTGGAAGAAGCCTTGCATTCAGGCAAAGCGTTAGAAAAATTCAGACAGATGATCACAGATCAAGGTGGAGACGCTTCAGTGATCGATGACCCGAGCAAGATTTTGACAGCGAAATATGAAGTGGAAGTCCCAGCGAAAACTAGTGGCGTGGTGACGAAATTAGTTGCCAATGAGCTAGGGATCGCGGCGATGATGTTAGGAGCGGGTCGTAAGACCAAAGACGAAGACATCGACCATGCAGTGGGTATTAAATTGCATAAGAAAGTTGGCGAATCCGTAACTGAAGGAGAATCGCTGTTGACGATCTATAGCAATACCGAAGCAATCGAGGATGTCAAAGCATTGATCGACCAAAATATTGAAATTGGGGAAGATGGCGCAGAACCGCCATTGATCCATGACATTATTACAGAATAAGGAGCGAATAAAAATGGAATTGAATCGCATGATCGATCACACGATTTTGAAAGCAGACGCAACGGAGGAAGATGTTTTACGAATCATCGAAGAGGCAAAAACCTATCACTTCTATTCTGTCTGCATCAATCCAACGTGGGTTTCATTGGCAGCAGAAAAATTACAAGGCGAACCAACGGCTGTTTGTACCGTGATCGGCTTTCCTTTAGGGGCAAACACATCTGAGGTCAAAGCTTATGAAACAACAGATGCGATCAAAAATGGCGCAGATGAAGTCGATATGGTGATCAACGTAGGTGCCTTGAAGTCAAAACAATACAAAAAAGTTCAAGCAGACATCGAAGCAGTCGTTGAAGCGGCCAAAGACAAAGCGCTTGTCAAAGTAATCATTGAAACAGCGTTATTAGACAACGAAGAAATCGTCAAAGCCTGTGAATTAGCCAAAGCAGCCGGTGCAGATTTCGTGAAAACCTCAACTGGCTTTTCAACTGGTGGGGCAGTCGTTGAAGATGTTCGCTTGATGCGTGAAACAGTAGGACCAGAAATGGGTGTCAAAGCTTCCGGTGGTATCCACAACGAAGCAGAAGCGGCAGCTATGGTCGAAGCGGGCGCAAACCGCTTAGGAACAAGCGCGAGTGTTGCCATCGTGACTGGCTCAACAGGTGCTGGCTACTAAGCCTAGCATTAAGTTAAAGTAGCAAAAATTAAATACAAGAGCGGGGAAGACAATGACAATAGCGAAAAAAGAGTGGATCGACACCGCCGTTTCCGCCTTAGATAAAGCATATGTGCCGTACTCTAAGTTTCCGGTCGGTGCTTGTCTCGTTTCCAAAAATGGTACGATATATCAAGGGATCAACATTGAAAATGCCTCATATGGCTTAACAAATTGCGCAGAACGAACGGCTTTTTTCAAAGCCGTTTCTGAAGGCGAAAAAGAGTTTCAACATTTGGTTGTGGCGGGTCATACGCCAGAACCGATCTCTCCTTGCGGTGCTTGCCGCCAGGTCATGGTGGAATTTTGTGCGCCAGATATGCCGGTGACCTTAGTCGGCGATGATGGTGTCATCAAAGAAACCACGGTAGAAGGCCTATTGCCTTATTACTTCACGAACAAAGATTTATAAACCATGTTCATTCAGTCGATGCGGCTGTTGAAAAAAACTATATTTTTAGGGGGCTTTACAGCAATGAAAAAAGCAAAATTATTTAGTTTCGGTATTGTTGCAGTAGCTGGGTTGACTTTACTTGGTGCTTGTGGCGGAGGAAATTCAGGCTCAACTGATTCAACAGGCGGCGGTTCTGCAGACGGTACGACTGATGCAGCGCATAGTGTCGCAATCGTTACCGATATCGGTGGGGTGGATGACCGCTCATTCAACCAGTCAGCGTGGGAAGGCTTAGAAGCATGGGGTGAAGAACACGGGATCGCTCGCGGTGCTGGTGGTTATGACTACGTGCAATCAAATGAAGCATCAGAATACACAACAAACGTAAATGGTGCCGTTCAAAATGGTTTCAAAACGATTTTCGGTGTGGGTTACTTATTGAAAGATTCAATCGCAGCAGCAGCTGACCAAAACCCTGATACACAATTCGGGATCATCGATGATGTGATCGAAGGCAAAGACAACGTTGTTTCAGCAACATTTAAAGATAATGAAGCAGCTTACTTAGCTGGTGTTGCAGCAGCGTATACAACCAAAACAAACAAAGTCGGCTTCATCGGTGGTGAAGAAGGCGTCGTTATCGACCGTTTCGAAGCTGGTTTCACGAAGGGTGTTCAAGACGCAGCTGAAAAATTAGGTAAAGAAATTACAATTGATTCTCAATATGCAGCATCATTTGGTGATCCTGCCAAAGGGAAAGCATTGGCAGCTTCAATGTATCAAGGCGGCGCTGACGTAATCTTCCACGCATCTGGTGGTACTGGTGCAGGTGTCTTCCAAGAAGCAAAAGCAATCAATGAACAATTGAACGAAGCAGACCTAGAAGACAAAAAAGTTTGGGTCATCGGTGTGGATAGCGATCAACAAGACGAAGGAAAATTCACAACTGCTGACGGCAAAGAAGATAACTTCACATTGGCTTCAACATTGAAAGGTGTTGGCGCAGCGGTACAAGATATCTCAACTCGTGCGTTAGAAGACAACTTCCCTGGCGGCGAACACATTGTTTACGGCTTGAAAGATGGCGGTGTAGACATTACTGAAGGGTTCCTTTCAGATGATGCCAAAGCAGCGATCGAAACAGCGAAACAAGACGTGATCGACGGCAAAGTAGAAGTACCAGAAACACCTGAAAAATAAAGTTGTTTTTTCGGTTATCTTGCCCTAGTTTAGGGCAAGATGATCGTTGTTGGATTACTATGTTGATGAAAGCTACGGGTTTTCATGAGGATAGTAATCATCCTAAGCAATAGCAATTATTTTTTTGACATGACGAATGGTTTGTATAAGCGAATTAGAAAGTAAGGATGTGAGTAATTTGGCTGAGGAAAAATATGTTGTAGAAATGCGTCATATCACCAAAGAGTTTGGAACGTTCAAAGCCAATGACGATGTCAACTTGCAAGTAAGGCCAGGAGAAATCCACGCATTGCTTGGTGAAAATGGAGCGGGTAAGTCGACCTTGATGAATATGCTGTCAGGATTATTGGAACCAACATCTGGTGAAATCTGGATGAATGGTGAAAAAGTGAATATCACGAGTCCGACCGCAGCAAACAAATTGGGGATCGGGATGGTGCATCAGCATTTCATGCTGGTAGACGCCTTTACTGTAACAGAAAATATCATTTTGGGGAGCGAACCCCATCATCTCGGTGTGTTAGATCGCAAGAAAGCCCGCAAAGAAATCAAAAAAGTTTCTGAACAATATGGTTTATCGGTTGATCCAGATGCTTATGTGCGTGACATCTCTGTCGGGATGGAACAACGGGTAGAGATCTTGAAGACTCTTTACCGCGGCGCAGATGTACTGATTTTTGATGAACCAACGGCAGTTTTGACACCGCAAGAAATCGAAGAGCTGATCGAGATCATGCGCGGATTGGTGCGTGAAGGCAAATCGATCATCTTGATCACCCACAAACTGGATGAGATCAAAGCGGTGGCAGACCGTTGTACAGTTATCCGTCGGGGACAAGGGATCGGCACTGTCAATGTCAAAGACGTCAGCTCGCAACAGTTGGCCGATATGATGGTTGGTCGTTCTGTGTCCTTCAAGACACCGAAGAAAGAAGCGTCACCAAAAGAAGTCGTGCTTTCTGTTGAAAACTTAGTCGTAAAAGAAAACCGTGGCTTAGAAGCAGTCAAAAACTTAAGCTTAGAAGTACGTGCAGGTGAAGTATTGGGGATTGCTGGGATCGATGGCAATGGGCAATCAGAGCTGTTACAAGCCATCACTGGTTTACGGAAAGTCGAAAGCGGCAAGGTCTTGCTGAATGGTGATGACATCACTAACTTCAAGCCTCGGAAAGTCACCGAAGCCGGCGTTGGTCATGTGCCAGAAGACCGCCATAAATACGGACTTGTCTTGGATATGATGTTATCAGAAAACATCGCCTTGCAAACCTACTACAAAAAACCTTTGAGTAATGCAGGTGTCTTGGATTACGGAGAGATCAACGAGTTTGCTCGTGACTTGATTCAAGAATTTGACGTACGAACAGTCAACGAGATCGTACCAGCACGGGCATTGTCCGGCGGGAATCAACAAAAAGCGATCATCGCACGAGAAATCAGCCGCGATCCTGATCTATTGATCGTTGCCAATCCGACCCGTGGGTTGGATGTTGGAGCGATCGAATTTATCCACAAACGCTTGATTGAACAGCGGGATAAATTCAAAGCGGTGTTGTTAGTCAGCTTTGAATTAGATGAAATTTTGAATGTATCAGACCGCATTGCTGTTATTCATGCTGGTGAGATCGTTGGGGTCGTTGATCCGAAAGAAACATCAGAGAAAGAGCTTGGCTTGTTGATGGCAGGGTACTCCTTGGAGGAAGCAAGACGAGAGCTGCAAATGGAGGAAGTAGGTGGTTCGGTTGAATAACCGCAAAGAAAAGATCCGCAATATATTAGTGCCGATCATCGCTGTCTTGTTGGGATTCGTCCTTGGCGGGATCATCATGGCGGCCTTCGGCTACAGCCCAATCACAGGGTATACACAAATGTTTCGGACCGTTTTTATCAACGGACAAACAGGTGGGTTAAATGCCCGCAACATTGGTGAGATTTTTGTTACAGCAGGACCATTGATCTTTACCGCTCTGGGGTTTGCCGTTGCAAACTCAGCCGGATTCTTCAATATCGGTCTTTCTGGTCAAGCGTTAGCAGGTTGGGTTGCCAGTATCTGGGTCGCACTAGCGATGCCAGATGCGCCTCGGTTGGTGGTCTTGCCATTAGCTGTGATCGTAGGGGCTTTATGCGGGGCGATCGCAGCTGCGATTCCTGGTTTCCTACGGGCATTCTTTGGAACAAGTGAAGTCATCGTGACGATCATGATGAACTATATCTTGCTTTATACGGGGAACCATTTAGTCAATAATGTGATGAGCGAATCCATGATCACGACAAAAGGGGTCACAAAAATGGTGGGGGAAAATGCCTCCATGCAGACGCCGTTTCTAGCAAGCATCACGAGCAACTCTCGCTTGAACTTAGGGATCTTCTTAGCCTTGATCTTCTTAGTTTTGGTTTGGTTCTTGATGAAAAAAACCACTCTTGGTTATGAGATTCGCGCGGTGGGCTTGAACCCATGCGCTTCTGAATATGCGGGGATGAGCAGCAAACGGACGATCATTATCTCAATGATCATCTCTGGAACGCTTGCTGGATTAGGTGGAGTCGTTCAAGGACTAGGAACGTTTGAAAACTTCTTCGTTCAAGGGTCATCATTAAGCATCGGGTTTGACGGTATGGCTGTATCCTTGTTAGGAAGCGGCTCATCGATCGGAATCTTGCTTTCAGCCCTCTTGTTCAGTATTTTGAAATTAGGTGGACAAGGCATGCAGTTTGCAGGTATTCCATCTGAATTAGTTGATGTTAATATCGCAATTATTATTTTCTTCGTAGCGATCAGTTTTGTGATTCGTTTCTTGTTGGCAAAAATCTTTGACGGCAAAAAAGAAGCGCTGGTCGTACAGGAGATTGAAGCCCAACCAAACGATCAAGATCAGGAAGGAGGAACCATCTAATGGATATTAGTTTAATTTCTTCGATCGTCACTCAAACATTGATTTATGCGTCTCCTCTGATTTTGACGGCGCTAGGTGGCGTGTTCTCAGAGCGCAGTGGGATCGTTAACGTGGGTCTTGAAGGAATCATGGTTATGGGTGCTTTTAGCTCGATTGTTTTCAATATTGAATTTGCGTCACAATTCGGTGCGTGGACACCGTGGTTAGGGATGCTCGTCGGCGGACTTGTCGGTGTGGTTTTCTCCTTGCTGCATGCGGTGGCAACCATCAACTTCCGTGCAGACCATATCATCAGTGGTACGGTGATGAACTTGATGGCACCAGCTTTGGCCGTGTTCTTAGTCAAAGCGATCTACAACAAAGGGCAAACGGATAACATCCAACGGACATTGGGGTATTTCAATTTTCCGATCCTTAAAGATATTCCTATCATTGGCCCGATTTTCTTTAATCAAACGTTCTTACCGGCGTACTTCGCCATTTTGATCTCAGTGATCGCGTGGTTCGTGATTTTCAAAACACGCTTTGGGTTGCGTCTTCGTTCTGTCGGTGAGCATCCTCAAGCAGCGGATACCTTAGGGATCAATGTTTACGTGATGCGTTACTCAGGCGTCTTGATCTCTGGATTCCTTGGTGGGATGGGCGGTGCCTTGTTTGCTCAATCGATCGCGGGTCGCTTTGCCGTGACAACGATCGCCGGTCAAGGATTTATCTCGATGGCTGCGATGATCTTTGGTAAATGGAATCCACTTGGTGCGATGGGAGCAGCGATTTTCTTCGGTTTCGCGCAAAACATCAGTATCGTAGGTGGCCAGCTGCCAATCATCTCTTCGATTCCAGCGGTTTACTTACAAGCTGCGCCTTATGCCTTGACGATCATCGTGCTTGTCCTTTTCCTTGGAAAAGCTGCTGGTCCGAAAGCTAACGGGAAGAACTACATTAAATCTAAATAATTTTTTCAGTATGAAAGGGTGGGGCTATGGGACATGAATGTGTTGCTGTGTCCTGCCCTTTTTCTATCCTCTGGGTGAAAGGAACGCATCAGGAAATTTCCGAAGCAACCCAGCGCAATTTTTGCTTAAGTTTAGTATGATAGAGGTAGTAGATCCGCTTGTAAAAGCATAAAATAAAGAAAGTAGGGAATAGAATGTTTAAACGTGTACACTTGATCGTGATGGATTCAGTCGGAATTGGTGAAGCACCTGATGCGGCAGCTTTTGGTGATGTCGGTTCAGATACATTAGGCCATATTGCAAAAGAAGCAGGCTTAACGATCCCTCACTTGGAACAATTAGGCCTAGGGACGATCCGTCCTTTAGAAGGCGTGAAGGCGGTAGCTGACCATGATGGGTATGCAACCAAATTGGAAGAAGTTTCCGTTGGGAAAGATACGATGACAGGGCACTGGGAGATCATGGGCTTGAATATTCAAAAACCTTTCCGCGTATTTCCCGATGGGTTTCCCGATGAATTGTTGCAACAGATCGAAGCGTTCTCTGGACGTAAAATCGTCTGCAATGCGCCGTACTCAGGGACAGCAGTCATTGATGACTTCGGCGAACATCAAATGAAGACCGGCGATCTGATCGTTTACACTTCGGCTGACCCAGTGTTGCAGATTGCCGCACATGAGGAAATCATTCCATTAGAAGAATTGTATCGTATTTGTCAGTACGTTCGGGATATCACGAAAGATGAGCCGTATATGATCGGCCGCATCATCGCGCGTCCGTATGTCGGTGAGCCTGGAAACTTTACTCGTACGAGCAATCGTCATGACTACGCACTCGATCCATTTGGCCATACAGTGTTAGATTCATTGAAAGAAGCTGGAAAAGACGTGATCGCCGTTGGGAAGATCAATGATATCTTCAACGGGCAAGGAATCACTGATTCTGTACGGACGAAGAGCAATATGGACGGTGTGGATCAATTACTGAAGGTGATGAAACAAGACTTTACGGGTCTAAGCTTTACGAACTTGGTCGACTTCGATGCGCTTTATGGTCACCGTCGCGATGTCGTAGGGTATGCCCACGCCATTGAAGATTTTGATTTGCGTATTCCAGAACTCTTAGAAGCAATGGGAGATGAGGATCTGTTATTGATCACAGCTGACCACGGCAATGACCCAACCTTTACGGGAACGGATCACACGAGAGAATATGTGCCATTACTAGCCTACAGCAAGAAATTCCAAGGCCAAGGTAAATTGCCACAAGGCTATTATGCAGATATTTCCGCAACGATCGCTGAAAACTTTGGTGTTTCAGCTACAGAAAACGGAACTAGCTTTTTAAAACATTTAAACTAGAGGTGATGAAATGACAACGTTACATGAGAAATTACAAGAAACAACGGCATTTATCCAAGAAAGCGGCGTCGGTGAAGTGGAATTTGGCTTGATTTTAGGTTCTGGCTTAGGTGAATTAGCCGATGAGATCGAAAATCCAATCGTGTTGCCTTACAACGATATCCCGCATTTTCCTGTTTCGACAGTGGTCGGTCATGCAGGACAATTGGTCTATGGAACACTAGCTGGGAAAAAAGTCTTAGCGATGCAAGGACGATTCCATTATTATGAAGGCCATTCGATGCAGACGGTCACTTACCCCGTCCGTGTGATGGCGGCATTGAAAGCTCATTCTTTAGTCGTGACCAATGCCTGTGGCGGCGTAAACGAAAGCTTCCAGCCGGGAGACTTGATGTTGATCACCGATCAAATCAACTTTATGGGGGACAACCCACTGATTGGTGAAAACGAAGAAGAAATGGGTCCGCGTTTCCCAGATATGAGCCAAGCCTACCATCTGCCTTACCGGGAAGCGGCACAAAAAGTTGGTGCATCAAAAGGATTGCACTTAAAAGAAGGCGTCTATATGGGCTTCTCAGGTCCTACGTATGAAACGCCAGCAGAGATTCGCTTTGCTCGGACGATCGGTGCCGATGCTGTCGGTATGTCGACTGTCCCAGAAGTGATCGTTGCGGTTCACAGTGGCTTGAAAGTCTTAGGTGTTTCTTGCATCACAAACTTGGCTGCTGGTATGCAAGCGAGCTTGAATCATGAAGAAGTCGTGGAAACGACGGAACGGGTCAAGGCAGAATTTAAAGCGTTGATCAAAGAAACGTTAGCAGTACTATAAAAAGCAGACCAAAGGAGAAAAACGAATGAGCGTTCATATCGAAGCAAAAGCAGGCGAGATCGCAGACAAAATCTTGTTACCAGGTGATCCACTGCGGGCAAAATATATTGCTGAAACATTTTTAGAAGACCCGATCTGTTACAACAATGTTCGGGGGATGTTGGGCTATACAGGCGTTTATAAGGGCGAGCGGGTCTCTGTCCAAGGAACTGGCATGGGCATGCCTTCAGCGAGCATCTATGCCCATGAATTGATCAACTCTTACGGCGTGAAGAAATTGATTCGGGTCGGTACGTGTGGTGCCATCTCAAAAGATGTCCACGTACGTGATCTTGTGATTGCCCAAGCGGCAGCAACAAGTTCATCGATGGTGGCAAAAAACTTCCAAAGTTTCCATTTCCCACCAATCGCTGACTTTGCACTGCTGCGTAAAGCCTATGATACAGCGATTGAATCAGGATTTACCACCCACGTCGGCAACATCTTATCTGAAGATACCTTCTACAAAGATGACATAACGGAAACCTTACAGTTGGCAGACCTTGGAGTGATGGGTGTTGAGATGGAAGCCGCAGCCTTATACTATTTAGGGGCGAAATTCCACGTTCAAACCTTAGCGATCTGTACCGTCAGCGACCACATCATCACTGGAGAAGAAACAACGCCAGAAGAAAGACAAACGACATTTAACGACATGATCAAAGTTGGCTTAGAAACAGCGATCGCGTAAAAACGATACCGCAGGATCGGTGCATGAACGATGCGAAGGCTGCTTGCTTTTGATAGAGCAAGCAGCCAAATCGTATTGGTTTGCATGCAACCGAGAATGTGTTATCTTTTTTTGTTGGCAAAAAGCCACGAAGAAGCGTTGCACTTTTGCCAGAAAATGGTTTAATGAAAAGAAAAGGTGTAAAAAGGAGACGAGACAATGAATAATTTTACATTTCATGTAACGACGGACATTCGTTTTGGGAAAGACCGTCTGAACGAGCTGCCAGAAGTACTGAATACATTTGGAAAAAACGTCTTGCTAGTCTATGGTGGCGGCAGTATCAAGACAAACGGTTTGTACGATGCAGTCATGGCGCAATTGACTGCCAACGGCAATCAAGTCACTGAATTGACTGGTGTCGATCCAAATCCACGAATCGAAACCGTTCGTCAAGGAGCCGCTCTTTGTCGTTCAGAAAAGATCGACGTCATTTTAGCTGTTGGCGGCGGTTCTGTAATTGATTGCAGCAAAGTGATCGCTGGGGCAGCTTGTAGTGAGCAAGAGCCTTGGGACTTAGTACTTTCCAGAAGCTATCAAGGACCAGCGATTCCATTAGTGACGATCCTGACCCTTGCGGCTACCGGTAGTGAAATGAATCGTGGCGCGGTGATCTCTAATCTAGAAACGAAACAAAAACTTGGCGTTCACGGACCCGAATTTTTACCGAAAGTATCCTTTTTAGATCCAACAACGACCTTTAGTGTCAGTCGCTATCAAACGGCTGCCGGTTCAGCGGATATCATGAGCCATCTGATTGAAAATTATTTCAGTAAAACAGAAGGAACAGATGTCCAAGACGGTGTAGCAGAAGGATTGCTAAAAGCAGTCATTAAAAATCTGCCCATCGCATTAAAGGACCCCACAGACTATGATGCACGGGCGAATTTGATGTGGGCGAGCACCTTAGCCTTAAATGGTTTGACTGGAAGCGGCAAGGGTGGTGCTTGGTCTTGTCATGCGATGGAGCATGAGTTGAGTGCGTTTTATGACATTACCCATGGCATCGGCTTAGCGATTCTGACCCCACGCTGGATGCTTCATGTATTGAATGAAGAAACGGCGCCGAAATTTGCGCGGTTTGCCAGAGAAGTCTTTGGTGTCCAAGAAGCAGTGCCAGAATTAGCTGCCCGAATGGGGATTCAAAAACTGTATGACTTTTTTGCTTCTTGCGATATTCCGATGACTTTGCCAGAAGTAGGGATCGCCGATGACACCCATTTTGCTGAAATGGCGGCTCAAGCAGTTCAATTCAGCTCTATTGCAACAAATGCGTATGTACCGCTGCAAGAAGAAGACGTGATTGCAATCTACCAAGATTCATTAACTCCTTCAACCTATCTCTAATCATAAAACAGACCGTTCCTGCGACTTGGTTGTCGCGGAGCGGTCTGTTTATTTACCCTTCAGAAGAAAAAGCCAAACGGGCCATTAGCTGATTCGCAATCAAGGCGTGTCCAGCAGGAGTGGGGTGCACCCCGTCATCGCCTGTCAGTGCCTGTGGGGAGCTAGCAACGGCAGCTTCGGCAAACAAGCCATCCAGCGACAGCAGCTGACAATGAAAGGCGGCAGCTAAGCGACGAACGATTTGGATTTTCGGATCAAGATCGATCCGCCAAGTTTGGCGATCCTCAGGATATGGCAAAACAAAAGGTTCCAGCAAGAAAATACGCGTGATCCCCTGTTGGGTCACTTGTTCCAGAATTTTACGGTAGGTTGCCTCAAAGGACGTTGCGGCCTCTTCTGAACCAAAATCGGGACCACCGACATTGTGCCACGTGTCGTTGATCCCAATCATAAAGATCAAGACGTCAGGTGCTAATTGAAGGCAATCTTCTTGGAGACGGGCTAAGACGTCGGCAGCTTTGTTGCCGCCGATCCCCCGATTATAAAAGGTAAATCCTGCAGTGGGGAATGTTTCTGCCAGCTGATCGGCAACGAGACGGGCAAACCCATGTCCTAAATCGTGGGGATCTTGGCGATCACGATCGCAATCTGTGATGCTGTCACCTAAAAATAAAACGGTATCATTTTTGACTAGTTTCATAATAAGCTCCTTTCGAGTACACCCTCAATTATAAAAGAGGGGGGAGGAAATGCCAATAAAAAAACTGCCCTTTTTTAAAAAAGGGCAGCGATAAGCGAGGCTTATAAGTAGTATTTTTTCGCAACAGTCAAATCATCGTTCAATTCATAAACAAGTGGTTGACCAGTTGGGATCTCAAGATCCATGATATCTTCGTCTGAAATACCTTCGATATGTTTTGCTAATGCACGTAGAGAGTTTCCGTGAGCCGCAACTAAGACAGTTTTGTCGTCTTTTAATGCTGGGGCGATTTCATCTTGCCAGAAAGGCAATGCACGTTCTAAAGTAACTTTTAAGTTTTCTCCACCAGGTACGTCGCGAGGGTCAAGCATTGCATAACGACGGTCGTTTGCAGCAGAACCTTCATCTGAAGCTTCCATCAATGGAGGTAAAACATCGTAAGAACGACGCCAGATGTGTACTTGTTCGTCACCGTATTTTTCAGCAGTTTCTTTTTTATTTAAACCTTGTAATTTACCGTAATGACGTTCGTTTAAGCGCCATGATTTGATCGTTGGTACCCAAAGTTGATCAGAATATTCTAAAATGTAATTACAAGTTTTGATGGCACGAGTTAAAACAGATGTGTAAGCAACGTCAAATTCGATGCCTGCTTCTTTGATTTTACGTCCGCCTTCGATTGCTTCTTCGACACCTTCTGGCGCTAGATCAACATCAGCCCAACCGGTAAACTGGTTTAATTTGTTCCATTCGCTTAGTCCATGACGAGAAAATACTAATTTTGGCATGTAAAACTCTCCTTTAGATATTCGATATTTTTCTGAAATTTTCAATTCCGTATTTATTGTACACTCTTTCTCAAAGAATTTCCATGGTTTTGGAGGAAAAGCTAGGGAAAACGCCATTCTTAAGGAAAAACAAATGAGGATCTTTAAAAAACGGACCGCTTTTGTTTTATGCTGTTCTAGGAGAGTCGACAACTATGAACGTAACTTGCGCCATTCTTCTTCGGATAATTTTATGTATTTGTAGCAGGTACCTACAGAAACACCGCATTTCTCAGAAATATATTGAATCGTTTCTTTTTTCTCGTAGTACAAATGACGGATTTTCTTGATCGTCTTCGGATCGATCTTCGGACGACCGCCAATTTTGCCTTTTTTGCGGGCTTTGTTTAAGCCGACTAGCGTGCGCTCTTTGATGAGTGAGCGTTCCATGTTCGCAAGTCCTTCCATCAAATTGAAGTAAACCTGCCCCATCGGACCGCGGGTATCGATTTGTTCTGCAAGTGAAACCAGATGAAGTTCTCGCTGTTTTAATAGATCAGTGAGATCGGTCAGTTGTCTGGTCGTTTTCCCTAAACGATGTAGTTCCGTAACGACTAAGGTGTCACCGGGGTGCATTTGTGCTACCACTGACTCCAATGAATGATTTTCTTCACTTTCTTCCACGCTATACGTTTCGTGGAAATATTTATTACAACCGAATTCCTCAAGTTTGTTTATTTGTTCACTTGTTGAGTTATCGGTAATCGTTGAACGAGCATAGCCTATGATTTTCATAAACCCTCCTACCTTTCCCTTTTTATTGAATGTATCATAATTATTTCTTAAATGATAGGGTAATTTGCACAAAAAATAATAAAATTTAAGCGAATTGAAGAAAAGTAACGAAAAAAAGAGAAGCGCTATCGCTCCTCTTTTTTGGTTTCCATTATCTAACGTGCTTAGTACTCGGTCCTTCAGGTAATCCGACAATGATCGTATGAACCATATCCAAAAACAAACCATGTTCAACCACGCCCACTGTAGCGTCTAATTCCTGTGCCAACTCAGTAGGAGCGGTGATCGTTTCCAGATGAAGATCAATGATGTAATTGCTGCAATCGGTTTTTAACGGTTCGCCTTCTTCATTCAGACGTAGTTTTGGATGGTAGTTTTTCTTCTCGAACAGACGCAGCAGCTGTTGGCTGCCATAAGGGATCACTTCCACTGGCAACGGGAAGGCACCAAGTGTTTCGACCATTTTCGATTCATCAACGATCCACAAGACTTTTTCGGAGTTAGACGCCACGATTTTTTCAAATAAAAGGGCTGCACCGCCGCCTTTGATGCCATGATAATCCTTGCTGATCTCATCTGCACCGTCGATCGTTAGATCCACAGCATCCACTTCATCGATGGTGCGAATCGGGATACCTAATCCTTCTGCTTGTTTTTTCGATGCCCAAGAAGTTGGGACACCAGTGATCGATAGACCTTCTTCTTTTACCCGTCGACCCAGTTCTTCAATCATGTAGTAGGCTGTTGAGCCAGTACCCAAGCCAACCACCATGCCATCTTTTACATAACTAGCCGCTTCAATGCCGACCATTTCTTTTAGGTTCATTTTCTTCCCGCCTTTTTTTAATAGATGCTTTGTCTCTATTATATAGGAAGAAGCGTAAAATTTGCGGATTTTTTGTAACAGATTTCTTTTGAAAAAAGCTTAGGAGGATACTTGACAGGTAAGAATAAGCATGATATTCTATCAAAGGTGCTTTATCTACAGGTCTCTCGTTGGAGACGTGCTGACTGTCTATCAAAGCATAGTTGATATGAATGCAGAGAGTGCATTATTTTTTATCGCAAAAAAAGAACCACCTGGATGTGTGGGACTATAAAGCGAATCAAGGAAGGAGGACAACTAGGGATGCCTACAATTAATCAATTAGTACGTAAACCTCGTAAATCCAAGGTTGAAAAATCAAATTCACCAGCATTGAACAAAGGATATAACAGTTTCAAGAAAGCTCAAACGAATGTTAACTCACCTCAAAAGCGTGGGGTAGCTACTCGTGTGGGAACTATGACACCGAAAAAACCGAACTCAGCTCTACGTAAATATGCGCGTGTTCGTTTGTCAAACTTGATTGAAGTGACAGCTTATATTCCAGGTATCGGACACAACTTACAAGAACACAGCGTGGTCTTGTTACGTGGTGGACGTGTAAAAGACTTACCAGGGGTACGTTACCATATCGTTCGTGGTGCATTGGATACTGCCGGTGTTAACGATCGTAAACAATCTCGTTCTAAATATGGTACAAAACGTCCTAAAGCTTAATCTTTAAGACAAACAGATCAAATGAATCTTATTTAAATCAGAACTGATATCTCGGAAGGAGGAGTTACGGATGCCTCGTAAAGGTCCTGTTGCAAAACGTGATGTTTTACCAGATCCTATTTATAACTCAAAATTAGTAACTCGTTTGATCAACCGTGTAATGGTTGATGGTAAACGCGGTGTTGCTGCAAATATTATCTACAATGCTTTTGGCATTATCAAAGAATCTACAGGAAATGATCCATTGGAAGTTTTCGAACAAGCAATGAAAAACATTATGCCTGTCTTGGAAGTTAAAGCTCGCCGTGTCGGTGGTTCTAACTACCAAGTACCAGTAGAAGTACGTCCTGAACGTCGTACAACTCTAGGTCTTCGTTGGGTGGTAAACTACGCTCGTTTGCGTGGCGAACACACAATGGAAGAACGTCTTGCAAAAGAAATCATGGATGCAGCAAACAACACTGGTGCTTCTGTGAAAAAACGCGAAGACACACACAAAATGGCGGAAGCCAACCGCGCATTTGCTCACTATCGTTGGTAAGATCCTCACTGCTTTTTATTGGAAGGTACTGAGACAACCTTAGCTTAAGTTAAGTAAGAATGAGAGGGGAACAACCTAGAATGGCAAGAGAATTTTCGCTAGAAAAAACTCGTAATATCGGGATCATGGCCCACGTTGACGCTGGTAAAACAACGACAACTGAACGTATCCTTTATTACACAGGTAAAATCCATAAAATTGGTGAAACACATGAAGGTGCTTCTCAAATGGACTGGATGGAACAAGAACAAGAACGTGGGATCACAATCACTTCTGCTGCGACAACTGCGCAATGGAAAGAAAACCGCGTAAATATCATCGACACACCAGGACACGTGGACTTCACAATCGAAGTGCAACGTTCATTGCGTGTACTTGATGGTGCTGTAACTGTATTGGACTCACAATCAGGTGTAGAACCTCAAACAGAAACAGTTTGGCGTCAAGCGACAGACTACCGCGTACCACGTATCGTATTCTGTAACAAAATGGACAAAATTGGTGCAGACTTCTTATACTCTGTATCAACTTTACATGATCGTTTACAAGCAAATGCTCACCCAATCCAATTACCAATTGGTGCGGAAGATGACTTTACTGGTATTATCGACTTAGTAAAAATGAAAGCTGAAATCTACACAAATGACTTAGGAACTGAAATCCAAGAGACTGAAATTCCTGAAGAATACGTAGAATTAGCTGAAGAATGGCGCGAAAAATTAATCGAAGCTGTTGCGGATACTGACGAAGAACTAATGATGAAATTCTTGGACGGTGAAGAAATCACTGAAGAAGAATTGAAAGCTGGTATTCGTCAAGCAACATTGACTGTTGACTTTTTCCCTGTTCTTTGCGGATCTGCCTTTAAAAACAAAGGGGTTCAATTGATGTTGGATGCAGTCATCGACTACTTGCCTTCACCACTTGATGTTCCTGCGATCAAAGGGGTAAATCCTAAAACAGACGAAGAAACTGATCGTCCGGCTGACGATGAAGCACCATTTGCTTCATTAGCATTTAAAGTAATGACTGACCCATTCGTAGGTCGTTTGACATTCTTCCGTGTGTATTCAGGTATCTTGAACTCTGGATCATACGTATTGAATGCTTCAAAAGGCAAACGCGAACGTATCGGTCGTATCCTACAAATGCACGCCAACACACGTGCTGAAATCCAAACAGTATACTCAGGCGATATCGCCGCTGCTGTTGGTTTGAAAGACACAACAACTGGGGATACACTATGTGATGAAAAAGCACCAGTAATCCTTGAATCAATCGAATTCCCAGAACCAGTTATCGAAGTCGCTGTTGAGCCTAAATCAAAAGCTGACCAAGATAAAATGGGGGTTGCTTTACAAAAACTTGCTGAAGAAGATCCATCATTCCGTGTGGAAACAAACGCTGAAACAGGCGAAACTGTTATCGCTGGTATGGGAGAACTTCACTTGGACGTCTTAGTTGACCGTATGCGTCGCGAATTTAAAGTTGAAGCAAACGTAGGTGCGCCTCAAGTTTCTTATCGTGAAACATTCCGTGCAGCAACACAAGCGGAAGGTAAATTTGTACGTCAGTCTGGTGGTAAAGGTCAATACGGTCACGTATGGGTCGAATTTACACCAAACGAAGAAGGTAAAGGCTTCGAATTCGAAAACGCGATTGTCGGTGGTGTGGTTCCTCGTGAATACATCCCAGCAGTTGAAAAAGGACTTGAAGACTCAATGGCGAACGGTGTCTTAGCCGGTTACCCATTAGTAGACATCAAAGCAAAACTTTATGATGGTTCATACCATGATGTCGATTCAAGTGAAACTGCCTTCCGTGTTGCAGCTTCTATGGCTTTACGTGCTGCAGCGAAGAAAGCAAACCCAGTAATTCTTGAACCAATGATGAAAGTAGTTATCACTGTACCAGAAGATTACTTAGGTGATGTTATGGGTCACGTAACTGCTCGTCGTGGACGCGTAGAAGGAATGGAAGCACACGGTAACTCACAAATCGTGAACGCAATCGTGCCATTAGCTGAAATGTTCGGTTACGCAACAACACTTCGTTCATCAACACAAGGTCGCGGTACGTTCATGATGACATTTGATCACTATGAAGATGTACCTAAATCTGTTCAAGAAGAAATCATCAAGAAAAACGGCGGCAAAGCTGAATAATTGATGGAAGTATAGGAAATTAAGTAAAAAGCTATATTTTTTTCTGAGTTTCGTGTACAATATTATCGATGATAAGGGATGGGGAGCTGCGGCTCCCTACCTATCAAATATAAAAAATAAACTGCATTTTTAGGAGGAACATTTTAAAATGGCAAAAGAAAAATTTGACCGTTCTAAACCCCACGTAAACATTGGTACGATCGGACACGTTGACCATGGTAAAACTACACTTACAGCTGCTATCACAACTGTATTATCTAAAAAAGGTTTGGCTCAAGCTTCAGCTTACGACCAAATCGATGGCGCTCCAGAAGAACGCGAACGCGGAATCACTATCTCAACTGCTCACGTTGAGTACGAAACTGAAGCACGTCACTATGCTCACGTTGACTGCCCAGGACACGCGGACTACGTTAAAAACATGATCACTGGTGCTGCTCAAATGGACGGCGCGATCTTAGTAGTATCTGCTGCTGATGGTCCTATGCCTCAAACACGTGAACACATCTTGTTATCACGTAACGTTGGTGTACCATACATCGTTGTTTTCTTAAACAAAATGGATATGGTTGATGACGAAGAATTACTAGAATTAGTTGAAATGGAAGTTCGTGACTTATTGTCAGAATATGACTTCCCAGGCGACGATGTTCCTGTAATCGCTGGTTCTGCTTTGAAAGCTCTTGAAGGCGATGCTTCATACGAAGAAAAAATCATGGAATTAATGGCTGCAGTTGACGAATACGTTCCAACTCCAGAACGTGACACTGACAAACCATTCATGATGCCAGTCGAAGACGTATTCTCAATCACTGGACGTGGTACTGTTGCTACAGGCCGTGTTGAACGTGGACAAGTTCGCGTTGGTGACGAAGTTGAAATCGTTGGTATTGCTGAAGAAACTGCTAAAACAACTGTAACTGGTGTTGAAATGTTCCGTAAATTGTTAGACTATGCTGAAGCAGGGGATAACATTGGTGCATTGCTACGTGGGGTTGCTCGTGAAGACATCCAACGTGGACAAGTATTGGCTAAAGCTGGTACAATCACACCTCATACAAAATTTAAAGCTGAAGTTTACGTTTTAACAAAAGAAGAAGGTGGACGTCATACACCATTCTTCACTAACTACCGTCCTCAGTTCTACTTCCGTACAACTGACGTAACTGGTGTTGTTGAATTACCAGAAGGAACTGAAATGGTTATGCCTGGTGATAACGTAACAATCGACGTTGAATTGATCCACCCAATCGCTATCGAAGACGGAACTCGTTTCTCAATTCGTGAAGGCGGACGTACTGTTGGTTCAGGCGTTGTAACTTCAATCCAAGCTTAATTTGATTGATCGAAGAGCAAAAGCGTACGCGCTTTTGCTCTTTTTTTTCGACTCTTGTAGAAAAAAAGCCGCGCTCTCTAGCGTTGATGAATCCGTTACGGTTCATCGAAGCTAAAGAGAGCGGTGCTTTTTATTTTATTAGTTTTTGCTTCTTCAAGAAGGCGTCAAATCCTTGGTCAGGGCGATTGCTGTAAAAACCAGCAAATTTTTCTGACCATGGTTTGGTCTCACGGGCTTCTCCAAAAGCAGTCATCGTTTGATCGTAGGCTTCGATCGCATCATAAGAATAGTCCTGGTAGTGGTTGTAATGAATGACCGCTTCTTCTGGCAAGCGAGGTTTGACCTTCATTTCTACGATTGGTTTACCGATGCTCAAGCCAGCCACAGGATAGACGTATTCCGGTAAGTGCAGCAATTCAGCGATTTTGGCGCTGTCTTTGCGGACACTGCCAGAAATGACGGTGCCTAAGCCCAGTGATTCAGCAGCGATCGCACCAGATTGCAAAGCGATGCTGGCATCAGTTGTGGCGATCAATAATGGCTGATAGCCCTCATCGATTGGATAGGGCGTCTGTTTTTCGTCAGCAACTTTTTTGGTTCGATTTAAATCAGCTAAAAATAGCAGAAAGAGTGAACTTGCTGCGATATGAGGATTGCCAGGATTCCATTCGACCATTTGTTGGCGGATCTGCGGGTCGTCGATCACTAAGATCGAATAGGCTTGCCCGTTCATCCAGCTAGGTGCTTGACGAGCCGCAGTCAAAATCGCGGTTACTTGCTCTTGGCTCAAGCGGTAGTCAGGGTCAAATTGTCGGTAAGTGCGGTGATTATGCAAAAGCTCAATGGTTTCGTTCATAGGTTTGCTCCTTTAACTGTTGGGTGATTTTTGTGAATCGTTCTTGAAATAGCGGTAAATCATCTTTGGCTAAGCGGGTATAGTTCAAACGCAAGCCATTCGTATCGTTACTGAAAAGAAAAGCAGGTGCTACTAAGCAATCGTTCGCCAAAAAGAGTGACCAATCTTTGCGAGTCAATGTGCGGTGACGCCAAGTCAACCACAGGTAAAGACCACCTTTCGTCGGCTGCCATTGCCAATCCTCCTGAAATGCCTGCAAGAGTTGGAGTAAGTCTTGCTGACGCTGGGCCATTTCTGCAAGCAGTGTCCGCTGTTGCTGGTGGTAATCAAAGGAGCGTAAGGCGATGTTGGCAAGGACTTGCGGGAAGATCGTGGTATCGATCGCCATCCGTTTTTTCGCTTGGGCAAATTGGTCGGCTAACGCTTCTGGCACCAAAAGCCAACCAATTTTGATTGATGACCCAAGTAATTTTGAAAGCGAGCCTAAATAAATGACAGTTTCGGGAGCCATGGATTTTAGCTTGGACGGCACTTCATCAAAAGCCAACTCACTAAAAACATCATCCTCAATGATCGGTACTTGGTAGGTCTGGCAAAGGCGGATGATCGCTTGACGCCGATGCTCACTCATAGTATGCCCCGTTGGGTTTTGGAAGGTGGGGTTAAGATAGACGAATTTGATCTTCTTTTCCTTCAGCACTTTCTCCAACGCGGCGGGTCGCATCCCTTCGCTATCTTGTTTGATCCCAATCAACTGGACATTCATCGTGGAAAACAAGGGGAGAGAGAACAAGAAAGAAGGGTCCTCTGTCGCGATACAGTCCCCCGCTTGCAGCAGCACTTGCATTAGTAACGTAATTCCTTGCGTCGAACCGGCAGTAATTACTAGTTTTTGACCGCTAGTGGGCAAATTGAAGGAATCCGCAAGGTGCTGCAATAAAATTTCTTGCAGAGGCTCGTAACCAGTTGGCAAAATTTTGGTGCTTTCTTTGCGAATCTCTTCCCAGGTAAAGGCAGGAAACGTGAAGTCGGGGATCAGATCGGCAGGTAGATCACCTGTATACAGATCCAGCACATCTTTTTCAGCACGTAAATGTTGGATTTGTTGAAGGTAAGGGTCTTGCTGCAAGTAAGGGCTGCTTAAAGACGAGCGTAAATAAGAAAGTGGGGTTTGGCGGTTCCCCCAGCGGCCTTCTAATACTCGAGAACCACTGCCTTGTTTTCGTTCGATCCATCCTAAGCTCTTCAATTCATCTAACGCTTTGACGACGGTGGAACGATTGACGTCAAAAGTCTGGGCCAAGCTGCGCTCTGGTGGTAAACGATCCCCAGGCCCATAGGTTCCTGCTTGGATCTCTTCAATAAAATGGGTCACGATCTGCTGGTAAATCGGTTGTTTCTTTTGTTTGTCAATACTTGATAAAGCCATCCTGCACCACCTTTTTCAATTGGATGGTTTAAAAATAAGCCAAATGGCTCTTTTCGTCAAGGGGAAGATTGACTATACTTAGCAAAAAGCACAAGGAGATGAAGAAGATGGAAAAAGTCATATCAATTGCCGGGTCCGATTCAACCGGTGGTGCCGGTATCGAAGCAGATTTAAAAACGTTTCAGGAGTATGGTGTCTTTGGTTTTGCTACGATCGCTTCGATCGTCACGATGGATCCACAAACGGGTTGGAGCCATGAAGTAACAGCAATGGAACCAGCGCTTGTCGAAAAACAATTGATCTCCGCCTTTGCAGGTGATCCGATGGATGCCCTTAAAACGGGGATGTTAGGCAATGAAGACAATATTGTACAGGCAGCGAAGATGATCCAACAGCAGCAAGTCAAAAATGTGGTGATCGATCCCGTCATTGCTTGTAAAGGGACCGCAGAAATCTTACAGCCGAAAAGTGTCGATGCCATCATCACGCATTTGTTGCCTTTAGCAGATGTTGTCACCCCTAATTTAGTAGAAGCGGGGATTCTTTCGGGTTTGGGGGACTTGACGAGTGTGGAAGCCATGAAGCAAGCTGCTGAAAAAATCCATCAATTAGGTGCTAAATACGTCGTGATCAAAGGCGGTCATCGATTGCCAGGAGCAAAAGCCATCGACCTTGTTTATGATGGAGAATCCTTCCTCCTGTTGGAAAGTGACAAAATCGCTACCGATTTTAATCATGGGGCAGGCTGCACCTTTTCAGCGGCAATCGCTGCCGGTCTTGCAAAAGGCAAACCCGTCGTGGAAAGTGTTCGTTTAGCAAAAGCCTTTGTCACAGCGGCGATCAAAGAAGGCGTGGTCATCAATCCTTATGTGGGCCATGTGTGGCATGGTGCCTATACCTACGCCCAAAGCCGTATGAATGTGGAAGCACCGCAATAGCAGGTTTTCTTCTATATAAATAGGAAATGAAGAAGCGGTCAACGCTTCTTTTTTTTTGTTTCGAAACTAAAAGAAAATTTTCTGAAAGAAATGCAAAAGAATCCCGGTTTTTCCATAAAAAAAGCTTGCAATCAATGTTTATCCGTAATATAATCATAAAGGTGCTGTTTACGTAAATACGTAAGTCACACTGGCAGCAAAGAAATTTTCTGCCGGCTACGAAACGAGAGGTTGCGACACGCCCGGACGCTTTGCCATGGACGAGCGTGACGGAAAATTTTCGTGGAGCTATGTCTACTTTTCAAAATAGGCGAAGGAGGGAAAACAATGGCAAAACAAAAAATTCGTATCCGTTTAAAAGCGTATGAACATCGTATTTTAGATCAATCAGCGGATAAAATCGTAGAAACTGCAAAGAGAACTGGAGCTGGCGTATCTGGTCCAATTCCATTACCAACTGAACGCAGCTTGTACACGATCATCCGTGCGACGCACAAATACAAAGATTCACGCGAACAATTCGAAATGCGTACACACAAACGTCTAATCGACATTGTGAATCCAACACCAAAAACTGTTGATGCTTTAATGAAGCTAGACTTGCCAAGCGGTGTTAATATCGAAATCAAACTATAATAATTAAGATGGAGGTGTAATCATGACCAAAGGAATCTTAGGGAAAAAAGTGGGAATGACTCAAATCTTCACTGAATCTGGCGAATTGATTCCAGTAACTGTAGTAGAAGCTACACCAAACGTAGTGCTACAAGTGAAAACAATCGAAAATGACGGCTACGAAGCAATTCAAGTCGGCTACCAAGATATGCGTGAAGTTTTGTCTAACAAACCTGCGAAAGGTCATGTTGCAAAAGCAAACACGGCTCCTAAGCGCTTCATTCGCGAATTCAAGAATGTAGAGCTAGAGGGCTTAGAAGTAGGATCAGAAATCAAAGTTGATATTTTTGAAGCAGGAGACATCATCGATGTAACCGGCACTTCGAAAGGTAAAGGATTCCAAGGCGTTATCAAACGTCACGGACAAAGCCGCGGACCAATGGCTCACGGTTCTCGTTACCACCGTCGTCCTGGATCAATGGGTCCAGTTGCACCTAACCGTGTATTCAAAAACAAACGTCTTGCTGGACGTATGGGCGGAAATCGCATCACGATCCAAAACTTGGAAATCGTACGCGTAGACGCAGAACGCAACGTTATCTTGATCAAAGGTAATGTACCTGGCGCGAAAAAATCATTGATTACAATCAAATCAGCTGTGAAAGCTAAATAAGTAGATAGGAAGAAAGGAGGAACTAAGGAATGCCGAATGTAGCATTATTCAAACAAGATGGAAGCCAAAATGGCGAAATTACATTGAACGAAGAAATCTTCGGAATCGAACCAAATGAATCAGTTGTCTATGATGCAATCATCATGCAACGCGCTTCATTAAGACAAGGAACACACGCTGTGAAAAACCGCAGTGCCGTTCGTGGCGGTGGCCGTAAACCATGGCGCCAAAAAGGAACTGGACGTGCCCGTCAAGGTTCAATCCGTTCACCACAATGGCGTGGAGGTGGCGTAGTCTTCGGACCAACACCACGTTCATACAGCTACAAACTTCCTAAAAAAGTTCGTCGCTTAGCAATGAAATCTGTATTGTCAGAAAAAGTTGCTTCAAATAACTTGGTAGCAGTAGAAGGATTAAGCTTTGATGCTCCAAAAACAAAAGAATTCAAACAAGTTTTAGCTAACTTGACAATTGACTCTAAAGTATTGGTAGTTTTAGAATCTGAAAACGACTTTGCCGCTTTATCTGCGCGCAACTTGCCAAAAGTTTCTGTAGTTACTGCTGATAACATTAGTGTTTTAGACATCGTTTCTAACGACAAAATGTTAGTGACACAAACTGCTCTTACTCAGATCGAGGAGGTGCTTGCATAATGAACTTACTAGACGTTATTAAACGCCCAGTGATCACTGAAAAATCAATGCTTGCCATGGATGACAAGAAATACACTTTTGAAGTGGACACAAAAGCTAACAAAACTTTAGTAAAACAAGCTGTAGAAGCTGCCTTTGACGGAGTGAAAGTGGCAAACGTGAACATCATCAACGTTCGTCCGAAATTCAAACGCATGGGTAAATATGCAGGATATACAAAAAAACGTCGCAAAGCTGTTGTGACTTTAACTGAAGATTCTAAAGAAATCCAAATTTTCGAAGCTGCTGAATAAGCAACTCACGCATAAACTTTACATGGGAGGGAAAAAGACGTGGCGATTAAAAAGTACAAACCTACCACGAACGGCCGTCGTAATATGACAAGTTCTGATTTCGCTGAAATCACAACTTCAACACCAGAAAAAACATTGTTAGCTCCTTTGAAAAACAATGCTGGTCGTAACAACAACGGACGTATCACGGTTCGTCATCAAGGTGGCGGTCACAAACGTCAATACCGTTTGATCGATTTCAAACGTAACAAAGACAACGTCGTTGCTACGGTTAAAACGATTGAATATGATCCAAACCGTTCTGCTAACATTGCGTTAGTACATTACGAGGATGGAGTAAAAGCATACATCTTAGCACCTAAAGGATTAGAAGTTGGCATGACTGTCGTTTCTGGTCCAGATGCAGATATTAAAGTAGGGAATGCATTACCACTAGAAAACATTCCAGTCGGTACTGTTATCCACAACATCGAAATGAAACCTGGTAAAGGTGGACAATTGATTCGTTCAGCTGGAACAAGTGCTCAAGTACTTGGTAAAGAAGGCAAATACGTATTGATCCGCTTGAACTCTGGTGAAGTACGGATGATCTTAGCATCATGTCGTGCAACAATCGGTTCTGTTGGTAATGAACAACACGAATTGATCAACATCGGTAAAGCCGGTCGTTCTCGTTGGATGCGCAAACGCCCAACTGTACGTGGTAGCGTAATGAACCCTAATGATCACCCACACGGTGGTGGTGAAGGTAAAGCACCAATCGGACGTAAAGCACCAGTTTCTCCTTGGGGACAACCTGCACTTGGTTACAAAACACGTAACAAAAAAGCAAAATCAGACAAACTTATCGTTCGTCGTCGTAAAACTAAGTAATATACTTGACCGTGTGTCGCACATTTTGAGAGGAGGTACACCATGGGTCGTAGTTTGAAAAAAGGACCTTTTGTCGATGACCATTTGATGAAAAAGGTCGAAGCACAAGAAGGCGCTGAAAAGAAAAAAGTGATCAAAACTTGGTCACGTCGTTCTACAATTTTCCCTAATTTTATCGGATTTACAATTGCTGTGTATGATGGACGGAAACATGTACCAGTTTACATCCAAGAAGACATGGTAGGACACAAATTAGGTGAATTTGCACCAACAAGAACTTATCGCGGACATGCTGCCGATGATAAGAAAACAAGACGCTAATTTTGAGGGGAGGATATCCAAAAATGGCAGAACAAATCACATCAGCGAAAGCAACTGCTAAAACAGTCCGCGTTTCTCCTCGTAAATCTCGTCTAGTTATTGACTTAATCAGAGGGAAAAGCGTTGCTGAAGCAATCGCGATCTTAAAGTTCACACCAAATAAAGCAGCTGGAATCATCGAGAAAGTCTTGATGTCAGCTATTGCCAATGCAGAAAATAATTTTGACTTAGATGTTGAAAACTTGATTGTTTCTGAAGCATTCGTAAACGAAGGACCAACGATGAAACGTTTCCGTCCACGTGCGAAAGGTTCAGCTTCACCGATCAACAAACGTACAAGTCATATTACTGTAGTCGTATCAGAAAAATAAGGAGGGACAATCAGTGGGTCAAAAAGTACATCCAATTGGAATGCGTGTAGGCATCATCCGTGACTGGGATGCTAAATGGTATGCTGAAAAAGAGTATGCTGAATTTCTACATGAAGATTTGAAAATCCGTAAATTTATCGCATCTAAACTTGCTGATGCCGCTGTGTCTACAGTTGAGATCGAGCGTGCAGCAAACCGCGTGAATATTTCAATCCACACAGCTAAACCAGGTATGGTTATCGGTAAAGGCGGATCTGAAGTCGAAAACCTAAGAAAAGAATTAAATAGCCTAACTGGCAAACGAGTTCACATCAACATCGTTGAAATCAAAAAACCAGATTTAGATGCTAAATTAGTAGGCGAAGGAATCGCACGTCAATTAGAAAACCGTGTTGCTTTCCGTCGTGCGCAAAAACAAGCGATCCAACGCACAATGCGTTCTGGCGCTAAAGGAATCAAAACACAAGTTTCTGGCCGTCTAAATGGTGCGGATATCGCGCGTTCAGAAGGTTACTCAGAAGGAACCGTTCCACTTCATACATTACGTGCGGACATTGATTACGCATGGGAAGAAGCAGATACAACATACGGAAAACTAGGAGTTAAAGTGTGGATTTATCGTGGAGAAGTTCTTCCAACTAAAAAGAACACTGAGAAAGGAGGGAAATAAACATGTTAGTACCTAAACGTGTAAAACACCGTCGTGAGTTCCGCGGAAAAATGCGTGGCGAAGCGAAAGGCGGAAAAGAAGTAGCATTCGGTGAATACGGCTTACAAGCTGTTGAATCACACTGGATCACAAACCGTCAAATCGAAGCTGCCCGTATCGCAATGACTCGTTATATGAAACGTGGCGGGAAAGTATGGATCAAAATTTTCCCTCACAAATCTTATACTGCCAAAGCTATCGGGGTACGTATGGGTTCTGGTAAAGGGGCTCCTGAAGGATGGGTATCACCAGTTAAACGTGGTAAAATCATGTTTGAAATTGCCGGTGTACCTGAAGAAGTTGCGCGCGAAGCGCTACGTCTTGCTTCTCACAAATTACCAGTGAAAACGAAGATCGTAAAACGTGAGGAAATGGGTGGTGAATCGAATGAAGGTTAAAGAAATCAGAGAATTAACCACTGCCGAAATGCTAGATCAAGAAAAACAATTGAAAGAAGAATTGTTCAATCTTAGATTCCAATTAGCAACAGGTCAATTAGAAAACACTGCACGTATCAAAGAAGTACGTAAATCGATTGCACGCATTAAAACAGTATTGCGTGAACAAGCTAAGTAATAGTGGAAGGAGGCCATTTAGCGTATGACTGAAGAAAGAAATCAACGCAAAGTTTACCAAGGTCGCGTGGTATCAGACAAAATGGATAAAACTATCACTGTTGTCGTTGAAACAAAGAAAAACCACCCTATCTACGGCAAACGTCTGAACTATTCTAAGAAATACAAAGCACACGATGAAAACAACGAAGCAAAAGTTGGCGATATCGTGAAAATTATGGAAACTCGTCCATTATCAGCTACGAAACGTTTCCGTCTAGTAGAGATTGTTGAAAAGGCAGTGATTATCTAATCACACGAGATTTTCCTATATAGATTGTGAATTGCAAAATCTGAAAGGAGGATACACATCGTGATCCAAGCAGAAAGCCGATTAAGAGTGGCGGACAACTCAGGTGCCCGTGAAATTCTAACGATCAAAGTCCTTGGCGGATCTGGTCGTAAAACTGCCAATATTGGTGACGTGATTGTTGCTACGGTTAAACAAGCAACGCCAGGTGGGGTTGTCAAAAAAGGTGACGTCGTTAAAGCCGTTATCGTTCGTACTAAATCAGGAGCTCGTCGTACAGACGGTTCATACATCAAATTCGATGAAAATGCTGCGGTTATTATCCGTGACGATAAGAGCCCTCGTGGAACTCGTATCTTTGGCCCAGTTGCCCGCGAATTGCGTGAAGGCAACTTTATGAAGATCGTTTCCCTAGCACCAGAAGTATTGTAATAGTGATTCTTATCTAAAGGAGGTGCGAAACAAACATGTTTGTTAAAAAAGGCGATAAAGTTAAAGTTATCACTGGTAAAGACAAAAACAAAGAAGGCGTTGTGCTAGCAGCGTTTCCTAAAAAAGACAAAGTCGTTGTTGAAGGTGTCAATGTTGTCAAAAAACACCAAAAACCTTCTCAAACTGCTCCTCAAGGCGGAATCGTTGAAATGGAAGCACCAATTCATGTTTCTAACGTGATGGTGGTTGATCCATCGAACGGTGAAGCTACGCGTGTCGGTTACAAAGAAGTTGACGGCAAAAAAGTCCGCGTTTCTAAGAAAACCGGAGAAGTTCTTGATAAATAATCTGATGAAGGAAGGAGGGGCTAACAGATGAACCGCCTTAAAGAAAAATATTCAAAAGAAGTTGTCCCATCATTAATGGACAAATTTAACTACAGCTCAATCATGGAAGCACCAAAAGTTGATAAAATCGTTATCAACATGGGTGTCGGTGACGCTGTTTCTAATGCTAAAAACTTAGACAAAGCTGTTGAAGAATTACAATTGATCTCAGGTCAAAAACCATTGATCACAAAAGCGAAAAAATCTATCGCAGGATTCCGTTTACGTGAAGGAATGCCAATCGGTGCGAAAGTAACACTACGCGGCGAAAGAATGTATGAATTCTTAGATAAACTAGTAAGTGTGTCATTGCCACGTGTCCGTGACTTCCACGGTGTGAGCAAAAAAGCGTTCGACGGACGCGGAAATTACACTTTAGGTATCAAAGAACAATTGATTTTCCCTGAAGTAGATTATGATTTGATCGACAAAGTACGTGGTATGGATATCGTGATTGTAACAACAGCAAACACAGATGAAGAATCTCGTGAATTGTTGACACAATTAGGCATGCCATTCCAAAAATAAAAAAAGGAGGCGAACTACGTGGCTAAAAAATCAATGATTGCTAAAAACAAACGCCCTGCTAAATTCTCAACGCAAGAATACACTCGTTGTGAACGTTGCGGACGTCCACATTCAGTTTATCGTAAATTTCATCTTTGCCGTATTTGCTTCCGCGAACTTGCCTATAAAGGACAAATTCCCGGCGTGAAGAAAGCTAGCTGGTAAACTATACTCGCATAAAGGAGGTAAATTATCCCATGGTCATGACAGATCCAATTGCAGATTTTCTAACGCGCGTGCGTAACGCAAACATGGTTAAACACGAAAGCCTAGAAGTACCTGCTTCAAAAATCAAACGTGATATCGCTGAAATATTGAAACGTGAAGGTTTCGTCCGCGATGTTGAATACATTGAAGATGACAAACAAGGCGTGATCCGCGTATTTCTTAAATACGGTAAAAACGGTGAACGTGTTATCACAAACTTAAAACGTATCTCTAAACCAGGCTTGCGTGCTTATGTCAAAGCTGACGAAGTACCAAAAGTATTGAATGGTCTAGGAATCGCGATTATCTCAACTTCTGACGGTGTAATCACTGATAAAGAAGCTAGAGCAAAAAATGTTGGCGGCGAAGTAGTCGCTTATGTATGGTAATTTAAAATATTCCACAAGGAGGTGCCTCTAAGTGAGTCGTATCGGTAATAAGATCGTCGTTCTTCCTGCTGGTGTTGAAATCAAGCAAAACGGAAACGACATTACAGTTAAAGGACCTAAAGGTGAATTAACACGTACTTTCTCTTCTGATATCACAATGAATATCGAAGGAAACGAAGTAACATTCACTCGTCCAAATGATAGTAAAGAAATGAAAACTATCCACGGAACTACCCGTGCAAACTTCAACAACATGGTTGTTGGTGTTTCTGAAGGTTTCCAAAAAGCGTTAGAATTAATCGGGGTTGGGTACCGTGCTCAATTACAAGGAAAAAAACTTGTATTGAACGTTGGTTACTCTCATCCAGTTGAAATCGAAGCGCCAGCTGGAATCGAAATCGAAGTTCCTTCAAACACTTCTGTGATCGTTAAAGGATCAGATAAAGAAGTCGTTGGCGAATTGGCTGCCAATATCCGTGGCGTTCGTCCTCCAGAACCTTACAAAGGCAAAGGAATTCGTTATGTTGGCGAATTTGTACGCCGTAAAGAAGGTAAAACTGGTAAATAGTCGTAATTCTTTACGACTAGCAGCTTAGGCTAGCAAAATTAAAAGAGGTGACAAATTGTGATTACAAAACCAGATAAAAACAAGACACGTCAGAAAAGACATCGTCGTGTACGTAACAAAATCTCTGGTACTGCTGAGTGCCCACGCTTAAACGTGTTCCGTTCGAACAAAAACATCTACGCACAAGTAATTGATGACGTAGCGGGTGTGACGCTAGCAAGTGCCTCTGCCTTAGACAAAGAAGTTTCAGGTGCAACAAAAACTGAACAAGCACAAGCTGTCGGTAAATTAGTCGCAGAACGTGCAGCAGCAAAAGGTATTAAAGTAGTAGTCTTTGACCGTGGTGGATACCTTTACCATGGCCGTGTAGCAGCTTTAGCTGAAGCAGCTCGCGAAAATGGACTGGAATTTTAAGAGAAGGAGGAACACCATTCATGGTTTATATTGATCCAAAACATTTGGAATTAGAAGACCGCGTTGTTGCGATCAACCGTGTAACTAAAGTTGTTAAAGGTGGACGTCGTCTACGTTTTGCTGCATTAGTTGTTGTCGGTGACAAAAACGGACACGTAGGTTTCGGTACTGGTAAAGCACAAGAAGTACCAGAAGCAATCCGTAAAGCAATCGAAGACGCGAAGAAAAACTTGGTGGAAGTACCAATGGTTGGTTCTACAATCCCTCACGAAGTTATCGGTGTATTCGGCGGCGGACGCATCCTTATGAAACCTGCTGTAGAAGGTTCTGGGGTAGCTGCTGGTGGACCAGTTCGTGCCGTATTGGAATTAGCTGGGGTAGCTGATATCACATCTAAATCTTTAGGTTCTAACACACCAATCAACGTTGTTCGCGCAACAGTTGAAGGTTTAAAACAATTAAAACGCGCTGAAGAAGTGGCAGCACTTCGCGGCAAATCAGTAGAAGAATTAATCGGTTAAGGAGGACACTATAATGGCTGAATTGAAAATTACTTTAAAACGCAGTATTATCGGACGTCCCCAAAACCAACGTGATACTGTAAAAGCGTTAGGTCTTACAAAGTTGAACTCAACAGTTGTAAAACCTGCTAATGATGCAATCAAAGGCATGGTTAACACTGTTTCTCACTTAGTGGACGTTGAAGAGGTCTAAGGATCAGCAGATCTAGTTTGATTAAGGAGGTGCCAAACCTATGAAACTTCATGAATTAAAACCATCAGAAGGCTCACGCCAAGTACGTAACCGTGTCGGTCGAGGAACTTCATCTGGTAACGGTAAAACAGCTGGACGTGGACAAAAAGGTCAAAAAGCTCGTTCAGGCGGCGGAGTACGTCTAGGATTCGAAGGTGGACAAACACCATTGTTCCGTCGTTTACCAAAACGTGGCTTTACAAATGTGAACCGCAAAGAATATGCAGTCATCAATCTTGATGTCTTGAACCGCTTTGAAGACGGTGCTGAAGTAACACCTGTTGCTTTACACGAAGCTGGAATCGTCAAAGACGAAAAAGCTGGAATCAAAGTATTAGCTAACGGAGAATTAACGAAGAAATTGACTGTGAAAGCAGCTAAATTCTCAAAAGCAGCTGAAGAAGCAATCGTTGCTGCTGGTGGATCAATCGAGGTGATCTAATGATCAGACTATTGAAGGATGCCTTTAAGGTTAAGGATATTAGATCCAGAATATTGTTCACTGTCTTAATCTTGTTTGTCTTTCGTCTGGGAACACATATTACTGTGCCAGGCGTAGACGCAAGTCGCCTAAATACCATCGCGGATCTACCATTTTTAAACATGTTGAACTTGGTAAGTGGTGGCGCCATGCAACAATTTTCGATTTTCTCGATGGGGGTTTCGCCTTACATTACTGCCTCAATTGTCATTCAGTTGTTGCAGATGGATATTGTCCCTAAATTTGTTGAATGGTCGAAGCAAGGTGAAGTGGGTCGTAAGAAATTAAATCAGGCAACACGTTACTTGACGTTGGTATTGGGCTTTGTCCAATCCATGACATTAACGGCTGGATTTAACTATTACACTCAACTCGGGTTTGTAAACAATCCTAATATGGCAACCTATATCGTGATCGGTCTGATTTTAACAGCCGGAACGATGTTAGTCACTTGGTTAGGAGAGCAGATCACCGAGCGTGGTATCGGAAACGGTGTGTCAATGATCATCTTTGCAGGGATCATTTCACGCTTACCAGCAAGCATCAAAGAATTGATTGAAGATTACTTCATTAACGTGGATCAATCGGATATCTGGCTGAATGCTATCTTTATGGCGCTGCTTGTGATCGCTGTGTTGATCGTCATTACTTTAGTAACGTATGTTCAACAAGCAGAACGCAAGATTCCGATCCAATATACAAAACGGGTAGCAGGAGCGCCTACCAGCAGTTACCTTCCTTTGAAAGTAAATGCTGCCGGGGTTATCCCAGTTATCTTTGCCAGTTCTTTTATTACAACACCAAATGCGATCATTCAAGCATTAGGTAGTTCATATAAAGGAGAAACTTGGTACGAAGTGGTGCAAACGATCTTTAGTTACAACACTGTACCGGGTGCGATCATCTATACTGTCTTGATCGTTGCGTTTACCTTCTTCTACGCATTTGTTCAAGTGAACCCTGAGAAATTAGCGGAAAACTTGCAAAAACAAGGAAGTTACATTCCGAGTGTGCGTCCTGGTAAAGGAACCGAAGAATATGTATCACGTTTGTTGATGCGATTAAGCACGGTTGGATCGATCTTTTTAGGATTGGTTGCTTTACTTCCAATCATCGCTCAGATGGCTTGGAATCTACCGCAATCGATCGGACTAGGTGGAACGAGTCTATTGATCATTATCGGTGTGGCACTTGATACTGCCAAGCAGTTAGAAGGGCTTATGCTGAAACGGAAATATACTGGTTTCATCAATTAAAGTTATTGAAGTGTTGAGGATTTCCTCAACACTATTCAAAAACTTACAGGAGGAATTAGAATGAACTTCATTTTAATGGGATTACCTGGTGCTGGAAAAGGTACTCAGGCAGAACGTATCGTTGCTGTATACGGTCTTCCTCATATTTCAACAGGCGATATGTTTCGGGCTGCGATGGCGAACGAAACAGAACTAGGCCTTAAAGCAAAATCATACATGGATCAAGGCGCATTAGTTCCTGATGAGGTTACAAATGGGATCGTTAAAGAACGTTTAGCTGAACCTGATACCGAGAAAGGTTTCTTATTAGATGGTTTTCCTCGTACATTGGATCAAGCAAAAGCGTTAGATGAGATGCTAGCTGACCTTAACAAAAAACTTGATGCCGTTATTGATATTCATGTTCCTGAAGAAGTTCTTGTAGAACGTTTAGCCGGCCGCTTCATGTGCCGCAATTGTGGGGCAACTTATCATAAATTGTTCAATCCTCCAAAAGAGGAAGGAACATGTGATCGTTGTGGAAGTCATGACTTCTACCAGCGTGAAGATGATAAGCCTGAGACGGTCAAAAATCGTCTAGCTGTCAATATCAAAAGCAGTGAACCAATTTTGACTTATTACAAAGACAAAGGGTTATTGCAATCGATTGATGGGGATCGCGACATCGACGCTGTATTCGAAGATGTTCAAAAGATCATTGACTAATCATAGATTGCCCGAGTCCAACTTGCAGCTTAAAACTTTCTCTTGAAATCTTTGACAGGATATGATAGAATATGTCAGTCCGACTTCTACTTTTTATTAAGTAGGAGCATAGTTTGAGAATATCAGGTGGGAACCGAGTTTCCGCCATTTTATCGTGTGAAAATCACAAGTACAAGGAGGTACTGTGCGTGGCAAAAGAAGATATGATTGAAGTCGAAGGTACAGTCGTCGAAACTTTGCCGAATGCAATGTTTAAAGTAGAATTGGAAAACGGACACCAAGTTCTAGCGACCGTTTCTGGTAAGATCCGGATGCACTACATTCGTATTTTACCTGGAGACAAAGTGACGGTGGAATTATCCCCGTATGATCTGAACCGTGGCCGCATTACTTATCGCTTTAAATAATTGTACTCCGTAAAACCACAGGAGGTATTATCATGAAAGTAAGACCATCAGTAAAACCAATGTGCGAACATTGTAAAGTAATTCGTCGTAAAGGACGCGTTATGGTGATTTGCCCAGCAAATCCAAAACATAAACAACGTCAAGGATAATCGGAGGTGTAACAAATATGGCTCGTATTGCAGGAGTAGATATTCCTCGTGATAAACGTGTGGTCGTTTCACTTACTTATATCTATGGTATTGGTAACACGACTGCAAAACAAATTTTAGCTGACGCTGGCGTGTCTGAAGAAGTTCGTGTTCGTGATTTAACGAATGAACAAACAGATGCTATCCGTGCAGAAGTTGATAAATTAAAAGTTGAAGGTGACCTTCGTCGTGAAGTGAACTTAAACATCAAACGATTGATGGAAATCGGTTCTTACCGTGGGATCCGTCATCGCCGTGGATTGCCAGTTCGTGGACAAAACACGAAAAACAATGCACGTACTCGTAAAGGCCCGTCTAAAACAGTCGCAGGCAAGAAAAAATAATTCCTAAGTGAAGGAGGTTAAAACTTCATGGCAGCAAAAAAAGTGAGTCGTAAACGCCGTGTGAAAAAGAATATTGAAGCGGGTATTGCACATATTCACTCAACATTCAATAATACAATCGTAATGATCACTGATACTCATGGTAATGCATTAGCATGGTCATCAGCTGGTTCATTAGGTTTCAAAGGAAGCAAAAAATCTACTCCTTTTGCCGCTCAAATGGCAGCAGAAACAGCTACCAAAGCAGCAATGGAACACGGATTAAGAACTGTTGAAGTAACAGTTAAAGGACCTGGTTCTGGACGTGAAGCAGCAATTCGTTCATTACAAGCAGCAGGTTTAGAAGTGAGTGCGATCCGTGACGTGACTCCAGTCCCTCATAATGGATGCCGCCCTCCAAAACGCCGTCGTGTTTAATGAGTGCTGCTCATTTTGAGTGTAACAAATACGTCATTGAACAAGACACTTTTCGTTTTGAAAGGGGTAATAGATAAGAATGATTGAATTCGAAAAACCAAGAATCGCAAAGATTGATGAAGACAAATATTATGGCAAGTTCATCGTGGAACCTCTTGAAAGAGGCTACGGAACTACACTAGGAAATTCCCTACGTCGTATTTTATTATCTTCTTTACCTGGTGCGGCAATCACCAATATTCAAATCGATGGAGTTTTACACGAATTCTCAACTGTTAAGGGTGTTCGGGAAGACGTTGCTCAAATCATCTTGAATATTAAAGGTCTTGCATTGAAAATGTACGGGGATGAAGAAAAGACCCTTGAAATTGATATTTCAGGACCTGCTACAGTAACTGCTGGCGATATCATCGTTGATAGTGATGTAGAAATCCTTAACAAAGATATGTATATCTGTACCGTTTCTGAAGGTGCTACGTTCCATGCTCGCTTAACAGTGAAACCTGGCCGCGGCTACGTTCAAGCGGACGAAAACAAAAAAGAAGACATGCCGATCGGTGTTCTTCCAGTCGATTCAATCTATACACCAGTACGTCGTGTCAACTACCAAGTAGAAAACACACGTGTCGGTCGTCGGGATGATTTCGACAAATTAACGATGGAAATATGGACTGATGGCTCAATCGAACCATTGGAAGCAATGAGTTTGTCTGCGAAGATCATGACTGAACATTTAGACATCTTTGTTAACCTAACGGATGAAGCGAAAAACGCTGAAATCATGGTTGAAAAAGAAGAAACACAAAAAGAAAAAATGTTGGAAATGACCATCGAAGAATTAGACTTATCTGTTCGTTCATACAACTGTCTAAAACGTGCAGGAATCAATACTGTACAAGAATTGACAAACAAATCTGAACCAGAAATGATCAAAGTAAGAAACTTAGGCCGTAAATCTCTTGAAGAGGTCAAAGTGAAATTACATGATTTAGGTTTAGGACTACGTAAAGACGATTAAACCGTTTTCGATTACGTTAGTTCGGTTCGTCTGACCGATACAACATTCGAAAGTGAAGGAGGGAAACCACGTGAGTTATCGTAAACTAGGACGCACATCTAGCCAACGTAAAGCGATGTTGCGTGATTTGACAACTGATTTATTCATTAACGAACGTATCGTTACGACTGAAGCTCGTGCGAAAGAAGTTCGTTCAACTGCAGAAAAAATGATCACTTTAGGTAAACGTGGTGATTTGCATGCACGTCGTCAAGCAGCAGCATTCGTTCGTAATGAAGTTGCAAGTGTACGTGAAGAAAACGAAGAAGTAGTTATTGAATCAGCATTACAAAAATTATTCAATGATATCGCTCCTCGTTACACAGATCGCCAAGGTGGATATACTCGTATCTTGAAAACAGAACCAAGACGCGGAGATGCTGCACCAATGGTTATCCTAGAACTTGTTTAAAATCACACTTATCATCACTTTATAGATGTTTACTAAGAGTGTTATGATGTTGGAAGAAACTTTCCGAGTCTAGCTCAGCGCCTACACCTCGATGTATTTCGAGGTGTACGCACTCATCATAAAGTGCTTTTTTTTTACTTTCGATTACCTGTCAAGACAGGTGATGGCAAGTGAAAAAAAGATCTGGAGACAAATCGTGCGTGAATCATTGAAAAACGTGCGCTTTTTTGGTAGTGTTAGAAAGAATTAATCGCAAATGAAGGAGTCTATCATGAAGCCAATCATTGAATTGAATGCTATTACTGTGCGTTATAGCGAAGAAGAGCGTGCCGCGTTAAATAACGTATCCTTTTCCATCAACAAAGGGGAATGGGTGGCGTTGATCGGCCATAACGGCTCTGGTAAATCAACTTTAGCAAAAACCATCAATGGCTTGATCTTGCCACAAGAAGGCAGTGTTTCTGTCGGCGAATTGCCTTTGAATGAAGAAAATATCTGGAATATTCGAAAAATGGTCGGTATGGTCTTTCAAAACCCTGACAATCAATTCGTTGGTTCGACGGTGGAAGATGATGTGGCTTTCGGTTTGGAAAATCAAGGAATCCCGCGAGAAGAAATGCTGGTTCGTGTCAAAGACGCTCTGGAACAAGTACGGATGAGCGAGTTTGCGACCCGGGAACCCGCGCGTCTTTCTGGTGGTCAAAAACAGCGGGTAGCCATTGCTGGCGTCGTTGCATTGCGCCCAGATATCATCATTCTTGATGAAGCCACTAGTATGCTAGATCCAGAAGGCCGTGAAGAAGTGATCGCAACGATCAAAAAAATCAAAGAGAAAAACAATTTGACCGTGCTTTCGATCACCCATGATATCGATGAAGCAGCCAATGCCAATCGGGTGCTGGTGATGCGTCAAGGAGAGCTCGTCCGCGAAGGGACACCCGCAGAGATTTTTTCTGCAGGTCCAGAACTGATTGAGCTAGGCTTAGATCTGCCATTTCCTGAAAAATTAAAGGCGGCACTAAAACAGCGGGGCGTCACGGTACCGCAAGCGTACTTAACTGAAGAAGGGATGGTGGATTGGCTATGGACATCCGTTTTGAACAAGTAGGATTCACCTACCAACCGCATTCTCCGTTTGAACAACGGGTTTTGTTCGATATCGATTTAGAGATCAAAGAAGGCTCTTATACCGCCTTAGTCGGTCATACAGGGAGCGGAAAATCTACGTTGCTGCAGCACTTGAATGCATTATTAAAACCAACGACTGGCACGGTCACGATCGGTGAGCGAGTCATCAAACCCGAGACAGACAACAAAAATCTAAAACCGTTACGTAAAAAAGTTGGGATCGTTTTTCAATTTCCTGAATCCCAATTATTTGAAGAAACCGTGGCGAGAGATATCGCTTTTGGACCGAAAAACTTTGGGGTCTCCGAAGAAGCAGCCAAAGGATTAGCCCAAGAATACATTCAATTGGTAGGTTTAGATGAAAGTTTTCTGGAACGTTCACCATTTGACCTTTCAGGGGGCCAAATGCGCCGTGTAGCGATTGCTGGGGTGTTGGCTATGGAACCAGAAGTTTTGGTCTTAGACGAGCCGACAGCGGGCTTAGATCCACAAGGACGCAAAGAGATGATGGAAATGTTTGATCGCCTGCATCGGGAAAAGAACATGACGATCATTTTAGTGACCCACTTGATGGATGATGTGGCAAACTATGCTGATTATGTCTATGTGTTAGAAAAGGGCCGTCTCGTCAAAGCCGGCACGCCGTCCGTTGTGTTTCAAGATACTGCCTGGTTGCAAGAAAAGCAGTTAGGGGTACCGACAGCAACCGCATTTGCGGAGCAACTCCAAGCCAGAGGATTGGCATTTGAGCAGTTGCCGCTAACGGCTGATGAACTGGCAGATGTTTTAGTAGCAAAGGGGGCGACTGCCCATGATGAATAAACTGATTTTCGGTCGTTTTATTCCCGGGGACTCCTTGATCCACCGTTTAGATCCACGGGTCAAATTGATTGCTAGTTTTTATTTTATCGCGATTATCTTTTTGGCAAATAATTGGCAAAGCTATTTATTAGCGGGGGTTTTTACGCTTTTTTGTATCTCCTTTTCAAAAATTGATTTTGGCTTCTTTATTCGCGGCGTACGTCCTTTGATTTGGCTGATTTTGTTTACCGTGGCGTTACAGATTTTATTTACTACCGGCGGCGACGTCTACTGGTCTTGGTGGATCTTTAACATCACAGAATTTGGTGTCCAAAACGGGATTTTTATTTTTTGCCGTTTTGTTTTGATCATTTTCATGTCGACCTTGTTGACGTTAACGACACCCCCATTAGAGCTTTCAGATGCGATCGAATACATTTTGCGTCCTTTAAAAGCGATCCGGTTCCCTGTCCATGAAATCTCACTGATGCTGTCGATTGCGTTGCGCTTTGTGCCGACCCTGATGGATGAAACAGAAAAAATTATGAATGCTCAGCGTGCCCGCGGGGTCGATTTCGGTGAAGGGGGACTGTTGCAGAAGATGAAGGCGATCGTTCCTTTATTGATTCCTTTATTTGTCAGCAGCTTTAACCGTGCGGAAGATCTAGCTACCGCTATGGAAGCCAGAGGCTATCAAGGCGGCGAAGGGCGTACCAAGTATCGTATTTTGCACTGGCATCAACGGGACACATTGGTTGTCATCGTTTTTGCGCTCTTTACAGTAGCATTAGTGTTCTTAAGAGGATAATCGAAGACCTATGATTGAAGTCAACCCACGAAAGGTTCTTAACGAAGCAACGAGGCTGCTGGCGATCCCAGCGGCTGGTTCGAAAAGGCCTCTCGATCGATCAGACTTTTCTCATAGGCCTTTTTTTGAAAAAATAGAAAGAAACAGGTGATTCAATGGTCCGCTATAAAGCGACGATCGCTTATGATGGCACGAATTTTCAAGGATTTCAGCGTCAACCCAATGGACGAACGGTTCAAGAAGAGATTGAAAAGACATTAACGAAGATGAACAATGGGCAGCCGATCCAGATTCATGGCTCTGGCCGCACCGATGCGGGGGTCCATGCGCAAGGGCAAGTGATCCACTTCGATTTCCCTCAAAAGCGTCCACTGGAAAAAATGCGCTTTGGTTTAGATACCCAAACGCCAGAAGATGTTGCGGTAAAATCGGTGGAGATCGTTGACGATACCTTCCATGCCCGCTACTTAGTCATTGAAAAAACCTACCAGTTTCGGGTAGATATTGGGAAACCCCGCAGTCCTTTCCGCCGCCATTATGCCAGCTATTATCCGTATCCGCTAGATTTGGAAAAAATCCAACGAGCGTTGCCAGATTTTTTAGGCACCCATGACTTTACCAGTTTTTGTGCGACGGGCAGTTCCGTCGATGACAAAACACGGACGATCCATGAGGCGTCCATGGCGGTCAATGACGCTGGAGATGAGTTGATTTTTACCTTTCGCGGCGATGGATTTTTGTATAAGATGATTCGGATCATGGTGGGCACATTGCTGAAAATCGGCAATGGACGCCTCGCACCTGACAGTATTCCTGCAATCATTGCGCAAAAAGACCGAAATGCGGCAGGACCCACAGCTCATCCAGAAGGATTGTATTTGGTTCACGTTGCCTATGAATAAGGAAAAACACAAGCTTCGCTGCTCTTATCCAACAAGAGAAAGCGAAAGCTTGTGTTTTTATTTTTTCTCAGGCAAAACAGGGGTAGTTTCTTGCCAATCTTCAGTCCTTGCCGCCGCGTTTTTAGATGCTGCAGTAGTGGGGTTTTTTTCTAAAGTACTGGCAGCGACTAAGGCGGCGATGGCTACTAAAAATGCGAAAAGCAAGTAAAGCAGCCAGCTCCAAGCAACGTGATAGCGATTGCCGATGCCTAAAAAGACCATTTGACCGACGGGTCCCCCTAGCATCACGATGGTGGAAAAGATCCCGCTGCTGATGGCGAGATGTTCTTCATCGATCTCACGAATCAGATGTGCCGAAAAGCGGGGATTGATTTTCCCAATCAGGTAGCCTTCAGCAAAGAGCAGCACAATCATGAGCCAACGGTTATGCAGGAAGAGAAAATTCAAGGTCAACAGACATAAAACGAAAGCGGTATACGTAATCAAGCGAACCAGACCGGTATTCTTGAACCAGTCGGCAGCAAACAAGGCACCGGCGACCATACCGATCGAAGTAGCGATACCTGCCATCGCAACGGTGTTACCATAAGTGGCAAACCAAAGCGCAAGGTCATCCAACAACTGGAGATTTAGTAGACCGCTCGTACTAGCGGCTAAGGTATTGATCAATAAGGCAAATAGGATCATCTTTTTAAGAAAAGCCGTACCAGTCAATAATTTAAAGGTTTCCGAGAAATTCTGAAAGAGTGGTGTTGGTGCTTGATTGATTTTCCCAGGCACCGCATAAAAGAGCGAGCGGTTCCAGAAAATCACGATTGTGGCTAAGAAAAACGTCACGGCATTGATCAAACCAAAAGCGGCAAAATTATTATTCAGTAAAACGATCCCCCAAGCACCGATCCCTTGAAAGACGATTTGAACGGTGGTTTGACACGCCATTTGAAAACCCATGGCACTGTCTAAGGCGTCAGCAGGCACAAGACGGCGAACATAGGGCAACTGTAACCCAGAACAATAAGCGCCCAAACAATCAGATACAATGTTGATGCCTAGCAAAAGGAAGAAAGACCATAAACTAGGCGGCAATTGGATCAAAAAAGTGAGTGCTACAAAAAGTACTCCTTGTAATAGTCGACTGCTGATCATCCATTGCACTTTGTTTTTGGTACGATCAGCTAGATAGCCCGTCAGGATTCGTAAGAGATCAGGGACCAGCAGGGCCATGGAGGCTAAGGAAACAGCAAGGGCATTAAAGGGTAATGTACTGGCATAAACTACAAAGACGATATTAAATAAACTCATGCCGATGCCGCTGAGCAAGGCGGCGTTGACTAAGGCACGATAGCCTTTGTTTTGTTGATATTCTTTCATCGAAATCATCCTTTCACGTTCTACGTTGTAAAATCAGTATAGGATGCTTTATACTAGGAAGAGAAAATATTCCACTATAGTGGAATTTAAATGTACCAGGAGCATACCAGAGGTTACTGTCACGAGTGGCTAACAGCTAAAAGAGTGGCATATAAATAGGGTACCGTAGATTTTGTTCCTCAATATTTTATAGGGTTGAATCTAAATTTGAATCTAAATATAGTAGCATTTAATTGCAGAGTTTCATTCGTAAAGCAAGATTGGTTTGGCGTTTGCAGATCGATCGCTGTGAGGAGGATGGTTATGGAAGAAGGAAAACTGTACCGACAATTGCGCAAAGAGCGCGGCTATACGATCGCTCAAGTGGCGGATGAACAAAACAGTCGCTCGTTTATCAGTAAATTTGAGCAAGGTGCTTCAAGTATCAGTATTCATCGATTGGAACGCCTATTAGAAAATATCCATGTTACGGTGGAGGAGTTTTATTATTTACGTGCACAACAAAAGGGCGTAAAAAGTCACGACAACCTGATGAGTTTCCCTAGCTATATGACGAGCGAATTTATGGATTTACTGGATCGAATCTTAGGGATCAACAAAGAAGCTTACTTGAGTAACGCCCACGCCCAGCGAAGCAAAGAAGGGCTGGAGGAAATGCGCAGCGAACTGATCGCCGCTTCCAAACAGCATTCTTTTGTTTTTCTGTACCTTGAGATTACAAAGGAGATACATGAAATCAATCTCTCAGGTTCTAAACCCGACCGCTCACCCGATGAATATATGGAAAAGCTACGCATCAAAACCCGACCCGTCATCTCCTACCTTATGAAAGTAGACAACTGGGGCGTCTATGAGATTTTGCTGTTTCGCTATTTTCAATTCTTGTTTCCTGTCGAAACCTCCTATCACTTACTGCAGGTTGCTATTTCACGGACCAAAAAAGAACAAGGTTTGTCCATGATGCGAGAAATACAAATGGATTTGATTTTTAGTTGTTTTACGACGTTTGTCAATTTTCGCCGTCTGGAGTGGGCAAAAGAGGTGTTGACCATTGCGGAGGAATTATTGGCAGATCGCGGAGACATGCTAAACAGCACGCATCTCCTTTGCTATCAAGGATGGTATTGGTATATTTATGGAGATCAAGAAAAAGGACTGTTGAAAATCGACCAAGGGCTTTCGATCTTTCGCATCTTGAAACAAACCAAAATGGTTAAATTATGGGAGCGATCGTTGCACTCCATCAAGAAAAATGCGGAAGAACCTAACAGTTATCTTATGTTTCGCTAAACGCTCTAAGGGCTAGGTATTTGGCCCCCGAATCGAAGGGGACCTAGTCGATAGTGGATGCTAAGACCACTAGAGCGAACAGCTGCGGAACCCCAGCACAAAAAAAGAACCAAACTCACCGATCATTGAGGGACACCCATAAGTCAGCGTTTGCTCTAACTTAAGGGGATCACCTCAAAGGGACGAGTTGGTTCTTTTTCGATTAGTTTTCTGGCGCTTGATCCATGAGTTGACGTTGTTCGGCCAAGACTTGCTTTTTGGCTACTTGTTTCTGGTAAAACCAAGCAAACAAGATAAACAATGCGATGCAGCCGAAGAACAAGAAAACACCGATAACAAAGCCTTGCGGCAAGAAGGACAGTTCCAAGTGATGGCTACCACTTGGGATCGTCACACTGATAAAGCCGTCTTGAAAGGCCGTGATTGGGACTTCTTTGCCATCAAGCGTAGCAGTCCAGCCCTTGTCATAAGGGATGGTCGTCACAAGCTGCTGCTCTTTTTCAGTCGTGATATCGGCTTTGGCACTGCGTTTGCCGACAGTCATAGCGACCCCTCGATCTTGGATCGCATCAATTGCTTGTTGGTAGGCGTTGGTATCCAAGGTGACGACTTGCGGGTTTTGGAAGGAGATCTCAGGTGTTCCGTAGAAGCTGACGGTGAATTGAACCGTCGTATCGGTCTCGTAGTGCCCTAAGTCGTAGTATTGACCATTGATACTGATTTGCGTTTCTCGCTGCTGGCCGTTGACTGTTACGGTGGCAGATGAGCTTTCCAATTCTCCGAAGTTGGCAGGGAAGAGACTCAAGTACGCTTGCGAGTTCGCCGGAACCTCCACTTGCCAAGTCACTTCTTTTGCGACATTGCTTTCTTGCTCGGTAAATTTCATATACATGCCGTCATTGGTGATATCTGTATTTTTACTATGGATCACCGTGATCGGCTGAAAGGCAAAATACTCTAAATTTAAATCGGCCAAGCCGTTGAAAAGATTTTTCTGGCTCGTCAAGTTGTCGTTTTGCGGCTGTTCAATCGATTCGATGGTCGGTTCAGCCAAGAAACCTAAAGGTAATGCATTTTGATTTTCATAGAGCTTGTATTCACCAGATTCCCCGACTCGTTGAAAGCCGTATTTGGTGAGATTTGGCTTGGAGATATTGTATTTGATTCCTGTAAAAGCATCCATCAGCAAGGTATTATTCGGATAGCGGATATTTAAATTGGTGCCGCGGGACCGAAAGCCCAGTTTGTCCAGGTAGCTTGAAGAATTGCGGTTACGGATCGAAGAAAACATGCTGACCCCGCTGTAGCCATAATTGATACTGTCGTTGGAAGAAACAGGGTCAAGGTTTTCTAATCGGAAAAAGGTATCATTGTCGTCGTTGGCTTGAGTGACTAGTTTTTTGATGTCCGGATAAGGTTCTGTATACAAACTGCGAGAAGCATAGTTCCAATCATTCAAAATTCCGCGAACCATGCCGCTGGTATTGACGGCCATTTCTCCGCAGACGAAGATCAGCATCAAGATCGTCACTCGTTTTTGTGTTAAAAGACCTAATTGCCCGAACCCAATACATAACAAGTAAAGAACAAAGAATACGATCGTTAGCGCAAAAGAAGTAGCGGAAACATATTCATAGGTTCCAGGTCCTTTCAATGCGTAGGAGAGGGCAAACACCACGATCGTAGAAAGACCAATAATGAGAAACAATCCACGATCTTTTTGCTGCAGCTGCTCCCACCCGTATCCCGCCAGCATGATCACTAAGAAGGAGAACAAATAGGCATAACGGAAAAGGAACATATTTGGGGCATGCATCCCGTGCCAAAAAAGATTCATCGGCACGATATAAAAACTGGCAATCAAAACAGCAAACATGCCAGCGTATAAGAATTTATCCTTCAAGCGGATTTTCTTCGAAACAAAATATAAAATACATAACAGCAACGGCAATAAGCCGATATAGATGAAGGGAATGGAGCCGTATTTTGTTGTATCGTATACTCCAATCATGTTTTTCATTACAAGGTCAAAGACATCGGTGGCTTCGGTTTTAAAGGAAGAAATCGTCGTCAACTCTTCCCCGTTCGACCGCAAATCCAGCAGGGCAGGTAAGATGATCACCATTGAGGCGCCCCCTGCTAACAAGGAGGTGATGCCGTAAGGGATGATCGCCCCGTGAGCTTGTTTCCAGTTGCGGCCCAATTGGACCAAGAAATACATCACGGAAAAGAGACCAATCATAAAGCCCATGTAAAAACTGGATAAAAATAACAGCAAGTAGCTGATAAACAGCACGACTGGTTTTTTCTTTTTCACTAAACGGTCAATGCCTAAAATCACCAGTGGCAGATAGATCATGGCATCAAGCCACATGATCAGTTCCGAATGGGCGGTGATGAAGGACATCAAAGCATAACAGACGGCTAAGGTCACGTGTTGCCAACGTTGGATCTTAAAGGTTTGGCTGGCATAAAACCAAAACGCCAAGCCCGCACTGCCGATCTTGATCAAGGTCAAAAAGTACAGCGCATCTGGCATCAGCTGATTCGGGAATAACAAGACCAGGGGAGTGAAGATCCCGCCTAAGTAATAGGAGATCAATGCCAGATAATTTAAGCCTAAGGAGGCGTTCCACGTATAAAAGATACTTTGCTTGCCTAAGAGCATATTGCGGAAGCTGGCATGAAAGTTTGAGAATTGCGAAAAGGCATCACTGGCTAAGACGCTGCGGCTGCTGCCGGGGTAGATGCCAATGGTCAAATAGATCACTGCCATGATAAGAAACGGCAAGAAGAAACTAGCAAGCATATAAGGCCAATGTTGTTTGGCAAATGTTTTTATTTTCGTCACAAGAAGTCACCTGTTCTTTATCAATTTTTTCTTAGTTTACCACAGGTGAATCGATTAAAAAAACAAAGACCTATTTTCTTTAATGAAAACCTAAGTGAAAGCGCACCAAAGAAAAAAGGGTACAAAAAAAGCCGTTCAAAACGAACGGCCGAAAAGGTCTAATTATACGCGCTCAACTTTTCCAGATTTCAAAGCACGAGTTGACACCCAAACTTTTTTAGGTTTTCCGTCAATCATAACGCGAACTTTTTGCAAGTTAGGTTTCACAGTACGTTTTGTCGCATTCATTGCGTGAGAACGATTGTTTCCACTTGTAGTTTTACGTCCAGTAAAGTAACAAACTTTAGCCATGTGGTTATTTCCTCCTTTGCCTTGATGTTGGAGCGCTATTTCAGCTCATACCATCTGAATTTATCACAGAAAGGTGAAAAAAGCAAGAGTAATTTTCAAGAAACATTGACTTTTCCCGGTAAACATTGTAAATTAAACAAGGTCGAAATGCAAGACGTTTGGTCAGAAAGCCCCTTTTCATATGACTCATCCTTTTATTTGCGGTACAGCTATGATAAAATATGTAAGAAGAAAGATGGGTCATGCCCATTGAAGGAGGCTATAAAATGGCTGTAAAAATTCAAACCTCATCAGGTATTATTGAAATCAGCAATGAAGTCATTGCAACAGTGGTCGGAGGCGCAGCAACAGATGTGTTCGGCATTGTTGGTATGGCTAGCAAGAAACAAATCAAAGATAACATCAATGAAATTTTACGAAAAGAAAATTATTCTCGCGGTGTCGTTGTCCGCCAAGAAGAAAACGGCATTGCAGTGGATGTATACACGATCGTCAGCTATGGAACAAAGATTTCCGAAGTTTCCCGCAACGTGCAGGAAAAAGTGAAATACAACTTAGAAACGATGCTAGGTGTATCTGCGAACTCGGTAAATGTATTTGTTCAAGGCGTACGTGTACTGCCAGATTAGGCAAGGGATCCGTTCATGGCGGATGATTTTAAGGAGGACTATCTAAGTGAAGGTAACGAATATCAGCGCAAGTCAGTTTCAAGAAATGGTGCAGGCAGGCGCGGCTCGTCTACAAGTTAATGCAGAGTTTGTCAACTCATTGAATGTGTTTCCTGTTCCAGATGGAGATACCGGGACAAACATGAATCTATCCATGACCAGTGGAGCAAAAGCGGTCGCAGATGCGACTTCAGAAAACGTCGGCGATCTTGCCGCTACACTTTCAAAAGGACTATTGATGGGCGCACGTGGGAATTCCGGCGTCATTTTGTCTCAATTATTCCGCGGTTTTTCTAAAGCAATTCCAACCGTAGAAACACTCACTGCACCAGAATTGGCTCAAGCCTTTACTCATGGAGTAGAAACCGCCTATAAAGCAGTCATGAAGCCTGTGGAAGGAACCATCCTGACTGTGGCACGCATCGCCGCTGAATATGGCGAGAAAAAAGCCCAAACCACTGATGATTGTATCGAAGTCATGAAAGCAGTGGTTCATGGCGCAAAACGGTCATTGGCGAAAACCCCTGATCTATTACCGGTTTTAAAAGAAGTCGGTGTGGTAGATAGTGGCGGTCAAGGCCTGTTGTTTATCTATGAAGGCTTCTTAAATGCATTGACCGGGGAATACCCAGCCGATGAAATTTTTGAACCATCTCCAGCTGCAATGGATGAAATGGTCAATGCGGAACATCATCGCAGTGTCCAAGGGCAATTAGCGACTGAAGATATCACTTTTGGTTATTGTACAGAAATCATGGTGAAAATTGGTGAAGGTCCGACCGTTGATAGTGAATTCGATTATGAAACATTCCGTAATTACTTAAACGAGTTGGGAGATTCCTTATTAGTGGTCAACGACGATGAGATCATCAAAGTCCATGTTCACACGGAACATCCCGGCGAAGTCATGAATTATGGGCAAAAATTTGGTTCATTGGTGAAAATCAAAGTCGACAACATGCGCCTTCAGCATGAAACAATCTTGGAACACGATCAGCAAGAAGCAAAACCAGCACCAGTAAAACGTCCGCGGACACCATTTGCGATCATTGCGATCGCGGCGGGGGAAGGCTTGAAAGAATTGTTTACTAGCCTAGGCGCTTCTTATGTCATCAGTGGTGGCCAAACGATGAACCCAAGTACAGAAGACATTTTGGTGGCAATCAATGAAGTCAATGCTGATCAAGTGATCGTCTTACCGAACAACAAAAATATCTTTATGGCGGCGCAGCAAGCAGCGGAAGTTTCCGAGATTCCAGTAGCGGTTGTTGAAACACGGACGATCTCTCAAGGGATGACGGCGATGCTGGCATTCCACGAGCAGTCCACACTAGCTGAAAATCAGCAAGCCATGACCGATGTCTTAGCAAGTGTTGTCAGCGGATCAGTGACTCATGCGATCCGTAATACATCAATCGATGGCATCGAAATCACAGAAGGCGACTTCTTAGGAATGGTCGACGGCAAAATCGTTGTTTCTGTTCCTGATCGTTTCTCTGCTTCTATGACTACCTTAGAAAAAATGATCACAGAAGATACTGAGATCGTCACCATCATTATCGGTGAAGAAGGCAAAGCCAAAGAAGCAGCCAAAATCGAAGAAGCGATCGTTGAACTGCATCCTGAGATCGAAGTAGAGATCCATCAAGGAGATCAGCCGGTTTATCCGTATCTTTTCTCAGCAGAATAAACAAATTAGGCGGCGGGGGCAAAAATCGTAGATGATTTTTGGCTCCGTCTTTTTCTATGAATGCAGGAATCTCTGCAATAAATAAAATCACTTTGGAAAAGGAGGGTACCTATGCTGAATCAGCCACTTACGGTATTAAAGGGTGTCGGAGAAAAACGCGCCCAAGACTTGGCGAGTTTAGGAATCGAAACCATCGAAGACCTGCTAAAGTATTATCCGTTTCGTTATGAAGACATTCAAGAACGGCAATTAGCGGAGATTCAAGACCAAGAAAAAGTAACGATCAAGGGGATCGTCGTTTCCCCGCCGGTCGTCAATCGCTTTGGCTATAAAAAAAGTCGGTTGCAATTTCGCATGATGCAAGACCACGATGTCTTTAATGTCTCCTTTTTCAATCAGCCTTATTTGAAAGATAAAGTAGAGGTCTCAGAAGAGATCGCCGTCTATGGCAAATGGGACGCCAAACGCAAAGGACTGACGGGGATGAAAATTCTTGGCAGCAAGAGCGCAGAAGACTTTGCCCCCATTTATCATGTCAATAAAGCCGTGCGTCAAAGTGTGTTGATCGAACTGATCAAACAGGCATTCCTTGATTTTGGTGATCAGATCACAGAGATCTTGCCTTTGTCATTGATCGAAAAATATCGCTTGTTGGATCGGAAATCCGCGATGTTTGCGATGCACTTTCCTAAAGATCCCCAAGAGAGTCATCAAGCGAAGCGGCGGGTGATTTTTGAAGAGTTCTTTTTGTTCCAGATGCAGATCCAAGGACTGAAGAAAAGCGAAAAAGCCGAGAAAAACGGCTTGGCGATCGATTATGATGTGCAACGCTTGAAAGAGTTTACTCGTAAACTGCCCTTTGAATTGACGAATGCGCAAAAGCGCGTGACCAATGAAATCTGCCATGACCTGAAAAGTCCGCAGCACATGCAGCGACTCTTGCAAGGAGATGTAGGAAGCGGGAAAACAGTCGTGGCGGCGATCGCCCTCTATGCTACGATGACGGCTGGCTTTCAGGGCGCACTGATGGTGCCGACTGAGATTTTGGCCCAGCAGCACCTAGAGAGCTTGAATCAACTCTTTGACCCCTTAGAAGTGACCACCGCTCTTTTGACAGGCTCGACCAAACCAAAAGAACGGCGGGTCATCTTAGAACAATTAGCAGTTGGGGAGATCGACATCATCGTTGGGACCCATGCGCTGATTCAAGAAGGGGTAGACTTTGCACATCTTGGCTTAGTCATCACCGATGAACAACACCGTTTCGGGGTCAATCAGCGAAAAGTCTTACGGGAAAAAGGCTATCTTCCTGATGTACTCTTTATGACCGCCACGCCGATCCCTCGTACGCTAGCGATCACGGCTTATGGCGAAATGGATGTTTCGGTGATCGATGAGATGCCGGCAGGACGGATTCCTGTAGAGACGCGCTGGGTCCGACCGCCGCAGTTTGAATCGATCTTAGAGTGGGCGCAAAAAGAATTGGCACAGGGGCATCAGATGTATGTCATCTGTCCTTTGATCGAAGAATCCGAAATGCTGGATGTCAAGAATGCCACGGAGATTTATGAGCAGCTGCAAAGTTACTTTTCTCCTACTTATCAAGTGGGAATGCTGCATGGGAAAATGAAGAATCAAGAAAAGGACAGCATCATGGAAGCCTTCAAAGAAAATCAACTGCAGATCTTGGTTTCCACGACAGTCATCGAAGTAGGTGTCAATGTCCCTAATGCGACAGTGATGCTGATCATTGACGCTGATCGCTTCGGGTTAGCCCAGCTCCACCAATTACGTGGACGGGTAGGACGCGGCGCCGATGCTTCTTACTGTATTTTGATCGCGAACCCGAAAAATGAGACGGGGGTCGAACGAATGAAGATCATGACAGAAACCACCAATGGCTTTATAGTCAGCGAAAAAGACTTGCAGTTGCGGGGGCCAGGAGAAGTCTTCGGCAATCGACAATCGGGCTTGTCAGAGTTTGCGGCTGCCGATTTAGTCGCGGATGCCCACATTCTAGAAGTGGCTCAAGTTGAGGCAACCCAGCTTTGGCAAAAAAATGGCTGGCAGCTATTGCCGGAATTCACGGCGTTGGCGAACTATTTAGCAGCAAAAAAAGCAGACAAACAATTTTTTGATTAAAGAATATGCTATACTGATTGGGAAAATGAAGGGAGTGGCAGCGAGATGCGGATTGCTGTTGATGCAATGGGCGGAGACAACGCCCCAAAAGCGATCGTAGAAGGGGTTATGCTGGCGAAAAAAGATTTTCCAGAGATTGAATTCCTCCTTTACGGAAAAGAAAATGAAATCAAAAAATACATGACGGATGATAAAAATGTCACTATTATCCACACAGATGAAAAAATCAATAGTGATGATGAACCTGTTAAAGCAATCAGACGAAAAAAAACGGCCTCAATGGTCTTAGCGGCACAAGCAGTGAAAAATGGCGAAGCAGATGCGATTTTTTCAGCCGGAAATACCGGTGCTTTATTAGCGGCCGGGTTGTTCATCGTTGGTCGGATCAAAGGGATCGACCGTCCCGGATTGATGTCCACAATGCCAGTGATCGGCAAAGATGCTGGCTTTGACATGCTGGATCTAGGCGCTAATGCCGACAATAAACCAGAACATTTGGCAAACTATGCCGTCTTAGGGTCCTTTTATGCCCAAAAAGTTCGCGGGATCAATCGACCAAGGGTCGGCTTGTTAAATAACGGAACGGAAGAAACCAAAGGCAGCGAATTGACGAAAAAAGCCTTTGAACTGCTTTCGCAAGACCCTACGATCCATTTTATCGGCAATGTCGAGGCTCGGGAATTATTGGATGGTGCAGCTGACGTCGTCGTGACAGATGGCTTTACTGGAAATGCTGTTTTGAAATCGATCGAAGGAACTGCCTTGAACTTAATGGCGTTGTTGAAGCAATCGATTCTTGATTCAGGTACCAAAGGGAAATTAGGGGCGTTGTTACTGAAGGATGCGTTGCGAAAAGTAAAAAATGAGATGGATTATGCGAAACATGGCGGGGCCGTATTATTTGGTTTGAAAGCACCAGTCATCAAAACCCATGGGGCGACAGGACCAGAAGCGGTAGCGTACACCATCAAGCAGATCCATACGATGCTAGCAACAGATGTTGTGGCCCAATTAGTCGCCCACTTTGAAGAAATGCCGACTGCAAAAGACGAAACGCAATCATAATGCAATCATTGTAATGAAATTGCAAAAATATCTAGACAAAAAGCATAGAAAGCAGTACAATGTTTGTTAGCCATTCTATGTTTTGTGCAAACGCGTGGAGGTGAAGCCAGTTGACACGAGATGAAGTATTCAAGAAAGTTGCGGTCGTGATCGCCAATCATTTTGAAATTGACGCAGAGAACGTAACGGATACGATGAGCATTAAAGACGACTTGAACGCTGATTCGATCAGTGTGATGGAATTCGTCCTTGAACTAGAAGATGAATTTGGTACAGAGATTTCTGATGAAGATGCCGAGCAGATCGAAACAGTCGGTGGAGCGGTTGATTATATTTCAAGCCATCTTGCTTAAGACAGACATAAGAGCTAAGTCCTAGATGACTTAGCTCTTTCTTTCTCATAATTGATCCGCCGTGATTTGGGCGGCTTTTCTTCAAAAATGCAATCAAAAAAACGATGGTTAAACCTGACATAGCGGCGTTGGAAGCGTAATGTAAATTTTCTGAAAATTCAGTGTTTTAAGTTTTCTGGGACTTGCATTATTGTTAGCATTTCTATATAATTATTAAGAATATATTATACAATGTTAAGAAAGCTTTTGGAAATGAAATGCATGTTCCTTCTTTTTTTACATTAAAACGCAAGACATCTTAGAAAGTAGAGAGGGGTATTCGATTGTCCAGAGATAATCAATTACTAGATGTTCAAAACCTTCACACAGGTTTTCGTATCAAAGACGATTACTATGACGCAGTAGATGGTATTTCTTTTACACTGGATCGTAATGAGATCTTAGCAATCGTAGGAGAATCTGGTTGCGGAAAAAGTACGTTAGCTACAACGATCATGGGGCTACATGACCCAAACAACACGAAAATCACTGGAGAAATCTTATATAAAGATTTAAACTTGTCAAACTTAAACGAAACGTTATACAACAAAATTCGCGGAAATGATATTGGGATGATTTTCCAAGATCCGTTGTCTGCACTGAATCCGTTGATGCGGATCGAAGACCAAATCAAAGAAGGCTTGTCTTATCATACAGATATGAATGCCGAACAGCGCCAAGCACGGGCATTAGAATTATTAGAACAAGTTGGGATCCCGAATCCACCGCGAGTAGGACGTCAATACCCTCATGAATTGTCAGGTGGGATGCGTCAGCGGGTCATCATTGCGATCGCGATTGCTTGTAAACCACCAATCATTATTGCCGATGAACCAACGACCGCGTTGGACGTGACGATCCAAGCACAGATCCTTGATCTACTAAAAGATTTGCAAGAAGAAACGCAAACGGGGATCATTTTGATCACCCACGATTTAGGTGTCGTAGCAGAGATGGCCGACCGAGTAGCCGTAATGTACGGGGGACAGTTTGTGGAAGTCGCAACAGCCGAAGAGTTGTTTGCCAATCCGAAACATCCATACACCCGCTCACTGCTTAACTCGATCCCTCAAGAAAACTCACAAGACAGTGAACTGCATGTGATCGAGGGCGTGGTTCCTTCCTTGAAAAATATGCCTCGGACCGGTTGTCGGTTTGCCGCACGGATTCCTTGGATCGCTGAAAGCGACCACGAAGCAAACCCAGTCTTGCATGAAGTAGCACCTGATCATTTGGTCCGTTGCACATGCTACAAGCATTTTCATTTTAGAGACGAAGAAGGAGAAGTGTAGATGACAGAATTAATTACAATCAAAGATCTGAAAGTCCACTATCCTATTCGCAGCGGATTCTTCAACCGTGTCACGGACCATGTGTATGCCGTTGACGGTGTGGACTTCATCATAGAAAAAGGAAAAACCTACGGATTGGTTGGTGAGTCTGGTTCTGGTAAATCCACGACGGGTAAAGCCATCGTTGGGTTAGAAAAAATCACCAGTGGCGAAATCATTTATGATGGGCAAGACGTGACCAAACGTTCCGTCCGCAAAAAAATGAACTACAACAAAGATGTCCAAATGATTTTCCAAGATTCAATGTCTAGCTTGAATCCTAAAAAACGCGTGGTAGACATTATCGCAGAACCATTGCGCAACTTTGAACGCTTAAGCGATCAAGAAGAGAAAACACGTGTGAAAAGTTTGTTGGATATCGTTGGGATGCCAGAAGATGCCCTATACAAATATCCTCACGAGTTCTCTGGTGGACAACGTCAGCGGTTAGGGGTTGCCCGCGCGGTAGCATCCAATCCAAAACTGATCGTTGCCGATGAGCCGGTTTCAGCCCTTGACTTATCCGTTCAAGCGCAGGTACTGAACTTTATGAAACGGATCCAGCAAGAATTTGGCTTAAGTTTCTTATTTATCTCTCATGACTTAGGGGTCGTAAAACACATGTGCGACAATATCGCCATCATGTACAAAGGCCGCTTCGTTGAGATCGGGACACGGGAAGACATCTACCAAGACCCGCGTCACATCTATACAAAACGTTTATTATCAGCGATTCCTCAAATCGACGTAAAAAATCGCGATGCTCACAAAGAAAACCGTCGCAAGGTCGAGTTGGAATATGTGACCCATCAAAAAGATTACTACGACGAATCTGGCAGAGTGTATGACTTGCGTAAAATCACCGAGTCGCACCAAGTCGCATTGAAAAACGGGGGTGCTGAATAATGTGGAAAACAATTCTACGTCGTTTGTTGTTGATGATCCCGCAAGTCATTATTTTGAGTATCTTGATTTTCTTGATCGCACAAGCAATGCCTGGGGATCCATTTACTGGTTTGATCAATCCAAACCAAGATCCAGCTGTTATTGAGCGGATGCGTGAAGCCGCTGGTTTGAATGACCCATGGTATACCCAGTATTTCCGTTGGATCGGAAATGCCTTAAAAGGGGACTTTGGACAAAGCTTTATCTATAAATTGCCTGTTTCAACATTATTAGCAGGACGTATCAGCAATACATTGTGGTTATCTTTATTGACGGTCATTTTGACTTACGTGATTGCCATTCCTTTAGGGATGTGGGCAGGACGTTACCAAAATTCATTGCTTGATAAAGTCGTCGTTGTTTACAACTTCTTCAGTTTCGCCGTACCGTTGTTTATCTTTGCGTTGATCGCATTGTTCATCTTCGGTTACCGATTGGCTTGGTTCCCAACGGGTGGTTCCGTTGCACCGGGGGTCAGCGGCATGGCTGAGTTTTGGAGTCGTTTGTATCACCTACTATTACCGGCAATCACTTCTGCATTATTAGGAACAGCAGTGACGATCCAATACTTGCGAAGTGAAGTCATTGATTCGAAATCATTGGATTTCGTTCGTACCGCTCGTTCAAAAGGGGTACCAACGAATAAAGTCTTCTCACGTCACGTTTTCCGGAATGCATCGTTGCCGATCGCATCACAAATGGGCTACGAGATCACGTCATTGATCGCAGGTTCTGTGGTCATTGAGAAAATCTTCGCCTACCCAGGTGTCGGAAAACTGTTTATCGATAGTATCGTCCAACGGGACTATGCCGTGATCACTTCACTAACATTGATCTTAGGACTAGCGACCTTGATCGGTACGCTACTGTCAGATATCATCATGAGTATTGTCGATCCAAGAATCAGAATCCAGTAATAGGAGGGGATAAATGTGTCTGAAAAGAAAGAAAAAGTACTAAAACAAGAGAGCATCCCGCCTATGGGATTGAAAATGATTTTTCGCGAATTCTTAAAAGATAAAATGGCGATCTTTTCATTAGTTTTGTTAGTCGCAGTTTTATTATTCGTGTTTATCGGCTCGGCAGTTATCGATCAATCACAAGTGATGCGTGTCAGCATCCTTGATAAATACGCTGTACCTGGCGCGATTTCGCCAAACGGCGGCACCTACCTTTTAGGGGCGGATGAAGGTGGCCGTGATGTTTGGGGACAATTGATCATCGGTGCGCGTAACTCAATCTTGATTGGTTTTTCAATCACGATCATTACGTCGATCGTTGGGGTCGGACTAGGGATCATCTCAGGTTATTATGGCGGTATCATTGATAATATTTTGATGCGTATCGTTGACTTCGTTATGATTTTACCGATCATGCTGATCATTATCGTTATCGTATCGATCGTACCTCGTTATAACGTTTGGACCTTTATATGGGTCATGAGTGCCTTTTACTGGGTCGGAAAAGCAAGGCTCTTCCGAAGTAAGACCCTTTCAGAAGGCCGTCGCGACTATGTTAGTGCATCGAAAACTCTCGGAACCAATGACTTTGTCATCATGTTCCGCGAAATCATGCCGAACCTTAGCTCATTGATCATCACCAACTTAACAATGAACTTTGCAGCGAATATCGGTATTGAAACGACACTAACATTCTTAGGTTTTGGTCTGCCGACCAATGTTCCAAGTTTGGGGACACTGATCGGGTATGCCAGCAGCGGTGATGTGCTGGTCAACAGACAGTGGATCTGGTTACCCGCATCAATTCTAATTTTAGTCTTGATGTTGAGTATCAATTACGTTGGTCAAGCATTTAAGCGTTCAGCGGATGCGCGCCAACGACTAGGATAAACAAGGAGGATACAGGATGAAGAAAAATATTTTTGGTATGGTCACTCTTTTGTCAGTGTTAGCATTGGCAGCGTGTGGCAGCAACGGCGGCGGAACCGATTCTTCTGGTGGCGGTAATTCAGCGACAGAAACAGAAGATATCAGCTCAATGCCAACAGAAGTCAAGAATGACGAGGATGCAATTGAAGGCGGAACATTGGATGTTGCAGTAGTGATGGATACGCAATTCCAAGGGTTGTTCCAAACAGAATTTTATCAAGATAACTATGATGCACAATTTATGAAACCAAGTAATGAAAGTTTATTCTTAACAGACGCTGATTTCCGAATCGTTGATGGTGGTGCGGCTAATCTTGAATTAGACGAAGAAAACAACACAGCAACGATCACATTGCGTGATAACTTGAAATGGTCTGACGGTGAAGATGTAACGGCAGATGACGTGATCTTTTCTTATGAAGTAATCGGTCATAAAGATTATACAGGTATCCGTTACGATAATAACTTTACTAACATTGTTGGTATGGAAGATTATCATGATGGCAAAGCTGATACAATTTCTGGTATCACCAAAGAAAGTGACAAAGTCGTTAAAATTCAATACAAAGAAGTTCACCCTGGTATGATGCAAGCCGGTGGCGGTATTTGGTCTTCAGCATTACCAAAACACGCCTTTGAAGGAATTGAAGTCAAAGATATGGAATCAAGCGATCCTGTTCGTAAAAATCCAATCGTCTTTGGTCCTTATGTGATGTCAAATATCGTTGCGGGAGAATCTGTTGAGTATGTACCAAATGAGTACTACTACGGCGGCGCTCCTAAAATGGATAAATTATCATTTAAAGCTGTTCCAACTTCTTCAATCGTAGAAGCTTTGAATGCAAAACAATATGATATTGCATTGTCAATGCCAACAGATACGTACCCAACATACAAAGATACAGATGGCTACCAAATCTTAGGTCGTCCTGAACAAGCCTATACTTATATCGGCTTTAAATTGGGAACTTGGAATGATGAAGAAGGAAAAGTTAATTACGATCCTGATTCAAAAATGGCGGATAAATCATTGCGTCAAGCAATGGGCTATGCATTAGATAATGATGCTGTCGGAAGTCGTTTCTACAATGGCTTGCGTACAAATGCAACGACATTGATCCCACCAGTATTCGGCACATTGCACAACACCGAAGTAGAAGGCTACACTTTAAACATCGACAAAGCAAATCAATTACTTGATGATGCTGGCTACAAAGATGTTGATGGTGATGGCATGCGTGAAGACAAAAATGGTGAGAAATTGACCATCAACTTTGCTTCAATGTCAGGTGGCGAAACAGCACAACCATTAGCAGATTACTACATCCAACAATGGAATGAAATCGGACTTGATGTACAATACACCACAGGTCGTTTGATCGACTTCCAAGCATTCTATGACAAGTTGAAAAATGATGATCCTGAAGTTGATGTTTACCAAGGTGCATGGGGAACTGGATCAGATCCTTCTCCAACTGGCCTTTATGGACCAAACTCAGCATTCAACTACACTCGTTTTGAATCTGAAGAAAACACGAAGCTATTAGAAGCAATCGATTCAAAAGATTCATTTGACGAAACAAAACGTAAAGAAGCATTTGATGCATGGCAAGAATATGCTGCAGATGAAGCATTCGTAATCCCAACACTTTATCGGAATGAAGTTTTACCAATTTCAAACCGCGTGAAAGACTTTACATGGGCATATGATGCAGACCATAATACATGGGCAACAGTTTCAGTTACAGCTGAATCTCGTTAATCAATGATCGGTGAAAAGACGTCCTTTCTGGGACGTCTTTTTTTTCTGTTTTTTTGCGGGTATCTGAGGAAAACAGGCTTTTTTATACAGGAGAAGATTAAGTAGATAAATTTTTATTACGGTCTTTCCAAGAATTTGGAGGAAACATTTCATAATTCGGCAAAAACCAGTATAATAGGGAAGTGTCGATAAACTAATGAAGGAATGTGACAAATGAATACACAATTAACGAAAGAACTAAAAGAAAAGTTTGATATTGTGTTCCATGATGTAGATCTGCTTGAACAAGCGTTTACGCATTCATCTTATGTGAATGAGCACCGCAACTTGCACTTGTCAGATAACGAACGTTTAGAGTTTTTGGGCGATGCTGTCTTAGAGTTGATCGTTTCACGGTATTTGTATCGTGAATTGCCAGATCTGCCCGAAGGTAAGCTGACGAAGCTACGGGCGGCAATCGTTCGCGAAGACAGTTTATCCATGTTTGCCAAAGATTGCCGATTCGATGAATACATTCGTCTAGGCAAAGGGGAAGAAAACTCTGGCGGTCGTAAACGACCTTCTTTGCTTTGTGATCTATTTGAAGCCTTTTTAGGTGCGTTATACTTGGATCAAGGACTGGAAAGTGTCAGCGGCTTTTTGACGAAAGTTGTTTTTCCAAAAGTAAAAGCAGGTGCTTTTTCCCATGAGATGGATCACAAGACCCGCTTGCAAGAAGTCTTGCAGCGTGGCGGCGATGTTTCCATCAATTATCGTTTGATCAAAGAAGCAGGCCCCGCCCATGAACGGATTTTTTGGACGGAAGTCTATTGCGATGATACCTTGATCGGAAAAGGACAAGGAAAATCGAAGAAATTATCAGAACAGGACGCCGCGGCGAATGCCTTGGCAGATCTTGAACAGTAAGAGAGGACTGGCGGAGTGTATTTAAAACGAATAGAGATTGCCGGCTTTAAATCCTTTGCCGACCGCACAGTCATTGATTTCGAACATCGTGTGACTGCAGTCGTCGGACCAAATGGCAGCGGCAAGAGCAATATTACCGAAGCGATTCGTTGGGTTTTAGGAGAACAATCTGCCAAAAATCTACGTGGTGGCAAAATGCCTGATGTTATTTTTGCAGGTTCTGACACCCGCAGAGCGCTAAATATAGCGGAAGTGACGATCGTTTTAGACAATAGCGATCATTATTTACCGATGGATTACAGTGAGATCAGCGTGACTCGCCGCTTGAGAAGAACCGGCGAAAGCGACTTTTTCTTAAATAAACAAGCTTGCCGCTTAAAGGATATCCAAGAGTTATTTATGGACTCTGGGTTGGGGAAAGAATCATTTTCGATCATTTCCCAAGGCAAGGTAGAAGCAATTTTCAGCAGCAAACCAGAAGATCGTCGTGGGATTTTTGAAGAAGCGGCGGGGGTATTGAAATACAAACAGCGGAAAAAGAAAGCTGAGCAAAAGTTGTTTGAAACGGAAGACAATTTAAGCCGTCTACAAGATATCATTTATGAACTAGAAGATCAGTTGGTGCCTTTGGCAGCCCAAAGTGAAGCAGCCAACCGCTTTTTAGCGTTAAAAGAAAAATTGACGACGGTTGATGTGGCCTATGCAGTCTTAGAGATCACGAAAGCAAAAGAAGCGTGGGAGACAGCCAAAGCTCAACTAAGTACCTTTAACCAAGAACTGGCGCAGATTTCCGAAAAGATCAATCAAGGGGAACTGTCGCTACATTCTTTGCGACAACAACGTACCGCCTTTGATGAAACGTTGGAGCGTTTGAATCAGCAGCTTTTAGAGGTCACTGAAGGCCTGAAGCAAGCCGAAGGACAAAAAGAAGTCTTGGATGAGCGATCAAAACATACGCAAAAAAGCTCTGCGGAATACCAAGAAACCTTAGAGGAAGTCACAGAACGGGTCACACTTTTAAATGAAGAAAAAACGGAACTGATCGGCTTGCTTTCACAAAAGAATCGTAGTGTGCAGGAAGTTGAAGCAGCGATGCTGGCGTGTCAGCAAGAGCAGGAAAAGTACCAACGTTCAGCAAAAGAAATCATTGAAGAATTGCGTAGCCAATATGTCGAAGCCATGCAGGAGCAGGCAACGATCGGAAACGAATTGAAATACTTGGAGCGTCAATACCAGCAAGAAGCCGCGAAAAATCAAACGGCGTTAAGCAAGCAGACGCAAATGAATACGTCGTTGAAAGAAAAGACGACGGAAGCGCAAATCGTGGAAGAACAACTGACGCAGGCTAAGGCGATTTTAGAAGAACAACGCAAGCAATACATCCATCTTCAAGAAAAAGCTCAAACCAACAAAAAACGCTTTGATGAAGAACAAAAGAAAATGTATCAGTTAATGAGTCAAGTGCAGCAGGTACGAGCGAAACAGCGCAGTCTGCAAGATATTCAAGAAAATTATAGCGGCTTTTATCAAGGCGTTCGCTTGATTTTGAAAAACAAACAGCAAATCAGCGGCATCGTTGGCGCAGTAGCGGAGTTGATCGATGTGCCACAAGACTATACCGTGGCGATCGAGACCGCATTAGGCGCCGCTGCACAGCATGTTGTCGTTGAAAATGAACGAGATGCTCGGGCAGCCATCACGTATTTGAAAGAAAATCGCGGCGGTCGTGCCACTTTCTTACCGCTGACGACCATCAAAGCCCGTCATTTGCCAGATTATGCCCGCAATCAAGCCAAGCAAGTGTCCGGCTTTATCGGCGTTGCCAGCGAATTGGTCCAGTCGCCGGAACACGTCCAAACCATTACGGATAACTTGTTAGGCAGTATCTTGATTGCCGAAGACTTGCAAAGTGCTAATGCGTTAGCACGAGCATTGAACTATAGCTATCGGGTCGTTTCTTTAGAAGGGGATGTCATGAATGCTGGTGGTTCCATGACGGGTGGCGCAACGAAGAAAAATGCCGGTAGTTTGTTTAGCCAAAACAATGAGCTACAACAATTGACGGCACAAGCGGCGCAATTGGATGAGCGGCTTTTAAAAACAGAAAAGCAAGTCCAGCACTTTGAAGCAGCGACTAAAGAAGCACAAGCAGCACTAGAAGAATTGCGGACGCAAGGCGAACAGGCTCGCATGACGGAGCATGAGCTGCAAAGCCGCTTACAAAATCTTGAGAATGACCTGAGCCGCTTGAAGCAAGAGCAGCAAGTGTTTGATTTTGAACATCGCGAAGTGCAAGCCTTCTTTGAGGAATACGATGAGAAGAAGACGAGTTTGGAAGAACAGCAAAAGAATATTGCGGCGCAATTGGCGAAAATCGATCAAGATATTCATCAAATGAATGCTGAAGAAGACTTGATCGAGGAAAAACGCCAAACCTTAGCACAAGAAAGTGCACGCTTGCAGGCAGCTTTCGCCGTTCAAAAAGAACAAGTGGCGCATTTGCAGCAAAAAATTGCCGCTACGAATCAAGCATTGGAAGAAAACGAAGCGCGTCAACAATCCTTAGAACGGCAGTTAGCTGCCTTGACAAGCAACGTCAGCGATCATGAGTTTTCAGAAGAAAGCATTCTTCAGCGAATTGAGGCCTTCACAACCACCAAGCAGCAGGTAACAGCGGAATTGACGGTGATTCGGGAACAACGTCAAGTCGTTCAACAAGAAATCGGCGCATTAGACGAAGCCCTGAGTGCTGAAAACTTAACGCAAAAAGAAAAGCTGTCAGAAAAAACCGAAGTTGAGATCGAAAAAAATCGCGCAGAATTGGTGATGGATAATCGTTTGTTGTATTTACAAGAAGAATACAATCTCACCTTTGAAAAGGCAGCGCAAGATTTCCCTGAAATCGAGGATGCAGAACAAGCCAAAGTCGACATTCAGGAACTAAAACATGCGATCGAGCAAATTGGTCCAGTCAATTTAAATGCGATCGAACAATATGAACAAGTCAATCAACGGCATTTGTTCTTAACGAGTCAGCGAGATGATCTGCTGTCGGCTAAAGCACAGCTGTTTGATACGATGTCTGAAATGGATGAAGAAGTCAAAACCCGTTTTGGCGAAGTCTTCGATGCGATCCGTCTGCAATTCAAACAAGTATTTCCTAATATGTTTGGCGGCGGTCATGCGGAATTAGTCTTAACAGATCCGAAAGATTTATTGAACACTGGGATCGAGATCGAAGCCCAACCGCCGGGCAAGAAATTGCAAAACCTCAGCTTGCTATCAGGGGGCGAGCGGGCGCTGACTGCGATTGCGTTATTGTTTTCCATTATTCAAGTTCGTCCAGTACCGTTTTGTGTGCTTGACGAAGTGGAAGCAGCATTGGATGAAGCCAATGTCTCTCGTTTCGGTCATTACTTGAGTGCTTTCCAAAATGATACGCAGTTTATCGTCGTAACTCACCGCAAAGGAACGATGGAAGCCGCAGATGTGTTGTATGGTGTGACCATGCAAGAATCTGGAGTGTCGAAGACCGTGTCCGTACGCTTAGAAGAAGTGCGTGAAGGCGGTAGTTTTGCAGCAGATCAAGCATAGAGGAGGAATGATATGATTAAACTGATTGCGATCGATTTAGACGGAACGTTATTGAATGAGAAAAAAGAAGTGACTCCTCGCAACAAAGAGGTACTTGCTCGTGCCAAAGCACAAGGCGTAAAAATCGTCATTTGTACCGGACGTCCATTGCGGGCGATCCGTCCCTATTTAGAAGAATTATCGCTGAAAGAACCCGGCGACTATAGCATCACCTTTAACGGCGGTTTGGTTCAAAAAAATGAGACTGGCGAGATCATTGAAAAAGCAGCGATGCAGCTGGCAGATATCCATGAATTGGTTTCAGTGGCGGAAGACTTGAATTTGCCTCTAGACGTGGTATCAGAAGAGATTGTCTTGAGTTTACCGACTTCAGCAGCGCATCCATCGATTTATGGCTCGTTGAACCCTTTGTTGGATTGTCGTCCTTTTGCCGTAGCTGATCTGGATGAATCGATGCTCTATAATAAAGCGGTGATCGCCTACCATCAGGAAGTCTTGGATCCTAAGATCCCTGAGATTTCCTCAGAGATCCGCGAGAAATATGAAATCATCAAAAGCCGAAATAACCTGTTAGAATTTATGCCTAAAGGAATCACCAAAGCCTATGGTATCAGCCTATTGGCGCAAGATTTAGGAATCAAGCAAGAAGAAGTGATGGCGATCGGTGATGAAGAAAATGACTTGCCAATGATTCGCTATGCAGGGATTGGCGTAGCGATGGCCAATGCCGTGCCAATCATTAAAGAAGCGGCTGACGTTGTCACGGTTTCAAACCAAGAAGACGGTGTGGCAGCAGTGATTGAAGAATATGTCTTAAAAGGAGGTGCGTAAGATGGGATTTTTTGACAAAATCAAAAAAGCGCTGATTGGAGAAACCAAAGAAGTAGAGCAAGAAGCCGACAAACCAGTCGTTGATGCTGATTCACCAGAGAATCAGCCTTCAGAAGAAAGCCAGCCAGCACAAACACCTGCTGAACGAGAAGCTTCAGAAGCAGTGGCACCTACAGATGCCGCCGACGCCAGTGATTTGAAGGCAGAGCAAGAAACTGCCGAAGCGTCCCCACAGCAAGAAGCAACGGTAGCGAATAAAGGAGAAGAAGCACCAAGTGTTCCAGTAGAAGTGACCGAGAACACACCATCAGAGGATGCACCAGCTTCTGAACCAATCCTTCAACCAGAGCCAGAGACGGAAAGTGTGCAGGACAAATACACCAAAGGATTGACGAAATCACGAAAAACCTTTGGGCAACGGATGAACGAGTTGTTCGCCAATTTCCGTACGGTGGACGAAGACTTCTTCGAAGAAGTGGAAGAAACGTTGATTGGTGCAGATGTTGGCTTTGATGCGGCGATGAAGATCGCGGATGCATTGAGACAAGAAGTCAAACTACGTAATGTAAAGAAAACAGCGGATGTCCAAAATGTCATCATCGAGAAATTAGTTGACCTATATGGGGAAGCGGGTGTCGGTGAAGTCAACGAATTGAATATGCAACCGGGGTTGACTGTCATTTTATTTGTTGGCGTGAACGGTGTTGGAAAAACCACCAGTATCGGGAAATTAGCCCACCAATTCAAAGCCGAAGGCAAGAAAGTCTTATTGGCTGCAGCGGATACTTTCCGTGCCGGTGCCATCGATCAATTAGTGGTCTGGGGTGAACGGGCTGGTGTTGAAGTCGTTCGTGGCAATGCCGGAGGCGATCCAGCAGCGGTCGTGTTTGATGCGATGGAGCGCGCAAAACGAGAAAATGCTGACGTTTTATTAGTAGATACAGCTGGTCGTTTGCAAAACAAAGTCAATTTGATGAACGAATTAGAAAAAATCAAACGGATCATTCAGCGAGTGGACCCAACGGCCCCTCATGAAGTCCTGCTTGTGTTGGATGCAACAACGGGTCAAAACGCCATGAATCAAGCAAAACAATTTAAAGAAACGACGGATGTTTCTGGTCTCGTCTTAACGAAACTTGATGGAACAGCCAAAGGGGGGATCGTCTTGGCGATCCGTAACGAGCTACGGCTGCCAGTCAAATTAGTGGGACTTGGAGAAGGCATCAATGATTTAGAGCCATTTGATCCAAATGAATTTGTTGTCGGCTTATTCAAAGGCTTGATCAAGGAATAAAAAAGAAGAGCCCTGTGTCAGGTAAAATACCTGCACATGGCTCTCCTTTATTGTTGCTTTTATTTCAAATGAAGGCAATAGCAAACGATTTGCCGTTCAGCTATTGCCGATCAATCTGGGGCGGAAAGGTTACAATGTTTAGCTAGGTCAAATACGGATACAGCGATGTACGAATTTGCCTTAAAGCATAAAACGATTTTTTTTGAGTGGCTAACATTTTTCGTTCTTCTAAAGTCTGGGAAGTATCAGATAGAATAAAATGAAAAGCTCAGCTACAAATAATTATTTTTTTAGCTCCCCTTGGCGCTCGATGATCATTTTTTCTAAGTTGTTCAACGTATCGATATCTTTATTGGTTTCGATAAAGTTCGTAATCAAATTCAATAACGATTGATCAGACAACTCTGCTGCTAAGAAGTCTTCTTGGGTCACATTCGGAGAATACAACCGAGTCAAAACAGTACCGCTGTAGCCGATATCTGCTACTTTCAATAAGTCGTGGTTTTTTAGTTTACGTACGACTGCTTGAATGGTATTCTTGCTTAGATCTTGCTGTTGGACAGCAATGTCATTTGCAGAAAGAGGTTTGTCTGAATTCCAAAAGATATTCATGATTTGACGTTCACGTTTGGTAAGATTAAGTGGCTTCATTCACTATTCTTCCTTTCAAAAAAGAGTAATATGGACATAATATTTTACTGTTCTATAAGCAGTATACTTTATTTTGAAGGTAAATATCAAATTTATTCAAGTATTTTATAAATTCTTGGTAATTTTATTCAGAGATACTACAAGTGAAGAGCAAATTCCTGCTTTTTTCGCCATTTTTCACTATAATGGATGGAAAGAAACAGATTATAAGAAAAAATCTAGTAGAAGAACATAGAGGGCATTCGCATGAAAATAAAAACATTATTATCACATAAAGAGCTTTTTCCTTATTTATTGAAAGGGCGTTACGGGATTGAGCGAGAAGCACAGCGGGTACGATTAGACGGAACCTTTGCTGGAACGAATCATCCTGAAAAGCTAGGTAATCGTCGCTTCCATCCCTATATCCAAACGGATTTTGCGGAAAATCAACTGGAACTGATCACGCCGGTCGCGGATTCAGTGGATGAATTGTTCCGTTTCTTAGGGGCCATCCACGATGTGGCATATCGTTCAATGGCAGCAGAAGAAATGCTCTGGCCTTTGAGCATGCCACCAGCTTTACCAGAAAAAGAAGAAGACATCGTCATTGCAAAATTAGACCAATTTGAAGATGTGCTCTACCGCCGCTATTTGGCCAAAACGTATGGTCGCCGTAAGCAAATGGTCAGTGGGATACATTTCAATTTTGAATTTGCGGAAGACTTTTTGCAGCAACTGTATGCTTTATCTGAAACGAATGAAAGCTATCAAGACTTTAAAACGGCGCTTTATTTAAAAGTAACTCGCAATTATTTGCATTATCGCTGGTTTTTGACGTATTTCTTTGGGGCGACCCCTGCTTCAGAAGCCAATTATTTTACGACAGAAAACGGACCGCAAGAACCAGTCCGCAGTATTCGCAATAGCCGTTATGGCTACACGAATCACGAAGACGTCAAGGTATCTTATGCTTCGTTAGAGACCTATCTTGCAGATATTGCCAAATTAGTGGAGACAGGAAAGCTTTCAGAAGAAAAAGAATTTTATGCGCCAGTGCGTTTACGTGGGGGAAAACGGGTCGCAGATCTAGCCTCAGCTGGTATCCGTTATATTGAGTTAAGAAATATCGATATCGATCCCTTTGCCCGCTATGGCATTTCCAAAGAGCAAGTCGCGTTCTTACATTTCTTCTTATTGTTTTTAAGTACAAAAGAAGAAGGCAACGATGCCGATGCGTGGATCGAAGAAGGCAATCAGAAAAATGATCAGGTGGCATTAGAGCATCCCTTAGCGCCATCGACTTATCAGCAAGAAGCGCAAGCACTGATTGCTGAAATGATGGACTTTGCCCAAGCCCTTGAGCTGCCGCATCCGCCATTTTTGGATCAGCTTTCTGAGATGCTGGCTGAACCAGAAAGAACCTTCGCTGGACGTCTTTTCTCAGCGAGTCAAGCAACCAGCCAAGCGCAGACAGCAACATTGCTGGGACAAAAGTATCATCATGCTGCTTGGGAAAAACCGTATCAATTGGCTGGTTTTCGAGCAATGGAATTGTCGACCCAGATTCTCTTGTTCGATGCGATCCAAAAAGGTATCGAAGTGACGGTACTGGATGAAACGGATCAGTTCTTGAAATTAGCCGTGAAAGACCACGTTGAATATGTTAAAAATGCCAATATGACCAGTAAGGATCAGTACATCGTCCCATTGATCATGGCGAATAAAACGGTCACCAAAAAAATCTTAGCCGAAAATGGCTTTCATGTACCAGGTGGCGCTGAATTCGCTTCGGCAGAAGAAGCGATCGCGTTTTATCCTCAGATCGCCCACAGCGGGTTTGTGGTAAAACCGAAAACCACCAACTATGGGATTGGTATCTCGATTTTCAAAGAAGGTGCTTCTTTAGCGGATTATCGGGCGGCGGTCGCCATTGCCTTTGCGGAAGATGATTCGATCCTCGTTGAGACCTTTTTATCAGGGACGGAATATCGGTTCTTCGTGATCGATGGGCGAGTTGATGCGATTTTATTACGTATCCCAGCCAATGTCGTGGGTGACGGCAAGCGCACGATCACGGAACTCGTCGCAGAGAAAAATCTCGATCCATTGCGCGGCACCCATCATCGGACTCCATTAGAGTTGATTCAATTAGGGGAACTGGAACAACTGATGTTAAAAGAGCAAGGGTATCAAGTTGATTCAGTGCCAGAAGAGGGGCAGATCGTTTATTTGCGAGAAAACTCGAATATCAGTACTGGCGGTGATTCTATCGATGTAACGGATGACTTCAACGATGACTACAAACAAGTAGCAGTCGATGCGGTAGCCGCATTACAAGCATCTATCAGCGGAATCGATCTGATTATTCCAGATAAAACCAAGCCAGCCAATGAACCGGGGGCTTATGGAATCATTGAAGCCAATTTCAACCCAGCGATGCATATGCACGTTTATCCATACAGCGGGAAAGGCCGACGCTTAACTATGTCTGTTTTACGACTGTTGTTCCCTGAAGTCTTCGAAAGCTGATGGAAGCTCAGAGAGCAAAGAACTGCACACTCTGGAAGGTGATTCCCTTCGAAAGTGTGCAGTCTTTTTTATTAGGATTCAAAAGCAGCGATCTCAATCGTTTGTTTTGTTTCTTCCACCTTGAGACCTGTTCGGGCTTCCCACCATTGTTTCATTTCTTTTTCATACGTGGTAGGAAAACGTTGGATCAAGGTCAATAACGGTACGCCTTGAATCGAGGCATAGGGAAAGTTTAAAACGAGATTGTACTTCAGTTCCGATAGGAGGCTATAATATTGAAACATCATAAAGTTCATTTCATTCTGATCCTCCAGTAGGAGTACTTTCGGAGCGCGATCCAGCATAAAACCCAAGCTGCGCATCATGAACAATACGCCATCCAGATGGCTCGATTCGATCGTAGGGGCCGTTTTCAACAAATCGATATGCAGATCCAAAGCATCAAGCAGTTCTTTCTTTAATGAAAGGTAGGGCGGTGTTGATTGTTCCATGATAGTTCCTCCTTTTAATGGAAAAGACGTTTCCAAAATGACGTTTTCTCTGGTTGTTCGTGCTCTTTATCCGATTGCGTAGTAGCTGCAGGGTATTTTTGTTCGATATCGATGACGTCTTGATTGACGGCTTCTTTCCCGGCAATCAGCAAGCCGATACTGTCTGGACCGGCATCTTGTGCATCGGAGACGATCCGAAATTCCATCTGTTGTTGAGTCAGTAAAGTGATGTAATCGGTCTGGATCGATTCTGGCAATTTTCCGTTAAGCAACACGAGCGCTCCTTGATAATCTGGTAAGGCGTTCAAGAGCGTTTTCTGGTTGTCCTTCTTCTTCATTTCTGTTACTGTCATACTAAGATAACACCGTTCACGAAACGTGCCTAAATACTTGCGCTGTTCATCTGGGTTGACGCGAGGCGTCCCATACATTCCTGTATCAAGGCGTTTTTCTAATTCGTCTGACATTGAAGTATCCTCCTCAAAGCGTTTACTTATGCTTATTATAGCATATCCAGCAAATAGCAAAAGAGGGGTGCGATCGTGAGAGAGTTTTGATAGAAAGTAGGGATCCTATGACAACAAAAGAACGACATTTGCTATTATTAGCAGAAAATCAGCAGTTGGAGACACCGAGGCTGCTCTTGCGTCCTGTTTCCTTGGCAGATGCAGCGGACATGTTTGCCTATGCAAATGATGAAGAAACGACGACCTTCGTCTTTGCTAGACATGGGTCGGTTGAAGAAACAAAACTACGCATCGCCGAGTATTTTGTTGCTGCACCCTTAGGAAAATATGCGATCGAAGAAAAAGACTCAGGCAAAATGATTGGGACCATCGATTTGCGAGTAGAATCAGAAAAAGAGATCGCTGAGCTCGGTTATACATTAAGTCGCGATTATTGGGGACAAGGGATCATGCCAGAAGCGGCAATGGCACTGCTGCATTTCGGTTTTGAAACACTCGAATTGATTCGAATTTTTGCTCGACATGATGCTCGAAATCCCAAGTCTGGACGGGTCATGGAGAAAATTGGGATGAAATTGGAAGCAACGATCCCAGCTGCCCGCAAATCGGGTGAAGAAATCATCGATGAAGTCACGCGCGGCATCACCCTAGAGGAATGGAAAAAACGTATCATGTAAAGGAGGGCTCTCGTCATGGAACTGAACATTGAGCCAGCAGCAATTGAAAAAATAACCCCTTATGTGCAGCCAGATGATCGTCTCTATTTGGATTTTGAAGACGGCGTCGGTCCGTTTCCTGCAACGGAGATCACCTGCCGTTTGGACATCCATTTTCGCCTGATCATCGTGCCGCAGAGCTATCCAGAAGAAGGATTGGCGATCTACGACACCCCTTTAACGACACCCTTAGGCACGATTTGGTTGAAGCAAGGGGCTCAGGTGTATTTAGAAGAACAGACTCGGATGCAGGTGGAACCGACCTATCAACGGTTGCAATTGGTGGGAAATAGCGGGATCTTAGCAAATGATGTTCAATTGTTACGGATCGAAAAGCAGACGGCAGGCCGCTGATATGGGCACGCTGGCGGTTATTAGCGACTTGCACGTCGATATCAACCAATTATTCGCCCCCCATCTGCAGCTGATCGCTGATTATTTGCAGCAAAATCAGGTGACCCATCTGCATCTGGCAGGAGATGTGGCGAATAAAAAGCAACGGCTATTAGACGTGGTCGCATTTTTTCAAAGTCGACAGATGCCAACAACCTTTCACTGGGGCAATCATGAAATGGTGGACTTGACGGAACAAGAGATCGAGGCTTTCGATGATCCCGCCTTTCTTAATTTTCAGACGTATCGCTTATCAGAAAAAACACTGCTGTTGGGAATCAATGGCTGGTATGACTACCAATATTCTGATTTGACCAGTGAAGCTGAGATCTTGCGGCTGAAAAATCTGTTTTGGTATGACCGCATGATTCAACGAAAGGGATCGGATAAGGAAATCAGCCAAGCCATCAATGAGCGTTTAGCGGAAACATTGGCCCATTTGCCGCAAGACCAAGAAATTCTTCTTTCTACCCATTTTGTGCCTCAAGAAGCGTTTATTGTGCGGCAGACCGGCAAGTACGCCCGCTGGAACCACCTAAATGCGTTTTTGGGGTCGCCTGATTTTGGCGCAGTGATCGATCAGTACGCCAATGTGCGGGCAGTCGTCTTTGGGCATACCCATCGACGCTTTGAGAAAAAAGAGCTTGCGGGAACCAGCTACTATTGCCGTCCCTTCGGCTACTATTATGAATGGCAGTTGACCCGACGCTTCGTTTTGGAAAACCACTTAGCAGAAGCATATTCGCCAACGAAAGTTCGGACGCTGCTGCGAAACCATCATGAGGCATTTGAGGACTATAAAACGGCGCATCTTGTAGAGGAATTGGCGCAAGCGATCACGCTGCTGCCGTATTAGCGCAGCAAACGAGTCCTGCTTGTTTTCGTAATTGAATTCCCACGCAATTTAAAACACAAAAGAAACACACAAAGGAGAAAAATCATGACATTTGAAGAAATCTTACCAGAATTAAAAGCCGGCAAAAAAATCATTCGTGAAGGTTGGGGTGGCTTTGAACTTTATGTGACATTCGTTGAAGGAGAAGTGTACGACAATGCACCAGTCACCCCTTACTTTTTGATCAAAACAGCAGATGAAGGATTCTCGAGTTTCGCACCGACTGTTTGCGACATTCTTGCGGAAGATTGGAAAATTGTGGAATGACAGCACCGTGGATCAATGACAAAACGATTGTGTTTGTCACAGGTGCTGCTTCAGGCATCGGCAAAGCACAAGCAGAGGCGTTTCTTGCAGAAGGCGCCCAAGTATTTGGGGTTGACTGCCAATCGTTTCCCGATACGCTTTTAGCCCAACCCCGCTTTTTCGGCACGTGTTGTGACTTAGCGGTGAAAGAAAATTGTTTTGCAGCGGTCCAAGCTTGTGTGACGCACTTTGGCGGTATTACGGTCTTGTTAAATACAGCTGGGAAACTTGACGGCTATCATACGATCGCTGAGACGACCTCAATGGAGTGGGAGGAGATATTTCAAACCAATGTCTCCAGCATGTTTTATTTAACGAAAGAAATCTTGCCACTGATGCAAGCCAATGGCGGCGGAACGATCATTAATATGGCGTCGATCGCTGGAATGGTCGCAGGTGGAGGTGGGATCGCTTATACAACCGCAAAACACGCGATCGTCGGGTTTACCAAACAGTTGGCATTGGATGTTGCAGATCAAGGGATCTCGGTGAAGGGCATCGCGCCAGGTGCGATTCGAACGCCGATGAATGCGGCTGATTTTGCCGGTGACGGGAAAATGGCGCAATGGGTGGCAGAAGAGACGCCAGTCAAGCGTTGGGCGCAACCAGAAGAAGTTGCAGCACTGACCCTTTTTCTTGCCAGTCCGCAAGCTAGTTACTTGCAGGGGGCGATCGTGCCCATCGACGGTGGTTGGACCTTGAAATAATGAGCCCATTAGAGGAGGACGCCAATGAAGGAACAAGCGATCCAGCACTTGCTTGCAAAAAATCGTGAATGTCGACAACTGCTTACGATCATTGAAGCGTTGCAGCTGCCGGATTGCTGGCTGTGTGCTGGGTACCTGCGGAATTATTTATGGGGATTTCTCAGCGGAAAAATAGCGGAGGTGCCGCTGACCGATATTGATGTCGTGTTTTATGATCCGACTGTAAGCATAGAAGAAACAGCAGCGATCGAAGCGCAACTGCGCCGTTCGTTTCCCAAATTTCCTTGGGAGGTTCGAAATCAAGCGGTGATGCACCAGCACAATTTTGCCGAGGAGCCGCCTTATACAAGTACCTTCGATGCTTTAACGAAATTTCCAGAGCGTTGTACAGCGGTGGCGGCACGAATGAATCAAGGTAAGCTTGAATTGATGGCGCCTTTTGGTTGGCAGGATGTTTGCAGTTTTCGGGTGCGGCCAACACCGCATTTCGCCCAAAATGAACAGTACCTTGCGGTTTACCGACAACGCCAAGCGATCAAGCAGTGGCAGAAAATTTGGCCGCAGTTGTCGATTGAAGAGATCGACAACTAAAAAAGAACACTCGCGTGATGCGGCGATTTCCAAAAGTTAGACGAAAAAGCTAACTGATGGGAATCGCTGCATATGACGCGAGTGTTTTTTATTAACGCAAAGCCAATGGTTGCGCCAAGCGGTTTCTTAAAAAGATACCTAGATAAGCTGCGGCAACGGCTTTGATGATCCCGGGGATAATAAACAAAACAAAACCACCGTTAAAAGCAGCCGGCCATGCCATGCCCGTGCTCCATTTCAGCCATAATGTACCAAACAACAAAGTTGCCAGCGCACCGACAATATTGCCGATCACTGCTCCTGTGTAGCGAAACGCCGTTTTTTCTACGACCAATCCAGTAAGCAATCCGTTAAAGAGGAAGCCGACTAAATAGCCTCCGGTTGGTCCTAACAAAACACCGATACCGCTGGAAAAACCAGCGAAAACGGGCAAACCGATCAATCCTAACAGCAAGTAGATGATGATCGCCATCGTTCCTGTTCGCGTGCCAAGGAAAGTCACCGCCAGGCCGATCGCAAAGGTTTGTCCTGTCAATGGGATCAAACCTAACGGAATCGTCAATTGGGAAAGACCAGCAATAATGATCGCAAATAATGCGGCATGGATTTGTTCACGTAATGATAATTTCATCGAATCCTTCTCTCTCATAATAATTTCGTTAACCTGAAAAATGATTTATTTGGTTAACGAAATTATAAACGGTGGTTTACCAAAAGTAAAGAAGAATCTTGTTTTTTTAGTGTCCTTTTTTTAATAGGACAAGTAAGTTCTTTGAGGAGAGGAAAGGAGCGATTTCTTCCAACTCATCTGTTGAGAAGGGCAGTGCTTGAACAAGCCGGCAGATCGTTGCTTCTGTCAGAAAAGGCAGCAGTTCTTCGATTTCATCATAAGATAAGCGCTCTGAAGCGACAACGTTTGGCTGTTCCAGGGCGGTCAGCAGGAGCTCATCCAGATACGGTGCAGGTAAAAAGGGCAACAGTTCTTCAATCTCAGAAAAGCGAAAGTCAGGGGTTTCAAGCCAACCTTTGATTTCTCCCGCCAAAAAGTTGGGGGTTAAAAAGGGCGCCGCCTCTTCCCAAAAAGCCATGGAATAGTGGTTGCCTGTAAGGAGCTCTTCTATTTGGGGCTTTTTCAAAAACGGCAAGAGTTCTTCCAGGATATCTTCTGGGATATTCTCGGCGCCATTTAACAGGTGTTGTAAGTCGGCGCTGGTCAAATGAGGTGCTAGTCTAGGCAATAAGTCTAGGTCTAAAGAAGTTTCTTGAAACGGCTCTTCTTGAATCAATGCCGACAATTCTTGCGGTTTGATCAGCGGAGCTAGTTCGGCGATTTCTTCTGGCTGTGCGGTTCCTGCTTGATAATGTTGAACCGCAGCTGCTGGCTTCCCTAACAGCTCATCGATGGATAAGTCTAAAATCGCTGCTAGCTGCGGCAATTTTTCAATGTCCGGCAGTGAGTTGCCCCGCTCCCAATTACTGACCGCCTGATAGCTGACGAGTAACTGGTCTGCCAAGTTGCTTTGGGTCAGATTTTTTTCTTTGCGTTTGGTAGCGATCTGCTGACCAATTTTTCTCATGTTGAATTCACTCATAAATGAATTCCCCCTTTCATGCTCTAAGTATAGTTTCTCAGAAGGTGGAAACGCAATCAAGCTGTGATTGAGCAGGCGAATGCCGACTCAATCACAGCTTGAGTTTACGAATGGATGAGCTGAAGGAGGTGTTCACCAAACGTTTGTGTCGTTAAACAGACCGCTTCTGGCATCAACTGTGCGAAGTCGGCAGTGACGTGCTGACTTTGCAAGGCTTGTTCAATGGCTTGCGTCAGTATCGCAGCAGCTTCCGGCCAGTTCAAATGTTCTAATAGCATGCACGCCGATAGCAACAGGGAACAAGGATTGGCTTTGCCAAGTCCTGCGATATCCGGTGCCGTTCCGTGGGTAGCTTCAAAGATGGCTGCTCCGGTATCGTAGTTGATATTGGCGCCGGGGGCGATCCCGATGCCGCCAACTTGTGCAGCCAGTGCATCAGAGATGTAGTCGCCGTTTAAATTACAAGTGGCAATGACGTCGAATTTTTCTGGATACAAAAGGATCTGTTGTAAAAAGTTGTCGGCGATCACGTCGTTAACAACGATTTTCCCAGCCGCTTTTGCCGAGGCAAGGGCGGCTTCGGCTGCTTTTGAGCCGTTTTCTGCTTTGATTTTGTTGTATTGATTCATTGTAAAACACTGGGCGGCATACGTGGTCTCTGCAAGCTGATAGCCCCAGTTTTTAAATCCGCCTTCTGTAAATTTCATGATATTGCCTTTATGCACCAGTGTCACCGTGGGCCGCTTTTGAGCGATCGCATACTCAATGGCAGCAGCGATCAAGCGCTGACTGCCTTCTAAAGAGATCGGCTTGATGCCAATAGCGGCAGTTTTAGGAAAACGAATCGCCTTGACGGCAAAGTCTGCTTGCAGTGTCTGGATCAAACGCTGTGTTGCGTCGTCGTCTTTGGCAAATTCAATGCCAGCATAAACATCTTCAGTATTTTCTCGAAAGATCACCATATCGGTTTTTTCTGGCTGTTTTAAAGGCGAAGGGACTCCTGTAAAATAGCGAACAGGTCTGACACAGACATAAAGATCCAGCGTTTGCCGCAAGGTGACATTCAAGGAGCGAAAGCCCTCGCCAATTGGGGTAGTCAACGGTCCTTTTAAGGCGTATTGCTGGGCCTTGATCGTATCGATGGTTGCTTGCGGCAGCCATTCCCCCGTCTGTTCAAAGGCGGCTTCTCCAGCTAAAACTTCTAGCCATTCGATGTGGCGCTGATTGTCATAAGCTTTATTCACAGCTGCATCAATCACAGGTTGCGCAGCCTGCCAAATCTCGGCACCGATGCCATCTCCTGCAATGTAAGGAATGGTGATAGTCGTTGCTTGATGGGTTGTTTGGTTAGACATGGGCAGCTCCTCCTAATTCCGCTTTTTTTCGAATGACCATTGGCAAAATTCCTTGATGCTTCCAATAGCGAATATCTGCAGGGGCATCAAAGCGCAGGCGGGTCATAAAGGAAACAGTCTTTCCGTCGGTCCGTTGCGCAGTGACTTCGATCAGCTGCTTGACCACTGGCTCTTCTGGCAAAGCGATCGAGAATGCTTCGCTGCCGTCCAAATCAAACGAGGCGGCACTTTCACCAGCCAGATATTCAAGAGGAATGATCCCCATCATGACCAAATTGCTGCGATGGATCCGTTCGAAGCTTTCTGCTAAAACGACTTTAACGCCTAACAATTGTGTTCCTTTGGCGGCCCAGTCGCGAGAAGAACCCATGCCATAATCTTTACCGGCTAAAATGATACAGCTTTGACCAGCTTTTTGGTAATTCATAGCGGCGTCAAATATCGACAAAGTTTCCCCAGTTGGAAAATAATGCGTGACACTGCCAGTGCTGCCAGGAACCAGCTGGTTTTGCAGACGTATGTTGCCGAAAGTCCCCCGCATCATAATCTGATGATTGCCGCGCCGCGAACCAAAGGAATTGAATTCACGATACGGAACCTCTTTTTCTTGTAAAAATTTTCCAGCTGCAGAATCCATACTGATGCTGCCAGCAGGAGAAATATGGTCAGTGGTGACCGAATCACCCAATTTTGCCAAGACTTTCAGATCGGCTAAGACATCTGGTTTAGGCAATTCTTTGGTCAATGTTTCAAAGTAGGGTGGATGAGCAATGTAAGTGGAATGTTCCTCCCATTCATAACATGCGCTCGTGGTGGTTTCGATCGCATTCCAGCGTTCATTGGCATCAAAAAGATGCTCATAGGCAGCGCGAAATGCTTCTGGTCCGACGTATTCTTGAACGTAAGCATTGACTTCTTCATTGCTAGGCCAAATATCAGACAAATACACCGGCTCATCATTGACGATAGCTAATGGTTCTTTTGTCAGATCTTTGCGAATGCTGCCAGCAATCGCATAGGCAACTACTAACGGCGGTGAAGCCAAATAATTGGCTTTGATCTGTGGATGGATTCTTCCTTCAAAATTCCGATTGCCTGACAGAACCGATGCTACCAATAGATTTTCTGCCTCAATTGCTTCAGCGACCGGCGCTTTTAAAGGACCGGAATTTCCGATACAGGTAGTACAACCGTAGCCCACTAAATAAAAGCCGAGTTGCTCTAAATACGGCAATAAACCACTGTTTTGCAAATAGGTGGTCACGATCTGGGAGCCAGGTGCAAGGGAGGTTTTGACCGTACGCGGAACAGTCAGACCTTTTTCAACGGCCTTTTTGGCCAATAAGCCTGCAGAGAGCATGACGAAAGGATTGCTAGTATTCGTACAGCTAGTGATTGCCGCCAAAACGATATCGCCGGTCGCTAATTTGTCAGGTGCAGCATCTGGCCAAGTAACGCTGGCTTCTTTTTGCCATTCATCCTCCGAAAGACCAAAGCCCTTAGGACCAACGGCTGCCGTGACAGATTGCTCAAAATCATGATGGACCGCCGGAAGCAAAATCCGATCTTGCGGGCGTTTTGGGCCCGCTAATGCCGGCTGAACTTCTGCTAGATCAATGGTGATCGTCTTAGTATAGGTCGGCACGGTCGTTTCATCATAAAAGAAATGGTTGGCTTTGGCGTAAGCGGCAACGAGTTCGATCAGCTTGGTGGAGCGACCGGTCGTTGCTAAGTAGTTCAAGGTCTCTTGATCGATCGGACAAAAGCCGCAAGTCGCACCATATTCGGGAGCCATGTTTGCTAGCGTTGCTCGATCAGCTAAACTTAAATGACGATAGCCCGGACCAAAATATTCGACAAATTTTCCAACCACTTTTTCGATTCGCAGCACTTCAGTTACTTTTAGTGCTAAATCGGTAGCGGTGGTACCTGCAGGCATCTCGTTGATAAACTTCACTCCAATGACTTCAGGTGTAGGGAAGAAAGAAGGCTCGCCAAGAATCGCAGCTTCCGCTTCAATACCGCCAACCCCCCAACCGAGGACCCCCAAACCGTTGATCATCGTGGTGTGAGAATCGGTTCCTTGCAATGTATCAGGAAACAGTAGTCGTTGGTCTTCGTGTGTTTTTTGCAAGATCACATCAGACAATGATTCAATGTTAACTTGATGAATGATCCCTGTTTCAGGCGGAACGACTTCGAAATTGTCGAAAGAACCTTGCGCCCATTTCAAGAATTGATAGCGTTCTGCGTTGCGTTCAAATTCCCGCTCCGTATTAAAAGCGATCGCCCCAGGCGTACCAGCTTGATCGACTTGCACAGAGTGGTCGACGACGAGTGTGACGGGGATCTCAGGATTGATGTCTTCTGCGGCACCGCCTAAAGCGACCATCGCATCCCGCATGGCAGCCAAATCAACGACTGCCGGTACCCCTGTAAAGTCTTGCAAGACGACCCGCTCTGGTTTGAATGGCACGACGCCAGTAGGGATTTCTGCCTGCCAATTCGCTAAAAATGGTAAATAATCCTCTGTAATTTCCTCGTCTTGATGACGAGCAACACTTTCCAATAAAACTCGAATGGAGTAGGGCAAGCGAGATAAATCAGCTCCTAAAGATTGGGTGATTTTCGCTAAGTCAATATACGTGTATTGCGTGTCATTGACGGTTAATTGAGTTTGCCACTTCATAAGAATCCTCCTTTTACGAAGATAATCGTACTTATTAGGAATAATTATACGTTGATAATTTAAAAAATCAATTAAATTTATGAAAAATATTTCATTTTCTCAACATCATGCTATAATGTGTGAAAGTTTGTTAAAAAGCAGCGATTCTATCGGATGGTTATTTTAACGATGTTTGTATACGGTTAAATAACATTAAAGTAGCTGGTTCGGAGAAAGATTGGAGGTAACATCACCGTGGAAAGATTAGAAAAGAAAGAGAAAATGGCATATCTGGCATCGCGATGTGAGAAATACAATTTGATCGATGTGAATCTTTATTCAGAATATGACGTTAAGCGTGGACTGAGGGATTTGAATGGAACTGGTGTATTAGCTGGATTAACGACAATCTCGACTATTTATCCAGAAAAAATCATTGCCGGAAAACCGATCGAGGCTTGTGGCGAACTGCGTTATCGCGGAATTGACATCAACGAGTTAGTTGCAGGCTTCGTCAATGAAAAACGCTTTGGCTTTGAAGAAGTTGCATATTTATTACTTTTTGGCGAACTGCCAAATAAAACAGATCTTGCGGCGTTTCATTGCCTATTAGCAGAAAAACGTACTTTGCCGACCAATTTTGTTCGTGACGTCATTATGAAAGCACCTTCTTCTGATATCATGAATAGTTTATCTCGCAGTATCTTGACACTGGCAAGTTATGATCCACAAGCAGATGACATCAGCATTGAAAATGTATTGGAACAAAGTCTGATGCTGATCAGTGTCTTTCCGCTCTTGGCAATCTACGGCTATCATGCCTACAATCATTACAATCAAGGGGAGAGTATGTATATCCACCGCCCGACCGAAGAGTTGAGTACAGCTGAAACGATTTTGACTATGCTGCGCCCAACGAAAGAATATAGCTTCCAAGAAGCCCAAACATTGGATATGGCGCTCGTTTTGCATATGGAACATGGCGGCGGGAATAATTCGACCTTTACGACACGAGTGGTTACCTCCAGTGGGACGGATACCTATTCAACGATTGCCGCAGCACTAGGTTCTTTGAAAGGACCTAAACACGGTGGCGCCAATATCAAAGTGACGGAAATGATGGGGGATTTGAAGCGCAACGTTGCTGACCTTACTGATGAACAGGCGATCCGCAGCTATTTGGAAGCAGTCTTAGATAAAGAGGCGTTTGACCGTAAAGGCTTGATTTATGGCATGGGCCACGCGGTATATAGCGACAACGACCCCCGTGCGGCGATTTTTAAAAATTATGTGGCAAAGCTGGCGCAAGAAAAAGGATCAGAAGCTTGGCAAGAATATCAATTGTATACGATGGTGGAACGTATTGCTCCTCAAGTCATCAATGAAAAGCGCAAAATCTACAAAGGAGTCAGTGCCAATATCGACTTTTTCAGCGGGTTTGTTTATAACATGTTGGATCTACCAGAAGAACTGTATACACCAATGTTTGCTATTGCACGGATCGTTGGTTGGTCCGCCCATCGGATCGAAGAGCTGGTTAACGCACAAAAAATCATGCGCCCCGCCTATAAAGAAGTGTCCAGCGATCGCGAATATATCGATATTGAATCAAGGTAGAGCAAAACAGCAGGGAGGACGCTCGCTGCTGTTTTTCATAGGAAAAGCACATTTTACATAAATAAAGCAGGTTTTTGGCGTATTTTTTATAGAAGAAAAGAGAATAAAATGCTAGATTTGGTGAAGAAAATTGTTATAAACGGCACTATATCAGTGTTTTTCTTTTTTTCACACAGAGATGCAAAAAATGATTATAAAATTAGGTGCTTTTTAGGTATGATAGAAGGTGTGACAAAGGAGGATGACTTATTTAATGAAAATGAAAAAATGGATGGCAATCTCTGTCATTTCCAGTCAATTGTTGACACTATTGCCGGTTTCTGCTGCGGCTTCTGCTGTGAGTCGTGAATCAAATGTTGATCAAACGAGTGCATTGATGTCTGTGTCAAGTGAAGACGGAGGAACAACTACAGAAGCATCGACCGGAGAGTCTGACGTGCCAAGAACGCCAGCTGAAAATGATGAAGCTGTTCCGGCACAACCAGCACCGACGCCGGAACCAGAGCCCAGCCCGGAGCCAACACCAGAACCGGAGCCGAGTCCGGAACCAACACCGGAACCAGAGCCAAGTCCAGAACCGTCAGAACCAACTGAGCCTGATCCGGAACCGACACCAGAACCCGAGCCTACGCCAATTCCGGAACCGGCACCGGAGGAACAAGATCCAGAGGGAGAACCAAGTCAACCGACAAAACCAGAAACGAACCCGAGCCAGCCAACGCCTGAGATCAAGGAAGTGCCCAATGTACCTGAATTGACAATCACAACACCTCAGACTGGTGGCACGTCAAAATTTGAAGTCACCCCAGTCAAAGAAACATGGGACTTTATTATGGAGATTGGTGAGGATGCCCGTAAAGTCGGCTTAGAAGAAGATCTTTACGCATCTGTGATGATTGCCCAAGCAATCTTAGAATCCGGTAGTGCGCAAAGTCAGTTGAGTCAGGAGCCGTTCTATAATCTTTTTGGGATCAAAGGACTATATGAAGGAAATGGGGTTTCTTTCCCAACACAAGAAGACGATGGAAACGGCAATTTATACACCATCCGTTCGACCTTCCGTCAGTATGACAGCATCGAATCTTCTTTAAAAGATTATGCGAAATTGTTGAAAGAAGGATTGGCTCACAATCCGAATTTTTATAAAGGCGCTTGGAAGTCAGAAACCGAAACCTATGAAGATGCCACGGAATATTTGACGGGACGGTATGCATCAGATACGCAATACAATGAAAAATTGAACGCTTTGATCGAAGCTTATGCGTTGACGAGTTATGACAAAGAGAAAGCAGAGTTGCCAACGGGTAATGAAAAAATGATTTATCCGGTTAGTGATCCGGTCATCTCATCAATGTTTGGTCCACGGGGTAGCGGGTTCCATCGTGGGGTCGACTTTGCAGCACCTCAAGGAACCCCGATCATGGCTAGTCTTTCAGGAACGGTGATTCGCTCAGAATATCATGCTTCCTGGGGGAATTATGTAGCGATCGAACATCAAAATGGCTTGACGACACTGTATGCTCACAATCACCGCAATTTAGTAGAGGTTGGGCAGACGGTGGAACAAGGCGAAGTGATTGCTTCTATGGGAAGTACGGGGAACAGTACAGGCCCGCACTTGCATTTTGAAGTCAGTCTTTCACCAAATTTAGCGCGGCACCAACTGATTGATCCGTTGGAAGTTTTGTCAAAATAACACGAAAAAAAGAGAGCGTTGTAGATGCTTTCTTTTTTTTGTCAAGAAAAACGAATCATTTCAAGAAAATTATGCTTTGAGATTTTTTTAGCGCATTCATTTTATCTTGTACGATAAATTTATTCCGAAAACAAGTGTTTTTCTTTGTAAAAAAAACAAAAAGAATTTATGCTAGAAAGGTAGGGAAAAAAATTCCCAAGAGGAATGTCCACTTTAGACAAGGTCGTGTATGCGACTTTGCGATGTCTCTAGTATCCTTTCTTATTTAACCAAGGAGTGTGAAAAATGACTGACGATCAGCAAACAACGAATGTGTCTAATGAAGCAGCGCAAGCAAGTCCACTGTCCTTTGAAGAAAAAGTCATTGAAACAATTGTTGGTGTCGCTTTGCAGTCAATTGATGGCTTGATTAGTGTAAATGGCAGATTTCTTTCAGATATGACCGAAAACCTTGAAGAACAGCCGCAGGTCGCTTCTGGCATTGATGTGGAAGTTGGCAAAGAAGAGGTTGCAGTTGATTTGGAAGTTATCGTGGCTTACGGCAAAGATATCCCCAAACTCTTTGCGCAAGTCCAAGAAGTGGTCTTAGAAGAAATTAGCCGCTTGACTTCTTTGGAAGTCAAAGAGATCAATATTCGAATCGCCGATATCGTCAAACAGGAAACGATCGATCAAATCGAAGGTTGAGCACCAAACAAAAATTCGAAGTACATCAAAGAGAAAGGAAGAATGAACAAATGATATCACTATATACAACACCCAGCTGTACGTCATGTCGTAAAGCCCGTGCATGGTTGACCGAAAATGAACTACCATTTAAAGAGAGAAACATTTTTAGCGATCCATTAAATAGTGATGAACTAATGGAGATTCTTTCTTTAACGAAAAATGGAACGGAAGACATTATATCTACTCGTTCGAAAGTGTACCAAAAGTTAGACATTGATTTAGAAGAGTTGAAGCTAGAAGAGCTGCTTTCATTGATCGAAAAATACCCGAACTTATTGAAACGACCAATTATCTTAGATGAGAACAAGCTCCAAGTGGGATACAATGAAGAAGACATTCGTAAATTCGTGCCACGAAACTTACGAAAGATCATTTTCAAACGACGCCAAACAGAGCTGCTCATGTTTAATTATCGCCAAAAGCAAGAAGAAGGCGAATCTGTTGCGAACTTTATCTAAAATAGGAACAAAACCGGCAAATGAATACAGTAATGTATCATTGTCGGTTTTTTTGTATTTTTTTCAAGGGTCTTCTTAAGGGGATTAATAAATCCGTTGAGTCCACAAAAAAACACGATTCCAAAAAGGAATCGTGTCGGTTGAAATCTTAAAGTTTTTGGTTGTAGAATTCAACGACTAGTGCTTCGTCAACTTCTGCAGACAATTCATCACGCTCAGGTAAACGAGTTAATGAACCTTCTAATTTTTCGCTATCAAAGCTCACAAATGACGCGCGGCCAGCTGTTGCTTCAACTGCTTCTTTGATTGTTGAGATGTTTTGTGATTTTTCACGAACGCTGATGACTTGTCCAACTTCAACGTGGTATGAAGGGATATCAACGCGTTTGCCATCAACTAAAATGTGGCCGTGGTTTACTAATTGACGTGCTTGACGACGAGTAGTTGCTAAACCTAGGCGGTAAACAACGTTATCTAAGCGTTGTTCTAGCAAGATCATGAAGTTAACACCGTGTTTACCTTCTTTGATTTTGCTTGCTTTGATAAACAATGTACGGAATTGACGTTCGTTCATGCCATACATATGACGCAATTTTTGTTTTTCAGTTAATTGCATGCCGTATTCTGATTTTTTGCCACGGCTGTTTGGTCCGTGTTGACCTGGAGCGTAAGGGCGACGTGCCAATTCTTTTCCAGTTTCTGATAAAGAAATTCCTAAACGACGAGAAATTTTCCATGATGGTCCTGTATAACGAGACATAATTTAGTTCCTCCAATAAAATAGTTTGGAGTAAAATAATCCGTTGAAAAACTCACATTCGTGCAGTTCGTTCTTCAATCTTCACCTTTGCAGCCGCGGTTACGCAATTGCACCCGAAGGGCAACGAACTGGTGACGAGCTGTTATTTTCCTGCTGCATTATTTTACACAAGGAATAGTATACGACAAACTAGGGTCAAAAGTCAAGATGGAGCTGGCTTTGGATTTGATGAAAACAAAGCTTGAAATTTTTCATTAATTACTTATATTTTCAAATATCTCTTTACAAATCAGCATTTCGTCATTAGAATATGGAAGTATTGTGCAAATGATAACGAAGTAAAATTATTCATAAAAGGAGTAGAAAAATGAATCCAGTATCCCCATTATTTGAGAAGATCGATTCGTCCATAGAAAAGAAAATCGATTTGATCAAGAGTAGTTATTTGCGTTACGCTGTACGTGCGATGATGGCTTGTTTATTCTTGACCCTCGGAACAGCTATTGCTTTTGCGATCGCTATGAAAGGTGAATCAATGGTTCACGGGTTAGGAAAAATTTTGTATGCATTTATGTTTAGCTGGTCTTTAGTCATGATTCTTTATATGAACGCAGAATTAGGAACATCGAATATGTTGTATATGACTGTTGGGGTTTACCGTAAACGTCTAAGTATTCCTTTGGCATTGAAAATTTTGCTTACGTGTGTCTTGTTCAACTTGATCGGCGGGGTGATCTTCGGCTCGATCGTTGCGCTAACGGGACCTTTTCAAGGGCTGACCGCAGACAACTTTATGCTGACCTCGATCACTGCAAAATTAGAAAAATCCACTATCCAAATTTTAGTGGAAGCGATGTTCGCTAATATCGTGGTAAACACAGCCGTGTTGGTCAGCATGCGGATGAAAGACGATGCTGGAAAAGTCGCAGCAATCATTTTCATCATCTTCATCTTTGCTTTCTTAGGCTTCGAACACGTCATCGCTAACTTCCCAGCGTTTACCTTAGCTTTCTGGGCTTCAGGCGGACACTTGGCAGGCATGACTGTCGGCAGTGTGATCCATAATTTAGTTTTTGCCTTTATCGGTAACTATATCGGCGGTGGCTTGGTCATGGGACTTGGCTATGCATGGTTGAACAACTCAAAATCGACCTATGTCGACTAATCAGAACCTACAAAAAGAAGCAGCGATGCTTCTTTTTTTCTTTTCTCTAACATTTCTCTAGGAAGAAGCTATCATCCCTTAACGGAGCGTTGAAATCAGCGGTCATTTGTGTTAAGAATAAGTATGTACGGTTTTTCTTGCTGTTTTTTGTAAAAATGACCGCAACCAAGACCAAAATCTTAGTTACTTCTTAATAGAAAGCGAGCCTTAACCTTTTATGAATCGGAAATTCTTTGCCTTTGATATTGATGGAACCTTGCTTGACTCGAACAAACAGCCACTAGACAGTACGCTAAAAGCCCTTGATCTTCTGCGAGATGCTGGCCATTTCGTGACCGTTGCCACTGGGCGCAGTCGTTTTCACGCCCAAGACATTATTCGTTCATTGTCCTTTGATAATTACATTTTATGTAATGGGGCAGCCGCCTTTCTTTCGCATCAGCAGGTGTATAAAAATTTGCTCGATGAAACGCAATTGGCTGCTTTCGTGGCAGAAGCCCAAGAGCTTGGGATCGACACGGCCTTTGTCGGGATGGATACAGCGAAACGAGCGTCTTCGCTGGATATTGCTAAAATGGAAGCAGCGATGCATTCCTTTGGTGCCCAACTTCCTGAGTTGGACATGGACTTTCCTGAAGAAAAAGAAGTCTATCAAGCATTGGCTTTTTACGGAAAAGAGTATGAGCATTTCTTTGACGAGAAATACAGCAAACTGCGTTTTGTACGTTGGCATGAAAACAGTGTGGATGTCGTTCCAAAAGAAGGCTCCAAAGCAGCAACGATCCTGTGTGTCGCAGAACAATTAGGGATAGCGCAAGAAGATGTGATCTGTTTTGGTGATGGCCAAAACGATCGTGAAATGCTGACTGCCGCAGGTGTCGGTGTGGCAATGGGCAATGCGGTCCCTGAGATCCAACAAGTCGCAGATATGGTGACTGCTAGCAATGATGAAGATGGCATCTGGTTAGCCTTGAAAGAATTACAACTGATTTAAAAGGAATCCTTTAGACATAGCACAGTCGATTTGCGGCATCTGTGCTATGTTTTTTTGTTTTTTCTCGGTCGCAAAGAAAATAAATTGGTACAATAGAAAAAAGGGGGAATGCAGCAAATGAAAATCGCATTGATTGCTCATGATCGAAAAAAGGATGTAATGGTAAAATTAGTGACTGCCTATCGAGAAATTTTAGCGCAGCATGAACTTTTCGCAACAGGAACTACGGGGAAGAGGATCGAAGAAGCAACCCAGTTGCCTGTCCACCGCTACAAATCAGGGCCGCTGGGAGGAGACCAGCAAATTGGCGCCATGATTTCGCAAGATGACTTGGACATGGTGATCTTTTTGCGCGATCCTTTAGCCGCACAACCCCATGAACCAGATGTAACGGCATTGATTCGCTTGTCAGATGTATACGAGATTCCTTTAGCCACCAATATGGGAACGGCAGAGATCTTGCTGCGCGGCTTAGCAGCTGGCTTTGCTGATTTTCGACAAGTGATCCACGAAACGGACAATCGTCCCCTGTCGTTATAAAGATAGTAGAAGAATTGAAGAAAAAGGACGTGCAGAATTGAAAGCAATCTTAAAGGATTTTTTGACCTATGCAAAAATGAATACTCGCTCGGATGCCACGAGTCAGACCATCCCAACGACGCAGGGACAAGTTGAGTTGGCTCTTTTATTGAAAGATCAGTTGATCGAGATGGGATTAGCGGATGTTGCTTACTATGAAAAGAATAGTTTTGTGATCGGACGTCTACCTGGTAATCCTGAAAAAACGGCGATTGGCTTTATTGCCCATGTAGATACGGCAGATTTCGAAGCTGAAAATATTCAACCGCAGATCCATGAAAATTACGATGGCAAGGATGTTTGTTTAAATAAAGAAAAAGCCATTTATATGACAACTGCTGAATTTCCTAATCTCAAAGACTATGTCGGCGAAACGTTGATCACAACGGATGGAACGACCCTGCTGGGTGCAGATGATAAAGCTGGTATCGCAGAGATCATTGATGCGCTGCGGATCTTACAAACGATGGATGCGCATAAGCGTGGCGATGTCTGGGTCGCTTTTGGTCCGGACGAAGAGATCGGGACTGGCGCTGATCGCTTTGATGCGGCGGATTTTCCAGTAGCATTTGCTTACACGATGGACAGTGGTCGCGTGGGCCATATGGAGTATGAAACCTTTAATGCGGCTCGTATCGATATAACGATCGACGGTACGAGTGTACATCCTGGGACTGCCTATGGTCGTTTGGTCAACGCCTTGAAAATCGCGCATCAAATCGATGATGCCTTACCAGCAGAGGAAGTTCCTGAACGCACCCGCGGGTATGAAGGCTTCTACCTGCTGCACAATTTGACAGGACATATTGGTCGAGCAGAAGTTTCTTATATCATTCGTGATCACGATCATACGCTTTTTGAACAGCGAAAAGCCAACATCGTGGGGATCATTGATGAACTGAACACAGCCTATGGGCAAGAACGTATCACCTATACGCTGTATGATCAATATTACAATATGGGGGATTTGATCAAGAAAGATCCCCGCAGTATCGAAGCTGCCCGAGCAGGGATGCAAGCGATTGGCGTGACGCCGATCGAAGCACCGTTTCGTGGCGGGACCGATGGCTCGAAAATCACTTATAAAGGGATCCCAACACCGAACTTATTTGTCGGCGGTGAAAACTTCCATGGCCAGTATGAATTTATTACCGTGGAAGCGATGGAAAAAGCCCGTGATTTGATCGTGGCGATCGTAGAACATGTAGGACAAGAGGACACCACTATTTCCTAAGAGAATTAAGCGACACGCTAGACTGATGCGAAAGAGTCTAGCGTGTTTTTTTGTCCTGCTGCAGGGAAGAACCGCAAGTGAAAGAACCTTTTTTTTCTGGACCAAAACCCTTATAATAGAAAAGAAGCTAAAAGAGAAGAGGAAAAATGTGTGCGGGTATTATTCATTGGAGATGTAGTTGGTTCATTAGGAAGAGAAACGATCACGGAGTACCTTCCAAAATTAAAAAAGGTGTATCGACCACAGGTGACGATCGCAAACGGCGAGAATGCGGCGGCGGGTCGTGGGATCACTGGTAAAATCTATAAGAAATTTTTGCAAGATGGTGTCGATGTCGTGACATTAGGCAATCATACATGGGACAACCGTGACATTTTTGAATTTATTGGCGATGCGAAGAAAATGATTCGTCCAGCCAATTTTCCAGAGGGAACACCGGGGGTCGGCATGGTATTTGTGAAAGTCAACACCATTGAATTAGCGGTAATCAACATGCAAGCTCGCTCGTTCATGGTAGACCTTGATGATCCGTTTCGCAAAATGGATGAATTGGTTGCGATTGCCCGCAAACGTACACCGTTTATCTTTGTGGATTTTCATGGGGAGACCACCAGTGAAAAACAAGCGATGGGCTGGTATTTGGATGGCCGTGTTTCGGCAGTCGTCGGCACGCATACCCACGTCCAGACCAATGATGCGCGGATTTTGCCCCAAGGAACGGCTTATTTGTCAGATGTCGGCATGACTGGTCCTTATGATGGGATCTTGGGGATGAAACGCGAACCAGTCATTGAAAAATTTTTGACGGCGTTGCCGCAACGGTTTGAAGTGATTGAAAAAGGCCGCAGTATTTTGTCGGCTTGCTTGCTTGAGATTGATGAAGCCACTGGTAAAGCAAAATCGATCCGTCCGATCCAAATCAGTGAAGATCGCCCGTTTACAGAATAGGAGAAGCATGGAAGAGCAATTAGTCAAAGAACCACACGTTGCCCAAGAGCTGGCTGCTTTGCAAAAGCTCTTGTCTGATCATCCGATCGTTCAAGAATTTCAAGAAATCCAAGCACGAGCCTTGCAAAACCAAGGGCTATTGGAGCTGGAAGAAGCGCTGAAGCAAGCGCAAAAAGAGATCGTTCAATTTGAGCATTATGAGAAACCTGAAGCAAAAAAAGCTGCCGAGCAGCGTTATGCGTCATTGACAAACGAATACGAGCAGCACCCCTTAGTGGTTGCTTATCGCCAAGCGTTACTGCAAGCAGATGAATTGCTGCAATATGTCACGACGGAGATCCAAAAGAAAATGAATAAAACCATCGAGGAGGATGAAACCAATGCCTCAAAAAACTAAAAATACCCCGATGATGGAACAGTATTTAAGCATCAAGGCTCAGTACCAAGATGCTTTTTTATTCTATCGTTTAGGGGATTTCTATGAATTATTTAATGAGGATGCTGTCAAGGCAGCACAAATTTTAGAACTGACGTTAACCAGCCGCAACAAAAATGCGGAGGAACCGATCCCTATGTGTGGGGTGCCTTACCACGCCGCCAGCAATTACATCGACACTTTGATCGAGCAAGGCTACAAAGTAGCGATTTGTGAGCAAGTGGAAGATCCAAAAACCACCAAAGGAATGGTCAAACGCGAAGTCGTTCAACTGATCACGCCGGGAACGGTGATGGACAGTAAAGGCCTATCCGCCAAAGAAAACAACTTTTTGACAGCTGTTTTGCAGCAAGGGGAGCGTTTTGGCTTTGCCTATGTCGATTTAAGTACCGGTGAATTAAAAGCAGCGCAATTGGAAGATGAAGAAGCTGTCGTCAATGAGGCCGCCGCTCTGCAAACGAAAGAAGTCGTTTTGTGCAGCGAGATCCCTGAGTCATTGCAAACAACACTGACCAATCGCTTGAATGTCGTGTTTTCTAAGCAAGAAACGTTGGAAGAAAATGCCGAATTTCAATTTTTAACAGAACCTCTCTCCCAAGAGATAGAAAAAGTAGTCACAGGGAAGTTGCTAAGTTATTTGGCGATCACCCAAAAACGCAGTTTAGCGCATATTCAACAAGCCGTGGAATATCAGCCCGATCATGCCTTGAAAATGGATCATTATTCCAAATTCAACTTAGAATTGACGCAGTCGATTCGAACTGGCAAAAAACAAGGGACTCTTTTGTGGTTGCTGGACGAGACAAAAACCGCAATGGGTGGCCGTTTGTTAAAGCAATGGTTGGACCGTCCCTTGATCCAGCCAAAGAAAATCACTGCCCGCCAAGAAATGGTCCAATCGTTACTGGACAGTTTCTTTGAGCGAGCAGATCTGCAAGAAGCGTTGACGAAAGTCTATGACATGGAACGCTTAGTCGGACGGGTCGCCTTCGGAAATGTCAATGGCCGCGATTTGCTGCAGTTGAAATCTTCTTTGGAGCAAGTGCCTCTGATCGCGCAATTGCTGCAAGGCATCAACCGTGGCGAGTGGAATGACTTGCTGCTGGAATTAACGCCCCTAGATGATTTGGTTGCACTGATCGAAGCTGCGATCGATGAAGATGCCCCGTTACAGATCACAGAAGGCAACATCATCAAAGACGGGTTCCATCAACAATTAGATGAATACCGTACAGCGATGCGTAACGGCAAGCAATGGCTGGCGGAATTAGAAGCCAACGAACGCCAAGCGACGGGAGTCAAAAACCTGAAAGTTGGGTTCAACCGCGTCTTTGGCTATTACATTGAGATCACGAAAGCCAATCTAGTGAATTTAGATACCTCTCGCTACGAGCGCAAGCAAACGTTAGCCAATGCGGAACGGTTTATTTCCCCCGAGTTGAAAAAACTGGAGACTTTGATTTTAGAAGCCGAAGAGAAATCAGTGGATTTGGAATACCGCCTGTTTCTTGACGTCCGTGAAGAAGTGAAAAAGAGTATCACCCGTCTGCAAAAGTTAGCCAAAGCCGTCAGTGCGGTCGATGTCTTACAAAGTTTCGCCACAGTTTCGGAACGCTACCAATACGTGCGGCCGACAGTAGCGAAAAAACGAGCGGTATCGATCATCGACGGCCGTCATCCTGTAGTGGAAAAAGTCCTTGGTCACCAAGAGTACATTCCGAATAGTATCGTGATGGATGAAGAAACAGAGATCTTGTTGATCACAGGCCCAAATATGTCTGGGAAAAGTACGTACATGCGTCAGTTTGCCTTGCTAGTCATTATGGCGCAGATCGGCTGTTTCGTACCCGCACAATCTGCAGAGATGCCGATTTTTGATCGGATCTTTACTCGCATCGGTGCCAGCGATGACCTGATCGCCGGTCAAAGCACGTTTATGGTGGAGATGATGGAAGCCAACCAAGCGCTGCGTCATGCAACGCCTAACAGCTTGATTTTGTTTGATGAGTTAGGGCGTGGGACTGCGACCTATGATGGCATGGCATTGGCACAAGCCATCATTGAATATATCCACAAAGAAGTTCATGCCAAAACACTTTTCTCCACCCATTATCATGAGCTGACGGTTTTAGATGAGGAATTGGCGCACTTGCGCAATGTCCATGTCGGTGCCGTTGAAAAAGAAGGCGAAGTCGTCTTCTTGCATAAGATGATGGAAGGGCCCGCAGATAAAAGCTATGGGATCCATGTAGCTAAAATCGCTGGACTGCCAAGTGCACTCTTACAGCGCGCAGCCACGATCTTAAAAGCGCTGGAAGAACATGAACCGACGGTACAACCAAAACCCGTCGTCGAAGAAAGTCAGCAGTTGTCGTTGTTTAGTGAAGTATCTACGGAAGAAATCGGCGTCATCGATCAATTGAAGAAATTGAATCTGTTGGAAATGACCCCGATGGATGCTCTGAATACATTGTACGAGCTGCAAAAACGAATTTAGAAAGAAGGTCAGCAGATGGGAAAGATCCAAGAGTTATCCGAACGTCTGGCGAACCAAATCGCGGCAGGAGAAGTCGTTGAGCGACCAGCTTCTGTCGTCAAAGAATTAGTTGAAAACGCCGTGGATGCCGGCAGTACCCAAATCGATATTTTTATTGAAGAAGCAGGCTTGCGTAAAATCCAAGTCATCGATAATGGCGAAGGAATTGCAGAAGAGGATGTCTTGACTGCCTTTAAACGCCACGCCACCAGTAAAATCCACAATCGAGATGACTTGTTTCGAATACGTACCCTCGGGTTTCGCGGGGAAGCTTTGCCTAGTATCGCTTCGGTTTCGATCCTCTCGATTGAAACGGCAGTCAAAGGCGCCCAACAAGGCTCCTTTGTGCGCTTAAAAGGCGGCGCTGTTGAAGAGCATTTGCCTGCCAACTTGCGGCAAGGAACCAAGATCACTGTCGAAAACCTCTTTTACAATACACCGGCACGCTTGAAATATGTCAAGACGCTGCAAACGGAACTAGCAAATATCGGCGATATCGTCAATCGGATCGCCCTGAGCCATCCAGAAGTGGCTTTTCGTCTCGTTCATGAAGGCAATAAGATGTTGAGCACCACTGGAAGTGGGCAGTTAAAACAAACTATCGCCGGGATCTACGGGGTGGAAACCGCCAAAAAAATGATCGCGATCGATACTGAGGACCTCGACTTTAAAGTCACTGGCTTTGTGTCACTGCCAGAAGTCACCCGAGCTAGCCGCAACTATTTATCCACGATCATCAATGGTCGTTATATTCGCAACTTCGCTTTGAATAAAGCGATCGTTGCTGGTTACGGATCAAAATTGATGGTCGGTCGTTTTCCATTAGCTGTCCTTGAAATCAAAATGGATCCCTTATTAGTCGATGTCAATGTTCATCCGACTAAGCAAGAAGTTCGTTTGTCAAAAGAAGAAGAACTGACCAAACTAATCAGTAAAGCCATCAATGAGGCGCTGTGGGAAATCAATTTGATTCCTAACGCCGCTGACAATCTGCGGTTTAAGAAAAAAGTTGCCGATCAGCCAAAAGCCCAGCAGCTTGGCTTGGAACTGGAGTCAGCAGGAAATTCGACTTCTGGGTTGTCTTATAATCGCGAAACCGGGAAATTTGAGGTGCAGGGCAGTACTTATCAACAGACTGTGGATAACTCTGTGGAAAAGCCTGTGGAGGAAGGTGGAAAACTTCCAGAAATGCCACAGGAATCTAGCGAAAACTTGTTGGAAGAAACTGAGGAAACCTTTCGCAGTTTGGAAGAGACGTTGCCAAATAAGCCTGTCCGAAAACCATTTGTGGAAGAACAGACGGAAACAAAAGCGCCGCTGCCAGAAGCACCTGCCTTTCTTCCAGATGAGACGCCAGAGCTTACGGCGCAAGATCTGCAAAGTCAAGCGACTCTGCACCCGGAAATGCATGGGGATGACCGCAACTACCTGAAAACGGTCGAACGGTTGCTGGAAGAAGAACCAGCGAAGGAGCGTTTTCCCCAACTGGATTATTTTGGGCAGATGCATGGGACCTATTTGTTTGCCCAAAGCGAGGCGGGGCTATATATCGTCGACCAGCATGCGGCACAAGAACGAATCAAATATGAGTATTACCGCGAAAAAATCGGCGAAGTGACCAATGATCTGCAAGAATTGTTAGTGCCGATCGTTTTGGATTATCCCAACAGCGATGCACTGCAATTGCAGGAACAAAGTGACAAGCTGGCAGAAGTCGGGATCCATCTGGAATCTTTTGGGACCAATAGTTTCATCGTCCGGGCGCACCCGACGTGGTATCCTAGCGGTGAAGAAGAAGCCATCATCCGCGAAATGATCGATATGTTATTGACCACAGGAAGTGTCAGTGTCAAAAAGTTTCGTGAAGCAACAGCGATCATGATGAGCTGCAAACGATCCATCAAAGCCAATCACTATTTGAATGAAGCACAAGCGCGAATCTTGTTGCAAGACTTAGCGAAATGCGAGAATCCCTTCAACTGTCCCCATGGTCGCCCGGTGCTGATCCATTTCACCAACAGCGACATGGAGCGGATGTTCAAACGAATTCAAGATCCTCATCGAGCAAGGAGTGGCATGGAATGATTATTTTGGCTTCACAGTCGCCGCGGCGCAAAGAATTATTAGCGGAGTTAGTCCCGGAATTTGCGGTCATACCAGCGGATATCGATGAGTCAGTCCGACCGAACGAAGCGGCGATCCCTTATGTCCAACGGATGGCAGCAGAAAAAGCGGCGGCTATTACGCAAGCATATCCTGAAGATCTGGTGATCGCGAGCGATACGACGGTCGTGGTGGATGAAGAAATCTTAGGAAAGCCAGTAGACCGTAAAGATGCTCGGTCGATGTTGCGAAAAATGAGCGGACGGACCCATTGGGTGCATACCGCCGTCGTTTTGCAAAAAGGCAAACAGCAACGCCAAGCAGTGGTTTCGACGGAAGTTGTGTTTCGTCCTTTGACGGATCAAGAGATCGACAAGTATCTTGTCTTAGATGAGTACCAAGACAAAGCGGGCGCCTATGGGATCCAAGGGGCGGCCAAAGTATTTGTCTCATCGATAACCGGCGATTTTTATACGATCGTAGGGTTTCCTGTCGCTACGGTCTATCAGTTGTTGCAAGAGTTTACGGAGGAGGAATAAGGATGGATGTTTCTGGTAGTTGTCTTTGCGGCAAAGTCACGATCAACTTGACGGGAGTTGCGAAAGAAATCACGGTTTGTCATTGTAGTCTCTGCCAGAAATTTCACGGCGGACCAATGTTTGCTCTTGCGCCATGCGCTGAGGACCAGATGGCTCTTCAAGGAGCGAAATGGCTGCGACGTTACGATTCTTCTGAGTGGGCACAGCGAGGATTTTGCAGTCAATGCGGCTCGAGTCTGTTCTTTTACCTCAAAGAAACACACACCTATTTTTTTGCGGCTGGGTTATTTGGCAACTTGCCAGAAGCTGTCTTAACCGAAGAAATCTATACAAAAGACCAACCGCAGTTTTACCATTTTGCGGAACCAACGACTCGTTGGGAAAAGCTGCAAAACCCTTAAATAATTTGAGCAAGTCATTTTACATTCGCTAAGAAAAAAGGCATGATAGAGCATACAGGATGAGTCTAGAGGAAAAGCAGGTGAAAAAATGACAGATAAAAAAGAATTAAAAGAAAAATTGTCGCCGATCGAATATGCGGTGACCCAAGAAAATGCAACCGAACGCCCCTTTACTGGCGAGTATGATGATTTTTATGAAAAAGGGATCTATGTTGATATCGTCAACGGAGAACCATTGTTTGCTTCTACTGATAAATATGACGCTGGTTGTGGCTGGCCGTCCTTTTCGAAGCCGATCAGTCGCCAAGATATTCAAGAAAAAGCCGATTTTTCTCACGGCATGCATCGAGTAGAAGTCCGCAGCAAAGAAGCTGACTCTCATTTAGGACATGTTTTTTCAGACGGTCCTCAGGACAAAGGCGGTTTGCGCTATTGTATCAACTCGGCAGCATTGAAGTTCATCCCTTTAGCAGAAATGGATGAAAAAGGCTATGGCGAATTCAAATCACTCGTTGAGTAAGTATTAGGAACTGTGTGCGAAAAAAAGACGCAGCAGCATGTCTCGTTTGAAAAAATGCGACTGAAACAACGGTTTTTCCGCCGTTTGTTTCCTGCTAAGCCTTTTCCTTCGTTCACAGTCCTTTTTTTGCCCTCTCGTCTGTGCTACAATAAAGGGAACATATGTACAGAAAGGAAAGCACATGTACGAATATATCATAGGAAAAGTAACGGATATCTTTCCGGCGTATATCGTCGTTGAGACCCATGGCATCGGCTATCAAATCGCTTTTGGCAATCCGTATTCATTTAGCGGCAAGTTGAACCAAGAAGTAAAAATCTATCTGCACCAAGTGATTCGTGAAGATGCTCATAGTCTCTACGGCTTTGCCACGATCGAAGGCAAGCAGTTGTTTTTAAAATTGATCAGTGTCTCAGGTATTGGACCAAAGAGTGCGCTAGCAATCATGGCCAATGAAGACCATACAGGGTTGATCACGGCAGTCGAAAATGGGGATGTCAACTATTTGACTAAGTTCCCAGGTGTCGGTAAAAAGACGGCGCAGCAAATGATCCTAGACTTGAAAGGCAAAGTGGCTGAATTGGTGGGAGAAGAAGCGATCGTTCCTCTAAGCGTGGCAACGACTGCTTTAGATGAAGCAATGGAAGCCTTGAAAGCATTGGGTTATAGCGAAAAAGAAGTCAAGAAAGCCGAAAAACAATTAGCGGCGAATACGACAAAATCAACGGATGAGTACTTGCGGGAAGCTCTCCGATTGATGATGAAAAAGTAAGGAGCAAGTAGACGATGGATGAACGAATTGTTTCGCCAGAAAGCACAGAACAAGAAGAGATCATCGAAAAATCCTTGCGTCCGCAAACCCTTGCCCAATATATCGGACAAGACAAAGTCAAGCAGGAGCTTTCGATTTATATCCAAGCGGCGAAAAATCGAGAAGAAGCGTTGGATCATGTCCTCTTATATGGTCCACCAGGCTTAGGGAAAACGACGATGGCAATGGTGATCGCCAACGAGATGCAGGTGCAAATCAAGACGACCAGCGGTCCTGCGATCGAAAAACCAGGGGATTTGATTGCGATCTTGAATGAGCTACAGCCAGGGGATGTTCTGTTTATCGATGAGATCCATCGCTTGCCTCGTGTCGCCGAAGAAATGCTTTACTCGGCAATGGAAGATTTTTATGTGGATATCATGGTGGGGCAAGGGACAACGGCTCACCCAGTTCATTTTCCGCTTCCGCCATTTACCTTAGTCGGCGCAACGACGCGGGCGGGGATGCTCTCGGCACCACTACGGGATCGCTTCGGGATCATTTCGCATATGCAATATTATGAAGACCATGATTTAAAAGAGATCGTGCAGCGGACTGCGTCCATCTTTGAAACGGATATCGTGGAAGAAGGAGCGATCGAAATCGCCCGTCGGTCCCGAGGCACCCCGCGGATCGCCAACCGTTTGCTTAAACGAGTTCGCGATTATGCGCAAGTGCAAGCAGATGGCTTGATCGATCGCACCGTTGCCGATCAGGCATTGGCGCTTTTGGCAGTCGATCATGCTGGCTTGGATTATATCGATCAGAAATTGATCCGGACGATGATCGAATTGTATCAAGGCGGCCCGGTGGGATTAAGTACGATCGCTGTCAATATCGGGGAAGAAACCGAAACAGTGGAAGATATGTACGAACCGTTTTTGATCCAAAAAGGATTTTTGAAACGGACCTCACGTGGGCGGATCGCAACACCGTTAGCGTATGACCATTTTGGCTATCCGCAAAGAAGTGAATAGAAAGATGCGGCAATCAGCAATGATTGCTGCTTTTTTGTGCTTTTGGTGAAACGTTTCTTTTTATTTTTTAATAATTTCTGAGGAGTAATCGATGTTGGAAAAATGTGATATTTGTGAAATTTGATTAATTAGAAGTTCTTAGGAAAATAATTTCATCTTAAAACATTGATATAAAAGCTTTTATATTTGTGAGGAACCCAACAATATTTGTGAAAAAAGAAAAGCTAAAAAAAATAATTGGAAAGGCTTGCATTTTCGAATGGCAGCGGATATAATCTTTTTGTAGAAACGTTTCACTGAAGTGTGGAGATATACGTAGTGTTGCGAGGATAGAAAGAAGGAGATTTTGTGTATGAGTAAACTGCAAAAGTTTTATAGTCAACGGCAGCTTCACTGGATGGTTTTTCCCGGCGTGGCATTTATGATCGTATTTAATTATATTCCGATCTACGGAATTATAATCGCTTTCAAAAACTATACGGTGATTGACACGATTTCATCAGCACCATGGGTCGGGTTAGAGAATTTCCGTATCATTATGAATGACAGTTTTTTCTGGGAAGCGGTTAGAAATACGTTAGCCATCAGCTTATTGAAATTAGGATTAGGTTTTGCGATCCCGATTGTGTTAGCCATTATGATTTTTGAAATGCAAGATGGCCGCTTGAAGAAATTTATTCAAACGGTTTCATACATTCCCCATTTTTTCTCATGGATCGTGCTAGGTGGGATGATGATTTCTTGGCTGTCAACGAACGGCTTTATCAACCAAGTGCTGATGTCTGTAGGATTGATGGACAAAGGGGTCAATCATCTATTGGATCCAAGCAAATATTGGTGGATCGCGGTCCTTTCTGATCTATGGAAAGAAGTCGGCTGGGGAACGATCCTTTACTTGGCAGGGATGTCGCGGATCGATCCAACGTTTTATGAAGCCGCACGAATCGATGGTGCCAGCAAGCTAAGACAGATTCGCTCGATCACATTGCCATTACTGACACCGATCATCTCCTTAAACTTGATTCTGAATGTGAGCGGTATCTTAGGGTCAAACCTAGATCAAACATTAGTTTTGATGAATTCACAGAACCAAAACCGTTCAGAAGTCATCAACTCCTTTGTTTATAAAATGGGGTTGACGCAAGGTGATTTCTCTTATGCAACTGCTGTCGGCTTGGGGATCGCGGTCATTTCCGTCATCTTATTGGTGATCACGGATCGAGTGACCCGCAAGTTGAACAACGGCAATTCAGTTATCTTATAGGAGGAAAAAACATGATCAAAAGAAAAGCAAAAGAAAACACGTGGTTTTACTTCTTCAATACCGTGATCTTGATTTTATTCTCATTGATGATCATCGTACCGATTTGGAATATCTTGGTTTCCTCCGTGTCTTCTAGTTCTGGATTAGCGGGCAACGGCCTCGTGTTATGGCCCAAAGGCTTTACCTGGGAAAACTATCGGAAAGTTTTTTCCGACGCAAGTATCCCTCGTGCCTTCTTGATCTCAGTGTTAAAAACGGTTCTTGGGGCTGCGACCCATACCTTGTTTTGTGCGATCGTGGCTTACGGATTGAGTAAATCACGCTTGGTTGGCCGCAACATCTATACAACGATGGGGGTCATCACCATGTACTTCAGTGGTGGGATGATTCCAACGTACTTGCTGATTCGCTCGCTAGGATTACTGGATTCTTTCTGGGTCTACATTATTCCAGCTTTGTTCAGCTATTATGATGTCGTGATTTTAATGAACTTTTTCCGTGAGATTCCGCCTTCACTCGAAGAATCGGCGAAGATCGACGGTGCAAGTGAATTCCAAATCTTCTATAAAATCTTCTTACCATTAACGAAACCGGCATTGGCAACCATCATCTTGTTCAACGGGGTTGGCCAATGGAATGATTTTATGACGACAAAACTGTATATCACAAAAGAGTATCTCTATCCGCTGCAAATGAAGATTTATGAAATCATCGTCCAATCCAACTTGAGTACGATGACTGAAAGCGGTAGTACCGACTTTATCGTCCAAGCAACGACCCGTGGGGTTCAGTTGGCTACGATCGTCATCACGACAGTGCCAATTTTAATTATATATCCATTGCTTCAAAAACACTTTATCGGCGGTATGATGGCCGGTGCAGTAAAAGAATAGAAAGAGGGATAGACATGAAAAAAGTAGTAGGCGGTTTATTGGCAGCATCAGCATTACTCAGCTTAGCGGCATGTGGCGGCAGCTCAGACAATGCCAGCAGTTCGGATTTTTCTATCAAAGATCGGTATGAGTTAGATGAAAAGACACCAGCATGGAAACTCGATACCAAAGAAGAACCAACCAAGATCACATGGTACATCAATTCAGACTGGACAGCTTTGCCATTTGGTGAAGATGTGACGACAGCCCAAATCAAAAAAGATTTGAACATTGATATTGAATTTATTTCAGGGGATGATTCGAAATTAAATGCCTTGATTTCAAGTGGTGATATGCCTGATATCGTGACGTTGATGGATAAAACCAGTCAAGCAGCCACAAAAGCTGATAGCTGGGCATACTCATTAAACGATTTAGCGGAACAATACGATCCGTATTTGATGAATGTCGTGACCGAAGATACCTTCAAATGGTTTGCTTTAGATGATGGCAAAACTTATGGCTATCCGAACTATTCCAACACTGCAGCGGACTACGAAAGCGGCAATATTCCCGTCAATGACAACTTTGTGATCCGTGAAGATGTCTATGAAGCATTAGGCAAACCCGATGTTTCGACTCCAGAAAACTATGTGAAAGTCATGAAAGAAATCAGCGAGAAATTCCCTGATTTGACACCGATGGGCTTCACAACGATCGGCGAAACAGCAGGACCATTCTTAGATAAATTGCAAGATTTCTTAGGTGTTCCATTAGAAGATGAAGATGGTGCTTTCTACGACCGTAACTTAGATGAAGAATATATCTCATGGTTGAAAACCTTCAATCAAGTGTATCGTGACGGCAACATCAGTGATGACAGCTTTACTGATGACGGCCCAACCTATGATGAAAAAGTAAAACAAGGGGACTATGCAACGATCTTAGTCGCAGGAACGAGTGGACAAGGTGGGAACTTCACTGAATTCATGAAAAACTCTGACACACGTTACATCGCAATCGATGGCCCTGCCAGCACGTCTGGTCGTGAAGCAACCTTGAACCAAACAGGAATCTCTGGCTGGTTGATCAACTACATCACAAAAGATGCGGCGGATCCAGCAAAAGTAACCCAACTCTTCACGTACTTGATCGATGAACCAGGACAAATTTTGACAAAATTCGGTGTTGAAGGCGTGACGTATGAATACAACGATGAAGGCAAAATCGATTACTTGCCAGAAATCAAAGAAATGGAACAAACCGACAACGAAGGCTACAACAAAAAATATGGTATCAGCCGTTTCAACTACTTTAACAATGACCGTGTCAATGCACTGAAAGTCAAAACCGAAAATGCGTTGACTCAAATGCAAGAATGGGGCGAAGGCAAATTGTATCCACACTTTGTGATCGAAAATACGGATCCAGATGCCGGAACTGCTGAAGCACGTTCAAACACAGCCATCAAAACCAAAATCAACAGCACGATCATCTCATTGATCCGTTCAAAAGATGAAGGAACATTTGACAGCACACTAACCGACTTTGAAAGCTTCTTAGATTCAAACAACTGGGATGCAATCAAAGACATTAAAACTGAAAAAATGGCCGAAAACCGCGAACGACTAAAATAACCCCCATAGGAGAGGAAAGGAAGCCAAAAAAAAGACCTTTCCTCTCCTTTGCTTTGAAACACAGGTTTTGCGCACACTTTGCGCAAAATCTGATGTTTCAAAGTACTAGGCGACCGCAGGGAGCGTAGTGACCGTACAAAGAATCACTGCGATTGGCTCACGTAGTGAGACATGCAACCCAGAAAACTGTACGTTGAGAAACGACCAAAAATCACAAGAAGGCAAGAAACAAGTTTACGCAGCACTCACAGCACAAATCAGCAAGTTTTGATTGGAGGATCATAATGAATCGACTATTTTCTTATGAAGGATGGTACTATCGGGTCTTTGCTTTTCTAGCAGATATGATCATTGTTAGTTTTCTCTTTATGATTCCAGCAATGACGCTGATTTTCGCAGGACCAGCATTGATCGCACTGTATCAGACGATCGATCAATTGTACAAGGAACGGGATGTCCCGATTTGGCAACGATACAAGCAAGCATTCTTAAGCAACCTCAAACGTGGGCTCTTCTTAGAAGGTCTTGTTATTGCGTATGTCGCAGTCTTTGCCGGCTTGATCTATTCCTTAATGATGATTACACCTTACTTTGGTGTTCTAGCTGTGATCCTCGTCAGCTTGGCTGCGCTGTATCTTGTCGTGTTCGTCCTCTTGTACAGCTTGTTTACGCAATCATTGCAAGAAACAGCGAAAGAAACGGCGTATGCGGTTCTTAGCAGTACGGCGAATGCGATCATTTTACTGGTGATCCCAATCATTGTTTTTGTATTGTGCAGCAAAGTGAACCTATTCTTATTTGTTTGTTTAGGGATCTCAGGCTCAGCCTTTATCCAAGTGTTGTTTTTCAATAAAGTATTAGCGAAGGGGGAAGAGACAAATGACTGAATCCACAGCGACTGATCGATCCTGTTTTTGGGCTTCGGTCCAACAAGAACTTGACGCCCTTCCGCTAGCCTTTGAAAGAACCAAACAAGCACCTTTGCTAAAAGGGATCGATTGTTTTACGATTTCTTTTCAAAGTCTTGGTAATGAAACGATCTATGGGCATCTGCTGCTGCCAGAACAAGCGGCAGATTGTCCAATCGTGATTGATTTTTTAGGCTATATGAATCATGTGCAAGAACCGTTCCAATTCGCTCATTGGTTATTGATCGGCTGCGGCTGTCTTGTCATCGACAATCGCGGACAAGGAGGACGCACGAAAGATCAAGTTCCTTATGAAACCACGCAGCATGAAGCACCTTTTGGACGCGGCATCTTGAAAAAAGAAGATTTTTATATGAAGCGATTGGTCGCAGATAGTCTGCGCACACTAGAAGTCCTTCAACAGATTCCGGAAATCGATCCGCAGCGCATTATTTTAAGAGGCGGCTCACAAGGAGGCGGCATCGCCTTATTAGTCAACGCATTAACGAACGTCCCGATTTTTGCGACGTTTGCCGATGTGCCAAGCCACTCCAATCTTGTTCATCGGATCGAACAGAAAACAGGAAGTTACCAGGTGATCCAAGAGTATATCGAACAATTTCCAGAAACGCGGGAAACGATCTATCAAGTCATGAATTATTTTGATTTGAAGTATTTTGCTCATCAGATAACTGGTCCTGTTTATACATCGGTCGGCAGTGCTGATCCGATCTGTCCCATGGAAGATTTCTTCGTTTCCTATAAAAAGATTCCTGGACCGAAAGAATTGCGTATTTACTTAAATAAAGGGCATGGCGGCGGCGAAGCGAAACAAATCCGTCGTGAAATGCAGCAAATCACAAAATTACTCAAAGGAAATGAATGAAGATGAAAGTAGCAACCTACAATCTACGAGTCGATACCGACTATGACCAAGAATGGCAATGGCACTATCGATCGGAGGCGGTCTGCTCCTTGATCGATTACTACGACTGGGATGTTCTGGCGATCCAAGAAGCCCGACCTAGTCAATTTGCAGATTTAGCAAAGTTAGCGCAGTATGCTTCCGTCGCGGCTGAACGTGACGGTGATGGCTTAGGCGAAGGCATCGGACTGTATTATCAAAAAGATACTTTCGAGTTATTAGCTTCAGGTTCGTTTTGGTTGTCATTGACACCGACTGAACCCAGTATTCATCCAGAAGCTGCCTATTCACGCTTATGTGTTTGGGCAGTCTTACAGGAAAAAAAGAATCCGCCGTTTCTTGTCATCACGACCCATTTAGATAATATTTCAGAAATGGCTCGTTTTGAAGGGATGAAAGTGATCTTTGAGCAGCTGGCAGATCAGATCGAACGCTACCCTGTATTACTAATGGGCGACTTGAATGCGGAGCCAACCGAGCGGGTGCATCGGTACTTAGAGCGGCATTTTCAAAATGCCAAAGAACATGGACAGAAGCCCCATCATGGGCCAAAAGGCTCCTATCAAAATTTTATTTATACGTTACCATGGCAAGAACTAGAAGAAATTGATTATATCTATACGAAAGGCTTCACGGTGGTCAAAACCGCCTGTCTAACGGATTCTTATGATCGTCGTTTTCCCTCCGATCATTTCCCTTTAGAAGCAGAAGTCCAATTTGAAGAAAGCAAAGGATGAATAAAAATGGAACAGCAGAAATTAACCGAACTACTTTCAGAAATGACCTTAGATGAAAAAATCGATCAGTTGCTGCAACTGGCAGCGGCTTTTTATTCAGATAAAGCAGAAGAGAAAACAGGTCCGATGGGCGACTTAGGACTGACACAAGAAAACATCAACAATGCGGGAACAACGCTAGGTGTTTCTGGTGCAAAAGAAGCGATCCGCGTCCAAAAAGAGTATATCGCCAATAACCGCTTGAATATCCCGACGATATTGATGGCGGATATCATTCACGGCTTTCGGACGATTTTCCCGATTCCATTAGGATTAGGCAGTTCATGGGATTTGGCAGCAGCGGAGAAGATGGCGGAAGTATCTGCCAAAGAAGCAGCTGTTTCTGGCTTGCATGTGACCTTTTCACCGATGGTGGACTTAGTAAGAGACCCACGCTGGGGCCGTGTCATGGAATCAACGGGGGAAGATCCTTACTTGAACAGTCGCTTCGCTGAAGCCTTTGTCAAAGGCTATCAAGGGGCTGATCTGCGAACGGATTTCAACCGCGTGGCTGCTTGCGTCAAACATTTTGCGGCTTACGGTGCGGCTATCGGTGGTCGCGATTACAACACGGTCAATATGTCAGAACGCCAACTGCGAGAAAGTTATTTACCAGGCTATAAAGCAGCCCTTGATGCCGGTGCCAAGCTGGTGATGACCTCCTTTAATACGGTAGACGGCATTCCAGCAACGGTCAATCGCTGGCTCTTCCGCGATGTTTTGCGAGAAGAATTCGGATTTGAAGGCGTTGTGATCTCTGACTGGGCAGCAATCAAAGAAGTGATCGCTCATGGCGCAGCGGAGGATGAAAAACATGCCGCTGAACTAGCCATCAAAGCTGGGGTCGATATCGAGATGATGACGACTTGCTACACTGATAACTTGAAAGAGCTGATCGCAGAAGGCACCGTTGAGGAAGCCTTAGTCGATGAAGCGGTGCTAAGAATCTTGACCTTGAAAAATGAGCTGGGGCTATTTGAAAATCCATACCGCGGCGCTGATGAAGCCGCTGAAGCAGCCACTGTTTTGTCTCAAGAACACCGTGAGATCGCCAGCGATATCGCAAAGAAATCAATGGTATTGTTGAAAAATGAAGGTGTCTTGCCGTTGCAGAAAACCGAAAAAGTGGCGATCGTGGGCCCAGGTGCTCACTCCCGTGATCTATTAGGGGCTTGGTCTTGGCAAGGGAAACAAGAAGAAGTAGTGACTTTAGTGGAGGGTGCTCAAGCCTTGGGTGCGGATCTGTTGATCGGTCAAGAACCCTTTGATTATTTTGCACCATCTGAAGCGGCGATCCAAGAAGCGATCGAATTAGTGAAGGCAGCCGATAAAGTAGTCCTAGCACTAGGGGAGCAGGAATGGATGAGCGGCGAAGCTGCCAGCCGCAGCGACATTCGCTTGCCGCAAGCGCAATTGTCCTTGGTTGAAACCTTGAAAGAATACAACGAGCAATTGATCGTAACTCTTTATAACGGTCGTCCTCTTGATTTGCAAGGTGTGGATGCAGCCAAAGCGATCGTCGAGGCTTGGTTCCCTGGAACCGAAGGCGGAAACGCACTTGCTCAGATCCTGTGGGGAGAATACAATCCAAGCGGTCGCTTGAGCATGTCATTCCCAGAAACCGTTGGACAAGTTCCTGTGTATTACAACGTTGACAATACCGGTCGTCCTTATGAAAGTGCACCGGATGAAAAATATGTCTCAAAATATTTGGATGTCTCCAATTATGCCAAATATCCATTTGGGTTTGGCTTGAGTTATAGCCCAGTTGCATATTCTGCGGTGACGTTGGATCAGCCGACTATGACCAAAGATCAAACGGTCACAGCTTCCATCACGGTTACGAACCAAGGAACGGCAGCGGTCTGGGAAACGGTCCAATGCTACATTCGCGATTTAGTCGGTGAAGTGGTTCGCCCAGTGAAAGAACTGAAAGGCTTTAAGAAAATTTGGCTAGAGGCTGGCGAATCAGCAACCGTTCAATTTGAGATCACGGAAGAACTGCTGCGCTATGTTCACAGCAACCAACAAGCAAGCAGTGATCCAGGGAAATTCCACATCATGATTGGTGGGAACAGCCGAGACACCCAACAAACAACCCTGCAATTAGTTAGGTAAGATAGGAAGGTTTCTATGACGAAAAAAATAGTGATGAATAATGCAAATACGACCGTGACGTTTTTACCAAACGGTGATTTATATGAGATCAAAAGTCACGGTGTGATGATCAATCAGTTGAACGGAAATGCGCTAGATGGTAGTTTAAATCAAATCTATCTACGACTGCGTGAAGCGGGGGAATTGTCCTTTATTCCCTTGATCGGTTCAAATGCCGACAGTGCCTTTGCCTACTCAGACAAACAGCTGACCTGGACTGGGACGTATCAGTCCATCAATTACCAAGTTGATTTCCAATTGGCACAAGATTGCTGGTTCTGGCGGGTTCAATTGAGTGGTTCTGGGGAAGCGGAACTGGTTTACGGACAAGATCTTGGCAATGCCGCCAAAGGGGCTGTTCAATCCAATGAAGCCTATGTTTCGCAATATATCGACCATCATGTTAGCCATGATAAGGATCGCATCGTGCTTTCTTCGCGTCAAAATCAACCACAAAATGGTCAATTTCCACTGGTGGAACAAGGCAGCTTCCAAGCCTTAAAAGGCTTCTCGACGGATGGCTATCAATTTTTCGGTCGCAGCTACAAAGAAACAAATCAACCAGCTGCACTTAGCCAAGAAACGTTAGCCAATGAAGTGTATCAATACGAATTTGCCTATACGGCACTACAAACGCAATGGTTGACGGTAAGTGAGACGCCTACGGAAATCGTTTTTTACGCAGCGGTCAAAGCCAATCAAGCGACGGCAGTCAATGAACCGCAGTTTGCACTTGAAACGTTGAAAGAAACGTATCAAGCCTTGTCCTTCGACTCGTTGCAAGCAACGGCGCAGCCACGAAAAAACTTTGGTCAACCGCTCACAGGGCTGACATTTACCACGGAAGAAATCAACGAGCGATTTCCTCAGCAAGAAGCAGTGGAAATCGTTGACGAACAGCTGTATTCCTTTTTTACCCCTGACTATCACCATGTCGTGTTGAAGGAAAAGGAAGCACAGATGGAACGCTCCCATGGACATATTTTGATGAGCGGACAAGATCTGATCGTCGATCAACCCATTTTGAGCACGACCGTTTACATGACGGGGATGTTTAACTCCCAAATCGTATTAGGCAATACGAACATGAATAAATTGTTGAGCAATAGCCGCAACTCATTGAATCTTTTCAAACGTTCCGGTCAGCGGATCTATTTGAAAGACGGCGATCAATGGCGGATTTTAACGATGCCATCTGCCTTTGAAATGGGCTTGAATTCGGCGACGTGGTACTACAAAACAGCCGATGATGTCATTCAAGTAACGACCTTCACGAAAGCAAATGGACGCACGATTGCAACCACCATCACTAGTGAACAAGGTCGTGCCTACACCTGGGCCATCACTAATCAATTTGTGATGGGGATCGATGAAGCTGCACCGACTGCTACCATTTCCCAAGATCAACAATTGCTCACCATCAAAGGAACAGCGGATTCACCGATTGCGGAAACTTATCCAGAATTGACGTATTATCTCTATGCGGCTCAACCTTTTGAACTGACCGATGAAACGATTTTCAATGTGGCAGCCGACGATAGCACGACCGTATTGACCTTTGCAGAACAGGCGACGGTTTCCTTCGTGATCCAAGGCACACTGACTGGTGAACCCTTTGTTTCCGAAACGTTAGATCGCCAGCAAGAAGATACTGCCTATACGGCCTTTGTCGATGATTTGTTGAATCAGTTTGAATTGAAACATTCGCAGGCAGACGTTGCATCCTTCAATCACTTGGCACGTTGGTACACCCACAATATGCTTGTTCATTACTTGTCTCCTCATGGCCTTGAACAGTACGGTGGTGCTGCTTGGGGGACTCGAGACGTTTCCCAAGGACCGACTGAGTATTTCTTAGCACTTAATCGTCCTGAGATGGTGGCGTCCATCATCGAGCATTTGTTTGAAAATCAATTTGCAGATGACGGCAACTGGCCACAATGGTTTATGTTTGATCGCTATGAGAAACAAAAAGCCGATGAGAGCCACGGAGATGTGATCGTTTGGCCAATGAAAGTCGTTAGTGACTATCTCGAAAAAACTAAAGATTTCGCGATTTTGGAAAAAGAACTGCCTTATACGGATCGCGCAACCTTCTTGAAAACCAAGACCAAAGCTTCGTTGTTTGATCATTTGAAAAAAGAAGTGGCGTATATCGAAGCGAACTTCTTGGAAGGAACGTACCTGTCTTGTTATGGTGATGGCGATTGGGATGACACCTTGCAGCCAAATAACAGTAAGTTGAAGAAACAAATGGCCAGCAGCTGGACCGTTGCCTTGACCTATGAAGTATTGAAAAAATTAGCCAGCCAGTTGCAGTCGGTTGACCCAGAGTATGCCAAACATTTAACAGAACTGTCTGCGGGCATCAAACACGACTTTGAAAAATACATGTTAGCTGATGGCACTTTGCCAGGATTTGTCTATATGGAAGATAGCGAGCACGTGGAACTGATGGTCCATCCGACTGACAAGAAAACCGGTATCCAATACCGCTTGCTGCCGATGCAGCAAAGCATGATCGGTGAGCTGTTATCTCCCGAACAAGCCGATCATCATGTGGCGATCATCAAGGAGCATTTGCAATTTCCAGATGGGGTGCGTTTGATGAATCGTCCAGCGACTTATGCGGGTGGTGTCAGCACCAATTTCAAGCGAGCAGAACAAGCAGCCAACTTTGGACGAGAAATCGGTTTGCAGTACGTTCACGCCCACATCCGCTTTACCGAAGCGATGGCGAAATTAGGTCGCGAAGAAGAGACTTGGCAAGCGCTTGGGGTCATCAATCCAATCCAGATCGCTCAACGGGTCGAAAACGCGGAGATCCGTCAAGCAAATGCGTATTTCAGCAGTTCTGATGGCGATTTCAAAACAAGGGTTGAAGCCCAAGAAAATTTTGGTAAACTTAAGGAGACAGCAGTCGGCGTCAAAGGCGGCTGGCGCATCTATTCTAGTGGTCCAGGGATCTATATGAATCAGTTGATCAGCAATGTGCTAGGCATTCGTACCTTTGTTGATCATGTTGAACTTGATCCTGTCTTGCCAGCGGAGTTAGCAGGATTGACTCTGACATATCGACTCTTTGATCGGCCAGTCGAAATCGTCTATCATTCGGCAAGTACGCCGAAAGTATTGATCAACGGGGAAGAAATATCCACTGAGTTTGCGGAAAATCGCTACCGTCAAGGTGCGTTTGTCCTGAAGAAAGCAGCACTTTGCGCCAAACTAAACGAAAACCACACCAATACGATCGATATTTATCGTTAAGAAAGGAGAAGCCATGGTAGGAATCAAAGATATTGCCCAAAAAGCGGGTGTCTCCATATCCACCGTTTCGTATGCATTGAATGGCAGTCCAAAAGTGACCGAGGAAACCCGCGCGCGGATTCAAGCGATCGCAAACGAATTGAACTATGTTCCGAACATGGCTGCTCGCACACTGAAACGCAGACAAACCAACATCATCGGTGTTTATCTCGCCGATTATGCCGGAAGTTTTTATGGGGAATTGCTAGATGGCATCAAGAAAGGGTTGGAACTTTTCGGCTATGAAATGATCGTCTGCAGCGGCAAGAAATCACACTTGTTTATTCCTGAGCGGATGGTGGACGGTGCCATCATTTTGGATTGGACGTTTCCAGCAAAGGAAATCGAGCAATACGCCCAACGAGGACATCAAATCGTCGTGTTAGACCGTGTCTTGTCTCATGAAAATATCCATCAAGTCTTGTTAGACAATAAAGGAGGGGCGGCGCTGGCGATCGATCGCTTGATCGCTAGACAAAGCCAAAAAGTCTTCCTCTTAGCAGGGCCAGAAAAAGGCTATGACAGTCGGGAGCGGCTAGACGCTAGTACGAAAGAATTGACGCGCTTTGGTATTCCTTATGAAGTGATTCCTGGTGACTTCACGGAACCTTCTGGCTATCGCGCAGCAAAACAGCTCTTAGCAAATGATCCTCAGTTTCCCATTGATATCTTTGCCTTCAATGATGAAATGGCAATCGGAGTCTACAAATATGTCCGCGAGACCGACTATCGCATCGGAAAAGAGATCCGCATCATCGGGTTTGATAATACGGAATTAGGCGCTTTTGTGCAGCCGCGCTTAGCGACGATCTCCTATTCGAAACATCGATGGGGCATGGTGGCAGCTGAGAAAATCGTCCAATCGATCCAAGGGGAACCAGTGGCGGACGAGCATATTTATACCACTTTTGTGGATGGTGGATCATTTATTTAATTGATCCACTAAAGGAAAAATAGTTGAAAAATGAATGGTGAAATGGGGAGGATTTTATCTTACAGAACATACCAAAGCAATTGATGGAGAAAGAACTATTGAAAGAAGTAAACCAATTCAAAAGTTCCAGATGGATGTTAATGAGATCGCCGAAACTTTAAATCAGGCAACACTCAAGAACAAATCAGTAGCTATCTAAATTGAAGCGCATGATCGAGATGGGAATTACTTTCCTGATATAGTTGGCCATATTTAGGGGGCATGATGAACTAGAAATATATGTTGGTGGTAATAAGGTTAGCTATGATAAAATTAGGAATATTAAAATAGCTAACATAACCAAGTGGTCGGACAAAAGTAACCTCTTATAAAAAGTACTCACAAATTATTAAATTATATTAGCGATAATTATTTAAAGCTACCTTTCTGATATAATAGTTTGTAAAGGAGTGCTAAGATGATTAACTTTTTAAAAGGTTTAAAAATAAGAATCCTATATATATATTCAATGATTTCGCTACTTATAGGTGTCTATTTAAGTGTAAATTGGATTCCTGTAAGCGTTGAAGGACTAAGCAAATCCCAAAAACAGGAGCTTTTAAGAGAAGGATCAATCAACTGGGAACTTGGTGTAGTTTTTAAGGTATTAGCCCTGATACTTTTCTTGGGTGCACTAGTAAAATCCATTATATATATCTTAAACAAAAAGAGATAAGCGTAAAGCTCATCTCTTTTTATACTATCTAGAAACTTCGTGGATCACTTCGATTTTATAAGGAATGATGAATCCTGCTCTTTGCATTGCGTAACAATAATTGTTTCCAAATCCCACCTCGAAGTTGCCATCATAACCATTTAGCTCCCATTTGAAATCAAATATATCCGTAACCTTTACTTGAGTCCAATAATTTCCATTGGCTTGTTTCTTATAAGTTACTGTGTAACTAACTCCACGTAATGCTGTGTGAAGTTGGCCGCTTAGAAATGTATAACTTCCTGAGAAAGAACCAGATTTTTTACCTGTAGAAAATGCTTCTTTTTTAAGTCTAGAATAATAAGCGGTCATTAACTCCTCGCCGTCTACAGTCTTTGCCCAGCTATCGTTTTTATTAACATATGTCGAAGGTTTCCATGTTGGATTCCAATAGTAATTCTCAGCAGAAATAATGGCGTGCTTCATATAAGCAGCAGTCTGATTGTGACCTTTTTTCTTAACCATTGATATACCTTTATTGTATGCAGCAATTGCAGCCGCATAAACTGGATTTGCAGGAGTTACCGATGATCTAGCACCTATCTTAGACTTTGGTTCAACATAAAAAGGATCAACTGATTCGGCAACGTCCGCTTTATACTCTTCCAACAATGCATCTTGTTCGGCATCATAGGAATTTAAAACTGTTAAACTCTCATTTAAAGATGCGTTGAACTCTTCAGCACTATCAGAATCTTCAAACATTCTAATTACACCATCAATATAATCTCTATTGGACTCTTCATTGGATATTGCCTCATTAATTAATGATTGATTAGTTTCATCTATCTCAAAACCATTCTCATCTGCATAACCATTTATTTGACCAAAAATTAAAAACTGATATACCAAACACTACACTAATTAAAAACTTCTTCATTGTTTTAATCTCCTTTTTAATTATTATTTTACTAACAAATTTAATATACCATACTATAATATATAAAAAACATTTTAAGTTATATTTATATCTGACAATTTTGTAATATATAGGAAAGGATGTAAAATTGAACAAAGTTGAATACAATAATATGCAAGTAAATCTTCGTTCTTTGCGGCACAAACTTGATTTTCAATGCATAATATTCGGTATTCTGTATTATTAAAAAAGGAACATAATAGGGTATTTATGAAAAAAGTATAAAAATATTAGGGTTTATCTTGTTGGTTATAATTGGATTTGTAGGGGGCTATTTTCTATCTGTAGATCCAGCTAAAGACTTCTATGGTGATTGGTATGGTGTTGCTAACGAGGGGGAGGAGAGTTTTCTTTTAGAATAGATAAAGAAAAAAATAATCGATTATGGAAATGATGATTATAATTCACCTGGTTCTCCTTACATAGTGAAAAAGTCTGGAAATGGATTTTATATTGAAGTGTCTGATGATGAGCTAAAAAATATTTTTCCCGAATTAATAAACTTTAAGTATAAAAACAATATGACATTTTTCCTGAATGATGATGAAGAATCAATTGAGTACTTTGTGGCTATAGATGGTTTTTTGAATAATGTAAAACTACATAAAACATCCTTTGAAGATTCGTATAACAAAACCGAAGAGTCAACCTCACAAAGTCTAATAGCAAGTGAAACAGAAACTTCTTACAGTTCTTTGCTTAATGAAACTCATTCATCAGAAACGACATCATCAATTGATTCTCCAAAAGTATCAGATCTAAGTGAAAAAATTGATTCATTTATTGCGAATTATACGTCAATTCCACCAGATTAGATTATGGAAAAGGAACTTGATGGAATTACAATAAGAGCAACAAACTTTACTGCAACAAATGAAGCCGAGGCATCATCTATTCAGTATCATTTGCTAATGGAGAGGCAACATCTTGCAACGATGTATACGCACAAGTCATTGGAGAATAATAGCTATTTTCAATAGAGGCTAATATGCAAAAAGATAAATCTGAGCAGGATGAAACTCATTCTAGCTCAGATTTTTTTGAATATTACTTTCCTTGTTTTGTATTCATATTTGATAGAATCATTCATACCACTTATCGTCCTCTTAGTTTGTTTATTTTGTCGTGATTTAATCATATTAGAGAACGATATGTTTTTTAATACCGAAAATGAAAATGAGGCTGAAGAATCAATTTTGACTCATCAGTCCCATAAATTATAGAGCCTTTCTTGCGGCTTTCTTTTATGGGCTTTTGTCGCAGTCTCTTTTTTGCGTTATTTCAAAAATAACTTTACTTACATTATCATTATCTACAGAGAGAAGATGGGAAGCGTTCTTTTAACTTATCATTTTTGGGAGATAGAAAAGCTTTTTTCTTCACGGGATTTTGTCAAATATTTTATCTTTTTATTTATTTTTCTCATCTTAATTTAATTATTAGTGTTGATTTATCCCTCGTTTTTTGTATTATTTATGAAGGAGAAAAGCAGTTTTTTGAAAAGAATCGATGATTCATCCTGATAATTTGCTATTTTTTCAATCGATGAGTAACAGATAGCTGTAAGATGTGGAAGTTACTAAAATTGGAATTATGAAAAAACAATTATAATCATAATTTTGAACGGGAGAAAAAAAGAATTACAATTCTCTTCCTTCAAATCGCTAAACTAAGAGTTGTAACACATGGCGTGCACTGCGCGATACGTTAATTTTTTAAGATAGGAGGGATAAAGTGAAACGGTTTTTAACATCTTTACTTGTTTTTCTACTAACATCAGGTCCGTGTTTTTCATATGCAATGGTAGTGGCACAAGCCGAAAGTGTTACAAAAACAAGTGAAGAACAAAGTACGTCTTCTGCTGACTCTGTCGTTTCATCGATTGACAGTCTGGAAGAGACGAACGGAACGGAAATGCAAGCATCTAGCGAACCTGCTTCGACAGATTCTACAGAAGCAACTGCGAAGACATCTTCGTCAGAGACCGAAGAGTCATCTGAAGCCGTAGAAGAAGTACAATTGACTTTTTTGACAGATACTGAGCATGTATTTGCTACTGGGGAAACCAGCATTCAGGTCAGCAAAAACAAAGGGGAAGCAATAGAAAAAAGTGAACTACCAGTTTTTGAGGATGATACTGATTTTGAAGGATGGGCGTTAGACGGGACAGTTTACACGAGCCAAGCGTTGACTGAATTGATTTTCACGGAGAATCAAACCTTAACTGCTGTTTTTAAACCGACTGTTAAGGCAAGAGCAGCGAACATCTCGTTAGCAGAACAATCGATCAAAGAGATCATTGCAGAAGCCGATAAAACGAAAGTGATCGCTGTACCAAGTCCAGCTGGAGATGGTTTAGCATATGCGGAATATACCAATAGTGCTGAAGGGATTCGTCAAGCGTTGTTTGATATGTATCAAAACGGCAATGGCCAAGAATTTGCTTTGTATGTCGGCTCTGGCTCAGCTTTAGCGACTTTGCCAACAAATCTGACTTCAAAGACAATTCCAGACACAGTCGATAATACAAACATGACTTTTTATGCACTACAAGGAAAAATCAGTCGCTTGATCATCACAGGACATAGTGATGATCCCATCACAGATGCAACAACGTTGACTTCGGGTAGTCGAACCGTTCCTTTTGGTACGGAAATCTACTTCGGTTCTGATGTAGTGATTCGAAACCTCAACTATACGGGTACGAGAATGTACATGAATGGGCATAGTCTTTCCTTGAACGGTGGTTCCACCGGCAATGGCCTTGCTATTTATGGGGGAAGCAACAATGGCGACCTTACTGGAAACCCGACGATCACGCTAAATGCGACAGGTTCAGGAACTTGGAACATCTATGGTGGGAATCAAAGCGGTGGTACCTTGACCGGGAATACAGCGATTGTCGTAAATAATACAGTAGGTAATATCAGTACGATCGCTGGAGGTGCCAATATCGGTACGATTGATGGGAATACCAGTGTCACGATCAATCGTTTGAATGGGACCCTAAGTAATTATTATGGCGGTGGTTTTGGAACGAACGCTTCCAATACAGCCAATGTGACAGGCAATGTTGAAACGACGATTCAAACGACTAATGCAAGCTTCCGTTTAAGTGCTTTTGCTGGTGGTGTTCAATACGGCAATATCGGTGGCACCATCCGTAGTACGATTTCTGGTGCTGGCGGTTGGTCAGGCACAGCCAATCGTTTCATAGGCGGTTCATTTTATGGCAACATCGGCTCTGACCGTTCTAAGGATGCCATCGTGACCAACCTTGATGCCAGCAGTTATTCCACTGGACGTAGTGAATTTGAAGGTGGCAATCGGAATACTGGTACCATCATAGGAAACATCGTTAACACCGTGAAAGCAGGGCCGAGTGCCAGCGTCGGGGGAATTGGTGATTTTAACGGCGGTGGAGGAAACAATGTCAGTACCTTATCTCAAAGTTCAATGGGGGCTTCGAATACGACGACGTATGACAACTATACTCCGGAACAACGAGCAGCATTGGCAGAAGCAGCGGCAAGTTTTAAAGTTTATGGCGATATCACTTCTCATCTAGTCAGTGGTTCCTTTTCAAACGGTGCGATTTATTCGACGGCAGCTGGTCGAGGCGGCTATATTGAAGGAAACACAACGATTGAAGTTGGCACGATCACTTCGGATGGTAGTCCTGGTGGAGATGGGATTGCTTATACAGGCACCAGACCAACGAATCTAGATTACTCAACGACCAATAAAACAAGAGGAAACGCCTCTGGATGGGATATCGTTGGTGGCGGTGGTTATCCAGGAACAGCATGGGATATCTATATTAAAGGAAATACCAAAACGATCTTGAATAACACGGTTGCTCGCTGGACCTACGGTGGTTCCTTCTCAGGTGTCATTGAGGGAAATTCTTCCAATACTTTAAACTCTGGGATCGTCGATACGCTAGAAGGAACAGGGTATACTGGACGCCGCGTTTATGGAGATGGACGAACGACCGTAAATAATGGGCAAGTAGACTGGTTTTTATCTGGTGGCGGCTGGGATGACTTGTTAGTGACCGGCAATGTCGCAGTAACGGTTTATGATGGGGTGATCAATGCCTCACTCGGTGCCTCTTATGGTGTCGCTTCTTCTCACACCATTAACGGAAACTCAGATAATCGAGTGTTTGGTGGAAACTTCTCAGGTACCCCGCGTACAGGGTCTAATGGTTTTTCAGGCGGTGTTACGAACAATGGACGGTTATTAGGGAATGCCAGTTTGACATTGGATTTGAGAAATTATGATGGTGAGTTTGCCCTTCCTTCTGGAACAAACATCTCAGGCGGCAATCCGTTTAACAGTACGAATATCGTTGGGACCGATAGCTCCAATACGATTACATTGAACATATACACAAAACCAGGGTCAGATGCGCTGAATGGGGCAACGATCTATGGCGATGGTGGACGGACTGCTAGCAATACGAGAAGCGGCAAAATTTATATGAATATCCAAGCGGAAGGATCAAGTATCGGAAATTTATACACCACGTACTATTCCAATATTTCTTCCAGTCAAATTTTAAGAGATGTCGAGATGCGGGTTCAAGGAGCCAAAAGTATCAATGGGATCTCAGGCGGAAACGCGTCAGATAACTTTACGAACACGATCGTAGCCAACAGCAGTAATCAAGTGAAGATGAACTTTGGTGAAAATGTCGATGGGACAGCTTCTTATCAAACTGATCCGATCGCTGTGACGGGTCTGGGGATCGTCAACTTTACCGAATTGAACGTGACAAACGGCATCAAGCTAATGGCCAATGGGGGAGACATCAAAAATGGCCGTTCAGCTACTGCTGCCAATCACGCAACGACCTATCATCAGTTCGGCGATATCCATCTTTCTAAAAATGCCGGTATCGGTATTTCTTCCGCAACGAATTTGATTTCAGGCGCGAAGTTAACGGTGGAAGACGAAGGGACGATCGAATCGCCGCCGGGAACGGGGCGAATCAATCTCTCAGATTTCGCAACACCAGATACGGATAAAGATCATTTAACATGGCTGAAAACGACGACCAATGATGCAGGTTCTCGAGTCAATAGTCAAGGAACGTGGTTTGGTGTGGTTAGTGCTTACCAAGTGTTGACCATAAATCCAACTGCTGCTAATGCGGCAGCGATCACCCCAATAAATTTCAGTGGGATCGAAAAAGCGACTGGGAAAACCTTCATTGGGGACAACGATGTCACCAATGCAGCCAACGGGTACGGTATTGCGATACCAGGTTCGATCATTAACTACGAAGTTGAAACACCGGGAGTCGCGAACGGGATCGGGGCTATTAGTCACAATGTAACGGCAGTAAAAGAGAACAATACACCGCTGACCTTGCAAGCATGGGGAACTGAGCAAGCAGGGACACAAGTGCAAAAAGGGCGTTTGTTGATTCCTTATACGGTAACGGAATTGCCAACATTGACGTTTACACCAGAAACCCAAACGTCCGGTTCATGGTTATATGCCGGTCAAATCAAATCCAGCAAGCTAGATAGCACGGATCAGCAGTTGACGGAACAACCAGATTCAGAACCAGTTGATTGGACGAGTCCTGATGGGGAGTATAGTTACGATATCAGTGTCCGCTACTCAAATAAGGCGGAAGTTCGAGCCCGCAATGTGATCCTTACAGAACAAGAGGCACAATCGCTGACCAAAGAACAAGCCGTGACATATCTCGAAGCCAGCGGGCGTCCTTTCTTTAAGGACACGCTGACAGAAGAGGTCTTAGCTGCAATTCAAGAACCGTTAGAAACAGCGGTCTATCGCAAACAAGCGATCACTTTCTCGGTAGGTGAAAACGATCAGAATCAGGCAGAAACCACCGTTAATTTGGTGGTGGTCAAAAATGAGAGTGTCATTTCTGACGACCGGCAATTTGCCGTCTATGCAAAAGATGTCCGTTTGACCTTACCGGAAGCAACGGCGCTGACCGATGAAGCAGCTCTGGCGGACTATACCCAAGCAACCACGATTTTTGCAGATAATCGCGAAAATGTACCACCGACTGTCGATCCGCAAGCTTTTACCGCGATCCAACAAGCAACGGAAGATGAGTTGTTGAAAAATGTGTCAACGGCTTACCATTATGAAGCAGGCAGTCAACGGGCAGAAAAAGTCGTCAATGTCGCAGTTGCCGGCGAGCTTGTTTTAAGCAGTGTGCCGACAGCCTTTGATTTTGGACAACAGAAAGTTGCCACAGAAACACAAGATTATTGGCCAACGATCACAGGAGAACTAGCGGTGAAAGATACGAGAGGATCCGAACGAAGTCCATGGCGCTTGACGGTCAAAGAGCAACAGCCATTAACGGATGGAACAGATCAATTAACCGATGTCTTCCGCTTTGTGAAAAACGGTCAAGAACAGATGATAACTAGTGGGGAAATGATCATCGAGGAAACGGAATTGACAGAAAATGGCACTTACGTCGTGAATCAGCACTGGGGCGAAAGTGAAAATGAAGGCATCAAACTTACCGTTCCAGTCGAACAGCAAAAAGTTGGGGACTATCAAGGAACCTTGAGCTGGCAGCTGGTTTCGGCACCTGGCAACCCATAAAGGCAGGAAAACAAATGAAAAAAATCATGATCGGTGTTATTACTGGCTATCTATTATTGTTCCCTCAACTCGTTTCAGCAGCCGAAGCAGGTGCCTATGACAGCAATGGTGTCACTTCCTTTTTCGGCGTCTATGAAGAACCCGTTGAGGAGCCAGAAGAGCCCATAAAAGAACAGCCAGGGAATAAACAAGTTAATCAAAAAGGCAACAATATTTTGCCAGCAACAGGGTCAGATCACTTTAATCGCTATCAAATCAGTGGTCTTGTCGTTTTGTTGGCAGTAGGAATCATTTTAATCAAAAGGAGAACAAAAAATGAAAAAACTTTTCTTGACGGCAGGCATTCTATTGATGAGCACTGCTCTGTTACCAACAGCCGTTAATGCCGCTGAATACACCTCAAATGGAGCAATCACTTTTGAAGCGGACCCGAATCCAACCAATCCAGTTGATCCGACCGATCCAGAAAAACCAGTGGATCCCGTCGATCCAACCGATCCCGATGGACCAAACCCTGGAACAGCTGGACCATTATCGATTGATTTTGCTTCAAGTTTTCAATTTGGTAACCAACTGATCACTTCTGAAACAAAAGATTATTACGCACAGCTACAAGAGTTCACAGCTGGCGCTGCTGGTCCAAACTATGTGCAAGTAACTGATAAACGAGGAACACAAGAAGGTTGGTCATTGAGCGTTGTGCAAAATGGACAATTCAAAACGGCTGATGACGAAGAACTGGTAGGCGCTTCATTATCGATCGCTTCTGGCGCTACAACTTCGGTCACCGATATGCAATACGCACCAACGGTTACGACAAGTCATACCTTTGTACCAGATAGTGAAGTCACATTGGTCAACGCACCTGTTGGAAAAGGAATGGGTACTTGGATCTACAAGTTTGGGACCGATGCAACGGAAGGAGCAACGGCAGTAAAATTAAACGTGCCAGGTAGTTCTGTAAAATTGGCCAAAGAGTATCGGACGACATTGACTTGGAATTTAAAAAATGTCCCAGATAATATCGGTAGTAATTAAGAAACGATCTTTAAAATAAAAGGAGTGTTATATATTAATGAAAAAAACAGCGTGGGTCTTTGTAAGTCTTGCCGTATTGGCAGCAGCGAGTGCAGCAACCGAGGTTTCAGCAGCTGAAGCTGCTTCTTACACATCAAATGGGGCGGTTGATTTTATTCCGAATACTGATCCGACGAACCCAGTCAATCCAGAAAATCCAGATCCAGAAAATCCGGTCAATCCTGTGGATCCAACCGATCCCGATGGACCAAACCCTGGAACGAATGGTCCATTATCGATCGATTATGCCTCTAGCTTAGATTTTGGTGTCAATAAAATCTCAAATAAAAACGAAGTCTATTATGCACGAGCACAAGGATACTTGAATGACGATGACACAGCTTCTACATTAAAAACTGCCAATTATGTCCAAGTTACAGATAATCGCGGTAGTAATGCCGGTTGGCGGTTGTCTGTGAAACAAAAGGGGCAGTTCAAAAATGAGTCAACGTTGAATCAAGAATTGACAGGTTCTGTCATCACCCTAACAAGTCCGACAGTTAGATCCAATGCGGTGGGTGTCACAGCTCCTGTGGCGGAAGCAACGATCACATTGGATGCAGCAGGTGCTGAATCAGTGGTGATGACTGCAGCAAATCAAACGGGGGCTGGAACATGGGTCAATGCTTGGGGAAGCGTTGAAACGGTCACTGAAATAGATAAAGATGGCCAAGAAGTACAAGCAGATGTTACCAAAGCGGTCGCACTTTCTGTACCCGGCAGCACACCAAAAGATGCCGTTAGCTACACGACTACACTAACTTGGGTATTATCAGATACACCAGGAACGGAAGGATAAGGAGTATAGATATGAAAAAGACACTAGCATTTCTCTCAGTATTAGGCTTAAGCCTAGCAGTACCAGTGCTGGCACAAGCAGCAGACAGTGCAGAATACAACTCAAATGGACAAATCACCTTTGAACCAAATACGGATCCAACCAATCCAATCAGCCCAACGGATCCAGATCCAGAAAATCCAATCAAACCAGTTGATCCAACAGACCCAGATGGACCAAATCCGGGAACCAACGGACCGCTATCGATTGATTTTGCTTCAAGCCTTTACTTTGGCACACAAAAAATCACCTCGAAAACAGAGGTCTATCATGCGGAAACCCAAAAATACGTGGATTCAGCAAATGAAAATCAAGAAGGCCCCAACTTCGTCCAAGTAACAGACAATCGGGGAACAGAGAGCGGTTGGACATTGAATGTTCGCCAAAATGGCCAGTTCAAAACAGCGGAAGACCAAGAATTGACTGCTGCGCAAATTCGTTTGACAAAGGGAACTGTGGTAACACCGTCATTGTCACCAAAACCATCAAATGTGAGCACAACGATCACATTGAATCCAAACGGTGCCCAATCCTTAGTGATGAGTGCCCAAGATGGTGAAGGAGCAGGAACCTATCTAATGAGTTGGGGCGATAGTTTAGCCGCAGCCATGGATAGTATTGAGTTGGAAGTTCCAGGCTCAACGACGAAATATGCCAGCCAATACAACACCACGTTTACTTGGTTACTAACAGACACACCAACCAACCCATAAGTACCAGCTTTCTCCTTGAACCCTTTCGAGGTTCAAGGAGAATACATAGAAAGAAGGGACATCCATCATGAAAAAAATCAACCAGCTTTTGGCGCTCCTATTCGCGAGTATTTTCTTTTTCGTACCAACTATAGGAACCGCTTCTGAATTTAATTTTGCCGTCAATCCAGTGATTCCAGAGAACCAAATCGATAAAGAAAAGACTTATTTTGACTTGAAAATGGCACCGGGGACGGTCCAAACTGTGGAAGTCCAATTGCGTAATGATACCGATCAAGAGGTAGTCATCGCACCAGTGATCGCTTCAGCTACCACAAACCTAAATGGAGTCGTGGAATATGGCGAAAACGACATCGAAGCAGATGAAACATTGCCTTATGATATGGCTGACTTGATTGAAGTGGAGAAAGAAATCACGATCCCGAAACAATCCCAGATCACCTTGCCTTTAAAGATCACTATGCCTTCGGAATCCTTTGAAGGAGTCATCGCAGGTGGCTTGACCTTAAAAGAAACGACAGAGGAAAATGCTACGGCTGACAGTGAAGAAGACCAAGGCTTAGCCATCAAGAACGAGTATGCCTATGTCGTTGCGATTTTATTGCGTCAAAATACAGCAGAAGTTGCGCCGGATCTGAAACTACTAGATGTTGGACCGGGACAAGTCAATTCTCGTAACACCATCAATGTCACCCTTCAAAATCCTGAAGCAGCGTACTTGAATTCATTACGCCTGATCAATGAAGTGAAGAAAAAAGGCGATAGCGATGTTTTGTATTCTTCGGATACTTCCCGGATGCAAATGGCACCTAATTCCAACTTCTCGTACCCAATCTCATTAGAAGGACAACGTTTAGAAGCCGGGACCTACGTGTTGACTTCCGTTGCCTATGGTGGGAAAAGTGAAGAAGGACAATACAAAGTTGAAAATGAAGAAGGCGAAGAAGAAAGCTATCTTTATAAGTGGACCTTTGAGAAAGAATTCACAGTGACTGGCGATGTCGCACGTGATCTGAACAAGAAAGATGTGACGATCGAAACAGATTACACGTGGCTTTACTTCTTGATCGGCGGTCTGTTGTTATTGCTCGCCTTCTTGCTGCTTTTATGGTACCGACGAAAGAAAAAAAATGAAACGGATGAAGCGTGAGCACCTTGAGAAATACTTGATCGATGGCTTGATCATCGCAGGTATCCTCTTGTTGGCACTTCCTTTTTTAAAAGAAAGCATCGTCAGTTGGCAATTACGCACAAGCGAATTGACGATAGCGACCCAGCTGCCGACAACGATTCCAGAAGAAGAAACCATTCAGATACCGACTCTAGGGGACGTCTTAGCGCCACAGCCAGCAACGATCACCGGGTACGGCTTTGTTGCAATTGAAGCGATCGAGTTCCAGCAGCCGCTATTGGTGGGGATAACCAATCAGCAGCTGCTGAAAGGCGGTGTCGTGATGTTTCCTCAGCGTTTGTTAAAAAATAGCAATTTTGTCGTTTTAGGGCATCATCTCGGTAGACAAAGTTTGTTATTTGGTCAATTGCTAGAAGCACAGGTGGGGATGGAAGTGTCAGTGAGCTATCTCGAGGAAAATCAACAGTATATCATCATCGATAAAAAAATCGTGGAGGAAACAGACTTGTCGGTTTTAGCGGATGACCAAGGGCCAAGGCTGACCTTGATCACTTGTCCAACACCAACGCGAACGGACGAACGTTTAGTGCTGACAGCGATTCCTGTTGAGCAGACAACTGCCCAGCAGTCGCAAAAATCGTCGAGCAGTACGCCACAATCATCGGATGGGATGATTGAAAAACAAGAAAAGCAATGGAAACAACAATCTAAAAAAAATTGGTTTCTTTTATTTGTTATTTTATTTATAATTAGTGGATGCCTGCTAAGCGTTCACAAACTGTTGGAACGTTCAGCGTCATAGAAAGATCATCAGAAAGTGCGCGGATGATAAGGAAGGTGAAGAAATGAAACGCAGATTTGGCTTTGTCATTGGTGCCTGCATGTTTATTGGATTGATCGATCTTGTTACAGAACAAGTCGTTTTTGCCACCATCTATAATCCGCTGGACCCCTCAGAAGAAATCGTTCCGACAGATCCTCCGGAAGAAGTACCAGAAAAAGTGAATGAACCACCTGCTGAAAAAAAAGAACCAGAAGAGCAACCAGCTCCTGAACCGGAAACGGTTCCGAAGAAAGAGCAGGAGCAATCCATATCTCCAGAAAGTAATTTTTTGGACAAACAGAAACACTTTGGACAACGAGTCATGCTAGAAGATGTTTTCGTATCGGATAGTTTAAAAGTGGATGTAGCACTCCCAGGAAATAATACGGATGGCGATGGGGATGATAAACCTTCGTATCTTGCCAGTCTCTGCTATTTATTTTCAGGAAACGTTCTTTATGGCCAAAAAAATAATGGAGGCTTGAAAACGCATGTTTGTGACATTTTTGAATAAAGCGGACAAACGAAAATTGGTCCTGTTACAATATTTGGAAAACGCCATCGCTCTTTCTGAAACGAAAGAAACCTTGATGGATCAATTGACCATGTCGGAATTTCTAATCAACAAAACCGTTCAAGAATTGAATCTTGATTTTTATGAACTAGGGTTGAATGAGGAATTTGAGATCGTGACCGATGGGACGGTCATTAAACTCAATGCGTCCGGGCTGGCAACTTCCGATACGCTATTGACTTATTATTTGGATCAAGCGTTAAAATTTTCCATGTTGAAAGAATGTTTTTTTGAACAATTGTCTTCGCTATATGAATTTGCCACCAATCATTATTTGAGTCACAATCCTGTCTATAAAGAATTTAAACAGTTTAAACTGATTTTGAAGGAATACGACATTGATGTGACGAAAGAGTTTCAGCTGGTGGGGGAGGAAAGTGAAATCAGAGAATTTATTTTTCTCTTTTTTATGAAGGAATATTATTTGGATCATTCTCCCTTTCCAAAAGAGATCCTCGAAAAAGAAAAATCTTTTGCGCGATTCAATGAGAGTAATTGGCTTAATCACAAACAGTCTGCTCGCATGCGAATTCGCAAGAAACACTATTTAGGCATTATTTTGTCCCGCATGGATAAAGGGCATTACATGCAAAATACGCTAGAAAATGATCTGATCATGCCGAAGCACTTGGTGATTATTGATGAGTTGAAAAGCTGGTTACAAGAGATTTTAGCCATCACAGATCAAGAAGTGCTAGAATGTGAGGCACGGGATATTTTACGCTTTTTGATCGTTGAAGGGTGGTTGATCGACAATAACAGTTACATTGATCAAGAACAAACCTATATTCAGCAATTAAACACGGATTTTATTCAATCGGTCCAACAGCAGTTCTCATTAACGGCTGAAACATTGACACTCCTTCAGACCGAGACGACCACGATCCATTACCAGCTCTTATCGTTTTCCTTTAGTTCCCGCTATGAATACCAATATATGGATGTGACGTATTTTCTTGAGACGTACCCCGAATATGCAGCCTTTTGTCGCAACTATTTAGAAGAAAACCGCAATCGCCCAATCTTATGGAACAACAAGGAATTTTTGTTTTTCAGATACCTGATTTTATTAGTTTCTACGATTCCTTTAAAAGAGATTTTGGTTCCCTTGTATGTCTGCGTTGATTTTTCTTTTGGTGATTCTTATAATCAGATGATCCAAAAGAATATCGAAAAAATTCTCGATTTGAATGTGCAATTCCAGAGTTACCCAGATGATCATACGCATTTGATTCTTTCAAACCTCCCCTTTTATGGTGCCTTAGGAATCGACCATATCTTATGGTTGGCCCCTCCTAGACCTATTGATTGGGCCAATTTCACAGAAAAAGTCAGCGCGATCCGCAGGGAACAGTTTCAAAACAAAACGGCACAATGAGCATCTCGCCGTTTTAATAATAAAGCGTCGTCTGTCCTCTCAAGGAGGCAGGCGTTTTTTTTGCAGAGAATCACATTGCCAAAAGAACAATCATGAATCGGTCTTCTTTGTAATGTATCACTTATTGGTTGTGAAAAAGGAACATTTGATAGGATTTTTTTTTGCTAGAAAATTTGGTATGATAGAAAGAGAAGAAAAAGAGGTGCCCTATGATGGATGGGAAACAAACGAAGGCTGTGATTGGCCAGACATTGATCACCCTTTGTGAGACCAAAGAAGTGAATAAGATCAGCGTGCAGGAGATCGCCGAAAAAGCGCAGGTCAATCGGCAGACGTTTTACTATCATTTTCCTGATAAGAAAGCCTTGATCCAATGGATCTATCGGCAAGATGCGCTGATTTTTTTGACGACTGAAGATGTCGCCCTTGATAATTGGGAAGAGGCCGCCTTACGCATGCTGAAAGCAATGAAACAAGCGCCGGCCTTTTACCGCAAATCACTGGCTTATGACCGCGAGATCTTAATGAACGGTTTTTTACAGATCACAGAACCGCTTTTTCAGCGCTTGTTCTTGGAGGTTGATCAAGAGCAGCAATTGACGAAACAAGACATTCTATTTTATAGCCGGTTCTTTTCCTACGGCTGCGGAGGCATTTTGGAAAATTGGATTCACAACGACTTTCCAGAGACGCCATTAGAGATTGCAACGCAATTGTTTCGTTTGGCGAAGGATGTAGAATTTTTTGGCCACCAAATCTATGAAAAAGAGGAGCAGTGAGCGATGACGAAAGTTTTATTTGTTTGTTTAGGTAATATCTGCCGTTCCCCCATGGCAGAAGCCATTTATAGAGCAGAAATAGCAAAACGCAAATTGGATTGGCAGATCGATTCGGCAGCGACTAGCTCTTGGGAAGTCGGACACTCAGCTCATCCAGGAACTCAGAAAAAGCTCCGTCAAGTGGGGTTATCAAGCGAAGGTCTTATCTCCCGCCAGATCACAGAGGCAGATTTTACAAAATTTGATTGGATCATTGGCATGGATGAGAGCAATGTTGAAAACCTGCATGGGCTGGCACCAGCCAATACGACAGCCAAGATCCGTTCGTATATGAGTGTCGTTCCCGGCAAAGAGACTGAGGAAGTGCCAGATCCTTATTATACAGGGGATTTTGAAGAGACCTACCAACTGCTACAAGAAGGAATTCCTTATTGGCTAGAGAGTATTTCTTCGGAGAAATAAGACGTGTTCGCTTGTATTTTATCAAAAATTTGCTAAAATAGGATTATGAAATGCGAACGTATGTGTGGTTTTATAAACTGCTGTAACGCGCAGAAAGGAATGTCCAATGGAAAAGAAACCATCGCCCATTAAACAGTTGGGTAAACTCATTGTGATGACATCCACAACCTTGCTAGATACCTTTTTCAGTGATGATGCTGACAAGAAGAATCAGTCTGAAAAAGTGAAAGAAATCCAGCGAACGCTGCAAGAAGCAGCTACTGCGAAGCATCTGGTGGTGTTGCAAGTAAAGACAGAGAAATTGGGTGGTTTTGAAACCGTTACCGGGTGGATCGTCGGTAAAACGGTAGCAAAAGAACAAGTTGTCTTGAAATTACAAAGTGACCGTCAGCAGCTGCGAATTATTCCCCTGAATCATGTGCTAAAAGTCAGCACCTTGAATACAAAACCCGGCTTGTAATCAGGCCTATGCATAGCAAAAAAACCGCTGGGTCATTAGACATAGCGGTTTTTTTAATTGCTAATTAAGCGTGCTTGTTTTTGACTTCAGCGAGTCGCCAAGCAGTCATCATAGCGATCAGTTCATAAGGGATCGGTTGCGCAAAAGGGAACTGGACCGCACCTTTACTAGTCTTGTAGGGTTGTAGAGCCTCTTGGAAGGACGTGATCGCAGAAGGCGTAGGATAAAAGCCGAGATGCTGTTTGGCACAGGCAAAATGCACGATAGTTTCTTCCTGATGATAGGTGGGCATTTGGTAACTGATTTTTTCAACCGCTTCTGGCAAGACAGCTTTAATCGTTTGGCGGACAGTTCTTAAAATCACTTGTCGTTCTGCTGGAGCTGCTGCAATGTATTGGTCAACTGTCGTAATGTCTTTTGTCATGGGACACCTCCTGCCTTTAGTATACGGTAAACTCCGTAGGAAAAAAAGGAGCCTGTCAGTGGGTGGCTGACAGGCAAGGAGTAAAAATGAAAAGTGTTAGTTAGGGTTGTTTGTTGGGTTATGTATACTATACTGCCCAAATATGAATTTTTTGTGGAGAAAAGATTGGAAAGTGTTTAAGTTTACTACCTAAGAAAATACCCCAAAAAAAGACCCGTCGGTGGGTGGCCGACGGGAAGGAGTTAAAAATGAAAAAGTGTTAGTTAGGGTTGTTTGTTGGTATACATAGAGTATACGAGATAAATATGAATATTCTGTGACAAATCTTTTCGGAAGTTCTTAAGAAACCGTAACGGTTTGATTACAAGGAAAGATTCTTTTCATCAAAACGATTTTTTAAGGTACGGTACAAATCAATGTATTGCCGATCATCTGCCGCATAATCCCAAATATAACTCATTTTTTCTGGTTTAAGCTTTTTCATCAATTGGTTGGAACTAACGATAACATCATAATTTTCTTGATGATTCAGATCATAAGGCTCTGCTGCTACGAAGGTCAAGTCATGCAAGAATTGATTTAAACCTTGAACGACTAAGAAATTATCTTCTAAGGCAACCCCAACCCGTAGACGATTCGAGTAACGGATTTGATCATAAAATGGCAAGAGGGCATGAGTATACATCGTTGCCATCTGCTCTTGATTTTCATCATTGATATAATCTACTGCTGATTCTTCACGGTAGCTGGTCAAGAAATCGTCGATTTTTTGTTGTAACTGTTCTTCAGCAGATCCGCGATTGATCGATGGTGTCAGCAAGCGATAGATGTTAGGAAATGGCTGACGAAAAACATAGTTGCCAAAGGTCACATTAATCAAATTCCCTACAACTAATGGCTCGTCTAACAGGCCAGGTTGTGAAGCAAAAAATGTTGCTTTCATTTCTGCTAAAAGGTCTGCCACAAGCGGATAGACCGGATTTTGTTTGTTTGAGAAGAAATGGATCGTTTGTTGTAAGGCTTCTTCTTCCGGACTTAAATAGAATGGGAAGATTTGCGCCATCAAATAAATAAAGCCAGATTCACCTTTCAGTTGTTTGTCCGTCATTGAAACTTCAGGATCAACGACTTGCGTCAAACGCTCAAAATCGAAGTATGGATTATTTTTCATCAAGAAATTGTACCGTTTGTCGTATTTGGCAAAATTTTCTTTTTTTATTCGTAAAAGGATCAGGGCAGCAAAATACTTCAACTCTAGTCGACCAAGATAAGAGTGAGTCATTGGGAAGTATTCCGTGAAACGATCCACTACTTTTTCTGCTTCGCTTTCCGCGATCGCAAAAGGCCATTCAATGCCACGGGTACCTAACCAAATAATGTTGAATAAGGAGAGCCGCACAAGACGCTCATCGCCTACTAAATTTGATTCAGTGTAAGTAAAGCGAAGCTGGAATTGTTTCAAATGTTTTTTTAGATGTTCAAATTTGCGAGACACCGTTGAACGACTGACATCGTATTTTGCACAAAAATCCGTGATCGTTGGATTGTCTTCATTCAGCATGTAAAGAACATATAAGAACGGAACGCTTTTATTCAATAAATAGAAGCGGTATTCATCGATCGTTACCGCGATATTCTGAGGCTGTAATTTACCGCCACGACCGAGTATCGACATATGATCCGGAGTCAACTCAGCTAGATCTTGGTCGATCTCAGTCAACTCGATAAAAGCTTGTTGGTAGCTCAACTCCATTTCCTTTGCCAATTGTGCGATTGGGTGGCTAGGATTTTGCAGAGTTAGCATACGCCGGAATATTTTAAATTTAATTAATGTTTGCGGGTCCATCATAAGTTCTTCATAAAACATAGGTATCCTCCTTTGTGGCTCTATTGTATCTTTTTTTTACGAAACTGTCAGTCTTTTTAATCAAAAAAATAGCCTACCTTTTAAAAAAAGGTAGGTTATTTTCGTCTTTTTAACTAATTTAGGCCGAAACAGGATCTTTTTTGAACCATGACCATAGCAAACCAATCAAAAATCCGATCGCCGCTGGTACGACCCAACCCATCCCGATTTGGAAGAAGGGCAGATAATCTGACGCAAAAGACAAGATTCCTTGCACGAAAGCGTTGTTGGTAATCAGTGCGGGACTTGCATTTAAGCCGTCGATGATTGCAGCGATCAACGTGAAATACGTCGTCATTCGATAGACACTGGCGCGATGGTTAAATAATGGACTGATGATCGCCAACAAAATCAAGGTGATCGCCAGTGGATAGATAAACATCAAGACTGGAATGGAGAATTCAATGATATTGGTCAAGCCAACGTTGGCGAAGATCGCTGGTAAGATACTTGTCAATGCGATAAAGAAACCGTAGCTTTGTTTTGGAAACAACCCAGCAAAGGTCTCAGAAAAGGCCGTGATCAAACCGATGGCGGTTTTTAAGCAGGCAGAGATGACGATCAATGCCAATAACAGACTGCCGATGGTGCCAAGGTAGTGGTTGGCGATTTGTGCCAAAGCGATCCCACCGTTTTCGCTGATGGGAAACTGGCCTAAACTTTTGGTTCCCATATAAGAAAGTAAGGTATAGATGATCCCCATCAACACGATACTGACAGAGCCGGAAAGGATCGTGTCTTTTGCGACTGTCGTAGGTTTCTCAACCCCCATATTGCGAATCGTTGAGACGATGATGATCCCAAATGCTAAGGATGCCAATGCATCAAGGGTATTGTAACCATTGGTGAAACCAGTGAAGAAGGCATCGTTTTGATAGCTAGGATAGATCGGCGCATCGCTGATCGTTCCTAGGGGTTGCCAAAAGGCGAAAAATAGCAGAACACCTAGTAAGACCAGAAACAAGGGATTTAAAAACTTCCCGACATAATCAAGAATTTTGCTCGGTTTACGTGAAAACCACCAGGCAGCTCCAAAAAATAGGGCAGAGAACAACGCCAATAACCAAGTTTGCATGTCTGATGAAACGTGGGGAGCGATCCCGATCTCATAAGAAGTAGTGGCCAAACGGGGCAGAGCAAAGAAAGGCCCAATCACTAAGTAAAGCAAAATCGTAAATATCATTGCATAGCGTCGATTGATCCGAGAAGCTAATTCAAAAACTCCGCTACTTTGGGATACCCCAATGGCGATTACTCCTAAAAACGGCAAGCCGATTCCGGTCACTAAAAATCCAAGATTGGCTAAGCCGACATTCGCACCAGCTTCTTGTCCCATGTGAACGGGGAAGATTAGATTTCCGGCACCAAAGAACAGGCCGAAAAGCATTGATCCAACATACATATAATCCTTAAACTGTAACTTTTTTTCCATAAGTGAAAGCTCCTATAATTCCTTAGTTTTTAAAAAAAATAACAAATTTTCCGACAAATAGCAATGTTTTTTTGTTATTTTTTGGTAAATTCTGACGATTCTGTTTCCCGTAATAAAAAAACACTTAGCATTGAATTCTTCCAAGCTTACTGAAAAAAGGATAAAAAGCTCGGAAGAAGAACACTAAGTGCTTCAAGACAGAGAATTAATTCAACACACGGGAAAGGAATTCTTTGGTGCGCTGCTCTTTTGGATGAATAAAGATATCTTCTGGTGTTCCTTGCTCGGCAATGACGCCTTGATCCATAAAGATGACCCGATCAGATACTTCTTTGGCAAAGCCCATTTCGTGGGTAACAATCACCATCGTCAAGCCAGTATGGGCTAAGGTATTCATGGTCTTCAGTACTTCACCGACCATTTCTGGATCCAATGCAGAAGTCGGCTCATCAAACAACATGACGTCTGGATTCATCGATAAAGCACGAGCAATGGCTACCCGTTGTTTTTGTCCACCTGAAAGCTGGGAAGGCTTGGCATTGGCATATTGAGCCATACCGACTTGCTCCAGATTTTCTTTGGCAGTCGCTTCCGCTTCTTTGCGATCGCGTTTTAAAACAGTGACTTGTCCAGTCACGCAGTTTTCTAATACATTCATATTGTTGAACAAGTTAAAGGATTGGAAAACCATCCCTAGATGTGTCCGGTATTTCGGCAAGTCATAGCCTTTTTCTAGCACATTTTCACCTAAGTAGATGATTTGTCCACTGGTTGGTTTTTCTAATAAGTTGATGCAGCGAAGAAGTGTGGATTTTCCTGAACCAGAAGAACCGATGATCGTGACAACTTCTCCTTTATTAACAGACAAACTGATGTCTTTTAAGACTTCGTTGTCGCCAAAACTCTTTTTTAAATGGTCAATTTCAATGATTGCTGACATGTTCTTCCTCCTTATTCGTTCGGGTTGATGTCTTCTAATTTGACATACGCACTGGGACCATCCATTTTGCGTTCAACAAAGCGCAAGATCTGGGTAGCACTGATGGTCAAGACTAAGTAGATCACACCGATGATCGCAAATGTTTGGAAGTATTGGAAGTTCGTTCCAGCGGCTGATGTACCTTGGAAAAAGAGGTCCGCAACACTGATAACACTTAAGACGGCAGTATCTTTGATATTGATAATGATCTCATTCCCGGTAGCAGGTAAAATGTTGCGCATCACTTGCGGCAACACGACTTTGATCATGGTTTGCCAATGGGTCATACCGATGGCTTGAGCTGCTTCAAATTGACCATCATCTACAGCAAAGATCCCACCACGAACGATCTCAGACATGTAGGCACCGGTATTGATAGAAACAATCAGCACGGCTGCCAGCGTGCGATTCATTGAGACGCCAAAAGCCAAAGCGGTTCCGTAGAAAATAACCATTGCTTGAACCATCATTGGGGTCCCGCGGAAAACTTCGATATAGATGGTTAGTAAGCCATTAACGATCTGTTGGAGGAAACGTCCTACTGGATTTTCTGAAAGCGGCAATGTCCGGAAGATACCGACTAAGAGACCAATGATCAATCCGATGATCGTTGAAAGGATCGCGATGAATAAGGTCAAGCCAGCACCTCGCAAAAAGAGCATGCCGTAATCATCAATGATTTTTTTGAAATCAGCGATCAGACCTTGATCCGCTGTTTCTCCGCTGGCATCTGCAGGCTGATCCAAGACTGCTTGATCCATCAGGGAAACCCGTTCTTCTTCAGAGATTCCTGCAAGGATCTCATTGACTTTTTCAACATCCGGATCGCCTTTGCGCATCCCAACTGCTACTTGGACGTCTTCTGGATTGGTTTCAAAACCGGCCCCTTCATCGAACTCGACCATCTTCAAATCAGGATTTGCACCGACGGCAGTGACGCCTTCTGGTCGTTCACTGACGTAGCCATCAATGATTCCCGAAGCTAAAGCAACGCGCATGGAGGAGAAGTCTCGCATGGCTTGTTCTTTTTGGACCTCAGGGATTTGATCAATGACGGTATAATGGAAAGTATTCAGCTGAGCAGTGATTTTCGCTCCAGCAAGATCAGCGAGGCTTTTGGCATCTGCGTACTCGCCATCTTTACGAACCACTACCACCAAATCTGATTCATAGTAAGGATCGGTAAAATCGATTTGCTCGCGACGTTCGGCAGTTGGTGACATCCCGGCGATCACGGCATCAATAGTCCCCGCTTGTAAAGCTGGCGGCAGGCCGTCCCATTGGGTTTTAACGATTACTAATTCCTTGCCTAAGCCTTCAGCGATTCGTTTGGCGATCTGGACATCGTAACCGCCGGCAAATGCTGAGCCTTCTTCCCCAGAAATTGGCACGGCACCATTTGCGTCCGTCGTTTGCGTCCAGTTAAATGGCGCATAACCCGCCTCCATGCCGACACGGAATTGTTCTGCTGGTGTTTGGTCATCCGCTTGCACAGTTAAGGGCAGCTGAATGAGGGTTAGACAGAGGGCGAAGACCGCCCAGATCCAATTATTTTTTTTCATTTTTTCTCTTTCCTTTCACGAGTTGGACAAGCAGGTAAGGATGAAAAAGCAAAAAAACAGCCGTACTCCATGATTGGAAAACGGCTGTTGACAAGTCATCGTCGACAAACCTTTCACAAAACATAGCGCAACTTAGACAAGCTAAGACAGTCCGCAAATTGTTCATTTGCGGCCCAACAAAATCGATGCAAGCAAAACCGATCTTGTTTCGGCGATGTTCCCTAGCTCTGCTGTAAACGTGTTGCTTCACTCAGCAGGATTAATGAACCTCGCGACCTCTACCTAAATGTTAAAGGGTACTCGTATTTAATTTGATTCTTCTCAGAGTTTAGAAGAAAAGCACCCAAATGTCAATTCTTTTTAACAAAAAAACGACCATTTCCCTATTTTTATCAAAGAGAAAGCGGATCGTTTTTACGAGTGTCTATTGGAACCCTTAAGCGACTTTCGCTTTTGGTTCACGGCCTAAAACAGCTTGGATGACTGTCAAACCAAGCAATAAGCCAAGTGCTAGATAGATGAGGCTTGAGTATTGTGTAACGCCCCAATCTTGTCCTAAGGTACGGTACACCACAAGGACGATGGCTTGAATGATTGCTGTGATGACATTTAAAAAGCCAAATGCCCATAGATTGCCATTTTCTTTACGTGCTAAATAGAAGATAGAGAAATATAAGCTGACTGCCAACCAACCGAAACTGATAATGATCATTGCCCAATAAATAATAGCTGCTACCAATGTATTTCACCTCACTTTGATTCGTGACTAGTTTACCACGTTTTTTGTTCCTTGTCATGAAGGAATCTCTTTCTTTGTGAGGCAAAAAACAAAGCGTAAAAGCAGTAATGAAAAGATCGTCTGCTACATTTGCTATTGGTGGGTTTGCTGAAAAAGGGATGATTTTTCTAGATCGGTTCATTTTCAGCTGTATATAATAGAAATAAACTGCTTTTTTGCAGAAAACTACGAGTTAAGAATCAATTAATAATTAGTTAATAGCTGATTTAGATCTACTTGCTAGAATGATCACAGAAGCAAGCAAGGAGGAAGTAAAAATGGAAAATGTTCTAACAATCAAAGGATTGAACAAACGTTACGGCAAACAGCAGGCGCTGCATGATGTCGATCTAACGATCGCGAAAGGAGATATTTATGGATTGGTGGGGAGAAATGGTGCTGGGAAGACGACCTTATTAAAAGCAATCGTTCAGTTGATCCAACCCACTGGTGGCAGTCTGCAGTTGTTTGGTGTCGAAGGCGGCAAAGCGTACACTCAGATGCTGAAACGCGTCGGCAACGTGATTGAGACTCCAGTCGCTTACGACCAATTGACCGCTAAACAAAATCTAAACTATTATTGCAAAATCAGCGGGGTGGTGGAACCTGATGCCGTTAGTAAGGCACTGTCGTTTGTTGGTTTGACCAATGTCGGCAACAAGAAATACCGTGATTTTTCTTTAGGAATGAAACAAAAGCTCGGCTTAGCCATCGCTTTATTGAACCAACCGGATTTTCTGATATTAGATGAGCCGATCAATGGCTTGGATCCTGTAGCAATCGTTGAGTTTCGGGAGCTGCTTTTACGATTGAATCAGGAACGCGGCATGACGATTTTGATCTCCAGCCATATTTTAGAAGAATTGTACTTAGTGGCTACACGTTTTGGGGTCATTAGTGAGGGGCGTCTGATCAAAGAGATGACCAAACACGAATTCGAGCTGATGGCGAAACGGTTTATTCAATTAGAAGTGGATGATGTAGCCACAGCTAGCCGCTTGCTAGAGAGTCAGCTGATTTCCGAATATAAAGTTGTCAGTGACCACAAAATTCATATTTATCAAGAGAATGTGTTGATTCGGGACCTGGTCCGTCAGATGGTTTATGAAGGGATCGCTATTGATCGGATTTCTTTTGAAGGGGAAAATCTAGAGTCGTATTTCAAAGAGTTAGTAACAAGTGAAGGGGGAAAGTAAGATGTTGAATTTTATTCGAGCCGATTTGTATCGTTTATCAAGAAGTAAAAGTTTTTGGATCACAGAAGGAATTATTTTATTGTTGGTGATTTTATCCGTTGTTTCTAATGGTAGTGTGGGGGTCACTCTTGGGGATAGTACCCAAACATCAGGCGGCCTTACAGAAATGACTGGCTTTCTGGCGATCCAGACCAGTCTGTCTTCCATGTTGCTGTATTACTCCTTGCCATTGGTGATGCAGGTCTTAGGCAGTGAGTACACGAAAGGGACCATGAAGAATATCATTACCGTCGGTGTTTCTAAACCCGCTTATCTTTTTGGGAAATTCTTGGTATATGCGTTGGTACTGGTCTTACAGATCGTCGCGATTTGTGTGGTGAGCTTTGTAGCGGGAACGGTTATTGGGGGGATTGGTTATAATGACCTTTCACAGATAGAAAACTTGTTGTATTATTTCGTTAGTTTTGTACTGATTTTATTAGCGACGTCCTCTTTTGCAGTGCTAGTTCTGTATTTAACCAAAAATACAGCAGTCAGCGTATTGGCGACGATTTTTATTCCGATGGCCTTTGCGATTGCCCGAATCTCCTTACCCAACTGGAAGTTTTTAGAATACTTGGACTTTCAAGGTGGGTTAGAGATGGTGACCATGACTACTTTCCAAACATGGGAAACAGTCCAACCAATTTTTATTGGGAGTCTGATCAGTTTGCTGCTTTGTCTTTTGGCTGCGCATCTGGTGTTTAAGAGACAAGAATTGTAAGAGCAGAAAAACGCCCAACCGTATCGACTAGTGAAGGTCGAGCGATTGGGTGTTTTTTGTGTATAGCCATTAGTTAGTAGGATTCAACGGACTGCTGCCAAAACAAAGTCAAACGAAACGTCTCTTCGGTTGTATCCAATTGGACCTTGCCGTCTAATGCATTAGTCAATGCCGCGATGATATACAGACCAAGTCCAGCTTGCTGTTTATGCCGTGAAAGGTCTTCCGTATAAAAGCGGTGGGTCAATTTTTCTGGGTGCTGGATCGGTGATCTCAGCTGATTTTCCTGTTGGAAAACGATGCGCTCTCCTTGCTGATTCAAGCGGATCGCTCCGGTCTCACTGCCATGTTCCAGTAAATTGCCAAGGACATTTTGGAAAATTCGTTGCCAGCTTTTTTTATCCGAAATGATCATGATGTTGGGTTGGATCGCAACTGTCAGTGATAAATGGTTTTCCTCAAAAGAAGGATAGAACTGGAGCAGTTCCTCCTCCAACAAACGAGAAAGATCGAATTCTTCTAAGGTCAAAGCCAGTTGGTTGTCTTTGAGGCGTTGATAGGTCAACAACTGTTCCAGATGATTTTCGACTTTTTCTAGGTTGCTGCTGACTTTATCCAGCAGCTGTAGTTGTTGCGGGGTGAGGGTCGTATCGGCTTGCAGCAGTTGTGTGTAGCCGCTGGCGACCGTCAAAGGTGTGCGCAAGTCGTGAGAGATATTTTGAATGGCTTGTTCCAACTGCTGGTTTTCTTGCAGCATTTGATAGTGCTGCTGCTTATTTTTTCTAAGTATCTGATTGTTTAACAAAGCGATCGCTTTTAAAGCGGGGACGCGGGTCTGCAAATGGATCTCTTGATTTGTTTCGATTTCGCTGATTCTTGCTAATTGCTGGTGGTACTTTTTCAGATCATACAGTAAGAATAGCCAGTAACCGATCAATAAAACAACGATCAAGGCAGCGAAAAACTGAAGTAGATGCATGGGGTTCCTCCTTTTTAAGCTAGCTTGATGCCGATGCCCCAGACAGTATCGATATACGCTTCATCTGGATCGAGTGTTTTGATTTTGCTGCGTAAATGGCTGATATGGACATTGATTGTGTTTTCTTCACCGTAATAAGGTTCCTGCCAAACCGCTTCATAGAGCATTTCTTTCGTATACACTTTTTGGGGGTTGGCTAAGAGCAGGGAAAAAATCTCAAACTCCTTTTTCTTTAACTGAACCGTTGCTTCTCCTCGTTGCAGCTGAAACGAGTCAGGCAACAGTTGAATGTTTTTATACGAGTGGCTGCTGGCAACTGGAGGGGTTTGTTTATTTGTTCGCAACTGAACAATGATGCGGGCTTTTAATTCTTCGACATTGAAGGGTTTGGTCAAGTAATCATTGGCACCCGCCAGCAAAAGGGTGGAAACATCGGCTGGTTCATCTAAGGCAGTCAAGATAATGACGGGGACCGTGGAGGTTTGGCGAATTTCTTGCAAGACTTGTGTCCCATCTTTACCGGGGAGCATTCGATCTAGCAAAATCAAGTCGAAAGCATCTTGCTGAAAAAGCAGCAGACCTTCCGTGCCTGAATAGGCTTGCTGGACGGTATAGTCAGCTGCTAAAATAGTAGCCAACATTTCGCTGATCTCATTGTTGTCTTCGATAATCAAAATTTTCATTTGGTTTTCCCAGTCTCCTTGCATTTATTGCATTTATTATAAGCAATTCCGCACGAAAAAGCATTAGTTGCTTTAAAAAAAGAAAATGGCTGATTTTTCGCAAAAACGGTTCTTTTTCGGTTAGAATAAGAGAAAAGCCATAAAGGAAGTTAGAACGATGAAGGTATCTATTGAGCAAGCAATCGCAGCGGTCACCGCCGCATCATCGGTGACCTTTTTGACGGGTGCCGGTGTTTCGACCCCATCGGGCATTCCTGATTACCGTTCCTTAAAAGGGGTCTATCAAGGAGTGGCCCAGCCCGAGTATTTGTTAAGCCATGACTGTTTAGAAAACGAACCGGAAACATTTTATCAGTTCGTCAAGCACCTCTACCATCCCCAAGCACAGCCTAATATCATTCATCAAAAAATGGCTGAGCTGCAAGCGAAGAAAACCGTCTGGGTCGTTTCGCAAAACATCGATGGCTTGCATGAAAAAGCAGGCAGTCACCAAAGAATCGATTTTCACGGCTCCTTGTACAACTGTTATTGCCGAAAATGCGGCAATCCGGTACCTTGGCAAGCGTATTTGCAGGATTGGCACCATGCAGGATGTGGCGGTCAGGTCCGGCCAGCGATCGTGCTTTATGGGGAAGGATTTACGGATGAAACCATTGAAGGAGCCATTCAAGCCGTTGCTCAAGCCGACCTGACGGTGGTCGTGGGGACTTCGCTGCAAGTCTATCCTTTTGCAGGGCTAGTCGATTACAGCCAGCAGGTGTTGGTCATCAATAAGGAACCATTGGCGATCCCGAATGAATATGGCATGTTGACCGCAGCAGCCGAAACGTTTTTCCAGAAAATTGAATGAAGGAGTTTATGATATGACACAACGTACCGAAAAAGAGAAAATGATTGCTGGCGAATTGTACTTTTCCCCAGATCCAGAATTGGTGGCAGATCGAAAGTATGCCCGTGAACAAATGAACCTGATCAACCAAGAAACTGATACAAAAATCAAAGAGCAGTTACTAAAAGAAACTTTCGGCTCTGTGACTGGTCGAATCTATATCGAACCGAATGTCCGTTTTGATTATGGCTACAATATTTCTGTGGGCAAAAACTTCTATGCTAACTACGACTGTGTGCTATTAGATGTTTGTCCCATTACCTTTGGCGACAACTGTATGCTGGCACCCAATGTTCGGTTGTTTACGGCGACGCATCCATTACATCCGGTCAAACGAAACAGCGGCTTAGAATTAGGGGCCCCGATCGTGATTGGCGATAACGCATGGATCGGTGGTGCGGCCACGATTTTGCCAGGGGTCCGCTTAGGCAACAATGTCGTGGTGGGGGCTGGCAGTGTCGTTACAAAATCATTCCCAGACAATGTTGTGCTGGCGGGAAATCCGGCACGGGTCATCAAGACGATTGACTTGGAAGAAGAAAACAATCAGCAAGATCCTTTGGCTGTTCAGCGGGCAGCGATCGATGACATTGATTGGCAACTCACGCATCTTTTGGAAAAACGTATGAGCACGGTCAACGAAATCGTGCAATTGAAGAAAAGCAGTCGACTGCCGGTATTAGATGAAAATCGTGAAGAGAAAGTGCTGGAAAACATTCGGCAGGCAATTTCTAATCAAGCCTACGAAGAAACGATTTTGGCTATGTTTCAATCAATTATGAACCACTCAAAAACCTATCAAGAGAATCAATTGGAGGAATGAGTATGGATGGAGCAACACGTCGAGAAAACATTTTAGCGGCATTGAAGCAAGCGGACAAAGCGATCAGTGCCAGCAAACTGGCAGAATCCCTCGGAGTCAGCCGTCAAATCATCGTTGGGGACATTGCCTTATTGCGAGCAGCTGGTGAAGCGATTGTGGCTACGGCTCGCGGCTATCGTCTGCAAGCGCTGTTGGATGAGGCAGGGCATGTAAGTAAGCTAGCGGTGCAGCATCGACCTGAACAAACGGAAGAAGAATTGCGCATCTTTGTCGCTTGTGGTGTGGAAGTGGTCGATGTCATCGTTGAGCATGAGATCTATGGAGAGATCACTGGCAATTTGCAGATCCAAACAGACCAAGACGTGACTGATTTCATCAACAAAACCAAACATGCAGAAGCCCGCTTGCTCTCAGATTTAACCAATGGGGTACACTTGCATACGTTGCGCTACACCGATCCTGCGGCTCTGGAAAAAGCCAAACAACAGTTAGCAGAAAAAAGCATGCTCTACCAAAATTGAGGAGTGAAGTGATGCAAGATGTCTTATTGATCATTGACTTGCAAAATGGGGTCTGTCAAACAAATGACCAAACAATTGACCATTTGTCGGAATTATTGCTGTTCGTCAACCAACGAATCCAACGATATCGTAAAGAAGAAAAACCAGTTATTTTTGTTCAGCATGAAGAGGAGACGTTGCCCTACGGTAGCAAAGCATGGCAACTGCACCCAGCATTGGCCTATGAACCAACGGATCGTTTGATTCGAAAAAAACACGCCAATAGTTTTTTTCAAACAGATCTACAAGCGGTCTTACAGACAAACCAAGTGCGTAGTATCGAATTTGCTGGTGCTCAGACGGAATATTGCCTTGATGGCACGATCAAATTCGCGCATGGTCTGGGTTATCAAAACGTCGTGTATGCCCAAGCCACAACGACGTATCCAAGCCGAGGACGATCAGCAGCTGAAATCATTGATTGGTATGAAATGATCTGGCAAGGACGCTTTGCGGAAGTCTTGGCAAATCCTCAGATGAAAAAATTGTGATTTTTTGTTGACAAGACGTTCATTTTCCAGTAAAGTACAACTCAACAAGAATAATGAATCTGTTGAGAAGGAAAGTAACCGCGGATACTTTAAAGAGAGACTCTGGTTGGTGGAAAGAGTCAAGTCAGAAGCGATGAAAAATGGCCTTGGAGGATTGATTGTCGATAAGTAGGCAATCACGGATGCGCACTACCGTTACAAAGTGCACCAATCTCTAGCACGGCTAGACGTTGGGTTGAGGGAAGGGAAACCTTCTAAACAAAAGGTGGTAACACGAGTATTCGTCCTTTTACTAGCAAATGCTGGTAAAAGGACTTTTTTTATACCAAAAATCAAATAGCACCACACACGAAGAATTGGTAAGTACAAAAGCACGTTTTTTCAACAGAGAGCTTCGGTAGCTGAAAAGAAGCATCAAACGACTTTTAGAAAATGGCCAAGGAGTGATTCGTTCCGAGCAGTAGTTTGCAAGGCGACGACGGTAGCGACCGTTATCTGGCTAGAGTATGATCGTACTCGAAAAGGAGCTGTATGCGAGTGCAGCTTAAACTGAGGTGGTAACACGCAAAAAGGCGTCCTCAAACAAGTCACAGGTGACTTGTTTGAGGATGCCTTTTTTTATTGAAAAAGACAAGAACTAGGGGGAAGACGATGATTTCATTAAAAGACATATCAGTAACATTCAATCAACCAAAGAAACCCGCGATCCAAGCGGTCAAAAACGTATCGATCGAGATCGACAAAGGGGACGTGTACGGCATCGTGGGTTACTCAGGCGCCGGGAAAAGTACACTCGTCCGTGTGATCAACTTATTGCAGCGTCCAAGTAGCGGCAGCGTCGTCGTCAATGGTACCGAGCTGACCACGCTTTCTGCGAAAGCCCTGCGAGAAAAACGGAAAACGATCGGAATGATCTTTCAGCACTTCAACTTGATGGACAGCCGCAATGTTTTTGATAACGTGGATTTCTCCTTAAAATATGGGGGACGGTCCAAACAGGAACGTCATCAAAAAGTTACCGAGCTGCTGGCGCTTGTTGGATTGGAAGAAAAAGCCCAAGCGTTTCCTAGCCAACTATCTGGAGGACAAAAACAGCGGGTCGCCATCGCCAGAGCTTTGGCAAATGATCCAGAGATCTTGTTGTGTGATGAGGCAACTAGCGCCCTTGATCCGAAAACGACCTTACAGATATTGGCTTTGTTGAAAAAATTAAATCGGACTCTCGGTTTGACCATCGTGATCATTACCCATGAAATGCAGGTCGTCAAAGAAATCTGCAACAAAGTGGCAGTGATGGAAGACGGCGAAGTCATCGAGCAAGGCTCAAGCGTTCAGATTTTCAGCCAACCAGAAAAACCTTTGACCAAAGATTTCATCCGAACGGCGACACACATCGACCAAGCCTTAGAAACGATCCTTGGCAGTTCGAAATTTTCTTCCTTGGCACCGAACGAATGGCTGGTGGAGCTGTCCTATGTGGGGGATCAAACCAATGAACCACTGATCGCCCAATTGTACAGCCGCTACAAAGTGACCACCAATATTCTTTACGGCAACGTGGAGATCTTGCAAGAAGTGCCGATCGGCAGCTTAGTCGTTAGCTTATCCGGCGAATACCAACAGCGTAAACATGCCTTAGAATATTTGAAGTCTCAAGGGGTTTACACCAATATTTTAAAAGAAAATCATGCAGAACCATTAAACAATGTAATTAAAGGAGGATTTTAGATGGCTGCCTTATTAGAAAGATATTTTCCCAATGTTGTTGCGATCCAAGATGAATTTGTGACAGCAACGATCCAAACCTTGTATATGGTTTTTTGGACCTCTTTGATCGCGGGCATCTTAGGCATCTTGTTAGGGATCGTTTTGGTAGTGACTCGACCGAATGGGATTTTAGAAAATCGACCGCTCTTTGAATTTCTCGATAAAGTCATCAATGTGGTGCGCTCGATCCCTTTCATTATCTTATTGACGTTACTAGGAACCTTTACCAGATTCCTTGTCGGAACGACCATCGGCGAAACAGCAGCATTGGTTCCTCTGATTGCTGGGATCATTCCTTTCTTTGCTCGGCAGATCGAGATTGCCTTGCTAGAAGTTGACCCCGGTGTCGTGGAGGCAGCTGAAGCGATGGGCACCAGTCCTTTCGGTATCATTTTTCGGGTCTATTTGCCAGAAGGCGTGGCGGGAATTATTCGGGTCTCTGCATTGACCGTGATCAATGTGATCGGATTGACCGCCATGGCAGGAGCAGTCGGCGCTGGCGGTTTAGGAAACTTAGCCATCACCCGCGGGTACAACCGATTCCAGACCGATGTTACGATCATGGCGACCTTGATCATCTTAGTATTCGTTTTTATCAGTCAATTTGTCAGCAACCTACTCATTAAACGAGTATCACACTGACCACCACTTACGTACAAATAAAAAAACAAGCAAGTCTATGGAGGAAGAAAAAATGAAAAAATTCGTACAATCAATCGTCTTAGGGGCAGCATTATTATTTATTACAGGATGCGGAAACAATGGCAGTGCCGCAGCCAATGATCAAGAAGAAGTCACGGTGAAATTAGGGGTGATTGGTGCAGACACCGATGTCTGGGATGATGTCAAAGATCGTTTGAAAGACGAAGGCATCAATTTAGAATATGTCCAATTTTCTGATTACAACCAACCCAATGCAGCCTTGGCTGATGGTTCCATCGACCTCAATTCATTCCAACACCAATTTTTCTTGGACAACTATAATGAAGAATTTGGTACTGATCTCGTATCGATCGGCAATACAGTCAATGCGCCATTAGGTATTTATTCCGACAAAGTGACGGATGTCAACGACTTGGCTGAAGGAGCTAAAGTTGCGATCCCTAATGATGTGACCAATGGTGGTCGGGCATTGCTTTTGTTACAATCAGCTGGATTGATCAAAGTGGATGAAGCAGCCGGACAAACACCAACGGTCGCGGATATTACAGAAAACCGTTTGAACTTAGAAATTTCAGAACTTGATGCAGCGCAAACCGCTCGGGCACTTTCCGATGTCGATGTTTCGGTCATCAATAGCGGCATGGCGGTAGATGCAGGATTTGTACCAACCGAAGATGCGATCTTTTTAGAGCCTGTTGATGAAACGGCCCGTCCTTACGTCAACATCATTGCCGCCCGTAAAGAAGATGAAGACAATGAAGTATACCAAAAAGTGGTCGCTGCTTACCAAACAGAGGATACGAAAAAAGTCATCGAGGAAACGTCAAAAGGATCAAGTGTTCCTGCTTGGGAAACCTTTGGGGCGAAATAAGTACCACGTAATTTGATATAAAATTGAAAAAACATGTATAAAAAGGAGAGATTTGATTATGACAACAGCAACTATTACAAAAGCAACGATTAAACCATTTATCCAAGAGCGTTTAGCCGCTTATCAAGCCTTGGCATTAGATATCCATAATCACCCAGAAGTCAGCAACTATGAGTTTTATTCAGCCGATGCCCTGATCGCCCAATTAGAAAAAGAAGGCTTTGCTGTCAAAAAGGATGTGGCAGGCCATCGCACCGGCTTTGATGCCCGCTATGTCAGTGGGAAACCTGGTCCGACGATTGCCTTTTTAGCCGAGTATGATGCGTTACCTGGCATCGGTCATGCCTGCGGACACAATCTCTTCGGGACTTATTCCGTCTTAGCTGCCAGTGCTCTACAACCTTTCATCGATGAGCTAGGCGGGGAGATTCGAGTCTATGGGACGCCAGGAGAAGAAGGTGGAGAAAATGGTTCCGCTAAAGGTAGTTTTGTCCGTGAAGGGTTCTTCAATGATGTCGATGCCGCTCTTTGTGTCCATCCAGCCCATCGCTATGGCAAAACGACAGCGTCATTAGCCAATGATCCAGTGGATATCAAGTTCTATGGTCGGGCTTCCCATGCGGCAGCTGCACCAGAAAAAGGCATCAACGCGTTAGAAGCATTGCTGCAAGTCTTTAACGGGATCAATGGGTTGCGCCTGCATTTACCAAAAGACGTCAATATTCATGGTGTGATCACCGATGGCGGCGTGGCAGCCAATGTCGTGCCAGAATATGCAGCCGGTCGTTTTTATTTACGAGCAGCCAATCGAGCAACCTTGAATGATGTCTACGAGAAAGTCGAAAACATCGTCAAAGGAGCCGCTTTAGCCACGGGAGCGACCTATGAATTCGGCTTGTTCCAAAACTCCGTCGATGATGTGATCGTGACACCAAGTTTTGATGAGATTTTCTTCGCCCATGCCCAAGAAGCGGGCGTACCTGCCGATGAGATCGATACGGAAGCAAAAGCAAGTCTTGGTTCTTCTGATGTCGGCAATGTCAGTCAAGTGATCCCGACGATCCAACCCACCGTTTCGATTTCAGATGACTACATTGCGGGGCATTCGGAAGAATTCAAAGCCGCTGCTAAGAGTGAAAAAGGCTTGCAGTCGATCGCTATCGCGGCTGAACTTTTAGCCCTGACAGCGTTAGATCTTTTTGAACAACCGGCGTTATTAGAAAAAATCAAAGCCGATCATCAAGAAAGTTTAGCGAAAGGCAATTAATGCCAAAATCGTGAAAGAAGATATCCAGAGGATACTCAATAATATAGAAGAAAAAAAGTCTCTGCCGCAAAATGTCGGTAGAGACTTTTTTGTTAGTCGATGACTAAAATGCCTTCTTTTAATGAAAAAGGATTTTGCTGATTGATATGATCGTAGAACATGACCCCGTTCAAATGATCGATCTCATGCTGAACGACGATTGCAGGATAGTTCTTCAAACGAACTTTTTTCTTTTTACCGTTAATGTCGTAATAGCTGATAGTGATCCGGGCATGGCGTACCACGTAGCCAGGGACTTCACGGTCCACGGAGAGACAGCCCTCGCCTTCACCCAAACAAGCTTCTTGCACGGAATGACTTAAAATTTTGGGATTGTAAAGAACATCTTTAAAATCAGGTTCAGTTTTTTCTGGGTCGCTGCTAGGGACGAGGACCGCTGTGATTCGTTTTGAAATATCTAATTGAGGAGCTGCTAGACCAACGCCGCCTCTTAATTCAAGTTCTTCTGCCTTGACTGGGTCTTGGCTGTTTTCTAAAAAGGTCATCATTTCTTTTCCCAGTGCGATATCTTCTTCGCTTAAAGGAAAAGGTACTTCTTTTGCTACTTCACGCAAGGTTGGATTGCCTTCGCGAATAATATCATCCATTGTAATCATTGATGATGTGATTCCTCCTACTATGTAAAAATGACGAAAGCAAGTTTCGTTCCTAATAAAGTGTACCATAACTGTAGAAAAAAGCGCATAAGAAAGTTTAAAGGGTAAAGCTTTCTTATTAAATGAAACGATATTTCTATATCTGCGATTTAAATATGAAATATAGTTGCGAACGAGAAAAGAATCAGTTATAATGCTTTTATAGAAAACGGTATCACGAAAGTGACTCACCAAGGAGGCAAAGAGATGTTCGGCTTTTCTGTATTTATGAACGAAGACTTGACGGCAGCAGAACTTGAGCAGATGACTGCGATGGCATCAGGCTTTAAAGGGATTTTCACCTCCATGCACATACCAGAAGACGATCGCAGTACCTATCGGCAGCGTCTGACGGACTTGGGAGGTTTCGCAAAAGACCATCAGCTGTCTTTAATGGTGGATATTTCTGGAAACGCCTTAGCAGAAGCGGGCTTTTCCATCGACAAGCTGGCGGAACTAAGGGAGATCGGTGTCACTGGTTTACGAATGGACTATGCCATCGACAATCAGCAAATCGCTGCTTTTTCAAAGGAAATGACCATCAGTTTGAATGCCAGTACATTAACGGAAAAAGACATTCGAGAGCTGCAGGCGTATGGAGCCGATTTTACTCGATTGGAAGCTTGGCACAATTATTACCCTCGACCAGAAACGGGACTGGATGCTGACTGGTTTCAGGAGAAGAACCGCTGGTTGAAAGCACAAGGCTTTTTTGTCCAAGCCTTTGTTCCAGGAGATGCCAAGAAACGCGGACCGTTATTTCAAGGATTACCCACACTGGAAAGACACCGCAACTGGTCGCCGTTTGCCGCAGCGATCGACTTGTTGGCTACCGGCTCAGTTGATGCTGTTTACATCGGTGATGGGATGGTTTCTGCAAAAAGTGCGCAGCAGTTTGCGACATATCTGCAAGAAGCGAGGATCGTTTTGCGGGTCAAAGATCTTGGTTCGACTTACTTTGAACACGTACTAGGGAATCACCAAAATCGTTACGATGAAGCTCGAGATGTCTTGCGTAGCGCCGATGCCCGTTTCAATGCCATTCCAGAAGTCAAACCTGAACTTAGTCAAGAGCGACCAGTGGGTGCTGTGACGATCGATAACCAAGAGTACTTGCGCTATATGGGAGAGATTCAAGTGTGCAAACGACCATTGCCTGCAGATCCCAAAGTCAACCTCGCCGCTCAGGTGATACCAGCCGATCTGCCTTTGATCCAACAAATCAAAGCAGGGATGCGATTTAAATTAGAAAGAGATGATTCCGATGAATAAAATCAATTTAGACAAATTAACGACCGAACGACGCAATAGCGAAACGAGCAATTTAGATGAAATGACGATTTTAGAAGCGTGTCAAAAAATGAACCAAGAAGATCAAAAAGTTGCCTATGCAGTGGAAAAAGAAATTCCTAGTATTGAAAAAGTCATTGAACAAACTATCGCTGCTTTTAAAAAAGGCGGACGCTTGATTTATCTTGGCGCTGGTACGAGTGGTCGATTAGGCGTCTTGGATGCGGCCGAATGTGTCCCAACCTTTGGGGTATCACCAGAGATGGTGGTTGGTCTGATCGCCGGTGGCGAAGAAGCGATGACGGTCGCTGTCGAAGGAGCAGAAGACTCCTTAAAGCTAGGGAAACAAGACCTTGTCGATCTGAAGTTGAACTCAAATGATATGGTGATCGGGATCGCTGCCAGTGGCAGAACCCCATACGTGATTGGGGCCCTTGACTATGCCAATGAGCTCGGTGCCACAACAGCTACGATCGCTTGTAATAAAGACGCGGAGATCTCTCAGCATGCCAGCTTTCCAATTGAAGTCGATTGTGGCCCAGAGTTTTTGACGGGTTCGACTCGTTTGAAATCTGGGACGGCCCAAAAATTGATTTTGAATATGATCTCGACGTTATCAATGGTAGGGATCGGCAAAGTCTACAATAATTTGATGGTCGACGTGAAAGCGACCAACGAAAAATTGGTAGAACGCTCAAAACGGATCATCATGCAGGCAACTGAAGCTGATTATGAAACAGCCGCCGCGGCATTTGAAGAAGCAGATCAGAATGTCAAATTGGCGATCGTGATGCTGTTGACGGATAGCACGAAAGACGAAGCACAAGCAAAACTTGCCACGGCACAAGGGTTTGTCAAAACGGCGTTAGGAGGAGAAAAGTAATGGCAAAAGAAACACTGACGGTAGAAGAGTTAGCGGAGAAGATTTTTCAAGAAGCCGGCGGAATGGACAACGTAGAAACAGTCAATCACTGTATGACTCGCGTACGAATGACCGTCCGCGACCACGATAAGGTCGATCAACAAGGGTTAAAAGAGATTCCCGGTGTGATGGGTGTCGTCAATGACGAGCAGCTGCAAGTCATTATCGGACCAGGGAAAGTCAACAAAGTAGCTAACGCAATGGTGGCAAAAGCCGGTGTTGATTTAGGGCAAGAGATCCCGCAGCAAAAATCAGGCAAAGAGGCGTTATCAGAAAAAACGGCAGAGATGAAAGCAGCCCAAAAAGCCAAACAAAAATCATCACCATTGAAGTCGCTGCTGAAAGACATTTCAAATATCTTTGTTCCAATGATTCCAGCCTTCGTTGGTGCAGGACTCGTTGCAGGGATCGCCTCCGTTCTGACCAACATGATTACGGCTGGCCAATTAGATGGAGACACTTGGAATTATTATGTCATGATTTTAAACGTCCTAAGAAATGGGATGTTCACCTATTTAGCGATCTTTACTGGGGTCAATGCTGCGCAGGTCTTTAAAGCCAATCCAACCCTTGGTGGAGTGATCGGTTCGATCATCTTGCTGACAGGTATGAACCCAGAAGCCCCGATCCAAAACTTGTTCACTGGCGAAGCGTTAGCTGCCAACCAAGGGGGGATCATCGGTGTAATCTTCGCTGTATGGCTTTTGGCGAAATTAGAGGCAGTGCTGCATCGAGTGATTCCCGAAGCGATCGATATTATCGTGACCCCGACGTTGTGTTTGTTGATTATCGGTTTGACGGAGATTTTCTTGATCATGCCATTGGCCGGCCTGATCTCTGACAGCTTAGTCGGTTCGATCACTTGGGTCTTGAATGTGGGCGGTGCTTTTTCTGGGTTTGTCTTAGGAGCGGCCTTCTTACCAATGGTCATGTTTGGTTTGCATCAAATTTTGACCCCGATCCACATCCAAATGATCGAAGCAACAGGCAGCACGCAATTATTACCGATTTTAGCAATGGCTGGTGCCGGTCAAGTCGGAGCAGCTCTAGCCTTATGGGTACGACTACGTAAAGACAAAGAGCTTTCTGAAATGATTAAAGGTTCATTGCCAGTTGGGATCTTAGGCATCGGCGAACCATTGATCTACGGAGTGACGTTGCCATTAGGTCGACCATTTATCACTGCTTGTATTGGTGGTGGGATCGGTGGTGCGGTCATTGGCGCTTTGACAAATATCGGCGCAACGGCGATTGGACCATCAGGGTTAGCTTTGATTCCATTGATTGCCAACGGCCGTTGGATGGGCTATATTTTCGGCTTGTTAGCAGGCTATGCTGGCGGCTTCGTTGCCACCTACTTCTTTGGGATTCCGAAAGATCGCTTAGAAGCAGTCAAAGAAAGCGAGGCAGAGGAGGCAAAATCAGCTGCAACCGTCACTTCCGTGCAATCGCAACCAAAAGAAACGAGTGAAACGGCGGCAAAGGAAACGGCAGCAAATTCATCAGCAACAACGATCGATACCCCCTTATACGCAGTAGCAACAGGTACGACAAAAGCGATCAGTGCATCAAGTGATCCGGTATTTTCGCAAAAAATGATGGGCGACGGGTATTTTGTCTTGCCAGACAATGGGGCGATCTTTGCACCAGCAGCAGGAACGATCACGACGATTTTTCCAACGAAACATGCATTGGGGATCAAGACTGCCAGTGGGCTAGAGATTTTGCTGCACATGGGGGTCGACACCGTCGAATTGCAAGGAGCACCTTTTGAGATCCTGGTGGAGGAAGGCCAAGCCGTGACACCAGCCACCCAAGTTGCCCAAGTCGATTTGGCGCAGTTGACAGCCAAAGGCAAAGCTACTGAGATGCTCGTGATTATCACCAATATGGACCAAGCAGCCAACGTTGAACTGTTACCGATCGCGGAAACAAAAGCAGGTCAAGCAGTCATGCATGTGGCAACGATAAAATAATGGTAAAACCTCTATCTGATAAAGATAGAGGTTTTTTTTAAGAAGTTACTAAATTGATTGCGGAAACGAGGTCTTTATGTTACAGTTTCGTTACAAAGGGAGAAATCCCATTCGAGGAGGCAATGACGATGAAAAAAATAATTTGGTTCGGACTAATGATGCTGGCATTTTCACCATTGATGGTTCATGCAGATGAAACGGCTACGAGTGGAAGTGACAATCCGGTTGCCGTTAGCGAGACGCTTTCATCAGAAGGGCAAACAGATAGTGAGCAGATCCAAAATTCTGCCCAAGAAAGTACAGCGGAAGACCAAGAAACGGATCAATCCGCTACTTCAGAAACTACAGCTGACGAGAATCAAGAGCCAGTCGATTCCGAAGCCGTTATTGCCTCGATCCAAGCAGAGACAGGGACGCAAAACGTCAATGAGATCAATACGTTAGCTGATGAACCTAGTTCGCTACGTAGTGCCTTAACTCAAGGGATCACTGAAGGCAGTGTGACCGCATTTACCCAAGAACAGTTGGACCAGTTGACAGATGAAGAATTGACCAATGGCAATCGCCTAGCACTACGTTATTCTAGTGATGCGATGGGCTTTGATATTGCTTACTTGGCAAAAATCATCGGTGCCTTGTTTGTCGATCAGACGTTATCCTGGGAAGCCATTGAGCCACAACTGGCTTTTGATGCGAATAGCTACGCCAGTTTTGCTGACTTGATTCCTGTCGTGGATCAGTTGCAGGAATATTTACGGGTCGTCTATCCAGCAGACGGAGTCTTTTTACATTTGAATCAAGCCGTTTCCAACGAATGGATGATTTCGATTTTAACCAATTTGAATCAGATGGAACAAGAGATGCAAGTCGATCCAGGTGCCTTTGTTCCAGGACGGATCTCTTATATCATTCAAGCGGCAAATGATTCCATGTATCTGCCTACAGGCACGCAAACGAGTACGACTGAAGAAGCGACCGCAACATCGACGACCGCTCAAGAAACAGCGACAACGACTTCTTCGAAAGAGGCCAACGCTACTGCCGATGGCGAAAAAACATTACCTAAAACCAATGAAGCGCCAAGCTATACCTTATTGATCGCAGGGATCATCCTGCTGCTGATCGTTTTCTTGATTTTATGGCGCCGAAAGAAAAAATGAACGTTATTTATAATAGGCAGAATGAAAAAATAGCAACCTTCGTTTTCCATCAGGGAAACGAAGGTTTTTTGTTTTCAGAAATTTCATTTATGATTTCTTTTCAAATAACGCCTTTTATAAAAAGACCAGAATCGATTCCTTCATAAAAAAGTCAAATTTAAATTCTTGCATTCTCTGGTGAAGGGTGTATAATGACACAGTGTCATATGACATCGTGTCATATTGAGAGCTGTGATTTATTTTAATTAGAAAGGAGATGCTTGTGATGCCGACAGATACATTTTTTCACTTGCCGCCGGAAAAACAAAAGCGCATTTTAAATGCGGCGAAAAAAGAATTTTCCAGGCTGCCTTTGAAAGACGCCTCGATCGCCAACATCATCAAAGATGCCGAAATTCCTCGGGGGAGTTTTTACCAATACTTCGAAAACAAAGAAGATCTTTACTACTATTATTTCCATACGTTGAAAAAAAATAGTCAGCGAGACCTGCTGAAATCGATCCAACATGAAAATGGGGATCTATTTGCGGGGTTCGAATGGTACTTTTCACGGATGATCGCCGAGGTTTTTAAAGGCAAAAATGCAAACTTTTACCGCAATTTATTTATGAGTATGGATTATCGTTCCTTCCATAAAGTCGTGCCAGAGATGCAGCACAAGATGCATCAAGAACACAAAGCCGATCGGCAGAAGCAGCAAGCCATCTTTTTGTCAGAAATCGACAAAGATTTATTGAAAGTCAAAGACGACCATGAGTTGAAAATGTTGATCCAGCTGCTGATGCATACCGTCTTTTCGACGATTGCCGAAGCCTATCGCCAATCAGCGTTTGATCCAGACTATGATCCTGCCGAAGCGATCGCTGATTTCAACAGTAAAGTCCGCTGGTTAAGAGAGGGCGCAAAAAAAGAAAGAGGGGAAACCTATGATTAAGCTGATAAAACGCGTATCCGTCATTTCCATCATCATGGCAGTGGTGTTTATGGTGATCCAAGTCGTTTCTGATTTGTATCTACCGACATTGACTTCCAACATTATCAACAATGGTGTGGCGACAGGCGACATTGATTACATTTGGAAAACCGGCTTTTACATGATCGGCTTTTCATTGATCAGTATCACCGCCGCTTTAGGAAATACGTATTTCGCAACAAGAGAATCACAAAAATTAGGACAAAAACTACGTTCGGACATTTACCAAAAAGTTGAGAATTTTTCTTCTCGTTCTTTCGATAAATTCGGGACCGCATCATTGATCACACGGACCACCAACGACGTCAACCAAATTCAAATGGTGACGCAAATGTTTTTACGTATGATGATCAATGCACCGATCACACTGATTGGGGCGAGCTTCTTGGCCTATCAAAAAGATGCCCAATTAACGAGAATCTTTTTAGTCGTTATTCCTATCATGCTGGTATTGGTCGGCGGTATTATGTATTTTGCCGTTCCTTTATTCAAAAGTATGCAAAAGAAAACCGACCGTTTGAACTTAGTCTTTCGTGAAGGCTTGACGGGGGTCCGCGTTATTCGAGCATTTGATAAGACAGATTATGAAGCGAATCGCTTTGATGAAGCCAACAAAGATTACACCCACACCGCGATTAAAGTAAATACCATCGTGGCCTTGATGATGCCATTGATGACGTTGATCATGAGTGGGACGAACATTGCCATCACGTGGTTTGGCGGTCATTATATTGCAGAAATGACCTTAGAAGTCGGAAACTTGATTGCGTTTATGACCTATGCAATGCAAATTTTGATCAGCTTTATGATGCTGTCCATGATCTTCGTGATGGTGCCAAGAGCCCAAGCTTCGGCTGACCGGATCAACGAAGTCTTAAATGAAGAAGATGAAATTCTCGATCCCAAAACACCAGCGACATTGAGCTTACAAGGGGATCAAGCAACCTTGGCCTTTGACCATGTGGCGTATCGCTACCAAGGCGCTGAGAAATTGGCGTTGGAAGATATCGATTTTCAAGCAAAATCTGGTGATTTTGTTGCCATCATCGGTGGGACGGGCTCAGGAAAAACGACCTTAGTCAATCTCTTGCCTCGTTTGTACGATGTGGAGTCTGGTGCAATCAAAATCAATGGGGTCAATATTGCAGAAGTTACCCAGCACAATCTACGAGAAGTCGTGGGCTTTGTTCCACAAAAAGCGGTACTGTTTTCCGGTACCATTCGTGAAAATATGAAATACGGAAAACCTGATGCGACAGACGAAGAAATCTGGCAAGCCTTAGAGATCGCCCAAGCCAAAGATTTTGTCTCCGAACTGGCAGATGGCTTAGATAGCCGTGTAGAACAAGGTGGCGGCAACTTCTCTGGTGGACAACGTCAACGTTTAGCAATCGCTCGTGCGTTAGTGAAACAAGCAGATGTCTATGTCTTTGATGATTCCTTCTCCGCATTGGACTTCAAAACCGATGCCAACTTACGTGCAGCGCTGAAACGCGACATGCAAGACAGCATTATGGTCGTGGTTGCCCAACGGGTCAGCACCGTCATGGATGCCGATACGATTTTAGTATTGGATGAAGGACAACTCGTAGGAAAAGGAACCCATGAATCATTAATGGTAGACAATGAAACCTACCAAGAAATCGTTTCTTCACAATTGAGAGAGGAGGATCTTGCATGAGTGAAAAGAAAACAACAACACAACACCGTGGCGGACCAATGGGTGGCGGTCCGGGCCGTAACATCGGTGCCAAAGGACCAAAAGCCAAAAACTTTTGGGGAACGGTCAAACGGCTTTTCGGTTACATGTCGAAACGCTCTATCGCTATCATTGCCGTCTTCGTTTTAGCGATCGCAGCCGTGATCTTCCAAATCCAAACACCGAAAATTTTAGGGGAAGCGACCACTGAAATTTTTAAAGGTGTCATGATCGGTGCACAACAGATGCAAGCCGGCCAACAGGTGACAGAATTTCCTATCGATTTTGAGAAAGTTGGTCAAATCATTTTGATTGCGATCGGCATGTATGTGATTTCAGCCGTCTTCAACTTTCTACAACAGTTTATTATGACTCGTGTCTCGCAACGAACGGTTTATGAGCTGCGTCGTGACTTAGATGAAAAAATGAACCGCTTGCCGATCTCATACTATGATACTCACTCGAATGGGGATATCATGTCACGGGCGATCAATGATATGGATAATATCGCAAGTACCTTGCAACAAAACTTAACCCAATTTATTACGAGTGTCGTGACCTTTATCGGGGTTTTGTGGATGATGCTGACGATCAGTTGGCAACTGACTTTGGTTGCTTTAGCAACGGTTCCTTTAAGCTTGATCGTCGTGATGATCGTCGCACCAAAATCGCAAAAATTCTTTGCGGCACAACAAAAAAGTTTAGGATTGCTCAATGACCAAGTCGAAGAAACTTACGGCGGTCACACAGTTGTCAAAACTTTCAACCATGAAGCCGCCGATCAAGTCGTTTTTGAAGAAGAAAATGACCGTCTGTATTCCGCTGGTTGGAAAGCCCAATTTATTTCAGCGATCATTATGCCCTTGATGAACTTCATTAAAAACTTAGGCTATGTCTTCGTGGCTGTCCTTGGTGGGATCAAAGTGGCGAATGGGAACATGACGTTAGGGGATGTGCAAGCATTCTTGCAATACACCAATCAATTCTCCCAACCGATCACTCAAATCGCTAGCTTGCTAAACACCATCCAATCAACCGTTGCATCTGCCGAACGGGTCTTTGAAGTCTTGGATGAAGAAGAAATGAATGATGAGCCTTCTGGTTTACCAGTGGAAGACAGTGAATACAAAGTTCGTTTCGATCATGTTCAATTTGGTTATGCCCCAGACAAATTATTGATGACTGATTTTAATCTGGATGTCAAAGCTGGTGAGATGGTGGCTATCGTAGGACCAACTGGCGCTGGGAAAACCACGCTGATCAATCTCTTGGAACGTTTTTATGATGTTTCTGGCGGCAGCATTCGTTACGATGGCAAAGATACCCGAGACTTGACTCGTGATGAGTTGCGTAGTAATATCTCGATGGTGCTGCAAGATACGTGGTTGTTTACCGGCTCCATCTATGACAACATTCATTATGGAAATGAAAAAGCGACCAAAGAACAAGTGATTGCTGCGGCGAAAGCTGCCCATGTGGATGATTTTGTTCGCAAATTGCCAGAAGGCTATGATACGGTCTTGAATGAAGAAGCCAGCAATATCTCCCAAGGTCAACGTCAGCTGATCACAATCGCTCGTGCCTTCTTAGCGGATCCAGATGTCTTGATTTTGGATGAGGCAACTTCTAGTGTCGATACGCGGACAGAGATTTTGATCCAAAAAGCAATGGGTCGTTTGTTAGAAAATCGGACCAGCTTTGTGGTTGCTCACCGTCTATCTACGATTCGTGATGCTGACAATATTATCGTGATGAACCACGGGTCTATTGTTGAGACTGGAAATCATGAAGAATTGATGGCACAAAACGGTTTCTATGCAGACCTGTATAACAGTCAATTTTCAGAAGAAGTGGCGTGATCCACTGTTTGTAATGAAAGAAATTCTTCCCCAAATGATAATAAACAGACCGCCAAAGGTTGACTGAAAGAAAGCAGTGATTGTCACTGCTTTCTTTTTTTTTATGAATTTTTGCCGCTTTATTTTAAATATTTATTGCAATTAACTGGATTAAAATGTATATTAATACATAATTTCGAATGAACCAAGACAAGGAGTGAAACCAATGAGTCATCTTTTTCCTAATTACAGCCGTTTGCCCATCGATATCCAGCAAGGCAGCGGCAGCTATGTGGTAGATTCGCAAGGCAAACAATATTTAGATTTAACAAGCGGCATCGGGGTCGTCAATCTCGGTTATGGACATCCCAAAGTGCAAGCTGCTTTGATGTCACAAGCAGAGCAGATTTGGCATGTGCCGAATTTGTATGATAGCCAGCTGCAAGAAGAAGTTGCCCAAAAGCTGACCCAAAATCAAAAGAACGCATCAGACGAGCCGTATCTGGCTTATTTTTGTAATAGCGGTGCTGAGGCGAACGAAGCTGCTTTAAAGCTGGCTCGCAAAGCGACTGGCCGCAGCAAAGTCATCAGTTTTGAACAATCTTTCCATGGTCGGACTTTTGGCGCGATGTCTTTGACTGGGCAAAGCAGTATCCATGATGGGTTTGGACCGTTAGTACCAGAGATGGTGTATGTACCCTTTAATGATCTTGAGGCATTGCAAGCCGTATTAGATGAGCAGACGGCAGCCGTGTTTTTAGAATTGATCCAAGGCGAAGGCGGTGTGATCCCTGCTGAGGTGGCGTGGGTCCAAGCGGTGGCAGCCCTTTGTCAGGAGCAGGGAGCACTGCTAGTGGTGGATGAGATCCAAACCGGGATGGGACGGACAGGAACACTGTTTGCTTTTGAAGGATATGGCATTGAACCTGATCTTTTTACCGTAGCAAAAGGGCTTGGTAACGGGATCCCTGTCGGAGCGATGCTAGGCAAAAGCCATTTGCAAACGGCTTTTGGACCCGGTAGTCACGGTTCGACCTTTGGTGGCAATAAATTAGCGATGGCCGCTGCTAGTGCCGTTTGCAGTGTGTTGCAAGAAGAGGACATTCAAGTCAATGTTCAATTGCGCCAGCAGCAGTTTCTCGACGGATTGCAAGGACTATCTAAGGTGCAGGCGATTCGTGGGAAAGGATTGATGATCGGTATCGAATTAGCCGATTCGGAAAGCTTGCAATCCGTGTTGACCCAACTGCGGAACCAAGGCCTCCTCGCATTAAAAGCGGGAACCAAGGTTTTGCGCTTGCTGCCGCCTTTAACGATCTCGCAAGAGGAAACGACAGCAGCCTTGGCGATTTTGCAAGCTGTCTTAGCATAATTGCATAAAAATAGATTTTTCGGGCTTTTTTTCTTATAAAAACCGAATAATAGCGGATTTATTTTGAATAGTTTTATAAATAATCATTGACAGAGCGATGGGAGTTTCTTATAATCTTAAGTAAATTCTTTTGAGGAGTGACGTGTTTGAAGGCAGCAATCGTTGGTGTAACAGGGTATACCGGAATTGAATTGATTCGTTTGATCCAGCAACATCCCCAATTGGAGGTGGGCACCTTGCATAGTCATTCTATGCATGAAAATTCATCAGTTTTGTATCCTCATTTAATTGGACTGACAGAGCGGCTGATCGAACCTTTTGATGCAGAAAAAATCCAAAAGGAAAATCAACTCGTGTTTTTTGCGACTCCTGCTGGAATCAGCAAAGAACTCGCAGCGATTTTTGTCGCAAATGACTTTCCAGTGATTGACCTTTCTGGTGATCTGCGATTGAAGGATCGGGATAGCTATCAAAAATGGTATCACCAAGAAGCTGCACCTACCGAGTTGTTGGCACAAGCGACCTATTCGCTGCCTGAGTTTGCAACGACTCCTGGCAATTTGATCGCCAATCCAGGCTGTTATGCGACTGCTGCCATTTTAGCGGCTGCGCCGTTGGTTCAGCAAAAACTATTCAGCGGTACGTTGATTTTTGATGGCAAGTCGGGCTTGTCGGGTGCTGGTAAGAAATTGACCGACAGCAGTCACTTTGCAACCGCTGCGGATAACATGACGATGTATAAGCCAAATCAGCATCAGCATATTCCTGAGATCATGCAGCAGTTTCAGCAATGGGATCAGGCAATGCCGCCGATCCAATTTTCTACCAGCTTACTGCCTGTCAAAAGAGGGATCTTTATGACGCTTTATGCGCCTATCAAAGACGCGATTTCGCAAGAGGACATCTATGAGCAGTACGTAAAAACGTATCAAGACCATCCGTTTGTCCGAGTGCAACCGTTAGGAAAGCTGCCCGAGCTGCGGCAAGTGACGGGAACGAATTTTTGTGACATTGGCATAAGTTTCAATCCGCTGACCCAAGTGTTGACCGTTGTCGCAGTGATCGATAATTTAGGCAAAGGGGCTGCTGGCCAAGCGATCCAAAACTTCAATCGATGGGCAGGGATACCAGAAACGACCGGTCTTATGCAAGCTCCGTTATACCCATAAAATAGCCAACAGACGCGTGAGGATACTCGTGTCAGCCAGTGGACAATCCGCAAAAAGGTGGCAGTAGGAGGAAAGAAAATGAAAGAAATCGAAGGAACGATCGCAACTCCCAAAGGTTTTTTTGCCGACGGTCTGCATTGCGGTCTGAAGAAAGAGAAAGTCGATCTTGGTTGGATCGTCTCTGAAGTGCCAGCCAGTGCTGCGGCAGTCTTTACCACCAATCAAGTACAAGCGGCACCCATTCTCGTTACAAAGGAAAAAATGCAAGCAGGCACCTTGCAAGGCGTGATCGTCAATGCGGGCAATGCCAATGCTTGTACCGGGGAGCAAGGTTTAAAAGATGCACAAGAGATGGCAGAATTGGCAGCAGCCCAGCTGCATACGAGTCCCGAAGCCTTTGCGGTAGCCTCCACCGGGATCATTGGTAAGAGCTTACCGATGGAAAAAATCACTGCAGGGATTCAGCAACTAAACAGGCAAGGGGATGCCCACCGATTTCAAAGAGCGATTTTGACGACGGATCTGACTGAAAAAAGCAGTGTCATCCAATCAACAATCGCTGACAAAACGGTGACTGTTGCGGGCTGTGCCAAAGGGTCTGGTATGATCCATCCCAATATGGCTACGATGCTGGCCTTTGTTACGACGGATGCGGCGATCGCTCCAGCACTCTTGCAAGTACTGCTGAAAGAATTAACCGACGTTACCTTCAATCAAATCACGGTCGATGGCGATACATCCACCAATGATATGGTGTTAGTTTTAGCTAACGGGTTAGCCAAAAATCCAACGATCGAAGCTGGCACGCCAGCTTATCATGAGTTTAAAGGGATGCTTAAAGCAGTTCTGACCTCGCTAGCCAAAGCGATTGCGAAGGACGGAGAAGGCGCCAGCAAATTGATCGAAGCTCACACGAGTGGAGCGGTGACGGATGAAGCAGCCCGAATGATCAGCAAAACCATCGTCGGTTCCCCGCTTGTCAAAACAGCCCTCTTTGGCAAAGACCCAAACTGGGGGCGTATCTTATGTGCAGTGGGTTATAGTGGGCAACCCATCGATCCAGCAACGGTATCGATCGCATTAGCCGACATTCCCGTCTTTGTCCAAGGGACGCCGGTAGCTTTTGACGAAACCATCATGCAAGAACAGTTGGCGGAAAATGAGGTCAAAGTCGCTGTCGAGCTGAAAGAAGGGGCAGGCGTTGGCACCGCTTGGGGCTGTGATCTGACGTATGATTATGTGAAAATCAACGCACTATACCACACCTAATACAAATCAGGTACTAGACAAAAAGGAGCGAGTAGATGGAAACGATCGTAGTAAAAATCGGCGGTGTCGCCTCAGACAATTTAACCCCGTCATTCTTTGAGACTATAGCAGATTGGCAAGCTGCGGGCAAAAAAGTGGTCATCGTCCATGGCGGCGGTCACTACATCTCAGAAATGATGGAGAAAATGGCGTTGACAGTCACGATCAAAGACGGCCTGCGGGTGACCGATCCCCAGACGCTTGAAGTAACTAGAATGGTCCTTCTGGGACAAGTTCAACCGCTGATCACGACCGCTTTCCAGCAAGCTGGGTTCCATGCCGTAGGACTGAATGCCGGCTGTGATCAACTGATTCAAGGAGAAGTCATTGATGAAGAAAAATTAGGACATGTGGGGAAAGTTCAACAAATCAACGCTGCTTTCCTGCAGCTCTTGACAGAGAAAAAACATGTTCCGATTTTGGCCCCACTAGGAATTACCCCAGAGGGTCAATGGCTGAACATCAATGCCGATGAAGTAGCGTGTCAGGTTGCTGCCAGCTTGCAAGCCGAAAAACTGTATTTGTTGACGGATGTTCCTGGCATCAAACAAGAATGCAAGTGGTTATCCGCTGTTTCTTTTGAAGAGATCCCCCGCTTGATCGCCGAAGAAGTAGTCACAGGCGGCATGTTGCCCAAACTAAAAAGCGCCGAAAAAGCGTTGAAAGCAGGGGTCGCCTCCGTTTGTATCACGGATCGTGTCGACCGTTTGGGCACTCAGATCTTAGCTGCAACTCCAGCAGCAGCTGTTTGCGGTTAAAGCCTTTAGCGGCAATCCAACGCCTGTCTTCCCCTCGTAAGATTGCAAAATTCTGACTTTTCTGCGCTTTTCTTCTTGTTTTCTCCAAAAAAAGAATAAAAGAGGTAGGGATTTCATTTGCTAGAATTTCGTTTTATCAGTACAATGGGTACATATGTAAGTAGGGGGAGAAACAATGACAGATTTCTTATTGGGGAGCAGTACGAAGTTGCTGACTGTTGCAATTCGGGTAAAAGACCGCGATCAAGCGATTGCCTTTTATCGAGATGTACTTGGCTTTGAGCTGAAAAGAGAAGAAAATGAGTTGGCCATTTTTGGTCTAAAAGGATTAGATAGAGAAGTTTTATGGTTGGAAGAAAGCCCACGTGCCAACGATCATTTCGGTGAGATCAAAAAGATGCAGCGCATCGTCTTAGCTGTATCCTCGCTAGAAGAAGCGGCAACTATCGCGAGCAATGCCCAACAAAAAGCGATTGCTTTCGAAGAAGCTCGTTATGAAGCGAATCAATTAGGCTTCCTGATAGCTGATCCAGAAGGGAACAAAATTGAAGTCTTATTTACAGCACCCGCAGGAACTGCGTTACCAAAAGACGAAGCAGAATTGATCAAAGCGGCACCTGCAAAAGCGGCTGGCTTATCAAAAGAGGCTCATTTTGGCAAGCTGTATTTAAACGTCAGTGATCTAGCCAAAGAGCAGCTTTTCTTAGAAGAAAGCTTAGGCTTGAAAACAAAAGAAGCCGAAACAAAGGAATTTATCCTCAATGATGGTGACTTCCAAGTTGGCTTGACTGAAGCACAAGGTGGTACGATCGACTTACCGAGCCATGAGGTGCTTGGCTTAGACTTCTTGAAAATCTCTATCAGTCAAGAAGATATCGATACATTGGAAAAACACTTGTCTGAGAAGAATCAAGCGTTTTTCATCGACAAAAAACGGAAATTGTTGACGACCTACGATGCGATCGGTATCGAATGGTGGTTTATCGTTAAAAAATAATAGATTATGAAAGAAAAAGCAGAGAGGGCGATTCTCTGCTTTTTCTTTTTTTTGTCAAAAAAAGAAACTTTTGTTTTTATTTCGCACGAAAGAGTGCAAAAACCTGTTACATCGATTTGAAGACCAATCATTGAAAAAACGGTAGTTTATCTGTATTAGCAGAGCAGGTCCAATCTATTTGAATTTTCTTGTTTTGTTATTTAATAGTTTAGGTGCTTGTTTTAAAACTTAATATAATAGCCATTATGATTCAAAAAAAGAAAACATTATATTGAATTGTGGTTATTCTTAATTTATAATAAAAAAGAATCGAGATTCGATGGACTCTGGACGCAGAGGTTGTTTGTTGTTTTAATGTATGCGGTTTCTTTTGGTGGTGAGCAGTAACGGGAAGACAAGGAGTAGATGTGATGAAAAAAAAGGGGATACAGCGGTATTTTGCTCAATGGGATCTTCAGCTTATGGTGCTGCCGGCGATCTTACTGGTAGGTATCTTTAGTTATATCCCAATGTACGGGATTTTGATGGCGTTTCAACAGTACAATATTTTTGAGGGAATGGCAGGAAGCCCTTGGATCGGTTTTGACAATTTTCGTCGCTTTTTTAGTGAACCACGCTTTTGGGAAATCTTACGCAATACCATTATGATCAGTGTGTTAAAGATCGTCATTTGTTTCCCGGCACCGATTTTGCTGGCATTGATGCTTAACGAGGTCAAGAATGTTGCCTTCAAGCGTGTGGTGCAGACGATTACTTATCTCCCACACTTTTTATCATGGGTGATCGTGGCAGGGTTTACGATGTCGATTTTATCGATGGATAACGGTAGCTTAAATATTGCTTTGGAGAGTTTAAACCTGATCGATGAACCAATCAACTTTTTATCGATCCCCCGTTATTTCTGGACGATCATCGTTACGACAAATCTTTGGAAATCGATTGGCTTTGGCTCGATCGTCTATATGGCAGCCATTGCTGGGATCGATCCGCAGTTGTATGAAGCAGCATCCTTAGATGGTGCGACAAAATTTCAGCAAGTTTTTTTGATTACGTTGCCTTCGATCATTCCAATCATTACGATCTTCTTGATCTTAGAAATTGGCAACTTGTTAAATGCGGGCTTTGAAGATTTGCTTTTACTGGGGAGCAATCCAGCTCTTAGGAATGTGGCGGATGTCATTGATACCTATGTGTATCGGGTAGGGATCAGCAATTCTCAATATTCATATGCAACAGCTGTTGGTTTGTTCAAAGCAGTCATTAGTGTCACGCTTTTGAGCGGAGCAAACTTTTTCGCACGCAAAGTCGGTCACAGTCTATGGTGAGTAGCAGAGGAGGAAATGAGCAATGAGGAAAAATTGGGGCGACCAAGCGATGATGGTATTCATCTATGTATTTTTGATAACGCTTGCATTTCTAACGTTTTATCCTTTCTGGAATTCGCTGGTGATTTCCTTTAATTCTGGTCGTGATACGGTAACTGGCGGCATCACTTTTTGGCCAAGAGAATTTACGTTGGAGAACTATCAAATCGTCTTTCAAGACCAGCGCTTGATGAATGCCTTTTTCATCAGTGTCTTGCGGACCGTGATCGGGACATTTTCATCAATCATGCTGACAGCGATGGCGGCTTATGGGATGTCAAAAAGAGAATTGATTGGTCGGAAATACATTACGATCTTCTTCATCCTCACGATGTTCTTCAGTGGCGGCTTGATCCCAACCTTCTTAGTGGTACGTTCACTAGGATTAATGGATTCTTTTTGGGTAATGATCATTCCTGGATTGATCAGTGTTTGGAATATGATCATCTTCCGAACGTTTTTCCAGCAACTGCCGAAAGGATTGGAGGATTCAGCGAAAATTGATGGTTGCGGGTATTGGGGGACGTTTTTCCGGATCATTTTGCCACTATCAGGTCCAGTTATTGCCACACTCTCGCTGTTTACCGCAGTTGGACACTGGAATGATTGGTTTATGCCAAGTATCTACATCACTTCGGATCATCTGATTCCCTTGCAGACGTTTTTGCAGCGAGTCTTGAATTCGAACACGGTGAGTTCGCAAATGAGTCAAATCGATTCTGGCTCAGCTGCTCGCTTGGCAGATATGACTGGTGTTACCGGAAAATCCTTATCAATGGCAATTATGATGGTGGCGACTTTGCCAATCGTAATGGTTTATCCGTTTGTTCAAAAGTATTTTGTAAAAGGTGTTTTGATTGGTTCATTGAAAGATTAGCATAGCAGATGGCCCCTTTTGATAGAAGGGGAAAGCAGTAAGAGTTGAAAGGGGATAAAAGAATGAAAGCAAGGCTATTAAAAGGAGTACTGTCAGTGACTGCAATGAGTCTTTTGCTGGCAGCTTGCGGCAATGAGTCCGGAACAAGAGAAAGTGATGCAGCGGCACCGAGCGAACGTGACAGCTCGGAAGTATTTGAGCTTGGTAGTGAACCGCTAGAAATCACGATGTTTGGTAATTATGATTGGTATACGATGGATCGCTGGGGAGATGATCCTGCAACTGCTGCCATCAAAGAGCTGACCAATGTGGATATCCGGGCGATCGACGGCGGCGGGAATGCGGCACAGCGGCTAAGTACAATGATCGCCGGTGATGATCTGCCTGATTTTATCTGGCTTGATCGTGGGTCAGATGTGGAACGGTTGCGAGAAGCGGGGGCCTTAGTACCGTTTGATGATTACTTGGATAAATACCCGAACTTGAAAGAATGGGCCGGCGAAGAAATCCTCAACATGTTGCGTTCAGAAGATGGTAAGCTTTATCAATTTCCAAACTGGTATAGCTCTGAGCCTTTTGGCAATGCGGGTTATGTCGTCAATAAAGAGATTCATGATGCTTTAGGAGCGCCAGAATTGAAAACAACCGATGATCTTTATGAGTATTTGAAAGAAGTTCAAACAGAGTTTCCTGATGTCATTCCATTTGAAACAGATGTCAGCGGACAAGGGATCAATGTCTTGTACTCTGCCTTTGCGGAAGGGCGTTCACCAGCAGATATCCGCATTCGGGCTGTCCCTCAAGGCGATGCTTTGACCTCGATCTTTGCCAATGAAAACTACGTAGAATCGATTGAATATGCGTCAAGATTGTACCGTGAGCGCTTAATGACCCAAGATACCTTAACGCAAGATGCAGATATGGTGGCAGAAAAAGTAACCAGCGGTCGCGTAGCAGTTTATGCTGCTGCCAGTCCATCGAATCATGCCCGCGATGCCCACTACATCTTGCAAGAGCAAAATCCAGATGCGGGGTATTTCTATATCGAACCAATTGCTAAACCAGGACTGGATCCTGACAATATCTTCCCAGGTTCCTATGAAATGCTAGGGTGGAATGTCAGTGTCATTACTAGAAATGCAGAAGACCCAGAAAAAGTCTTTGCCTTCTTAGATTGGTTAACAGGGCCATTGGGTCAGTCGATCCTGATGTTTGGACCAGAAGGGCAATATTGGGATGGCTTCGATGAAGAAGGTTATACAAAGTTCACAGATGCCTACGCAGAAGATGCTGCCGGCGTTTCAGAAATCGAGCAAGCAACATCAAGTTTCCAATGGAACGGCAACTCCGCCTTTTTAGACAATACCAAAACAAAATTTGAGTTAAATCTTCCAGAAGATCAAATGAACTGGGCAACGAAATGGCAGCATGCCATCACTTGGGACACGCAAAAAGACGACACGGAATTTGCGGCGATCAACCCGATGCCAGACTCACCAGAAGGAATTATTCAGCAACGGATCAACGATATTTTTGAAGAAGCCAATGCTTCAGCGATCTTTGCTGACAGCGATGAAGAAGTGCGTGCCATCTTTGCTGAGGCGGAAGCCCAAGCACAAGCAGCGGGCTATCAAGAGTTGCTGGATTATCAAACAGAGAAATGGCAGCAAAATCTACAAAACTTAGCCCGCTAGAGGGTAAATCAGTTGATTAGAGGAAGGAGACGGACTGATGGGAAATGAACGATGGTATCGTTGGTATGGTGCCAGTCAAGCGATAGCTAGTATGTTGCTTTTGAATGGCTACTGGTTACTGTTCAATCTGCCTGTTCTATTGCTAGCTTTGGGGCTGATTTTCCCCAGCTCTCCTCGTCAGTTTCTTTTCTCTTTGGTTGGTTTGATCATTAGTTTTCCTAGCATTCTTTTGCCAGCGACCTTTGCTTTATTTGGGGTCATGCGGCGTTGGTTGTACTATCAAGAACCACGTCAGGCCATCGGAGGGACCTTTTGGCGGCTCTATCGGGAAAATTATCGGCGCAGTTTTGCCGCAGGCCTCTTTTTCGGTAGTCTCGCTTTGCTGCTGTTAGGCTCTTATCGCCAAATCGATTCCTTTCAGTTGCCCTTATTGGCTGTCGGCTATTTGTTTTTAAGTATCATTTTACTCGTGTGGTTGCTGTATTTTATCTGCGACAGTGTGCATTTGGCGGCACCCATGCGGCTCGCCTTGATCAAAAGCTTTTTCATCATCTTTTGGGCACCGTTGCAGACACTGATGTTGCTAGGGCTGTTGAGTGGCCTCGCTTTACTGCTCGTCTTGATCAATCCCTTACTCGCGGGATTGATCGTAGGGGGACTAGGTAGCCAATGTGCCTGTTACAGTTATTTGAGAATCATCCAAAAGGCGCAAGCAAAAGCTGCACCAGCTGACGAGTAATCTATGTAACACTGATTAGAAAAAAATCTGAAAACTATCCTTAATGGGTAGTTTTTTTCATTGGCGAAAAGTGCTAAAGTTAGAAGCAAGACAAGCCTGAAAGGAGCGAGTATGGAACGATGACAATGTACCCAAAAACAGTACAGCTCATTCAAGAAAAAATGCCGACCGTTTTCCCAGGAGCGGTGCTGCGTTTTGTCGCTGGTGAAACCCAAGAGACCCATGTATTCGGACAGGCAGCGCTTCTTCCGAAAACCGAACCTATGACGAAAGATCATTTGTTTGATTTAGCCTCATTGACGAAAGTCGTTTGTACAACGAGTGTTCTGTTAAAATTGTGGGATCAAGGAAAAATCGAGATGGAGGCGCCGCTTACTCGTTGGCTGCCAGCGTTTAAAGACGATCGGGTAACGATCAAGCACTTGCTGACGCATACGGCAGCCATCAACACGTGGATTCCTCATCGAGACCAGTTGGGTGCTGCTGCCTTGCGTAAGGCGTATTTGCAGCTTGAAAGCAGTGATACGATCGGTCAAACGGTCAACTACACGGATACTGGTACGATTTTGCTGGGCTTTTTATTGGAGGAGCTGTATCAAAAACCAGTGACCGAGATTTTTCAAGAAGAAGTCTTGACGCCTTTAGGCATGAAGAACAGCGGCTTTCCGCCTTTTCCTCCTTCAGAGCTGCCATTGATCGTGCCTACCCAGCAGCAGCCAGACGGCAGTATCCTTAGAGGAATCACCCATGACCCAAAAGCACGAGTGCTGGGAAACCATGCCGGCAACGCCGGGTTGTTTTCTACCGTGGATGATTTGACGCTGTTCGTTCAACTGTTACTGGCAAATGGTCAGCAGCAAGGGGCGCCGTTTTTCTCAGAAAAAGTGATGCAGGCGCTGGCTCAGAGGCAGACGCCTGAAAGCACAAAACCTCGCACCTATGGCTGGGACTTATTGGGTGCGCCGTACCAATTATTTCATACAGGCTACACAGGCACGTTTCTCGCAGTAGATATCCCTAACAAAAAAGCGTTTATTTTCTTATCGAATCGGGTCCATCCAGTGGATCATCGAGAAAGCTATTTGGGTCATCGTGACGAAATCCTGCAATGTTACTTAAAAGAATCTGCCGAATAAGCGGATTCATGCTATAATATGCACGAACAACTAGAGAGGGGAACAATTATGGAACCATTGTTTATGAAACCTGTTTTTCAAGAAAAAATTTGGGGCGGCAGTCGCCTGCATTCTGTTTTTGGTTTTGATTTACCGAGTGACAAAATCGGTGAAGATTGGGCGATCAGTGCGCATCCTCATGGGGTGAGCGTCATTGAAAATGGTCCGTTTAAAGGCAAAACATTGGCGGATCTTTGGCAAGACCATCAAGAACTGTTTGGACATTCAGACGAACCAGTCTTTCCATTATTAATTAAAATTCTAGATGCGGAAGATGATCTATCCGTTCAGGTCCATCCTGATGACACGTATGGGCTAGCCCATGAAGGGGAATTAGGGAAAACGGAATGCTGGTACATTATTGATGCCGAACCAGGTGCGGAAATCATTTATGGCCACCACGCACAAACCAAAGAAGAACTTGCGGAAATGATCGAAGCGGGTCGTTGGGATGATTTGTTAACAAAAGTCCCGGTGAAAAAAGGCGATTTCTTCTACGTGCCAAGTGGAACGATCCATGCCATTGGGAAAGGGATCATGATCTTAGAAACCCAACAAAGCTCGGATACGACTTATCGGGTGTACGACTATGATCGTACTGATGATCAAGGACAAACACGGGAGCTGCATATCCAACAATCAATCGATGTGACGACGATTCCTGCACGGACGCCAGAATTATCGATCCGTGAAGTCAAACAAGGACAATCAGCAGTCGTTACCTATCTTGAAACGCCATTTTTCAATGTGTATGAATGGGAAGTACGTGGGAAATTATCGTTGGCACAAAATGCCGATTATACCTTGATGACCGTGATTGATGGGTATGGGCATTTGATGATCGACGGTCATTCCTATGAACTAAAAATGGGCACGAGCTGCATTTTGCCAAACCCGATCAAGAAATGGGAATTGGTTGGTGAATTGACTGTCATTGCCTCTGAACCTGGAAAAAAATAAAACGATCAGTAAGTGACGTGATTCGCACAAGAAAAACAGCACACGTTCCTGATTTTTCGTAAGGCTGAACGCGTTCAGCTGCCTGTCATCATTGGCGATTTTTCCGCTTTTGACTGACAGGTTTTTTCGTATGGACACTCACGATAGACGTCTGAGGAAGATTTGTTATAATGGCAGTAATGAAGGATAGGTGAAAAGAATGGTTTACTTAGATCATGCAGCAACGACACCGCTGCACCCAGAAGTGATCAAAGTGATGAGTGAGACGATGCAGACATTTTTTGGCAATCCATCAAGCATTCATCATTATGGTCGAGATGCCCACACTCAATTAGAATTGGCTCGTCAAGCGATCGCTCAGCAGCTAGGGGTCAAGGAACATGAGATCATTTTTAACAGTGGAGGTACCGAAAGTGATAATACAGCGATCATCGGTACAGCCCTTAGTAAACAAGCACAAGGCAAACATATCATTACGACCCAGATCGAACATCCGGCGGTCATTGAGAGTATGCGCTATTTAGAAGGCTTAGGCTTTGAGGTGACCTATTTGCCCGTAGATCAAAAGGGGCAATTGGCCGTCAGTGAAGTTGAGGCTGCCTTACGTCCCGATACGATTTTAGTATCCATAATGACGGCAAACAATGAAACGGGCAATTTGTTGCCGATTGCAGAAATTGGGGCCCTTTTACGGGAGCATCCCGCCGTTTTTCATACCGATGCCGTGCAAGCTTATGGCAAGATCCCGCTTGAAATCAATGAAAATAGCATTGATCTCCTAAGCATTTCGGCTCACAAAATCAACGGACCAAAAGGGATCGGCTTTTTGTATAAACGAGATGGTTTGTCGCTACCTTCGCTACTCCATGGTGGCGAACAAGAAGAAAAACGGCGAGCAGGGACGGAAAACTTGGCAGCCATCATGGGAATGGCCAAAGCAGCTTCTTTGCATACCCCCGAAGCGCAGCAAGCAGCGGCAGAACAATATCAAACGTTTGCCGATGTACTGATGGATACCTTAGCAGTACAAGGCGTCGATGTTCAGTTGAATGGTGATCCAGCACACAAATTGCCGCATATTTTGAATCTGCGTTTCCCAGGTGTCAGCAGTGACTTGCTGCTGATGAAATTGGACTTAAAAGGGGCCGCCATCTCGACAGGCAGCGCTTGTACGGCGGGCAATGTGGAACCCTCCCATGTGCTAGAAGCGATGGTGGGCAAAGAGCATCCAGCTATCCGGGAATCGGTCAGAGTCAGCTTTGGCTATGGCAACACATTGGCGGAAATCGAAGCATTTGCTCAGCTATTAGCAGAAACTGTCTTAGCAACGAAAAAGTAGGAGAACAGCTAGCAATCTCGCTGAAAACTATTTATAATGAAAGAAATGATGTTAAAGAGGTGAAGAACATGGCATTTGAAACAACAGCAACCGTTTTAGGCGCAGCAACCCAATACCGCATTGCTCCTGAAGCAAAAAAATATACGTTGCGGGACAATGGCTTTACAGAAACGAACGGCGGCAACTTCCAATTGATTCGTGGCCTTGAAGCAACGCCCCAAAGCAAAGAAGGCTTTAAATTAAAAATCACTGTTGCAAAAGATCTGCAAACCTTCAAGATGTCGATCACGACAGCCAATGGATTAAAAGCAGTCAATATTTTCAAAGATGAACAGCACAAAATGCTGCAAGAAAAATTTTACTTTTTAATGGATGGTTTTATCAGCCGCGGGTTGTTTGTCAAAGCGTAAGCTTTTGTCAAAAGCAGCTATACCGTTCAAAGGGCAAGAAGTGTGTCACTCCGCCAAACAGGCAAGGGATTGATACACTTCTTTTGTATCTTTGCCGGTTTCTTTTTATACTAAAGAAAACAAACCTAAGCCGTTCTCAGAAAGTGGATACGTTGAGACGAGAAAGAAGGAATCCAGATGAAACGAACCTTAAACAAGCAATCAGTGTTAGCCGTTGGAATGGGGACTTGGCATATGGGGGATGACCCTGCTAAGGAAAAAGCCGAGATCGATGCGCTGCAAGCGGGCATCAAAGCCGGAGCGGCTGTCATCGATACCGCAGAAATGTACGGCGAGGGAAACGCAGAAACGCTAGTTGGCAAGGCGATCCAGCCCTTTACACGAGGGGATCTTTATTTGATTTCAAAAGTTTATCCCTGGAATGCCTCCGCAGATGAATTGCCGAAAGCTTTAGACCGTAGCTTAGCGCGTTTAGGCACCGACTATCTTGATCTGTATCTGCTCCACTGGCGAGGAGATGTGCCGTTAGCAGAAACAGTTAACGCACTAGAAGCTGCCAAAGCCTCTGGAAAGATTCGTGCATGGGGCGTCTCTAATTTTGACGTGGCAGATATGGAGGAGCTGTTGCTGTTAGAAAACGGCGATCAATGTGCCGCCAACCAAGTACTCTATAATTTAGGTGCCCGGGGGATCGAATACGATCTTTTGCCTTGGCAGGCAGAGGCTGAGATTCCGGTGATTGCCTACTCACCCATTGCTCAAGGCGATCGGCTAGGGCACCACTTTAAAAATGATGAAGTCTTGAAAGAGCTGGCAGAAGCCAAAGGCTGCACGATTTTTCAGCTGCTTTTGGCATGGACCCTCCGACAACCCCACGTCTTAGCGATCCCCCAAACCAGCGACTCGCTACATATGCTGCAGAACATTGAAGCTTGCAAAATCGTTTTTTCCAAAAGCGAATTGGCAGCAATCGATGCGCGTTTTCCTGCACCGACGAAAAAGCAGCCGCTAGCGATGATTTGAAGACCCTGATCACAGAAAAAAGCAGTAAAGTAAGGAGCGACTATGAAATTTTTTACGTCTGATACCCATTATTTTCATGCAGCCTTGCTCGGGGACAATGACTTTGCCCCACGCCCCTTTGAGACAGTGACGCAAATGCATGAAACGATGATCGCCAGCTGGAATGAGGTGGTTGCGGATAAAGATGTCGTTTATCATTTAGGGGATGTCGCGATGCACCCTGATTACGAAGCGGGCTTTCCAGAAATTGCGGCGCTGTTAGCACAGCTACAGGGCAAAATCGTTTTTATCAAAGGCAATCATGATACCCGGGCTTTCTTTGCGTACTTGCGCAAGCATGATCCTGGTTGTTTGGGAGCCCAAAAGTATGCGTTTGAAGATGTCGGTGTCTTGCTGAAGTTTGCTCATCAGCAATTTATACTGACCCATTATCCTATGCTGCTGGGGATCACCAAAAACAGCCGCAATCTGCATGGGCATATCCATCATCACAGTGTTCCAATTGCTGAGAATCTCAACGTAGGAGTCGATGCGCCGGAATTGGCGTTTCTGTCGCAGCCGCGTCCCTTCGGTCGACCAGTTTCCGAAAATGAACTGGCGGTGCTGTATCATGCCAAACAACAAGAACTTGCCAAGCTAGCTCGTTAACAGATAACAAGAAAAGCAAGCATCCAAACAGATTCGGGTGGCTTGCTTTTTTTGTGATGACTTTGACAGCAAGCTTTGATTAAGGAAATTTTTTTGATAAAAATAAACTTTATATGTAAAAAATAATCGATTCCAAGAGTTATTATTTGATGGATATTTAAGAAATGTGTATGCTTTAAGTAGAAAGCAGTAAAGGAGGTTGCCAATGCGTAAGATTTCTAAAGTGATTTTTATCATCGGATTACTTTTACTCTTACTTGTCTTTTATTTTGGGATCATCGCCAATCAGCGAGCGGCTTCATTGCCTGTTTACTTGATTCCTTTGGATGAATATCCTTGGGTCGGATCTTCCATGAGTATGCTGCTCTTTTGGTTATCTGTTGGCTTTGCTATTTTTACAGTGATCGCACTCTTTGTCGTTTTGTTTTATCCAAAACGCTCAGACCGCTTGATCATTCCCCATAAGACAGGCGATTTAGTGATTCAGAAGAAGGCCTTAGAGCATTTTGTGCTCGAGCGGGTGAAACAAGCAGATTTCATCCATCAGCCATCGGTAAAAATCAAAATCGTCAAGAATAAAGTAGCGGTAAAAATCGATGGAGAAATGAAACAAACAGCAGCCATCCCGCAAAAACAAGAAGCTTTGGTTGGTGAGATCAGCAGCAGTCTGCAGCAGCTTTTCGGTATCGAAAGCAATATCCAAACGGAAGTTGTTTTAAAAGATACGCAAGAAACGCCAGCAGCCCATGACCAACCGCGTGTAGTTTAGGAGGAACAGGTATGAGTGAATGGTTCTACCACTATAAGATCCCGCTTATCTTTGCAGGTTTCGGTTTGATCCTAGCGATCCTGTTTCTAACGATCGGCTTTTTGAAAACCATACTGCTGGTGCTATTTACGGCACTAGGTACGTATCTGGGATTTTATCTCAAAGAAGTCGGATTCTTTGAACAATTTCAAAGACCGCGCCGTTAACTTTGGTAACATTATTAGTTTAATTTATATCAAGATTATAGTAGGAGGAATGTACGATGGAAAACCAAACAAAACCAACAACAGGTGTTAAAGGAGAATTAACTTACGAAGATAAAGTGATTCAAAAAATCGTAGGCATTGCATTAGAATCTGTAGACGGACTCTTAACAGTCGATGGCGGTTTCTTCTCAAATATTGCAGGTAAATTAGTCAACACCGATGATGTGACTTCAGGGATCAACGTTGAAGTTGGGAAAAAACAAGTGGCAGTCGATCTTGATATCGTTGCAGAATATGGCAGCGACATGACCACGATCTACGACCAAATCAAAGAGGTTGTTTCAACACAAGTCAACAAAATGACGAATTTAGAAGTCATCGAAGTAAACGTGAATGTAGCAGATGTCAAAACACGTGAACAATTCGAAAAAGACTCTGAAACAGTTCAAGACAAAGTAAGCAGTGCGGCAGAAACAACTGGCGACTTTGCGTCAAAACAAACACGTAAAGCCAAAGGTGCCTTCAACCGGACAACGACGCGTATTCAAGAAAACAACGAACCACGCGTTCAATAATAGTAAGATAAGCAAAAGACTAGCTTCGGCTAGTCTTTTTTTGTCCCACAAAAGGTGTATTTTTGCAGCTTCAGTCGATCAGAACATCAAAGCCAAAAGCTCCAATAATGGATTCCTTCTGCTTGAAAGACATCGTTAGGATAACTTTTCTCATAATGGGCTTTTTCGGGGGAATCATTAGGATCGAATACTTGGATATTTCCTTCTTTGTTCAAAGCCAATACCATGATATGTCCGGATGTCGTAAAGGTTCCTGCTTGAACCGAGACCACAACGGGGATGCCTTGTGTCATTTTCTCATAGGCAGCCTCAAATGAATCCCCTAAATCGGCAAATTGGTAACCAAAAGCTTCGGCAAATTGAGGAAAGATTTGCCAACTGGTTCCTTGTTTGGGAAGATAAAATTGATCGCCAGCCCACTTTAATAGTTTGTCAGGATTCGGCGGATGATCCGTCCAAAAAGCATCGATCATGGCTAAAGAAGCAATAGCGCACCCGTTTGCCGCAAACGTATTTTGCTCTTCTCCATATCCATACGGGTTATTGCCCCAGCGTTGATCGGTTTGTACAATCAACGGCACTTGCTGCGTGTCTGCCATCGCTTGTTGAATCGCTTGATTGGCTTGGCGAGTGAACTGTTTTGAGACAAGCGCTGTCTGATCAAACGCAGCATCCCTGATCTGATCAATCACGTAATGAATGACAAACACACCACCGATGAGAAAAAGCAGCAGTGCAAGGCTCTTCTTTTTCTTCCCATCGTTTCTCCTAGTTTTTGATGTCTTTGTGTGTGATCGCATGAAATGCCCCTCCTCGTAAAGTAGTATCTAAGAGAAGTATAGTCTTTTTCTAATAAGAGCATTTCTGCATTTCCTGAAGAATTTCATACGATTTTATGACAACCACCATTTGAAAAGTAAGTTGTTGCTGTTTGGACAGCTGTCGATGACAGACACAAAAGCAGCGCTTCCTCTATTTGGCTGAGTGGGTGGAATAACGAACAGTAACTTCTCTCCAGATGTCTTTTCTAAAAAGGAATTTTTAAGAAAAGACAGCAAACAGTGAAGTTTTTTGTGTTTTGTTGTATAATGCAAATTACTGAAAAGTTGCGACCTTCAAATCGTAGATGATTTCAGAATCTATAATTGAAATGATGGTGAAACGATCATGTCTAACGAAAACACCCGGGTGGTGGTTGGAATGAGTGGCGGGGTAGACTCGTCAGTAACAGCACTTTTGCTGAAAGAACAAGGGTATGATGTTGTCGGGATCTTTATGAAAAATTGGGATGATACCGATGAAAACGGTGTTTGTACCGCAACAGAAGACTACAAAGACGTAGCCAAAGTGGCTGCGCAAATCGGGATTCCTTATTATTCAGTGAATTTCGAAAAAGAATATTGGGACCGTGTATTTGAATATTTCCTTGCAGAATACCGTGCCGGACGGACACCTAATCCAGATGTCATGTGTAACAAGGAAATCAAGTTCAAAGCCTTTTTGGATTATGCGATGGATCTTGGTGCCGATTATGTAGCAACCGGCCATTATGCACAAGTGACCGTTGATGAGAACGGCGTGACCCATATGTTGCGAGGCGTGGATAACAACAAAGATCAAACGTATTTCTTAAGCCAATTGTCACAAGAACAATTGAGCAAAACCATGTTCCCACTAGGCGGCATGGAAAAATCAGAAGTACGAGCGATCGCTGAACGGGCCGGTCTAGCAACAGCCAAGAAAAAAGATTCCACTGGTGTTTGTTTTATCGGAGAAAAGAATTTCAAACAATTTTTGAGTAATTACTTGCCAGCGAAAAAAGGCAATATGGTTACATTAGATGGCGAAGTCAAAGGACAACACGATGGCTTGATGTACTACACCATCGGACAACGTCAAGGCTTAGGCATTGGCGGCGGCGGTGCCACTCAAGAACCATGGTTTGTAGTTGGAAAAGACTTAGCAACCAACACTTTGTATGTGGGGCAAGGATTCCATCACCCCGCATTGTATGCAGATCGCTTGGAAGCAAGCCAAATCCACTTTACTACAGAACAAGACCGCGGCACGGAATTTTCATGCACAGCAAAATTCCGCTACCGTCAACAAGATGTACCGGTAACCGTGCGTCTATTAGAGGGAGATCGGGCAGAAGTGATTTTTGACGAACCAGTACGCGCCATCACTCCTGGACAAGCAGTCGTTTTTTATGACGGCATGGAATGCTTGGGCGGCGGTTTGATCGATGCAGCCTACAAAGAAGCCAAAGAATTACAATATGTTTAACCACTAACACAATCAGCCCTAGCTAAGAACACTGAACCAATCAGTTGCACTTAGCTAGGGCTTTTTATAAATCAATTCGAAAATCCGATTGGAGCGAACGCTTTCTATTTCAAAAATTTAGTCAAAATATGCTATAATTTAGTCGTAAAATGAATGTTTTTGATGTATTGGCATTTTTAAAAGAAAGGAGGAGGAGCATGAATCGTACCAAAGCCAATCTCATGAAATGGGGGTTTGTCGTTAGTGTCGTAGGGGTGGTGATGCTTCATCAGACTCAGGTCATTTCAAGCCAAATCAACCATCTTGCCTTAGCCGTACTATTGGGTTTAGCCGGGGATTTGCTTGTTTTTAAAAAGTTCTACTTTTTGTCCTCTCAAATTGCGGGGCATTCCGATCAGTATAATCAAGCAGAAGTCAAGTGGGGCAAAATTGCGGGAGTGGTCGCCTTCTGTATTGCGCTGATCAATTTGATTTTGGTCTTTGTGTGAGTGCGACGGAAAAAAGCCACCAAAAGAAATCTTTGGCGGAAAATGGTTTACTTTGGTCATGATTGATCATCAAATTCGGCTTGATGTGCTTGAAAAAAATGGTAATACTGCTGGACACTAGCTAACTGCGTCCACTTCCGAACATCGACGGGCGTTTGATCCAAATCATAGATTTTGGCTTCCTTTAAAGACAAAACGAAAGGACTATGGGTAGCAATAATGAACTGACACTGTTCATAGCGAACAAAATCTTCCAGTAACTGCACCAGTTCCAGCTGACGCTCAGCAGAAAGAGAATTTTCTGGTTCATCTAATAAGTAAAGGCTGTTGGGACGAATCTTTTCTTGAAAGAAGCGAAAGGCACTTTCGCCATTGGAATATTCTCGGACATTGTCGATCAAGTGCTTGCGGGTGAATTTGGACTGTGTGTTGGATCGTGCAAGATTGATTTTCTTCAATTCATGGTAGTCGTCAAAACCTGTGAAACGAAAGTCCGCATACTTTGCTTGGTAGTATTCTTGAAACACTTCTTCTCGGCGATGATCGATCCCTTGATTCAAATTTCGAATAGCCAGCATGTAATCAAAGACGTCATCGCTGGTCAATAGCACTTTTTCTTGCGGTTCGTCGTTGCTACGAGCAGAACAGTAGGATAGATAGTCCTCGAAAAAATTCGACCGATTATACGCAGCAAAGCGCTGCGCGTGGATCTTTTCGGCAATCACGTTCAATGCAGTGGTTTTGCCAGAACCATTGCCGCCATATAAAATCGTGATTGGTTCAAAATCGATCTGCTGAAAACGGCGGGCACTGAGAATCTGAAAAGGGTAGTAAGAATCATAAACGGTTCGTTTGATGGAAAGGAAAAAATCAAACTCGGTTTCTTGATCGGGAAAAGTGATTTGTTCGAGATACATGAGGCACCTCCTAGCAGGTTCGTGGTTGCCATTATTGTAGCATATCCATCACAGATAAAAATTTTTTTGCGAGGTTAAAATAAATCTTGTTTGCTATTTTTTTAATCTTTTACTGTTATATTCACAACAGGAAACTTCTGTGCTAGACTATAGGGGCATAGAAATGATGTAATCTTAAGCAACTGATAAAACGTACAAAAAAAACGAAGGTTTAATGAATTCTTTAAGCGATGTTTAAATGCTGAAACTTATTCCTTGCAAGTTTAAGTAAAAGTGACTAATATGAGGAAGGAATCGTGAAAGGAGCAATGGAATGTATCAAGTAGTAGTCATGTATGGGGACAATGAACCGTGGTGGTTTTTTGAGGGATGGCAGTCAGATATTCAAGAGGCGTTCACATTTGCAACTTTCAGCGAGGCGCAGTCATTTTATGAACAAAAATGGCAAGAAATCAGAGAAGAGTATTCGTACATAAATGCAAAATCAAACTTTATGACGGCTTTTTGGAATGAAGAAGACGAACGCTGGTGCGAAGAATGCGACGATTACCTCCAACAATATATTGGACTGGCATTGCTTAAAGAATATCAGCAAGTCGTCGATGAAAGCAGGAAAGATTTTTATGAAACAACTAATTCTAGCGGAAAAGCCAAGCGTTGCCAAAGACCTCAGCAAAGTTTTGGGCTGTGAGCAAAAACATAAAAATTATTACGAAGGACCCAAGGCGATCGTTACTTGGGCCCTTGGTCATTTATTGGGCTTGAAAATGCCTGAAGATCTAAATAAAGACTGGGCATCATGGCAGATGGAAACATTACCGATGATCCCTAAGTCCATTGGGATCAAGCCGTTGCCAAAAACCGGTCATCAACTAAAAGCCATCAAACAATTGGCTCAAAGAAAAGATGTCGGGGAAGTTGTGATCGCTACTGATGCGGGAAGAGAAGGGGAGCTAGTTGCTCGCTGGATTTTGGAGTGGGTTCGTTTTGACAAACCAGTCAAACGTTTGTGGATTTCTTCGCAAACCCCTAAAGCCATCAAAGAAGGCTTTGCAAAATTGCAGTCAGCCAAGCACTACGACAATCTTTACTACTCCGCCCTTGCGCGGGCAAAAGCCGACTGGCTGGTAGGGTTGAATGTCACGCGGGCATTGACGGTCAAATATCAAGACAATCTTAGTGCGGGTCGGGTCCAAACCCCTACCTTAGCTTTGGTGCGCAGTCAGGAAATGCAGATCGAGAGTTTCCGTCCGCAAACCTATCATGTGATTACCCTAAACGTAGGTGATGCCAAGGCTCGCCTGCAGCAAAAAAATCCTTATCAATTAAAAGAACGCAGCGATGCTGAAGCATTGGTCAAACAGATGAGTCAACAAAATGGTCGCGTGACAGCGATCGAAGAAAAGGTCAAAACAGAAAGTGCACCACTGCCCTACGATTTGACCGAGATCCAACGAGAAGCCAATCAGCGTTATGGGTTTTCAGCCAAGAAGACCTTGTCGCTTGTTCAAAGCTTGTATGAAACCCACAAGATCGTCACTTATCCAAGGACGGATTCCAAGTATTTGACCAATGATATGAAGGCAACCATGAAGGAACGCCTGCAGGCAGTTGCGGATTTTGCCCCAGAAGTCAAAGGATACTTGAAAAATGGTGGACAAGTGGTGCAGCAAGCTGTCTTCAATGATAAAAAAGTTACCGATCACCATGCCTTATTGCCAACGGAACAGCGGGCACGGTATGAAAAATTAACTACCGATGAACAACGGATCTATCAAATGATCGTTAGTCGTTTCTTAATGCTCTTTGCGAAACCTCATAAAAAACAGCAACAGAAAGTGACCGTGACCTTTGGTTCTGAGACCTTTGTGTTCAACCGCAATACCGTGTTAGAAGTGGGATGGAAAACGACTTCCGAAGAAGAAACCAGTGATATAGCTTGGCAAAAAGGCAGCACCGTCAAGCCTGATTTTACCATCCAGAAAGAGTTGACTACACCACCAAAACCGTTGAATGAAGGAACTCTTTTAGGCAAAATGGAAAAACATAGTCTCGGTACGCCGTCAACCCGTGCGGAGATCATTGAAAAGCTGATCAAATCTGAGCTGATGGAGCGGACCCCAAGCGGCTTGCAAGTATCGCCAAAAGGCAAGCAGCTGTTAGTCTTAGTCAATCCATCCTTGGTGACACCAGAATTGACGGAAAAATGGGAGAAGGAACTGGAAGCCATCGCGAGAGGCACCTATTCTGCCCAAACTTTCCTCGCACAAATCGAAGCGGACACCAAACAACTGGTCAAAGAAATCAAGCAAAGCGAAAGCAAGTACCAAGATTTCTCATTGACCCAAAAACGGTGTCCCGAATGCGGCGAACCATTGCGGGAGAAAAATACCCGTGATGGCAAGATCTATGTTTGCTCCAGTGGCACTTGCAAGTACCGTCGTCGGAAAGACCCGAAAGTTTCGAACCGACGTTGCCCGCAATGTCACCGAAAGATGGAGATCATTGAGGGCAAAAATGGCGCCTATTTCCGCTGTAAATTCGATGGGACCACCGAAAAAATGGCGGATAAAAAAGAGCGCAGCAAAAAGCTGTCGAAACACGAAGAACGCCGCTTGATGAACAAAATCAATCAAGAAGAACCGCAAGAAAGCCCATTAGCAGCTGCTTTAAAAGCTGCTATGGAGAAGAAATAACTGCATGAGGTAGAAAATGAAAAAGAGTGAGGACGATTTTGCTGTCCTTCACTCTTTTTTTGCACCCATTCATTCACTCATCTAGGCATTTTTTTGACGGTATTCTTTCGGTGAGATTTTTTCTTTCTTTTTGAACAAAAAGGAAAAATAATTTGGGTCATTGTAGCCAACATCAAAGGCGATCTCAGATAGCCGCAGATTGGTCGTTAACAGCAGTTCCTTAGCTAAGGTCAACCGTTGCTCGGTCAAGTATTCGATAAACGTAGAATCAGTGGCTTGCGAGAAGATGGTGCTAAAATGTGCTGGACTCAAATGAACTTTTTCAGCAACTACATTTAAGGAAATATTGGGATCAGAAAAGTGCTCACTGATAAAGGCTTTGGCTTGATTGATGACGCTTTGATATTTCGCCATTGCAGGATTGATGGGTTGTTTAGTCAATAATGGCAACAGTTCTGCCAGAGTCGTTTGATAGTTCTCTGGCTCATGGGTCAATGCCGCTAGATAATCTAAGTCATGGGCGTGCTGAACGATCTGGGGCAGTGAATGACTGTCTTTTTTCTTCAACAATGCTAGCAGTTCGACTAAGACGAACAAACGGTACATTTGCGTTCGCTCAACGGTTCCTTGAGGCGCCATCAATTCAGCGATCAGCTCAGGGATCGTCTGTTTCCCAGCATTTGCCAGCCGTGAAGCAAGGTCGGTTTTGAAGGGATTGGTGGGGGATAGTTCCCCTTCGCGAATGTCGTCTTCATAACTGATGATTTTTTCCTTGCGGATGCTGCCATAGGTTTTTAGCATGTCGCGAGCTTTCTGATAAGAAAGAGAGATACCCGAGAAGCGATCTGCTACCGGTCCGATCGCCACTGCTACTTCTTCCCCAGAACCATGAACGAGGCTTTGAGCGATCTGATAGGCTTTTTCTAAAACTTGTTCTCGGTCGTGGTCAAAAAGTAAAAACTTGATGAAGCGGCTGGACACACTGGAGAACAAGACGGCATCATCTTGCTCATAGGCTTTGGTCAGCTGCTGGCTAAAGCGAGTGTAGTCAGAAAAGCTTTGATTGAAGGGGGTTTTTGCTAACAGCACACAAAACTGTTTGCCTGAAAAGCGCCGTCCCAGTTCTTCTGCTTGCAAAAAGGCTTCTGAGATCGTGATCTTTTGTTTAAAGAGGTGATTCAGAAAGTGATTTTTTTTGATTTCCATTTCGAATAAATCGTCTTCTTTGGATAATTGCTGATGAGTGGTTTGTTGTTCATCTAAGTGTTGAACGACGGTTTTGATGGCTTGTTCTAATTCTTCGTTTTTGATGGGCTTGAGTAAGTAATCGTCTGCTTGCAGCTGCAGTGCCGTTTTTGCATAGTCAAAATCATCAAAGCCGCTAACAAAAATAATGCGAACTTGCGGCAATAATTTCTTGGCTTCTTTCGCAAAGACCAAGCCGTCCATAAACGGCATTTTGATATCGCTGATAATAATATCCGGACGCAGATCAAGGATCGAAGCCAGCGCCAATTCGCCATCGGCGGCTTCATCGCTATAAACGATCGGGTATTGTTTGGCAAGAGTCATGATTTGGTGACGCAAACTATCGCGAATCAGATGTTCATCTTCAACTATGAACACTTTGTACATGGTTGGGTTCCTCCCTTTTTGGTACTGTGACGGTAATCGTGGTGCCTTCTTGGTATTGACTGTGGATCGTCAGTTGCGCTTCGTTGCCGTAGTTCAGCTGGAGGCGGCGATAGACGTTGTAAAGGCCATAACCGCTCTCAGAGTCGGGGTCGGTGGTTTCTTTAAGGTTACGACGAATCTCCTGCAAACGGTCAGGGTCGATCCCAACGCCGTTGTCACTGATGGTCATTTGAATCTGGTGGGGCAGTTCTGACACTGTGATTCGAATCATACCGACACGGCGGACAAACTTGGTACCATGATAAACGGCGTTTTCAACAAGGGGCTGCAAGACCATTTTCAGGACCTGTAGTTCTGGACTGACGGTTTGATCTTCAATGGTGTAAGACAGCATCCTGCCATAGCGGATTTGTAAAATCTTCAAGTAATCGTCCACATGCCGCAATTCTTTTTCCAGCGGAATCCAGTCTTGCCCTTTGCTTAGTGAGATGCGGAAAAAATCCGACAGCGCATAGGTCATTTCCGTTGCTTGCTCGTAACGGGCAGCTTCGATCAAAGAAACGATCGCATCTAAACTATTATAGATGAAATGTGGGGTAATCTGGGCTTGTAAGACCCGTACCTCACTTTGGGCTAAGTGATACTGCTTCAAGGCATTTTCTTCCAAGAGCCGAGTCAAGTCATCTGCCATTCGATTCAAGCTACTCGTCAGAGTCCTCAGCTCTGGGGTCTCGGGCAGTTCTGCTCGGTAGCTCAAATGTCCTTGGGATAGTTCATTGGAAAGGTCTAACAACCGATCCAGCGGGTATTGCAAATTATCTCGAACAAAGCGCCGGTTTTTATTGATGATCGCAAAGATGATCAAAAGCAACACGACTTGAAAAAGGATCAACAGCAACACGGATTGGACTAGTTCGTGATTGGTTTGGCTGGCTAAGCTGATCTCTACCCCGACGAATTGCTGCAAAATATCGGATAGCAAATCGATTACCGAATCCACTTGGATCATGACGTATTGGTTTTTTTCCACCGGCTCATCCTGGAGAATATTGTCTATCAACTGTTGCTGATAGGTTTCTAAAGAATCAAGCGTCCGAAAGGCGACCGCTAAAATATTGAGCTCTTTAGCAGTGCTGGTATTTTCTTGGATGTGTTGCAGATCGCTCCTTAGTTCATCGATCACATTGGTTTCTTGGACTTGTGCGACGGTTTTTTGACCAAAGACTAAATCCCACATTTCTTCCAAGACAATGGCATCGACTTTTTCCGATAGCTGATTGGCTTCTTCAATATTGTTGATGGTATTTTGGTAAATGAAAATCTGCCGCGAGTAAAACACACTGCTTAGCACGAGGGGAATAAAGGCGACGAGGATCATCAGTTTATTCGTCTGTTGAAAGATGCCCTTGATACTTTTTGTTTTCATCTTCATCCCCTCAATAATTTCTCGGCGGAATCTGATCGAAATCCATGTCACTGGAAAAAACCGTTTCATGGACATAGATTTCACGAGGAATGGCATCAGCGCCGCGAGCCAAGTAGCGCGAGATGGCATTTTTGACGAACACACCAGCATCTGGGTTGCACTCAACGACACAATTGACCACCCCTTGCTTCAATTTGTCGATCATTTCTTTTTGGGCATCGATCGATACGATCACCAAATCCTTCCCTGGCTCAATATCGGTTTTTTCTAAGGCTTCAAGAGCACCAAGAGTCATCTCGTCATTGTGACTGAACAAGACATCGATCTGCTCCATTTTGCCTTCTGCGATATATTGTTCAATGACTTCTTTGCCTTTGCGGCGAATGAAGTCACCATTTAGCTCATCTTTGACTTGGATCGTTACATTGTTGTGGGCATAATCACGCTTGATGGTTTCTCGGAACCCTTCTGAGCGCAAATACGTCGGAGACGTAGCATCCAGTCCCGTCAATTCTAAAACATTGATCGTTTCATTTTGATGTTCTTTATAATAATTGCTGACGTAGAGACCCGCACGATTGCCCTCGGCTTTGAAGCTTGGCCCGATATGGGTCAAAAATAAAGAGGGGTCACTGACATTGACATGACGATCCACCACGAAAACGGGAATCCCCGCTTGCGCCGCTTCTTCCAAAATCGGTTCCCAATTGTTTTCCTGAATCGGGGTAAAGACGATGGCATCGACTTGATACACGATAAAACTGCGGATATCTTGAATCTGACGTTCTTGATTCATATAGCCGTTACGATAGAGCACTTCATAGCCTTCCTTCTCTAATTCAGTGCGGATCGATTCCGTATGGCGCTTGCGCCAGCTGCTTTCTGTTCCCGACTGGGAAAAACCGATCACGATACTTTCTTCCGATGTTTCAGTGGTTGCTTCTTTGTTTGCTTGGCAACCAGACAAGCAAGCTAGAAACAAACAGACGAACAACCCAATTTTTATATTCCTCATTTTTTTCACCTCTATAGTCTATTCTACTAAAAAATACGGAAGCGCTTTACACAAAATATCAAATCAAATAAAAACCAAGGGAATCTTAAAAAATCCAAGATTCCAAAGAGAAAAGGGGGCAACTGGGCCGTTTTTTCTCAAGAAATCCAAGAAACCTCGAAAAAATCTAAATGTAAGCGATTCCTTAACTGGCTATACTGAATATGTAAGAAAAAGACATGGAGGGATCACAATGAAAGGTACTTTTGGTAAATTGGTCGTCCTAGCATCCACCTTATTGGTTGGCGGATTGTTAGCAGCTTGTGGGAATGGATCAGATAGCGGGGCAAACGGAGACGGAGACAAAGGATTTGTTGGGATCGCGATGCCGACCAAATCGGCAGAACGGTGGATCGCAGATGGCGACAACATGGTAGAGGAATTAGAGAAGCTTGGCTATAAAACTGACCTGCAATATGGAGAAGACAAAGTAGAAAACCAAGTGGCACAAATTGAGAACATGATCACCAAAGGCGTTGATACCTTAGTGATCGCCTCGATCGATGGGTCGGCACTGACGGACGTGTTGGAAAAAGCCCATAACGAAGACATCACAGTCATCGCCTATGACCGTTTACTGATGAACTCGGAATACGTCGATTATTATGCCACCTTTGATAATTTTGGGGTCGGCGTGCTGCAAGCGTCTTATATTGAAGACAAATTAGGCCTCAAAGACGGTGAAGGACCATTTAATATTGAATTATTCGGCGGATCTCCAGATGATAACAATGCACTGATCAATTATAATGGGGTCCTTTCGGTCTTCCAACAATACTTTGACAGCGGACAGCTAGTCGTTCCTTCTGGTCAAACCAACTTCAACCAAATCGCTACCTTGCGTTGGGATGGTTCAACTGCACAAGCTCGGATGGACAACTTGTTGAGTGCCAACTATACGGATCAAACATTGGATGCTGTTCTTTCACCTTATGATCCAATCAGCCTAGGAATCATTTCATCGCTTAAAGGTGTTGGCTATGGTTCTTCCGATAAACCACTACCTGTGATTACTGGTCAAGATGCGACGGTGGCAGGAGTGAAATCAATCATCGCGGGTGAACAAACCCAAACGATTTTCAAAGATACACGGGTGTTAGCGAAAAACACGATCGAAATGATCGAAGCCATCACCAATGGCGAGGAAGTCCCGGTCAACGATACGGAAACCTATGACAATGGCGTCAAAGTCGTACCAACCTATTTGTCAAATCCCGTTTCTGTGGATAGCGACAACTACAAAGAAGAACTAATCGATACCGATTACTATACAGAAGAAGAGCTAGGCATTTAAGCAAGAAGTACAGATCCAGCGAGAAAAGATGCTAGTTTCCCCGAAAGCAGTAGGGAAGAACGAATCATCCCCAGTATTCGTTCTTTCCGCTTTTCTTACAAACGGATCGGTTCACTTTTACATAAAAAGGAAAAGGGTGAAAGAACATGGCAGATAATATTTTGATGATGAAAGGCATCGTCAAAGAGTTTTCAGGGGTTCGCGCCCTTGATAACGTCAACCTCTCGATCGAGCGAGGAGAGATCCACGCACTGTGTGGAGAAAATGGCGCCGGCAAGTCCACGCTGATGAATGTCTTAAGCGGACTCTATCCTTACGGCAGCTATGACGGAGAGATCTATTATGAAGGGGAGTTATGCAAGTTCAAAGATTTGCGGGACAGTGAGGACAAAGGAATCGTTATTATTCATCAAGAGTTAGCCTTAAGTCCTTACCTGTCGATCAAAGAAAATATCTTTCTAGGAAATGAACAAGCCAAACACGGCATCATTGATTGGGATCTAACCGAAAAGAAAACAGACAACCTCTTAAAGATCGTTGGCTTGAAATTAGACCCGAATACGCTGGTTTCACAAATCGGTGTCGGGCATCAACAGCTGGTGGAAATTGCCAAAGCATTTTCAAAATCCGTCCGATTGTTGATTTTAGATGAACCAACCGCGGCGTTGAATGAAGAAGAAAGTGCCAATCTGTTAGAGCTGATCAAAGAGTTTCGCAACCAAGGGATCACCTCGATCATCATCTCCCACAAGTTGAACGAAATCGTCAATGTGGCGGATCGCATCACGATTTTACGAGACGGGCAAACGATCGAGACGCTGAGTGGTGCCGAAATCTCTGAAGAGCGCATCATTCGTGGCATGGTTGGGCGAGATTTGACCAATCGCTACCCAGAGCGGAACCCCACTATTGGTGAACCGTTTTTTGAAGTCAAAAATTGGACGGTCCATCATCCAATCGACCATACCCGTGTGGTGAATGAGAATTTGAACTTGATGATCCGCAAAGGAGAGATCATCGGCATCGCCGGTTTGATGGGTGCGGGACGGACAGAGTTTGCCATGAGTGTCTTCGGTCATTCCTACGGCAGTTCGATTTCGGGGGAAGTCTATAAAGACGGCCAACCGATTTCTGTCAAAGACGTGCCAACCGCCATCAAAAATGGGTTAGCCTATGTGTCGGAAGATCGAAAAGCGCTGGGCTTGAATCTGCTGATGGATATTCGCGAGAATACCACCATCGCTAGTCTTGCCAAAATCAGCCGCCAAGGGGTCATCGATAAAGAAAAAGAAGTCACGATGGCCGAAGAATTCCGCAAAAAAATGCGGACGAAAACCAATTCGATCTATCAAAACGTCGGCAGCTTGAGCGGCGGGAATCAGCAAAAAGTCGTTTTGGCAAAATGGCTGATGACCACACCAGACATCTTATTTTTAGATGAACCGACCCGTGGGATCGATGTCGGGGCGAAATACGAAATCTATACGATCATCGAAGAGATGGCAGCAGCTGGCAAAGCCATTTGCATCATCTCCTCGGAGCTGCCAGAACTATTAGGCATGTGTGACCGAATCTATACGATGAACGAAGGACGCTTCACTGGCGAGGTCCTGCGGGAAGAGGCGGATCAAGAACGATTGATGAATCTAATGACATTAGAAGAGAGTGGGGTTTGAGATGGAAACAACCAATAAATTAAAAAAAGAACGCAGCCATTCGCTGAAAGAAAAGGCACTGGAAATCTTTAGTAAATACAGTATGATCATTATCTTAGCAGTATTATTGGTGGCCTTTCAGCTCATGACCGATGGGATTTTCTGGCGGCCGCTGAATATCACCAACCTCGTGTTGCAAAACAGTCATATTCTCGTTTTGGCAGCTGGTATGCTTTTGGTCGTCTTGTTAGGACACGTCGATCTATCCGTAGGGTCTGTGATGGCGTTTGTCGGTGCGATTGCAGGCGTTTTAATGGTCAATAACGGCATCAGTCCTTGGCTGGCAGTGCCTCTTTGCTTACTGATGGGGGCAGTGATCGGTGCCTGGCAAGGCTTCTGGATCGCGTATGTCGGTATCCCAGCATTTATTGTGACCTTGTCTGGTTTACTGATGTTTCGAGGACTGACCCAAGTCGTCTTAGGCGGTCAATCCTTGGCGCCGTTTCCCAAGGCATTCCAACAAATTTCTACTGGGTATTTGCCAGATATTGCAGGCGGTCAGATCCATTTACTTTCCATGATTTTAGGTGTAGTGATCACGGGCATCCTGATTTTAGGCCAATGGCGGACCCGTGAGCGTCGCAAAAAAAATCTTTTTGAAGTGGAATCAATGGCAGCCTTTGCCTTTAAAGCCGTCTTTACTGCGGTCGTATTTCTCGGCGCTACCTATATCTTTGCCTCTTATCAAGGGTATCCGATCATTTTGATTGTCTTAGGGGTGATCGTGGCTGCTTATGGCTTTTTGACTAACAAAACCGTTGCTGGTCGTCAAATCTATGCAACCGGCGGCAACAAAAAAGCAGCCGAACTTTCTGGGATCAAGACGAAGAAAATCACCTTCTGGGTCTTCGTGAACATGGGGATGATGGCAGCTTTGGCGGGCTTGGTTTTAGCCGCTCGGTTGAACGCAGCCACCCCGCAAGCAGGAACGTCAATGGAATTAGATGCAATGGCCGCAGTGTATTTCGGCGGTGCTTCCACCTCAGGCGGTATTGGTACCGTGATGGGGGCGATCGTTGGTGGTCTCGTGATGGGTGTCTTAAACAATGGGATGTCGATCTTAGGAGTCGGTGTCGATTGGCAGCAAGCCATCAAAGGGTTGATTTTGCTGCTGGCTGTCGTGTTGGATATCTACAATAAGAAAAAGAAAATTTCGTAGGAGGGCCTGTTTATGGAGGACCAAGCACAAAAGACGATTTTATTGATTTGTACCGCCGGCATCACTACGGGACTCTTAGTAAAAAATATGCAGCGGGCCGCAGATGAAAAAGGGCTAGCTGTGCATATCTATTCGGCACCAGCCATCATTGCTGAACAGATCCTGCAGCAACAAACAGTCGATGCTTTGTTGATCGGCCCGCAGTCGAAGTACGAAGTCAATCGATTAAAAGACTTTCTCATGGTCAAAGCGGTGCCATATAAATTAATCAAAGAAACAGATTACGAGCTGTTAGATGGCGAAGCTGTCCTTACAGACAGTCTCACCCTCTTACAAAACGATCGCTAGGCTCGCGTAAAAAGATGTGTCTTTTAGCGTTTGAATATGTTGTTTAGAGTAGTGCCTTGCGAATCCCCCAAGCAAGCACTACTCTTTTTATCGTAAAGTAGTTTGATCACCTGATAGGGAAGAACCGTCGATTGAATGCTGCTTCGGTCAGTTCCTGTGCTTCGTTTGCCAGTGAGTGGACAGGTGGCAAAAGTACAGTAAAGGCGGCGGATCTTTTCCAATGAGGAAATAGTCAAGAATCGATCTTGTATCTGTTTCCTTAAAGCAGCAAACAACTCATAGAATGGAGGAACAGATTATCAAACCAGCAGACCTTACCCAGATTCGCCCCAGTAAACGACAACTACAGTGGCAGCAGTTGGAATTTTATGGTTTTATCCACTTTGGTCTCAATACGATGACCAATCGTGAATGGGGGCTCGGCAATGAGTCGCCAACGGTATTTGACCCGCAAAATTTAGACTGTCATCAATGGGTTTCCACAATGAAGCAAAGCGGTATGCAGGGAATCATTTTGACCTGCAAACACCATGACGGCTTTTGCTTATGGCCAAGCCAGCACACTGCTTTCACAGTCGCTTCAACGCCCTGGCGTAATGGTCAAGGTGATTTAGTGAAAGAACTTTCTGATGCTTGCCGTCAAGCAGACCTGAACTTCGGCATTTATTTATCGCCTTGGGATCAGCATGAAGCTTGTTATGGAATGGGGCAAGCCTATGATGATTTTTATACGGCGCAGTTGACAGAACTTTTAACCAATTATGGTGATATATTCGAAATATGGTTAGATGGCGCCAATGGTGAAGGGCCCAATGGAAAACGCCAAAACTATGATTGGGAACGGTATTATCAAGTGATTCGAGAGCTTCAACCCAATGCGGTGATTGCGATTTGCGGACCGGATGTCCGCTGGGTAGGAAACGAAGCGGGGCAAACCAGACTTCAAGAATGGAGTGTGGTGCCAGCAGCATTAAAGGATGCTGAAAAAACAGCGAGTCATTCGCAAAAAGTCGATAGCGCAGCGTTTCGGCAATCGATCTCCAGTATGGAAATGGATTTAGGAAGCCGACAAGCGCTGAAAAAGTACGGCATTAAAGAAGCTGCTGAATTGGCTTGGTACCCTGCTGAGGTCAACTTATCAATTCGCCCCGGCTGGTTTTATCATCCATCAGAAGACCAGCAAGTAAAAAGCGGCGCTGAGCTCTGGTCCTTTTACAAGCAGAGCGTTGGGGGCAATAGTTCTTTTCTACTTAATGTGCCGCCGATGCCGGATGGTATGATCCATCCAACGGATCAAAAGGCATTGCAGCAATTAGGTCACTCGATTAAACAATTGAAAGAGGTGACGACTGAAAGGACCGGCACGTTTGCGAGCTCTTCAACCAGTGTGTCCAGCAGAATGGATAAGCTCCAACTATCTCAAGCGTTTGACCAGTATTGGAAACCGGACCTGGAAGACAAACGGCCATGGCTGACCCTACATTTTTCAGAACCGGTCGTCATCAATACACTTGTACTGAAGGAAGCGATTCAATATGGGCAACGGGTAGAAAAAGCAAAAATTTTTCTGCAAACGGCAGAAGGACCACAGTTACTGACCGAAATAGTGACGATCGGCTATCAAAAAATCATCAGCTTTGAAGCGGTCGGCGTGTCTGCTGTCAAAATCGTTTTTACTCAAGTTCGGCAAACACCGATCATTCAAACCATGGCCGCTCGTTATGTGCCTCAGGAAGAATAAAAAAGCAACCCAAAAACAGACAGTCGGCTGACTGTCTGTTTTTGGGGGATACAAATAAGGAATAAAAGTGGATATTAGTTAAATGCGACTGCCTAGGGGGCAAATCCGAGAACAGTGCATGGTAACTACAAATTAAGGAAGTGTGATGACATTTTCTGAATCTTTATCGAAGAAGTGTGCTTTGTTGATGTTGAAAGCTAAATCAACTGTTTCACCTGGACGGTGGAAGTCGCGGGCATCAACTTTCGAGATAAATTCAGTCGCACCTACACGTGTATAAAGCATTGTTTCTGCACCTAATAGTTCAGATACGACCACTTCAGCACGTACAGTTGCTTCAGGAGAAGCTTCCAATGCGATTTGTTCACTGTGGATATCTTCTGGACGAATACCAAAGACTAATTGTTTGCCTTCGTAACCTTTTTCCACAAGAACCTTGTTCTTGCCTTCAGGAATACGTAAGTTCAAGCTTTGTCCATCAGAGATCATGCCGTTTTTCAACGTAACATTGAAGAAGTTCATTGCTGGTGAACCGATAAAGCCGGCAACGAAAATATTTTTCGGCGTGTTGTAGACTTCTTTTGGTGAACCGATTTGTTGAATGAAGCCATCTTTCATGATAACGATCCGGTCAGCCATGGTCATCGCTTCTGTTTGGTCATGGGTTACATAGATTGTCGTTGTTTCTAAACGTTGGTGTAATTTTGCGATTTCCGCACGCATGGCAACCCGCAATTTCGCATCTAAGTTTGACAACGGCTCATCCATCAAGAAGACTTTGGCATCACGAACGATGGCACGGCCTAGGGCAACCCGTTGACGCTGACCACCAGAAAGGGCAGCTGGTTTACGATCTAAGTATTCTGTTAATCCTAAGATCTCAGCGGCATTTTCTACCCGTTTTTTGATTTCTTCTTTGTCGTATTTACGCAATTTCAAACCAAATGCCATGTTGTTGAAAACAGTCATATGGGGATACAATGCGTAGTTCTGGAAAACCATCGCGATGTCGCGGTCTTTTGGTGCCACATCGTTCATTACTTTTCCACCGATGCTCAATTCGCCTTCAGAAATATCTTCTAAACCAGCGATCATTCGAAGGGTTGTGGATTTTCCGCAACCAGAAGGTCCGACGAAAACGATGAATTCGCGATCAGCGATATCTAAATTAAAATCAGTTACCGAATATGCATCATTATTGTCATATTTTTTGTGGATATTTTTTAAGGCCATTTCTACCATTGGGATTACCTCTTTCCATTTAGTTTACATGAATAGCATAAATGAAAACGCTTCGAATGCGCAACGGAAACCTGCACAAGAAAAAAACGTTTTCTTGTGCAGGTTGTTTAATTGCTCTGATGGGTGAATTGGTCGATCAGTAAATAGCAAAGCAAAAGATCATCCATATTTTTTAAATTCAAGCGCGTCAGTGTTTGAAACTTATCGATCTTATATAGGAGAGAATTCCGATGCATAAACAGTTCTTTGGCAGTAGAACTCGCATTGCCTTGATTGCGCCACAGTGATTGAATGATCGTTTCGGTCTCTTCTTCAAACCAATCTAGATACAAGGTACGGAACAAGGAAATATACTCGGAAAAGCCATTGCGAAAAAGAGAGAAGACCACTTTGGGCAGATCCATACTTTTACTGGTAGTTTTCGTTTTTAACTCATTTTTGAACAGGGTAGATTCACTCGTCCATAAGGTAGTGAAGTCGTGGCGTGGGTGATGGAAGGGACCGACGAATAGCTGAGAATAGCAGTCGAAATCCATATCCAAAGCCACGAATAAGCCGTCAAGATCTTCGATGGGCAAATTGGCACCATCTTGTTTTTCTACGATCACCGCATGGTTTTCGGTGAGGAAAAAAAGATCCACCACGCTAGGGAGCATTTGCTGGATCTCTGTGAGCCATTCGGATTGTAAGGAGTCGATGGTTCGGGTGAAATGAACTTGCAGCAGGCGAATCCACTCTGGCTCTTGAACGGGCTGATGTTCAAATAAAATCGGATACCATGGATGGTTTCGGTTATCGATTTCTGGTTGCAAAGAGCCGTTTCCCAGTTGGATCAGCAGTTTTTCACTGTCACTTAATTGGTCAGTTGGCAGCCAAATATATTTTTTGCCGAAAGCGATGGATTCGATGTCCTTCGTTGTGGATACTTTGTCATGCAGCGTTGCCTGGGGGAAACGCGCTTTGATGTCATCAAAAGAAAAAATGAGAAAGACCTCCTTTGAGATACTCTACGTATTCTTCATTTAGTATAGCATGTTCTAAAAAAAACGTTCAAAATTTTCCCAGGAAAAAAGCACAGCCCTTCACCGAAAGCTCTGCCTTTGCATGGCAGGATGGTTGCTTTTTTCCCCGAAGCGATTGCTTCTATAATCCTAACAGTTGTTTTTTCTTGAAGGCAAATTCTTCTTCAGTCAGAATTCCTTCGTCAACCAATACTTTTAGTTCACGTAGTTCAGCAATGACCTGTGCCGTCGGGTTTACAGTTGGTTGCGGGGGCAGTATCGCATGTTCACGGGGGAAGTTAGTGAGATAGCGCTGTATGATCCGAGCAATCAGCAGGACTTTTTTTGCAAAGCAAAGGGAGTGGTTTGGTTCCGTCCTTCTGCGAGAATGGGTTTCTCTGATCGCTCCGCCGCCAATATACAGTTCCAAGAAGCCATTGCCTTTCCAAAGACCAGATTCGGCAACTTCTTTCAGATTGACACTGGTGATCTGGGGAATCTGCAAAACCTGCTTTTCTTTCTTTTTGCAGTCGAGGATCGTGAGGGTATCTTCTGCAATGATCCAAGCATCACGATAATGATAGGAAAGTAATTTGATTTTTCCAGCCTCTTCATCCACGTAACTTTTCGCTGATTGCCCACCAAGTGCTGCCAAATGATCCGTTAAAAATTCATAGGCTTTTTGGGCATCGATTCGATTGGTGAAATAGAGCAATTGAGAATTACCTGGTATCTGCAGTCGGAGGTAGTCCACTAAGAGACCTTTGCCTATATGTAATTCCACATCGGCAATTTTTGCCATGGGAATCTTTTCATCTGGGATTTTTGGATGGGTGTTGTTTATCCAGACGCCTTTTTTCGTAATGAGCCAACGACAGCTGGCATCATGTCTGCGATTTTCTCGATATTTTTTTGAATACAAAATAATGGGTTCCTCGTAGGTTTCATTAGGTGTTCTCGTCAAAACACTTGCCTCCTTAAACGTAATAAGCGACATTTTATTCAATTATACATCAAATAGTATTTTGATTCGTTTTATTCTGATGAAAATAAGGGGGATTTATCATTTGCCTTCTTTTCGTTAGGTTTTTTTAGAAAAATGCAATAGCAACAATTGACACGGAAGCGGTTTCTTGGTATCTTAGATGTACGGACAACTTTTGAAAGATGGGATTAAAATGGCGAATAAGTACGAACAACTTGCGGATATCTTAAGAGAAAAGATCCGCTTAGGCACCTATCAAGAAGGCGATGCGATCCCTTCAGAAGCAACCTTACAGGAAGAATTTCATTATAGCCGCCACACGGTGCGCCAAGCGATCGCTGTTTTGGTCAATGAAGGCTATTTAAGAAAAGAACGGGGCTCAGGCACCTACGTTTCAAAACCTGAGACTGTCAATCATAAAAATCGCAAAACAATCGGGATCATCATGACCTATTTGTCTGATTATATCTTCCCCTCAATCATGCGCGGCGTGGAGCAGACATTGCGGGAGCAAGGCTACTCACTACTTTTAGGCTCAACCAACAACGATCATGAGCAAGAAAGAGCGTGCTTGCAGCAAATGATGGATCAAGGGGTAGACGGGTTGATCGTTGAACCAACGAAGAGCAGCCAGTACAACCCGAATCTTGCCTATTATGTCGCCCTTCAAGAAGCTGGGATTCCTCTCGTCATGATCAATGCCTATTACGAAGAACTAGACTTGCCGCATATTTGTGTCAACGATACACGTTCTGGGTTTTTAGCAACCAATTATCTATTAGAGCAACAGCATCAGCAGTTGATGATGATCACGAAAATCGATGACTTACAAGGGAAATATCGGATGAAAGGGTTTGTCAAAGCGTTGACCCAAGCCAAGCGGACGTTTGCAGCAGAAGACGTCTTGACGTATACGACGGAGACGAAAGAAGCCGTTATTGAACAAGCGATCCAGCGCTTGACGGCTGCCGATAATCAAGTCACAGGCATCGTTTGTTACAACGATGAGATCGCGCATCGCTTGATTCAAGCATTGACGGCTGTTGGGAAGAACGTTCCTACTGATTTTTCGATCGTGGGCAACGATGACTCGCCCCTTAGCACCTTGTCGACACCGACGATCACCACACTGACTCACCCGAAAGAAGCGATGGGGGAATTGGCAGCACAATGGATTACAACAGGTAAGGCAACAGAAGCGCAACGCTTTTATTTTGAACCGGAGCTGATCGTTCGCGGTTCAGTCAATAACCAAAAAGGAGAGTAAGAAGATGACGCAACAAGTAAGGCAAGCAATTATTGACGGGCGCACGTCTCTTGGGATCGAGCTAGGCTCGACACGGATCAAAGCTGTCTTGATCGATGAGCAGTTTCAGACGATCGCTTCCGGCAGCTTTGAATGGGAAAATCAATTGGAACAAGGGATTTGGACCTACTCACTAGAGGCGATTTGGCAAGGACTACAAGCCAGCTATCAAGAGTTAGCGCACAACATCCAGCAGCAATTCGAGGTGCCTTTGACGACGATCGGCAGTATCGGTTTTTCTGCAATGATGCACGGCTATATGGCCTTTGATCAGCAAGGCACGCTGTTGGTCCCTTTTCGGACGTGGCGCAATGCGATCACGGAAGAAGCAGAAAAAGCCTTGACGGCATTGTTCCAATACAACATCCCACAGCGGTGGAGTATCGCGCACTTGTATCAAGCGATTTTGAATCAAGAAGCCCACGTCCCAGAGGTCGCTTTTTTCACTACCTTAGCCGGCTATGTCCATTGGCAGCTGACAGGGGAAAAAGTCATCGGAATCGGCGATGCATCTGGGATGTTCCCAATCGACAGTACGACAAAAAACTATGATGCGAATATGCTGCAGCAATTTGATGCACAAATCAGCAGTCAGGGGTATCCTTGGCAGATCAAAGACCTTTTGCCACAAGTGTTGACAGCAGGCGAACCAGCCGGCACATTGACGGCAGAAGGGGCAAAAAAACTCGACCCAACTGGTACCTTGCAACCTGGCATCCCGTTATGTCCGCCAGAAGGCGATGCGGGCACTGGCATGGTTGCCACGAATAGTGTGGCACAGCGAAGCGGGAATGTTTCAGCCGGGACGTCGGCTTTTGCCATGATCGTCTTAGAAGAACCCTTAACTAAAGTGTATCCAGAGATCGATTTGGTCACGACGCCTTCTGGTGATTTGGTGGGGATGGTCCATACGAATAACTGCACCTCGGAGATCAATGCCTGGGTCAAACTTTTCCGCGAATTTGCCGACGCAGCTGGAATGAAACTTTCCACGGAAGAATTGTTTGCGACCTTATTCAACGAAGCATTGAAAGGGGATTCAGACTGTGGCGGGATGCTTTCTTATGGCTATTATTCTGGTGAAAATATCACTAAGATCCCTGAAGGACGACCGCTTTTCGTCCGATCGCCAGAGAGTTCTTTTACTTTAGCAAATTTCATGCGCTTACATCTGTTTAGTGCCTTTGGTGCGATGAAGATCGGGATGAAGATTCTGGAAGCCGAAGACGTCGCCATTGATCGAATCGTTGGTCATGGTGGGATCTTCAAAACACCAGAAGTTGCCCAGCGTGTCTTGGCAGCTGTCATGGAAGCCCCAGTAACGGTCATGGAAACGGCTGGTGAAGGCGGCGCCTGGGGGATCGCCCTTTTAGCAGCATACCTTCGCCGTCACACGCCAGAACAATCCTTGGCAGCGTTCTTAGCAGATCAAGTGTTTAAAAATGACCACGGCGTGACGTTAGCCCCGACAGAAGCCGACATTCAGGGATTTACCGTCTTTACCCAACGTTACCAAGCAGGGTTGCCGATCGAGCAAGCGGCAATCGATGCGTTGATTTAAAAAGAAAGAAGGGAATTTTGTGTTAGAAGGATTAAAAGAAGAAGTCTTTCAGGCCAATTTGGCATTGCCGAAGCAAGGATTGATCAAATACACCTGGGGCAATGTGTCAGCAGTGGATCGCCAACAGCAGTTGTTTGTCATCAAACCTAGCGGTGTTGACTATGAAACCATGCAAGCCAGTGATATGGTGGTTTGTGATTTTGAGGGCAACGTAGTGGAAGGAGCGAAAAATCCTTCCTCCGACACGCCGACGCATGCCGTTTTATACAAAGCATTTCCAGAAATTGGTGGGATCGTCCATACCCATTCTACTTGGGCGACGAGCTGGGCTCAGGCAGGACTCGATCTGCCAGCGATGGGCACGACCCATGCCGATACGTTTTATGGAGCAGTCCCCTGTGCCCGCTTTTTGACACAAGCCGAGATCGATGAAGGCTATGAAGCACAAACAGGACAGGTGATCGTCGAAACCTTTAAGGAACGCGGCATCACGCCAGAAGAAATTCCTGGTGTCTTGCTTCACGGTCATGGACCGTTTACCTGGGGCAAAACGGCGGATGCGGCGGTGATGAACGCAGTGGTCTTAGAAGAAGTCGCTAAGATGAATTTTATCACGCGCCAGCTGAACAGTTACGCACCCGAATTGCCGCAGCGGGTCTTAGACAAGCATTATTTACGCAAACATGGAGAAAATGCCTATTACGGGCAAAAATAACGAAAAAGGAGCAAGCAGAATGTTAGAAATCGGGAAAAAAGAATTTTGGTTCGTCGTAGGATCACAGCACTTGTATGGAGAAGAAGCATTACAAGAAGTACGGGACCATGCAGAAGAAATGGTCAAAAGCTTAAATGACAGCTCAAAGCTGCCTTATCCAGTCGTTTTACAAGAACTTGCTGTTACTGCCGATACGATTACGAAAATCATGAAAGAAGTCAACTATCGGGATGAAGTCGCTGGGGTGATCACCTGGATGCACACCTTCTCACCAGCAAAAATGTGGATTCGCGGCACGAAATTATTACAAAAACCATTGCTGCACCTTGCAACGCAGTACAATGAACAAATTCCATGGGAAACCATCGATATGGACTTTATGAACTTGAACCAAGCCGCTCATGGTGACCGAGAATACGGATTTATCAATGCCCGTTTGAAAAAGCAAAACAAAATCGTTGTCGGTTATTGGAAAAATGAAGCCATCCAAAAAGAAATTGCTGCTTGGATGGACGTGGCAGTCGGCTACAATGAAAGCTTCCAAATCAAAGTCGCTCGTTTTGGCGACAACATGCGTAACGTTGGGGTGACGGAAGGCGACAAAGTCGAAGCACAGATCCAATTTGGTTGGACCGTTGATTATTTTGGGATCGGCGATTTGGTACAAGTCGTCGATGCGGTGACTGACGAAGAAGTCGATGCACTCTTTGAAGAATACAGCCAGCTGTATGATTTCGATTATGGCGATTACGACAAAGAAGAGTGGGCACGTCATGTCAAAGCACAAGCCAAACAAGAAATCGGTCTGCGCCGCTTCCTTGAAGCAGGCGGCTATACGGCATTTACCACGAACTTTGAAGACCTATATGGTATGCAGCAGTTGCCTGGTTTAGCTGTACAACGTTTGATGGCAGAAGGCTATGGGTTTGCTGGTGAAGGGGACTGGAAAACCGCCGCTATTGACCGCTTGATGAAAATCATGGCCCACAATAAAGCGACTGGCTTTATGGAAGACTATACCTATGAGCTGACACCAGGAAAAGAAGCCATCTTGCAATCCCACATGATGGAAGTCGATCCAGTATTAGCAGCCAACAAACCAAAAATCGTGGTTTCGCCATTGTCGATGGGGGATCGTGAAGACCCAGCCCGACTCGTCTTTGACGGCCAAGGCGGCGAAGGTGTCGTGGTTTCGATGGCAGACTTTGGCACCCACTACAAATTATTGATCAATGAAGTCGATGCCTTTGAGCCAACTGAAGAAGCACCAAAACTACCGGTTGCACGAGTAATGTGGACACCAAAACCAAACTTCCACGATGGGGTCAAACAGTGGATCGAAACAGGCGGTGGCCATCACACCGTTGTCTCACTTGTCCTAAATTCTGATCAGATCGAAACATGGGCGAAGCTTGTGGGATTAGAATACGTAACGATCAAATAAGTACCCAATCACAAAAGAAACCGTTGGCGATGGTCGGCGGTTTCTTTGCGTTTTTCTTAAGCTTTCTTGCCTTCTAGCTGCAAAGTGCGGATAAGCAGACCCCTGAAAGCACCAGCAATCAGCAAAATTGACTTTTAAATATAGGGGGCATAGACTTTTATGTAAGAGTGGAACAATGGACTAAAAGGAGGAGCACAATGAAGACAACCTACGATACACCAGAGTATTATCAGAAAATGAACGCTTGGTGGCGAGCAGCCAATTACCTTTCCGTTGGTCAGATCTATTTGAAAGACAACCCCTTATTGCGCCGCCCCATCGAAGAAAAGGATTTGAAAGTGAATCCAATTGGTCACTGGGGAACGATCGCCGGACAAAATTTTATTTACACCCATCTTAATCGCGTCATCAATAAGTACGACTTAAACATGTTTTATATCGAAGGACCGGGCCATGGCGGACAAGTCATGGTTGCGAATGCTTATTTAGACGGCAGCTACAGTGAGATCTATCCAAAAGCCACCCAAGACGAAGCAGGGATGAAACATCTATTCAAAACCTTCTCTTTCCCAGGTGGGATCGCTTCTCATGCGGCACCTGAAACGCCAGGTTCGATCCATGAAGGCGGCGAGCTAGGCTATTCCATCGCCCACGCTACCGGAGCTATTTTAGACAATCCCGATGTCATTGCAGCAGTAGTGGTCGGTGATGGCGAAGCCGAAACTGGACCATTAGCGGGCAGCTGGTTTTCAAACACCTTTATCAATCCAGTCAATGATGGCGCAATTTTACCTATTTTGCATTTGAATGGCGCCAAAATTGCCAATCCAACGATTTTGGCTCGTAAAAGCGACCAAGATCTCACGAAATATTTTGAAGGCATGGGCTGGACCCCTTATTTCGTAGAAGGGGACGATCCAGAAGCGGTTCATCCGCAATTGGCACAGAAGATGGATCAAGCCATCGAACAGATACACGCGATCCAAGCAGAAGCCCGCAAAGGTTCTGCGGAAGAAGCCGCTATGCCTCATTGGCCTGTTTTGATCGTTCGCACACCAAAAGGTTGGACTGGACCGAAAGTCTGGGATGGCGAGCCGATTGAAGGGGGCTTCCGTGCCCACCAAGTACCGATCCCGGTCAATGCGAAACATATGGAACACGTGGATGCTTTGACGGATTGGCTGCAGTCTTATCGTCCAGAAGAGCTTTTTGACGAAAACGGCCGCATCAAAGCTGAGATTCAAGAATTGGCGCCAAAAGGGGAGCAACGGATGGCTGTCAACCCAATCACCAATGGGGGGATCGATCCGCAACCGCTACGCTTGCCAGATTGGCAAGCACATGCCATTGCGATCGAGACACCAGGGGAAACGACGGCCCAAGATATGATGGTCTTCGGAAAATTTGCCCGTGACGTCATCAAAGAAAATCCTGAAAACTTCCGCATTTTTGGCCCAGATGAAGCCAAATCCAATCGGTTGAACCATGTGTTTGAAGTCACGGACCGCCAATGGTTGGAGCCAAAACATCCTGATTATGATGAATGGCTGTCTTCAGTGGGCCGTGTGATTGATTCACAATTATCAGAACATCAAGCAGAAGGCTTCTTGGAAGGCTATGTGCTGACGGGGCGTCATGGCTTCTTTGCCAGCTACGAGTCGTTCCTAAGAGTCGTTGATTCTATGATCACGCAGCACTTCAAATGGTTACGAAAAGCCCATGATCTGGACTGGCGCAACCCGTACCCCTCATTGAATTTGATCGCTTCATCAACGGTCTTCCAACAAGACCATAATGGGTACACCCACCAAGATCCAGGGATCATGACCCATATTGCAGAGAAAAAAGCCGACTTTGTGCGGGTTTACTTGCCAGCCGATGCCAATAGCTTGATGGCTGTCATGGCAGAAACGCTCGCTTCTGAAGAAAAGATCAATCTAGTGGTTTCTTCGAAACACCCACGTCCGCAGTTTTATTCGGCGGATGAAGCGAAAGTGCTTGTCAAAGATGGCTTGAAAATCATCGACTGGGCATCGACGGATGAAGGACAAGAACCGGACATTGTGATCGCAGCTGCCGGGACGGAACCAAATTTGGAAGCTTTAGCTGCTGTTTCCTTGCTGATTGAAGCCTTTCCAGAGTTGAAAGTCCGCTTCATCAATGTGGTCGATCTATTGAAATTGCGTCGTCCAGAAGTCGATCCTCGTGGGTTGAGCGATGAAGCATTCGAAGCCTACTTTACGAAAGACAAACCGATCGTGTTTGCTTTCCACGGGTATGAAGGACTGATTCGCGACATTTTCTTTGGCCGTCGCAACCAACAGCTTCATATTCATGGTTACCGAGAAAATGGCGACATCACGACACCGTTTGATATGCGGATCCTTTCTGAATTGGATCGCTTCCACTTAGCCAAAGACGCCGCCGAATGGGTCTATGGAGAAAAAGCAACGGACTTTGCCAAAAAAATGGCAGACACCGTTGCGTATCACCATGACTTTATTCGAGAAAACGGCTATGATATCGCCGAAGTCGAAGAGTGGGAATGGAAACCATTGCGTTGATTTTTTCTCCACAACACCAACGTAAGATAATTTAAGAACAGAAGAAGACCAAACAGTACAAAACGATCCGCAACAGGGTCGGGACGCCTTACCAAGGAAGCCCGACCGACTGTCTGCGGATCGTTTTTTTAAAAGACGTCGAAACCGTAATTTTTGATATGCTGTTTCAACAAGGCGAGATAGTCCAAAGCCATCTCGCTCAGTTCCATTTTCTTGTGTTTGAGGTAACCTAGGGTCATCGCATCATCGACTTCCAAAGGAATCGCAACGATTTTTTCATCATTCAGCTCACTGCTGATGATCCCAGAGCTGATGGTATAGCCGTTGAGACCCACCATCAAATTGAAAATCGTGGCACGATCGCTGATGCGAATGTGTTTTTTGCGCTGTAAAGTGCTTAAGATCTCTTCAGAAAAGTAGAAGGAATTGGTTTCCCCTTGTTCGTACGACAGATAGGTATATGGTTCCAAATCAGCTAATGTGATGCTTTTTTTCTGAGTCAGGGGATTTTCTCGGCCGATGAAGACGTGGGGTTTGGCTTCAAATAAAGGAATGAATTGCAGGTCTTTTTCGTGGATCAAACGGGTCAAGACCGTCGTGTTGAAATCATTCAGATAAATGACCCCCAATTCACTCTTAAACGTCTGGATATCATCCAGTACATTTTGTGTCTGGGTCTCTCGCAAGGTGAATTGAAATTCATCTTCCCCTAACTGTTTGACCAGTTCCACGAAGGCGTGGACGACGAAGGCATAGTGTTGTGCGGAAACACTGAAAACATGCTTGCGATGGCTGTCTTTGCGAAAGCGTTCGTCCAAGAGATTGACTTGGTCTAAAACATTTCGAGCATAGTTGAGAAAGGAACGGCCATCATCGGTCAAAGTCACCCCTAATTTACTGCGGTAAAACAGCTGCAGATCATACTCTTTTTCCAACTCTTTCATGGCTTGAGAAAGGGAGGGCTGACTGATGAAAAGCTGTTTAGCGGCTTCATTGAAAGAGCCAGTTTCTACGATTTTTTCCAAATATTCAAGCTGCTGGATACGCATGGGATACAACCTCCTTTTTATGTTATAGGTATTGCCTATGGAATATATAAGTTTATAAGTATTATCTATAGTATAAGATGTTTGCTAGAATAAATCTAACAATTTTGAAAACTTTGTATAGGAGGAATGGATATGGCAACAGACAAATTTCAGCTTGTGGGGTCATTGTTACGACCACAAGATTTATTGGACTACAAAAATCAAATCGAGCATCGGGAGGATATCCGCTACCCGTTTTATGATGCGTTTCCTGGCTACCAAGAAACGGAAGCAAAAGCGATCGCTGACATCATTGCAGCGCAAAAAGAACACGGCATCACAGTCATCACAGACGGCGAACACGGCCGCTCAATGTGGCACCTGGATTTTCTCTGGGGATTAAAAGGCGTTGAGCGCTATATCTCCGATCATGGGTATGCCTTTGAAGATTTGGACGGTGGACATTTTGAGACACGTAAAGACATCGGCATCCGAATCACAGAACCATTATCTGGCAAAAACCATCATTACTTGACGTTGTTTAAAGAAACCAAACGCCAAGCTGGCGACCTGCCAGTCAAAATCACCGTCTGGGGGGCTGCCCACGCCTTTACCGAGCTGACTGTCTTTAACGACCTCGTTGGTGAAGGTCAGGTGTATCCAACGAAAGAAGCCTTGCGGGAAGGGCTGCTTAACGCCTACAAAGAATTCTTGCAGGAATACCGAGAAGCAGGTGGTGAGATCGTTCAGTTCGATGATTGTTTATGGGAATTATTCGCCGAAGACAATGACAAGAGCTTCTTCACCCAAGGCAATGACGGCTTAGAAGCGTTAGCAGATGAATTCGTGGCGATCAACAACGAAGTCGCTGATTACGCCCACGAATTAGGATTAAAAGTCTGGACCCACAATTGTCGCGGCAATTACCAAAGCCGCGCGGCAGCCAGCGGTACTTACAAAGCGATCGCCGAAAAATTCTTGCGTGATCAGCATTATGACCGCTTTTTCCTAGAGTGGGACGATGACCGTGCCGGTGATATCTCGGCTTTAGAAGCGCTGAAAGATCGTCCAGAAGTGGAAGTTGTCTTAGGCTTATTATCCAGCAAAACCGCCACATTAGACGATGAAGAGCGAGTGATCGCTTTATTAGACAAAGCCAGCCAAATCATTCCTAAGGAGCGGCTTTATCTTTCTCATCAATGCGGCTTTGCCTCTTGTGACTGCGGCAATGAGCTTTCGACCGAACAGCAGTGGGCAAAAATCAAGCAAGGACAAGCCTTAGCTGAAGCGTACTTCGGTTAAGCAGTTGCGTCTTCTTTTCCCTGAATCTTCTCCTCGAAATCGGTGCATGCGACAAAGTTTCGAAAATTTCAGAAAAAATGTTTGACATTTTCTTTAAGAGCGAGTAAAGTAAGACACAACTTAATGAAACAGACATCGAAAAGAAGAGTAGCAAGGCTTGCTGTTTGAAGAGAGTCTCTGGTTGGTGCAAAGAGATAACGCATGGTTGTGAAACACATCTTGGAGTCGTTTTTCCGAAAGAAAAGTAGGAGAGACCGGGTTTGCCCGTTACAGCAGCAGTCATTGATTGATGACTTTCTGAGTTCAGTTGCTGTGAAGCACTGATAAACAAAGGTGGAACCGCGTTGATAACGTCCTTTAGCTGTAATGGCTAGGGGACGTTTTTTTTCTCTTTTTTGCGGCTCACCGAAAACCGAAAGTGGAAGGATCACAAAGACTGCACGAGGCCTTTTCCTGTGAAGGAAAGGCAAATTGAGGTGGAACCACGTATCTAGCGTCCTCTGGCAAATGCCAGTGTGCGCTTTTTTTGTTTTTCTTTTTTAGAAAAATGAAATTTGCCAGTTGCCCTCACCAGCCAACGTGCAGCGCCACATAAGCGTCGGAGAAGCCGTCGCTAAGCTGTATCGCTGCTAATCGAAATTGAAACCTATCAAGGAGGAAGTCACCATGTTTGAGTATTTAGTCAATGTTATGCCCCAACTGATTTCAGGAACTGGAATCACCGTTAAATTGTTCGCACTGACCTTAATCGGGTCCATTCCCTTAGGCATCTTGTTGGCCTTTGTTTTAGCCAGTCGCCTGCGTATTTTGAAATTGATCGTGCAAGTCTACGTTTGGTTGATGCGAGGAACGCCTTTATTGCTACAGTTGATCTTCGTATTCTACGGTCTGCCGATCTTAGGGATCGTCTTTGACCGCTTTGAAGCAGCCTTGATCGCCTTTATTATCAATTACGCTGCTTATTTTGCTGAGATTTTCCGTGGGGGGATCCAATCGATTCCAGCCGGACAGTACGAAGCCGCGAAAGTCTTGCGTTTGTCCCCAATCCAAACGATCCAAAAAATCATCATCCCACAAGTCGTCAAGATCACCCTGCCATCTGTCGGCAATGAAGTCATCAATCTTGTCAAAGACACATCCCTCGTTTACATCTTAGGATTGTCAGACGTGATGCGAATCGGGAAAATCGCCATGGAGCGAGACAGTACCTTACTTCCGTTAGTTGGGGTCGGCTTGATCTACTTGGTGATGACAGGCGTCTTTACGTTATTGTTAAAACAAATCGAGACCAAACTGGACTATTACCGTTAGGAGGAACCACGTATGTTAGAACTAAAACAAGTATCAAAATCATTTGGCGCTAAAAAAGTCATCGATCAGCTAGACTTGACGATCGAAGACGGCAGTATCTTAGCGGTGGTCGGTCCTTCCGGTGGCGGGAAAACCACCTTGCTTCGGACACTAGCAGGGTTAGAAACGATCGATTCTGGAAGCTTTTTACTGGATGGCAAAGCCTTTGATCCCACCGACACAAAGGAACAAGAACAAGTCGTCGGTGTCGTCTTCCAAGACTTCCAATTGTTTCCCCACTTATCGGTTTTTGAAAACATCACTTTGGCACCAAAAATGGTGCTAAAACAAGACAAGGCCGCGTATACAGCAAAAGCCGAACAGTTGGCAGAAAAACTAGGGTTAAGTGACCTACTAGCCCAATACCCCTTCCAATTGTCCGGGGGGCAGCGGCAACGGGTGGCTATCGCACGAGCGATGGCGATGAATCCCAAAGTGTTGGCCTATGACGAGCCTACCAGCGCCTTAGATCCAGGCTTGAGACAGCAAGTCGAACAGCTGATCTTGGATCTGAAAAAAGAAGGAGTGACCCAGATCGTGGTGACCCATGATTTGGTTTTTGCCGAAAATATCGGCGATCAATTATTAAAAGTAGCAGGAGAATAAGGGGGAGAACAAAATGAAAAAATTACTATTGACGGGAATCGCAGCAGCAAGTGTATTTTTATTAGGGGCGTGCGGCAGCAGCAATGACACCACAACCAGTGCCGCTGACAAAGAAGAAGTGATCGTCGGCCTAGACGATACCTTCGTACCGATGGGCTTTAAAGACGACCAAGGCAACATCGTTGGGTTTGATGTGGATTTAGCCACAGCTATTTTGGATCTAACAGGAACCAAAGTCAAATTTCAACCAATCGATTGGTCCATGAAAGAAACCGAACTAAGCAATGGCACCATCGATATGATCTGGAACGGGTATACCAAGACCGCAGCTCGTGAAGAAAAAGTATTGTTTACAGATACTTATATGGAAAACAAACAAGTCTTAGTCACAGCGAAATCAAGCGGCATTACTAGCTTTGATGATATGGAGGGCAAAGTCTTAGGTGCCCAAGAAGGTTCTTCTGGTTATGAGACCTTCAATAACCAACCGGAAGTTTTGAAGGATCTCGTAGACGGCAATGACGCAACCTTGTATGCCAGCTTTAATGAAGCCTTTATCGATCTAGAAAACGGTCGGATCGACGGTCTTTTGATCGACCGCGTCTACGCAGAATATTATTTGACTCAAACAGGCAAAACCGCTGACTTCAACGAAATCGAAAGCCCTTTTGAAGCAGAAGATTTTGCTGTAGGTGTGCGGAAAGACGATCAAGCCATGGCAGATAAAATCAATGATGGTTTGAAAGAATTGCAAGACAATGGTACCTTTGCTGAAATCTCTGAAAAGTGGTTTGGCGAAGACGTCACACCAAACTAAAAACAAGTCAACAAGAGGCACTGGCTGCTTAGCAGCTGGTGTTTTTTTCATCATTTAAGAAATTTTCGCGTAAATTCTAGCACCTAACCAAAATTTCTCACAGGAAAACTTTTGTTCGCCTTCTTTTTTCGTTATAATAGGGAAAGATGAAAAGAGGGATAGAAATGGCGCAAAAAAAACGCGCAAAGAAACGCAAAACAAAAAAACAACAAAAACAGCAAGAGAAATTAATGCTGGTCGGCGTCGGCCTGCTCTTTGTCTTGTTTTCGATATTTGGCTTTTTCCATTTAGGTTTTTTAGGAACCTTGATTGCCAACGGGTTTCGGATCGTTGGCGGAAACACGTACCAATTTTTGAGTGTTGCCCTAGCCGCTTATGGTGTCTGGTTAGCGATCAAAACGACCGATGCTCGATTTAAGAGTATTCGGCGAGTGATTGGCTGTGTATTGGTGTATTTTGGTTTACTGATCATCCTCCATGCGCAAATCTTTAGTAATGTGGTGGGAGAACAAGCCAATATCTTCCAAACGACATGGATGACGCTGTTAGGCGATATCCGGCGCAGCCAAGTGACCCAAAATGTCGGGGGCGGAATGATTGGCGCCATGCTTTATGGGGCGACCTATTTTCTTGTTTCCCAGATCGGCAGCTACATCATCGCTGTTTTACTCATGCTGATCGGGGCGTTCTTGTTCAGCCAAATGAGCAGCCACGAGTTAGTGGAGCACCTGCAAGTAGCTGGTGACAAGCTGCAGCGGTTGTTAGAAGGCTCTCCAGAAAAGCAAGCCGAACGAGAAGCCCGCAAAGCGGAACGAGCAGCAGAGAAACAAGCGGCGAAAGAAGCCAAAAAAGAAGCCGAGCGAGCAGCAGTCATGGCGGAGATCAAAGAAAAAAATCAAGTCCGACCAATGACAGAAGACGAAAAATCAGCAAAAGAACAGCAGATGCAAGCGCCAGCTGATTTTGAACCAGAGCAGCTAAGCTTTGTACCCATCGATCACTTCCAGGAACTGCCGCAAGCGGCGGGACCAGAGGCCGCTCAAGCACCACATCCAGCGGGAAACAAACCGGGACCAAGCAAAAAGGTCAATGAAGACGGGGAGATCCTCGATGACGATGGTGAAGTATTGGAATTTGAGATTTCGGAAGAAGCTGAAAATCGTGATTATGAATTGCCTTCAGCGCAATTACTCGATTCGATCCCTTCAACGGATCAAAGCAGCGAGTACAAAAAGATCGAACAAAATATCGGTGTGTTAGAAACTACCTTCCAAAGCTTCGGTGTTGACGCAAAAGTCGTCAAAGCCAGCTTAGGACCAGCAGTAACCAAATTCGAAGTTCAACCAGCAGTAGGGGTCAAAGTCAGCAAAATCGTCGGGTTGACCGATGATATCGCCTTAGCCTTGGCCGCCAAAGATGTCCGGATGGAAGCGCCAATCCCAGGGAAATCATTGATTGGGATCGAAGTTCCAAACAGCGCAGTCAGCATGGTTTCATTCCGAGAAGTGATCGAAGCCCAACCAGATCATCCAGATAAACTATTAGAAGTCCCTTTAGGACGCGACATTTCTGGTCGTGTCCAAACGGCAGACTTAACGAAAATGCCCCATCTCTTGATTGCCGGATCGACTGGGAGCGGGAAGTCCGTAGCCATCAACGGCATCATCACCAGTATTTTGATGCGGGCAAAACCCCATGAAGTCAAATTGATGATGATCGACCCGAAAATGGTTGAATTAAATGTTTACAATGGGATTCCCCATCTCTTGACACCCGTTGTGACCAATCCCCGCAAAGCGGCGCAAGCGTTGCAAAAAGTGGTCAAGGAAATGGAAGAACGCTACGAAAAATTTGCGGCAACTGGGGTCCGAAATATTACTGGCTACAACGATTTAGTGATCAATAAGAATTTAGAAGATGGCGAAAATCGTCCAATCTTGCCATTCATTGTGGTGATCGTCGATGAGTTAGCTGACTTGATGATGGTTGCCAGCAACGAAGTCGAAGATGCCATCATTCGTTTGGCGCAAATGGCACGGGCAGCGGGTATCCATATGATCCTGGCAACGCAACGACCAAGTGTGGATGTCATTACAGGGATCATCAAAGCCAATGTTCCATCACGGATGGCGTTTGCTGTTTCCAGCGGTGTCGATTCGCGGACCATCATTGATGGGAACGGAGCCGAAAAACTGCTGGGACGCGGCGACATGCTGTATTTGCCGATGGGTGAGAACAAACCGATTCGGGTCCAAGGGGCCTTTATTTCCGACCAAGAAGTCGAACGAGTGGTTGAATTCGTGACAGATCAGCAAGAAGCCAATTATGAAGAAAAAATGATGGTCACTGAGGAAGAAACGAGTGCTGGCAGCAGCGGACAACCGCAAGATGAGCTATTCGAAGATGCCAAAGCTCTTGTGGTGGAAATGCAGACCGCCAGCGTTTCTCTCTTGCAGCGACGTTTTCGTATCGGCTATAACCGAGCAGCTCGGTTAGTGGATGAATTAGAAGATCAAGGCGTCGTAGGACCTTCTGAAGGCAGCAAGCCGCGGAAAGTCTTGATCGAGCCGCAACCAGAAGACATTCCTACCTTTGATGAATAAGGAGAACAAGACCAATCCAATGAGAGAAAGGCGAGATAGCAATGAAACGCAAACACATTCTTTACCGTGATGTTGCCGATAAGCTCAAAGAAGACATCATGTCGGGTCGCTACCCGATTGGTTCATTTTTACCGACGGAAACAGAATTGGAAGCTACCTTCAATGTCAGCAAGATCACTGTCCGCAAAGCCATCGAATTGTTAGCGGCAGATGAGTATGTGGAAAAACGCAGCGGACGTGGGACGACGGTTTTAAGCAATCGCCCCTACAACAAGCTGTCAAAAGGCACGACGTTTAGCCAATTGCTTGAAAAGACCGGCAAGGAATACACAAAGAAAAACCTCAGCTATGAATTAGTCGAACTTGCGCCGGAACACCCTGCGTATTCTTTGATGGGCAAAGAAGTCATGCGTTTACGTCGCATGTACTATTTTGACCACCAACCCTTTATTTACTATGAGTACCATTTGCCAAAGCAACTAAAGGGAACCTCCATTGAGGTCTTTGAAGAAAAATCATTGTATCGCCTATTGGATGAACATCGAATGATCATCGATCGCTTTCAAGATGCGTTTGTGGCGACGACATTGACCGAAGAGCAGCAGAAGTTTATGATCACACCGGAAGTCGCTGCCTTGAAACGAACCCGTTATTCGTATGATCTACAAGGAGAAGTGGTAGAATATACAGAAGGGATCTATAACACCGCCTTGCATCCGTATATGATCGAGTTTGAAGCCTAGTCATTGATTAGGCTTTTTTAGCAAAAAGTGGTACCAAAATCAGAAGTGGAGCGTGAAAATACATGAGAAAAATCGCCTTTTTAGGAGCCGGTAACATGGCAAAAGCCATCATCAACGGCTTGATTGCAGCAAAGCTGTATGAACCAGCAGAGATCTTGGTTTATAACCATCGCTACGAGCCGACTTTGGCACAATTAGAAAAAGAAACTGGGATCACTGGGACAACTAATCTAGCAGATGTCACCGAAAAAGGGGAGATCCTCGTCTTAGCAGTCAAACCTTTTGTCTTTCCCCGCTTGCTTGCTGATTTAAAAGCAGGATTGACTGAGGAACATTTACTAGTATCCATTGCCGCGGGTGTGACGATCGCGCAAATGGAAGAAATCATCGGTGCGCACAAAATCGTGCGGGTCATGCCAAATACCCCCGCACTTGTTGGCGAAGGCATGTCTTCTATCAGCCCCAACGGCCAAGTAACGGAAGCCGAAGCCAACGAAGTCAAACAGCTTTTTGAAAGCCTTGGGAAAGCCGAGCAAGTACCAGAAAGCATGATCGATGCAGTCATTGGTGTCAGTGGTTCTTCACCAGCCTACACGTATTTGTTCATTGAAGCTTTGGCAGATGGAGCAGTGGCAGAAGGAATGCCGCGACCGATGGCGTATGAATTTGCTGCTCAAGCGGTATTAGGCGCAGCGAAGATGGTACTAGAGACGAAGGAACACCCAGGTGTTTTAAAGGATCGTGTCAGCTCGCCTGGAGGCACAACGATCCAAGCAGTCAAAACATTAGAGGAAAATGGCTTTCGTGCGGCTGTCATCAAAGCAGTGCAAGTAGCTGCTGATAAAAGTCGGGAGATGTCTTGATCCCCAGTGAGTGAGGAAAAAATCTTAGCAAAACGAAGGAGCGTTTATGAAAGAACTTTTGATTTTTGATTTTGATGGATTGTTAGTCGATACTGAAAGAGTCTATTTTGATGGGTGGTTGGCTCTATTTAAAAAGTATCAGCTTCCGATTACAGCCGCTGATATTTTTGGTTGGCGTGGTCAAAGTTGGCAACAGACGGCTAGTAAACTAGCCGACCTCGTAGGTGGTCAGCAGCGGGTGCAGGAATTACGAGCAGAACGGGAAGTCTATATTGCCCAGCAAATAACCGATGGCACCTTCAAAACCAAACCCTATGCGAAAGAAACCATCGCATTGGCTCGGGAGAAAGGCTTCCAAACGGCACTAGCCACCTCGACGATGAAAAAAAGAGCCTCTGAATTGTTGGCGCATTTCGATTTGTTGCAGGCCTTTGACTATCAGACCTTTGGCGATGATGTCTCCGCCCATAAACCTGATCCAGCACCTTACTTGCTGACTTTAGAAAAAGCGCAAGTCGCAGCAGAAAAAGCATTAGTCATGGAAGATTCTCTTGTGGGAGCAACAGCTGCGACACGTGCGGAGATCGATGTCGTGTTGATTCCCGATCAAAGTTTTGATCAAGTCTACTCCCCAGAAGAGAAGGCCGGACTTCAGTTATATGGCGAAGCCACCTCACTGAAATATGTGTATGATTTATTGGCAAAGGATCAACTGAAATAACACCTAAAAAAGCTTCCTTTTCGTTGCAGAAAAAGGAAGCTTTTTTTGTGAAGAAAAGACCGGTAAAAAAACAGTTCAAAGGATATGAGTGGTTTGTTTTTCGCCATCATGGTAAAGTTAAAGAAAGTTTAACAATAAGCGAAAAAAAACAAAAAGTAAAGGGGTTTCATTTTGACAAAAACGTCCATTTGTCAAAAGGACTTTTCTTGGTCGATCGTAGCCGTTGGCGGCGGGGGAAAAACATGGTAAATTATCCTTCGACGAAGAACTAGTGGGGGAAGAAAAAAATGAATAAACTAAAGAATGTTTTCTATTTATATAAACTGGACTGGAAACGAATTTTCAGCAATCCAATCTCTGCATTTTTGATCATTGCCTTAATGATCTTGCCCTCGCTTTATGCGTGGTTCAATATCAAAGCACTTTGGGATCCATATGGCAACACCAGTGAATTGCCAATCGCCGTGTATAGTGCGGATAAAGGGGCAGAATTTCAAAGCAAGCATATCGATATCGGTGATGAAGTCATCGACACCCTCCATGATAACAAACAGTTAGGCTGGCGTTTCGTGGATTCAAAAGAGGACTTGGTAGAAGGGGTCAAATCAGGAAAATATTACGCCGGTATTTATCTGCCAGCTGATTTTTCAGATGATCTGATCAGCTTTACCAGCGGGACAATTGAAAAACCGACGATCGAGTATTACAGTAACCAAAAAATCAATGCCATCGCACCAAAAATCACCGAAAAAGGAGCCAGCAGTCTTCAAGAAGAAATCTCACAAAACTTTATTGAGACTGCCAGTTCCACGTTAATAAAAGTCTTCAATGAAATCGGCTATGACATTGATTCCAACTTAGTCAGCATCAACAAAGTCAAATCCATGATCTTAGATACCGATGACAATTTGGCTACGATCGACGGTTATACGAAAGAGATCGTCACCTTGCACGATAAGTTTCCAGAAATCAAAGAAAAGATCGCAAAAGCCGAAGAATTTACCGATTATATCCCGCAAGTGGATGCCATGGGGGAAAAGCTGATTGGCCTAAACGATAAGCTGCCGACATTGAAGAAAGAAGCCAGCATCATTTTGACCTTGCAAGAAAAGATCCCAGAGATCCAAAATGCCGGCAAACAATTGAAGATGATCGATGATGATTTTGATGACATTGCCAGCACCATGACGGACGGCATCGATACCGCCAAACAAGGACTGCAAGTCATCGAACAAGTTCAAGCAGCGTTACCACAGATCGAACAACTAGGCGACCAAGCCGCCAGCTTCGCCACAGCGACCAAAGATGGGGCGCAACAGTTGCAAGATGCCCTGCCAAGTATTTCTAGCAGTGTGAAGGTGACGATTCAGTCGATCAGTCAAGTGGCAACCACCACTGCTGGGCTGACAAGTACGATTCGTCAAGCACTCGCTGACAATGAACTAACGGATGAAGAGCGTCAAGCGATCAGTGCAACGATCACTGACTTTCAAAAGAACATCCAGCAACAACAAGCAGCCTTGGATTCCTTGATTGCCTTTTTAACCAATATTCAGAATTCCGGTAGTAACGCCGATTTAGAAGGTATCATTACGCAACTAAGCAATGCTAAAACATCGCTAGGAGTTTTATCTGACCGCTTATCGCAATTGAATAACCTTGTTCAAAATGGGTCTGTTGATGAAATTACAGCGTATCTCGATCAAGTTACCGCAGCTGCTCAAAACATTGCTGATCTTATGAACAGCATCAATGTTGATTCAATCACTGCAACCATCAACAACATTCTAACTGAACTAATCAAAACCATCACCACCGCCGAAGATGTCTTGAAAAAAGCCCAAGAGATCGATTTTGACTCGTTGCTGTCTTCCACCAAATCAGTGGTCAGCAATGCCGTGACGATTTTGGAAAAATACCAAAAAGAATTGCCTGCCATCAAGCAAGAATTGCACGATGCCAATACGATGCTGAATGGTCACATGGATGAGATCGTCAATGCCATCAACAAAGGAGCCGACCTTTACAACAACGAATTGCCAGTTGTAGAAGAAAAATTAGGGTTGGCCGTAGACTTCTTGCAAAACGATTGGCCAACCATCAAATCAGAAATCAGTTCTACGATGGCGATGGTGGATGAAAAACTGCCAGAAGTTGAAAAAGCCTTGGATGCGGCCGTTGATTTAATCAATAACGATTGGCCAAGTATCAAAGCAGGCATCCACAAAGCCGCTGATGCGATCCGAGCAGGCGAAAATGAAGTCGATCTCGGGGAAGTCATCAAATTATTGAAACTTGATGCCACGGATGAAGCCGACTTCTTCAAACAACCAGTGGAATTAAAAAGCAATGAAATCTACCCAATCGCCAACAATGGTTCAGCTAGCACACCATTTTATACCGCATTGTGTTTGTGGGTAGGGGCATTATTGTTGTCAAGTGTCGCTACAACGGAGTATCATTTAGAGAAGAAAGACAAAAAACGCTTTACCCAACGTGAAACCTTTGTGGCACGAATGCTGACGTTCTTGACGATGGCAGTCGCCCAAAGTTTGATCGTGACCCTAGGAAATATGTTTTTATTAGGCGTCGATGTCCACAACCCTGTGTACAGTGTCTTCTTCGCATTACTCGTCGGACTCGCCTTTATGATGATCGTCTACGTACTGGCGGGACTGTTCGGCAACCTCGGGAAAGGGATCGCCATCATTATTTTGGTTCTCTCCATTTCAGGTGGGGGAGGAAACTACCCAATCCAAGTCTCTGGGAAGTTCTTCCAATTCATTAATCCGCTACTGCCATTTACCCATGCGGTCAATCTGTTAAGAGAATCAGCCGGTGGGATCTATTGGCCAAATGCTATCCCGCAGTTGATCATTTTAACGATTTTGTTCCTAGTCTTTGGGATCGTCGGTACGTACGCGTATCCTTATCTAGTCAACTCTACGAAGAAACTAAGTGACATTTCCAAAGAAAGTCATTTCTTCCACTAAAATCTTAAAGCAGAAAGAGCATTTGTTCTTTCTGCTTTTGTGCCATCACGTGAAATTTCTAATAATCAAAAGAGGGAAAAAGGGTCGTTTTTTCATCTGATTTTCATTGACTTTTCGCGGTTACAAGAGTAGCATACAGTCTTGATAATTCAATATTTGTGAGGATATCGTTACAAGTTTAACGAAGGATTTTTTCATGAAAAGGAGTGTAGAAAAAGTGGAGTATTTGAAACGTTTGTTGGTCGGACGTCCATTGAAATCCGCAGAGAATGATGAACAAAAACTGAGCCGGACGGCGGCCCTTGCGTTGCTATCTTCTGATGCTTTGTCTTCGATTGCTTATGGGACAGAGCAGATCGTTGTCGTATTAGTGGCACTTTCCGCTGCTGCTATCTGGTATTCATTGCCGATCGCTGCTTTTGTTATTATTCTTTTGATTTCATTGACCTTGTCTTACCGCCAGATCATTCATGCTTACCCTCACGGCGGTGGGGCATATGTAGTAAGTAGTGAAAATTTAGGGAAAAATGCGGGCCTGATTGCCGGCGGCTCTCTATTGATCGATTATATGCTGACAGTAGCAGTATCCGTCTCAGCAGGGGCGGAAGCCATCACTTCTGCTGTGCCAGCGTTGTTCGGCCATCAAGTGGCCATTTCTGTCGTGATCGTACTCTTGATCATGATGATGAATCTGCGAGGGCTGCGAGAATCAGCTAGCTTCTTAATGATTCCTGTCTACACCTTTATCGCAGTGATCACAGTCTTGATCGTGGTCGGCTTGTACAACATCGTAACTGGTGCGCAACCGTTAAATGCAACCGCACTACCGGGAGCGGTTGTACCTGGGGTATCCGTGGCCTTGATTTTACGGGCTTTCTCATCAGGTTCCTCTTCTTTGACAGGGGTCGAAGCGATCAGTAACGCTGTGCCGTTTTTCAAAAAACCACGGGCGAAAAATGCAGCTGGGACCTTGACGATCATGGCTGCGATCTTAGGGTTCTTCTTCGTCGGTATCACTTTTATCAACTATTGGTACGGTATCGTACCAGAAGCAGAAGTGACCGTCCTATCTCAAATCGGCTCTGCTGTTTTTGGTCATGGGTTTATGTACTACGTTTTGCAATTTGCCACAGCGCTGATTTTAGCAGTTGCCGCAAATACCGGATTTTCAGCCTTCCCCGTGTTGGCGTATAACTTAGCCAAAGACAAATATATGCCACACATGTATCAAGACCGTGGGGATCGTCTCGGCTACTCAAACGGGATCATCACCTTAGCTGCTGGTTCCATCGTCCTATTGTTTATCTTCCAAGGATCGACCGAGCGTTTGATTCCGTTGTATTCTATCGGGGTATTCATTCCTTTTGCACTATCCCAAAGCGGAATGGTCGTCAAATGGAAAAAAGAAGGCAAAGGCTGGTTCTTTAAATCGATCGCCAACATCATTGGGGCTTTGATTTCTTTTGCGATCATTGCCATCTTGTTCGTGTATCGCTTAGGCGATATTTGGCCATTCTTCATTATCATGCCGATCCTCTTGTATATCTTTTACAAGATCCATGATCATTATAAAAAAGTCGCAGAACAGCTGCGATTGGAAAAACAAGAAGCACTGCATGTCTATGAAGGAAATACCGTGATCGTTCTCGTCGGAAATGTTACCCGAGTAAATATCGGCGCATTGAACTATGCCCAATCGATTGGTGATTATGTCGTGGCGATGCACGTCTCGTTGGATGAAGATGTGAAGAAAGAAAAAGAGATCGAACAAGAATTTAAGCAAAAATTCCCAGACGTGCGTTTCTCCGTCGTTCATTCTTCGTATCGTTCGATTGAAAACCCCATCTTGCGTTATGTGGATCTAGTCAGCCGCAATGCAGCCAAACACAATTACACAACGACCGTCATCATCCCACAGTTTGTCCCAAGACGTCGCTGGCAAAATATTTTGCACAACCAAACAAGCCTGCGCTTGCGTTTCAGACTCTCTTGGCGTGAGAACATCATTGTAAGTACGTACAGTTACCATTTGAAGAAATAACGAAAAGCTGATTGATCCTTTGTAGGATCAACCAGCTTTTTTCGTTTTCCTTGATGCTGCAGAGCTAAGAAGCGATTGAGGAGGGGCGAAAGTCGCTCTTTCATTGCGGGAAATAAATATGAAAGTTATAGAAACTGTATGTAGGCTTTCTAGTAACAATTTTTTCAATCTGTTTAAGGAAAAATTTGTGAGTTTAGAAAATAAAAGAGATTGACAAGAGCGCGAGAAAGCGCTATTTTTGAAACAATATTAGTTAAAGTCGAAATGATGGAGGAAGAAATGAGTTCCAAGAATAACAGTATGGTGAATAAGTCTCGAGCAAAGATCGACGGAATGGTAATAATCCCTGGAGATCCTAAAAATATTCGAGGCAAAATCGAAGCACAAGACAGCTATTATCAAACCCAAGATGGTAAAAAAAGACGTATCCGCATGATGTTTCCCGAACAGCAAAACAAAAAGAAGAAATATCCCCTTGTTTTTCATATCCAAGGATCTGCATGGATGAAGCAAAATCTAAATAATCATTTGCTAGATTTAAAAGAAGTGGTAACAAATGGCTATATTGTGGCTATTATCGAGTATACTCCGATTCCTGAGGGGATTTTCCCAAAGCAAGTGGAAGATTGTAAGCAAGCAATTCGTTTTTTAATGACAAAAGCTGAAGAATACTCTATAGATACAACGAACTTGTTTTTATCAGGTGATTCCAGCGGGGGACACACTGCTTTATTGTGTTGGGCAACTTGGAATCAACCTTTGTTAGACTCTTCGACAACTCCCTTACCACCAATTAGAGGATGTATCGATTTATATGGAGTTTCAGATTTAACGACGATTGCTGATTACCCTTCTTCCGTAGACCATACTCATATTGAAAGTCCCGAGAGTCAATTACTGGGTGGGAAAATACCAAAAGATCATAAAGAAGAAGCTGAAAAAGCATCTGTACCTTATTACCTGAAGAAAAATAAACAATTAGCCCCCTTACTAATCATGCATGGCAATCTTGATACAGTGGTGCCATTTGAACAAAGTGTCGAATTATTTGCTCACTGTCAATCGTATGAAGTAACAGCTGAATTTTATGCTATAGATAATGCGGATCACGGCGGCAGTCTTTTCTTCTGTGAGGCTGTACTAAAAAACATCGTGTCTTTCTTAAAAAAATATACGCAATAGATGAGCGATAGTTTACTAGTCACAAGGTAATAATCTAAGCAATGCTAGATTTGAATATGAGTGATTGAGTTTGATCGGTGTCTTCAAAAGGAGACATGCTGATCAACTCTTTTTTTTGTTTACTTGAATACTGAAAAGAGTCTAACTCTTTCAAGAAACGCACTTTGTCTAACCACTGGATTGAAATTTTTAGATCATGGATAAAGCTGCTGAGGTGAAGGTTTAACTTGAAAACTTATTTTTCAAGAATAAATCAACTTTGCATAGATGCGTTACGGTTTCATTTAAAACCCTGTAATAAATAAATTTAAATAGTTTAAATTCTTGAATTATTTATTCAGTAGGACAGGCCTTACTGGAAATCAGTTTTTAGACTAATTTTTGGGATACGAAATAAAAGCGACTTTATATGCAGCTTCGTTCTAATAGACAATTCCTTATTAGTTGTTTTAGCTATAAAACATTTTTAGTTTGATATCTTGATCGTAATTCCCAAACCCCTTGCCAAAGAGGGTACAACCGCCGACATGCTCGGCATCTTCTTTGACTTCCACTTTTAAATGCCACGTATCTTCGTAGGCAGGTATATCCTTGATCGTAATGTCGGAAAGAGGAACACCTTCCATGTAGGTTCCGTGATCCATGATGCGGATCGTCTTCAATAACCCGTACTGATTGAGATTGTCTGGATACCAATCCGGTGTATACTTGCCGCGAATATCTGCAAAATCCCCTGGGCTAGTCCATGTACCAAGCTCCACACCATTTAAGCTGAAGGTGATATCTGACGGCCAGTTGTTATTGGAAAAAGGAAATTCAGACGAAACCTCCATTGAAATCTCCATCATTTCGAGTTTTTCTTCTTTTGCTAAGAAGTTTGGCGATTGGTATTCGACAAATCCTTTCGTAAACCACAAGATGCGGGCATCCATTCGTCGGGGATCCATGAAAAATTTCGGTTCATCCACCATTCCCACAAAATCAGCTGAAGTAGCAAGCCCGCACGTTGGTTCTACCGAATAATTTGTATAATGACCGATCGGTATCGCCGTTTCTTTCGTATCAAAGGCATTAAAGATTTTCTCAGGAAAGTTGATATCGATATGATCCACTCTCAAACTGGAAATCTTTTTTTGCCCCACACGCTCTGTTTTGATGATTTTGGCTTCCTCTAATTTTTTGATGTGCATCGTAACGATGGCACTACTTAAGCCTAACTCTTGTGCCAACTCTTTGACATTCATCTTGTTTTTAGCCAGCAATTGAATGATTTTGATTCGCACATTACTGGCAAGTGCCTCATAGACAGGCAATGCTTCTTGATTGATTTCTAATTGCATCGTGTCACCTCCGCATAAACTGTTTGATTTACTTGAATGTTAACATATTTGCTAATTTGTGTAAATAGCGTTGTTTATTTCGTTAGTTATTAATATAATTATTAATTAATATAGATATTATCTTGAATAAATTAATCAAAATATTGTTGACAGCGATTACAAATCAAGTTATGATTTATTTGTAAATTGAAAGTGTTTGCAAACGCTAGAAATGAATAATGCAATTATAAATGCTGGGATAGCAAATAAGAGAAGGAGGATAGGCGTGTTCGGCTTCAAAGACCAAAATTCAATTTCTATGAAAGAGGGAAAAACATGAAGAAGAAACTTATTATTATTGGTGCTTTAGTTGCAGTCGTTGCAGTTGCCCTTATTGGTTTTAATCGTTATCAGGCAGCGGAAAAAGAAAAATACACGATTAATTTTTGGTCACCCCTTACCGGTGATGATGGCGCTTATATGGATCAGATCGTAAATGAATTCAATGAACAATCAGGTTCCGATTATACAATCAATCATGTGATCACGTCTGATATGTATACTAAATTAAGTACGGTTGTTAGTTCTAAAAGTGGGATTCCAGATTTGACTTTGATGCATTCTTATAAAGTAGAGGAATTTGTCAATTCCGATATTATTGATCCGGTTGATCGTCTGGTTTCTTATCAACCTGAGTTAGAAGAAAGCAATTATTTAGATACAGCGTGGAATGCAGGAAAAATCGGCGATACTCAATATACGATCCCATTAGATATCCATGCCAGTGCCATGTATTACAATCAAGATCTTTTAGAAAAATACAATGTCACTTCTTGGCTAGACGATAACATCGTGACGTTTGATGAAATGATGTCATTAGCAGGGCAGATGGAAGAAGGCGATTATGTCGTAAATAATGCGTTACTTTCTTGGGTTATCTTAGCGCAAATCCGTAACTTAGGTGGCGCAATTTCTGACGATGCTGGGAACCCGACGGTGAATACGCCAGAAATGAAAGAAGCGTTAGAAAAAATTAAAGCGTTAACAGATGCAGGTTTGATGACACCTTATGGAGAAGATGGGTATTTGATGTTCCAAGGCGGAAACGTACTCTTATCAACAGATGGTACTTGGACTTCCACCGCTCATGATGCGGTTGAGGGCTTGAATTGGGGTGTAACAAATATTTATTCGACTTCAGATGACATCGCAACTAACCGAGCAGCTTCTCATATGTTTGGCATGTTGAAGAGTGAAAGCAGAACAGAAGAAAAAGAAGAAGTAATCGCACAATTTTTAGAATTTGTTCGTACAAACTCGATCGAATGGGCAAAAGCCGGACAAATCGTTGCAAGTAAAGATATTTTAGAAAGTGATGATTACCAACAATACCCACAATCATTCTTTACTTCTACACCAGAGGAAGAAGAAACACTTTACATCTTTGACTACGTTTATTTCTCTTATGTCTTAGAAGCATTAGATGTTTATAGTACAGATATCGCTTACGGTGAATTAGATATGGATGAAGGATTAGCAACGATGCAACAATATGTCGAAGATAAGATTGCAGAAGTAGCTAGATAAGTGAAGGGGGGATAATTCTATCCCCTTTTCCAATTTTTAGAAGGGAATGAAAGGAATGAAAAAAAAGAGCATTAACTGGGCATCGATCGCATTCATTGGACCACACATGGTACTCTTTATTATTTTTGTATGTATTCCAACGATCTATGGTATTTATGCTTCATTTACGCAATGGAATTTGATCTCTGATCCAGTCTGGGTCGGTTTTAGCAACTATAAAACATTATTGTTTGATAGTTCCTCGACATTCTATACCCAATTTTGGAATGGTTTGAAAAATACCTTTATTTTCGTTTTGATCATGGTGCCGTTACAAATCATCATTCCACTGATGATTGCAGCTGCATTGCAACATAAAAAAGTGAAGCTGAAAGGACTTTTTCAAGCAATTCTATATATTCCAGGTCTTATCTCTGTTTCAGCAGGTTCTTTGATCTGGTCATTGATTTTCCACTCTCGATTAGGTGCCGTCAATAATATTTTTGGGTTCGATTTCTCTTGGGCTTCGCGACAACCCTATGCATGGATCTTGATTTTTGTTGTCAGCATTTGGGGAGCGATCGGTGGTAACATGATCATTTATCGCTCAGCTTTAGCGGGTGTCAATGAAGACCTTTATGAAGCGGCAGAGATCGACGGAGCGGGAGCGTTTCAAAAATTCTTGAATGTGACCTTGCCATCTATTCGCTTTCCACTGTTATATACGATCGTGATGACAACTGCTGGAGCATTTAATGTCTTTGCACAGCCTTTGATGATGACAGGTGGAGGTCCAAACCAAAGCACGACTGTATTGATGATGTATATCCGCTCACTGGCTTTTAGTCAAGGAGAATCAATTGCAGGAATGGCTTCGGCGATGGCAGTCATCTTAGGATTGATCATTATGTGTGTGTCCGTATTTCAATATTTTCTTTTAGATAGAAGCAATACTTAAGGGGGCAAAAAAATGAATACACAAAAGAAACATATACCTAGTATGGTCATCGCATATTTGTTTCTGATCGTTTTATGTATCATCTGGGTTATTCCATTGATTTTTAGCTTCGCCACTTCTTTTCGTTCTCAAACCGAAATCGTCTCCACTGGGTTTCGTTTATTACCTGTAAACTGGATATTAGATAACTATGTAGCGATTTTGACTAATACGTCTACTGCACCAATTATGCAGTGGTTATGGAATTCAATGTTTATCGCAGTCACGCACACTGTTTTAGTTGTGATCGTTGTTTCAGTGACCGCTTATGGCTATGGCAGAATGCGGTTTAAATACCGTGATCGTATCTTTTATCTTTTGATGGGGATCTCGATGTTTCCCGGCGTAGTGAATTTGATCCCGTCTTACAAAATCATTGAAACCTTCGGCTGGGTCAACTCTTCTCTTGCCATGATCATTCCAGGCTTAGCAGGGATGGGAAATATCTTTCTTGTGCGACAGTTTATGAAAGGTATCCCGCTTGAATTTGACGAGTCAGCACGAATGGATGGTGCAGATGAATTTACAATTTTTGCAGAGATCATCGTTCCTTTGATCAAACCTGTGTTGATCGTTGCAGGCCTCTTTTCTTTCACGGGCTCATGGAATGATTTCTTGTGGCCAGTGATCGTGTATACGGATGTTAGTAAAATGCCGATTACAGCCGGTTTGCTATTGCTACAAGACATTTATGGTAACTACCGAATGATTGGTCAATTGATGGGCTCGGCATTGATTGCGATCATTCCAACCGTCATGCTGTTTCTATTTGCTCAAAAATACTTCATTGAATCTATGAACTTAAATGCAGGAATAAAAGGATAGTGAAGATCATGAATCGAAAATTGGAAAGAAATTTACTACGTGCCAGTGCGGTCTGGGATGTCTGTATTGGTCTCGTAACGATGTTTGGGTATTATCCTTGGTTTGAAGAACAAGGGATCGCAGCATTTCAAAATCAAAATCAGTATGAATACTTGCAGTCAAGTCTGGTAGGAATGATATCGAAGGTAGTTATGATCGTTGCGTTAGCGACGATTTTGATGGGCGTTATCAGTTGTATCAACGCAAAGAATATGCGAGACAAACAAATAAACAAAGGAACGATACGTTGGATGATCGCCTGTGTCATCATCCATTTGATCATCTATGATGTGATCGGTGTCGTCCTCTATTTACTAGCTACGACGATGTATATGTCTAAAAACAAAGCAATAAAAATACTAAAAACGGAAAATGGAATTTTTTAAGAAGGTGTAGAATTTATGGCAGAAAATTATTTGGAACCGATTGTATTAGAACGTGCAGACCCATGGATATACAAGCATACCGATGGATATTATTACTTCACTGGATCAAAACCAGGGTATCAGGAAATCGAATTAAGGCGTGCGAAAACCTTGAAAGGACTGGCTGACGGTGAAGTAAAAGCCATCTGGACGGCTCATGCCGAAGGCCCCATGAGTGAGCTGATCTGGGCACCAGAGATTCATTTTATTCAAGGAAAATGGTACATCTATTTTGCTGCTGCAGATCATGGCGAAGTCAGAAATGATCAGCACCATCATCGGATGTTTGCGATCGAAAATGCGAATGAAGATCCCTTTGCAGGCGAGTGGGTAGAAAAAGGACAGATCAAGACGCAATTTGAGAGTTTCAGTTTAGATGCTACGGTATTTGAACACAGGAACCGATTGTATTATGTCTGGGCACAAGCAGATCCAAACATTCCAGGCAATTCCAATCTTTATTTATCAGAGATGGAAAACCCTTGGACATTGAAAGGAAAGCAGATTCTGCTGAGCATTCCTTATTATGAATGGGAAAAAATCGGCTTCAAAGTGAACGAAGCTCCAGCTGCTTTGATTAGAAATGGAAAAGTGATCATTACTTATTCAGCCAGTGCGACGGATGAAAACTACGCGATGGGACTGTTGTGGGCAGATGAGGATAGTGATTTATTGAATGGGTATTCTTGGTATAAGTTGAAGGAACCAGTCTTTTCAAGTTCTGAACAAAATTCCCTATACGGACCAGGACATAACTCCTTTACAGTCGATGAGGAGGGGAAACAAGATATCTTAGTGTATCATGCAAGACCAGAAAAAAATGATTACAGTAATCCTTTAGAAAATCCCAATCGACATGCGTATGTCCAACCGTTTACTTGGAAAAAAAATGGATTACCTGATTTTGGCGAACCCGGTGTAGTCAAAGGATAGATAAAAGAGAGGGAAAAAATGAATACAAAAAGAAAAATGCTCTGTTTAACCATGTCCGTTTTTTTTACTAGTTTATTTCTTGCTGGCTGTCAAACAGGAGATGCTGCTGAGCAACTTTCACAAAAGGAGTGGGAAACAACGACAAAAAATCGAGTGTCGATTCACGATCCATCGATTACTTCTATTCATGTTGGTGACCAAGAGCTGTTTTACGTATTTGGTTCGCATCTCGCCCAAGCGAAAACAGAAGATTTACAAACTTGGGAAGTGCCTTTCACTCACGAATATGAATCAATGGAAGACAATATGATCTATGGTAACACAAAAGAAAATCTAGCTGAGACTTTTGAATGGGCAGGCTACGATGATGCCGATTCACAAGGTGGTTACAGCCTTTGGGCACCAGATGTCATTTGGAATGCTGATTATGAATGGTCAAATGGAGACAAGGGAGCCTACATGCTCTACTACTCAGCTAGTTCTACTTGGCGGCGTTCAGCGATTGGATTGGCCGTAGCTAAAACGATCGAAGGACCCTATAGTTATGCGGATACCGTAATCTATTCTGGTTTTACAGAAAAAGATTCGACAGATGGTAGTGAACGCAATACCAACTATCAAAATACCCATTTGGCCAAATTGATCAAAGAGGGGAAAATCAGTGGGTTCAGTGAAAACTGGGCGATCGAAGATGGTCTGACGTATAACACCGATTATGCGCCAAACGCCATTGATCCAGCGTTGTTTTATGATGAAGAAGGGAAACTATGGATGACCTATGGTTCTTGGTCTGGCGGTATCTTTTTATTGGAAGTTGATCCAGCCACTGGAAAACCAATGTATCCTGGGGAAGATAGCACGACGGAAGATGGGCGTATCATTGATCGCTATTTCGGGATCAAGCTTTTTGGCGGCTATCATCAATCAGGAGAAGGTCCCTATATTGTATATGATGAGGAAACCGATTATTATTACCTATTCGTCACTTACGGTGGTTTAGCAGCAAAAGGTGGTTACAATATGCGACTGTTTCGCGCTGAAAAACCAGAAGGTCCTTACCTTGATGCCCAAGGAAATAGCCCAATCTTCGAACAAGGGGACCAAAATTCAAACTACGGCATCAAATTGATTGGCAACTACCAATTCTCGTTTCAACAAATGGGGTATCGAGCAGCGGGACACAATTCGGCGATCATCGATGAGAATGGTCAGTGGTCCTTGGTGTACCATACGCGCTTTAACAATGGAACCGAAGCCCATGAAGTGCGGGTCAACAGAATGTATATGAATGAGGAAGGCTGGCCAGTTCCAGCACCCTACGAGTATCGAGGCAATGAACAAGTAGCGGATGCTTTGACAGAAGATGACATTATCGGGCGCTATGAAATCATTAACCATGGTACCGACAATGGAACGACCATGCTAAAAACGCAGACGATCGAGCTTCAAAAAGATGGAAGCGTTACTGGTGACCTGACCGGAACTTGGACGTACGATGCGGGATACTTGGCATTGACTTTTGAAGAAGCTACCTTCAAAGGAATTTTATTAACTCAGGAAATAACAGAATTTGAGCAGCAAAAATTAACGTTCTCAACGATTGGCGATAATAATGAGTCCATTTGGGGAATCAAAGAATAGGAGTATAACAATGATGATTAACATTCAAAACACAAAATCAGGAACAACGATCAGCAAATATATCTACGGTCATTTTGCAGAGCATTTAGGCCGTTGTATCTATGAAGGATTATACGTTGGAGAAGATTCGCCGATCCCAAATAAAAATGGGATGCGGATCGATGTGGTTGAAGCACTGAAAAACATTCAAATCCCTGTGCTGCGTTGGCCAGGCGGCTGCTTCGCCGATGAATACCATTGGAAAGACGGGATTGGTCCTAAAGAAAACCGCAAAACGATGGTCAACACGCACTGGGGCGGCGTGACTGAAAACAATCATTTCGGGACCCATGAATTTTTTGAATTGATCAAGCAGCTGGAATGTGACGCGTATGTCAACGGCAATGTCGGCAGCGGAACGGTGCAAGAAATGTCGGAATGGGTGGAATACATCACGATGGATGGCATTTCTCCGATGGCTGATCTTCGCAGAGAAAATGGCCATGAAGAAGCGTGGGAAATGAAATTCTTTGGCGTAGGAAACGAAAACTGGGGCTGCGGCGGCAATATGCGGCCAGAGTACTATGCGGATCTGTATCGCCGCTATCAAACCTATGTCCGCCAATACGGTGACAAAAAAATCTACAAAGTTGCTGGCGGAGCGAATGTCGCAGACTATCATTGGACAGAAACGCTGATGAAAAACGCCCATTGGTTGATGGACGGCCTAAGCTTGCACTACTACGTTCATCCGCAAGGCTGGGAAGAAAAAGGTAGCGCCTTGGAATTTGATGAGGCAGAGTGGCAAGTGACCTGTGAAAAAGCAGCCTACATGGATGAATTATTGACCCGCCACAGCGCGATCATGGACCAGTATGACCCAGAACAGCGTGTGGGAATCATTGTTGATGAATGGGGCACTTGGTTCTCAGCAGAACCTGGGACGAATCCAGGCTTCTTATACCAACAAAATACGATCCGTGATGCCATGGTCGCAGCGATCACCTTGAATATTTTCCATAAACATGCCAAGCGAGTGCATATGGCAAATATCGCACAAACCGTCAATGTCCTGCAAGCGATGATTTTGACAGATGGCGAACAAATGGTGAAAACCCCAAGCTATCATGTCTTTGATTTGTACAAAGTCCATCAAGATGCTGAAACCATTGATAGCCATGGAACCAGCAGCGATACCATTACGTATACGATTTCGAAAAAAGAAGATACGATCCATCTATCGGTTTGTAATTTTGCTACCCAAGGCACGGAAGAATTAACCTTCTCCCTGGAAACAGCGATCAATGAAGTGAAAGAAGCTCGTTATATCGTGGGGGACAAAATGAACGCACACAATGATTTTGATCATCCTGAAGATGTGGTGATCCAAGACTTCACCGCTTACGATGTCAAAGAGAACAAAGTCAGCTTGCGGGTGCCAGCAATGAGTGTTCTAACGATCTCATTGACCGTCTGACCCATGACTTGTAAAGGATGCGAAGTGAAAGATGCTGCAGCAGCACAGGAAGACATTGAATCCTTGATTGCAGAACAACTTTCTTTAGAAAGCGACTTGGCTTCGCCGGAGATCGTCAGTAGGAGAATCGCTGTTTGTGAGACCTGTCCACTGCGATTGAATCATACCTGTACCAAATGCGGTTGCTTTTATCGGTTTCGCGCAAACTTAGCTAAGAAAAACTGTCCTGCAGGAATGTGGGAACAAACAGGACAGCTCGCCAAGTAGCTGTCCTGTTTTTATAAAATAGCATAAATCAATTAGGAGATGAGGGAAGACATGACAGCGATCAATGGGGTTCATGATCCTACGATTATTGAACATGAAGACACCTTTTATTTATATTCAACGGACACACAACAGCCCAAAACGGCTGGTGTACCAATTCGTCGTTCAAAAGATTTGATCCATTGGCAATTTGAGAAACAGGCATTGTCAGAAATGCCTGAACCAGCAGTAAAATGGAGCAAGGCTCAAGGACTATGGGCACCGGAAGTTATTCGCTATAAGGACGAATTCCGTATGTATTATTCTGCTTCGACATTCGGCAGTACCACTTCTTTTATTGGCTTAGCTACAGCATCAGATCCTTTGGGCCCTTGGGAAGATCAAGGAGAGGTTGTTAAAACCAATGCTACTCTTGCACAGCATAACGCGATCGATGCCAATATTGCTTTTGACCGCTCAGGTGAGCAGTGGTTTGTCTATGGTTCTTTTTTTGGCGGAATCTATATTGCTCCATTGAACAAAGAAACTGGAAAACTTCAAGAAAAGAGCTATGGTCAACGGATTGCTTTTCGTCCGAAAACAGTTGATACTGCTATTGAAGGCCCATTTATCTATTATCATCCTGAAACCGATTATTATTATTTGTTTGTTTCTTTCGACTCCCTTAACGATTCGTATAATATCCGTGTCGCCCGAGCAAAAGAAATTACAGGGCCATATCTGGACTGGCATGGTACGGCCATGACGGATCAAGAAAAGACGCCCACCGAAGTAGGGACTAAACTGCTGGGCAGCTATCAGTTCTCAGAATAACCAGTTGTATACGCTCCTGGTCATAACTCGATCTTTACGCAATCCAATAAAGAAAGCTTCGTTGTGCATCATGCACGGAGAAAACCCTTCAGTGACCAATTCCATTTACAAATACGTAAACTCTATTGGCTGGAATCAGGCTGGCCAGTAATCTCTGCTTCAATCTATCAAGGAAGTGTTTCACGAATGCCAGAGCAGGAAACTCTGTTAGGAAAGTGGGAAATCATCCAATTTGATCATGAATCTCAAGTTATATCTTCTCAACTGCAAGAAATAACAGCATTAAAAAAAGAAGGACGAAGTTACTTGTGGGGAGAAAACGAATTTGTCCCATATTATGAGTACATCGACCAAAAAGAAAGGTTGTTTTTCTCTGGAATCAATGATCAAGGCGTTGCGTTTCTTGGTCGAAAAATGTACGAAGAATAAAAAACAAGCAGCACAATGAGTAGGTTGCATTGTGCTGCTTATAAACGTATGCTGCTGCCGGCTTTACTAAATACTGCCTTTTAATAATCGGACACCATGAGTAGGAACCTCAGCATCGGCAATTGTTTGTTCTTTTTGTTGCCATAACTCAGTGCCGCTTTTAATTGGTAGTAAAGCAGCGATCGATTTTGGGATGGTTTGCGTTTGATCAGAAACATTGAAAATGGCATAGTAGACGGCTGTGTCGCTCAACGCCTCCCAAATGATCCACTCTTGATCACGATAGAACTCTTTTTTCGTATGGATTCTTCGATACATTTCTAAGACTTCAGTATTCGTCAATAAACATAACGTAAAGGGATCGATGTCTGGTAAAGTACCACCGAACATCAATGGAGATTGGAAGATCGTCCATAAACTCATCAATAAGTATTGCTCGTCTTCCGTAAAACGTGTCCAGCTATCACCACCGCCACCATCAACTGCCCGAATGCCGATATGACCCAACGGCAGCATATCACAGTCAGGCCAGTTACCTGGACGGACGAAAGGTGCCCACTCTGCTGCTCGGTCAAACATGGCGTAAAGGGCGTCCCAATGATCCCAAAAGTCATCCGTCAAGCGCCACATATTGGCATGATTTTGAAAGAAACTACCATTTTTGAGGGCAGCTGGTCCGGGAGACAAAGAAAGGACGATCTCTCGACCCGATCGATCGCACGGCGAATCGCTTTGATTTCTGCTTTATGGGCATCACCGTAAATTTTCGAATCGCCGATATCATCCACCTTTATAAAGTCAACACCCCAAGAAGCATATAATTCGAGCAAAGAATCATAATAAAGCTGTCCTTCAGGCAATGAAACATCGACCCCATACATATCGGAATTCCAAGGGCAGATTGAATTCATAGCAATGTCCCGTGCCCGTTTATCTGTTCCTTTGATCGGCGTATTTTGATGAACTGCTTGTCGTGGAATGCCGCGCATGATATGGATACCAAACTTCAGCCCTTTTTGATGCAGATAGTCACCAAGTTTTTTGAAACCAGCGCCATCTTTTGCTGAAGGGAAACGGTTCTCAGCAGGAATCAAGCGAGAATAGTCGTCCATACACAACGGATAAAAATCATTGTACCTTGTAGACTTTGCTTCTGGTTCGCTCCATTGAATATCCACGACGACGTACTCCCAACCATAAGCTTTCAAATGCTCTGCCATAAAATCTGCATGGGCGATCACTTCTGCTTCGGTTACAGAAGCGCCATAGCAGTCCCAAGAATTCCATCCCATTGGGGGTGTTTGTGCAAAATGTAAAAAAGACATTGATTTCCTCCTAGTACGTTTTTCTTATAGTATAGTAAGCAATAAAAAAGAGAGGGAAAGTTTTGTCTACTAGAAATAAAAAAGAAAGAAATCGTCAACGAATGAAAAAGGAGTTGATCAATGGTGTTTCCACAAGAAACAAACTATGCGAAGATTACAGCATACTATAGTGTTGCCCTTGAGCGTTTTTCCATGGATCCACATCAACACCCAGCGTGTGAGATCATGTTTGTGACCAAAGGGAAGTGTAAGATAAAGGTGCAAGATCAAGTAATTGTTCTGGAAAGAAATGATTTCGTTTTCATAAACGCGTTTGTGGAACACGCCTTACTCGTTGAAGGAGATTCCTGCACCTTACTGAATATTGAATTTCTTCTGAGTGAGACACCGTCCGGCCTTTGTGTTCGTGATGTTTTTGCATACATCAAAGGAAATGTACAATTGAATGAGCCTTACGCGAAAAGTCGCGATGTCCGCCAATTTGGACAAGCGATCAAGTCATTGCTGCAGCTGCTAATGATCGATGATACTCAAGAGCAACCGTCTGCTGAACGGCAATTTACGATCGAGCTCTTGTTTAAGCGGATGTTGATGGAATTAGCCTTTTCATTACGTACGAAAGAAACCAAACGGGGCAATTGCTATGTGAACGCTGCGGTCAACTATATTCAACAGCGTTTTGATGAAGATATTCAAGTCTCCCAAATCGCAGCGGCTGTGGGGATTACGAAAGCCTACTTGCATAAACTCTTTCATGAGCAACTGGGAGTGACGGTCAACCATTTTCTCACTAGTGAGCGTCTGAAGCAGGCAGCATTTTTACTAAGCAATAGTCAGCTGCCAATCGTCGAAATTGCCGCTCAAGCAGGATTCAACAGTAGGCAGCACTTTACCAATACCTTTAAACAAAAAAAAGGCATGAGTCCTAAAGCCTACCAGCTCTTATATAAGCAAACGATCAAAGAGGAGGCAGGGCAACATATCACAGGAGATGATCCGAACTTTTTATTAATGAAGTAAATATGAATTGAATGATCAAGCATAAAAAAGTAAAAGAACAGGAGAACGAAATGAAAGAATTCGCATTAAACAAGATCCAGCTCACGGACGAGTTTTGGCAAGGATACCAAGAGCTTGTTCGCAAAGAAACGATTCCTTACCAATACCAAGTCCTAAATGATGAAATCGATGTAGATGTTCAAGCAGAACGAGAAGATCCCAATTTGCCAGCTGGGAAAAGCCATGCACTGGCGAATTTTCGCATCGCTGCAGGGCAAATGGAAGGGGAACATTTTGGCTGGTTTTTTCAAGATAGTGATGTCTACAAATGGATCGAGTCGGCTGGGTATAGCTTGTTGAATACTAGCGATCCGCAATTGGAAAAGACAGTAGATGAAGTGATTGACTTAGTTGCTGCGGCGCAAGAAGCGGATGGCTACTTAAATACCTTCTTTCAATTGACCCGACCGAAGTTAAAATACCGTCAGTTGTATTTCAGTCATGAACTTTATTGTGCCGGGCATTTAGTCGAAGCGGCTATCGCTTATGATCAAGCGACAGGCAAGGATAAATTACTGACCGTGGCAGAGAAAAATATCGCCAATATTTGCACGCATTTTGGGCGGGAGCCTGAAAAAATTCAAGGTGCTGATGGCCATCAAGAGATCGAATTGGCGCTGGTGCGTTTGTATGAATACACTGGTAAACAAACCTATTTGACATTAGCTGATTTTTTTCTTGAAGTACGTGGGGAAGATCCTGCCTTTTACGAAAAAGAAATTTTGAAAAACCAAGCGGATGGCTTATCGGATGAAACGCCAAGGGTAGACCTCACCTATTTACAAGCCTACGATCAACCTAAAAAGCAGCATGAAGCCAAAGGTCATTCGGTACGAGTGCTATATATGGCAAGCGGGATGGCAAAAGTCGCCCAGCATATCCAATATCAAGAATTAATCGATGCTTGCGAAGCGATTTGGGAAGACATCGCCTGTAAGAAAATGTATGTGACCGGTGGCGTCGGCTCAACCGTTCACGGGGAAGCCTTTGTCGGTCCCTATGATTTGCCGAATGATACGATGTATTGTGAAACTTGTGCAGCTATTGCATTGGTCCAATTTTCTTTTGAGCTGTTCAAACTAACCAAGGAACCAAAATATTTAGCGACGATGGAACGAGCGTTGTATAATAGCGTCCTTTCTGGTGCGGCAATTGACGGCAAACACTTTTTCTACGTGAATCCTTTGGAGGTCAATCCCCAACGAGATCAAGAAAATCCTGGCAAAGGTCACGTCAAAGCCCAACGACCCGATTGGCTCGGTTGTGCGTGTTGTCCGCCGAATTTTGCACGGATGGTCGCTTCGCTGCAACGCTTGGTTTACACTTGCGATCAAGAGAAGCTTTACGTGAATTTATTTGTAGCAAGCCGTTTAGAAGAACCTGATCAATTTACGTTTGAACAAACGGGCGGGTTTCCTTTTACAGAGGACCTCACGATTCGCTATCAAGGCATTCCAAAGACGCTTATCATCCACAAACCTAACGGACTAAGTAAGTTTCAAATCGAGAGTGAACACGAATGGCAGGAGACGAACGAGGTAATCATCTTTGAGGCAGTCGAAAACGTGACGGCCAATATCCGTTTTGAACAACCATTGCAAATCCTGCGTGCGAATCCTCAAGTTATTCAAGCTATCAATCAAGTCGCATTGCAACGTGGCCCCTTCGTGTATTGCATAGAAGAAGCCGACAATGGTCAAGCACTCTGGCGTTGCCGCATCGACCCACAGGCGCTGGAGGCGACCTTTTCGAAAGAGGATACGTTGTTGCCAACTACTTTACGTTTGGCGATCAAAGGCTACCAAAGCGAAGAATGGTCGGGAACAACCCTTTACGAAGAACGAGCGGAAACGGTCATACCTCGTACGTGGCAACTGATCCCATACCATTTATGGGGCAATCGGGGCATAGGCGAAATACGCGTTTGGCTGCCGCTCGTTGGAAAGGTGTAAGAAGTAAGCAGGGCCAAAGATCTTCCCTAAAAGGAGGCTCTTTTTTCTATGTGAAAATAGCGGGAAAAGTTCACTGTATATAAGTGCATTATTGTATTTTTGACGTACTCAATCAGGTACGCTATAATTATATCAAGAAAAGGAGGAGAGGCAATGGCTAATACAACGATGAATCCTAGCACTGCTCGCAAAAATTTTTATCAGTTATTGAAAGATGTAAATGAAAACCATACTGAAATTGAGATTATTAGTGATCGTAGTGGAAACAATGCTGTGTTGATTGGGCTAGAAGACTGGAGAGCGATTCAAGAAACCCTTTTTCTTGAGCAAACAGGTACTCTAGACAAAGTACGAGACCGCGAAAAAGACGACAGTGGCTTTACGGATATTGATGATATTGATTGGGAAGCTCTTTGATGAGTAACTATACAGTCGCAATTAAAAACTCTGCGAAAGTGGATCTAAGGAAAATCAAACAATCGAATTTAAAGAAACAGTTTGAAGAAGTGATTCAGACCTTGAAGGAAGATCCATATATGCCCACGCAGTCTTTTGAAAAGCTGAGACCTACACATGAAGGCAGATATTCACGTAGGCTGAATAGGCAACATCGAGTGGTTTACAAAGTTGATGAGGAAAATAAAGTTGTGGAAATTTATTCTGCATGGACACATTATGAATGAAGTGTGAAGAGCTGATTTTTTAGCTAGTTGACCAAGAGCTTCCCAAAAAGGAGGCTCTTTTTTTTTCTAAACTCAACCTTCTTGGATTTGTTGCATGATTTCTTTAATTTGTTCCTATATTCCGGTCTTTGAAAGCGTTATTGTTTTAGTGTAGGAATGTTGGCGGGTTTATGTAAAACAAGGAGGAAGAAGTGTGACAAGGAAAATCAGTAAAGTTGGCGCATCTTTGTTGGTATTGGCAGCGGCAACGGCAATCGGTGGCTGCACCCAAAGTGAGGCGAAGACAACTGGAAAAGTCGTTTACCAAGAAACAGCCAAAAGTACGTTGGAAAAAGCGATGGACAATCAACCGGAGTCGTCTTATTGGTTCCCAGAGGATTTGTTGGCATGGTCTTTTGAAAAAGATCCAGATGCGAAATACAATACCAGCGTTGTTCCATTAGCGCAGCGGGCAGCTAAAGAGACGTTGCCGAAGATGAATGACACGCAAACGGCAGAAACCAAAGTCGTGGCGCTTTCGATTATGAATAGCAGTACGAGCGGCAATGCACCACGTGGGATCAATACCTTTGATGCCAATGTCTTTTCTTATTGGCAATACATCGATCAATTGGTTTATTGGGGCGGCTCTTCTGGCGAAGGGATCATCGTACCGCCAAGTCCTGATGTAACGGATGCTGCTCATAGGAATGGCGTGCCGGTTTTAGGAACGATCTTCTTTCCGCAAACTGCCCATGGTGGGAAGCTGGAATGGCTAGATACGTTTTTAGCTAAGGATGAGGACGGCAACTTTCCGATCGTAGAAAAAATGATCGAAGTTGCCAATACGTATGGCTTTGATGGCTGGTTCATCAATCAAGAAACCGATACGGCGGTCACTAGTTTTGATGATGCAGCGGAAGGTGTCGAACAATCGGGGGCTGATGGTAAAGGACTAAATGAAAGCCACGCCAAAGCAATGCAAGAATTGATCGCCCAATTCAAAGAACAAGCCGACGAGCATTTAGAGATCATGTGGTATGATTCCATGACGAGTGATGGGAAAATGGATTGGCAAAACGCTTTGACGGATAAGAACAAAGCCTATTTGGTGGATGCAGAGATGAACCCATTGGCAGATAGTATGTTCTTGAATTTCTGGTGGACCACTGACAAACTGGCGGACAAAGAGCTGTTGAAGGCCTCCAATGAAAAAGCCCGTGAAATCGGTGTCGATCCTTACGATCTTTTTGCTGGGATCGATGTACAAGAAAATGGCTATGCAACGCCTGTGCGCTGGGATCTGTTTACGGATGAAAAAGGCGTTCCTTATACCTCATTGGGCCTGTATGTGCCTAGCTGGACCTATTCTTCTGCTAGTACGCCGGATGATTTCCAAAGCAAAGAGAATGCTTTTTGGGTCAATAACACGGGCGATCCTCGGGAAAGCCAGCTGCCAGAAGCGACAGAGTGGCCTGGGATCTCCACGTATGCCCTGGAACAGACCGCTATCACAGAGCTGCCTTTTGTGACGAATTTTAGTTTTGGGAATGGCTACAACTATTTTATCGAGGGAGAAAAAGTGTCCAGCCGCAATTGGAACAACCGAAGTTTGCAAGCTGTTTTGCCGACCTATCGTTGGGTCTTTGACCATGGAAAAGACAATGATTTGGCTGTATCAATCAATTATGCGGATGCCTATAATGGCGGAAATGCACTGAAACTACGTGGACAGATGACAAAAGGCAGTACCAGTCACATGGAATTGTATCAGACAGCATTTCCTGTGACGAAAAAGACGAAGTTGACGACGACTGTCAAAGCAACGGTACCGACAGCTCTTGATTTGGTCGTGACTTTAGCTGATGGTTCAACACAAACGATCAAAGGAGACAAAGAGGTCGCAACAGACTGGACGACGATCACTTACTCATTGAAAGACATCAAAGGGGAAGTGACAGCGATCGGTTATGACATAACCACGAAAGAAACCAGTGATGTCTATGAGTTGAATCTAGGGCAATTAACGATCGGAGATCAGAAAGCGGAGAAATTCGCTGCCGAAGCATTGACGGTTGAGGATGTGCTCTTTGATGAAGAAGAGGGCAACTATGCGGGTGTCCGTTTAACGTGGGAAGCTGCCAAGGACAAGACAGCTGCGGTTTATGAGGTCTACCAATTGAACGATGACGGCTCACGCTCTTTCTTAGCAGCTACGCCAGCAACCAACCACTATTTGAATGCCGTTGAACGACCAAAAGGGACGAAAACCAAGTTCGCGGTGGTGGCAGTGGATCGCTATGGCAATCGCGGCAAGCTATCCGATACGGTGGAGATCACTTGGCCGAACAATCAGCTGCCAAAAGCAGCCTTTACAGCCTCTAAAACCTTAGCGGCACCGGGGGAAACGATCACCTTCACGAATACCTCATCTGCGAATGCCGAAGCATTTGAATGGACGTTTGAAGGCGGCGATATCACCAGCAGTACAGAAGAAAATCCCCAAGTGACCTATTCGGAACCAGGTACCTACAAAGTCACGCTTGTTGCCAAAAACGAAGCAGGAGAGACCCCTCTGGAAATGGCGGGATTGATCACGATTTCTGCTGATGCGCCGAAAGAGTTGCTGCTGCTTTCAAAAGATGCCGAAGCAACTGCTTCATCGTTTGTCAATGATGCCGAAGCACCAGCTTTTGCCCTCGATGGTGATTTGAGTACGAAGTGGTGTGCGACAGGCAATGCGCCTCATGAGTTGATGATCGATCTCGGTCGACCACAAACGGTCAGTGAAGTACGCCTCGCCCATGCGGAAGCTGGTGGAGAAGGCCCAGACATGAATACGCGGGCGTATACGGTGCTCGTCAGTGAAGACGGCAAAGACTATGAGCCAGTTTCACGAACGTTGAAAAATGAAGCAGGCAATAGCACCAATACGTTTGCCGTCAAGAAGGTGCAATATGTAAAAATCAGTATTGATAAACCAACACAAGGAGCAGACTCAGCAGCCCGAATCTATGAAGTCGAAGTATACGGAATGGATAAATAGCAAAAAAGAGCAGGGCGTTAACCCTAAAAAGGGAAGCGGCTGAAGCGATGCTTTTCTGAAAAATGACCGAACCAAAAAAGCCGTTGCGACCAATAAATGGTCACAACGGCTTTTGCTTTTTCCCAATAAGTTTAGCGTGACGTACGGCTGGCGGGATCTAAGCGGCGTTCAATAAAGCTTAGCCCAAGATCCGTAATGATTGCCATCAAGGCAGTTGGTAAAGCACCGGCTAAGATGATCGATGCTCCATCTGTCGCATTGGTTCCGCGGATGATGATGTCCCCCAGTCCACCAGCACCAACGAAAGCGCCAATGGCGGTGATACCGATCGCCACGACTAAGGCGTTTCGAATCCCTGCCATGATCACCGAAACAGACAATGGCAATTCGATCATATACAATCGCTGCCAGCTAGTCATCCCCATCCCTTTGCCGACATCTAACGTATTGCGGTCGACTTGGCGCATGCCGGTATAGGTATTTTTGATGATCGGTAACAAAGAATAAAGGAAAATCGTTAAAATCACGACATTCACACCTAAGCCCATGCCGATCATTAAAATCGAGATCATCGCTAAAGATGGAATCGTCTGGATGATATTGGCGAAACGAATCACCCAATCTGCCAAACGCATTTTTTTAGAAATCAAGATCCCGATTGGAATGCCGACGATCGAGGCAAAAAGTACCCCGTAGATTGAAATCAAGAAGTGACGAATGAACTGGGCAAAAACATAGCCGCCATTTTCTTGAAAATAGAAAAGAAATTGTTGGAATAAATTCATGTCTGCCATTTCGTCACTCTCCTTCGAAATAATTATTTTCTTCTAAGAAACGTTCGGCAACTACCGTTGGTTCTAGAAGGTCATTATCCACTTGATAATTCAATTCTTGCATTTTTTCGGTATCGATTTTGCCTGCTAATTTGTTCAGGGCATCGCCGATTTCAGGTGTTTCTTCCAATAATTTGTCATCGACGATCGGTGCGGCATCATAAGGCGGGAAGAAGTTTAGATCATCTTCTAGCATCACGAGATCGTAACTGCCGATCCGGCCGTCGGTTGAGTACCCTAAAACGATATCCATTTTTCCGTTATCAACAGCATCATAGACAAGACCGATCTGCATCGGTAGGATATTTTGGAAAGAGAATCCATAGGCTTTCTGGAAGCCATCGTACCCATCGCCGACCCGTGTGATCCACGCGGTATCGACCCCTGCGACCAATTGATCTGCGACATCTTTCAAGTCACTGACTTTTTCCAATCCGTATTTTTCGGCAGTGTCTTTCCTGACAAGAAAGACATACGTGTTATCAAAGCCATAAGAAGGGAACCAAGTCTGTTGGTACCGTTGCTCAAATTCTGATTTGACTTTGTCAAAGGCGGCTTGCGGATCAGATTCTGGCTCCAACCCTAACGTCGTGGTCAAGTCAGTGCCTGTGTAGCGGGCAGCTGAGATCGACGCATCGCCATTCATCATTGCTTGGTGATTGATGGTCGTTGTTGCTAAGTTGTTAATGACGGTTGTGTTTTTATCCGTATAGTGTTCGACCATACCGGCAACCACCGCGCCAAGAATTTGGGCTTCGGAAGTGATCCCACCTGTGATCGCCACGGTATTCTCATCAGAAGTCGAGGCTAAACCGGGAAAGGAACAGCCGGACAGTAAAGCGACACCTAAGGAAAACAACAGCGCTAATTTTGAAGTTTTTTTCATTACGCATCCCCCCTTAAGGCAGCTGGTGTCAGTTTGTTTTCTAACAAACCCAGTAACCAGTCAGCTAATAAAGCAAAGATCGTCACTGGAATCGTCCCAGCAAAAATCAAAGGCGGTTGGTAATTGTTTAGTCCGCTAAAGATCAAATCACCAAGTCCACCGGCACCAATGTAAGAAGCCAAGGTAGCCCAGGCTAAAACATAGACGGCCGATAAGCGGATCCCTGCCATGATCGTTGGGATCGCTAGGGGTAATTCCACGCTGATGATCGACTGTAAGTTGGTCATCCCCATCCCTTTGGCAACATCGCGGTAATTCCAATCGACTTTTTTCATTCCAATGTAGGTATTTCGCAAAATCGGCAACAAGGAATAAATGAAAAGAGCGACGATAGCAGGGACTTTTCCGACACCTAAAATCGGGATCATCAATGCCAATAGTGCCAAAGAAGGCACGGTTTGCAGCGCACTGGTGATGCCGATCACGACCGTTGCTGCTTTGGGGAAACGGGTCAAGATCACACCGATCGGTACGGCAACAAGAATCCCTAAGAGCAAAGCCGCAAAGGAAATATACAAATGTTCAAGACTTTTGGTGACCAATTGGCCGCCATATTCATTAAAGAAGCTTTGCATGCGCTAGACCTCCTCAGTTTCTTCAGGTTTCGCCGACTCAATGGCTTCCATGATCGATGGCTCATCGCCCCAAATCACGTCATAAACGATATCAACTAAGGAAGCACGGGTCAAAATCCCAACTAAATGTTTGTCGGCATCTACTACCGGCACATATTTTAAGCCGCGTTTTAAGATACGTTGCAAGGTATCCCGCAACAAGGCGGTTTCGCGAACGAAAAAGACATCTTTGTTCAAAATATCGCCGACACTAGTAACTTTACCACGGTTGCGGTCGATGGATTCGACATCGATGTAGCCTTTTAGCACGTTGCTATTGTCGGTAACCAGCAAGGTATCGACCCGTTTTTCCCGCATCAAGTGAATCGCTTCTTGTAAGGATTTTTCTGGTGTGATAGCGATCGGGGTATTTAACATTACGTCTTTGACTGGCGTCGTGTCAGGTTTTGCTTGTAACAAGCGGTCTTCACCGATCAATTCTTCCACAAACGGTGTTGCCGGGTGTTGCAGAATATTTTCTGGTGTATCAAATTGAATGACTTTTCCTTCACTCATGATCACGATGCGGCTAGCAAGCTTCAATGCTTCGTCCATATCATGGGTAACAAAGACGACAGTTTTTCCAAGCCGTTCTTGCAAGTCTTTGACCAAATCTTGTAGGGAGTCACGAGTGATTGGGTCTAGTGCGCCAAAAGGCTCATCCATTAAAATGACATCTTGGTCAGCTGCCAAGGCACGGACAACACCGATCCGTTGCTGTTGCCCTCCAGACAATTCGTTGGGGTAACGGTCGAGCATTTCTCGTGGCAATTCCACTAAGTCGATCATGCGCTCGGCAGTTTTGTTGCGTTCTTCTTGGCTGACTTTTAACAATTTTTGAACCAATGTGATGTTTTCCCGAATCGTCATGTGAGGCATTAAACCGATGCTTTGGATCACATAGCCGATTTGACGGCGTAATTCCACTGGGTTGATCTCTGTAACGCTTTTTCCATTGATCAAGATTTTTCCTTTAGAAGGATCCGTCATACGGTTGATCATCCGCATACAAGTCGTCTTTCCGCTACCACTTGTCCCGATGAAGCAAATGAATTCGCCTTTTTCAAAGGAAAGATTCACATCTTCAACAGCGACTTTACCACCTTTGTAAATTTTGGATACCTGCTGAAACTCAATCATGATGTCACCTCTATTTTTATTTAAGCAATCTGAATAATGGCTTATAATCTGTAATAAGTATGCCGAAAAGTCACGTGTTATTCAAATAATCTGCCCATTTTTTTCATAATTGTATAGACAAAACTGAAAATAGCGCCATAAGCAAGTCCAAATTAAGGAGCGATGCATAGGGAAAAGAAACGGCGAAAATATGTCGTTATTTTTCATTGGGAAAAGGGGTGCTTTTTTGTAGAACGCCTTGGCAGCAGTCTCTTTAATTTTTTCTAAGAAAGGGCAGAATTAAAAGCTGTTTTTTCAATTTTTATAAAAACATGCTAGAATAGAGAAGAATTTAGGGAAAGAGAGGAACAACATGCTTACAACTGAAGATTTTGATTTTGAATTACCGGAAGAACTGATCGCCCAAACGCCATTAAGCGATCGCTCAAGTTCCCGTTTATTAGTGGTTGACCGTGAGACTGGCAAATTTGAGGACAAGCACTTCTATAACATCATTGATGAATTGGCACCCGGCGATGCCTTGGTGATGAATGATACACGGGTGCTACCAGCTCGTATCTATGGCGAAAAACAAGAAACAGGTGCCCATCTGGAAATCCTTTTACTGAATAATATTGAAGGGGATACGTGGGAAACCTTGATCAAGCCAGCCAAAAGAGCCAAAGTCGGCACGAAGATCACCTTCGGCGACGGACGATTAGAGGCAGTGGTGGAAGAAGAGCTCGATCACGGCGGCCGGATCATTCGTTTTCAATACAAAGGAATCTTTTTAGAGATTCTGGAATCACTTGGCGAAATGCCGTTACCGCCTTACATCAAAGAACGGCTAGAAGACCCAGACCGCTATCAAACGGTTTATGCCAAAGAAAACGGCTCAGCTGCCGCACCAACTGCCGGCTTGCATTTTACCCCAGAATTGCTGGAGCAGATCGCCGCAAAAGGCGTCAAGCTGGTTTATCTGACTTTGCACGTTGGTTTAGGAACGTTTCGTCCAGTCAGTGTCGATAATATCGCTGATCATGAGATGCACAGCGAATTTTACCGTTTGACAGAAGAAGCTGCTGCGCAATTGAACGAGGTTCGGGCAAATGGTGGCAAGATCGTTGCAGTCGGAACGACTTCGATCCGTACACTAGAAACCATTGGGACCAAGTTTGATGGGCAAATCAAAGCCGATAGTGGGTGGACGAGTATTTTTATCACGCCAGGCTATCAGTTTAAAATCGTGGAAGCTTTTTCTACCAACTTCCATTTACCAAAATCAACCTTAGTGATGTTAGTCAGTGCCTTTGCAGGACGCGACCTAACACTTTCTGCCTACCAACATGCCATCGATGAGCGGTATCGCTTCTTTAGCTTTGGCGATGCGATGTTCTTAAAATAAACAAAAAAAACTGAGCGACGTAAGCGGCTCTTTAAGTTGAAACAATTTCTCAACTTTTAGAACTGCTTTTTTGTCGCCCAGCTTACTACTAGAGGAAGGTATAAGTGGTGGTCGCTTTTTGTGGTCCATGCAAAGCAATGTTTCTCGAAAATTTGTTTTCATTTACAAACTTACACATGTTTCGTGTATTCAGATACAAAATGAGACGTATCATTTTTCGATATGGAAATGTTCGATCCTTGTTACGTTTTTCTTCTTGTTACTTTACACGTTTGGTACTAGGTGAAACTTGTACGTTCAACAACTTTTAGTAGATTGAGTTTGCGATATTTACGAAAACCACCAACAGAGTTGCTACCTTCCTTACACGTATACTATAACACGAAACGAAAGCGTTTGCAAAAGAAAAAGGTCGTTTTCCTCAAAAAAAAGACCGGCGAACCGATCTTTTAAGCAAGTGCTCGTTTAGGCAGATTGTCATAAAACGCTGCTTTGGTTGCACTGATGTAAGGTGTCAGCCATAAGTAGCCGATTCCTGCAGTCATGATGGCCAAAATGTGCCAGCCGATGAAGCTCAGATCAAGGATGAACAGTTGACCTTTGTAGCCTCTCATTAAATGACGGCTACCTGTGATGCAGCTGAGAAAATCTGGCCGCATGCCCGTTTCTTCATAGGTATCATAAAAGACAAAATATGCTTGAGAATAAGAATAAGCTTTAATGATCCCAGGAATGATAAACAGGAATGTCCACAACGTCGTGAAGATAGTCGACAAAATATAAATGACGATGATCCCTAACACGAAAGCACCACTGAAGCCACGAAAGACATCAGAAAAGGGTTGGATCGACTGTTTTTTACCGCGTAAAAGATCAAGGAAAGTCCAAGAGATCCCAGCACCGAATAAGGCAGAAAATAGACCGCTGATCAAACCGCCGCCGCCACTGCCACCACTGCCGCTAGCGGAATTGACTGCATCGGTAGAACCAAGATCATTGAACATACCGCTTTGATACAATGGAATAACAGTAAGGACGATAATGACGAATGCGATAGCGATCGAGATCAAAGTCGGTACAATACACATCAAAACACTGTCTTTCCAGCGTCCTCGCAGGATTGCTTTTGCTTCTGCTTTTAGTTCTCTATTTGATTTCATTTCAAAAAACCTCCCTTCAATATAAATAACATGATAGCAAACTTTCGCTAAATCTTCAAAAAAAAGTAATAGATGTTTCGCATGACTAGGAGAAAATACTCTTAGTTTCTTTAAACTTCCTTGCAAAATGTAAGGGCAACCCTTATCATAGATAGCGTTGCACAGTTAATCGAGTATAGAGAGAAAGTAGGGAAATGAATGACGGAACCAGCCATTCGTTATCGTCTGATAAAGAAAGAAAAGCATACCGGTGCCCGTTTAGGCGAACTGATCACGCCTCACGGAACCTTTCCAACGCCAATGTTCATGCCAGTCGGCACATTAGCAACGGTCAAAACCCTTGCCCCTGAAGAGTTGAAAGAAATGGGTGCAGGCGTCATTTTAAGCAATACCTATCACTTGTGGTTACGTCCAGGAGAAGACATTGTTGCAGAAGCAGGCGGCTTACATAAATTTATGAATTGGGATCAACCGATCTTAACAGATTCAGGTGGCTTCCAAGTCTTTTCATTAGCCGAAATGCGCAACATCGTCGAAGAAGGTGTCCATTTCAAAAACCATTTGAATGGATCGAAAATGTTTTTATCTCCTGAAAAAGCGATTGATATCCAAAACAAATTAGGGTCAGATATCATGATGAGTTTTGATGAGTGTCCGCCATTTGATGAAAGCTATGACTACGTCAAAAAATCGGTGGAACGGACGTCTCGCTGGGCGGAGCGTGGCTTGAAAGCCCATGCCAATCCAGATCGGCAAGGCTTGTTTGGGATCATTCAAGGTGCAGGATTTGAAGACTTGCGCAAGCAAAGTGCCCAAGACTTGATCAGTATGGACTTCCCAGGGTATTCCATCGGCGGCCTGTCAGTTGGCGAACCAAAAGCGGAAATGAATCGCGTGTTGGAATTTACAACTCCTTGCATTCCAGAAAACAAACCACGTTACCTGATGGGCGTTGGGGCAGCTGACTCCTTGATCGATGGCGTGATTCGCGGTGTCGATATGTTCGACTGCGTTTTACCAACACGGATCGCAAGAAACGGTACCTGTATGACTTCAAAAGGTCGTTTAGTCGTGAAAAATGCGCAATATGCCCGTGACTTTCGACCAATTGACGAGAAGTGTGATTGCTATACATGTAAAAACTATTCTCGTGCGTACATCCGCCACTTGATCAAATGTGATGAAACCTTTGGTATGCGTTTGACGTCTTACCACAATGTCTACTTCTTATTGAATCTGATGAAAAATGTCCGTCAAGCCATCATGGATGACAACTTGTTGGAGTTCCGTGAGCATTTTATTGAAGAGTATGGGTTCAACAAGGAAAATGCGAGGAATTTCTAACATTCTCTACTAAAATGGTGGGAATAATAGAGGAATTCTGATAAAGTATCTTATAGGAAAGAAAATAAATCGAGGTGAAAAAAATGGCACAATCTTTACCAATGCTCTTTATGCTGGTTGCTTTAGTGGCAATGTGGTTCTTTATGAGTCGTTCACAAAAGAAACAACAGCAAGAGCGTAAAAATCTTTTAGAAAATATGAAAGCTGGCGATGAAGTCGTAACCATCGGCGGACTCCACGGCGTTCTTTCTGAAGTCAACACAGAAAAAAGCACCGTGATCATCGACTGTGAAGGAATTTTCTTAGAGTTTGATCGTTCAGCGATCCGCACAGTGAAACCTGGAACTGTTGCATCCGTTGAAACACAAATCGAACCAGCTGATGTCGAAGACGCAACGAGCATCCAAGACGAAACCAAAGAATAAGCACAAACGCACCGTCGCTTTCTCAGAAGCGATGGTGCGTTTTTTTAGTAGTCGGACAGTTTCTAAAATAAAACAAGCACCGCAGCAAAACAGAGATCGCTCGTTTTGCTGCGGTGCTTTGATTGCCTTCGTTACTCGATCGGAATCAGTTTCTTTGACGCTTGTTTGCCTTGGTCTTTTGGCAACGTCAATTTCAAAATTCCTTCAGCGTAAGAGGCCTTGATTTCATCCTCTTTGACGTTTTCTAACAGGTATTGTCGCCGAACGCTTGTCAAGCTGCGCTCGCTGCGAACCAGACGTCCTTTTTCATCTTCGGTCGCATGATCCGTCTGGTGTTGTCCCGTAATCGTTAAAACCCCATTCTCATAGGTTACTTGAATATTTTCCTTAGGGATGCCAGGCAGTTCTGCTTCAACGAGAAATTCCTTGTCATTCTCGTGAATATCGGTTTTGATCAGATTCGATGTAAACCCATCAAAAAAACTGCGGCCAAAATCTTCAAAGAAATCAAAAGGTGTCATACTGTATGAATCTGAGCGGCGTGGCACAATCTCATGTGTCATAAGAATCATCCTTTCTTTATTCTTTTGTTTTTACACTTTTTATTTTATTCATTTTTTAGCGAATTTCAAGTGATTTACTCGCTTTAAAAAAATCTTAAAAAACCTTTGGTACCAACGTTTTACTCCTTGGTTTTGGCTTTTTTTTACATTGCTTCGTTCCTGCTTTTCCCCTCATTTCGCCTGCTTTTTTTGCGTGACAGTATATACTTAATGATATATACTAAAATCGAAGTGGAGGAGGAAAAACATGGCACGTTATAGAAAACGAATGCTTGTTGCTTTGATCTATGCATTGTTGTCGTCGATTGCTTTAAATCTCTTTTGGCTGCCGGGAAATATTTATGCGAGTGGGATCACTGGTTTGTCGCAATTGTTGTCGCAGCTTTTAGACGAGCAGTTGAACCTGCAGCTTTCGATCCCGCTTTTGGTGCTTTTTTTTAATGCGCCATTGTTAGCGGTTGCTTGGGTCAAAATCGATCGAGAATTTACCATCATGACGGTTTGTACCGTCGTCCTGTCTTCTGTTATGATGAAGGTGGTACCGGTCATTGCTTTAACGACCGATCCGGTGATCTGTGCCGTGTTCGGCGGATTGCTGCACGGGGTGTCGGTGGGCTTGACATTGAACGACGATTTTTCAACGGGTGGGCTTGATATTTTAGGGATTTTAGTGAAAAAAGCCACTGGTAGAAGTATCGGCAGTTTCTTTATCGGCTTCAATGTCAGTTTGCAGCTAGCAGCTGGGCTGATCTTTGGCTGGCCCTATGCTTTTTATAGTGCCATTTCCTTCTTCATCAGTGGGCGGATGGTCGACTACGTCAACCTGAAACAGCGGCGTGTGCAGCTGCTGGTCGTTACAGAAAAAGCAGAACCCGTCATTACGACGTTGCAATGTGCTTTGCAGCGAGGCATCACGGTCATCAACGATGTCGAAGGTGGATTTGATCATCAACAGAAAAAACTATTATTACTGGTCATTTCCCATAGAGAACTCAAGACCGTCGAAGGCATGATCCAAGGAATCGATGAACAAGCGTTTGTCAGTGTTTCTTCTGGCGTCAGTGCCAATCGATCGTTTTATGAATGGTAGCAAAGTGAAAGAAAGTAGGAGAGACGTTGAAAAAACAAGCAGTATTTCAAGAAGTTGCCCAGCAGATTGCGCAACGGGTTCATGAAGGTACGTACGTGACGAGCCAAAAGCTTCCTTCCGATTATGATTTAGCAGAGGAATTTCAGTGCAGCCGTTTAACGGTGCGCAAAGCCATCGATCTATTGATTGGCCAGAATTTGTTAGTGAAAGAAAAAGGCAAAGGAACCTATGTCATGAAACAGCCCAAGATCCCAAGCGGCTCTGGCGGGCTCCAAAGTTTTACTGAAACTGCAAAGATCCAAGGGAAAAAGACCCGTACGGAAGTTTTGCATATCGAAACCGTCAAAGAGCTCCCGATAGAGATTGGGCAGCTGTTTGGCGATTACGCCAAGGAACCGATCGTTTATTTGGTGCGCTTGCGTTACTTTGATGATGAGCCGATGACGGTGGAAAATCTTTACGTACTGAAACGCTATCTGCAAGAAGACACCGCAGAACTCACGAAAGCTCAATTAGAGTCGTCTTTGTATCAAGTCATTGAAGCCAACATCGAGATTGGTTATTCCCATCAAGAGGTGGAAGCTGTGAAAAGTCCTGCCGATATTGCGAAACTTTTGCAGGTGCCTCAAGAGGAACCGATGCTTTTGGTCCATTCGATGACCTATTCCGCATCAGCCAAACCGATCTTATACGATACATCCTATTACCGAGCAGACAAATATACCTTCAAAAATACATTAGTGCGTCAAAAATAAAATCAATCCTTTAGAGGTGAAGACAATGGATCCACTCACAGCAAGTATTGAAGCCAATTGGTCAGAATTTCTCACACTTTTGAGCGAGGTGATGCAGATTGCAAGCGTCAAAGGTGAGCCGGCGCCTCATGCGCCTTATGGCACAGGACCACGAGAAGTGTTAGCATACGTCATGGAAAAAAGCGCAGCATACGGGTTTCAAACAACGGTCATTGATGATGCGATCGGCTATGCCCATTGGGGACCAACGGATACCGACTATATCGGTGTGTTAGGACACTTGGATGTCGTCTCGGCAGGTTCTGGCTGGAGCTACCCACCCTTTGCACTAACTGAAAAAGACGGCAACTTTTATGGCCGAGGGATCTTAGATAACAAAGGCCCGATCATCAGCTGTTTGTTTGCCATGAAATTATTGAAAGACCTTGGTCATCAACCGCAATTACCGCTGCGGATCATTTTCGGTACAGATGAAGAAAGCGGCATGTCGGATATCCCGCATTTTCTAGCGGTTGAGCAGCCACCGCGTTTTGGTTTTACGCCAGACTGCAAGTATCCAGTGGTTTACGGCGAACGAGGTGTCGTCAATGTGCAACTTGATTTTCCATTGCCCGCCCAAGAACAGCAGCTGTTAGCGGCGTTTTCTGGCGATCAATTCCGCGATCATGTACCAGACCACCTATCGGTAACCGTAGGCAGCCAGTCCTTTGAAGCACTAGGCAAACGTTCCCCTAGCAATGCCCCTGAGCTAGGGGACAATGCCATTACAAAGCTTGCCCAGCAAGCAGCACCGCAACTAGCAGCGACACCATCCTTGCAAGCAGCTTTGCAGTGGATCGCCCAAAGTTTTCACCAGCAGCACTATGGCGAAGGCATTGATTTGGTACTAGAAGATGCTGATTCAGGAAAGTTGATCTTGACCCCTGTGGTTCTCCAAAAATCCGCCAGTGGACTAGCGTTAGAAGTGGCCTTTCGCTATCCGGTATCGGTAACGGAGGAACAAGTACTCGCTGGGGTGCAAAAGGCATTGCCAAAAGGGGCAAGTCTTACGATCCTTCGCAGCATTCCGGGGTTCTGCCGATCAAAAGATGCCCCCGAAATCCAAACGCTATCGACGATCTATCACCAAGTAACGGGCAATGATCCAACCCCCGTGACGACTACAGGAGCAACCTATGCCCGCAAGATGCCAAACATCCTTGCTTTTGGTCCGTCTTTTCCAGGGCAAAAAGGGATCGCTCATAACCAAGATGAGTACATGGCGGTTGCCGATCTACGGATGAATCTTGAAATTTATCTGCGCAGCTTACAAGCACTGACAAAATAAGCGAAGACACGAACGAAGAAGAGTTTTTCCATTTTTTTTGAGAAACTCTTTTTTTAGTATAGACATAGTAGTATATACCGTATAGAATATACTTGAAAGCGCTATGAAAAATGGAGGGATATTTATGTGGGGAATGATTGCTACATGGCGGATGGCACACGATGGCGTGCTCGCTGCTAAAGCACTATTAGAGCAACAAGGCTCCTGCCAAGATGCAGTAGAAACAGCCATTAAAGCAGTGGAAGATTATCCATTTTATAAATCGGTGGGGTATGGCGGACTGCCCAACGAAGAAGGCGTGTTGGAAATGGACGCTGCCTTTATGGATGGTGATACCTTCAAAATTGGTGCCGTCGCTGGGATCGTCGATGTGGAAAATCCTATTTCCGTGGCACGCCGCCTAAGTGAGGAAAAATTCAATAGTTTTCGGATCGGCCAAGGAGCGGTCGCTTATGCGCTTGCCGAAGGATTCCAGCCCAAAGAGATGTTGACACCGCGAGCCAAAACCATTTGGGAAAAGCGCAAAGCAGAGATCGCTGCCAACAACCTCAATCCCTATGACGGCCACGATACAGTGGGAGTAGTTGCGCTGGATGAACACCAAAGCATGGCAGCAGGAACCTCTAGTTCTGGTTTATTTATGAAAAAAAGCGGTCGTGTTGGCGATTCACCTTTATCTGGATCTGGTTTTTATGTGGATAGTGAAATCGGCGGTGCCGCTGCCACAGGGTTAGGGGAAGACTTGATGAAAGGCTGCCTTTCCTACGAGATCGTCCGTTTGATGGGAGCAGGGCTAGCACCGCAAGAAGCATGTGATCAAGCCGTTTACGACTTTGAAGCGCGATTGAAGAAGCGCTACGGCAAAGCCGGCGCCTTCTCGCTGATCGCCTTAGATAAACAGGGGCGCTGGGGCGTGGCAACCAATGTAGAATTTACCTTTAGTGTCGCAACCACCAAGCAAGAGCCTGCTATTTTTATGGCAACGCCAGGTCCTGAGCAGACAACCGTGATCGAACCCATCACGCAAGAATGGTTGGAGGCTTATGAAAAACGAATCAAAGCGCCGGTCTAACAACCGCGATTGAGAAAAACAAACATTGGAGGAATGGATATGGCAACGAAAAAAATCTATTTGTTTTGTGAAGCTGGAATGTCAACGAGTATCATGGTCAATAAAATGATGGAAGTCGTCAAAAAGCACAACATGCCTTTGACGATCGAAGCATTCCCTGCGATCCACGCAGAAGAAAAAGTCGAACAAGAAAAACCCGTCGCTATTTTGTTAGGTCCACAAGTACGACACTTAGATAGCAAAATGAAAGCAACTTTCGAGCCAATGGGGATTCCAGTCGGCACGATCGCGACAGAAGCATACGGCATGATGGATGGCGAACGAGCATTGAAAGATGCCTTAAGCTTGATCAAAAAAGCCAAAGCAAAGTAATAAAAGTGTTGGAGTAACAGGGGACTACGTGTTATCTGCTAGTTAGCACGCAGATGGGAGGAAGAAAAATGCAGAAATTTTTAAACTGGTTAGAAAAAGTGTTAACACCGATGGCAAAGACGATCGGTGAAAACAAATACTTGATTGCAATTCGTGATGGTTTCTTATTATCCACACCGTTGTTGATCGTGGGGTCACTCTTTTTAGTCTTGACCAATTTTCCGATTCCAAATTGGAACGAGATGATGAGCAGTTTGCTGGGAGACAACTGGGCAACGATGTTGAATATGCCAGCAACAGCCAGCTTTGACATTATGACGATTTTAGCCGTTGGTGGGATCGGGTATAGTTTGGCAAAACAGTTTAAAGTTGATGCCATGCAAGCAGCCATTATTTCACTCGTTTCTTTTTTTATCGTGACACCATTTACGACCGTTTTCACACCAGAAGGCTCTACGGAAGTATATGAAGTTGGCAGCCTGCCATTACGATGGATGGGTTCTAGCGGTTTGTTCTTAGGGATGGTCGTTGCCTTGATTTCCACCAGAATGTTCGTTGCGTTATTACGCAAAGGGTGGACGATCAAAATGCCTGACGGTGTTCCCCCAACCGTGGTGAAATCCTTTGAGGCATTGATTCCCAGCTTTGTGATCGTGACGGTTTTTATGATCGCCAACTGGTTAGCCAACTTAACGTCTTATGGCAATCTGCAAGAGATCCTCTTTAAGTTCTTACAGACACCGTTGTTAAGTTTAGGAAATACTTTAGGTGCCATGATCATAGCCTACCTATTTTTGCATTTTTTCTGGTTCTTTGGGATCAATGGTTCCAGTGTGGTCGGCGCTGTCTTCAACCCTATCTTACGGGCATTATCTATTGAAAACTTAGATGCTTTCAAGAATGGCGCAGAAATTCCTAACATCATCACCGGTCAATTTCAAGACATGTTCGCGACCTTTGGCGGGGGCGGTTCGACATTGTCTTTGATTTTAGTCATGATCTTAGTCTGTAAAAGCCAAAGGGTCAAAAAACTATCACAGTTATCGTTGATACCAGGTATCTTTGGGATCAATGAACCAATCATCTTTGGGTTACCGATCGTCTTGAATCCAGTTCTGCTGATTCCTTTTGCTTTAGTGCCAACGATCAATATTATTATCTCTTACTTCTGTATGGATCTTGGGTTAGTCAACTATACCAATGGAATTCAACTGCCCTGGACCACGCCACCGATTATTTCTGGTTTCTTAGTCAGTGGTTGGCAAGCGTCTGTTTTACAAGTCTTGTTGATCCTCTTAGGTATGGCTATTTATTATCCGTTTATCAAAGTCTTAGATAATCAATATCTAAAAGAAGAAGCGGATGCCGTTGAACAAGAAGAAGAGGAAATCAATTTTGATGATTTCGATTTTGATGATCTGTAAGAAAAGAGGCACCGCTCATGAAAAAAATAATTTTGATTCTTAATCATGTCACTGCAGGGATGGGAAGTGATGAAAATGCTCAGTTGCCGCCAAGCGGCAAAAAAGCTGCCCTTGGTCCAGGTCGAACCTTGAATCCACTTTTTCAAGAGCAAGACGCACAAATCGTTGCAACACTCTATTGTGGTGACCAATATTATCACGAGCATCAAGAAGAGGTGAACAAAAAATTTGTGGGGTTTGCTAAAAAATTTGATGCCGATGCCGTTCTTTGCGGACCTGCGATGCATTATCCTAATTTTGGCGAAATGGCAGCAGGATTGACGAAAGTATTCAATGCGCAAGGAATTCCAGGGGCTGCAGCGATGTCAGAGGAAAACCCAGCAGTGGCAATCTATGCCAAAGACATCTATATCTTGAAGATGCCGAAAAAAGGCGGGATTGGATTGAATGATTCCTACAAAAAGATGGCGCACGTTGTTTCCCAGCTTGCCCACGGAAAGCCTCTAACAGAAGCAGACCAAGACGATTTGTTTTAAAGAGAAAGACGATCAGCGTTGGCTGGTCGTTTTTTTATGAATCAAGCCAAGCATGTTCGATGTAAGACATAAATCGACTAAGCCTGTTGATGATTTGTTTTGATTTACGTAGAATAGATACAAGTTAGGAGGGATTCGGTTGTACCATACCGCATTTGGAGTATATGGAATTTTGTTTCAAGGCAACTGCTTGGCCGTCATCAAAAAGAAGGCGGGACCTTATCAAAACCGCTATGATTTGCCAGGCGGCAGCATGGAGGCAGGTGAATTGCTGGAAGACACGCTGTGCCGAGAATTTAAAGAAGAAACCGGCATGACCGTCACTAGCTATCATCAATTAGGAACAATTAATTTTCTCTATCCTTGGCGATACAAAGAGACAACAATGAACAATCATATCTGTGTTTTTTATGAGATTCGAGCAATCGTTGGAAAACTTGAAAAAAACGTTCACCAATTTACAGGCCAAGATTCATTGGGAGCAGTTTTCTTCCCCATCGAGCAGCTAAATGAACAAAATGCATCACCTCTTGTAATAAAAGCTTGTGAGGTGTTTAAACAGGAGACATTTACGGCAAAAAGCCAACGCCTAATGAAATGGGATGTATTAGAAGCCCCTTCTTATGAGTAATCCTTTCAGATCGTAAGACGTTTGACAGAAAAAGTGAAAAGAGCAGATGATTATATTTAATAAGGATAAGGTGTTTTCGTAAACCTCTCTATTGTTCAACTTAACACATGACATTTTTCTTAAGAAAAACCAAAACTTTTGTCCACTTCTTTTCCTTGAAAACTCTTGAAAACGCTTAATTTAAATGGAGTTTAATAAAACTGTGAAAAAAATCACAAAAACTATTTACAAACGAAAAAAGATGTTGTATGATCTGTATGTGAAGTAGTTAACAAACAAAACTTGTTTAAAAACTAGGAGGACAAACAATGGCTAAGACATTGGAAAAAGAAGTGACGATCGACGTACAAGCAATGATCGACGATTTAGCAACGAAGGCAAATGTGGCGTTAAAAGAAATGGAAAACTTTGATCAAGAAAAAGTGGACCACATTGTTCATGAAATGGCAATGGCAGCATTAGACAAACACATGCCTTTAGCTAAAATGGCAGTAGAAGAAACTGGCCGTGGTATCTATGAAGATAAAGCGATCAAAAACATGTACGCTTCAGAATATATTTGGAACAGTATCAAACATGACAAAACAGTCGGCGTGATCAATGAAGACAAACAAAAAGGCTTGATCGAAATCGCTGAACCAGTTGGTGTCGTTTGTGGGGTAACACCAACAACCAACCCAACATCTACAACGATCTTTAAAGCAATGATCGCTTTGAAAACACGTAACCCAATCGTTTTTGCTTTCCACCCATCTGCACAAAAATGTTCAGCAGAAGCTGCACGTATCGTTCGTGATGCAGCCATCGCTGCTGGGGCACCTGAAAACTGTGTGCAATGGATCGAGCATCCATCAATCGAAGCGACTGGCTTATTGATGAACCACCCAGGAATTGCGATCGTATTAGCAACTGGTGGGGCAGGCATGGTCAAAGCAGCATACTCAACTGGTAAACCTGCATTAGGTGTTGGACCAGGGAACGTACCTGCATATATCGAAAAAACAGCGAAAGTGAAACGAGCAGTCAATGACTTGATCGTATCAAAAACTTTTGATAACGGAATGATCTGTGCCTCTGAACAAGCAGTGATCGTTGATAAAGAAGTCTATGCCTCTGTGAAAGCAGAATTTGAAGCACATCAAGTCTATGTTGTAAAAGCAAAAGAATTACAAAAACTTGAAGATGCCGTGATGAACGAAGGAAAATATGCCGTAAATCCAGCAATCGTTGGACATTCAGCAATGGAAATCGCGAAATTAGCAGGCATCAACGTACCAGAAGGAACAAAATTATTGATCGCTGAACTTGACGGTGTCGGTGCTGATTACCCACTATCAAGAGAAAAACTTTCCCCAGTTTTAGCAATGATCAAAGCAAACAACACAGAAGACGCGTTCGAAAAATGTGAAGCAATGCTTGATTTAGGCGGATTAGGCCATACAGCGGTGATCCACACTGAAAACGAAGACTTGCAATTAGCATTCGGCCTACGCATGAAAGCTTGCCGTATCTTAGTTAACACACCATCTGCAGAAGGTGGTATCGGAAATATCTACAACGAAATGATTCCATCATTGACACTTGGTTGTGGTTCATACGGGAAAAACTCTGTATCACGAAATGTTTCTGCTGTGAACTTGATCAACGTGAAAACTGTAGCGAAACGGAGAAATAATATGCAATGGTTTAAATTGCCACCAAAAATCTTCTTTGAAAAGAACTCTCTAATGTACTTGGAGAAAATGGAAAACGTTGAACGTGTCATGATCGTTTGTGACCCTGGTATGGTTCAATTCGGCTATTGCGATACGGTTCGTGAAGTACTTGCTCGTCGTAAAAATGACGTGAAAATCGAAGTCTTCTCTGACGTAGAACCAAACCCATCAACAAACACCGTTTACGCTGGAACAAAAATGATGGTTGATTTCAAACCAGATACAGTGATCGCCCTTGGTGGTGGATCAGCAATGGATGCTGCCAAAGGCATGTGGATGTTCTATGAGCACCCAGATACTTCATTCTTCGGCGCGAAACAAAAATTCTTAGATATCCGTAAACGGACATACAAGATCGACAAACCAGAAAAAACACAATTCGTTTGTATCCCAACAACGTCTGGTACTGGTTCTGAAGTAACCCCATTTGCGGTTATCACTGATAGTGAAACACACGTGAAGTACCCATTAGCTGATTACGCATTGACACCAGATGTTGCAATCGTTGACCCTCAATTCGTAATGTCAGTACCTGCTTCTGTTACAGCAGACACTGGAATGGACGTCTTGACTCATGCGATCGAATCTTATGTGTCCGTAATGGCATCTGATTACACTCGTGGATTGAGCTTACAAGCAATCAAATTAGTCTTTGACTACTTAGAAAAATCAGTGAAAACACCTGATATGGAATCTCGCGAAAAAATGCATAATGCCTCAACAATGGCAGGTATGGCCTTCGCCAATGCATTCCTTGGTATTTGTCACTCTGTAGCTCACAAAATCGGTGGTGAATATGGTATTCCTCACGGACGTACAAATGCGATTCTTTTACCGCACATTATCCGTTACAATGCCAAAGACCCACAAAAACATGCAATGTTCCCTAAATATGACTTCTTCCGTGCCGATACAGATTACGCAGACATTGCGAAATTCTTAGGCCTTAAAGGCAAAACAACGGCTGAATTGGTTGAAGCCTTGGCAACAGCTGTTTACGAATTAGGACAATCTGTTGGTATCGACATGAGCTTGAAAGCGCAAGGCGTCACTCAACAAACACTAGATACAACAGTTGATCGCATGGCTGAATTGGCTTACGAAGACCAATGTACAACAGCAAATCCAAAAGAACCACTAATCTCTGAATTGAAACAAATCATCGTTGATGCCTATAACGGCTAAACAATGAATCAAGAATACCCTGCGGTATCTTAGCTGCCGCAGGGTGTTCTTTTGTCGTCTCTTTTTTTGAAAAACAAGCTGGCAGTTGCCGCCTTTTTGCCCAGATCAGTTAAGAATGCGAAAAATAGCAATTGAACAGGGGGGATCATAAAAAAGGAGTGGATTTCTCCACTTCCTAAAAGTCTCGTTTTTTCAGGATGTCACCAAGGCTGCTGCTTTTTTTTGCTCAAACAGATACGCTCGTTACTTGCTGACGTTTTTCTTCAAGCGTAGCATCTGGAAGCTTTGTTTTTCCAAGACGACACGCAAAATGCCGTCATTCAATTCCGCTGTTTTTCCATTGACGGGCACAACGTTGTTCGGGGTTGCTTCGGTATTGACAGCATGCAAGTCTGGGTGGTGCAAGACTTGATGGGTAGCGATTTGCAATGAATCATATTGACGCAAGTCGCAAGTGAATTCGTTGGCATCCTGCAAATCCTTATTCACCAAGAAAAAGGTCAAATAGTCATCTTCGTTTTCGATCGCAATGGCATCCACATAAGAAGCTTTTCCGTGGCTGCTATCGAAATCAGCCCCTCGAAGGATGCTATGCAACACGTGACCGCGACCGTAGTTGCTGATCATTTCATAGGGATAAAAAATCGTTTGTTTCCAAGCGGCAGTATCGGAAGTCATGATCGGTGCGATCACGTTGACCAGCTGTGCCATGCAGGCGATTTTGACGCGATCTGCGTGATGAAGCATCGTGATCATCATGCTTGCGACGAGTAACGCATCTTCAAAGTGATAGACGTCTTCTAATTGTGGTGGGTGTTGGCTCCAAGGTTCAATTTTTTGATCCTGTTCATTTGAGTGATACCAGACGTTCCATTCGTCGAAGGAAATATTGATCGTCTTCTTGCTTCGGCGTTTGGCTTTTACTGCATCACAGATTGCTGCGACTTGACTGATGAACTGATCCATTGCGACATTGCTTGCTAGATAGTCTTGGCTATCGCCGTTACGGTTGCCATAATATTGGTGCATGGAAATGTAGTCGACTTGGTCGTAACAATGACTTAATACTGTATCTTCCCACATGCCAAAGGTCGGCATCGTGAGAGAAGAACTACCACAAGCGACGGTTTCGATCGTTGGGTCCACCAGACGCATCGCTTTGCCAGCTTCTTCTGCGAGACGGCCATATTCATCGGCTGTCTTATGTCCTTCTTGCCAAGGACCGTCCATTTCATTGCCTAGACACCAAAGTTTGATGTCATGAGGATCGGCCACCCCATGGGCACGCCGGAGGTCACTATAATAGCTGCCGCCTTTTAAATTGGTATATTCGATCAAGTTTTTCGCTGCTTCGATTCCTCGTGTCCCAAGATTGATCGCCATCATCGGTGCCGTATTGACTTGCTTGGTCCAATCCATAAATTCGTTTAAGCCGAACTGATTGCTTTCGATTACCCGCCAGGCCAAATCGATTTTTGCTGGCCGTTGCTCTTTAGGGCCGACGCTATCTTCCCATTTATACCCAGAGACGAAATTGCCTCCTGGGTAACGGACGATCGGCACATTCAACTGCTTGATCAAGGCAGCGACATCTTGACGAAAGCCTTGCTCATCGGCAAAAGGACTTTCTGGTTGATAGATCCCTTTGTACACACAGCGCCCTAAGTGCTCCACAAAAGAGCCGTAGATCCGTTCGTCGACTGGTGCCAAAATAAAGTGTTTGTCTAAATACATCGTAGTTTTCTTCAATTTTGCAACCCCTTTCTTTTCTTTCATTGTAGCGATAGTCCATGAAAATAAACACTACATTCTGTCTTATTCTATTGACGTTTTGTCCGTTTTCTTTATACTAAAGGCAAGGAGGAAGGAGTGAGAAGTTGAACGTAACCTATTCAGGATTTCAAATGCACAATGCTGTTTCCGATCATATTTATCGCCCCTCTGGCTTAAAGCATTATCTTTTCGTGTTGACGTTGTCTCCAATGGTTTTCACTTTTGAAGATGGTCATCAAGAAACTAGTGAAAAAGGTAGCTGCATTCTTTTTCCTCCAACCGTCTATCAAGATTATCGTGGCAAAGAAGATTTTTTTAATAGCTTTGTTGAGTTTCAAACGGATCAGGTGATCGAAGAAACCTATGCGATCCCTTGTAACCAACTGTTCCAGCCGAAAAATATTCAACAAATCAACAAATTGATCCAAAAGATCAATCATGAATCCTTGTTGCCGCAACGGCACACGAAAGAATTGATCGCGGCGTATATGACAAACCTATTGGTCTTACTTGAACGCAATTTTGAAGAAAGCATCCCGCAACCACAAAACGAACACTATCAACTGTTTCAAGCGATGCGGTTGAAAATGTTAGTCAATTGCGAACAGCAATGGGATTTTTACCAGTTTAGCCGAGAGCTTTCCATCGGTAAAAGCCAATTCTATAAGCTCTATCAACAGTTTTTTCATACCACGCCCAAAGAAGATTTATTGCAAGCTCGGTTTCAAAAGTTTTTTTATTTACGCAGCAACGAAACACTGACGATTCGAGAGGCGGCGTTTCAATCTGGGTTCCAAAACATCAACCATTTTAATCGGCTCTTTGCGAAGCGCTATGGCTGTGCACCGACAAAGTACCAACAGGAGCAATAGGCAGGTCTGATCGGTAAAACACAGAAAAAAGTCCGACGAATTCTTGACGGATGCAAGAGAAAACGGGACAATGTCATTAGGAGGTGGCGTATGGATACAGAAACGATCGTAAGCGAACTTTCTAAACGTTCAAGCGAATTGGAAGCGCTACAAAGGAAATTGAGTCAAAGCCAATTAATGAATAATGAAGCGACAAAAACGTTCATTTTTGACTTAAAGGATTATTTAGATAGCTTAAAGCTCGTAACGGATTTAGTACCGTCAGCGGCAACTACAACAGTGGAAGTTGACCAGTTGTCGTACGTCTTAGGTGAACAAAATCAAAGCATCCAGCAGCTGCTGGTCATTTTGGAAGAAGCCGAAGCAAATGACGACCAGCGCTTTTTTGGCAAAAGTGAGGGAGAGGTGCGGCGGATGATTGGCAGTCTGACTGGGATTTTGGAACTAAACGGTCTGTTGCTGCAAGACAATCGTGGTTTTCAGCAAGTCGTGAAGGAAACTGGACCGCTTCAGGTGACTGAGACAAAGGAAGTCCCTGAGAAAAAAGGGTTTCTCCAAAAGCTTTTCGGGAAATAAGCACTGATCGTCGATCACAATACGTGTACTTGTATCTCAAACGGTTCTCCACAATGCGTGAAGAACCGTTTAAGGAGACGACTTTTCTAGGAGAAAGGGGGGCTTGAAGATGGCAGAAACAGTCACACTTCAACCGATTACGGAAGAAATGATTGCTGAACTTTGGTCGATCAGCTATGGGCCTAAGGCAGATTTAGAATGGAAAAAATGGGACGGACCGTATTTCCAAGACCCCGTGTTGACGTGGGAAGAATTTCGAACGGGGTTTGGCGCTAGCTGTATCGACAACCCGTTACGTAAAGCGATCAGCTATCAAGGAAGAATCGTAGGGATCGCGACCGCTTATTGGGAAGACAATACCTTGCAGCAGTGGTTGGAATTCGGGATAGCCATCTATGATGCTTCCCTTTGGAATCAAGGCATTGGCAGCCAAGCAATTCGCCAGTGGATCAATGAGTTGTTTGAATCACAGCCTCATATCCAGCGTGTGGGTTATACCACGTGGTCGGGCAATCACCGCATGATGAAACTAGGAGAAAAGCTAGGGATGACCAAAGAAGCCCAGATCCGCAAAGTCCGTTTCTGGGAAGGCACCTATTATGATTCCATCAAGTATGGCATCTTGCGAGAAGAATGGGCACAGCAGAAGTGAAGGTAGGGGATGCGGCAGCCAATGTCGTATTCCTTTTTCTCTTTTACAACAAATCAAAAAAATTTCTAGCATTACAGACAATAACCATGTACTATCTCTATGTAATACTTTATAATAATTCCAATGTACAGATTAGAAATATTTTAAAAAAGTCGGGAATAGCGTTTGAAGTTCATTCTCAATTAGTCTAAAATAGTGAGAAAGAAAAGATACTGGAGGGAAAGAAATGTCAGTTTTAGAAATTAAAAATCTACACGTCCAAATCGAAGATAAAAAGATCTTAAAAGGCGTTGACTTAGTGTTAAAAACTGGAGAGATCCATGCCATCATGGGACCAAACGGTACAGGGAAATCAACCTTGTCCGCTGCCATCATGGGCAACCCGAATTATGAAGTGACAGAAGGGGAAATTTTGTTCGACGGCGAAAACGTCTTGGAAATGGAAGTGGATGAGCGAGCTCGTTTAGGTCTGTTCTTGGCGATGCAATACCCAAGTGAAATTCCAGGCATCACCAATGCGGAATTCATGCGGGCAGCGATCAATGCCAAACGTGACGAAGACGACAAAATCTCTGTCATGGATTTCTTGAAAAAATTAGATGAAAAAATGGATTTATTGAATATGCCAGAAGAAATGGCGGAACGCTATTTGAATGAAGGCTTCTCTGGTGGAGAAAAGAAACGAAATGAAATCTTACAATTGTTGATGCTAGATCCAACCTTTGCGATTTTGGATGAGATCGACTCTGGTCTAGATATTGATGCCTTGAAAGTCGTAGCAAAAGGCGTCAATGAAATGCGCGGCGAAGGCTTTGGCGCTTTGATCATCACCCATTACCAACGTCTGTTAAACTACATCACACCAGACGTGGTTCATATCATGATGGAAGGCCGTGTCGTGATGACCGGTTCGGCAGATTTAGCCAAACGCCTAGAAGCAGAAGGCTATGCTGGGATCAGTAAAGAGTTAGGGATCGACTACAAAGAAGAAGAAGCGTAAGGAGGCAAGGTAAATGGCAAAATTACAGGATTATCTTGAACAAGTCAACGTTTTTTCAGCGTTAAAAGAAGAGCCTGAATGGATGTTGGAATTACGCCAAGCAGCCCTTGCGAAAGTGGATGAACTTGCGTTTCCAAAAATCGAGCGGGTGCGTTACGAGCGTTGGCCATTGTTCAATATCGACGAACAAGCACTTGCTGGTGAAAAAGAATTTGCAGGCTTCATCGATCCAACCTTACCTGCAAGTGAATCTAAGGAGACAGGTGCTGGCTTGGTTCCCGCCTTTGACGCGATGGATAACCATCCGACTCTCGTTCAGTTTGATGACACCACCATCTTTGAGCAATTACCGCAAGAGTTGATCGACAAAGGCGTGATCTTCACCGACTTGTTTACAGCAATGAAAGAAGTACCAGAGTTGGTCAATCAATACTACATGACCAAAGCAGTACCAATGGATGAAGACAAAATGACCGCAGCACATGCGGCGTTTATGAATAGCGGCATGTTCTTGTATGTACCAAAAAACGTGGTGATCGAAGAACCCCTTGAAGCGATTTTCTATCACAATGGCAATAGCCAAGCGCATTTCTTCAAACACATTTTGATCGTTGCTGATGAGCACAGTGAGTTCAGCTACTTGGAACGTTTCCAAACCAAAGGCGACCAAGCGAAAAAACTGTCTGGCAATATCGTAGTGGAAGTGATCGCCAAAGCAGGTGCGAAGGTCAAATTCTCTGCGATTGATCAGTTAGGTGTCAACATTACTACGTACATGAATCGTCGCGGCTACGTATTACGAGATGCGATGGTAGATTGGGCGATCGGAGTCATGAATGACGGCGACGTCGTTGCGGACTTTGATTCTGATCTTGTAGGCGAAGGCGCGCATTCGGAAGTCAAAGCGGTCGCCATCAGTGCTGGGCGTCAAACACAAGGAATCGACACTCGCGTCACCAATAAAGCACCGCATTCCATTGGCCATATCCTGCAACACGGCGTTATCAGAGAACGCGGCGTCTTAACCTTTAACGGTATCGGACACATTTTAAAAGGAGCCAAAGGAGCGGACGCGCAACAAGAAAGCCGTGTCCTAATGCTTTCAGACCAGGCTCGTGGCGATGCTAACCCAATCCTTTTGATCGATGAGCACGAAGTAACAGCCGGACACGCAGCCAGTGTGGGACGGGTCGATCCAGAAGAAATGTACTACTTGATGAGTCGTGGGTTGCGCAAAGCAGAAGCGGAACGTTTGGTGATTCGTGGTTTCTTAGGCTCCGTCTTGACCGCGATCCCAGTCAAAGAAGTGCAACAAGAATTGGTTGCCGTTATCGAAGGGAAGTTGCTCGCATGATCGATGCCCAAAAAGTGAAACAAGCGTTTCCCATCTTGGATCAGCTCGTAAATGACGAACCATTGATCTACCTCGACAATGCCGCCACTACGCAAAAGCCAGAGTCGGTGCTGCAGGCGATCACCGATTATTACCATCAAGACAATGCCAACGTTCATCGTGGGGTCCATACCCTCGCAGAACGGGCGACCCATTCCTATGAAGGCGCACGGGAAAAAGTGCGCAGCTTTATCCATGCGAATGAAACGGCGGAAGTGCTGTTTACTCGAGGGACGACCACTGGTTTAAATTGGGTCTCCCGCAGCTACGGCGACCGTTTTGTCAATGAAGGCGATGAAATCGTGATTTCCTATATGGAACATCATTCCAATATCATCCCTTGGCAACAATTAGCAGCCCGAAAAAAAGCTACCTTGAAATATATCCAGTTGACACCAGAAGGCACCTTGGACATGGAAGATGCCAAGAAACAGATCACAGACAAAACCGCCATCGTTTCGATCGCGCACGTTTCCAATGTTTTAGGCGTGATCAATCCGATTGCAGAGCTAACCAAATTGGCGCATCAGCACCAAGCCGTCATGGTGGTGGATGGTGCTCAGGCTGTTCCACATATGGCAGTTGATGTCCAAGCACTGGATTGTGATTTCTATGCCTTTTCTGGCCATAAAATGTGCGGACCAACTGGCATCGGTGTCTTATACGGCAAACGGCAATGGCTGGATCAAATGGAGCCCGTCGAATTTGGCGGTGAAATGATCGATTTTGTCCATCTGCAAGAAAGCACGTGGAAAGAACTACCGTGGAAATTTGAAGCTGGTACACCAAATATTGCCGGTGCGATCGGTTTAGGTGCAGCGGTGGATTACTTAACAGAAATCGGCTTAGAAAACATCCACGCCCATGAAGCAGACTTAGCTGCTTACGTTTTGCCCAAACTGCAAGCCATTGAAGGCTTGACCATCTATGGTCCCCAAGAAGCAGCAAAACGCACGGGAGTGATCGCCTTTAATCTAGCTGGCATCCATCCTCATGATGTTGCTACTGCTTTAGACATGGAAGGCATCGCGGTACGGGCCGGTCATCATTGTGCCCAACCCCTCTTGACCTATTTGCAAGTCCCAGCGACTGCACGGGCCAGCTTTTACCTGTATAATACAAGAGAGGACGCCGATCGACTGGTTGACGCCATCAAGCTGACGAAGGAGTTTTTCCAACATGGCACTAACGAAATTAGATAATTTGTATCGACAAGTCATTCTGGATCATTCCAGCCATCCACATCATCGAGGCACCTTGGATGATTCAACGTACAAAGTCGAATTGAATAACCCTACCTGTGGCGACGTGATCCACTTGGAGCTCGCTGTCGAAGGAGACACTATCAAAGACATCGCGTTTACTGGCGAAGGCTGTTCCATCAGTACCGCCAGTGCATCCATGATGGGGGATGCGATTATCGGTAAGACACTAGCAGAAGCTGGTGAACTTTCAGGCTTGTTTTCTGAGCTCGTCCAAGGAAATGACATTCCCCAAAGCGATCGTTTAGGCGATGCTTCCATGCTTGGGGGTGTGGCGAAGTTTCCTGCACGCATCAAGTGTGCGACTTTAGCTTGGAAAGCATTAGAAAAAGCCATTGCTGCTGACAGTACACAAGCATCTGTCAGTCACAGCCACGCCAATGAATCTGACACTGAAGAAACCAGCGAATAGACAACCGCACTACAAAAGGAGTGAGAACCATGGGTGTACCCGAATTAGAAGAATATAAATTTGGCTTCCACGATGACGTGCAGCCTGTTTTTAGTACCGGCGAAGGATTGACCGAAGACATCGTCCGTGAAATCTCACGGGTCAAGCAAGAGCCAGAATGGATGCTTGAGTTCCGCTTGAAGTCTCTTGAAGCCTTCAACAAGATGCCCATGCAAAACTGGGGCCCAGACCTGTCTGACATCGATTTTGATGCCATCAAATATTACCAAAAACCAAGTGATCGTCCTGCCCGTGATTGGGATGACGTACCAGAAAAAATCAAAGAGACCTTTGAACGCATTGGTATTCCAGAAGCCGAGCGGGCATACCTGGCTGGCGCTTCTGCTCAATACGAATCAGAAGTCGTTTATCACAACATGAAAGAAGAGTTTGAAAAACTTGGCATCGTCTTTACCGATACCGATTCAGCCTTGAAGGAATACCCTGAGCTGTTCAAACAATACTTTTCAAAATTAGTCCCACCAACCGATAACAAGCTTGCTGCTTTAAACTCAGCCGTTTGGTCAGGTGGTACCTTTATCTATGTACCAAAAGGCGTTCGTGTCGATGTGCCATTACAAACCTATTTCCGAATCAATGCCGAAAATACCGGTCAGTTCGAACGCACATTGATCATCGTTGACGAAGGCGCTAGTGTTCATTACGTTGAAGGCTGTACCGCCCCAACCTATTCAAGCAATAGTTTGCACGCAGCCATCGTTGAAATTTTTACCCTAAAAGACGCTTACTGTCGCTACACCACCATTCAAAACTGGTCAGACAACGTCTACAACCTAGTAACCAAACGGGCCAAAGCCTTAGAAGGTGCTACCGTTGAATGGATCGATGGCAACCTAGGTGCCAAAACAACCATGAAATACCCAAGTGTGTATCTTGATGGCAAAGGCGCACGAGGCACGATGCTTTCCATTGCCTTTGCAGGTGCCAACCAAATCCAAGATACTGGTGCAAAAATGATCCATAATGCACCAAACACCTCCAGCTCCATCGTCTCAAAATCAATTTCTAAAGACGGCGGTGCAGTAAACTACCGTGGACAAGTCACCTTCGGCAAGAAGAGCGCAGGCTCTATCTCCCATATCGAGTGTGACACTATCATCATGGATGACCTATCGAAATCCGATACCATCCCATTCAATGAGATTCACAACAGTCAGGTGTCCCTAGAACACGAAGCAAAAGTCTCCAAAATCTCAGAAGAACAACTGTACTACCTAATGAGCCGCGGTCTCTCCGAAAGCGAAGCAACCGAAATGATCGTCATGGGATTCGTCGAACCATTCACCAAAGAATTACCGATGGAATACGCAGTCGAATTGAACCGGTTGATTAGTTATGAGATGGAAGGCAGTGTAGGTTAGAACCTAACTATAGGCTAAGAACGTTGATATTATAGCGTTCTTGGCTTTTTATTTACCTTCAATCTCATAAATGCTATCCGAAAAACTATCTATTTGTCAGAAACCTAAATAGTTTGCTAACTTCTGACTGGTGTTTTCTGCTTGTTGCGGTGTAACGTGGCTATAAATATTCATGGTAGTCTTTACATCCTTATGACCTAAGCGCTTCTGAACCTCATTAATCGTTGCGCCAGCTTCAAACATAAGCGAACAAGCAGTATGTCGGAAACCATGAGGACTTATTCTTTTTAAAGCGCAGCCTTCTTTGTCTGCTTTATCATAGATCCAATCAAGCCAATCGTTTACCACTTGCGGATAATATAAATCATTACTCATATTGCTAAACATGAGTTGTTTTGCCTTTGAAGTATTAAACCCAAGTTTGAAATAATCTTCTTTTTGAATACTGAACCACTTTTGCAAAATTCGTATCGTTTCATCATCTAAGCTGATGGTGCGGTATGAATTTTTTGTTTTAGGGGTCTGTATAACAACCTGATCGTATTCATCAATGGCTATCGTTTTACCGATTGTTAGTGTTTTGTTAAATATGTTTAAGTCTTTAATATACAGTCCCAACGCTTCAGATTTACGCATGCCAGTGATAGCAAGCAAACGGAAGAACGCATAGTATTTATAGTTATCAAGTGTTTTAACGAATGTCATAAACTCGTGTAATTCATCTTTACTATAAAAGTTAGGTTTCTTTTCCTCTTCTTTTTTGCGTGGAAGAATCGTCTTTTTCATGGGGTTACTTTCCATTAATTCCATGGATACGCCATAATTCATGACCTGAGCAGTAGCACGTCTTATATAGTGATATTGCTTGTATTTGTCGTGCCATTCGTTCACACATTTTTGACAAAAAGAAACGGTTATTTGGTCTAGTTTTAACTTGCCGAATTTTAGCAATACATGACCTTCAATAAACCGTCTATTGGTGGCGACTGTAGAAGATTTAACACTTTTTCTGTGTTGTTCCAACCAATCGTCATACAGCTCTTGGAATGTGATTGTACGTTTCTTTTTAGAGCCTTTTAGAATGCTTGCTTTCAATTTATCAAACTCAAGCCTTGCTTCTGCTTTGGTGTCAAAACCCTTACGAGTGGTGACAATCTTTTTTTCTGTAATAGGATCAGTAGCAACATATCCACTGAATAACCATTTTCTTTTATTGTTTTTATCTTTAAATTGTTCAAATTTTGCCAATATTATTCCCTCCTGGTACTGCTGGGGGCAAGTGGTGGAGGTTAGTTTTAAAAAAATTAAGGTATTTGCATGTCGCCAGGTATTTCTTTGAATTCTAGAGAAGAAGAATACTTATCATTACCTCTAATTTTAGATTCATTTTTAAAAGTATCGAAATTTAGTAATACTCCAGAGCCTTTGGCTTTCTTCTCTACTTTAGCAATTAAATGTATTCTAGTTTTCCTTTCCATTATTCCAATATCAAAAAGTAAAAAATCAGATAACAAATTTTCTGCCTCTTTTTTTAATGACTTATATATAGAAAACCAAGAATCGAATATATGCTGACATAAACTGATAGAAGCATCAGTATTTAGATTACCCAAGAAAGTATTTATATCACCAATTTCAAGCTTTTTACCGTGTTCATCAGTCCTATAAAAAGCAATCAGTAATGTCGTTATTTTTTTTTCTTGTTTGAAAGGATACGGAGAGTTTTGTCCTATATTGTCTATAGGATAAACAACAAAGTTAAATTTTTTTCCGATTTTTTCATTTTCCATTAAGACAGCATCATAAGGAAGTGCTTGAGAAGGTTTGACCTCAATATAACCGTCTTCCCTAGCTTCTATGTCGTCATTTTCTGCTTTAATTAAGTTTTCTTTTGAAACGGTTGTTTTGAAAATGAACATATTTTGGTCTATTCTTTCACCTACTAATTCATCCAATGATACGTTCAAGTATTCCATCAGTTTCTCGAGGGTCTCAAATTGAACCCCCCGTGACTCGTTATTGTACATTGCCGTAAGAGCTGGTCTTGAAATCTTTGTTTCCGAAGAAACTTTGTTAATACTTAGATTTCTTTCATCCATTAATTTATCCAATTTAAAGTATAGCATTATTATCTCCTTTCTGAAGGTATACATTACATTTTTTAGAAAAAATAGAATATACAGTTGACAGATGTTCTTTCATGTTTTACTATGTATGTATAGTTTACAACATTCGTTAATATATGTAAACTGAATATTTTTTTGGGGTAGGTGAATGCTAATGAAGTTAGAAGTAGATTTAAGCCCGACTATCGAGCAACAACTATCAGATGTTGCTAGTCGTGTATGGGCGGAAACAATGCAGCGTGAAGCGGAGAAACGGTTTTTCCCAGAATGGATGGACTTAGAAACGACCTGTGAATATTTGCAAGTATCACGATCCAATTTATCTAAGTTTATCAAAGAATTGGATTTTCCAGTTTCTACAATCAGTCAGACGAAGCGTTGTAATCGGAAAAAGGTTGATGAATGGATGGCGCAATTTGAAATTTAATTAGTTGCTGGGGGCAAGTGAAAGCAAGTCAATCAAACGGTAGTCTCAAATGGTTTGATATAGGAGAAATAACAATGGAAATCACACAAAATCAAGCAATCGAGAAATTTTTAAGCGAGGTTATTTCAAAAGAAGCAGCAAAAGAGTTAGCAAATATCGAGGGGCAAAATTTAACTGATGTTTATAATTCCTTGCACGAACAAATGGAGTGTCAAGGAATGGTACCTGAAGAGCCAACGGTTACCTCTGTTGTGAAAAGTTTGAACGAACTCGCAACCGCAGAAATAGAGGGAAACCTAACCCTGAATGAGTATCAAGATATTTTATATCGTGAAATTGATTTGTTGGCTATGTTGTTAGGTATTGACTTGGAGTAAAAAAACTATGGATGGAGAAAAGAAAAAGCCTTTGCTGTAAAGATTCTTGGCGGAATCAGCAAATGGCTACACGTAGGTACTATACCTATCTTTCTTTTCTCTAATTCTAACACATATTGATGGAGGAATGAAGAGAATGAACAAAAATATTGATATAGATGTGTTAATCGCTGATTCAAGTTATATAAATATCGCTGTTTCAGCATTACTTGAAATGTCTCACGATTTTTTGCAAGGGAATTCTACAAAACTTGAAGATATAAGCAAAATACAAGCTATTATTGCAAGTATTCAGTGTTTAGCGGACAAACACGCTGAGGATATGGAAAAGCTAGGTGAGGTGACACAATGATTTATATAGGAAAAGTGCGGCCATCCATTATGGAACCACCAATTGATAAAACTATTATTCAGTTTTTTTCCAAGTATGTACCGCTTCAAGTCAATATTTCTGATGATCCCGAAGAACAGAAGAAATTAAAAACGATTGTAATTGATGGGTTCATAGCTGGTGAAATGAAGGCCTTGATACGAAAAAATGAAAATTTAATCAATCGAGATTGCCTAATTTTAGATTTAGATGATGTGACCGTATCTGAAATTGATTTGATAGCTGCCATCAAACAAAAACTAGCCAAGTTTGCTTATGTTCTTTATCCAAGTGTTAGTCATGGGTTAAAAGGCGTACGCTATAGGTTAGTTATTCCACTGGATAAACCAGTGAATGAACAAGAGTACAAGCTACTGATTTACTTTTTTTCAAATAAAATACTGGATGGCATTATCCACAATGCGGATCAGTCAAACCTTACCTGGTCGCAAATACAGTTACTACCAGTGTTGACACAATATACTAAGCAAGAACAAATTATTGTCCATGGCGGAGAAAAATTATTTCCCATATCTGATGGCTTAGATGCCGCAAAACGTTGGCTGAAAGACTACAAGCAAGACACAGGAGGCGTAACTTCAAGAAAATTGTACAAAAACACAAGCCAATTCAAAAAAGGCGGGTCAAGATATAGGAATACAACTACTGAACTTTTCGAAAGCATTGTATGCGGATGTGAAGAGGGAAATCGCAATAATCGCATTGCACAAATCACAGGGGGGTTGTTGGCAAGAGCAGTAGATGTAAAGGCAGTATTCGAATTAGTTAAAGTCGCCAATCAATATTTTACAGAACCGCTATCCGAAAAAGAAGTGGAGGAAACATTCTATTCGATAGCGAAAAAGGAGTTGGGAGCCAATTGAGTGAAATTATTGAGTTACAAGAATTACAAAAAAAGAAGATTGGCGAAGAAAAGAAACTGCCTTCTTGGATTTACACAGATGAAAAAGGAAACACTAAAGTAAATGCTTCTAAGTTAGGTTATGAAATTATGAACGAGATACCAATGATCCGAACAAATGGTTTGCTCTACGGTGCGAGGTTTGATAAAAAAACAGGATCATGGCGAATCGATAGTTTAAGCGACTTTTTAGACGGTTATATCACTGACAAATTGGAATCTTTCAATAAGTGGAGCCAGCAAAAACTAGGTGAAACAAAAAAGTTCATCATGATTAAGATTTTTGACCCGGCTATGAAAGAAAATCCTTTTAACAATAGCAAGCCGTATCTGGCCAATTTTAAAAACGGAACTTACAACATAAAAACTGGTGAACTGAAACCGCACGATACTAAAGACTATATTCTTCAAAGTCATGATTATGTTGTAGATCCGAAATCAAATTTGAAGCCAGAGAAGTCAATCGAATGGCTGCGAGATTTGACTGGTGATGAAAAAAGCGCGCAGCATTTAATGGAAATCATAGGATACTGTTTCTATCGAAGTTATGCACCTTTTCAAACCATAACGATTTTGCAAGGGAGTGGCGAGAATGGTAAATCCACTTTCTTAGATTTTCTAACAAAAGTCATCGGTAAGGACAATACCAGCAATATGACGCTTCAAGAATTAGGGAACAAACAGAATCGTTTTGCTGGTGCCAACCTATTTCAGAAAGAAGCCAATCTGTTTGCGGATGTTGATTCCGAGTTTCTCAAGTCAACAGGGCTACTCAAAGCCCTCACTGGTGGGGATCGTTTATCTGCTGAGTTTAAAGGAAAAGATCACTTTATGTTTGTGAATTTTGCGAAGTTGATATTTTCAGCCAACGAGTTGCCAGCGTTCAATGACTTCACACACGGTTTTGAGAGGCGCTTATATGTAGTTCCTTTTGATTGCGTGATAGACGAAAGTTTTAAAACTAAACACGATTTGAAGGCCATTGAGAAAGAGATCCCACTATTCGCCACCTATTGCATAAGGATGTTTAAAGAAGCGCTAGACCGCAAAGAACTGACTGTATCAGACAAGATGAATCAAGCAAAAGATAAATGGTTGAAAGAATCGAATCATATAATGAGGTTCATTGAAGAAGTGTGCGAGGTTGACATGGAATCAAGTGAGGGAGATTCTTCTAAAATGATATACGAAGAATATAGAAATTTTTGTTTCAGGGAAAACCTCAAAGAACTATCTCAACCGAAGTTTACTAAGCAACTTGAAAAAATAGGGATTTATAAAAAGAACCCAAGAGTAGAAAATCAGCGAATGAAACGTTACATTCATTTGTTTTTGAAGCAATATATTTCGATCGAAGACTGAGTGTGTGTCTGGAAGAAGTGAAAAATACCGAACCATCCGAACCTGTTTTGGAAAACGTTGGTATAGCAGTATTCTGAAGTCGAACCAACCAAGAAAAAAATCGAACCAACCCGAACCAGAATTTTCGAACAAATGAATAGGTACTTAATGGTTCGGTATGGTTCGGTTTAGGTACTTAGTGGTTCGATAATAAACAGCAGTGGAAATGTTGATAAATCAGGGTTTTGTACTAACGGTTCGGATGGTTCGGCTATATTTATCTAAGGAATACACACGCAAAGAAGATAGGAGTGAAAACACTGAAAACTAATAAAAATGAAAGAAAATACCCAATTTTAATCGCTTATGATACAGGATCACAATATGCAGTTTGGTGTCCGTATTGTTCGAAATGGCATTTTCACGGAAAGAAAGATGGAATGAGGGTGGCGCATTGCACTAACCCACATTCACCGTTTAAAAAAACTGGTTATATTATCAAGCTGGCCACAAGAAATGATTTGGATTTCAAGAGTCATAATCTCTATCCAAATGACTATCCAATATTTGAGGAAAATTAAAAAAATGAACGGAGGCATGTAATGGAAGAACTTACGATTATTGAACAATCGGTACTTGAATTAATTCCGAGAGGGTTTGAAAGGAAAATTAAAGTACCAGATATATGCTCTATTATTGATTTGGACGAACGAGACGTAAAAGCAGTTATTCAAATGCTGCGAGCAAAAGGAGTGCCTATTGTTTCTGTCAGAGGATATGAAGGCGGCATGTTTATCGCTACCAACGAAGCTGAACGGACTATTGGCCTTCAAGCGTTCAGGAACCAATTTAAGAGCATGGAACAAACAATCACGAATATCGAACAAGCAGATCTAAAAAACTGGCAAGATTCATTAAAAATTGCAAAATAAGGAGATGGAACGATGAACGCAGATAAATTATACATTGACAAACCAACGAAAACGGTAGAACTTACACTACCAGAATATGGGGAAATTATCCTGATCGTAAAAGATGGTCAAGTAGTCAGATATGAGACGAAAACAACAAATAAATTAGAATGAAAAAGTGTGTTAAAAGCTGATATATCAACGTTTCATAAAGATTTTATCGCTCAAATATGGTATAATAAAGACAACTTAATAATAATATCTGATTAGGAAGAACCAACGGATATGAGACGAAAAAAGCCAGTAATATGGCAGACGTCTCGTGTCCGTTTTTTATTATTAGTTGTCCTTTGAAAACTGTATACTGCGGTTGCTGAAAAAGCCGTCCTAGATGATGACAATCCCAAGCTAGACCAACGATCAAAGCCGCAACATAATAGAATACTGTTTTTTTAGGAGGGAAGCATGGATAGTGAATACAATTTAAACCGCTATTTGAACATAGAGGCTTATATCAGAAAGCTGGAACAAGAAAAACGATTAATCAGGCAAGAACTTTATTGCCAAAGCCTATGCACAGGAATTGCCTATGATGAAATTGCTATCCATGCAAAAGCTCCCAAGATTGATTATTTAGTAGCAGATAACGTTGAAGCGTGTATGCTCATTGACAAGCGGATAGAGCGTTGGAAGTTTAGGCACAAACATTTTATGCACTTCTTAAATGAATTGCCTATAAATGAACGTGATAGCCTTTTAAAAAGGGTTGAAAGCCCATCTTTGAAACAGAAAGCACTCGATGAAATATTCGAGATAGAAACAGCTATGGCGTTCAGATATGAATGGGAAGTGCCGCAAGAAAAGGTTGAACTAACAGATGATTTGTTTTCGAATATTGCACTAATGGCGGAGGTGTTTGGATAGTGGTTTATGATTATGACATTCGCCCAAAATGGATACTCACTCAATGGAAGGCCTTTGTGGTAAATAGAAATCATTTAAAAGAGGGGAATACAGCAGGATATGCTCGTTTGCTATTTACTGCTTTAAAAGAGCTGCCAAAAGAAGATGTTTTAATTCTTTCTGAGAAGTATTACGAAACTGAACAAGGTGCCAACTTTAGTTTTATGCATAACGGTTATCGAACCTATACACCAGTTACGGATAAAGTATTGGCTGAAAAAAGAGGGATATCAATTCTTGAATACCGAAAAATCAGGAGCAAGTCAGAGGCGAAATTACAGGCTATTCTCAATCGATTGAGAAAAGAGTTTATCGAAATTGATGCTGACGAACTAGAGGAATACATTCTAGGCGTAGGAACTATTTATTTGAAGGACTACAAAATCATTAGCGGCAATCGCGCGGATCCAGATTCCTATATCTTCACGCAAGATAGGTCCAAAGCGAAAAGATTCAAACAGGACTCTACACAGGGTCGCCAGCTAAAGATGTACCTTCGATTAAAGAAAATGGAACCTCGAGACGAGTATATAAAGTTTATTGATATATGGTTTGACTGATTAAGCAGAAAGGAAAGTGTAAATGACTATTGTAGAGATTATGAAGACACGCAAAATCAAACAGAAGCATTTGTGTGAAGTCACGGGGCTAAGTCCTGAGCAAGTGGAGAATGCTCTAAATGAGGATCGGGATGGAGTGTTAACTGATAAGAAGAAGTTGGTTTTGCTTAAAGGCATTTGTACCGCTGAGTTTAAACGCAAAGCAATGCTCACCTTGGTAGCAAAGAACACAAATGGGTTAGATCCTGGTACTCGCAAGAAAGTAGAGGAGTTGGCAAATGAAAACAGAAGATGATTTCTTTAGCTACAGAGAATGGAAGAAATACCTTGAAGAACAACAAATGAAGCAAGAGCTGGAAGAAAATCCAGATGCTATTAAAAAGCTATCGTTAGTCGAATTAAATAAGCTGATCGAGGAAGACAGTACAAATGAAATTGCCATCGAGCGCCGCAGAGAGTTGTTGGCTCAATATAAGAAAGAACGAGTAACACAGATCAAAGAACCTAAGAAAACAGTAGTAAGTAAACTCAAAGAAAAAATCAAAGGAGCGAATCAAGCATGACAGTAGAGTACACAGTAACCACACCAGAGGTAAAAGAATTAAAAGAGATCGATATCAATATCAATGAGTTGGAGAAAGAGTTAGATAGTCTGGTTGAAAAGAGAGAGAAGAATGCTTCAGCAAAAGGTAAGTATAGTCTAGAGACATTCAAGGCTAACAAAGAAGCGAATAAGGATATTGAAGATCTTGAGAAGGTGATTGCCGAGGCGTACCAAGAACGTGCAGAGATCACCAATAGTATCTATCTTAATTATATCAATCAGTTGAAAAATGAAACCAACCGAAAAGAAGCTGCTTTATTGTCTGAAGCAAAAGAACTATTTGACAACAAAGGATTCGCTGAAGTAACTGCTTTACTGGGAACAGAAACTACTAGACTGTTCCAATTAAATGATCAGTTAATCAAATCGCATAACAGCTCAATGAAACAACTTATAGATGTGTTGGGCATTAAGAACAAAAACATATTGGATAATGTCCAACGAGAATACTACAAAGGAGGATGGGGTTATACCTCAAGGTTGGGTTCTTATTTCCATGATGTTAAACGATCAGTGAGTAACTACTTAGATGAAATCATTAGACTGAATGGCATGCCAAATAATAAATTTGAAATTAAAAATTAAATTAAATGATTAACGGTGTGGGATTGATTTATCCCCCCGTTATTTTTATAAAAAATAAATCGGTTAGGAATCGGGGATGGAACTCCGAAAAACACACAGGTCCATACACGGGAGGGGGGCAAACATTGAAAAAGAAAGCAAAAGAAGCACGAATAGCGGCTGAGAAAGAAAGACTAACAACATTAATGGACGGAGTACCCAGTAGTAGCGCTGAAGTAGTCAAAGGTTTGATTGAGCGAGTTTCATTTATGAATGTTACTTTGTCAGAACTTGAAGAAGATATCAATAAAAATGGGTCTATTGAACTTTTCAAGAATGGCAGCCAAGAATTTTACAAAGAATCGGCTTCAGTCAAGACATATAACACGATGATCAATAGATATACTGCCGCAGTTAAAGAATTGCTTAGATTGGTAGTCGAGAATGATAAAACAAAAATAGGAAGTCCAGAAGTAGATGAATTTATGAACTTTCTAACAACCAGAGAATGAGCGAGGGATAAAAATGAATAGATTAGAATATTTGAGGGATAAGGCGGATAACATTTGGTATCAACACACGGTAAAAACAGACTTAGGAAACTCTTTTGATTCAATTTCAAATTACAAAGAATTACTTCGAAAGTTAAAAGCGATCGAGCGAGAATTAAGGCTGATTCAGAAGAAAAACAGCTCTAATCGAGAGTATATCAAGGCTTATTGTTCGTTGCTTTCGAAAAGGTTGGAGATTTGCACGTTTCTAATAAATGAATTTCAGGAAAGCAATGAAGTAGACGGTGTGAAATACGATAAACTAATGCAAGAAATGAAGAATAAACAAGACGAATTTCTTGCGATCAGAAGACAGAAAATGCAAAGGAGATGAGAGTAAAATATGGCAGGAAGTGTAAGAGAAACCGATGTTGTCTTGAATTTCAAGACAAATGGAGAAGTCAATTACTCTAAAACGATCAAGGGGATCAATCGTGAAATGAACTTAGCAGTAACTGAATTCAACAATCAGATGTCTGCTATGGATAAAAATGCGACTGCAACTGAGAAGTTGACAGTTACCAAAAAGAAATTGGAAACCCAGTTAACGCTTGCTGAAAAGCGAACAGAACTTTTGCGCGAACAGTATGAAAAATCGGTTGAAGAAACTGGTAAGTATTCGGCAGAATCTGAAAAACTTTATAAGAAGATGCTTGAATCCGAAACCGGGCAAAACAAATTAAAAGCCGCTTTGGATGAAACAAATGAAGCATTGAAAGAACAAGGTGATGTATCTATTGATACAGCCAAAAAGTTACAAAAAATTGAAGAAGCTGGCGAAAAGGTTGCGGGCGTTGGCAAGAAAATGACCGTAGGCGTTACCGCGCCGATTATGGCAGTTGGGGCTGCTGGTTTAGCTGCATTCTCAGAAGTTGATGAAGCTATGGACACTATTATACAAAAGACAGGCGCAACAGGCGATGTTGCTGATCGTTTGTCTACCTCGTTTGAAAACGTTGGCTCAAATACTCACTTAGAACTACAAACGGTTGGAGAAGCAATTGGTGAAGTGAATACTCAATTTGGGTTCATGGACAAAAAACTTGAAGATTCAACAGACTACCTATTGAAATATGCCGATATCAATAATACGGATGTCTCGCAAGCAGCAATTTATGCTAGACAATCGATCGAAGCTTATGAACTATCCTACGATGATTTAAACGATGTATTAGATGTTACTACCAAAACTTCCCAGAACACAGGACAATCAGTTGATGACCTTATGAAGAAGGCGATTGATGGTGCACCTCAAATCAAACAATTAGGATTGAGTTTCGATGAAGGGGTGACCTTAATTGGTAAATTTGAGCAAGCTGGGGTTGACTCAAGCACAATGTTAAGCAAGATGTCTAAAGCTTCAGTTGTATACGCCAAAGACAATCTATCGTTACAAGACGGATTAAAGGGAACAATCGATTCAATACTGAATGCAAAAGACGAAACAGAAGCTTTGAGAATTGCTAATGAAGTATTTGGAAAAGGGTCAGATAAAATGGTTGACGCAATCAAACGAGGAACGTTTACCTTGGATGATTTAGCAAAAGTAGCAAAAGAAAGCGGCGGTGCAGTGGCTGATACATTTGCAGAAACAGAAGATCCTATTGACGCGGCTAATCGTGCGATGAACAATGCGAAATTTGCTTTAGCAGACGTCGGTGAATCCGTCCAAATCAGCTTATTACCTTTCTTTGAAATGGCGATTGATGCTTTGAAGAGTTTTAAAGGCTGGTGGGATTCTCTGGATCAAGGCACTAAGAACTGGATTATTACACTCGCTGGTATATCTGCAGTAATCGGACCAGCTTTGGTTGTCATAGGAACGCTTATGAGTTCCGTTACCAAGATCACCGCTGGGGTTAAAGATCTGGCCACTGTGTGGAGTGGGCTAGGCAAATTATTCGGATTATCTGGTGGATGGTTTGCCGTAGCTGTAATAGCAATAGCCGCATTAGTTGCTGGGCTAGTTTGGGCTTATAACAATGTTGAATGGTTTAGGAACGGTGTGAATGCATTCTTCCAAGGTGTTTCTGATATAGCGGTAGAAGTATTTAATTTTATGGGCGGATACATTAGCAATATTTTTGGAGGAATCATTCAAAATTTCCAAAACTTTTTCGATGCTGGTAAGAGAATTTTCACCGGATTTATAGATTTTATAACCGGAATATTTACAGGTGATTGGGAACGAGCTTGGAACGGCGTTGTAAACATTTTCGGTGGTATCTTTGATGGAATTGCAGCCATGGCAAAAGCACCTTTTAATGGAATGATTGGATTAATTAATGCTTTTCTAGGTGGTCTTAATAACATTAAAATTCCGAAATGGGTTCCTGGCGTAGGCGGAAAAAGCTTTAGCATTTCTACTTTGCCTTATTTGGCAGATGGCGGTCATGTACTGAATGGCCAAGCGATCGTTGGTGAAGCTGGACCAGAATTGCTTACGAACAAAAACGGCAAGACAACTGTTACTCCGTTATCAGACGAAGAAAAACGAAAAGGTATTGGCGGCAAAGTACAGCCATCCAAAGTGGAACAACATATCCACATTGGGAATGTCGATGCGAATAACCCAAGCGAATTAAACAAAATGAACCGTAAATTTTACCGTGCAAGCAAACAAGCGCTTGGCGGCGTAGGAGGATAAATACAAGGCACCTAGCTTATCGGCTGGGTGCCTTTTTTGTTATGCTTGAAATACTAAGAAGAAAAGGAGTGGAAGCAATGATTTTACACATACCTGATGAAATGATGCAAAAACAGATAGCTTCAGAAATCGTTGCAATCGCAACTGCAGAAATTGAAAAACGCATGAAGCTTTTAACAAAAACTATTGAGCTACCACCGTATGGAAACAAAGAAACCATCAAGCAGGTTCTAGGTATTGGAGATAAAAAACTAAACAAGTGGATTTCTATGGGATTAAAAATACAGGTTTGGAGTCCGCAAGATATTCGGATTGAGAGAAATAGTCTTCAGCAGTTCTTAAAAGAAAATTTTGAAGTATAAATAAAATTATCAAAAGAATAATACGGATCGGGTTTTATCAAAATAAAAAAATATTTGAATAGCATATAATTAATTGGTAATATCAATATAAAAAGGAGCTTATTATATGAAGATTGGCATGAGAAAACCAAGCATAAAGAAATCAATTTCCGCCAGGACTACAGGGAAAGCAAAAAGAGCAGTGAAAAAGTCTGTCAATCCATTGTACGGCAAAAAAGGGATTGGGTTTGTTAAATCACCTTCTAAGTCTATAAAAAATAAAGTATACAAGAAAACAACTTTTAGCATTTTTGACTTGTTTAAATGAAGAAATAAAACATGTTTATGTTAAAGTGGTTTATTGTTCAAAGCGGTATTCATGACTAAAGTTTCAGTTGGGGTGGTTAATATGCAATGGTTTATGGAAAATGTTTTGCAAAATGAACAGTTAGTAAATTGGGTAAATGCTCTTGGAACAATTGGAGCGGTTTGGGTAGCGTTATGGCTTGCTCTTAGGCAAGATAAAAGAAAAGGAAAGTTGGAAGTTAGTGATATAAATGGACAAACGCTGATTATGCATCCAAATAAATCAGTTATTGATCCAGTATCTGTAATTTCATTTACAGTTTATAACTACAGTAATTTTAGTATAACAATATCTTCAATAAAAGTTATAGTGTGGGAAAGAGGTTTTTTTAGAAAAAAAATTATAAAAAGCGCTATTTTTCTAATTGATGATGATTTAGGTAAGTTATCAGAATTGCCGATGACTTTAGCACCGTTCGAATCAAAAACTTGGATGTATAGAAAGTTTCTATTTGATAACTTTATTAAAGCAAATATCGAACCAATAACTAATCAAAAAAGAATAAAATCAACTACTTATGAGTTTCAAGCGATTGATACATTCGGAAAAAAATATATGCAAAAACAAAAAGTGAACATAGGAGAGAAAAATGGAAAAAAACTTTAGTTCAAACAAATTATTTATTTTAAAAGAAGTTATTAAGATGGCCAAAGACTACAATCATGAATATGAATTACTTTACCCGGGAAGTTTCACAACAAATTTAACTGGAGATTTCGTTTCGATGATTGGTGACAACGAGGAAGATTCAAGCCTGTTTAATAAAAAAAGAGAGTTAATTTCTTATTTAGAAGGTTTGAGTTATGATGATGTGCAATTCGTTCAAACTGCAATGTATGTTGGTAGAGACGGCCAAAGTAGTATCGATGATCCTGAAACTGTTTATGACGAGATGTTTTCAGAATTAAATTGGAGTGGTGATAAAAGTATTGAGATACATCAAATATCTGAGAAAATTCTAAAGCTTGAAGAATACCTTGAGGAAGCGATGAAAATTCTATTTTAAAAATAAAAATCCTTGCCCAAGACCAATGAGTTTTTGAATACGAAAATGAATACGATTGGATATTTTTATCTATTGCTTATTGAGTAAATTACTCTTTTGAAAGAGTGTGGTAACAGTCAATTTTCATCATTAAAAGTTATTGATTTTCATTTGACCAATCCTGTACACCTTTTATTAATTAAATTCAACCAATTTATGACGATTTTCTAATCAATAATTTCTATTACGTTGAAATAATGATAAAATAAAAAAGAAGAGTATTAGGCGCACTTCCCCAAGTTTTCACCGCCTAACTACTCTTCTTAAAGTATTGCACGCAATTACTAATTTATAGCATAAACTAAATTACTGCAAGTAATATGAATATATTTATGTACAAGCTCGCCTTAGCAAGTCATTTGTTTACCAAGGAAATTTGATGAAGATAAGAAGAAAAAAATTATAGAACAATTGATTGCCCCCAGCTAAAAAAGCTATCTAAAAACTATCTATTTGTAAAAATAGTTGTGAATATATGGATTTTAGAAGATAACTTTTAGAGATTTTTTGTTGATATAACAGCATTTGTGCGTATTAAGATAGAAAATCGTTAAATGGAAGGTAGTGTGGGGTAACAACTATTTTATTGCTCGAAACGTTGGTATTAAAGCGTTTCGAGCGTTTTTTATTTGGATTTTAATGGTTGGATACGTTTGGAATTATTCGCCCATAAATTTTGCAAATCGGTCACCAGTTTTCTTAACAGATTGTGGTGTGACATGAGCATAGATATTCATGGTAGTTTTAATATCTTTATAACCTAATCGTTCTTGTACTTCTATTATCGAAGCACCACTTTCAGACAATAAGCTACAATGGGTATGCCTAAATTCACGTGGAGTAATTTGAGGCTCCATCGGTGTCTTTTTGTAAATCCAATTTAACCAATCGGTTACTACTTGAGTATAGTGGATCTTGTCTTAGTCTGTAGCGAATAAAAACTATTTTTGTTAATATATATTATATCAATATAGAATCGTTATAATCATTCTATTATCCGCCACAAGGAGTTTTACAACTGCTTAGAAATCAGATTACTCGTTCAAATGTTATTGCAATTTGAATCAATAGAAGAAGCGTTGAAGAAGAGCTCACTCTTTCAACGCTTCTTTTTCAGAAGATTTTAATGACCATATCAACTTCACTTTCAGGATTAGGTAATTCATGGAAGCTAGTGTTTATAGTGCTTAATTGATCAACTAACCATGTTTTATTTTTTAACTCTTAGACGAATCTAAAATTAATATCATTGTTCTCGTGTTGAAGAGGTGTCTCCAAATAATCTGGTGAATATTCATAATCAACTTAACCTGCTAATACAAAAGAGGGTAATCCATAATTTAGTGTCAGATTTAATGGATGGTCGCAAGCTTTTATTTTTTTTACGTCATCTTGTACATATCTTCAGCCATAAAAGTTGAGATTGTGATTTCATCTTGTGTTTCATTAAAAAAAGTTATCCGAATAATCGCTTATTTTTGAAAAGTCTTTATTGGCACCAGCCTCAAAAAATTGTTCAACTTTTTTAGTATAAAGTTGTGCTAACGCTCCTTTTTCAATATTAACTTTGATATTTTCATGTCTATCAATTTGTGTGCTGTTCAGTAAGGGAAGATCAGCTTTTAGTTTTATATCGTCTTGATTTCTTTCAATTTCAATTGGCAAAATCTTTTCAGTAGATTCCGTTTCTGATAAAGGGACATCTAGTTTTTTATCATGATAATAAGCTTCAAATCCATCTGGAACCGGAAAAAAATGTATTGGGTAATTCTTTTCTGAGGTTGTTGTACTAGTTTCTGTACTTGTAGAACTTGTGTCAGAAGTGGTACACCCGCTTATAGTTCCGATGAGTAAAGCGTAGGTTAGAATGATTGCAAATTTCTTCAAAAAAATTCCTCCTTAAAATTGTATGTGGACTAATACTAGTCCCGTTGTAGCATACCAAATCTTTAATATTAATAAGAAAAAGGACTAATTTTAGTCCAAAAGGTGTGCTATTCTTGAAAGAGGAAAAAATTAATGATAAAGAAAATGTAATCGGTAGCAATATTAGACGAATCCGATTAGAAAAAGGAATTGGTCAAACCGAGCTGATTAGAGACCTACAGCTCAAGAAAATCGCTATAACTAGGGAAACATTGGTTAAGATCGAAGGCGGCCGCTAACACATTAAGTTAGATCAATTGAGAGCTATTAGGGATGTTCTACAGGTGTCTTATGAAGATTTGCTTCAATGACTACTTGTAGTCATTTCGTTTAAAATTATTATGTTACACCCTTATGTGTCACGAAGAAATACTGGTATAATAATGAGTGATATATGTAACGTTAGGGTATACTTCTATGTTACATATTGATTATTTTGAAAAAATCATATTAGGAGAATATAATTATGAGAAGTGATAGTAGGTTTTTTGTCAGTAATTTACAAGATGATGAGCTAATAAGGCAGATTGATTCATTATTAGAAACAATAACAGAATCTGATAAAAGAATATTTTTAAATTATGTAGAATTAACACGTCATATTATAGAGTTGGATAAACTTTTTAATGTGTTTAGATATAATTTAACTAATTTGCTCAAACACTTCACAATTTTTACTAATGATTTAATTGAAAGTACAGGTGAAAAATTAACGGAAGACCAGTATTATTATCAGATAAATGCTTTGACGATAAACTTAATTAGTTCAGCCAAAACTTTGACTGAATCCATTGAAGTTTGTATGAAAAACTTTTTAGCAGAAAAAGATTTTAAATCTTTTAAGATTAAAAGTCTGAGTAAGCCTTATGATGAACATTTCTCGTACAGATTTTTATTACATGTTAGAAATTATTCTCAGCATGGTCACTTACCGGCAAATATTGAACAACAAAGAGTATACTTTGATTTGGATGAAATTCTAACAATGCCTCATTTTGATCTTAATGAAAAATTAAAATCAGAAATAGATGAAATTAAAGAAGATATATCTGCTCGATTTCAGGATTTTCCACGTATCTCATATGTTTACACAATTGCAAAGTTTAATCTGATTACAACTGAAATATATTTGAACTATTTAAAAGAAGTTAAACCAATTTTGATGGAAATGGATAAAGAAAAAAATGAATTGCTACTCAATACTAAATTTAAGTTAACTAATTCAGATGGAAAATCAAGTGATATGGTTTTTTATGACTTTGATGGAGAGAATTATCATTGTTTCAATCGAACAGAGAATAGTTTATCGATGTATGCTAGCATAAAAAAGGAGGTTAAAAAGATATTAAGAGAAGAAGAACAATATTATAAAGAGATAAAAAATAAAAACCAGTAAATATCACAATCATCAATATTAGTGAAAAATTCATTTGTGGTTGTTGTTTAAGGCTTACTTAAGTAGTTATCAAGTTATTTGGAAAATTTTAAATCGTTGAAAGAAAAGAAGGCGAGGACATATTAGCAAGCAAGTTGTTGAATATTTATATTACCCTAAACAAGGCAAAATGGATGATATTAAAGAAGTTTTTTTGGAAGTATTATCACGATATATACAAGACAACC
>NZ_NGLL01000002.1:542541-543557 GCF_002140615.1 Enterococcus sp. 2G9_DIV0600
TTAAATTATGTAGAATTAACACGTCATATTATAGCTGTCTCTTATACACATCTAGATGTGTATTACACTACTATTTTAGATACAAACTCATTATTTTTTTCAAAAAAATTGCTACCATATTTGCATAGCTAGGCTCTTATACACATCTAGATGTGTATAAGAGACAGAAATTACACTACTATTTTAGATACAAACTCATTATTTTTTTCAAAAAAATTGCTACCATATTTGCATAGCTATGAATGGGCTTTAAGAAAATTGATATATTTATTGGCTCCAACATATTTCGACAACTGGACGAAAGATTCTATTCCAGATGAAATGATTTCTGCAGTAAAAGGAAAACAAAAACAAGCAATCGGCAGGTATGACTTAGAAAATCTTTTACAGTGGATAGATTTATACGATTTTGAAGAATACCTCTTTGGAGAAAATTACCTGTTTATTTCAACTGGAAATGAGAAAAATATTGTAAGGTACAAAGAGATAATCGTAGAAGAATTGTTAAATTTATTTCGAGAAACTGATGATTTAAGTATATCTGATCCTTTTTCATTATGGAGTGAAGTATTTAGCAAGTATATGTATGTTGATTTAGAAGAAATTCGAAAAGACATGGAATTGATTAGAGAAGGAAGGAATATTGTGAGTCATAATAAAGAGATTAAATACTCTTTATATAAGGATCTGATAAAGAATCTAAAGAAATACGTGAAACAACTTAATGAAGCTTTTAAGAAAATACTAATTGGTGAAATAGCAGATGAGAAACTTTTCGATATGACAAATGATTTCGAAGCATATATAGGGAATCATTATAGTAATATAAACCTACCCAACGCTACTAAATTATTGACGTCTTTATCAGCGATGACAGTATTAAATACCGATTCCACTAAAAAAATGATGGAGACAATCAGTCCGGCATTATCCGCTCAACGAGCAGTCATGAAAAACGTTGATACTGAGGGGTTCAGACGAGCGACCGAGGGAATGAAGCAGTCTCTATCAGCGAT
>NZ_NGLL01000002.1:550484-551303 GCF_002140615.1 Enterococcus sp. 2G9_DIV0600
CAAATAAGTCATGCTCGAATATATAAAATTAACAAATCAAGCGATGAAGTAACTAATATTGAAAATGTCCCAGGGAGTTTGAATACATATGCAAAAAATCTAATTGATGAGAACTTATCAAGAGACAATAGGAGAGAATTTATATTTACTCGAGAAAATGTCGAACCAAAAATTTTAATAGAAAAATTAAGATGTGCTATAATTGATGGGAATTTAGAAGAAGTGTTTGAAGACGTTTGTGATGAATTGTCAGAAAAATTAATTGAGTCTCAAAAAAGATATTCTGAAAGATATGCTATGGTAAACTTGAAAGAAGGTAATGTGATTTTTTATATAGAAAATGATTCCTTTTTAATTTCAAAAGTTGATCATATGGGGTACTTAAATGGGTTGACATATAATCTGTCTCTTATACACATCTAGATGTGTATAAGAGACAGGGAATATTGTGAGTCATAATAAAGAGATTAAATACTCTTTATATAAGGATCTGATAAAGAATCTAAAGAAATACGTGAAACAACTTAATGAAGCTTTTAAGAAAATACTAATTGGTGAAATAGCAGATGAGAAACTTTTCGATATGACAAATGATTTCGAAGCATATATAGGGAATCATTATAGTAATATAAACCTACCCAACGCTACTAAATTATTGACGTCTTTATCAGCGATGACAGTATTAAATACCGATTCCACTAAAAAAATGATGGAGACAATCAGTCCGGCATTATCCGCTCAACGAGCAGTCATGAAAAACGTTGATACTGAGGGGTTCAGACGAGCGACCGAGGGAATGAAGCAGTCTCTATCAGCGAT
>NZ_NGLL01000002.1:566500-568842 GCF_002140615.1 Enterococcus sp. 2G9_DIV0600
AGTATTAAATACTGATTCTACTAAAAAAATGATGGAGACAATCGGTCCGGCATTATCCGCTCAACGAGCAGTCATGAAAAACATTGATACTGAGGAGTTCAGACGAGCAACTGAGGGAATGAAGCAGTCTCTATCACCAAAGCAAGCATTGAAATCCGATTATAAAATTGCTGATGATATTGAAGATAGTAATAAATAGATAAAGAGTTCAGAGCTTTTTCCAATTAATAACCTATTAAAATAATTAGAGCGGTGACATAAAACTAGAAAAATATAATCTACTTTGTAAGAATCACGGAGGTAAATTTTGATACCTCAAATAACTTCTCTACCTGCTATTTTGGATACGATATTGGCTACGTTATCGATGATAGTACCTGATAATATACACTGTCAGTCTATAATAATTTGTCAAATGAATTACTTATATAAAGTCTATCCCTTTTCTCTGATCCCCAAAAGAGTTATTGGAAGGGTCTGTGGGGTAAGTATTAAAAATGAGCTAGATTCTTGGATACACATGGAGTCTAGCTTTTTTTGATGTGTTATTAAATCTTGAGATTTGAAATTAAGCATAAAAAAGTTTTTTTGATACACCTTAAGAAGTATTAAAGAATTGTGGAAGTTATTGCAGATGAAATAGACTAATTAATATTTCAAATAGATTTTATAAAAATGAACGAGTATAATATAGAGTTACTCATTTGTCTTCTAATCTTGTATGTATAATTGAATAAAAAAAAATAATGTGATATCATCAATTTGAAAGTGTATACATTTTTCTAAAAATACAATTAATGGGTGGTACAATGAATTTAACTGATAATTATAAAAAGGATCAAATAAGTCATGCTCGAATATATAAAATTAACAAATCAAGCGATGAAGTAACTAATATTGAAAATGTCCCAGGGAGTTTGAATACATATGCAAAAAATCTAATTGATGAGAACTTATCAAGAGACAATAGGAGAGAATTTATATTTACTCGAGAAAATGTCGAACCAAAAATTTTAATAGAAAAATTAAGATGTGCTATAATTGATGGGAATTTAGAAGAAGTGTTTGAAGACGTTTGTGATGAATTGTCAGAAAAATTAATTGAGTCTCAAAAAAGATATTCTGAAAGATATGCTATGGTAAACTTGAAAGAAGGTAATGTGATTTTTTATATAGAAAATGATTCCTTTTTAATTTCAAAAGTTGATCATATGGGGTACTTAAATGGGTTGACATATAATCGTGAAGTAGGATTACCAGATGAAAAGCCTAGTCAAAAAATTGCACATTTTCAATTTCTCGAAAATGATATAAGTATCATTTTGTCTGATTCAAATCCTGAAATTGCAAAATTTTGGTCGGAAGAGTTTTTAGACTTAAAACCTTTAAATACTAGTGGAAAAAATACTCTTAAAGCTTTTAATGCGATAGATAGCTTTATTGCAAGACATGTTACTAAAATTTCTAAAACAGATGGACTTGACCTTAGAAATAATCTTATTGGTTATTTTAGAACTAGTGAAAATTTTTCGGCAACTCAAGCAAAAGAGCATATATTTGGTGCTTTTAACCCCCAAAATGAGGAAATAGATATTGAAAATATAAAAGAAAAATATGAAAATAGATTTATTAAAAAAGAAAAATTAACTTTTGATACGCAATTTGATATTGACTCTTCTGTTATAAAATCAAGGATTGTCAAAACAATACCTCTTAGAAAAAATGTAGATTTAAAATTAAATGGTCATGTAGAAAATTTTAAGAGCGATGTTGAGGCTATAATGGATAGTCAGGGAAGATGTAAGCTCATAATAAATGATATTACGAGTGAAGCATACGAAAACTTTAAGAGGTAGCTAAAATGGAAATTTTCTGTGATCTGTTCTTAAATAAATCTCAGTCTGTTACTGAAGATTTTTCGAAATTTGAATCGGTTGTAGAATTTGATGAATTTTGTTATGAAGATATACTTTTGATTAAGAGTACTTTAGATAGTGTTCTTTCGAAAAGAGATAATTACACCGTTACCGCTCATGAATTTGATAATGAGAATTATGAAGTGGATTTATTGGATATTAAAGAGAAGGATGACTTTGACACCTTCTTTTTTTCTGATCACAAAAAAAATATAGCGGTTGAACTTAATATAACTAAATATGTAAAAGACGAATGTTTGTCAATTTATAGCTTTGAAGTGTTTGACTCTTCTTGTTCTAACCTTTCAGAGTATGAACTACTCAAAACTTTAAATGAATATATATTTTCTAAGGATTGCCGACATTTTGAAACTATAACAGATGTAAATAAGCATTTTTTTTCAAGCACTTTATATAGTATTGGTT
>NZ_NGLL01000002.1:568942-580957 GCF_002140615.1 Enterococcus sp. 2G9_DIV0600
TTTTATAAAAATGAACGAGTATAATATAGAGTTACTCATTACATCTAGATGTGTATAAGAGCCAGTAATTAAATATTTTATATATCTTGAAAGCGATGAGGGAATTATCCTTAATAAGGATATTTTTGACTCTATAAAATTCTCTTACAGCCAATATCTCAGAGAAAATCTAGCAAAATTTATCGATGTTCAAAATAAAGCAATTGTTGCAATCGAAGATAATTTGAAAAAATTTAGAGATCTTAGAATGAGTGTAGGTTCGATATTAAAAACAAACTCATTTACAATTTTAGCTTTTTTTATCTCTAATTATATTCTCAAAGAGATTTCTATTTATCAAAATAATGAACTACCGGTTGCTTTGTTAAAAAAATCCGGTTACTTTATTTGCGTTATTTTCTTTTTATATTTGATATTGGTTTTGCTTCAAACTTATTTTGAAGCTAAGAGAGTGGAAAAAGATTATGATGATCTAAAGATAACGCTAAAGAAAAATATAGTTAGTAGATATGTAGATGAGTATCTTCCTGATGAATTTATCAAGGGAGAATTAGCTTATTTAAAAAAGTATTCAGTAGTAGTATGTTTCATTTGGAGTATCGAAATTTTATTTATGTTTCTCTATATTTTTTTCAACAAATAGATGAGCTAAAACTTTAGCTTTAACTGAGTTTTTTCTCCCATCAATATATTATAAATTGACTACGTTTGTACTATCATATTTTGACAATCAATAATAACTAATAACTAACCCACATATTGTGAGTGTCATTAGGTGAATGTCAATTTCGATATGGAAGGAAGCGTCGAATAATAGATCTATACAATAAGTAATTTCAGATTTTTAACCGCAATTATATTACTTTGTTCCTTAAAAAGAATGAGGGAATTTTAGAGTGCACCTTTTTATCGTGTTTTTACTTGATAAAAGAAATGTGGTTATATCGCGAACGTTATTTTTATAGATTGAAATAGTTATTAGATGTTCAAAAAATAAAGAAAAGACCATTTTTGTAAGAAAGGAACCAGTGACAAAAGCAAGCGTAATCAACAAAATTTTCCAGAGACTCAACCGAGTACTATTCTTTTTTATCTAATCACCTCTAGAAAAAGAATGCCACGATAAATAAATAATATCAAAAGTAAATGGTAGTAAATAAACAAACACCCAAGTTGTTGGAATAAAAAATAGCTAAACGAGTAGTAAGTAAAAGGTAGTATGCTAATGCGAGGTCATGATCATCCATGTGATACCGTATTTATCTTCAACCATGCCATAGAGCGAGGACCAGAATACTGGTGCAAGGGGATCAATCACTTTTCCGTCTATCGAGAGGCTATTAAAAATAGTAGTAACTTCATCAGCGGATTCTTTCACAAGACAAAAGGAGAAAAATCATTTGCTGGTCTATTTAGTCTGCCGTCTGTCATCATGATTCTCTGACCGTCGATGATGATTTCTGAGTCCATAACGAAATCATCAGGCATCTCAGGATCTAAACCTGAATCTATCGGGGCTTCACTCGCATAAACGATGGACTTAATTTGAGCGTCTAACGCCTCTTGATAAAATTTTATTGCATTTTCACAATTTCCTTGAAATCTTATAGCTTGGATAAGCATACAAAAATTCTCCTTTTTACTGATAGTATCACAAAGAAGTTACTCGCTTCTTTCAGTTTTTTCGTAGGAATCGGAAAATTTTGAATTAGCTATCTGCCAAATAGTCAACTAGAACATAGATGATACGAATCTATATCTATTAAAGAACACAAAAATAGATTACTTCGCCGTGTTCATCAACGTCTTGAGGAATAAATCCTTGGTTTTGCCAAAATCGCTGATTGCGTTCATTGGAGGCATTTAAAGCGATATATAGAGCGTTCTTTGCTTTAAGGTAATTCTTTAATTCAGAAACAACACGGCTACCTACTCCTTGGTTCCTAAAAGGTTTATCGATACAAAAATCGAGAATAAATGCTTTTGAATCTTCTGAGTAGTAGATTTTGTAAGTAGTAAGTCCAACATATTCTTGTTGATTATTGTATATGAATACAAATTCCAGCTGAGAATCTCCCTCTGTTGGGGAATTATGAAGATCCATGATTAGTTCGTAGTATTCGGAAGAGCGAAACCAGTCTACGATTTCATCTAATTCAGCACCGCTTTCTGGAAGGTTGGGGAAAATGTCACTTTCTTCATATTGTCTTTTTTTCTCCCAAAACTGGTTAATCTCTGAGTTAGACTTTAACTCTTTGAAATAGAAATTCATGTATATCTCCTTATATTTTTAAGTTAAGTGTACAAAATATCTGATTATTAGTCCATCACCGACAAAAAAACTGATTGATAACGGTATCAATCAGTAAGCGCTTAAAACGATCGAAGATTAGTATTACTTAGCATCGTTTTCTTTAAAGTAGTCATCAATGTACGCCTTAATTTTTTCAAAATCCTTAGTCAGAAAAAATTTTGAAGGAACTTTTATGATGGGGAGGTTATTTTCATTATCAAAAGGAGCGAATGGCTCAGGAAGTACCAAGTAATCAACAGTATCTTTATCTCTCAGATAATTGATTGAAACATCGTAAAACGGTGAAAAATAGTCTTTGAGGCTTGTGTCTCTTTGATAAAGAACACCTGGAGTTAATGGTGTGTAAGATAATCCGTTGCTCAACACTAAGACAAAACAAATTCTTTTCATAAACAATCATCTTTCCTTTCGATTAGATACTAGCGTCATCTCAACAGTCAAGGATTCGTTATTCATTTGGTAAATCCATTTTAATAGACAAATGGATAAAAAATAGTGAGTAATAGAAACATAATTCAGTTGTTGGGTAAAAGGGAACCAGCAATCACAAGTTGTTCCTTTAATTTAAAAAACAAGCGATAAAAAAACACCAAGAACAATTATGGTTAAGATTTCCAATGCTCTTTCTAGAAACAAATTGTTGCTTTTTAAAAATATTGTTTTCTTTTTATAAGGGAACCAAAATGACTGGCTTGCGTAGTCTGGCGGGTATACGGAATCTAAAAAGCCACTGATAAAAAGTAATGGAATAGCTTTGAAAATATTGTCATGGAAGGCTAAATAAATATAGTATGTTAACAAAGAAATTTGAGCGATCCGCAGATGTCTTAGGTTGGTAACTGTAAGGTTCATCAAATCATCCTTTCATAAATGATTATCGCATATTGAACGAATTAGTTGAATTAAAATGATAAAATATTTATTTGATGTAAAGCTAAAAATATTAGTGTGCATTATTTACCGATAATTTCTGAATACGCCTGACACAAAAAATACGAATCCTATCAAAATAAGGAATGAATCGTTTTGAAACTGGAAGGGAACATTTTTAAACCGATACCGAAAAAGACTAGCAATAAGGACTAGCATTAACAAACTCTGCTGACCTAACTCGCATTTAGCAGAGATAGGGGATCTTGAAACAGATACGAATGGATATACACGAGAAGAAATAATCGGCTTTATGAGAACTTTTTTCAAAAAGAATAATGCTGAAAAGCACTTCAATAATTATTGGAATAAGGCTTGATGCATGATCACGAGAAATCTTGAAAGGACAATCCAAACTATAAAGTTTGAGCAAGCTTAGATAGATAGCTTATATACCAAAACAGCCAAACTAAAAAGCTAGAAATCATTCAATGCGATGATTCCTAGCTTTTCTATTTTCTTAACTACCGACCATTAACCGCTGCTGCAAACACTAGGTAATTGGCAAAATCCCCAATGCGTTTGCGGTGTTGGTTGACGTCTTGTCTTGTGCGCTTTTCTCGGTGTTCTTGCAAAAATAATAAAGAGGTCCATGTTTGGCTATCCCATTGATTCAATTGAAAGACTCGTTCGAGAAAGATAAATTGATCGATAATCGTGTTATGAAGGGTGGTACGCTCCGCATCGATCGCTCGTTTTTCATCTTGTGAAAAACTATGCCACTGTGCCCGGATCGTTGTGTATCGCAGTGCTGCTTGCAAAATACTTTGCCAGGCGTCTTGAAAATCAGTATCAGTGATCGTGCCATTTTTCAAAATTGCTTCGTGGATCGTCTGCATTTCGTCAAAGGTTAAAGCTTCGGGCTGTTCCAAATAGCTCTTGTAAGTTACTTCTGTCTGAGTCATTTAATCACTCCTAAATGTCTTTGTTTTAACTAGTGTACTATAACAAGGAGCGCAGTGCACCCGTCGTTATCGATTTGCGAAACGATTCAGGTGTAAGGCAGGTGCTGGCAGACCGACCGCTATATCTCTATATCAAAACCTTTATTGCTGACTGTGGTGTTTAGCAAAGTAGCGGTATAGGAGGTTTCTTCGAGAGAAATTCTGATCGAAAAACACACGAATAAAAAAGCATCTTGACGTGACTTGACAGAAGGGTTAAAATTAATTTAACAAAAAATTTTATTAGATTACGAAATTAATTCATCGCCTTGTGAGGTATTTATTTTTAAAATTCAATCAGGTATGATAGCTTTAGCCCCGAGGGTTAAGGCTTTTTTTATTCAAAAAAAAGAATTGGTGGGCAGACCAATTCTTTACGGCTCAGAAAGTTTTACGATCTCTTTTGCGATGGAGGTCAATTTCTCTTTATTGGGTGACTTTTGAATCAAATCAACAATCTTAACTAACTCGGGGTTATCGGATTCGAGTTCTAAAAAACCAAAAAACTGAGCAGGTGTCATCTGTAATCCTTTGATGATTTTCTCAAGTGTATTGAGGGTGATATTGATTTCGTTGCGTTCCACTCGCCCTAAGTAGGTGTCATCAATTTCTGAGGTACGAGAGAGGTCCGCTAGCGTCATCTTTTTGGCGGTACGATAATGACGAATTTGGCTGGCAACCATTTCATTCAGCACAAGAGCCACCTCCTTATAGATTAATCATAGAGGTTACGGATGGAAAAAATCAGATGACAAATGTATTTTTGGTGTGTAAAATAATACATATATGTATTATATAGGGTTGTAAAAGAATAAATAAGCAGTATTTAAAAAACAAATGATGACTCATCTTCTGGAGAGGAGGATTGGGAAAGGGGATTCTCCGAAACGATCAAGCAAAAGGCAGGAAAAGAAATTTATTAAGAGGAGTTAGGGAAAATGAAAAAGAAACTAGTGATTGGTACAGTGGTTCTCTTGTTGGCGGCAGTTGGTGGCTTTGTTTATTGGAATCAGTCGCAAGAAACAGCCCTGCAAGAAACGAAGGCTCAGGCAACGCAACAATACAACAAAATCAATGAGGCTATCAAAAAGGATGACTATGAAACAGCACGCCAAGAAATCAATGAGCTAGCTGATTTAGGACAGGAGGATCAAGTCCCAAAATACCTAGAACAAGTCGATCTGATGGCTAAAGCCAAAGAACTGACAGCTGATTTTGAACTGACGAAAGCTGGAAATACATTGGAAAAATTAGGGGAGCAAGAGGAACTATTAGCAGCAATTCAGGAAAAACAAGCCGAGTTAACTAGTGAGTTGGCAGAAAAAACGAATGAAATTGCGGAGGCAAAAAAGCGCTTAGACGAAGGGATTGCATTGTCGGAGAAAAAGGATTATCAGGCTGCGAATGATCTTTTAAAGGAGTTAACGGAAATTGAAGCCAAGGGGGAGTATCGCGAGCTGACGACCAAAGCTACCGATCAAATAAATAAGAACCAACAAGCGCTGGAAAAAGCCGAAGCAGAACGAGAAGAAGCCAAAAAAGCTGCTGCGCTAACCGAAGAAGAGGCGTTAGAAATTGTAAAAATGAACTTACCAGATCTCTTTGATTATGGACAGTCTTGGGCAAGTACGGATTCTGACGAAGCAAATACATTTGCTTTCAGTGGAGTGAATAACGGGCCGTTTCGTTCCATTTTAGTGGTCAAGCCAATCAATGATCAGCAAGTTTTTGTGACCGAAACAAGATTATCAAACGGTGGCGAAGACCAAGTGTCAGAATACACCTTTGATCGCATCGGTCCAGTTACTCCTATTAGTGAGCCCGTTGCAGAACAAGAGGATCCGCTCAGTTTAGCTCACCCACAAAAGTTTTTCGATGCCTATGCCTCTTTTACCGCAAAAGGAATCAATGTTATGCCAGCAAATCGCGGTACAGCGGTGTACACGGAGGAAATGATTGCTGCTTCAGGCTACGGCGCAGAACGTTTTTATCAACTAGAAGCAGGGATCGATGATTACTTTTGGCATCTCTGGAGTGAGGGAGAACTTTCGGAAGAACAAGTAAAGGAGCTTAGTCTTCAAGCAAAAAACAAACTGCTGAATGGCGATTACGCAGGCTACTAAAGAAATTGGAGGAGAAATGATGAGAAACTATTGGTTGGGGAAACAAAGAAAAGACACCGTCTATGCAGAGAGCAATGATGGCTTATTCATGCAGATCGTGGGGGCAATTTTGCTCTTTGTGTTTTTTGTTTTTGGTAAGGGATTCACTCTGGCTTATGAAAAATTAAAAGTGTACCGTTTATTTCAGCCAAAACTGTTGATACCGTTGGCGTGCCTTTTTATGATCATCAATACGATCGTCGATTGGTTCTTGCATATGAATTGGGTGATAGATCCATCTGGCGCTATGTATTGGACGATTTTAGAAGGCATTCAAATCGCTTGTTTTTGCTTCATCGGATTCGTGTTGTATCTGCCAACAAAAAAAAGCTTACCGATCTTCCTTGTTAGTATAGGCTTACTATTTGTGACGAGTGTGATCCGTCCGTTTTTAGGAAACTTGATTTTTACGCTTATCCAGCTCGTCTCTATTTTTATCCTTTATCTTTGGGAGTTAGCTTATCAAGAACAATTTTTCCAAAAGCGATCACTGGCGGCGATTCAACGTACAGCGATGAGGTTTGAAAAGGAAGAAGAGGAATTTTTAGAGGAGAGAATGCTAGAAGAAGAGAATCCAGCTAAGCTCAAGGTTGGCTTTACTCGATTCATTTGGGTCAATGAATCGTTTTGTCTAACGTTTATTATCCTGTTCCTTTTGAGCGTAGGTCAACTACTAGCGCTGCTAAGCGGCGACAGCTTAAGGCCCCTTTTTACTACTACAAATCTTGTCTACATTACTTTCTTATCTCTTTTATTTTATCCCTATGTGATGGGGCTATTCAGTCGGGTCAAGCCATTATTTCTCTTTTTATCAAAAACAGAATTATCAAAGATTGCAGAATCCTTTGAAGCGCTCAAGCATTCAAATGAAAAAGAAATTTTTTCTTATCGAAAAAATCAGCGTCGCGTGCTAAAGTCCTTCAATAGTGTTCGCTCAATAAGAAAAAATGTCAGAATTGGGAATACCTACCAAGATATCCAAGTAGACGTTCCCGTAGAAGAGCAAAGAGTCGTGAATCAGAGCTATTATGAAAAGGATAACCACCAAAGTATGTTCAAGCTGATCAAACTCGTTGGACAGATGCTGCTGATCCTACCGATTCGTTTGATGCTCTTTTATTTTTCACCAATCATTTTTAGTGTCTTTTTTCTTATTACGATGCTAGCTGAAAAAAGTCCAGTGAACGAAAAGTAAGGGGGAGCTATGATGGAAGAATTTGGCGTTTCATTTTTAAACAAAGATGTTGGTACGATGGATCGTAAAGAGCTAGTGAATTATTTGTCGATGTATTTAAGCAATGCCCTAAATTACAAGGAAGTCGTTAAGGCAAAAGAAAGAAAAAAACAAGCGATTCTAGCAGAGGCGGAGAGTACTCTTCGGGCAACTGAGGAGAACTACAAAAAATATGCATCTTTAGAGCTAAATAAATCACAACGAAAAGTCTGGCCCCAAATCACCGCGCTAATGGAAAAGATAGAGCAACAGGAGCCATATCCAGTCAAACGGCTATTACTGCTAGTAACGGGGATCACTGGCGTCATCTTCATCGCACTCAATTACCTCATAAAAATCTGGGTAGACTTTGAAATGAGGCGCTTTGGTGAAAGAGTGGCGCTATTTGATAGAAGCCCTGAAACAGCAGGGGCATGGTTTCGCATGGATCTCGTTCGGCTGATTTTCAATTGGTGGGAGTCCAACTACGCTGTTGCTTTTATTGTCCTTGTGATTGCATTCTTTCTTTTTATAAAAGTGCGTGAAGGTGCCAAAGTAAAGCGCCTTGAGCAGAAAATAGTAAAATTGAGGGAAGAGGCAGCCGAAGCGGATCAAAAGCGGGTGGCAGGAAGAAACTTAGAGGAAGAATTTGGCTTAGCGGAAAAACGGCAAGAGATTGATGAATGTCGAAATCATGCGCTGGATCAACTAGAGGAATTGACCTTGGTACCGATTACGCAGTCATTGTCTACCCACGATCAATTAAGACCAGTCCTTCCTCCTTCCATGCAAACAGATGATTTGGATACTTTAAAACGCTTAAGCTATATCTACCAGATTCTGGAAGATCAGCGAGCAAGCAGCTGGGAGCATGCCTTTCAGATTCTAAGAGAAGAGGAGCGCCATCAAGAAAACTCAGAACTGATGAAAAAAGGCTTTTTGATGCTCAATGACCGACTAATGGAAGCAGACAATCAGCTGGCAAATTTGAATGCAATGACGGCAAAAAACAATCAGCAAACCAAAGAATTGCTTCATGAGATAAAAAGATTACCGGTCGTGTTTTATTAGAACGAGGGGGTAGCGAGTGTTGGACAGGGAAAACAGGTTGCTACTAGTTCGAACACTATGCAGGAATCCTGACAACAAGCAACGATTCCTTGTTTTTCAGAACGTTCTCCTACTAGACGTGCCTTGTCAGAAAAAGATCTTTTCCCGCAGACGACTATCCAAAAAGAATAGGAAAAAAGTGTATATACTAAATTAGATTGAAATAATGAGTTATTCATATAGCATATCGTCCTCTAAGTGATTTATTTTATTGTGATTTAATCATACTAATGAACGATATGCTTTTTATACTAGAATGAAAATGGGACTGAAGAATCAATTCTGATTCATCTGTCCCATGAATTATAGAGTCATTTCTATCGGTCCTAAGTTTATAAACGCTGAGAGACACTTAGCTGGATTCCTATCAATTAGTACTAAAAATTCAGTATAATTTCAGTTATTCCTTATAGACTTTCTAGCTTATCATCTATTATTTTTATTCTATTATTTTCCATTATTTTAAAGAATGGATAGTAAATAAAAATGCTGACCAAGATAAGTACGAAGCAGAAAAGAATATTACGCCAATCCATACTAGAAAGATAGGCTTGCGCAAAGAAAGGTGTGAATGAGGGATCAATTATAAATCCTAATCCAATCCATCCAAATTGCTGAGCGAAATAAGTTAATAATAAAGAGACAATAGGTGTACATAAAAATGGAATTGCTAAAATAGGATTGAAGACGATCGGCAATCCAAAGATGACTGGTTCATTGATGGAGCAGATTCCAGGGATTAATGATAATTTTCCTATCGTACGATATTCTGGAACTCTACTTCGCATCATTAGTAACACTAATCCCAAGGTTCCACCAGCTCCGCCAAGAACGGAAACACGGAACATTTGAAGGTTCATCAAGTGGGTCATCGTCTCATTATTTGTCATTTGTTCAGCATTTAAGCCAGTTTGGGCGATTCCTAACGTGAAGACGATTGGGAAGATAATTGATGAGCCGTTAATACCAAACATCCACAAGATATTCCCTAAAGTTACAATAAATAAAAAACCTCCTAAACTGCCAGCAATGTTTGTTGCAGGCGTTAGTAATTGCATTATTGCTTCTGGGAAAATTGTATTTGTTGTCGATAAGACAATTAGATTGGCTCCATAAAAAATAATGATGTTAGTAAGTAGTGGCACCAACATATTGATGAAGGTTGAGACCATTGGTGGGACAGTATCTGGAAGTTTCAGCTTGATATTTTTTATTTCAAAAGTGCGATTCACCTCTACAACAAGCAAACCGATGATAATTGCAACGAAAAGGCCATTCGTACCTAAAAAATCTAGTGAAATCATTCCATCTTTCACAGGAGTGAAAACCGTTAGAAAAATGACTACTGCTATCATTCCGTTCATGGATGCATTGAATTTATATTCATGAGCAAGTGAGAAGGCAATACCAAAAACACTGATCAAACCGATGATACCCATCGTCAAATTATAAGGCGCAGTAATTACATCATAATTTGCTGCTGCAAAATATTTCCAACCGGCCATGAATTGCATGAAGTAATTTGCTGTTTCTGGGTTGTAACGGTCAATATTTATAGGTGGATTGGCAAAAATCAGAAAAAAAGAACCGATAACAATAAAAGGCAGACTGAACATCATCCCACTGGATATAGCTTTCAAATGACGTTGATTTCCAATTTTAGCTGCTAATGGACTCAGTATTTCATTAAGCTTTATAACAAGTGCAGAATTTTCCATACTATTTCCTCCTATACTTGCCAAGGGTTGAAAGCAAAAGCACTTGGCACGACACGTTCTGGATCATATTTCTCAATTATTTTTTCATATTGTTCTTTGTAATTATTATCAATATCGGCTTGAGGAATTACTTTACTTGCTTCATATAAAAAATGTTCGGACCCTCGCCCCATTTCTTGCCCACGAGTGGTGTGTTTATCCAAAGCAATATCTGGTATTTCTGGAATATAGCCCATAGCGAAGCTCTTTATAACGATATTTTTGAGTAAATCGGATGAACGATCCTTTTCAGAATCACATAAGTAACGTATTGCATGGAAGAAATACATTGCACGGTCTGATTCATTATACTGGAATTCTCTACGCATCATGTTCAAATTATTAATCATGATGGCAGCTAAAGGATTACCCATTCCTACATCTTCTACACTAATTGCCAATAAGCGTCGCCATAATTTTTCTTCAAATTGTGGCGAGGTAATGTACATTTCATATGCAAACTCGCAAGCATCTTTTTCCTTTCCACGGCGAATCGATTTCTGTAGTGCAGAAATAACTTCATCTCCTCGCAGCCCGTTACGTGTGGTCATCTTTGCCCATGGATCTTGAATGAATTTACTTTCTGTCATGATATAATACTCCTAACTAAAAATTTGAGGTGGATCTTATGGATATTGAAATGCTTATTGACAAATATCAGTTGAACAATTCAGAAGCTGATGTCTTAAGATTTATGTGGAAAAATCGTCAGTCATTAAAAAACTTAGGTATTCGAGATGTTGCCAAAGTTTCTTATGTTTCTACTGCTACAATTATACAAATGGCTAAAAAAATTGGCTTTACAGGATATAGTGAATTAGTCTTTTCGTTAGGCAATCAACGGCACAGTATGACCTTGCCTAAAATCTTTTCAGACAAAGAAAAAGAGACATTTATTCGTCTGATGTCTGATTACCGAGATAGACGAATGATGATCCTTGGATCAGGATTTTCTCAAAATATAGCAAATTATTTTTCTGAAGCTCTTAATCTACATGGTTTTCGTGCGACTGCCAATAGTCATCTTGAATTCTTGAGAGAAAATGTTCAAAGCGATATCCTGCTTTTTATTATCTCAAATTCAGGGGATACTGTTCGTTTAGCTGAATTAGCTAAAGTTGCGAACGACCATCATATTGATTTGATTGCTTTTGTTGGTGAAAAGAATTCAAAGATAGGCAACTTGGCGACGTTAACAATCAGTACAGAAACATATACACCAAAAAGAATATCAGATTATCAACCCAATCTTTTTTTTGGAACAACATTAAATCAATTTGAAATCTTACTGAGTGAAGCATTATTAGCTATTTTTAGCTAGAAGAAAGATGTGGCCACTGTTTCTTCATTCATTAGTATAAATGGTTTCAAAACGAATGTAAGTGTTCTCTCGATATTAAAAACATGTTTTGAAATTTAAAAACTTGTTTAAAAATCATACTCTCAACTTTTAAATCAGCAAAGCTTCATTTCATTGTTCTCGCTAGTTTTAATCATTATTCGTATTTTAATTATAAGATTGGTGAAGTAGTTTGAAATAAAATAAGAGATTTTTATGTTAAAAAAGGAACCCTAAGTGCTATGT
>NZ_NGLL01000002.1:581057-666401 GCF_002140615.1 Enterococcus sp. 2G9_DIV0600
TATTTTTTGTTCTAACTGTTCATTAAAATATTTATAAAAGAGCGATTGTTTTCTCTTTTTTGAATAAAAGAGAATCAATATAATTGATTGAGCAATTCTTGTCACTCTCAATAATTATTCAAAAAAATAAATTCACCCTTGATACCGGTTTCATAGTATGCTAAACTGTGTCCATAAGTGATAGGGTGCTACTATTAAATTAGGCACGACCGAAGAAAGGGTTCTTTCTTTGGTCGTTTTTTATTGTTTGAAAACAACTCGATAGTTTCAGAAAAATAGTTCTTCTAATTTTGAAGAACTATGCGGAAAGGGGGACAATCAATGTTTGTGGTAAAAAAACTGAATCATAATGCCGTTTTGATTGATGATGATGGAGTTGAAAAAATAGCAATGGGGAAAGGTCTTGGGTTTTCAGCGGTAGTCAATCAGCCATTTGATCCAGTGTTTGCAGATAAAATTTTCACATTGGATTCAAAAGAAAAAACAAAGCGATTTAGTGAGATCGCTGCACAAATCCCGATTGAATTTATTGAGTTTACTGAAGAGATGATTCAACTGATTTCCACTAGGATCAGCTCTCCATTAGATTCCAATATCTATATTACATTGACAGATCATATGTATTTTGCCGTTCAAAGAAAAAGAGAAGACAGTCATGTAACTGCCATTATGCTACCAGAAATGAAACTTCTTTATCCAACCGAATATGATACAGCTGTCGAGGTAGTTGAACGGATCAATCACCAGTATCAAACGGAATTGGGTGCAAATGAGGTCGGATTTATCACGATGCACATTATAAATGCGGAATTAGGTGAGCCCAATAGCTTGAACAGTTTGAAAATATTAGAAATGACGACAACGATCTTGAGCTATTTAGAAAAATCTTATTTAGAAAACTTTGATAAAGAATCACTGACATATCATCGCTTAATGATCCATATCAAGTTCTTAGTCAAGCGTTTGATTTATAACGAAGCCTCTCCAGAAGAAAATTTTGGCTTTTTTACGGAAACTTTTAAGAGCAGCGAAGCATACCAAGCAGCTTTAAAAATCAAGGAGATCATAGAAAACCAGTTTCAGCTGGCGGTTCAAGAGAATGAAGTTATTTATTTAGCCATTCATTTAGCACGTATCTATTAAATAAGTGAATCTGGGCGTAACTAGTTGGTAGGCGCAACCGAATGAAACATAGCACACAAGCTATGCTCATTTGGTTGCGCTTTTTTATCGGAAAAAGAAAGGAAGAATGAAATGGGAAAAGTAATTTTTAATTCGGATGATTTTGGTTACAGCTATGGTGTTAACTATGGCATTTTAGATGCCTACCAGCGAGGGATCCTCACCTCGACAACATTGATGGCGAACATGCCTGGTTTTGAACATGCAGTGAAACTAAAAAAGGAGGTGCGGGGTCTAGGAGTAGGGGTTCATTTGACCCTAACATGCGGAAAACCACTTTTGGAAAACGTTGATAGTCTAACAGAAGGTGGCCGATTTAGACCGTTGAAGTTTTATCAGCAACCATTTGCTATTGACCAAGATCAGCTCTATCAAGAATGGAATGCTCAGATTCAAAAAGTATATCGAGCTGGGATCTTGCCTACGCACTTAGACAGCCATCACCATACGCATTCTTTTGGCAGCAATCAGGAAGTAGTGATTGCTTTAGCCAAAAAATATGATTTGCCCGTCAGAGGAAACTTTGAGCGAAGTGAAGAAGTGCGGCATGTCGATTATTTTGAGCCGTATTTTGATGACGTGGGAGAAAAAGAGGTGAAGAAAAGACAAATTAGTACGTCTATTGAAGCCTATTTGAAGGATTTGTATAAAAAGCTTCAAGGGAACCAAACGATCGAAGTCATGTGTCATACTGCTTATTTGGATCAGGAGTTATTAGAGGGGTCGAGTTTCATTTATCCTCGTTTGAAGCAGGTTGAATTTTTGATTCATTCGTCGTTTGCTCAGAAAGTAAAGAAAGATCCGTTGATTGAATTAACTACGTATAAAACAATTTAATATAGGAGGAATGTAATAATGACGAATTTTAAAGCAAATGTACAAAAGTTGGGGCGGGCAATGTTGTTGCCAGTTGCAGCAATGCCGCTAGCAGGATTGATCATGCGGCTATCAGCTGACGACATGTTGAATATTCCCGTTTTGGGAGCGGCCGGCAATGCAGTTTTCGGCAATTTGGATATCTTGTTTGCGATTGGGGTCGCAATTGGTTTTGCTAAAACCAAAGACAAAGGAATACCAGCACTTACTGGTTTCTTAGCAATAGCTACCTTGAAAAAAGGGTTGGAGATTATGAATCCAGCAGTAAGTATGGGTATTTTTGGGGGCATCATTTCCGGACTGATTGCCGCTTGGACTTATAACCGCTTTAAGGAACAAAAATTACCGATGGTTTTCTCTTATTTTGCGGGTGAAAAATTTCCTTTGACGATGGTAATGATTTTACAGACGATCTCAGCGGTTATTTTCGGTTTGGTTTGGCCGATCATACAAATGGGTATCGACAATTTTGCCAAAATGCTGGTTGACATGGGGGCACTCGGTGTTGGGATTTTTATGTTTTTAAATCGATTGTTGATTCCCTTTGGCTTGCATCACGTTTTGAACACCTATGTATATTACGATTTAGGAAGCTATACTTCGCCTAGCGGGGAAGTTTTCCGAGGAGAAATGACACGCTTTATTAATGGCGATCCGCAGGCAGGATTGTTTTTATCAGGTTTTTTTGTGGTGATGATGTTTGGAATACCAGCTATCTGTTTAGCGATTTACAAAGCAGCGTATAAAGAAAACAAAGAGATGGTTAAAGGAATCATGGGAAGCGGTGCTGCCACCTCGTTTATTGCCAATATTACAGAGCCTGTTGAATTCAGCTTTATGTTTCTCTCCCCCATGCTGTATGTGATCCATGCCTTTTTCGCTGGGCTAGCAGGGATCGTCTGTTACTTGTTTAATATACGAATTGGTTTCACTTTCGGAGCATGTATTGTAGATTATCTTATTAATTTCCGAATCGCGACAAATGCTATTCTGATCCTTCCAATCGGGCTCGTATTTTTCGCCTTGTATTACTTTACCTTTTATTATTTGATTAAAGCGAGAAATATCCAGACATTGGGCCGAGAAACTGCGACAGAATTTGGGGAAGAAATATCTCTAGAGGAAACAGAGTTGGGATTGGCGAGCAAAAATTATGAATACATGGCAAAAAAAATGCTCCAAGCGTTTGGCGGGAAAAACAATATTTTGGATGCATACAGCTGCAACACACGCTTGCGTGTTGAAGTTGCTGATTCTTCAGTAGTTGAGGAACAAAGAATCAAGCAATTAGGCGTGAGCGGGATTATCAAGCCAACTGAAAAAAACTATCAAGTGATCATTGGGTTAGAAGTGACATATGTAATGGCTGAATTTGATAAATTATTGGAACAATAGAAAGGAAGAAAATAGGATGAAAAAACAAATCATTACCATCGCTGGAGGCGGAAGTACTTATACACCAGGAATTGTTCAGGCTATTTTAAATAATGCACAACGTTTACCGTTAGCTGAAATCCGTTTGTATGATATTGATGCAGAACGAAATGCAGATATGTACTTGATTATTCAGTTTATGCTGAAAAAAGAGGGCTTTTCAGATGTTCAGATCATTTCAACAGAAGATCCTAAGCATGCGTTTACTGGCTGTGATTTTGTATTCTCACAGATTCGTGTTGGCGGAATGAAAATGAGAGAAAAAGACGAAAAAATCCCCTTGAATCATGGGCTAGTTGGACAAGAAACTTGTGGATTAGGCGGTTTTGCGTACGGCATGCGTTCAATGAAAGGATTGCTAGAGATCGTCGGTTATGTGCAAGACTATGCACCTGAAGCATGGATCTTGAATTATACAAATCCAGAATCGATCGTCTCTGAAGCGGTTCGCAGAACGTACCCAAATGCGAAAATGATCAATGCATGCGACATGACCATTTCGATCGAAGAAACGATTGCCGTCAACTATGGATACAACCGTGAAAATTGGATACCGACATATTATGGGTTAAATCATTTTGGTTGGTATACCTCTATCTATGATAAAGAGTTAAAACGAGAAATCATGCCGGAAATTATTGAAAAGCTGACAACACAAGAAATGCAGGTTGCTGACTTTAATGCAGGGGATAAAACTTGGCAAGAAGCGTTTCAAATGATGTCAGTCATCACGAGAAATTTTCCAAACAATATCCCTAACAATTACTTAGAGTATTATTTGTATCCAGATATGGTTGTAGAGCACACAGACAAAAAATACACGCGAGCAAATATGGTGATGGATGGCCGTGAGAAAAATACCAAAGAAATGGCAGATAAAATCCGACGCGGAGAGAAAGAAGATGTCTTAAATTTTAACTTTGGTGAGCATGGACAATACATTGTGGATATGGCGACATCTTTATTAAATGATGAACGGCGCCGATTTATGCTGATCGTGCCCAATCAAGGAGCGATTCCTAATCTGCGTTCGGATGCCGTAGTTGAGGTGCCTGCATACGTGGGAGCAACGGGAGTGGAGCCGATTGCACTGAGAGAACCAATTTGTGATTTTCACAAGGGATTAATGGAGGCGCAAGTGGCTGCTGAAAAGCTCCTTGTTGATGCTTACTTTGAAGAGTCTTATCAAAAAGCATTGCAGGCATTCACATTGAATCAGACCGTTCCGAATGCGCGAGTGGCTAAAAAAATCTTAGATGAAATGATTGAGGCAAATAAAGAATATTGGCCTGAATTAAAGTAGAGGTGATAGAACGTGCTCTTTTTTAAAGAAAAAAAAGTGTTGAGAGCTGTGGCAAAAGGTCAAATTATTCCTTTGGCAGCTGTAAAAGACCAAGTGTTTTCCTCGAAAATGATGGGGGAGGGCTATGCAATCATCGGTCATGACGGTCATGTCCATTCTCCCGTTGAAGGAATGATCGAAAATATTTTTCCAACGTATCATGCAATAACAATTGGCAGTAAATCAGGAGAGAAAGTTTTGATCCATATGGGGATTGATACGGTTGAACTAAAAGGGGCACCTTTTTCTATTCACGTCACCATCGGTCAGAAAGTGCATTGTGGTACTTTATTAGCTGAGATGGATTTGCAGCAACTGGTTGAAGCAAAAAAAGATGCAGCTATCATCGTTGTTTCACCTGATCTTTCGAAAGGAAAACTGCTGAAAACAAATCAACAAGTATCGATACAAGACGATTGCTATCAATTTTAAAAACGCAAGAAAAGGCTGAGTTTTTCGCTCAGTCTTTTCTTAAGCGTATATTATAGGAGAAATGATGATATTCTTTTATTTTTTACCAGCGATAGGCTGGGGTGTCATGCCGCTTATTGCGAAGCTGACTCGAGCCAAACCAATTAATCAGTTAGTTGGAACGACAACTGCTGCTGTGTCAGTCAGCTTGTTATTTACTTTTCTTATAAAACCAGAATTTACGAATATTTCCGTCATGATCGCATTTATTTCTGGATGTTTTTGGGCGATTGGACAATACTTCCAATTTTACTCGTTTCAATTTTTACCGGTATCAGAAGCGATGCCTATTTCTAATGGTACTCAACTAATAGGGACAACCTTTGTTGCCGCCTTCTTTTTCCAAGAGTGGACAAATGTTTCCATGTGGCTGATTGGCAGCGGAGGAATATCTCTGATTGTACTTGGTATATGGCTGACGTCATGGAAAGAGAAACAAACATTAGAGAATCAAAAGCGGACAAACCGAAAAGCAGTTGCTTTTTTGTTGCTTTCCTCTGCGGCTTTAACCGTATATGTAGTTTTGCCGCAGGCATTTCAAGTAAGCGGCTCAGATATATTATTTCCGCAAGCAATAGGTATGTGGAGTGCATCAGCTGTTTTTGCTTTTTCTAAACAAAGAGAAATTGATTGGCAGCAAATCAGAAAAAATATTAGTACGGGCATTGCATGGAGTATGGCGAACATTAGTCTATTTTTAATGATTCCAATGCTAGGGGTAGCGAAGAGTTTCACTTTTTCACAATTTGCTGTTTTGATTTCCATGTATGGCGGATTGCTGGTTTTCAAGCAGAAGAAAAAGCGTAAAGAATTTCTTTTATTGAGTTTGGGGGGAGCTTGCATACTTGGAGGAATATTGCTGATTGGTTTCATCAAGTGATTTTGAAAAAGGATTGGCGAACAAGATTTTTCAGTGCTCTTCATTCGTCAAATGCTTTAAGAACAAAGATCACAATGCTATACTAGAATCAATAGTATTCGATTCCTTTGTATTGTAAACATGTATTTTATGTGAAAGCATTCTCAATACATCATTATGTATAAATAAAAATCAAGCGAACAACGGAGAAATAATTGATGACCAACCAACTAATCATAGAAGATCATCATTTCAAGAAAGGTGAGCTATCTAGCATAATGACGGCATATATCGATCAGTACCCAGTCGTTTACATACTCTACAACCGAAATGAAAAGAAAAGACCTGTTGCGTACATTGGTCAAACGGTTCAAGTGAACAAACGGTTGAAGCAGCACTTGAATAACTCTAAGCGCAGAGAAATTAAAGAAGTACTGCTGATTGGTCATGAAAAATTCAATCAATCAGCGACCTACAATATCGAAACCAATTTGATCAATCACTTCATTGGGGATGAGCAGTTTCAGTTGCAAAATGTCAGTCAAACAAGACAGGTACAGATGCATCAGTATTATGAAAAAGAGTATTATGATGAAGTGGTCTTCCAAGAGTTATGGGAAGAATTGCAAAGGCGTCAATTGGCGTAGCACTCAATCGATATGATTCGCAACAAAGATGTATATAAATTATCCCCTTTTAAAGAACTGACGCCAGAACAGTTAGATATAAAACTTGAAATCATTGAGTACTGTAAACAAGCGATTCAGCAGGATGAAACACAAAAAGTCTCGATGATTGAAGGAGAAGCTGGAACGGGAAAGAGCGTCTTATTAGCATCTCTCTATAACACCCTTCAAGACTATACAAAATCAGAGCCTGTATTCAAAGGCACCGATAACTATTTGTTGGTCAACCATTCAGAAATGTTAAAAACCTATCATACAGTGGCAGAAAGTTTGCTAAATTTAAAAAAGAATCATATGTTAAAGCCAACTTCCTTTATTAATAAAACAGATAATCAGAAGTTGCACCCAGACATCGTTATTGTGGATGAGGCCCATTTCCTTTTAACGAAGAAAGACAGCTATAACAGTTTTCACTATGAAAACCAACTAGAAGAGATTATCAAGCGAGCAAAAATTACGATTTGTATTTTTGATCCGAAACAAGTATTGAAAATCAAAAGTTACTAGGATCAGGACAAACTGGATCAGTTTCAGAAAAGGTACAATGCTTCTCGTTTTAAGCTAAAAGATCAATTAAGAATGAAAAGTAGTCCCCAAATTATTCAATGGATCGATGATATCGTAGAAAAACGTGTAACACCGATTCCAGAATCAACAGCATCTTTTGAGCTTCAGATTATGGAAACCCATGATGCGTTGAAGAATAAAATTTTTTCTCTCGATAAAAAGGAAGGTCTGTCACGGATCATCTCAACATTCGATTATGTTCATAAGAAAGACGGAGCTTCTTATCTTGTAGATCCTGGTGGGATCAACCTGCCCTGGAATACGACCGATACGAAGCGAACATGGGCGGAGCGACCAGATACGATCCAGAGACCGACCAGCTTGTCATCGATATCGATAAATACGAGGACAAAGGGGCGTTTACGGGACGTGACGATATGAACCAAGAATTGACGAAGAAAGCCAAAGAAACGATCATCCTTAATTCATTGAATGTATTAATGAAACGAGCAATCAAAGGGCTTTACATCTATGCAATCAATCCTAATCTGCGCCAAAAGCTCTTAACCCTACAAAACGAAAGGAGCCAGTCCTACCATGCAAAACCACCCCTCTCCAATGGAACGGATCAATAAATTCCGAGATGATCGCAATTGGCGACAATTTCATAATGAAAAAGATCTAGCTATTTCTATCTCCATCGAAGCCGCCGAATTGTTGGAGATTTTTCAATGGAAAACACCTGAAGAAGCCACTCAAGATTTCGAACATCTAAAAGAAGAAATTGCTGATGTTCTGATTTATTCCTATATGCTGGCAGACAATTTGGGTCTTGATATTGATGAGATCATCAAAGAAAAGTTGGAAAAAAACAACATGAAGTATCCGGTGAAAGAAAGTAAAGATTCGAAAAAGAAGTATAATGAATTGTAACAAAAAGAAGCAAGGACGCTGCAAGTTCTTGCTTCTTTTTTTTGATGGAACAGGAGCAACAACGGCTTTCTGAATTCATCAGTGATTGGTTACGAACGTCAAAAATCTGTCATAATTGAGAAAGTTGAAGATAACTTCAAATTGGTTACATTTTTTCGGAAATTTGAAGTTAACTTCAAATAAGCGCAATTTTTTATAAAAATGAAGTTAGACCTAGTGTCTGCTAGAGCAAAAACAAGATTATCCTATCCGAAAACGAAGACAAGATCATCGGTAAAAAATCGGCAACAATGAAGGTCATTTTCTATGAAAAATATTTCTCCCCAAAAACCTAAAAAACCTATTGCCCCCCAAGCTCACTTACTGTATAGTAAACAAGAATATTTCATGAAAATAACCAAAAATAACTAATTAAAAAGAATTTTTTATTGAAAATTGCGATTAAACGATGCCGCAAACGGAATGTAAGAAGGAGAAAACTATGACGTATCTAACAAACAATCTTGTGAATTGCATGATCACTTTAGGGTTTATCTTCATCCATCTATCTTCAAATGTTATCTCATCCAGAAAACTAAACGTGCAATACATGAGCTCCTTTGCCGCTGGTGTAGGGATCTCCTATGCGATCGTTCATCTATTGCCCCATTTGGCGTATTTTCAAACGGTGTTGATCGATGAATTTGGCTGGAATTCGGGGATTTTTTATAGTCATGGGGTCTATGGCATCGTTTTGTTTGGCTTAGTCTTCAGTTACGTGATCTACAAAATCGATGAGCGAACGTTTATGGTGTTAGAAAAGAAAGACATCACCAGTGCCAAAAACGCCTTTTTTTGGTCGGATATCGCTTTTCATGTGATCTACAATATCATGATCGGCTATATCGTGATTGCCAATACGCTATCAGAGCGTTTTTACATTTTGACCTACTTTATTGCCTTTGGTTTGCACTTTCTCATGAACGATTGGCTGCTCTATCATCATCATGGTGCCCTCTATAACAAATATGGCCGCTTTGTGCTTTCCTTCAGTATTTTCGCGGGAGCTGCGTTCTCCCTCTTTGTTTCATTGCCCTACTATTTGTTGGTCATCATTGAAGCCTTGATCACCGGCGCTTTGCTGGTGAATATCATCAAATTTGAGTTACCCAATGAAGGAGAAGGCAGTATTCGTGGGCTATTGGTAGGCACGATCTGCTCTGGAATTTTGTTTGTATTCGTCTAGCGCGAAAAGGAGGACTGAATCATGGATGATTCGATCCTCCTTTTTTTATAAATACGCAAAGTAATTACTATTTTCTGTTTCAATCAAACAAATCACAATAGTTTTTTATTTTTTTGACCATTATTTGCAATTTTGTTACGATGTTCGCTTGCTTTTCCCAAAAACATTCTATAAAATGTAAGCGAATAGAAACCAAAAAAATAGGCACCTCGTATCTCTGCGCCAACAGATTTACGAGGCCCTGATCAGTCAGACCCCTAAGCAGGATGACCAATCAAGTTGCCATAGTTGATCGCCAAAGGCATCAACGTGTTTATTGTACCCGATTTTCTTGTCGATTTCTAGTAGATTCAGGCAGGTTTTTGGGCAAAAACCGTGGGATGCTGGACGCTTATTTTGCTATGCCAAAGGCATTGGACAATCTTGTCCAATGCCTTTTTTGTCGTTTGAAACGGTTCATGCGCAGGATCGTTTGCGGCAAATAACAGGTGTGAAGATCAGTTGAGGACAGTCGCATGGAAAATAGGCAGTCATAGTTGAGAAATCCAATGCCATGCGTTCTTACTGTGTTCATAGAAATAGCGTTCTGGCGATCAGCACTTCAATCCTAGGTTCTTGAAGGTGGCAAGCCTTGGTTTCTATTCACACTTCGAAAAGATACCTGAAAGCAATCTGTCAGCGTTCTTTTAAGGTTAAGGAGGAAGCTTATGAAGGATTCGTTAAAGAAATTTATGGAAGAAAAAATGCTGCCATGGGGAAAGAAAATTGGCGGTGAAAAGCATCTAGTTGCCATCCGTGATGGACTTGTCACCACGATGCCTTTGATTATTATCGGTTCCGTTTTTGTTATTTTATCTAACGTTCCATGGGAAGGCTTTAACCTATTTGTTACTAGTATTTTTGGCGGGGAATGGCGCAGCAAATTAGACTTTGTCGTACAAGTGACCTTTGGTGTGATGGCGCTGTTCAATTCCTTTGCTATTGCGTATAGTTTAGCAACCACTTACCGCGTCAGCGGTTTATCTGCCGGTGTATTGGCAGCTTCGGTTTTTCTTTTAGTCACTCCGATTGAAGATGGCGGCATTCAAATGTCTTATCTTGGTAGCCGCGGGCTGATCGTAGCAATCATCACTAGTCTAATCACGGCGGAGATTTTCCGATTATTCGTACAAAAGAATATCGTGATTCGCATGCCAGAAAACGTTCCCCCGGCGGTCAGTCGCTCCTTTATTGCATTGATCCCCTCATTCTTTTGCCTCTCGCTTTTCTGGGTGATTCGTTTATTAGTGGAATCATTCGGCAACACGAATGTTCATGATCTGCTGTACAGTCTTGTGGGACAACCATTGTCGATCATTGGCGGAGGCTTTATAGGCGGTCTGTTTGCCATTATGTTTACGTCATTGTTTTGGTCAGTGGGCATCCACGGGTGGGACTTGGTCTTGAGCGTCTTGCAACCGACATGGATTCAAATGATCGATGAGAATCGAATCGCTTTTCAAAACGGCGAAACGATTCCGCATATCATCAATTATACCTTTATGAATACCTTTGTTTGGATTGGCGGTAGTGGGGTGATTTTGGGCTTGGCGATCTTGCTATTAGTCAGAAGTAAAAGCAAGTATTTAAAAGAGTTGGGGAAACTCGGATTTCCATCAACAGTTTTCAATGTCAATGAACCCATCATGTTTGGATTGCCCGTTGTCATGAATCCCTTGATTTTGTTCCCATATATTCTGACGCCGGTCGTTTGCTATATCATTTCTTATACGACAGTTGCCATGGGGATCGTCCAACCTGCCGTCGTTTTGGTTCCCTGGTCGATGCCGCCAATCATCGGCGGTTATCTAGCCACAGGCGGACATATTTCGGGCGCAATCTTACAACTGGTGAATCTGACGGTTTCTATCGCCATCTATTATCCATTCTTCAAAATGCTGGATAATCGGACATTAGCCAGTGAACTCGGTTCAGAAAGTGAGGAGTAAATGGAGACAAAACGATTATTGAATTGCACGGCAGCTGATTTTAAATCATTTGATAAAGACCAGCTATTGGAAAGTATCCGAGGAAGTGCGGGGCGGACGATCGTAGCAGAAAATGATGTCCAAATCGATCCGATGTCTAGAGGAATCACCAATGCTGAATTCGTCGCTGCATTTGGGGCGGATTTGATTTTACTGAACCTATTTGATTGCGAAAACGGCGCTATCAAAGGATTACCGACAACGGATGACCCCATTCGCTTTTTGCAATGCTTAACGGGGCGGCCTCTTGGGGTCAATCTTGAGCCTGTCGACGATTGTGCGGAGCAGATGGAACAGCTGACAACTATCGCTACGGGGCGTTTGGCAACAAAGAAAAACATGGCTCGTGCAGAAGCACTTGGATTTGATTTTATCTGTCTGACAGGAAATCCTTCCACTGGCGTTTCAAATAAAGAGATCGCAGCGGCAATCAAACAAGCAAGAGCCGTTTTCTCTGGGATCATTATTGCTGGAAAAATGCACGGAGCTGGTGTCAATGAACCCGTGTTAGATGAAGAAATTGCGTCTGCGTTCATTCAAGCTGGAGCCGATGTTATTCTTGTACCCATTGCGGGCACGATTCCTGGGCTGAGTGAACAACATATGAGTGATCTAGTGGCCTTTATCCACCAAAAAGGGAAGTTGGTCATGGGCACCATTGGCACTACACAAGAAGGTGCAGATACAGGTACGATCCGTGCCTTGGCATTGACTAGCAAACGTGCCGGCTGTGACCTTCATCATATCGGAGATGCAGGTTTTTCTGGGACCGCTGATCCCGAGAACATCTTGCAACTATCCATCGCCATCAGAGGCAAGCGCCATACCTATCACCGAATGGCCATCTCAGTGAACCGGTAGGTGGAACAAATGGTCACATGCCTATGAAAGGCAAGAATTGTTAGAAGAATTTTTCGTAGACTAATGAAGTAAGACCGAAACAGAGAGGAAGTCTGCTGTTTCGGTTTTATTTATGTATGTAACCTACATAGTAAGTCTTTGAAAAATGAAAGAAAGCAATTGGTTTTTTGTTTTCCTAAACGAAATCTATATTTAATAAATGAATTGGCGAGCAGTTGTTTTCTAAAGTACCTTTGATTAAAATAAGCACAGCAGCTATCATATACTAACTAAGCAAAGGAGTGTGCTACATGCTAACAGGCAACAAAGTCACTTTAACCCCTGCGGAAATCAAAGATAAAGAAGCGGTCTATCAATGGTGTTTTCACTCTGAAACCACAAAGTATCATTCCGGACCACCTTCTTATCCTAATGCACCGATCACCACTGAAGCAGAGTTTTTTGAGGACTATCAAGAGTATTACTTTACTGGCGCCCAACCGCAAAATGGCAGAGGATTTTTGATTCTACATGCAGGTGAACCTATTGGCTTTATTAGCTACTCCTCATTTCATCTAAAAGACGGCATAGCAGAACTGGATATCTGGTTGAATCGGGAAATTCATTGCGGCAAAGGATTTGGCACCGATGCGATCGTCACCCTCGGTGATCATTTACATGAAACATTCGGCATTCAAAAATTGATGATGCGACCATCGAGAAAAAATAGTGCTGCAGTCAAATCTTACGAAAAGGCTGGTTTTACGCAATCTTCCCAAGACCTTGCTGACTATTTGTTGGAAGAGTATCTTGATTTATATGCCGAAGGGGATTATGGGGCAGAAGAAACGGTGACATTAATCAAAACGTTTCCGTCAACTGCATTGAGCTGATCTATAACAGTCGGCTTCAAACGGTTAAAGGTTATTTCATGAAAACAGTCCATTTCACTTTGCAAGCAAGGGGAAATAGACTGTTTTTTTACCTTTTAGCAATTTAAGGTCATTCAAAATACTCGTTCTTCCCTCTGTCTTCTAACTTCGTTCGCACGCTAAATTCCTTCCTATGCAACAGTTATCGAAAAATCGCATAAGCCCCACCATTGCTATTCCAGCATTTAGAACAAAACATAAAATAAACATAGTTTTTTTTCAAAATTCCGAGAAACAGCGAGAATGTTTGTGCTATAATGGTCGCTCACTGAAAAAATTCAACAGAATCTGGGAGGGTATAGCATGCAGGAATACATTACGATCCACAACGCCAGGCAGAACAATTTGAAGGGCTTTGACTTGAAGATTCCCAAAAGAAAAATCACGATTTTCACGGGTGTCTCTGGTTCAGGCAAGTCATCGATCGTCTTTGACACGATCGCACAAGAAGCTGGGCGACAGCTGAATGAGAACTTTTCGAAATTTGTCCGCAACTTTTTGCCAAAATATAGCCAGCCCGATGCGGATGCCATCGACAATCTTTCGATGGCGGTAGTAGTTGATCAAAGCCGTTTAGGCGGCAATTCCCGCTCCACATTAGGGACGATCACGGATATCAATCCCTTGATCCGCTTGCTTTTTTCTCGTCTTGGTCAACCGTATTTAGGTCCTGCATGGAATTTCTCCTTCAATGATCCTCATGGGATGTGTCCCACTTGTGAAGGGATTGGGCGCATCGTCGGATTAGATTTAGAAAAGGCACTGGATCTTGAAAAGTCCTTAAACGAAGGGGCGATCCTGCTTCCTGGCTATAAAGTCGGCTCTTGGCTGCTGAAGTCCTTCACCAATACGGGCTTTTTTGACAATGACAAGCCGTTGAAAGAATATAGCGAAGAGGAAATGAACCGCTTTTTGTATGCCCAAGGAGAAAAAATCGACTCTTTGTATATGGAAGGGATGAGTTCCACCTATGAAGGCTTAGTCGCTCGATTTAATCGCTCCAATATCAAGGGCGGCAATGAAAGCTCCGCTGCTACCCAGAAGAAAATCGCTTCTTTCATGAATGAGCAGAAGTGTCCTGACTGTCAGGGAAAACGATTCAATCCACAAGTACTCGCGTGTAAAATCGCGGGCTATTCGATTGCGGACTTTTTGGCGATGCAAGTGGATGAACTATTGACGGTTCTTCAAGAAATCTCGGAGGAGAGTGTCCAACCGCTGCTTCAAAACATCCAAGCGAGAATCACTGATCTAATCAATATCGGGTTGGATTATGTTTCCTTAGACCGTGAAACGACGACCCTTTCTGGTGGGGAAAGCCAGCGGGTAAAAATGGTCAAACACTTGTCTTCTAGCTTGAACGATGTGATCTACATTTTTGATGAGCCGAGTATTGGGCTGCATCCAAGGGACGTCCATCGATTGAATGAATTGTTAGTCAAACTACGGGACAAAGGAAACACCGTCATCGTAGTGGAGCATGATCCAGATGTCATTAAAGCAGCCGACCATATTATCGATGTTGGTCCTAAAGCTGGAAAAAATGGCGGCTATATTACTTACGAAGGAACCTTTGAAGGATTGCTGCGCTCAGATACACTGACTGGCAAAGCCTTTGGACAGATAATGGACTTTAAAGAAGCACCTCGCCAGAGTCATCAGTTTATCGAAACGAAAAAATCAACGCTGCATAACTTGAAAAATACAGCACTGCGGGTGCCATTAGGGGTATTTACGGTGGTGACCGGTGTCGCTGGTTCTGGAAAGAGCAGTTTAGTAAATGGTGTTTTTGCCAAAGAATACCCTGAAGCCATTACGATCGATCAATCAGCGGTGGCGGGAAATATTCGTTCCAATCCTGCAACCTATTCAGGAATCATGAATGACATTCGCAAGTTGTTTTCGCAAGAAAACAAGGTTTCAGCAGGTCTTTTTTCCTACAATTCCGAAGGCGCCTGTGAAACGTGCAAAGGCCACGGGACCATCAAGATGGAACTGTCCTTTATGGATTCCGTCGAGGTTTTGTGTCAGGCCTGTGGCGGCAAACGGTTTAAAGAAGAAGTCTACCAGTATCACTTGAAAGGCAAGTCGATCGATGAAGTCCTTGCCATGAGCATCACAGAAGCGGTGGAATTCTTTGAGGAAAAAGCGATTCAAAGAAAACTAAAACAGATTTTGGCTGTGGGACTAGGATACATGACCCTTGGACAGCCATTGAATACCTTGTCTGGTGGTGAATGCCAACGACTGAAGTTAGCAAAAGAATTAAGCAAAAAAGGCAATATCTACATTATGGATGAACCAACGACCGGATTGCACATGGCAGACATCAAAAGCATCTTGGCGATCATCGAACGACTAGTGGAAAAAGGCAACACGGTGATCGTGATCGAACACAACCTTGAGGTCATGAAAGCAGCGGATTGGCTGATCGATGTCGGCATTGATGGTGGGATACGTGGTGGTGAAATCTTGTACGAAGGAACCCCAGAACAACTGATTAATTGTCAATCATCGATTACTGCGCAGTATCTGTTTGAAAAATAAAACTTATCAACCACACTTGACTCTTAGAGAGGCAGGTGTGGTTTTTTTGATGGGATTAAAAAAACTGTTGGTCTCTGAGCGAGTAACTGTGGTCAAAGCACACCGACCATTTTATTGCAGAGGACGGTACATAGCCATAATATAGAGTGCTGCTTTCATGCCAGAAGTCATGAATTTTGGATTTGAAAATAACTTACAATTTATATCAATATTCGTACATATTTTTAAGAAAAATGATTAAAATATGCATAAATGTTTCGCTTTTTCTTTTGTTTGTGTAATAGTAAAGAAAAGAAAACACCAAACAAGGAGAAAAAATATGCGAGATTTACAGATGGCTTTTATTAGTAACCGAACGACAAGCCGCTTATTTCGAATTTTGAGTACGATAGAGCGTGACCGTATTTTCACTATTGGTGATTTAGCAGAGCGAAACCAAGTGACTCAGCGAACGATTGCCAGTGACATTAAATATATCAAAGAATATTTTGCTGAGAGTATTTCCTTGCTTTCGGGAAATAGCGGCTTTATTTTCGAAGAAAAACAAGCCGAAATTTACAAGAAACGAAAACAGAACCTACTAAAAAATGAATGCTTATTTGAGATCATTGGTGATATTTTCCATGGAAAGCTGGCCAAAGTTGATGAATTGGCCCATCACTATCATTTCTCAGAAAGTACGTTCCGCCGTTTGCTTAACCAACGTAACCCCATATTGAAAAGTTATGGTTTGCAATGGACATCCAATCCTTTAACAATTGAAGGAAGCGAAGCAAATCTGCGGAAGTTTTTCAAAGATTTTTATTATGAAGGTGCTGAAACGATCTATACGATGATTCCAGATCCTGAGTTACACGAGTTGATCCTTGAGAAATTGCAAGGACAAACAGGCGATTATGATTTAGGTTCGGGGGTAACGCCTGCGGCTTTTAACTATACGTTTTACATCGCCATCAAGCGTGCCAGTCTCGGTTGTTCGATCGATCTTCCAGAAGAGTTAGCGGAACTTGCCTATAAGTGTAGTGGTTTTTCTGCGTTTTGTACCTTAAAAGAAGACATTGAAAGTATTTACGATTTGCATTTGTCAAAAGAAGAATTTGCTTGGATCTATCTAGTAACGCTTTGTAAGCGAACATTCAATCAAGAGGAACAAGAACAGAAATTTTATCAGCATTTTAATCGGGGATCAGAAATTGCAGAAATGACAGAACTCTTTTTGAGGGGACGAGACGTACCACAAGAAAAGCAAGCGACTATCCAAACCTTCTTACGGTCCTTTTTCCTATCAAGAAAGCTCAACCATCAAATCACCCCTGTCTTGAACAAAGAAATGAGTGATATCAAAGAAGCAATCATGCGCTCGAATTGCGAGCTTTACCAGAAAAATTTGCATTTTCTTGAAGAACATCGCGACAAGCTCGCTCTAAACACAAGTTATCTTGAGGATGTATGTGTGAGTCTCACGCTATATAGTGAATTGATTTTCGATTTCTACGCTTCCAAAAAAACAGTCTATTTTCTTTTAGAAGGAGATCATTTTGTTTGTCAGCATATCCAAATACGCGCGCTCCGTCAATTTGGAAACCGGCATTCTTTGACCTTTATTCCACTACAATACTTGACCAAAGAAGCCTTGAATGAGACCCATATCGATATGGTTGTCACAAATTATCCACGTTACCTCTCTGACTATCATATCGAAACAGAGTACTTCTTACTAAAACCACTTCCAGATGAGCAAGATTGGGACTATTTGGAAAGAAAATTAAGCTCAGCCCAATCACCTCTTTTTTAGTACAAAGCTTGTGATAGGAAGCTTTAGAAAGGACAACGATTGTTATTTTCATCTATTTCAGGCGTTGATGAAAATAATGATTTTCTTTTGTTTTGAGACCACGGTATCCTAAGTGTTAGTAAGGCACACGTGTGAAACACTTACAGCTATTCTGTCTCATAAACCTTCGTTTTTAAGAGGATAACTTTCTTATGTAGTTGTTATTTGACAAAACCCTAACTTAACAACTTTTTAAAGACATTTGATAAATTCAAATGTCTTTTTTGTCGATTCTCAAAAACGAAGATTTATGGGACGATTCTATGGGAAAAAGGGGGCGAGTAGCCTAGGCATAAGGACTTCATATTACTGAATAATACTTGAAGAAAGGAGGACATGATGAAATTAATTACGTTGTTTTCTGCTTTACTACTAATAAGTACTTCTGGAATCAACACGATAGTGACTTTCCAACAAGTAGTTGAGGCAGATACTGTTTCGCTTACAGAAGCGAGCGCGTCATCTGACCTTGAGCCAACGAGTAGCTCGGATGAGTTAGCTGATTTTCCGGCAATAACGGAGCAAAGCAGTGAAGAACCCCCAGCACCCTCTGACTCTCCCGAAGATTCGTCCCAAGCTAGCCAAGAAGACCAAGAGCTGGTAGAAGAATCATTGCCAGAAGAAAGCACGAACGAGGCAGATTTGGCAAACGAGGTTGATGATGAGGCAGATGTGGAAGAACCACAAGTCGAAGCCTTGGACACAGAAGCAGAAATCCTGGCACTTTCAGTTGAAGGTGAGGAGCAACTGCGGGCGATTTTATTAGGAGAATCCTATACGGATAGTCAAGACACTTTGTATGACTATGGACAAATCGCCAATGACCAAGCCATCCTTCTGACTCTTTCTGGCACTTTCACTTTGTCTGCACCAATCAGCGAGATTCAGCGGACAAATGTTACGTTTACTGGGCAACAAGCAGTCATTTCTCAAGCAACAGCGAATGATTTGATGCAATTTGCCAATCCAGTGCAACTAACTTGGCAAGGTCTTCAGCTGCAAGGGATCACTTCGGCCCAAGGTTTGGCTCAAACAACTGGGCAATCCACGATCGTTTTTGAAAATACCCAACTAGAGCTAACAACGTCTACTGGACGATTGGTGAATAATGATCAAGCGCACCTGCATTTCAAAGGCAGCAATCGGTTAACGACCGCAGCCGCATCGATTCCGACACTATTTACTGCAAACCGCTTGACCGTCGAAGGGGAATTTACGATCGATCATCGTTCCACAAATACCACTCCGATTTTTGAACTAAATCAAGGAGTGATTGCGGAACAAGCAGTATTTTCCGTCACACGGTCGGCAAATGCTAATACTGGGACCGTCTTTCATTTGACTGGAGCAGCAGCCACACTTGTATTTGGGCAAGAAAGTGTGACGACGATCCGTCAGTCTGGGGCAGTGGTTTCTGTACCAAATGCCAACCAAGATAGCCGCTTGACGGTCGCTGCGGGAGCGACACTTGATGTTGGAACAGGTCAAGGATTATCAGGCAATACGACGAGTACCCTTGGGGAAGTGGTGATCCAAGCAGGAAGTCAAGTGCAGTTTTCTGAATTTGGAACAGTTAGCGCTACACCAGCGATCAATGCCGGACGCCGATTGATCGTCGAAAATAGTTCTGCTGAACGGCCAACGGTGATTACTGGGACACGCACAGGAACGACAACTGGTGCCTTTATCCATTTGCGCAGTGCAGAAGCAGAGGTCCACATCGGTGCCTTTACTCAGATGACTGTCAATCAGACCGGTCCAGTCCTGACCGCTTCTTTAGCGGATGTCGTTGTGGGGGAAAATGCTCGGATAGATGCAATCACCGGTAATGGTTTTACTGCCGATACGATGATCAAAACGTTTCGCATGGAGGACCGTAGCCATATTGAGCTAGAAGAGCGTGCGAATAATAATTCAAATGTGCGCCGTTTTTCTGTTCGTGATTCCTTCATTACTGGTGATAATGTTATTTTGAATTCTAAGCGCCAAGTTACTATCACTAGTGCGGCATTCTTGCAATTGCAAGCGGCAAATGCTCGCTTTGTTTCTGGCAATAACAATCATATGACGATTACGCAACAAGGAGCGATTTTTCATGGGATCGCTACAACAAGTGAACTGCATTTCGGTGAGGAAAATGTCATCAATCTGACATCCGGTCAAGGTTTGACCGGAAACAACGGTTCCACTCGAAGAATGATCGTAGGGAAAGAAACAAAGCTCTTTTTATCTGAACACGGAACCAATGACAACCAAAACTTTATTCGTTTGCGTGATGAGCTAAAACTAGAGGCTGGTGCAGAATTGCATATCAATCGAACATCTACTCGAACGGCAGAAGCGATTCGTCTGACCCGTGCTAGCTCTCAATTTACGATGGAAGAAGGCAGTAAGCTATTCGTCGAAGTACGGGGGATCGCCTTTTATGGAACCACGACAACGAATGTTTATGTAGGCGATAGAGCGGAGATTCACTCAAAAGCCAGTTACGGCTTCACCGGACGGCGTACGATTCGTTCGTTTGTCACAGGTAGCAAAGCAAAAATCTATCATATGGAAGCAACCAGTGGGAACTTGACTGTTTCAGAAACCTTATCTGATTCACCATTTCGAGTAAGTCATATTTTTACTTTAGGTGAAGAAGCAGAACTTACCGTTGTCCGTGAGCGCAACCGAAATGATGCTGGGGCGATTCGGGTCAATAATACGAACGGCGTTGTCACCTTGGGCAAAGGGGCGAAAATGTCGATAGAGCAAATAGGACCTGCTTTTTACGCCCCGCGAGGAGCTAGCTTTGTCATGGAAGAAGGTGCTTCCTTTTATGCCAATACTTCCAATGGCTTTAACTCAAGCACACGGCGTTTCAGTGAAATGACGATTGGTAAAAATGCTAGTTTTCATGTGACAGATGCTGGTAGAACGAGGAATCGTTCAACCAGTCGACCGATGATCGACATTGCCAATACTATAACGGTGGATGAAGAAGCGGTGTTTCTAGTCGAAACCGAAGTAAACCGTAATGAGATGATTTATTTTAGAAACGCCCGTGCGAGCTTAAATCTTCAAGGGGTTCAACGATTTGAGTTGATCCATCCTACGACACGTGCAGGAACAAGTCGAACGACATTACAGCAATTGATTCGTTCGAATAATAACACCGCGGCGAATGGATTATCGATCAATTTTGAAAATCAAAAAGTTTCCCTTTGGACAGGAACTGGTGAGCAACCCAATGAAGAATTTATCAATGTTTCAGGTAGATTGCGGATCAATCGAAACAATGGGGTCAACCCGTCATGGGGAACATTCAACGCAAATGCGCGTTCTCGTTATATCAGTGTGGAAAATGCGGAAGGATCTATCTCCTCATTAAATGATGTGGATTTTGTTGCCGCAATCAGTGCCAATAACTATCGTCGTATCGCTTTTTCTGAACCAGAAGGGTTGGTGGCACGAATTGATGCCTTGAGTGATCAGTCCACTGAGATCACTGGTTCAATGTATGAAGATACAGATGTCACAGTCGTGACATACACGAATACGGCGGGTGAGGTCGTTGAGTTGACCAAGGATTCTGAACGTATCGAATGGGAAGGATACCGTGATGAAAGTGAACTCTATCGGTATTTCCGCATCCAACTGAGAGAAAATGAACGCTTGGAAACGGAGACAGAAGTTTCAGTCTTCTTATCAAAACCTTCTGTTGAGACACTAATTGATACCACAGCCCGTCGCACAGTCATCAAAGGGGTGGATTTTGAAGCCTACAATATCACATTGGATCGCTTCAAAGTCAATGAACTAGCTAATGAAGCAGCACTCCATGCTTTGATTCTGGAAGAAAGCCGAGCACAAGCCGAAAATGTCTTGACTCATGCCGATATGACGACTGATTTTCGTGTCATTGATACGGATGTCACCTTGGATGTTGACGAAGATGGCAGCTATTATGCGGTGCTTGAAGTGGGGAATAAAGCCTATCAACAGGTGATCGGTATTGACGTGACTTCCAAACTTGAGCATATGCGGGTGACGATCCCTACGAAAATGGTTTTCGAATCTTTATACAATGCGGCGGAGTCTAATCGTAATTTTGAGAGTCAAACGTATGAGATCCGTAATCACTCTTCCTTGGCAGTAGCTACCTACATCAATCAAGTAGCTATTGATGATAGTGCCGGCATCGTGCTCTTAGAAGCTGGCGAAGATCCGCTTGATTATGCGGAAAGTGAAAGCGAAGAGGAAGACCCTATCCTGACCTATGACGACATCTCGGTACCGTTGTTACGTTTGAATCTAAAAACGGAAGAAACGGAAATCCAGCTCTATGAAGCAATGGAAGAACAACCCCTGATGCGCTTAGAAGAAAGGAGCCGGGCACCGATTTCATTGACTGGTGATTTTTACGGTGATTATCCTCGGTGGGTCGTAGATGCAGAAGAGGACCAAGGGGGCTATTACGAAGATTCATTGGTACCGAACTATCGCATCATCTTGCGATTCGTACCCAGAGATTAAACAACATGATCGTACCTAACACTAAGGAGGTGAATCCATTGGAGCAAACGAATCAAACCGAAAACAAGGAACAACGTAAATGGGTCTTGTGGTTGTTGCTACTGGCAGTACTTGCTGGTGGGATCGGGTACTATTTCTATCCATCAAAAGAAGCCGTTCCTTTGATCAGTGCTGACCTGTTGCCTGAAGCCGGTGATGCCACCGACCAGCGATTGGCTGAGCGGGCGCAGGAAATCGCAGATGCCAATTATTTTACCCTGCAAATCAATCCAACCGCTCTTTTTGAAGACGGACACAGTGCCGGCTCGATCGAGATCGTCAACCCTGGAACGAACGTTTATCCAATTGCCGTGGATATCTCTTTACTGTCTAGCGGAGAAGTGATCTACTCTTCCGGTGCGATCTATCCAAACCAATTTGTGGAAAATGTCAATTTGACAACACCATTGGCTAAAGGCGAATATCCTGCCAAAGCCACGATCAACATCTACGACCCTGAGACCAAAGAAAAGCAAGGGGTCACTGAAGCAGAATTAACGATTATCGTTAAAAATTAAAAAAGAAAAGTGAGGAAATAAGAATGAAAAAATTAGTAGCAGCTATTTTGAGTACCGCAACGATCGCAGGAGTAGTAGCAAGTGGTGTAACAGCCTTTGCTGATCAAACCATTGATGGACGTAGGGGTGAAACTTCAGGAGAAATCGAAGTAAAAGGGATCATCGGGCAATTTGATAACACCACCCCTGGACCAGATCCAGTTGATCCAAACGCATGGATCAATGTAACGATCCCTACTACTGCTTTATTCTACACTACTGAAGAGTCGGAACATACGGAGATTACTTCACCTGAATACAAAGTCACTAATAACTCATTTAAGGGTGTGGTCGTTTCAGTTTCCGATGTTGATACGCCATTGAATATGGGCGAGGTTGATTTGTTAAACGTAAATAACATCGAGTTGTTTGCCAATGGAGAAGCAACCGTTGTGGATACTGAGTTATTCAAACTAGAGGGGAATGAAGGAGACAATGTAGGCGCTTTTGGCTTCAATGGAGAAGCAACTCCATTGGATTCAAGTAAAGAATCCAATCCAAGCTTCAACCTAGTCTTGAGCTTTGCGACTGTTGAGGAATAATTAACATCCCAATAAAGAAGGGATCAATCGCATGAAAAAACGAAGCAAATTGTTTTTTGTAGTTATCGGATGCTTAGCTATCCTTGGTTGGGGATTTCCGGTTATTGCGTCAGCTGATCCGACAGTAGGACAAATCACGGTAAATGGGCGGATTGGAGAAGCTACCAGTGAATCGAAAGAGAAACCGAAGTGCGACAATGATTATAAGATAACGATCGTGGCAGATGCTTCTCAAATTGGACAAGGGAAATTACCGCAAACTGGCTCTTCAAATCAACAGTTCTTGCTTTCTTTGGGGTATCTACTCTTAGCATTGGTGCTGTTCATTCTGATCAGAAGAAAAAGATCCTTCAGCAAACGATTTGTTCCGTAAAGCATCAACTACAAAGTCGAACGTTAAAAAGAGAAACTGTGCGCAATCCCACAGTTTCTCTTTTTTCTTAGTTTCTATGAAAGCACGAAAAGCAAAGACAAGCTTGCTGCTGCCTATTCTACTGTTCAACGAGCAATGAATCGGGAAATACCATCTGTTGTGACTGTACCGGAAAACAGAAGTAAGAAATTTTTTACAATAATGAAGCAGTGAAAAATTTGTCAACGATGAATAGTATACAGCAAGCCATAAGGACGCATTCGTCATAAAGGTTGGTTTACTTGATCGTTTGAACGTAAGAAAAAATATTTTTTAGCCTGCCTACTAAAAGGGTTGAATAGGGTGTTTGATGAAAACTAGCCAACATTGATAATGGTTGTGAAAGCAACAAGCACCTTAGTAACAAAGAGGATAACTACGATAAAAGAAATGACTGTAAAGGAGCGGAGCATAGAATGACTGTTTTTACATCAAAAAAAGAATATATAGAGAAATTCCAAGAAAAATTAGCAGGGTCACTCAGAGCAAATGGTGCATTAGCACATTATGTTGCCAAACAATTGGATCAGCTCAATTGTTTGGTTCAAGACATCTCGCAAGACACGTTTTGGGAAAGAATTCCTGTCATTTTAGGCATTGATGCAAAACTTGTCTTGATCACTGATTTGATGAGGTTTGATGATTTTACAGATGAAGAGATCATCCGAATTGTTGAACAGGATTATCATTACTACTTCAAAGAGCTTTGCGGGTATACTCTTGGGATGGAAGCGAAGCACTCGCTAATATTCAATATTAAGTAAACCACTCACAGCTAAATTTTCCCATAGTAAAGCAATGAGAGGAGACTTTGCTCATTTGCTTTTGATTCCTATCGGCACGCAGGCTGGAGGAGTGATATATTTTGGGAAAGCCATCAACAGTCAAGCATAAAAAATGAATCTTTTGGCTAAAGAAATGGATCGTTACTATATACGATGTAATTGGAAGATGGAAGTGCAAAAAGACATGAAATAGAGAGAAACACTACCAAAAAGCCGACTTTGTGGTAATGTTTCTCTCTATTTCGCTTCCTCGTTACTGCGTTAGTCATGCTGGGAATAGTCTTTTCTTTTGTTTCTAAGTTCTTTCATGTAAAATGCCTGATTGAAGAAGTGATTCTACACGGTTTTTTAATTAAGGGCAAAAAATGATCGCAACCAGCAAAAATTCTGCAAATAAAATTATTTGTGTTATATTTGAAAGGCATCTGTTTGCTTTTTAACGATCGTTTGTGTTTATTGTTAATTAGTGTTAGAAAGCAACTGCTCTAGCCTATCTTTTTTTCAATTGATCCGCAGGGGCAGGTTTATCCAAGTAAAACCCTTGTTGAAGAAAAATCTCTTCTTCAAGCAAATACTCGTGAATATCGGAGGTTTCCACTCCTTCAACGATAAATTGGAGCTGGCGGTTACTGGCGATATTGCGCCAGAAGTCGATCAAAAAGAAAATCTCTTTTTGGGGCAGCACGCGCAATGAGATAGGCGAAAATTTGATCACGTCGATTTTGTCCAGCATTGGCGCAATATTCGTCAGGGAATGAATGCCCGTCCCCACATCATCCAATGCGACAGAAAAGTGCATCTGTTTTATTTGGTTGATTTTGTTCATAAGAAAGGATTTGGGATCACAGGCGATGGAAGGTTCCGTATCGTCTTCGGTGATCTCAATCAAAATACGATTATGGTAAGGGGCTAAGTCTGCTAACATCAGAAAGGTTTCTGGGTAACTAAGTTGTTGCGGGTGGATATTGAGACTAATTTTTGTATTTTCGTTGGGATGAAGCAAGCTGAAAATTTCATTTCGATACCATTGTAGTAAGCGAGTGTGTAGTTTTTTGTATTTGATCACTTGCTGGAAGAAAGAAAGGGGAAACCTATTTCTTTCGGTACTTCGCAATAATAACTCGTAGCCAATCACTTTCTGACTATCTTGTTTCATTTGAAAGATAGGCTGGGCATCAAAGTATAGTTGGGGAAATATCGATAAGAGTTCTTGTTCAATTTTTTCAGCCATTGGTTTCTGCTCCTTTCTGGAGTAGCTTTAATTTTGGTTTCATGAAGGGAGAATGTTCTTGATCCTTTCCATGAATCGCTCGCATGCTCGTCTATGATCTGCTAGAAAGAAGCGTTGCCTTCAATAAATAGGCGAGATATTCTTAAGAAGAATAAGCAAAGAAAGAAGGAGTCGTATGATTATCCATCTGATTTATACTGCGATGTATGCTATTTTAGTCGTGAGCTTGCTTATATCGTATGATCTGTTTATCAAAAATTTTAAAGAATTAAACTTGCGTCTTTCGTTTAAAATTCTGATCGGCATTGTTCTGTTTATTTCGCAAGTCTACTTTATTATATCATTTTCTTTAAATAGTATTGGTTATGTTGCGTATGAATATACGATTCCGATCTTTATTTATTATTTTGGCGTCCTCAAAGAAAAAATCTACTTAGTTGGGCTGGTCCCCGTTATTTTGCTAACTTTTTTTGCATTGATCAATAAATTTGATTGGCAAGCCATGTTCTTTATTATCGGTTTAAATTATGTCATTTTAATCGTGACCTACTTATTAAAGAAAACATTTTTCGGTAAAGCAAATCACACCTTTTTTTATCTATTTTCAATTCTTGTGACTGTTGGTTCGCCAATGGTCGACTCAGGACTTTTTTATCGCCGAGAAATTGGCTTTAGCGATGTTGTATTTCTAGGGATTGGCTCAGGGATCATTCTCTTTTTGTGGAAGTATTATCTTCATAACCAAAAGAACTTTCTCGAAAAAATCAACACAAAAATCATTGAACGCAATTATGATGAGTTGACAAAGATAAAAAATTTTCGCAGTCTAAACGAGGACATCTCTAAGCTAACATTAATTGAAAAGAATCAACTAATTGTAGGGATGTTGGATTTGGATCATTTCAAACAGATCAATGATCACTATGGACATCAAATCGGTAACCAAGCCTTGACGTTTTTCGCTGAAAAACTGACGACTTTTCTTGACCAAAAAATCGAGGATCCGTCTTTAGTGGAGGTCTATCGATACGGGGGCGAAGAGTTCTTAGTCTTGTTTAGAGGACATACTTTAAGTGAAGTAAAAAATATCATTGAAGAGTTCCATGCATTTTTAAGGAAAGAACAGTTGAATTTAGATGCAGCTCAACTGACTCTTTATTTTTCAGCAGGAATTTCAAAAGCCGAGCCAGCCTTAGACATTTCAGAAACCTTTTACCAAGCAGATCAAGCTTTGTATGAAGCGAAAAGGAAAGGCAGAAATCGAACGATTATTTTTTCTTGAGACGTTTGCTTTTCAGAAGAAATTTTAATAGAGAGACAAGGATCATAGGTTTCTTTTTCCAGAGTCATATCTTTTTCAAAAGGAAGAGAGGGAGCAATTTGGCAAGTATAACGGTTTACCAAATGGTTTACCGATTATCTTTAGAGGTTAAGTGAAGAGAAAAAATAAGTAGAGTACTTTTTAAGAAGTGGAGAGAAATCACTTCTTTTTTTTGCACCTAGCATTGGGCAGCCGCACTTGGCAGCATCGACATGGTTTTCTGGCGTGTTTACACCCTTTGAAAGTAATGGTATATTTATTTGATAAGTAAATAAAATTATTTTGTGATGTGTGTAATGATGACTACTAAGGAGACTTCCCTATGAAACCAATTCGGCGAACACTGTACCAAAGTGCTTTGTACGTAGCTATTCCTTTGATCGCGAGTCTGCTGATTGGTTACCTAGCCAAATGCTCACTCCTGATTCCGGCATCCATTATTTATGGCGTTCTTTTGGTGTTTATGATCCCTTCCGACAGCTTTTTATCAAGCAGCGTGGACTACCAAACGAAAAGCATGAATCCAACTTTTCGTCCTCCACCACTAAAGAGAAGAATTGAAGGTGCGCCAGAAACGATCAATTTCCTATTCGTTTTAACGGCACTGGTTTTGTGTTTGCTGCTCTTGTTGGCTGGGTAAAGGGAATTCATAGAAATCATGTACTAAGAAAAATGTCGAAAATAAAAAGGAGAACAGCGATGAAATTACTCAAACAAATCAATTTGATGGATGATCAAAAAACAATAAAGAGATTGAATCTCGCAGCAATCCCTGCCTTGATTTTTTTCTATGTCTTTTTTACATTTTTAACAGTAGCTAGTCACGGAGCAACTAATGAACCCCCGTTTTTCATCGGACTTTTGATCTTAATGGGTACGTATATTGTTCTCATCATCATTCATGAATTGATCCACGGTGCCTTCTTCAAGCTTTTTGACCCCAAAGGGAAGGTAAAGTTTGGGTTCAAAAATGGGGTAGCATATGCCACGAGTCCCCATTCCTTTTATTCAAAAGGAAAATTTGCCATCATTTTATTGGCGCCATTCATTGGCATTTCTGTGGGGATTTTTCTTTTTTACTTTTTTGGTTGGTTGACCGTGTCTCTTTTTACTTGGATCGCTTCCGTTCATGCCGCTAGTTGCGTGGGAGACTTTTACTTTCTTTATCTTATTGCTAAAGCACCAGCGAACACTTGTGTGGAAGATACTGAAGTGGGGTTGAATATTTATCACAAAGAATAAGATGTTTTTCAGTGGCTACTCGTAAGAATAGAAAACGAAGGAAAATAGGTCTAGAATATTTAGTGTTGGTGGAAAATCTAGGGATTTTCTACTAACATTTTTTTTGTAAAAAAAGAGATAGCCTAACCGGTAGAATTTAGTCGACGAAATTCCACCGGTTAGGCTATCTCCATGGATTATTGTAAATGAAAATTGTTAGGCTATCAGATGAACAGTGTTTTTGTGAAGAAGAACTGTCAGAAACAAAAGGAAATTTTAGACGGCTGCCTTTTCACTAGCGATTTCACCGATACAACGGCAAACTCCCAGCAACTTTATTAATAAGCTTTTTCTTGCCTTTTAGACAAATACCAAAATAAGCCAGCTTTTCTGGAGCAATCGACTCGAGGGTTAGGCGGTATTGCTCATAGGAATTAGTAATTTGTGCGACATCGGAAAAGTCAATGATAGTGACATCTTGTTCTGACTGTTGGCTAATCGATTCGCGAATGGTCTGCAATTGTTCTTTGTTTGTTTTCAAGATAGGAATCGGAAAATTGACGATCCCTAAGTGTTTGTTACCAGTCGAATCATAGATGTCTTCTCCGATTCCTTCTGGATACAGTTTTCCCAAAGTAACACCTAAGATCGCCGCAGTGTTCGCGACTAATCCAATCGGTAATTGTTCATCGATAATCATGACGCATTTTTCTTGGTTATTCATTCATATTCACTCCATCTTCTTGATAAATTGTTTGGTAAGCTTTTGGGGTGACGCCAATCAAGCTTTTAAAGATACGGGTAAAATGGCTTTGATCGCTAAAACCGGTCAGAAAAGCGACTTCTGCAATTGCCTCTTGAGCCTCCAGTTTTTTCTTAGCAGCACTGATGCGCACAGTACTTAAATATTGAAACGGAGACAGGCCATACGCTTTCGTGAACTGCCGAATCAAGACGTACTGATTCATTCCAAGAACGTCACTTAATTCACTCAGTGATAATTTTTCGGCATAGTGCTGATCAATATAGGCTTTCGCTACAGCAGCTTTATTTGAAGTCGTCTCTGTCTGTTCGTGGGTGAAATCCGCATACTGAACAAGCAGGTCGTGAAGGAGACAAGTAAAGCGTTCTTGTTTCTCAAATTCATCGCCCTGATCTGACAGCAATAGTTGGTGCACCGCATGGAATTCCTCTTTTTCTTTTACTTGACGAATGACTGGTTCAGGAAAGTGGGGTGTCAATCGAGTGTTAAAAATTTTTTGCACCTGCGCGGTCATATTCTCTGGTGTTAAGTGGATGTTGCGGTAAACCAGTTTCTCTTCCGTGAGTTGCTGGCAGCTATGGGCAGCTTTTGGTGGAATCAAAATCAAATCGCCCGCTTCAACGATATAGCAAGTATTCTGACAGGTGAATTTGCGCGTGCCAGCTTCCATTAAGCCAATCACGTAATATTCATGCCAATGGTTAGGAAACTCTTGCTGGATACCGTTAAACAATAAGGCCTCTACACCAAGGGTGCTATCTTGAATAATTTGTCGTTCGTTTCTCATCTGAAACCTCCTTTTTGTAACTATAACAAAAGTGTTTTTTGGCGAATAGAACGATATTGACTTTTTGACTATTTTTCTTGATGGAAGGCCCTTAATTGGGACTGAGAAAAGGGGCTGGAGGAGGTCGGGAAAGAGCGGATCAGGCTTGAAGAGAGAACAGCGATATATTTTGACGATTCTATGGAATGAATCAAAGCAAATGAACCATGCGCCGTGAAAAAATAATGATAAATCCTTGTCATTTGGAAGTTTCTTTGATGGAAGTATGGTACCATTTGACTGCAGTAAAGTTTGTGACGGTGGCTAGCTTTGAAAGGTGGTGGTGCTTATGAATGTAAGTACTAACTCTTCAGAAAGGAGAAGCCTTTTTGTCCGCAGCGGAAGCAATCGGGCTAATGATCAGTTTTGGTACATTTACCGCCATGCTGCTCTTTGGTATCCTAGCCGCAGTGAAAAATGACAAAAGAATAACCGTCGATTTTTGCAGGAAAACGGTTATTCTTTAATTAATAAACCCTATCGCCTTTTGAAATGGCGCTACAGAGGAGTCGTGGCAATAACTCCTCTTTACATGAGTATTATAAAAAATAAATAGGCGCTGTACAATGGATTGCTGATTTTTAGACAGCTACTGGTAGGTCTTTAAGGAGCCCTTTACAATACGCAATCCTTTTTCTAATACCTCTAAATGATTCGATGACAGGGACAATCGAATAAATGGGTCACTTTGCTTTTGGGTCGTAAAACGATTGGAATGATAGATGCGCACGCCTTTTGCCAAATAGTCTTGTTCAATATCGAATTGAGCAACATCTGAGCGAATCGGTAAATGACGATAATAGGGATAGACTGCTGGTTTTGATTGGCAGTCAAAGATCACGTCAAAAAGTGCATTCGCTTGTTTCGTAAGAGCAAATTTTTGTTGAAGGATGGTTTGCGCCACTTCACTGTTCAAAACCTCGGTAACGATCTCTGCCTCCAAGGGAGAGGTTTTTACATTGATCGTGAAAATGGCTTGTTCGATTTTTCCTCGGACCGCTTCTGGAAAAACAAGATAAGCGATCCGCAGTCCCGAACAGATAAATTTGGTCATTCCAGCAAGATAAATGACTTGTTGAGGGAGCAGCGCTTGAAAGGGAGCGATCACTTTATTTTGTTGATATGTCGTTAAAAAAGAATGAATATCATCTTCGATCACCCACAAGGATTCTTCTTCGATAATTGTTGCGAGTGCTTTTCGTCTGGACTCGGTGATTTGAAAACCAATCGGATTGTTGCAAGAAGGCATCACGAAGAGTCCGTGTATTTTTTTCTTGTGGCATTCTTGTGCAAGTACTTCCGGACGCATTCCTTCCTGATCGTAATCAATAGGAACAATTTCTAAATGGAATAGGTGTGCCAATTCAATAAAATTTGAGTACGTGTAACGATCAACTGCGATCCGATCTCCTGGAGAAAATAAAGCTGCCAAGGCAATCGCTAAGCCGTTTTGTACACCAGAAACAATCGCCGTCGTGTCTTTGTATGCGATGACCCCTTGCGTCTTTAACCAGTTGCTGGCGGTCGTCAATTGATAATCGGATCCTTGAGGTTCTCGATAGTTCATGATCCCAACAATATTTGAATGATTGACGACTTTTTGAATCGTGGGCAGTATCAAAGAATTGCATTCCTCAAAGGAACTGACGAGTCCCAGATCAATGATGTGCGTAGCCACATTGCTGGTAGAAATAGAGATCGAGTCGAATGCATTGGCAGAAACATACGTGCCGCTGCCAATCTGGCTATAGAGAATTCCTTTTTCGACACCATATCTATAGGCCTGACCAATCGTAGTGAAATTAAGATCTAAGAAATCCGCTAACTCTCTTTGGGAGGGTAAGCGGGTATTTTTGGCGAGCTTGCCAGAGAGGATATCTTCTTCTAAGCGCTTGATCAAGGAACGATAATAGGGACGGGTAAGCTGCGTTTTATCTGGACGCCAACTAAGGGCATAATCTTCATAAGAATTAATAGGCATAAAAACACCTCCTAAATTGTATTCCATACAATTATATCATTGATTGTATGAATTGCTGAGGGTAGGATAATGAAAAAAGGAGGAATTTTTATGGAGATTATAACAGAGCAAGAGATTTTACGTGAACTGACATTTCCTGAAGCCATTACAGCTATGACAAATTGCTTTCGTGATTTTGAGCAGCAAACTGTTTCTCAATGGCAAAGAGCGGTATTGCCGTTGCCAGATCAAAAGCAAGGAAATCTCTTTGCTTTAATGCCCGCTTACTTAGGTCCAAACCGGGTGTATGGCGCAAAAATCATGTCCTTTTTCCCAGAGAACGGAACGTTACAGCTGCCGACTCATTTAGGACAAATTCTTTTGCTTGATAGCCAAAATGGGGCGCCACTTACGTTAATGGATGCAAATAGTATTACTTGGATTCGCACGGCAGCAGTATCAGCAGTAGCGACGAATTATTTAGCAAAGAAAGAAGCGACCAAATTGTCACTAATTGGTGCCGGACATCAAGCTTCCTCCCATCTACAAGCGATGCTGGCGATTCGTCCGATCCACACTGTATTTGTTTATGATCTAGATAAAAGAAAACTAGCGAACTTTGTTGAAGCTGTCCAAACAACTTATCCGCAATTGGAGGTCATTGCCTGTAACCATCTAATAGAAGCGACACGTGAGACCGACATTCTTTGTACCTTAACACCTAGTAAGCAGGCATTTTTGGTTAAAGATATGGTTTCACCTGGCACCCATATCAATGCAATCGGAACCTTTACCCCAGAAACACGTGAACTCACCAGTGATCTAGTGGCTGCGGCCAGTGTGTATGTAGATGATTATCAAGCAGTATTGCAAGAAAGTGGCGATCTTCTGATTCCAATCGCAGAACAATCCTTTCATCCTTCTGCTATCAAAGGTTCGTTAGGGGAATTGGTTACTCAGAAATGTCACGGACGAGAAACGGAACAAGAATACACGATTTTTGATGCGGTGGGGCTCGCAGTAGAAGATCTCTATTGCGCAGAGTACGTATACAATAAACGAAAGGGAGTAGAAAAATGAACTTAGCGTATTATGTAGTAGATGCTTTTGCCACAAAGGTTTTTGAAGGAAATCCAGCGGCCGTTTTTATTTTGCCAGAATGGCTACCAGAAGATTTGATGCAAAAAATCGCGATCGAAAACAATTTATCGGAAACGGCCTTCGCCGTAAAAGAAGCAGATTCTTATAGCCTTCGCTGGTTTACACCGGATCGTGAAATTGATCTTTGTGGACATGCAACGTTGGCAACAGCGTTTGTGCTGTTTCATTATTATGAACCTCAACAAACTTCTATCGTTTTTCAGACAAAATACAGCGGACAGCTGCGGGTGACGAAGGATGATGAAATTTTATCACTGGATTTTCCAGCGATTCGTCCAGAAAAAACGCCAATATTGCCTATATATGAAGAAGCGATCGGTGCCAAAATCAACGAGGCTTACTTGGCAAGAGATCTTTTCTTTGTATTGGATAATGAAACCCAGATTCAACAGTTAACACCTAATTTTTCTTTCATAAAAACCTTTGAGCAAGGGGTTGGCGTGATCGTGACAGCTCCTGGGGAAACGGTCGATTTTGTTTCTCGAACCTTCTTTCCTAAGTTGACGATTGATGAAGATCCTGTTTGCGGATCGGCTCATTCGAACCTGATCCCCTATTGGAGTAGCCGATTGAACAAGACCCAAATGACCGCAAAGCAACTCTCTGCACGAGGAGGATTTCTTGAGTGTACCTTAGCAGATGAGCGAGTAATCATTGGCGGAAAAGGTGTACTTTATGCGAAGGGCACCTGTTTTTTATAAGCAATCTAGATTGGATTTTCCTAGCGATTCGCCCATTTTTGCCATCTGTTTCTATTACTTATCACTTTTGAAAAGCGAATCATCAAGCTGATTCGCTTTTTTTGCGTTAAAAAAACATGATGGTTATCGCGTATCCTCTTTTCTGGTTAAAAATGGTATGGTAATCCTTGAAATCTCTTCTTCGGTCCATCGTTTTAAAAAAACGGAGTTTCAGTTGTACCGAGAAATGATGGCGATTTCATTTTGTGCAAGCTATAGTTTAGGTGGGGGTAGCAAATATGATTCATTTCAAATTGACGTATCTGTTTTCAGAACCAAATATTGAGGCGTTTCTTCAGTTGACGAAGTGGAGGGATGAGGAATTTCTGGCGGAGATTGCCAAGATCAATCAAATCACTGAACAGCGGTTGAATCAACGAATCACGATGCATGAGGGAGAAGTTTTGATTCCTTCGCTGATTCAACGAAAATGGCCGGAAATTCTTTTCGATGTCCAGAAGAACACCTTGTTTTTTTCGGAAGAAGAGCGACGCTCCATGATTTATCTTCTGACTTTTTCAGCAGTGAAAGACTTATCTGTCTATCAGTTTCAAGAGCTGTTCTATGTCAGTAAAAATACGATTTTGAAGGATGTAAAGGGGATCAGAGAGGAACTTGCAGCGTTCAAGATTCAACTATTGTACTCTCGAAAATATGGCTTTTATCTAGAGGGAGAGGAATATCAGATTCGCGCTCTTGCCTTTCGAAAGGTCAGTGCGTTATCCAATACGAAAAACGGGAATTTGCTTTTATTTGAGGGAATTTATGCGCAGGATAAAACGATTTATGTTCGGATCAGAGATCATTTGTCCGCAACACTGACTGCCTTCAATCTGGTGATCGTGCCGAGCCGCTTCGAAGAAATGCTTTATTTTCTTAATTATTTATCCTTTCGGATGGCAGAAACGGCTGTTTCTTTAGCGGAGACAGAAACATCGCTGCTACAGTCGCTGCATGTCCATCAAGTCAGTCAGCAGTTTTTAGCAGAATTTCCTGCGATCAAAGATCGGGAAACAGAAGCGCTTTATGTAACGATCCTGCTAAAAACGATTCTGCAAGGAGATATCGAAGATACTTCATTAGAGTTTTTATTGGAATGTGCCAGTAAGAAGTGGGTGTCCACATTAATTTTATTGAATTCGGGAATTTATTACTTACGAGAGTATGATGATCTTAGGGATTATCTTAGTAATGGGATTTTAATGAAATTTAAAATCAAAGATGATGGTAAATTAATGAATTGCAAGATGATAAATAAACAATGTCTGAGCATCCCAAAATTGATGATACCTCCAACATGACTTTAATGGTCTTAAACATGATGATATTAGAGAGTTGCAATACTTTAAAAATAAACAAAAAAAGAATTACGTCAAGAGCACATGACAATAGTATAAGATACTTGGAAATTATGATTGAGATGGATGAATCCTCATAAAATGTATCCATCTTACTTCCTGAAAGATCATGCAGGCTGATGAGTATAATATTAACAAATGAATCTTGCAAAGAATGATATTGTGTTAAAAATAGTTTGAAGCTTTTGATATCTAATCAAAGCTAGTATAATGAATAATTATGAATATAGGTGAGGAATAAAAATGGAAATAAAAAAAATGATTTTTGATTTTATTTATAGTAATGAGTCTAACAGTCGATATGTGCATATAGCAATTGAAAAACTAGTTAGTATAATGATGGAAGATTATATTGATCTTATACACATCCAGATGTGTAATGAGTCTAACAGTCGATATGTGCATATAGCAATTGAAAAACTAGTTAGTATAATGATGGAAGATTATACACATCTAGATGTGTATAAGAGACAGGTAATGAGTCTAACAGTCGATATGTGCATATAGCAATTGAAAAACTAGTTAGTATAATGATGGAAGATTATATTGAAAGACAGGATAATTTGGTCCATGTAAATTATCGAATGAAGACGAATGTAGGTTTTTTCGAATATGACATCTATGCTCCTGACGGCTTTGATAGTTATGTAGGACAGACAGTGATAGAATTAAAAATAGCCCGTAACCGTCTCATTGCCAAAAGGATTTTAAGAGATACGGTTGGAAGGTTTGCTACACATGAAACGGAAGCTAAAAATGTTATTATTCTTGTTATAGGTGAGAACGTAAAAAATAAGGATTTCTCTTCTTTAGAAAATAACACAAGATTCAAAATTGATTTTTGGGATGTTGATAATTTTGTATCTATATGTGAGAAGAATAAGGACCTTTTTATTGAGACGTATAATAATCTAAGTAAGTATATTATTAGAGATACTGTTTCTAAAGGGATCGGACGAGAACCACAAACGTATGTAGATAAAAGAAATCAATATATTAAACAACTTAATGAAGAATATCATTCGGATAATCTTACCCTTTTTCTTGGGGCGGGTGCTTCCCATGATGCTAAAATAGCAACATGGGAAAGTCTCATTTCAGGATTGTTTGTTTCTTTAATCAACAAATCCTTTAAAACTAATGGGATTCAATTAACATATGAAGATGAAAAAGAACTTTTACAAGCAGTAATGAATCAGAATGGGTACTCTCCACTGCTGCAAACTAGATTTTTAAGACAAGGGTTTGAAGATGATTTTGAAGATTTAGTTAGAAATATTTTGTATAAGTATGCTGAAAATACTTCTAACCTACTTGAAGAAATCGGACAATTATGTATTCCTCTTAGAGGGAGATTTGGAATTAAAGCTATAGTCAATTATAACTTCGATGATTTAGTTGAAAAAAATCTAGAACGTCTTCGTGTAAAAGCACGTGCTATTTATAGTGAAGGTGAAAAAGCTGATTCTGATGAATTAGGTATTTATCATGTCCATGGTTTTTTGCCAGAAGATAAGGGAACTTATGAACACTTATCAAAATCATTGTTAGTTTTTTCAGAAGAGGGTTATCACAAACTATCACTTGATCCCTACAATTGGGCAAATATGATTCAATTGGAATTCTTAACAAAAAGTACATGTTTATTCATAGGATTATCAATGACTGACCCCAATTTACGTAGATTATTAGATATTGCAGCTCAGAAAAATAATGACGACTCCTGTAAACACTATGCTTTAATAAAGCGGGAAAAATTAAAAAGAATCCCTACTATTGGGGAAAAATTATTGAATTTTGAACAAGTAAATGAAGAATTACAAGAGTCTTTTTTTCGTGAACTGGGAGTAAATATTGTCTGGTATGATGACCATGTTGAAATTCCCAAACTACTTGAGACTATCAAAGGTTAATAATTTCACTATGAAGTTATTACTATACTGATGATTGTTGTCGTTCATTTATCGATTATCATTCGAACCGTGTTAAATACTCATTAACACATGTTGAGGTTGTTTGAATAAAATATACTTGAATATTAGTGAGGAATGACGTGCAAGACATTTTTATATATGAATCCGAATAAAAAAGTTGTAACGAAAACAAGGTTTTATCCTTAATATCTAAAAATGAACAATGAGAATTTTAATATACTAATCGCTTTCTTAATACAATTAAAAAATATGAAGAAGTAACGTAGCTTTCCTAAGTTATTCTGTTTGAACTCATCAATTAAAGAGATTAATTATATAGCGAAAAAACGTCAAACAGCGCGTAAGTCCTGCTGTTTGACGTTTTTTGTGTGAACTAAGACAAAAACCAGCGCCGTAACTTTTCTGCTTCAGTTAATGGAAAGTAGTACAGCTTACTTTCGGTAAGAGTATCTTCGGTTTTGATGGTCAGCTGTGACTTGCTAAGCCCTTTTTCGTGCTGCCAATACGTCGTGGTGACGGTGAAATCTTGGATTTTATTTTTCTTCAGATAAGCGGTCACCTTTGTTAAGCCGCGAATCGTTTGACACAACAATACGTGGTTGTCTAAAAATTGATAGCCTTGTATTTTGCCCCGCCAGATGCTTGATAACACGAAGGAACCAAAGAACACGAAGAAAATCAGCGCTAACCACCAGAAAAAGAAGGCGGAGATTCCTACAGCAAGCAGCCCGACAAGCAGTGGCCAACGGCAAAAGTACCAAAAGTTGGGTCGCGGATTTTTCACTAGAGTGGTTTGTTGAAACGACCATTCGGGCAAAAAGCGGGCCAATGTTTCGGTCAGCTGCGCCTCTTTCAAAATGGGGAACAGATAGACCGTATCATCGCTTTCTGATGAACTGCCAGCAGCCAGCAGTAACTTGACGGAGCTTAGATGAAAGATTCGGCGATAAAGATTTTGTTCGACACTTAGCCCTTGGATCCTAGCGAGGGGAATCGTTTGGTGTCGTTTAGAAAACAAGCCTTGCGTGATCAGCAGCTGTTGCTGGTTCGTTTCCACCGTAAAGCCATAATAGCGGAAAAGATTTCTAGAGATCGCAAGGAAGAAAAACAAAATCAGCAGCCCGAGTAGAATTGCAGCACCTAATAAAAGGCCAAGTTGCTGCAATTCCGATGCATAGGCAAAGAGATTGGGAATGTTGTCGATCACGTTGTAGCCGATGACTAGAACCAAGGTGAAAACAGAAAAATCAGTGAGAGAAAACAAGAAAATCTCCTTGAATTTCAAAGTGAATGTTTCTAACGGCGGATTTGCTGTTTCCTCACCCGAAAAAACAGTAGCGTAATCGTTGGTTGGTTCTTCTCTACTAGTTGCTTGGGCAGTCGGCTTTTGTGGTGTCGCAGCCGCTTTTTTTGACGCTTCGATGGAGGCAATGAGAGCAAGCGGCAATGCAGGGAAAAGAATTTCGGCTTCGCCACTCGAACTTGCGGCGCTTTCCAACTTCACTTCAGCTAGTTTAAACGGACGTAAATAAAAGTAATGATTCTCTTGAATCGTTTGGATGCGTTCAAACGGCAAAATCGTTTGCTTTTGGATAAAGAGTCCTTTATTGACTAGCACACTCGTTTGATCGATTTGAAAAGTAAAGCGGGTGTAAGACAGTACTGCAAAAATCAAACAGACCAGTAAAAATAGCAGGATGCCGCCCAGAATCATCGGCAAAGAAGGGGCGTCGTTGAATAATTTGAATACAAGCAGAAATGCTAGTACCAGAAAATTTTTGCAATTTTTGAACCAGTAAAGGCCAATGCACAGTAACGGCAGTCGTTGTTTTTCATAGATCATCTTTGACCACCTCGACTAAAGTCATAATGGTTTCTCGCAAGCGTTCGGCTTGCGCCACTGGTAGGCCTTCAATGGTGTGGTTGGTGGCAGCCGTATGGATCTGTAAGGAGACTAAGGAGTATTTTCGCAAAAAAATCCCTTGGTCTGTTTCGATATGCTGGATTCGGCGGATCGGAATATACGTGGTGCTGCGAAATAGATACCCACGTTGAATGGCGATATCATTTTCTTGGATCTCGTAGCGATGGAATTTGTAACGGTAGCTCATCAGCACAAAAGAAAGCAGATGGCTGATCAAAGTCAGCGCCAATACGCTTGACCAAAGGGTGATCACCCAGAAATGCAGCCAGTTTTGCGTGGCTAGAAACCAAAAAGAAGCAGCGAAAAGCAGGCTGAAAATAATCAGTGACGTAATCCTTCGCAACCGCCAAACACGAATGATGGTCTGAGGCATTTGTTCATTTAATAAGGGATAATTCAAGGGAAACATCCTCTCTACATAGAAATAAATAGGGTTACCCACAAATATAGTGGAGATAGAAGAAAAAAACAAGGTCAGGAATTAAAAATAGTTAATTGTGATTTAAATATTGTTGCGAATAGGTACAAAAAAGAAAAAGCCACGTTTGGCTAACCAATGAGCATGAGTTTATTCGTCATGAAAAAATCGACCTTACTATTGACTCTCCCTCAAGAGGAGCCAGTATGCGTTAGTAGAAAGGGGCGATTGCTATGGAAAATGATTGAGGTTGCTGGGCTGTCAAAAGAAATCAATGGTCGCAAAACAATTGATCAACTGACCTTTTTGGTAGTGGAATACCGCTGGTCGTACTATTTTTGACGAATAGGATTGGTGGAGATAAAGTGATTGGGTCTGTTTCTTAAACATTCCAAGATAGTGATTTGGCCTTCAAGCAGATAGAAGAAGTACCGGAAGCAGTTTGTATGGTCCATAATGGAGCCTATGCTGCAGTTATTCAGTTTGTTGAAAACAACGGCTATCGAATCACAGGGCCTTTTCGTGAAAGCTATATTGATGGCATTTGGAAGAAAGAAAGTGAAGAGGAATGGCTGACTGAGATCCAGCTTCCTGTTGAAAAAATCAGCAGGCGAATCTCATTGACAAATCGGCTGGCTCCTTCTAAACTAAAAGCAGAAAAACAAGAGAAAAAGGTGATGGCTCCGGCCTATCTGCTGTTATTCCTTCGTTAACAGGGGTAGGACTGGAAAAGAGTAAATAAAATCAATTTCATAGGCAAAAAATTGACTGCATGCAGTTTTATTTGAAGTGCCTATCATTGATTTTATTTTACTCTTCGCTTTTTGATCTTCATCGTTTGAAGGTTGACCGCAGAGTGAAATCTGCGGTCTTTTTTGTTTTTCAATTATTTTGAAAGGGGAAAAGAAGATGTACCAAGAATTGAGAAAGGCAATCGAGCGGCCACCGCTCTATAAAAAAATGGCAGAGGCGTTTTGGGACGATGCGTATATTTCCAAGCAAATGTTAAAGGCTCATTTGGATCCTGATTTTGAGGGAGCGAGTAGAAAGGTTGACTTTATCGACGAATCCGTTCGATGGATCAGTCGCCTTGTTCCGCCAGAAAAACAGACGCAACTTCTTGATATCGGTTGTGGGCCAGGGATCTATGCGGAAAAATTTGCAGCGCTGGGCTATGAAGTGACAGGGGTTGATTACTCCAGAAGGTCCATCGCCTATGCGAGAGATTCCGCGAGTAAGCGGCAATTAAATATTACCTATCTATTTGATAATTATTTGGAGATGGCGTTACCTCAGCAATTTGATTTTATTACCTTGATTTATTGCGACTATGGTGCCTTAAACCCAGAGGAACGCAAACTACTGCTAAAAAATGTGCTGGCGCATCTAAAACCGGGTGGCAAATTTTTGTTCGATGTATTTACGATTGCACAGTTTTTAACGCTTAATGAAGAGCAGACCTGGGAAAGTCACGAATCAGAAGGGTTTTGGCGGGGGGAGCCCCATCTTGTGCTGAATCAACGATGGAAATATCCTGATCACGTCTTGCTGGAGCAAACAACGATTTTATCAGAAGATGAGGTCACAAATTATTATTTATGGACGACCTATTTTGCAAAAGATGCATTGATAAAAGAAGCTAGGACTGCCGGTTTTGATATTTGTGAGATATTCGGTGATGTCAAAGGTAGTCCTTATAGCGAAGAAGGCTCGACAATGGCGATGCTACTGAAAAAACCATTCCCTATCTGAAATAGTGGTTTACTGTAAATAGAAACAAAAAGAAACGACGATTTTCTGTCGTTTTTTTTTGTTTGGCTCGGAACTGATCGATCAATTTTTTCGTACTAATGATCGGGCATATTCAACACCACTCATTCAGCTAAGCGTCGAACCATCGTAATATCTGTTTCCAAATAGCCCATTTTTTTGTATAGCTGATACGCAGACTGATTATGGGCAAAAACGTGCAAGCCGATTTCAGTGATGCCTTGCTGGATCGCCCACTTTTCTAAAGCCTGTAACGCTTTGGTGCCATAGCCTTTTCCTCGCTGGTCTTCCTCGATGATAAAGTCATAGATGAAGGCTTTCTGGGCAGCTGTGTTGACCCAAATCACCCCGATCGGTTTACTAAAATCAGCTGCAAATAAAGAAAACAAGTGATTGTTTTCGGTGGCAGTCCCTTGAGGAAGTAAAGAAGCAAAGCTTTCTTTGGCTAGGGCGAGGGCCTCGTCTTTGGCCCATGTGCCTGCTTGGACTTTGTCATTGGCGTATTCGAAAACTGCATTGGTTAAGTAAGCAGCATAGTCGCTGTCTTTCATTGGGATTAAGTTCATCTGTTTCTCCTTTTGTCCTTTTCGGCTCTTCTTAACCTACGGAATGATTGTAGGCAATGAGAAACAAGGACATTTGATATGAAACGGTTTGTTTCCCCTTCAGTTGAGGCGCTCTGGCAGCGGGTCTCGTCGTTGAAACAAAAATAGGTCATCCGGTGCAAACTGGTGGCGTGCATCGCAAGTATAGCCTCGTAGCCAGTCAACCCCATCGATGCGGCGAACGTAGAATCCTTTGGGGAAATCGTCGGTTTTTTCCAAAGGCACAGAAGCGATCGTGATTGCGGCAGCTGGCGCTTTTCCTTGGGATTTCAGTCCGGTACTATTTGCCAGTTGGCGATAGCTAAGACGAAAGTGTAAGGCCATTTCCAAGGTACAACAAGTCAATCCATAAGAAGGCGCAGCTGCAAAAATCTCCGTCAAAGAGCCGCCTTGGGGGAGTCCCAGTTCTTTAAGGGGAACAATCACACAAGCAGCACGCTGTTTATCGGCACTGAGGGAGAGCTGGGGATGGCGCAAGAGCTGGTTGGCATACGCGTTTAAGTGAATCTGATTTTCTTTCAACTGCTGGCAAAGGCGGTTTAGTGAAACCCCGCCATACTGTACGATCACTTCCTTCAAATCAAACACTCCTTTCAATAGGGAACCTTTTCCTAAAAAAATCAGTTCGCGCCCTCGTTCTCGGACAAATTGGCATAAATCGCAGCAACTTCTTCTTGGTAACGATTCTTTAGTCGAGGGGGACTTAAAATGCATAGGCTTTTTCCAAAAGAGAACAAATAGGGCACTACCCAGCTTTCCTCGGGCAAATCAACGGTAACCACAGCAGTGCCTTCCTCCGTCAAAGTAATATCCTGATGATCGAACTCATCATATACCCGATAAAGAACGTCGGCTTGAAAGAACAAACGCGCAGGATAGGTGTCAACAGTCAACTCAATGGCAGAATCAGGCGCAGTGACTGGGAAAAAATGCTGGTCAGAGACGTAGACCTGACTCATGCGGCTGATTTTAAATGTCCGAAAGGCATTCTTTTGCTGGTCGAAGGCTTGCAGATACCAAGCTTGCGAGCGAAAAAGCAGTTTATAAGGCTGGCAGATGCGTTTTTGCAGTCCCTGTTTACCGACATAATCAAAGGTGATCACGTGGTTTGTTAAAATACTCTTTTTTAATAAATTAAACGTGTCGTTGCCGTTTTCTCGCCGATGCCAAGTGGAAAAATCCACTTCTAGCCAATCAGCATCGGGCTGCTTAAACAAGGATTGTAGTTTTGCCAGCGATTGCCCACTGATCTGTGGCGTCAGCTGGCGAATCCCTTTCAACGCCAAAAGCAGGTTTTTCCGTTCTTCCTCTGATAATAACACTTTATCCAACACAAAACTGCTTAACAAATAAACGCCGCCATTTCGACCCGTTTCGGTATAGATGGGCACGCCAATACTGCTTAGGGTATTGATATCTCTTGTGATGGTGCGAGTCGAGACTTCAAATTGTTTGGCTAATTCAGAAGTGGTTGCTTTTTCATGATTCAACAGGTGGTAGATAAGGCCGAACAGGCGTGTCGTGCTCACTTGGCTTACTCCTTTTATAAAAAAATGATAAAACACTGACACAAGGTGTCTAGGTTTCTATCGTATCATAAAGACAAAGAAGGAGGAACTCCAATGAAATTTTCGATAATGGCAACGGAAAGAACCAATAATTTTACTGATCCAGCGATTCAAGCAAAAATCACTGGCTTATGGGAGAAAAACAGCGAGGCGGTCAAGAAAGCCGCAGAAAAAGGAACGGTCATCGCTTGCGTTTACCACGAGTATGAGTCAAACTATCAAGGAGACTATGCCGTTTCGCTTTGTTTCGAAGAAACGGAGCAAGCAGACTTTGATACAGAAAAATATACTTGGAAAAAGTATCCGATCGATCGGCGCGATGCGCTGGGCATTTTGACTACTTGGCGTCAAATCTGGTCTGAGGAAGAAAACCAGCAGCTGCAGCGCAGGTATTCCTTTGATTTTGAACAGTATGCGCCAGACGGCGAAGTAACGATTTTTATCGCCATTGCTGAAAGCGACAAAGAGCAGCTATTTTCCTGAATAGGAGGACAAACAATGAGACAGTATGAAAGCAAAGTAGCGCTGATCCAAGAGATCACAGAACGTTACCAAAAATTTCGCCAAGAATTTGATGAAATTCCTGAAGCCTTGCGAAATCAACGGATAGCAAGTGTCGACAAGACCCCTTCAGAAAACTTGTCTTACCAAATCGGCTGGGTCAGTTTGTTATTGTCATGGGAAGCACAGGAACAGCAAGGGATGAGCGTTCACACACCTGCTGAAGGGTACAAATGGAACAACCTTGGCGGATTGTATCAATCTTTTTATCAGACATACGGCAGTTTGACCTTAGCACAGCAACAAGAGCTCTTAGACCAAAAAGTGACGGCCCTTTGCCAGTGGATCGAGGGCTTATCCGATCAGGAATTGTTTGAAGCAAGGCAGCGGGATTGGGCAACCACCAAAGCACAGTGGCCAGTCTATAAATGGATCCATATCAATACAGTAGCACCCTTTACCAATTTCCGAACGAAAATCCGAAAATGGAAAAAGGAAGCACTGCATTGATCAATAAAAGAAGCAAGCTGGTTGAGCGTTTTTTAGCAACTGAGGGAACAGCTAACTTAAAGAATTGTTAAACAGTTGATCTGTGAAGATCAGCTGTTTTTTTGTTTTGTGTCATCGCAAGAAATCACCTGGAAAGTCTATGCTAGCTTATTGTCTAGTCGGTTCAGGTTAAGAAATAAACTGTTATTTTAATTCCTAAAGTGACGCGAAGGTGACAAAAATGAAACGCCAATTCGTAAAAGGGTATGCTATATTTTAAACAGTACTTGTTTTTTTACAGAAAAAAAGCGGGGAGTCGATGGCGTATCTTACGCAATCGCCGCCAATTGGTTTTATAGAAAAAACACAAAACCATTCCCAAGTCTGATGCAAGTTTGCTGAATATTCAGCAAAATAAAAGTAAATGACTATGAATAGAAAGGGTGAGGATCATCGAAAACAACCAAACCATTGGCTTGACGTCAGGAGAAGTCAAGGCGCGGGTGCAACGCGGTCAAGTCAATAAGACAAAAAAGGATACGACGAATACGTACCCGAAAATACTTTTTACCAATATCTTTACCTTTTTCAATTTGATCAACTGTGTCCTATTCTTTCTCGTCTGTTTGACGGGTTCTTATCAAAACGGCTTGTTCGTCTTTGTTGTCTTCAGCAATGTGATCATCAATCTCTTTCAAGAAGTTCGTTCCAAACGAACGCTGGATAAGCTGGCATTGCTAAAAGTTGCCAAAGCCGATGTTTATCGGGATGGCAAGCTGGAGAACTTGCCGATCCACAAACTCGTAATGGATGATGTGTTACGACTGAAAAGCGGGGATCAAGTGCCGACGGATGCCAAAGTCATTCAAGGATCTTTAGAAGTCAATGAATCCTTGCTGACTGGTGAAATGGATACGATCTACAAGCAGCCAGCAGACGAGTTGTTTTCTGGCAGTTTTATCACTGCTGGCGAAGCGTTATGCCAAGTGATCCACGTAGGCGCTGACAACTATATCGCAAAAATCAACAAAGAAGCCAAAACCATCAAACGACAAAAATACTTGATCCAAGGCAGTTTAAACAAAATCATTCGTTGGATCAGTCTGATTTTGGTCCCATTATGTACCCTCTTGTTCGTTAAACAGTTCTATTTCTCTCATGCAACTTTCAATACTGCCATCTTACGGACGGTGGCGGCAGCTGTGGGAATGTTCCCCGAAGGTTTGTTTTTATTGACGAGTGTCACGTTGACCATCAGTGCTGTCTATCTGGCGCGCAAAAAAGTGATGGTGCAGGAATTGAACTGCATTGATGCCTTGGCACGGGTCGATGTTCTTTGCTTAGATAAAACGGGCACGATCACCGAAGGCAAGATGACGGTGGAAAAGACGATTTCCTTTCATTCAGAAACACCGTTGGCAGAAATCACTGGTAACTTAATGGCGCAGCTGCCCGATCAGAATCCAACGGCAATGGCGCTGCGAACCTTTTTCCCAGAAAAAACGACGTACCAGATGCAGCAAGTCGTCCCTTTTTCATCAGATCGTAAATTCAGTTGCGTCACGTTTGAAGGACAAGGCACTTATTTCATCGGAGCTGCGTCGATTTTACTGGGAACCAACCATGAAGCTGTCTTAAAACAGGAAAGGCAGCTGGCAGAAGAAGGCTACCGAGTGATCGTTTTGGCTCACAGTACGCAAGGCTATGAGGAGGCAGGACTGCCGACGGATATTGAACCGCTGGGCTTTTATTTACTGTCAGACACGATTCGTGAAGATGCCAAGGAAACCTTGGAGTATTTTCGTTCACAGGCAATCCAATGCAAGATCATCTCTGGCGATGATCCAGTGACAGTCAGTCAAATCGCGAAAAAAGTCAATCTACCAGGGGCTGCTGATTTTATCGATGTGTCAAAATTAACTGCGACCGAATTAAAAGAAGCTGTCAGCAACTATCAGATTTTTGGTCGAGTGACGCCGCAACAAAAGAAAGAAATGGTGCTCTACTTGAAAGAACAAGGGCATACCGTCGCAATGACTGGCGATGGCGTCAACGATGTTTTGGCGCTAAAAGAAGCCGACTGCTCCATCGCAATGGCTTCTGGTGTTGATGCTGCGCGTCAAGTGTCAAATCTGGTTCTTTTGGAAAATCAATTTGATGCTTTGCCATCGGTCATGGATGAAGGCCGCCGAGTGATCAATAACATTACCCGCTCAGGTTCATTGGTGCTAGTGCAAGTCTTATTTTCCATCATGATCACCATGGGGACGTTGTTATCAGGAACGACCTATCCTTTTGAGCCGATCCAATTAACGATCATCAATGCCTGCTTTGTCGGCATTCCGACCTTCTTTTTAAACTTTGAACCAGACTTCAATCGGATCAAAGGGGACTTTATGACGACGATTTTCAAAAATGCTTTTCCAACAGCCTTGACGATTACGGTAGGAACTTTGCTGATCATCAACTTTGGTTATTGGTTCAACAGCAGCAGTAAAGCTCTATCGATCATGAGCATTATTTTTACTGCTTGGAACTATCGCTTGATCCAGAAAAAAGTCTATCCAGCGATCAACAGCTATCGAACGATGATTTTTTTCAGCACTCAGATCTTGTACTTTGCCGCTTTGATCGTCGGTCGCGACCTCTTTAACCTAGGCAATACCAGCTATCTCAACCTCATTCTCTTGATTGCCTTGTTGAATTTTTCCGCCTACATGCAACGCTTTGCGGATAAGGGCATCGAGCTGCTGATGCGAAGGTATACGAAGAAACGTAAAAGCTTGTCAAAAGAAATGATTCAGTAAATGGTAGGAAAAACTGATTGCTTAAGCAGCTCTTATAGCGTGCTAGGCAGTCAGTTTTTGTTTTCAAATAAATTTTTATTTAAAAGGAGTTTGTCTCTTGCTATGAAACTCGTTTCATACCGTACAATCAACCAAGGGACCTTTTCAGAAAATTTGTCGAAAGTGGTACAACTAATTTTCTATGGTAGACTTAGGTCACTAGCAAAACAATCAGATAGGAATGAAAGAAATGGCAACGATTCGCGATATAGCAAAAATTACTGGTTTTTCGATCACGACAGTTTCTCGTGTGATCAATGGCCATCCTTATGTTGATGAGCAAAAGCGAGCAGCGATTTTGGCGGTGATGGAAGAGCTGGATTACAAACCGAATAAAATCGCCCAAAAACTTAGCTCGGGGAAAACCTATAATATTGGAGTCATCGTACCGTTTGTCAATCACGCCTTCTTTGATGGGATCTTAAATGGCATTATGGAAGAAGCCTTTGCTCAAAAATACAAAGTGACGTTATTGCCGACCAATTTTGATCGAAAATTGGAATTAGAGTATCTAGAAGAATTCGCTGCAAAGGGATTTGATGGCTTGATCGTCATCACTCGCGCAAATCATATCGAGACGTTTTATCCCTACATGGAAAAAGGACCGATTGTTTTTTGTGAAAATTCGACCGGTACTGCCGTTCCTTTCGTTGCGATCGACTTGGTCGGCTCTGTGACAGCCAGTATCAATTATTTGAAGGAACAAGGCGTAAAGCGCTTGGGGTTGACGTTAGGGCGCAGCAAACGCCTCAGCTGCAATTCAGTCAATACCATCGCAAAAGCCAAGGAGCTGTTTCCTAATTTTTCAGAAGCAGATATTTATTGGGATTGTATCAAAGCCCAAGACGGGATTCCCGCAGCCGCATTTTTTAAGGAACGAGGAATCGATGGGGTGATCACAAATGGGGACGAGATCGCAGCGATGATCATAAATCAATACCCTCACGGGACAGCACCCATCGTGATTGGGCAAGAAAACCTGCTCATCAGTCAAATGCTGCACTTTTCTTCCGTTGAGTTTCATCTGGATCAGTGCGGCAAAGAAGCCTTTCGCTTGTTTCAAGAAAGAAAACAAGAGCAGATCATTCTGCCTTACGAACTTATTATTCGTGAATAATCATCGTTATAAAAAGAACACACCTTTTCGCCGCGAGGTGTGTTTTTGCCTGCTTTTTAAAGGGAATTTGAGGAAGGAAAATAAAAAAATAAAGAAAAAATCAATTTTGAATGCTTGCTTTTCACAGAGTAAAGGGCTACCATTGTTCTGTGGCTTTTTCGCCACAAAAATAGGAAACGTATCAGACAAGAGTACTTGGGGAAGATTCTCTTGGGGGAAGCCTGATACGTTTCCTTTTGTTCATTCTAACACTATTTATATATAAAGTAGAGAGATATTGAGTAGATAAATAAAAATACTACTGTAATTGATGAATAGGAAAAAGCCAATCATTCAAAAGGCGACTTTTAGATCGTTTTCCTATAACATGTTGGAGGGCAAATGGCTCCCCATGCTTTGGTTAATAAAAGAGCATCAACTAACTAATTGTGTTGTACCAACAAGAAAATTACATAGCTTGGCAACACCAGTTTCAGCTGTTTCTTTGATTAGAACAGTTGCAGTATTTTCGTAAACATGAATCACACTAACTTCTTGTAAACCGGTAAAGCCAATAACATTTGCCTGATAGTTTTGACCAGGGAACACTTGGTATTTTTCCATGTTTTTATCTCCTTCATTAATCTTATTTCAAAAGAATAATAATTAAAATTTAAGAAAAAGTAAAGTGAAACGATTTTTCATTCAAAAATACAGTCCTTTGGCGTTAGTTTCGAGCAGATTCAAACTTTTTCTGCAATTTTCCATTATTTTTTTCAATAAATATGCGGTGAATTGTTGAACATTATTCAAGAAAATATGCCTCTTACTTAAGGGAGTGTTCACAGATTTTAGCTAAACGACAGGGCGAGAGCAGCAGCTGAATTGTTTGTTTTGTGACGGTTTGGGGCTTATAATAAAGATAGGAAGAAGGATCGGCGTCACCACTTCCTAAATCAATTGAAAAGGGCGTGCAAGTTATGGAAAACGTATACCGAAATAACTTTGTCAAAAGAACTGTTCAACTGATGTTTGCACCAAAAAAAATCAGAAAGCGTCCGCCAGAACAATGGATCAAAATGCCTACCAGCCGAGTTATTCGGAGAAAGGACGCGTGATCCAGCATCTCGCAGCTATGCGTGAAATAGTCTTTAAAGAGAAAAGAAACGCAGGAAGTTCCGAAGACGGAACTTCCTTTTTTATGTCATTGAAATAGGGTGCTTATCGAAAAAGCAGTTGTCAACACGTTCTCTTGTGGAGGACCACTTTCGGAAGAGGATACAAAAGGAAGCTTGCGAGAGCCCAATAGACGAATGAAAGAAATCAATAGATGTGTTAGTGGATAAAGAATCAAGATGGTTCTTCCTAACTGTTTTTCCAAAAAGAATGATATTCAAAAAGACATGAGTCTATCTGCGTGGGCAGAATTGATGATTGATGTAAGAAGAGGGAACACAAAAGCCACTTTTTTCATACTTGAATTCTGTTAAAATACATATAGAGGTTCAAACTTGAAAAATAATCTGATAATTTTTAAAGAAGGTGAAAGCATGGACTACCAAGAAATCGCGCGTCATTTCCAGACAACATCCTTTGATCCCCAACCGTTTGTGCAAACGGCGATCGATGATCGAAAGGTAAGGGAGAAACTAGTGGAGAATGTCGTTGATGGTCAAAACCATATCAATGAGTATTTTAATAGTTATTTGATCATTAAAGAAGTAGCCATTAAAAACCCTGAGTTGATTTATGATGAGTGGGAACGGATCTGGGCGTTGCATACCCATAAAAACTCCTATCATCGGTGGATCGCCCACGATTTGATCACGCAACTTCTGGTGATCGATCATGAAGACAAGTTTGAAGCAATCAAGCAAGAATATGTACTGCTGCCTAAAGAAGAAAAAATTAGCAATTTCTTGAAGATGATTGAAAATATCAAGGAAGCCAGTCGACACAAAGACCTTCAGCATGAAAAGAAACGCTTGCTTACGGATCAAGTATGGCTTTCAAACTTCAATGAAAAACAAATGAAGCGTATTGATAAAGTCCTCCAAACTCTTTTGACCGAATGAATCAAGAAAAGCAATTGAACTTGTTTCAGAAGGGGGGCTTGCTGTTTTCCCCCACTATTTTTTCTTGATTGCTGGGAATAGTCGGGAGGAATGAGGAGCATGCTACAATGATAGTTACCAATTAGTTGCATGTATCGCATGCAAAATCTCCCTTAAGTCCTTGTAAGAAGCCAAGTGAAACTTTATACTAGAATGTAATACTTATTCAAAAAAAGGACAAATAAAATGAGGACATGAGCTTTTATGAAGAAATATTGTAAGGAAAATGTGCTGGAAGCGGCGATGAAGCGACTGGAATATATTTTTGACACCTTTCCCCATGTGTACTTTTCATTCAGTGGCGGAAAAGACAGTGGTGCTATGATCCAGTTGGCCGATCAAGTCGCCCGACAAAAAAAGAAAACCTTCGATCTGCTGATTTTAGATATAGAGGCAAATTATGATGCTACACGAGTATTCATGGAAAAAATCAAAGCGTTACCAAGTATCAATCAAACTTACCATTTTTGCTTACCCTTTTACGAGGACAACAATACCAGCGTATTTCAGCCACAATGGCTGATGTGGGATGAACAAGAACGGGAGAAGTGGGTACAGCCAATGCCAAAAGATGCGATTTCACTTGGTGATTTAGATGAATCATTGATGGAGATTTATCAGAGTGCAAATATGAATCCTGATAAGTTCTTGCGAAACTTTGCTCATTGGTACGCAAGTCACCATGGCTTTGAGCCCGTTGCTTGCGGTGTAGGTATTCGGACACAAGAAAGTCTGTATCGGTATCGATCAATCACATCGCCAAAGTATAACTTTCGGAAGCAATGCTGGATCAAACGGCAAGTAGCAGATTCAATGGTTGTCAATTTTTACCCCATCTATGATTGGAAAACCGAAGATGTCTGGGGAGCTTATACTCGTTTTGACTGGCCGATCAATGGCTTTTATGAAAAGTTGTATGATCATGGCGTTCCGATCCATCAAATGCGGATCTGTCAGCCTTACGGCATGCAGCAACGAAAAGGCTTGTACCAATATGCTTTGGTGGAACCGGAAACGTGGGAGCGCGTCGTAAATCGTGTGTCAGGAGCCAATTTTGGTCGCTTGTATGCCCAGACAGGATTGCTGGCGCATTACAATACGAGAAAACCCAGTCATATGACTTGGCAAGAGTATGCGGTCTTTTTACTGGAATCAATTGGACTTTATTCAAAGAAATTACAGGATCATTATTACCGCAAAATCACGATTTTGATTGATCATTATCGAGAAAAGCACGGGATCGAAGTGGAAGATATACCCGATGTGAGCAAACGTAAGGACTGGCTGAAAAACGAAGTACTCTGGCATGACTGGAAAGGAATCGCTCGTGCGTTAGAAAAAAATGATTTTTCCTTAAGCACGCGACAATACAGTTTGACGAAAAAAGATGAGTCTGAATTGTATGAGTTGGCGGTGGATTTTGGGGCGGCGCTGGGGATCGAGCATTTACCCAAGTATCAGTTGAAAAAATTGAATGCCAAATACGAGTATCTAACGAAAAAAATCACCTAACGATGGACGAATGGGTCCGTAGAGAGGAAGGGTTTTGTGAACGAACGATTGGTTTTATTTTTCCCACCGTATAAGAAAAGCCAATTCTATCAATTGATGGGAGCTTTCTTTGCAGAGCGAGTGTATCAGCAACAATTTCCGTACTTAGTCAATGATGAGAACTGTTACTGGTACGTGATTCTTGATGATGAAAAACGAGTGACCGCTTTTTCTTATTATGAAAAAGGCACCAACAAAGTGGAGCTAGGGGAATTTTATGAAAAAGATCCAGCTGCTCAATTTAAAAAGTTTCTTTTACGGAAAATGTTGGTGGATATCACCCGCAACTACCCAGAAGCAGAGATTCTCGCTTCTACTAACCAGCCTAGTGAAATTACCCTTTTGGAGTCAAAAGGGTTTGCGGTCTATCGACAAACAAAAAATTATTCATTTCTAAAAAGGAGTGTAGTCCCTCATGAGCGATATCGATTTTCCAGTGTTAGCGGCGAAACTGATCCCAGTCAGCAAGATTCACGCGAATACGTATAATCCCAACACCGTGGCTGCTCCAGAAATGGATTTGTTGGAACTGTCGATTCGAGAAGATGGCTTTACGCAACCATTGGTTTGTTACCACGATAAAGAGCAAGACCAGTATATTTTGATTGATGGGTTTCATCGGTATATCGTAGCAAAAGAGCGCTTGGCGTTGCCAAGCGTTCCGGTCACGGTGATCGATAAGCCTTTTGAGAATCGCATCGCTTCAACGATTCGTCACAATCGGGCCCGCGGTACCCATGGCATCGAGAAGATGGGGAATATCGTGCAGCAATTGGTCGCTAATGACTGGACGGATGAACGAATTGCCAAGGAATTAGGGATGGATCGCGAAGAAGTTTTCCGCTTTAAACAACGCTCAGGATTAAAAAGCGCCTTTTCCAACCATGAATTCAGCAAGTCTTGGATTGAGTTTGAAAAAAGATATTACAAAGGAAAAAAAGAAACCTAGAAGAGCAAAAAAGCTATCTAAGGAAGATAGCAATTGATCAATAATTTTTTTTGAATTTTGTATAGGTGTCTTTTACAACGATCACGATCAGATTGACCACCATCGACAAACAAAGTGTCCCTAAGAGAATGGCTAGGATCACACCTAATGTGTCTCTTAGAAAGCTGAAGATCGCTTCAACGATAAACATGGTTTTCTCCTCCTTTTCTCAGCGTCTATCTTTTCAGACAATTGCAAAAATAGGCTCGTTTTTCAATAGCTACCTGCTACTGAAAAATACAGTCGAGCGGTTTACACGTCCAGCGTTTTTGTTCATTGTGTCTTTCCGAAGTAGAGTATACTTTGGAAAGGACAAAAGAGAGTTTCTGTATTTTACAATCGGTGAAAAATTCTGAAATTTAAGAGTAGCCTTTCTTTTCAGATTCTTATCAATGGTATGAATAATCGTATCAATTTGTATAAAAAAAGTAAAATGATAACAAAGATTAAAATTGAGGAAAAGCTATGATTTCATCATTTTATGAGAGTCAGAAATATCCAAAACCTTGCTGTACAACGTCTTTGATTCCATTAGACATTGTACAGCTTGTTTCTTTTCTACAGTGATGATCCTTTCAAAATAACTACACTTGTTTCTAGAAAAAGCAAACGTGCATAAAAAGTCAATGATACATAATCTCCTTTGGATAACTAGAGCAGACGTTTTTTTAATTCAAAGACAAATTCTTTTGTAATACTGGGAGAATGCATTAGGGATTTTTTTGAAAGCAATCCGATCGACATACTAGTATTTGCTAAAGGATTCGCTAAGATTTTTATTTCAGCGCGGGTCTGATCAACGATAGAGCGAGGCACTAAACTGCAATAACCAGTTTGTTCGATCAAGTAAGGAATCGTACTAATATTGTTGACATATTCCCAATGGATCGATGGCACGCAACTGGCAAGATAGCTTTCAACTTTTTTATGTGCTAGGCTGTCATCGTTAAAACGATAGAAGTGGCAGCCTTCGAAATCAGCTGGTTTATTGATCGTTAACGGATTGTGGATCGATGTGATGCAGCAAAGCTCTTCTTGGAACAATTCTTCGTAAACAAAATTTCCCTCGTGAGGAAGTGAGCATAGTGCGACATCAATACGATTTTCTTTTACTGCCTTGGCTAATTCCATTGTGGTTCCCACAAGAATCTCGAATTTCACTTTTGGGTATTGCTGAGCAAACATATGGAGCAGTTCTGGCAAAATGGAAATGTCATAGGGCTGAACGATCCCCATCCGTATAGATGAGTCGATCATACTTGAAGCGTTGTGCAACTGTTCTTTTACCTGCTCCCATTGGGCGATCAGTCCAGGGACTTCCTGCTTCAACAATTCGCCTTCCAATGTTAGTACATTGCTTTTCCCTTCTAAAAATAACGCCACTTCTAACTCTGTTTCTAACTTTTTGATATGATTGGTAACCGTTGATTGGGCATAGTTTAGTTTGGCAGCAGCCTTCGTAAAAGTCCCTTCTTCGACGATCGTTTTAAAGGATTGCAGCTCTTTGATAAAATCCACATTTGTTCCCCTTTCTTTTCTCAAATTATACAAAAAAAGGAAAGTGAAATAATTTCTTTTTTTTATCGTAAATCAAAAAAATAGATATAAAAGTTCTTTCAAATATGTGTAGTATTCAGGGGTAAGTCTTTTTATTTTTGGTGACCGTTACTATAACGAATCCTAGAAATAAGTGAGAGGTTGTTTCCATTAAAAAAGGCAGGCGATGGAACCAGCGACTACTTAGATGGCTTCTAGTGATGAGATACCAGGAGCAACACATCGTTAAGTTACTGATAAAAAGGAATGTGAGGAACCGGGTTTTTGCTTTTCCTGTAGGCAAAACGCAAGCGAAGAGGGGGCAGCAGCACTTGCTTCTTGAACTTCCAAATGAAAGAAGGAAACTGGCGGCTGGCTTTAGTAAAGAGCCGTCAGTTTCCTTACGGAAAATAATCGGGGATGATCTTTGGCTGAACCAATTGTTCAATCGTTTTATGAACGATCATCCAGTCAGATAGACTTGGTACATTCGAAATTCGCAATTGCTGAAAGTGGGGATTACTTTTCAAGTGTAAGTCAAAATTGCTGACAATCAAATCAATTTCCTGATGGATCAATTCATGGGTATCAGGAGTCACTTCGAAAAAGTAACTGACTTCAGTCTGATCATTTTTGAATAGCTCCGCTGATGCGGATAAGAAAGCATCTAATCCAGCGCCACCTTGAAAAGCAAAGGCCACTTTACGTTGCTTTTTTTGCGGAGTACTAGGTGCCAGTTCGCTTAATAAGGTCAATGTAACTGCGATATGCCCCAAGTGAGTAAAGGAGAAGAAGGAGCTTTGGTCATTGAATTGTTTCAACCACTTATTCCAAGCGAGGTACTCTGTCTTAAAGGTCGATTCAACAAAGGTTTTGATTTGTGGATCAGCAAATTCATAATTGGTAGAAATCATCGATAACAAGCGGAGGTTCACTAAATAAGAGATGATTTTCTGAGAGACTGCAGAGGAAATAGGTTGTTGGCCTTTTTTTAAAAACAGACCAATTTCCGCAATGATTTCCGGTTTCTCTGTATGGTGAAAAATATATTTGGCTGCATCTTCTTCAGTAACATCCAATGTACTATAAGACAGACAGTGGAGTGTAGTGAGGAAGAGCCAAAGTAGTTCTTGTTTTGGTAAGTGAATGATCCGGTATTTTTTTAAATAATACTCGATCAATACGTGCGAGAAAATGCTAAAGCGTTCTTTTTCCAATAGGTTCCGCTCTAAAGAAGGCGGCAAGTTCAAAAAGTAAGAATAGCGCCATCTGCGTTTGGCGATACTTAACCACAGGGCCAGTCGATAATGACTGTAATGTAACTCTTTCTTGTTGGCTTCCTTGGCTTTTTGGACCAGAAGACGTGCATCCGCCGGGCTATCTTTATCTAAAATCGTGCTGTCACCATAAGCGGAGAAAAAGACAAACAGACAAAAACGAATATCGGCTTCAGTACCAATAAAGTCAAGTTGATTCGTAGCGATCGTCACAGAATAGGTTTGTAAAGACTTGTTCATGTAGCTGATGGTTCGCAACAAGTGACTACGAGAATAGCCAAATTCGATCGTTGCTCGATGAATGGAGTATTTTTTGTTATCAATGATACTCGACATGATTTTAAACTCGAGTGTTTCCATACTTAAAAGCTGAATCGCTAAATTGATTGAGGCATTTGGTGCATACTTGATTGAAACGATGTTACTTTCAGAAAAGTTGATTTTAATCAGTTCTTCTGGCAAGCTATCGCTTAAAACATTGAGTTCTTTCGTGATTGTCGGCATAGATAGACCCAGCAAGGTTGCCAATTCTTGTGGATGATAACCGGTTGGTGCTGCATTTAGCATCTGTAAAATTTTTACTTGACGGGAAAATGACTTGTCTCGATGCAAATTGATTGATAAATTTTCTAACATTGATATCACCACCTCTTTTAAAATCTTATGGAAGCAATCAGTGCTGAATGTAAATTACGTTGGTTTTAAGTAGATTATATAATACTCTACGTCAATCAAGAAGCTTTATCCTTTGAAACTTAATAGAACCAGATTTAACAAGCGCTACTTATACGTAAAACACCCTTCAATTAACGAAGAAGTGTCCTTCGAAAAGAACGGGGCCTGTTTCGGTGCATCTTAGCTTAGGTTCGGGAGAGGACAAATCATCGGAAGTTCCTCTAGAAAAGAGAGCAAAAGAAAAAGCAATGAAGAAGAATAAAGGAAACAATCTGCTAGACGAAAAAAAGCACCGGACGAAGAACTGTAAGTGTCCCTCAAAGCTAACTTAAGATGTTATCTTTGAAGGATCAAACAAATCAGCAAGATCCGTCTTGTGCTTTTTGTTACGGGGAATCTAGGGTCATTAGCAAAACCAGAGTACCTATTCATGAAAGGAGGTTGTCGTTTTCTAAACGAAGATAGCGATAGAAAGTTGATCGTTTTATTCCAGTTTGGGCACAAATATCAACGACAGTTCGACCTTCCTTCTGATAAAGATTCAGGGCGTACTGAATCAGTTTAGGGTCGATTCGTGGACGCCCACCAATATTTCCTCTGGCTCTAGCAGAATCTAGCCCTTCTTTGGTTCGCTCCACAATAATGTCTCGTTCAAATTGGCTGAAGGCTTGGAAAACCGTCATCATCAGTTTTCCTTGAGGGGTCTGTGTATCAAAATTTTCTTTGATACTAATCACTTTTACTCCTTTTCTTTCGAAAAAATAGACGAGATCAATCAAGTCTTTGGTGCTCCGACCAAGCCGTGAAAAGCTTTCAATAATAATTTTGTCCTTTTCTTTCACTCGCTTTTTTAGTTTGTTTAATTCCGGTCGATTTGTGCGAATGCCGCTAATTTTTTCAGTATAAATTTTGTGGCATTCATATCGTTCAAGCAAGTCTAGTTGACGAGAAAGATCCTGCTGTCTTGTAGATACGCGAGCGTATCCATAAACCATATTTGACATACAATTTCCTCCATTTAAAAATAAGTCTACCTAGAGAATACCTCGTTTGTTCACTTAAGTATACAACCTAAAACCAACGTATTATGAATAAAAGAAATAGGGTAGTTTTTTTCTGTAAGCAAATAATGTACTATAGAGAGGAAACCTGCGGCGTTGAACGAGGCAGTTCTCAGTCGCTATCGAAACAACGCTTGAGATGTTAGGAAACACAGTGATTCAGGAAATCGTCTGAATAAGGTAGATAAACCTATAAGAGCTCCGTTTGACTCCTTCCGATGCAACAGATTCTGAAAGTCACACACTGGTGCAACACCTTTTTCGAGGCATGCGTTAGCCAATCATTTTTAGAGTTAAGACATTTTGAAAGAAAATCGTTAGACAAACTATCGCTTACAAGGAGGGGAACATGAGAGAATTGCAGTTAAGTTTTATGCTGAACAAAACGACCGTTCGCTGGCTTCAAATTTTAAATGCGTTTGAGCGTGAACGTACTTGTTCAATCGCAAGCTTTGCGAACAAACTTGATGTAACTCAACGGACGATCAGCTCTGATATCAAGGAACTGAAAGCCTATTTGCAAGATGCAGCCAAGTTTGTGCATGTGGCTAATGGTTATCATTTTATGGAAACGAACCCGAAAGTATACTTGACCAAAAAAAGAGCGCTAGTTGCAAAAGAAGGTATGTATCAAATTTTAGAAGCAATCTTTCATGGTGAACTTTGTTCTGTTGAAGAGTGGGCACAGCGCTTGTATGTATCAGAAAGCACGATGCGGCGTTATTTGAATAGTGCTTCACTCACGTTGAGAAAGTATGGTTTAGAGTTGGTGCTACAACCAGTTAATTTGAGTGGAGCAGAAGCGAATATTCGTAAATTTTTCAAAGATTTTTATTATGAATCAGATGTTACTCCTCATACTCTGCTTCCACCTAAAGAGCTGATTGCGGTAGTCAGTGAGACGTTTTCAGAAGTGCCAACTGATGTGGTGAACACGGGTGTTGCTCCTAGTGATTTTTATTATAGTTTGTATATTACAATCAAGCGTTATCAGTCTGGAAAGACCATCCAACTTCCTACTCATTTGGCTGAGATAGTCAAAGACCACACGGCATTTACCGTAATGAAAGACTTAGCACCTAAAATCGAAGCCCTTTACCAGGTAAGACTACCACAAGAAGAATTGGTGTGGCTTTATCTAGTCACGGTGATGAAGCGTACATTGACTGAGCCCATAAAAGAACAGCAGTTCATTGCATCGTTTGCACTTTATCCTGAACTACAGGCGCTAAGTCAACACTTTGTTCAAGAATGGGGCATCCCATTTAATGATCCCCAACTAATCGAGACGATGATTCATGCCTTTTTGTTATCTAAGAAAATCAATGATCAACTAGCGCCCATTTTGAATCGCTTGCTGACGGAAGTAAAAAATGAGCCCCTAAATCATAGCTCCGTCGCCTATCAAAAAAATCTTGTATTTTTGAAACAGAATCAAGCAATTCTTGGGGTCAGTAAGGAGTACCTGTCTGATATCTGTGCAGCACTTACCTTGTATAGTGAGGCGCTCAAGGAACTCTATTATCAAAAGGTCAACCGAATCGCATTGACATTGGAAGGCGACCTTTATACCTGTCACGCTATCCGCGCACGCTTTTTGCGCTATGTTGGCAATGATCATTACGTGTTTTTCCCAAAAATCAATGAATTGACGACTGCCTATTTGAAGGAAAATGCTATCGATCTCGTGGTAACGAATTATAGTGAATACCTATCAGAGTTCATCTTATCCACGGACTATCTCTTACTTAAAACAATCCCGGATCATCAAGATTGGCTAAGAGTGATTGAAAAAATCGATCCTCAGTTGGGGCAAGCATTAAGTGCAACCCCAAGTTAAGTCAAGTGTATACTTTGAATGCAATCAGTGAAGCTATTGCTAGCAGAAATGCTCATGAAAGCAGAATACCTATTAAGCTAAAAAGCCACAACCGTTGAGAAAAATGGTTGTGGCTTTTTCTCTTAATAAGCAAGGAAGGAATTTCCTTCACTCCTCTTAATAAAAAAAGATGGACGCTACTGCGATGAAGTAGCTTGATCTACGAAAACTCTTACTGTTCATTTGCCAGTTTAGCAAAAATCGCTTCAAAGGATTTGAATGTGTCATTATCTAGTTGGCAAAGCCACAAAAGGTAGCTTTTTTCTTTAAAAGTCCACTCTATTGAAAGGTAAGAGGCAATTAAGGCATGGTATTTCTCCCGTTGTTCACTGGTAGCTAATAGCCACCGCTTCTCAAAAATTTGCTTATCTTCCATATAGCTTTCCCCCAAAAAGAAACGTTGCCTGAAACTTCACTAACGGGCAACGTAAATCTAATGATACGCAGATCTCTAATTATTATACCAAGGAAAAATGAATTTTTTTAGAAGATGTGCCAGATTCTGATTATTTTTTTTGTAGTAAGCACATTCTCATATGAAGGGAGCAATTAATCTGAAAGGGCAGTGATTTTGAAGCTACAGAGAGTCTTTGATTGGTTTGTCCTTTTCTTTCCGGAGAGTGCCAAGCAACTTCACTAAACAACACAAAGCTTAGTCATATGACACGAGAAGTCTCTTTGCAAAATTATAGAAACCTGAATATTTACAGGAAGAGCCTATGATCATTCATAAACTTACACATTGTCTAATACAACCAAACGCAAGATTCGTGGATTGATTTGCTTAAGTAGTCGATTCCAATCGGTAGCGTCAGGAAATGACTTCAACAACACGCATTCACTTCAAGCAAAAACTCTGTGGTGTATTCGGAATAGTTGGTGACCAGTAGATCGATGTTCTTTTCTTGGAGATATTCTGGCGATAATTCGCCGGCGTCAGGATAATAAAGCGTATGAAAAGGTGCCAAGTATTTTCGGATGATACTTTCCGCATATTCACAAGCATACTCATTTCCTTCGAAAATGATCGCGATCGTTCGTTGCCGCCCCCAATTTTCTTCTTTGATCGCTTCCATATGCAGCGTCAGACTGACGCAAATATCATCTAGGTAAGTCGGATCGTAGAATCGTTTGACAAGTTCGTGATGGCTTAAAAAAAATTGGTTTTTTTGGTATTCATCAGTGAATTTTTCCTTGACGAATTGCGTTAAATCATCGATGGCGACATTCATTGTTGGAGAGAGTAGCTCTCTTAATTTCAGTCGGATGAAAAAGCTCTCTAACCATACTAAGTCCTTACTTTCATCAAATGATGAGCCACGATTTTCTTTATAAAAGTCATGAGCGAGTTGTTTGATTTCAGGCCATTGTTCGCAAACAAGCTCACTTGTTAGTAGGGCAGGTTGGTTGATTTTTTGCCGACAAATCAGACAGATAAATAAAAAGATGATTTCTTCTTCAGGAAACGTACAATCAAAGAAACGTTCAATAATGGCATGTAAAGATTCTAATTGAAAAAATGGCTTGCTTTGGTCGTAAAAGTTTTTCAGCTCTGCAGAAAGATGGACCTGTAAGTCATTTTTGTTGCGTTCAATAGCGATATAGAGAATATAAGAGAAATAGGAAAAGGCAGAAGCCAGTTGGGTTTTATCCTGCCAGCATCGAGTTATTTCTATCACAGTATTTTGCACGTCAATCGAGGGAAACAGTGTGTTTACGTTAATCGCTGATTCATAATAAAAAACAAAAAAGAACTGGCGAACGTTGATTTCCGAGCCAATCAATACGACGGGATTTGTGGCGATTTGCAAGTGAAAAGGTGCTAAGTAAGTATTGATTCTTCTAAAGTAATTCAACAGTGCTTGCTCGGATAAGTTTAATGCGAGACTCCAATCAAGTAAAGAATACTTTTCGTTGAAAAAAAAGCTTTCTAGCAGTTGAAAAATGGGTTCGTCTTTGACAAGAAGCTGTTTTTGCTTTAAATAACCGTCGGGATCAATTTCTTCAATGGAATAACCAAATTTTGTTGAGTGAATCGCAAGAGAACCTTTGAAGAACTCGCGGAGCGTTTGAATATCAGTGATTAGGGTTCGCTTGCTGCTTTGGGTGATCGTTGCTAAGCTTTTTAAGCTATAAGTATCGTTTTTTTCAAATTCACTCAGTAACTGTATTTTTCGAATCAATGATCGATTTCTGAAAAACTTTAATTGAAATTTTTTCATGAAAACCTCTCCTCTAAAAATAGGTGGTAGGTGAAAAAGGGCTTTTTTTTGCTGCTTTACATATGAAATTTCGTCTCTCTTTCTGGCTGAATAAAAGATGAAGGAACATCATTCTAGTGAAAAATTTCACCGGATGGTGAAATTTATTATTTTTTTTCACGGACATTTGACGCTATAGTAATCATATAAATCGTTTCTTGAGCCAATCGCCAGTAAAAAAGGCAGGATTTTTATCGAAACTAAGAGCCAGTGCATGTTAACCAAGTTTTTTGCTTTAGAAGTTAGTCATAAAATGTTCGCTCTAAAGGTAAATACGTAAAATGGAATGCAATGGTTGAAAATAGAGGAAACTTAGTAAAAATGTTTTCTATGAAAGCAAGACCAAAGGAGAAGAAGGTATGCAGGCGAGAAAAATATACAATGCAACAGACTATTTGGCATATTTCCAAAAAGAACTCAATCAAAGAGAGGTGTTTCAACACTTTCCTAAAATATATGTATATTTCCAAGAACTTTCGGAAACGTTTCTAGCTGTGTTTAATAAAAAGTACGAGAATCTTTTTGTTCAGTGGGCCAAACTATTAGCGATCGATGCGCAACTTCAAATTTTATTAGAGCTTTGCAATCATGGGAAAGATGACTTAGTCACTGATCTAGGCCTAACTGAAGAAGAGATCATTGCCATGATTCGGAAAGAGCATCGCTTTTTCTATCGTGAAATCACAGGACTGAAAGTCACTCAAAAACCCAAAGTCGGTTTGATTTATATGAGTGAAGAATAATCATCTTTCTGTTCGTCAAGAACTTCATTTTTGTATTCACGAAATAAATTGCGAGAAACAACTAACGGCTAAGTAGCTTTTGAGGAAGCTACTTAGCCGTTTTTGGGCTGATTTTAGGAAGTATCCAATCCTGGGCTATTTTCGCAATACGCCCTCGATGGCTTGGTGGATCGCTAATAGGTCTGGCAAGGTGATCTGTGCATTGATCAATATTACCGGTATTTCTGCCGATGTTGCGGTCAATGGTGATGTACTGATACAAAGATCATAATCATCGTCTTCAAAGTGATCCCGCAGATCGAGGTTATAGAAACCTTGAAAAGGCGTTTGGATCAACTCCTTAATTGCTAAAGAAAGTGCGAAAGGCAGGTCCGTTTCTAACTTGATTCGAATGACTTGCTGAAAGCGAGCTGGAGGTAAAATCAGCGTCCAGGCTGTTGCTACATACAAAGCCAGTCCTTTGCGTTTTTCCAAATCCTCGTGATAGACTTTTAGATAAGCTAGCAATTGTTCGGAATGCAGTTGCAAATTCGGAAAATGTTCGGTAAGGAACTGAGCTGTGTTATAGCCCGCTAGCGTATGAACAGTTTCGCCAAACAGTTCGACGGATAATATCCCATTCAGGATCGTATTCAAAATGACTTGTTTACGTGGTTGGGAAATGACCATCTTTTCAGCTGGCGAAGTCATTGAAGCCAGTGCTTTTTGAATCGTAGTAAGTTGCTGGTCACTCGTTTTTTTCGAAGGAAAATAACAATTCAGTTGCTCCTCTGGAAACGTTCGCTCTAGATTGGACATCAGCCACAAAAAGCAAAACTGACATTCTTTTTCATTCAGAAAAAAGTGAGTCATTAACTCCTGTGACAGTTGGGTAAAAATCGGTGTTTCTGGATTCGTTGATTGTTGAAATAAGGTCAAGTCTAAGCCCTTTAATGGTGGTTGGAGCTGTAACTTTTCTTCGGCAATCGTTTGACCCTGGCGGTAACGCAAACAGATTACGGCTAGTATATAGGTCGTCTGTTTCAATTCAATCGTGTTAAAAGGTATGTGATTGTTGCGATAGAAAGCTCGAGCGATTTCCTCACATTTGCTTTGAGAGAGATGATTGAAAGGCCAATCAACACCTGAAAAAGTACGCCAAAAGAAGGCGACCATAAAATAGCGGATGCGCGCTTCATCACCATTCAGCTGTACATTTCCTTTGGATTTTTTTAATGTAAAGCCTAAAGGTGCCAAGAGGTTCTCCAGCTCATAGACTCTTTTGCGCACAGTAGACTCCGAGAAAAAATAATCGTTAGCAAATTGAACCACATTAATCTCATTATACAGGAGCAATGTTTCTAATAATTGAAAAAAAGGATTCTTTGCTAGTAGTTGTCGTAGCAGATGTTTATAGTCTGTTTTGTTTCCGTTAAATTTATATCCAGCTCCGTGTTTGGCCAGTAAGATGGGGTGTTTTTCCTCGGCATTTTGCTCAAGCTGTTTTGTTAACGCTATGAAACTTTTTTGGATTGAGCGTCGATCAAGAGCAAGGGTGGCACTGATTTCTTCAATTGGGACAAAACGTTTTTGTAAATACAAGAAACGCAATAAATCGAGGTCTTTTTTCAGACTACTCCCAAAAAAAGTGTAGAATCGTTCCATCAAAGGACCTCCTATCTCCTTAAACTATTGATGATTCATCTTCATCATAGCATAAAAAAGGATATTTTTTTGTATAGGAAATTGACATTTTTTTGTCTCTTTTCAGGGCTGGGATGCTCTATACTGTGGTCTGGTAAAAGAATAAGCTTTTGCGCTAGCAAACAGGAAGAAATGATTGGAAATAAGAGGAGTGATAGAAATGGAAGAAAAAAAAGGTTGGTTCCAAAAAAACAGTCGCTTATTACTGATCCTATGTACTTTTATATTGAGTATGATCAGTGTCAGCGCGAAAGCGGCGACCTATGATTTTGACTATCAGGAGAACCAAGCGGGGCAATACCTTACCCACGGTACGGCTGCTGGAGATACCTACAATTATGATTATGGAAATGCACCTGGAGTCGAGTTTGATAGTGAGAATTATGTCAATTATGATGATCGGGCGTATTTAAAGAAAAGTGTGCAAGAAGTTGCAGGAAATCAAGGATTGTTTGACGTCACCCTTGATGTTAAAGGAAACCAAACGAACAATGCGGTTGATTTAGTTTTAGTAGTCGATTTTTCTTCTTCTATGACTGGAGAAAAATTGAATAATGCGTTGTTAGGCTTGCAACAATTTGGCACGGAATTGGCAGACTCATTAGCAAATGGCTCTATTCGAATCGGGATCGTGGCCTATAATCGCTATGTTTACTCCACGAATGGTTTTTCAACAGATATCGATTACTTAGAACAGTTTCTACGTCAAACCGCAGAGTCCCATTCCGGAACATTCATGCAAAAAGGGTTATTAGAAGGTGAGCGGCTCTTGCTGGAGGAAAGTCGTCCAGAAGCTGAAAAACTTTTTATCCATATTGGTGATAATAGTGCCAATCGTAGCTATCTTCCTGTAGAGGGAGCGACTACCTATCCTAACACGGGGGAGATCACAGACTATAACGGTTATCACACCCAAAGCTATGTCAAAGATTTTCAAACTGATAATTCTGCGTATCATACGACAAGTTCATCTTCTTCGGATCCTCTTGCAGTCCCTGTCAGTACTTCGGTAGTGACAGACGCGACTTTAGGCACGATCGTCGCGATCAAGGAAGCGGGCTTTCCAATGTATTCGGTAGCTACTGCTCCGTCTTCTCGCGGGGAATACATTGGTCGAAACTTAGCTACATCATCAGGGAATTATTTAACGATAGATGAAAATCTGGTTGGCTTAGGTTCAGCGTTGACGGAAATCGCAAATAAAATCGATAAGACAATCTCCAGTGGTACGATCACTGACCCAATGGGTGCAGGAATCTTGCTACAAGGTGCAGGTAGTTTTGATTCCGATAACTATCAACTGGTTGGGTGGCGAAAAGATGAACAAGGAACTTGGGTCGAAGCACCTGACCTAGTGGCAAATGTGCAAGTAGCAGAAGCCGATCAAACCATCACTGTCAGCAATCTTGCTTTGGGTGAGAACGAGCGAGTTACATTGACCTATCAAATCCGCCTTGATACTGAAGACTCTTCATTCCAAGGAGAAACATGGGTTCTATGTAACGGTCGTACCACATTAGTGCCGGAAGTAGACGGAGAAGCAGTAGATTTTCCAATCCCATCGATTAAAGCGCCAGTGGTTTCGATAAATGTCCTTAAGAAGTGGGTCAATGTTTCTGTCGCCGAGATTCCAGAGCAGATCGAATACCAAGTGCAACGAATGACCACTACCTCGGAACAAGGTTGGCAAATTTCCGATCCACTGACCTTGAGCAAGGAAGACGATTTCCAAGTCACCCTCAGTGAGGTTCCTGTTAATGGTCAGCAACTCGTGTTACCCAAATACAATAATCAGGGAGAAGACTTCAGTTATACAGTGACGGAAATCAATGTTCCTGAAGACTTTGAAAGCACGGTTACTAACGATGGTGAAACGATTATTCTAACAAATACCAAGAAAGAGACCGAACCAAGCACAACCGAACCAAGTACAACAGAACCAAGCACAACAGAACCCAGTACAACAGAACCAAGCACAACGGAACCAAGCACAACGGAACCAAGCACAACAGAACCAAGTACTACCGAATCAAATAATGATCATTCATCAACGAGCCAAACGAGTCAATCCAGTGATCAGGTCGGTGGTTCAGTGACTACCACCACTTCTAGTCAAAATAATGGGGGTGTGCTTCCGCAAACGAATGAAAAACGTGCTGCCTGGTTAGTGGTTTTAGGAACGATCATTGTAAGTGGCGTACTGGCGACAGTTTTTAAAAAGAAATAGCATATTCTCTTGACTATCTTTTTTAAGTCCAGCTAGACATGCGTCTAGCTGGTTTTTAGTTTACCGATTAATTAGTAACAACAATAATCGACTTTCAGAAAATAAATATTTTTTGTAAGTTAATGGAAGTTAGGAAAGAGTTAAATACTGTTTTAAAGAAGAATAGTAGGGAAAGGTGGGGATATACTAAAAATAAAATGACCAAACGTTTTTTATGAGTCGTTTGGTCATTTTTTTCATCAAGCAGTTGCAAACTGGCTGTTATATAGTTGGGCGTAAAGTGAATCTTGTGCCAGCAATTCTGTATGGGAACCTTTTTCGACGACAGAGCCGTCTTTCATTACTAAGATCAAGTCGGCATTTTTGATGGTAGAAAGACGATGGGCGATGATAAAGCTGGTTCGTCCTTGGGTCAAACGATCCATCGCCGTTTGGATCATTTGTTCCGTCCGTGTGTCGACACTGGAGGTGGCTTCATCAAGGATCAGGATCGTTGGGTCTGCTAAAATCGCCCGGGCGATCGTCAATAATTGTTGTTGTCCTTGAGACAGTTCGCTTTCGGAGCCAATGACGGTATCATAACCGTTGGGCAGGGTTCGCACGAAGTGGTCGCATTGGGCGGCTTTGGCGGCAGCCAAGATGTCTTCCCGAGTGGCATCGGGATTGCCATAAGCGATATTTTCAGCGATGGTTCCTTGGAACAGCCACGTATCTTGCAGCACCATACCGAATTTTTTCCGTACTGCCGGTGCCGAAAAGGACATCATGTCTTGATCGTCCAGCAAAATCTTCCCACCATTCAATGGATAAAAGCGCATCAAAAGATTGATCATGGTGGTTTTTCCAGCACCTGTTGGTCCGACGATCGCGACCGTTTGTTTTGGTTTGACGGAAAATTCGACGTTTTCCATCAAGAGCTTTTCCTTGTTGTAGCCAAAGGAAACGTGTTGAAAATCGATTTTTCCTTTGATGGTTTGTGGAACTGGCAGTTGTTGGGTCGCAGTTTCTTCTTCAGGATAATCAAGAATCTCAAAAATTCGTTCGAGAGATGCTAAGGCACTTTGCAAGGTATTCATAATATAAGAAGCTTGCGTGATCGGTTCAGACACTTGGTTGATGTATTGCAGATAGGCTTGTACGAGACCAATGGATAATTGCCCTTGCAATACCATCAGACCACCAACGACGGCACTTAAGATAAAGCCAATTTGATTGATAAAGCGCACGAAAGGATTGATCGCTGCACTGACGAACTGTGCTTTTCGAAAGGCTTTAAATTGGGCTTCGCTCAATTCCGCCATTTCCGCTTCAACGGCAACTTGCTGGTTGTAGGATTTGATCAGCGGATTTGCGGTATAAAACTCTTCCGCACGACTGCTGACAGCACCTAATGTTTCTTGGTTTTTGGTAAAGTAGCTCAAGTTTTTTCGTGCGAGAACGGTAGTCACAAAAGCACTCAAAAGCAAAATCAGGACCACACCGATCGTCAGTAATGGGCTGAGATAAAGCATGGCGATCAAGCCGAAGGTAATGCTGATAGTTGCCGTGATCAACTGCATCAAACCGACTTGCAAGACTTCGGATACTTTATCTAAATCGAGAATCACTCGGCTTAAAATATCGCCAGTATGATGTTTGTCGTAAAAACTGATAGGCAGGCGATTGAATTTGTCACTGATTTGTTTGCGTAAAGTCAAGGTCAGGGTTTCACTGACACTGGCCATCGTATACTCTTGCAGCAAGGAAAAGAGACTGATCAAAAGCCACGTTCCCGCTAATAGGACGACTGGACCTAAAATACTTTGCCAAAAATCATTGATCTGCCAGCCTTCTTGTTGAAACAAGGCAATCAGATTATCCAGTCCACGTCCCAAGATCAAAGGGGCGATGGACATTAGTAAGGAAAAGAACAAGGCAGAGACGATGATCAGCAGAAAGCGGGATTTTTGTTCCATCAGCAAACGCAGTAAACGTCGGCTTGTATGTTTCATGTTTTTTGGTGTATCCATTGTTTGTTTACTCATCCTTCATTCCTCCCATTCCTTGAGATGAGGCAAACTCTTGATAAGTTTGGCAATTGCGTAATAATTCTTCGTGGGTTCCTTTACCGACCATTTTGCCGTTATCCAAGACAATGATTTGATCGGCATTTTTGACGGTCGATACCCGTTGAGCCACGATAATGACGGCGGCATCTTTCGTGTATTCTTTCAATGCACGCCGCAAGTTGGCGTCTGTTTGATAATCCAAAGCAGAAAAGCTGTCGTCAAAGAAGTAGATTTCTGCGGGCTTTGTCAGCGCTCGGGCAATACTCAATCGTTGCTTTTGACCGCCAGAGAAATTGCTGCCTTTTTGAGCAACTGGACTTTCATAACCTTCAGGCAAGCTTTTGATAAATGACTTGGCTTGAGCAACTTCAGCGGCTTTTGCCATCGCCTCATGGGTTGCTGGACGATTGCCGAAACGCAGGGTTTCTTGAATCGTGCCGCTAAGCAAGAGCGCTTTTTGCGGGACATAACTAATTTGGTCCCGTAATTCGGCTTGTGAGATCTCTTTGATGTTGCGGTCAAAAAGCGTGATCGAACCAGCAGTCACATCTTTGAAACGCAATAGCGCTTTGGCGATGGTGCTTTTGCCAGAGCCAGTTCCGCCAACGATCGCTGTCGTTTTGCCTCGGTGGATCTCAAAGCTGATATCTTCTAAGACAGGTTCTTCGGCGCCTTCATACGTAAATTGCACCTGATTGAAAGCGGCGATCGTTTCTGACTCGGCGGCCTTGTTTAAGGTTTGGTCACCGTCGATCAAATCAATTGGTTCTTCTAAAACTTCTTCGATCCGTTGCAAGGAAGTCAAGCCTTTAGGTACCATCACGATCACCATCGCTGCCATGGTCAAAAACCAAAGACTCAGGATCGTGTATTCGATGATGGCAGTAATACTACCAATAGCAAGATGGCCGTGCAGACTTTGATAGCCGCCGTAGACAAGGATGGTCGAAATCGAGAGTCCCATTACTAAATTGACGGTCGGATTCAAGACAGCAAAGAGGCGATTGACTTGGATCATGGTTTTCGCATATTCCGTCAAGGTTTGATTTGTCCGTTCTTTTTCGTAAGCTGCTTTGTCGAATGCTCGAATCACCCGAGCGCCGGTAAAGGTTTCTCGTAAGATCCGCATCATTTTATCGACTAGCTTTTGCGTGATTTGTGATAATGGGATCGCTTTGCGGATCACTCCATAAGCGATCATTGAAAAACATAGGATCGCTACGATTGGGACCCAAATCATCCGCAAAGAGACGGTGCCGGTTAGAAAAATTGAAGCTGCGACGATCATTGGGGCTGGCAAAATCATTTGCAGCGCCATCATCAAAATTTGTTGGATGTTGTTGATGTCGCTGGTGGTACGTGCCAGCAAAGTGGGCGTACCATAGCCATCAACAGCGGATACAGAGAGTTCCTGTGTTTTTTTGAAAAGGCGCATCCGCAAAAAATGCCCGAATTTTCCTGAAAGGTGGGCAGATAAATAACTACCGCCTACAGAGACGATCACGGTGCCGATGGCAATGGCAAACATCCACCAGCCATTGTGCCAAATGGCTGTCGTGTCGACTTTCAAGATCCCTTCATCAATGATTTTTGCCAAAAAATACGGCAACAGGAGTGTGCCGAAGGATTGGACCAGCATCAAAAGAAATAAACTGAAAAAGAAGCGTCGTTCTTCTTTATAAAATAACTGTAATTGTTTCATGATTTCCCTCCAAAAATGTTGTTCTATGGTAGAATAAACTGTAACGTAACGTTACAGTCAAGCAAGGAGTGAAATTTTTTGAAAAAACAATTGACCATCAGTGAGATGTCCGCTTATGCCGGTGTGAGTCGGCGTACATTGATTTATTATGATCAGATCGATCTGTTCAAACCTCATTCAATAGGTGACAATGGCTATCGCTATTACGGCTTTGAACAATGCCTTGAGTTAGACGTGATTTTGATGTTGCGTTCTTTAGACATGCCCTTGCAAGACATTCGCCAATTTTTGAAAAACCGCAACCCGGAATACACGCAAAAGGAACTTGTGGAACGGCGAGGAGAAGTCCGTGACAAAATCGCAGCGCTACAAGAATTGGAACGAACTTTTGATCGCTATATTCAACGCTATGAAAAAGTACAGGAAGCTGATTTTGAGACCTTTACGATAGCGCATCATAAAGCAGAGGCGTTTATCGTTTCTGAAGAGATCGCCGGCGATGATCCAGAATCTGCTTATCAAGTGTACGCTCGTTTTTATCCATTAGTGGATTATAAAGATGCCTTCAGTGGCTACCCCATTGGCTTTTTAAGTGCCGGAACGACGTTGGAGGATCAGACTTTTCACGCATCTCCTTATCGGGCATTGATCTTGATTCCCCAAGATCGGCTACATCTCTATCCGGAAAAGCTGATTATCACACGTCCTGCTGGTACATATGTTTCTGGGTTTGTCAGTGAAGGAGAGGAACAAATTGCCGCTTTTACCCACCGCATCCGAGCCTTTCTAAAAGAGAAGCAGTTGAAGATCGATGGCGATGTTTGGGAATTGTTATGGCAAGATGAAGTCTTTACCACACAAAAAGAATTGCAGATATTTGAAGTGATGGTTCCAGTGAAGCCAGAGTAGTGGAACGTGCAACCTTAGTATGAAGGAAACGAAAATCAAAATACTTAATAACAATGGTTGTTGCCACTGGCTTTTCAATAGAAGCAAAGGAGATGACTAAGGCAGATCCCTTCCCTACAAAGGGCCCTGTGAAGCGTTGAAATTCCCATTTTCCTTTTTTCTCGTTATACTTGAAAGAACAGATGAGAAAAAAGGAGAAATTTTAATGAAAAAAGAAACAGGATTACGCTCGCTGTATGCGTTGATTGGTGTCGCCATTTTAGGATTTGGGGCGGCATTGCTGCGGGTCGGCGGAGTGGGGCTAGACCCATACACAGCAGCCAATATCGGTGTCGGTGAGCTGCTAGGGTTATCCCTTGGGGTCTATCAATTGATGATCAATATCGCTGTCCTAGTATTGATTTTTATCTTTGGCCGTCGCCATATCGGTATCGGTACGGTCATCAATATGGTGCTGACAGGATTCTTCATCGACTTTTATACCAATGTTTTTGATTGGTTATCCGTCGGTCCGAATAATTGGTGGCAGCAAGGTTTGTTCTTGTTGATCGGGATCATCTTCTTTACCTTCGGAGCTTCATTCTATATGTCAGCGAATTTGGGCAGCGCCCCCTATGACGCGATCGCCCCAACCATCGTCGATCAGACGAAAGCTAATTATCGAGTGGTGCGGGTGATTCAAGACGTTGCCTTTGCCTTGATCGGACTCTTTACAGGCGGACCAATCGGGATCGGAACCTTCATCAGTGCCTTTTTAGTGGGCCCACTGATCAAATTCTGGGACAACCGTGTCTCTCAGCCATTCATCGAAAGCAGTGTCAAAAAAGCGATTTTTAAATAAAAAAGGTCTGCAGCAAAGAGAAGTCGAGGCGATTTAGTCGCCCACTTCACTCAGCTGCAGTTTTTTTGCCATTTGATCAAGGAATTCTTGCATAATTGCTTCTCAGTCGCTAGAATAAAAAAGCCGAGGAGGGGTAAGTATGCAATTACCAACACCATTTATTGAAAAATACCAACGGTTGCTAGGAGAAGAAGCATCAGCTTTTTTTACCGCTTTAACCGATAATCAGCCAGTCAAAGGCTTTCGCTTGAATATTGCTAAGCCACATGCAGAAGCGATGCTGGCAAAATATGGACCAGCTGCTGTACCCGCCCCCTATGCAGAAGCGGCTTATATTGGCGAAGTCAAAGGCCGTTCGCTGCTCCATCAAGCTGGCTATGTCTACAGTCAAGAACCTAGTGCGATGATCGTAGCAACGATCGCAGCCGCTCAACCAGGGGAGCGGGTCTTAGATTTATGTGCGGCACCAGGGGGCAAAACAACGCAGCTGGCAAGCCAATTACAAGGAAAAGGGCTGCTTGTAGCAAATGAGATTTTCCCCAAGCGTGCCAAAATCTTATCAGAAAATGTGGAGCGTTGGGGCTTTCCAAATGTAGTCGTCACCAATCAGGCGCCGCAAGAATTGAGCCGCCATTTTCCTCAGTTTTTTGACAAGATCGTGGTGGACGCCCCATGTTCTGGTGAAGGGATGTTTCGTAAAGATCCCGTCGCCTTAGAAGAATGGCAAGCAGATACACCTGAGCAGTGTGCGATCAGGCAAAAAGACATTTTGGCACAAGCCGTTGCGATGCTAAAACCGGGGGGCCAGCTGATCTATTCCACCTGTACCTTTGCCCCAGAAGAAAACGAAGCGATGATGGCTTGGTTAATGGAGGAGTATCCCTTCACGATCGAAGCGATCGACTTGGACAATGTATCTCATGGGCGCAGCGAGTGGGGAGAGGCACCAGGGATCGAGAAAACCATCCGCTTATGGCCGCATTTAAACCAAGGAGAAGGTCATTTCGCTGCGAAATTGACCTTCCAAGCAGAAGAAGCGCCAGTGAAAAAGAAGAAAAAAGGCAAAGGAGCGACAGCCAAGAGCCCATTAGATGCAGCGACTCAAAAGTTGTGGCAAGCCTTTCGCAAGGATTTTCCTTTTTTACAGGCACTGAATGCGACGCCACAGCTGCTAGGTGAAAACCTTTGGCTCGTTCCTGAAGAAATGCCTTCTTTAAAAGGGATCAAGTTTATGCGCCCAGGTTTGCATGTCGGCGTCGTTAAGAAGAATCGGATCGAGCCAAGTTATGCGTTGGCATTGGCGATCCATGCAGAAGAAGGGGCACCGACAGTGCCGATCACTTTGCCGCAATGGCAGCAGTATGTGGCAGGTGAAACCTTGAGTGTGCCAGGAAATGCTGGGTGGGTGATTTTGACAGTCGATGAAATCCCCGTCGGTTTTGGAAAACAAGTCCAAGGAACCGTGAAAAACTTCTTTCCTAAAGGATTAAGATTCAAAGCGATTTAAACGAAATAGTGTTTTTATTTCAGTCCTCGTGCTATGATGGAAGTAGCAAAATAAGGGAGCTGATCGATATGAAAACATCATCAAAAGTAACGATTGGATTAAGCATTGCAGCGATCGCTGGGATCACTACTGCCGTCGTTGTATCAGACAAAGTATTCAATAAAGTACGCTTCGCTTGCAACCGACACAAAGTAAAGAAATTTGTCGATGACAAATTCAACGGCAATGAAAAATTGCTGGATGTCGTAGACGGCTTGTCTGACAATGAATTGGATTCGTTGTTAGGTGTGATGAAAAAAGTCAATGAGGGCCGCAACAAAATCTCTGTTTACGGAGACAACATCAAAGATTCGACAGAACATGTCAAAGACAAGTTGACGAGCTTTGTTGATTCCGTCTTTTAAGCCAATCATTCCATTTGAAACTCGCAGGGACATCGGTCTTTGCGAGTTTTTCTCGTCTTTCTGAGCGTTTTTCGTTATACTAACAAGGAAATGCACGCAATGGTGCGAGGTAGAGGAGTGAAAGAGAAGTCGTGGAAAAAACAAGTACCTTGACTGCCGAGGAAAAAGCCTTTTTTATGGAAGAAGCAATCAAAGAAGCCCGAAAAGCAGAAGGTTTGGCAGAAGTACCGATCGGTGCTGTTGTCGTCTTGGATGGCAAAGTCATTGGTCGTGGGCACAATCTACGAGAAACGCAGCAACAAGCCGCAGCGCATGCGGAGATGTTTGCGATCGAAGAAGCCTGTCGCACGGTCGGAAGTTGGCGCTTAGAACAAGCGCAGCTGTTTGTGACCTTGGAACCATGCCCGATGTGCAGTGGAGCGATGTTATTAGCACGGGTGGAAGAAGTGTATTTTGGTGCCTACGATCCCAAAGGCGGCACTGCCGGTACATTGATGAATTTATTGGAAGATGAGCGCTTCAACCATTGGTCCTATGTGGAAGGCGGCATTTTAGAAGAAGCATGTGGACAGCTGCTAACAGATTTTTTCCGAGCATTACGAGAAAAGAAAAAACAAAAAAAGGCTGGCAATCTCTAACGAAATACGTTATACTAAGTTTTGCCGAAAGGCTAGGACAATGGAGGTCTTGTGAAGCGTGTCAGATCCGGAAGGAAGCAGCACTAAGCAGGATTCTCCATGTGTCTGATTGAAAAACTGCCTGCTTTTGAAGAAAGCAGTAGTACTAATTGAATCGATGACCATTCAACCCTGAGACAGACTGTCTTAGGTTTTTTTATTGTCTGAAAGTCTTTAGTTGAGTCTTCTCTTTGATAAATTTTCATGATCAATTTTTAGCCAATCTAGTAAAAAGTGAATCACGATTGTTTGATTGTAGGTGAAGAATTGCTGATTAGCTAGTTACTTTTTTACGACTTTCTTGTGTATTTTCGAAGGTAGTCAGAGGTTGATCGTTTTAAAGTATCAAATTTATTTTCGTCATATTTCGCAATGTGCACCAGAAATGCAATCGTTTGATTTTGTTCGAAAAAAGTTTCATAGTGGTTAAGCTTGAAAAAAACATCCGTTGCCATGAAAGCCGTTCGTTTATTGGCATTATGAAAGGGATGTTTTTTGATTAAGTTGATTAGAAGGATTGCAGCTTTTTCCTCCATTGAGGGATATAATTCTTTTGAAAAAACGATTTGTTGCGGTTGTTTTACAGCCATGGCTAATCCAGATGGATCACGCAAGCCGATCTCTTCATTTGGTGTTTGACTTTTGATAAGCACGACATTCATTTTTATGATTTGTTTTTCTGATAAGTAGATTGTCAATGATTTGCGAGCTCCTTATACATCTCTTCATATTGAGAAAAAGATTGATCGATTAAACGATTGATTTCGAGTTCCTGCTCAGAAGGTAATGACTTTTTCGTGATTGCAGCAGCTAATTTGTCTTCATCAACAAATACGTAATCATTTTCTTGAATTCCTATTTTTTCTAATAATTCTTTCGATAATGTTAAAACAACTGAATTTCCGCTCTTTCTAATTTTTCGTTCTTGAATACTCACTTTACATCTCCTCCTTATATCGTATATACAGTATATACGATAAACGAGAATTACTCAATAATTGTATGATCGTATGTTAGTGCTATATATTTTGGATCGTATTTGCTTGGAAAAAAATCATTCCAACAATTGAGCAAAACATGGCGGTACTTTTTGACAAATGACTGTCTATTTATTCCATTCTTTTCCAAGCATTCCAATGGTTTCCCAGAGATTTTATGCTATGCTTATTTTGTAGAGAATTCCGTCGTCTTTCTGCTGGCAATCCTTGATGCCAAGAGAAACGGATAGTGATTTCAGGCGACGTATTTGAAAAGAGGCGCACAATGGAGAAAATTACGATTATCCATACCAACGATCTGCATTCCCACCTAGAACATTGGCCGAAGATGCGGCGTTATTTGGATCAAAGAAAACGAGAAGCGGATACGACCGAAGAGACAGTGATTGCGGTCGACTTAGGCGACTTTGTCGATCGCTGGCATCCTTTGACAGAAGCAACTGACGGCAAGGCGAATGTCGATTTGATGAATCAAGGACATTACGATGCGGTGACGATTGGGAACAATGAAGGGGTCGGCAATCCCAAAGAGGTCTTGCAGCATCTATATGACCAAGCAGAATTTCCTGTCATTTTAGGCAATTTATTTGATAAACAGGATTTGCGTCCACCCAAATGGGCACAAGAATACAAAATCATGGAAAGCAATCAAGGCGCCAAAATCGGCTTGATCGCTTTTACGGCACCTTTTCCGCTAACATATGCCCCCAACGGTTGGGACATTCGCGAACCCTTGGAGATTTTGCCTTCATTGGTGCAGCATTTGCGCCCCGAGGTCGATTTGCTGGTCTTGATGAGCCATCTAGGCATCAATGCTGACCGCCAGATTGCGAGGGACTTTCCAGAGTTAGATGTTATTTTAGGTTCCCACACGCACCATTTGTTTGAAAAGGGCGAAGTCATCAATGGGGTCCAAATTGGCGCAGCTGGCAAGTTTGGTTTTAACATTGGCGAAGTCGAAGTGGTCTTAGATGATCACCACCGCCCAATCAAGCATCGCGCACGTGTGATTCCGACCGATTCGTTGGTGGCTTTTCCGCAAGATGAGGAAGAGATCGCCGAATATCTATCGATCGGTCATCGCTTGTTGCGGGCAAATCAGGTGGCAGAAATTCCAGCAGCGTTTACGAGGGATTGGCAAAGTCAACATTCCTTGGTTCGGGAGGCGCTTTTGGCATTATGTGCCAAAGGACAAACGGATGCCGCCATCTTAAATACGGGGCTATTTTTAGATGATTTGCCGCAAGGACGGGTTGATCAAGATCAGCTGCACACGATTTTGCCCCATCCGATGCATTTGATTCGGGTGACGTTGCAAGGCGCGGATGTCATTCGATTGATCTTAGAGATGGAAAAAAATCGCAACTTTTTGCGCAATTTCCCAATTATGGGAATGGGTTTTCGAGGGAAGATTTTTGGTGAACTGGTTTATGAAGGCATCCGCTTTGATGAAAAAAACCACCAAGTATTGTGGAAACAAGAGCCCGTCGATCCTGCTCAAAGCTACACGTTGACCCTTGTGGATCACTACTTGTTTATTCCGTTTTTCCCGACGATCGAGATTGCTGGAACCGTTGAGTTTCTTTTTCCAGACTTTATTCGCACAGTGGTCGGAGATTACCTGAGTCAGAAATACCCCATTCAGTAGTTCGTCACTTCTCCAGCTGGTTTTTGCGAGAAAACCGCGACTATCATTGGGGAATAAAACAAGGTATAATAAACAGCAGGTGGTGAAAAAATGACCGAAAAACAAACGATCACAGATGAAATGACATCTGTACTAGAAGAAATTATTGAAGAACCAGCGAAACAACCGCAAAAAGGCGAGTTGGTGACTTTGTTAAATGATGAAGAATTAATGATTGGCAATCGACAATACAAACTGGTCATGGATTATCGTGAAGGCTTCAATCCAGAAAAGCTTGGCGAGCGTTACAGTGAAGTGTTGGCACGTTATGACTATATCGTAGGGGATTGGGGTTATGAGCAGCTGCGTTTGAAAGGCTTTTTTGAAAAGGATAACCGCAAAGCATTACCCGATCAGCGTATCGACATGCTGGAAGACTATTTGTATGAGTATTGCAACTTCGGTTGTGCCTATTTTGTGATCCAACGAGTTGGCGGCAAGAAAGAAAAAAGTACCTCCCGCCGACGCAAGAAAAAGCCAACCCAAAACAATCAAAATCAAAATACACAACAAAACGCCCATATAGAAGAAAAGCGTGACGCAGTACCGCAGAAAAAAAGCAAACCAACGATCAAAAATCGTAAACCAAAAGAAAAGAACGTCAAAAAAACCGAAACAACTACGGTGAAAAAAGGCAAAAAAGAGTTTACGATTCGACAAAGGGAAGAATAAGATGAAATATAAAGGCTATTTGATTGATTTAGACGGTACGATTTACTTAGGAAAAGAGCCGATCCCTGCTGGGAAACGCTTCGTAGAGTCCTTACAAGAAAAAGGACTGCCCTATTTATTTGTGACCAATAATACGACCCGCAGTCCCGAAGTCGTGGCGCAGCGATTGGCGGATGAATTTTCGATCCATGTGGCACCAGAAACGATCTATACCGCAAGCTTGGCAACGATCGATTTTATGAAAGACCATGGCAAAGGCCGCAAAGTGTTTGTGATCGGCGAAGCGGGGTTGATCGATTTGATCTTAGCTGCTGGGTTTGAGTGGGAAGAAACCAATCCGGATTATGTCGTGGTTGGTTTAGACAACCACGTGACCTATGAAAAATTTGTTTTAGCAACGTTAGCGATCCAAAAAGGAGCAACCTTTATCGGGACCAATCCCGACAAAAATATCCCGACGGAAAGAGGCTTGTTGCCAGGTGCGGGTTCACTGATTGCAATGGTGGAGACTGCCACCCAAACGCAACCGATTTTTATTGGCAAACCAGAAGCCATCATTATGGAAAAAGCGGTGGCACACATCGGCTTATCAAAAGAAGAGGTCTTGATGGTGGGGGACAATTATGAAACGGATATTCGCTCGGGGATCCAAAACGGGATCGATTCTTTGCTCGTATTATCTGGCTTTACCCCGAAAGCGGCAGTTCCGACATTACCAGTAGCACCAACCTATGTGGTTGATTCTTTAGATGAGTGGGATTTTGAACAATGAAAAAACAAGTGTGGCTTGAACGCTTAGGATTTGTCTGCTTGTTTTTGTTTTTGGTCAGTCTAGCGATCACCCTAACGATCAATTTTCGACCGTTATATTGGTTTGATGTCGATCACTTAAATCTGCTGGATTATACCTCGCTAACAAGAGAAGAGTTGTTGAAGAACTATGGCTTATTGTTAGATTTTCTAAACAATCCCTTTGCAAGTACGCTCGCCTTGCCCGATTTTCCAATGTCTGAAGCTGGCGCTGGGCATTTTTACGATGTGAAGCAGTTGTTTCTATTAAATTATGCCGTGATGATCTTCACGGTGCTGCCGAGTATCTGGTTCGTCAATCGGTTACGGCAAAAACAACAGCAATGGCGCTTGATTCGTCCCTTTCAATGGGGGATGATTTTGCCGCTGATTTTCGGTTTTTTGATGGCTGTCGGCTTTGACCGCTTTTTCGTTACGTTCCATGAGATTTTCTTCAGTAACGACGATTGGCTCTTTAATCCAGCCACCGATCCGATCATCAACGTGCTGCCAGAAACGTTTTTCATGCATTGCTTTATTCTCTTTTTCGTCTTGATTGAAGTCTTCTTTTTTGCCTTCTATTGGTGGGGGAAACGAGGCTTGAAAAAAACAGCGTAATGAAAAAAGATCAACGATCCACTTCCTTTGAGAGAGGTGAATCGTTGGTCTTTTTTTATTGCGTAATGTAATGAGATTTACTTGGGTGTTGATGGGCTAAGCGACTTGCGGCAGAAGCGGCGATGGCACCTACGATATCATCTAAAAAGGTGTGAACGCGGGGACCATCGTGCTTGTTCAGTTCTTTCAAAATGCCTGGTTTGACTTTATCAATGTATCCGTAGTTAGTAAAGCCGATGGAGCCGTACACGTTGACGATGGATAGTGCGAGGATCTCATCGATCCCATAAAGCCCTTCGTCTTCTTTGACGATTTCTTGCAGTGGATGCAGCAGTTGATTTTCTTCTGCCAAAATATCTAACTGAACACCCGTTAAAATCGTGTTGTGGACTTCCCGCTTGCTTAAGACAGCGTTGACGCTTTCGATACACATCTCCAAGGTGATGCCTTCAATGTAGTCTTTTTGCAAAAACATCACCAATTCGCCGATGTCTTGCAGTGAGACACCGCGGTCGGCCAACAATTCTCTTGCTTTGTCTTCAAGTGTTTTGCTTTCTAATACCATATAGTTCCCCTCCATGTAAAAAAAGTTTATTCAAAAGTCAACATGCGACTGATGGATTGCAATCATAAGTTGTGCCCTATTCTAGTTGCAGCCCATGCCGTTTGGGTTTTAGTCCCTTCTGGCATTTAGGTGTTTGCTAATTTTGCTTTGGCTGCCACTGCCCAAGGATGGGGGACCACTAAGTCACCGGCAAAGAGCCAGTCCATATAATATCTAGCGGCAGATTCCAAGGAATCATCGAGGCGGTCTAATAAGCCGGTTAAAAAAGGTGCTTGATCTTTGCGATCCCATTTGATTTTGTCGGCTAAAAAAACGATCAGATCGAGACGACTATATTGGGCCTTTAAGGTGGTATGACAGCTGATGGCGGACAGAATCTCTGGGTCAGACACCTGAAAAACCGTTTTTGCCAACAAAGCGGATTGCTGCTGATGCAGCAAAAAAGGTGCTTGCCGCTCCGCGTCTAAGATCGGTTCGCCTACCGCTATCTGCAAGGCGATTCGCTGATCGTTAGGGATGACGACGCTGACATCGTGCAGCAGTCCTGACAAGTAAGCTTTCTCCGCGTTGACTTGAAACCGTTCTGCCAATCCTTTGGCTTCTTGGGCAACGGCTAGATTGTGGACCGCCGTTTCGGCATGATCGAAGGCTTCCAGATACTGAACCATTTGCTCAGTGAGGGTCTCCCCCTGTAAAGAGAGAGTATAGGCGGCAGGTTGACGTTGACCAGCTTGTTTCATCTCAGCTACTCCTCAAAAAGACTTGTACTGTGGGCAGGTTGTGTCCGCGTTTTGGGATCAATGTAGTGGAGCGCATTGTTCACCGCGGTTGGGGCTTCCCCAAAACCAGTAGCGATCAGGTCGACTTTTCCGTCGTATAAAACGACATCCCCACAGCCATAGACCCCAGGAACAGACGTGCTCATATCTGAAGAGACGAAGACTCCTTGGCGGCTGCTTTTCATGCCCCAATCCTTGATGTTCAATGTGGAAGAAAAACCGTAATTGACGATCAAAGCATCCAATGAAAGGCTGACCGTTTCATCACCCTTGACTTGCTGCAACGAGACACCAGTCAAACGTTGCTCTCCTTGGAGCTCTTGAATCACATAAGGAGTCAAAATGTTGACGGCAGAAGCTTGTAATTTGCTGACGCTATGTTCATGAGCACGAAATTCAGGACGTCGATGGATCAAGTAGACTTCACTAGCGATCGGCTCCAGCATCAATGCCCAATCGATGGCAGAATCGCCGCCACCGGCGATCGCTACTTTGCGTCCGGCATACTTCATCAAATCGGTGACAAAATAGTCTAAGCCGTATCCTTCAAACCGCTCGCTTTCTGGCAAAGTCAGTTTGCGCGGCTGGAAGGAGCCGTTTCCTAAAGCCAAAATCACGGCTTTCGAGTAATGGATTCCTTTGTCGGTGGTGACTTCGATATAGTCTTCTTGTTTTTCGACCGACAAGACGGTTTCTTCTAAACAATATTGGTGATTGAAGGTCGTCAACTGTTTTTCCAGGTTTTGGACAAGATCGCCCGCTTTGATTTTCGGATAACCTGGGATATCGTAGATGTATTTTTCTGGGTATAAAGTAGCAAGCTGACCGCCTAATTGCGGCAAGCTGTCGATGATCTTGGTTTTGGCGTTACGCATGCCGGCATAGAAAGCAGAAAACATCCCGCTAGGTCCGGCGCCGATAATCGTTATATCAAAAATATCCATGTTATTCCTCTTTTCTAACCACGTTGGGGTGAAGCATGTTCGTGTTGTACGAATAGCTTCATTATAGCAAAAATTATCCAAACTAGCATTTTTTCAATTTTCTGCTATCATGGATTTATGAGAGAGAAGGAGGAGTTAATGTGTCTGAATTTCCACAGTTAGCATTAGAAAAACAAACTGGCCATAAAGCAGTCATCAAAACCAATCGTGGGGATGTAGTTGTACAATTGTTCCCAGAATTGGCACCAAAAACAGTGAAAAACTTCGTTGAATTAGCGAAAAAAGGGTATTACGATGGGATCATCTTCCACCGTGTCATTCCTGATTTTATGATTCAAGGTGGCGATCCAACTGGTACAGGAATGGGCGGCGAAAGCATCTATGGCGGCAGCTTTGAAGATGAATTTTCAAAAGAATTGTTCAATCTTCGTGGCGCTTTATCCATGGCAAACGCTGGTCCGAATACTAACGGCAGCCAGTTTTTCATCGTAAACAATCAACATGTTCCTAGCAACATGTTAGGTCAATTAGAAGGTGCTGGTTATCCAGCTGAAATCATCGAAGCGTATCAAGCAGGTGGTACTCCTTGGTTAGATTTCCGTCACACAGTCTTTGGTCATGTGATCGAAGGAATGTCAGTCGTTGATGAAATCGCTGGCGTGCAACGGGGCCCACAAGATCGTCCAGTGCATGATGTAGTGATCGAAACGATCGAAATCAGCGAATAAAACAAAAGAACCCAAAGCAGTTTCAACGGCCATCCTCAAGGAGATCGTTGAAATGGAAGCTTTAGGGTTCTTTTTTTCATAAGAAAGAGTTAACCGATCGGTTGGTCTTTAAACGCAGCGGCGATTTGATTGAGTGCTTTTTCTAATAGCTCTTTAGGACAGGCAAAGTTCAGCCGCATATGGTGACTGCCGTGGGGACCAAAGATATTTCCTTGATTCAATACGACATTGGCTTCTTTAATCAGTTTTCTTTGTAGCTGATTATCCGTTAGGCCATAGGCAGAAAAATCCAGCCAGATCAAATAAGTACCTTCGGGCTTTTGAAACGTCACTGCTGGCAGATGTTCAGTCAAAAAGTCGCAGACAAAGGTGCGATTTGCTTCTAAGTAGGACAATAGTTCTTCTAACCATGCTTCAGATTCACGATACGCTGCTTCAGTAGCGACCAAACCAAACGTATTGATTTCCCCTTGAACGTTACGTTCCTGTGTTTTTGCAAATTGGCTGCGTAAGGTTTGGTCTTTGATAAATACCATCGAATTTTTGATCCCAGCTAAATTAAAAGTCTTGGTTGCTGAAGTCAAAATGATCGAAAAATCGGCAAAGCTTGGCTCGACTGTTTGGAAAGAGACAAAGTGATTTGGCGCAAAAACGATGTCTTGATGAATCTCATCACTGACAACGATCACCTGGTGCTTTTGACAAATCCGGCCGATCATCAGCAGTTCTTCTTTTGACCATACCCGGCCACCAGGATTATGAGGATTACATAGAAGAAACAATTTTACTTTCTTTTCGATGATGGTTTGTTCCAGCGCCTCAAAATCGATGACGAAGTGGCCATCTTTTTCCAGTAACGGTTCTTGAATTAAGGTCCGCTGATTGTTTTTGACAACCTGGGCAAAGGGATGGTAGACCGGATCGTGGATCAGTACGGCATCTCCTTCTTGCGTATAACTTTGGATCGCCAGGGCAATACTAGGGACGACACCGCTGTTAAAAAGGATCGCTTCCTTAGTGATGGTATAACCATGACGTCTTTGCTGCCAATCGATGATGGATTCAAGCAGCGAATCAGGGATGGTGGAATACCCATAGATCCCTTGGGCAACTGCTTTTTCTAACGCTTTTTTCACAGGTTCTGGTGCCAGAAAATCCATGTCGGCTACCCAAAGCGGCAATAAGTTTTCTTCCTTATAGGTTTTTGCAATGGTGTCCCATTTAACGCTATTGGTGTTTAAGCGGGGATGGACTTTGTCAAAATTGATCATGCGTTTCCCTCCTATATTGTGCAACGTTGTTTCTGATGCTTCAAATCTACCACTAGTTCAAGTATAATGAAAGTGGAAAAGAGAGGAAAGACTATGAATTATCAAATCGGGAACATTATAGAAGGAACAGTCACTGGGATTCAACCCTATGGTGCATTTGTTTCGTTAGATAAGGAAACACAGGGATTGATCCATGTTTCAGAGATCCAATCCGGGTTTACCAAAAATATCCATGAAGTCTTACAGATCGGGCAAAAGATCCGTGTACAAATCATTGATATTGACGAATACAGCCAAAAGATCAGTTTGTCCCGCCGTACATTGGAATCAAGTTTTGTTCAGCCACCCTTTAAGCGTAAACGCTACTTTACAAATAAGAATAAGCGGATCGGTTTCCGTACGATTGGGGAAGCTTTACCAGTGTGGGTGAAAGAAGCTAAAGAAATGTTAGAAAAAGAAAACAGCAACAGATAATCGTGCATATTTTCTGAAAATGTGCTAAAATTAGTTTACAAACAGATGAATAACTGAGGTGGGTATTTTGGGATCCAAAAAAGTAGCGGGTACAGTTATGATGCACTTAGCAAATGGTTCGAAACGATTTTTGATGCAAATACACGAAGGCACTGCGGAATTAGCGTCAACGGATTTTTCTGAAGATAAAACCGGCTTGGCTACGATCTTACAATTGTTTAAAGACCGTATCCACCTTGATGTGACAGCGATCGAACTCGTTGAACTCACAAATGGCCACATTGATACGCAAAACATTCCTTTATTTGTTTTTGAAACACAAGAAGCAGGACAAACGCAACAGCTGCCAGAAGGGTATGCGTGGGAAGAGCCCAATATCTTTCGTAAGATCATCGAAGACTATAAGATTGAAGGCGTTCCGTTCTTTTAGCAACTGTATACTAGTGAAAAGACTGAAGACTGCTGGGCTCCCCGTCAAGTGGACAATGAAATAGAATAAAATTATTTTGACGACTGTCTACCGAAATTCGGTAGGCAGTTTTTATGTTTTTTACTTTGTTTAACCTCAACTTTGCTCGACTGGCCTCCTTCTTGGTTAAGCGGATTTATTCTATTCGCTTGTCCAAGAGGGGGAGTGATTAAGCTGCCATTAATAATTCTTGATGAACTTGGATCGGTGTTTTGCTCTTCAAACATCGTTGATAGCGACCATTGTTGTAATAGTTCATGTATTTCTCGATCATTTCAACGAGACTTTCTCTACTGATAAACTTTCGCCGATAATATTTTTCTCGCTTAAGCATTCCCCAGAAGCCTTCCATTGGACCATTATCGGTACAACGGGCGACACGAGACATACTCTGCTTCATTTTCGCTTTCTTTAGCTTTGTGCAAAAAACTTTACTTGTATATTGAAATCCGCGATCGCTATGAAATAGCGGATGAGCGGTTGGTTCGGCGGCGACTGCTTGATCGAAGGTATCAAAGACTAATTTATTGTCATTTTTGTCGCTGATGACAAATGAAACAATGCGACGATCGGCGAGATCGAGAATAGCGCTCAAATAGATTTTCTTCACTTCAGCCCCTTCATAATACTTGAATTCACTCACATCTGTTAGCCATTTTTGATTCGGTTGATCCGCATTGAACTTTCGATTCAAATAATTTTTCGCAATATGATACGGAGTCTTGGATGCCTTAGTGATACTATTGCCTGAATGCTTGATGGTTGATTGGATTTGAAGTTTGCGACAGATTCGAAGAATACGCTTGTCATTCACTTGAAAGCCATAATCATTCACGAGATCTTCACAGATTCTGCGATATCCTTTATCGTTGTCTGCTTCATAAATATAACGAACAAGGTCAGCCAACTGTTCATTCAATACCACTTCAGGCAGTTTGGGATTTTTTAACCAACGATAATAGGCCGATCTTGTGACATGGAGCAGGG
>NZ_NGLL01000003.1:0-48157 GCF_002140615.1 Enterococcus sp. 2G9_DIV0600
CCTCAATAGTCTGCGCTTTAACTAATATACTATTACTAAAAAATAGCGAAAACACAATGACCGAGGTAGATATAATTATTTTTTTCAAATTGATTTTTCACTTCCCTTATTTTTAATTGTGAAGAAATATTTTACAAATATTCTCCTCTCTATTTTTATGTGTATTACAGGTTCTATTAGGAACTGAAATTGGAATTACTATACAAAAAGTAATAGGATCCATATGCTACATTTCAATTTAATAGACAGATTTAAAATAACTAAAACTTATGGAGATTTTGTGGAGTAGAAACATATCTACATAAAATTCACACAACTGTAAAGTATGATATCAAAAGTTAATATAGGAGAACGAATTTAGTGGATAAAATATTGAGACTTACGAAACCTTGGGACTATCTCATTATTATTGGAGTCATTATGGCATCATTTTTACCATATTTACTATTTGATACTAATAAAAATGAAAATAATAGAGAAAGTAAAGATGTAATTGCAGTTGTTAAAATAGATGGAGAAGTCGTAGACAAATTTAACTTATCACAAGTTAGTGAGTCTTTAGAAAAAACATATTATCCTCAAAAAGGGAAATACAATATTATTGAAGTAGCTCCAGGGAAAATTAGGGTAAAAGAAGATAATAGTCCTGATCAAATTGCTGTTCGTACAGGCTGGATTAGTAGACCAGGGGAAATGAGTATATGTTTACCTCATAAATTGATTGTTGAAATTTTAGGAATAGAAGAGAATCCATTAATTTATTAGTATGACTAATAAATAATACAAATCCTACATTTACATTGATTACAGAATGGAGCCGAACTAGACTTTTAATAAGAAAAGTCATAGATATCAGGCCAAAGTAACTACTATCGTTATAATTGATTATATTAGGAATGTTGCATGTAGCACGTTTTATTAGAGATGACTAGGTTATAAAAATATTAATAATTGATATTAATAGGGATGGTGGTTATCATTACAGTGGATAATACTTATTTAACAGATGTGTTTAATCAATATAAATTACGCGAAAATTTACTGTATCAAACTTGGTTTATCAAAAGTGAAAAACGTTTGAAAGCGTTTAAAAAAGTTAGGAAATACGTACAAGTACTTATCAAACATGTCAATAACGGAACGTTCCCAACAGATTTTAAAAATTCAGCCCTAGAGGACATAATGAATGTAATTGCAGAACAAACAGAAATTTTTAAAGGAGCCAAGCATGCATTTATGTGGAAACCTAAATTGAGAATTCCGGATATTTATGAAAATAGGGAAAATCAGTTAGCTTTTTCACTTTGTCTTGATCAAATTCTTAAAGCTAATCAAGAAATTAAAATGTTATTTGCTATAAATATTCTAGCAGAAAAGAAAATCAGAGGGCTTGGTCCAGCTGTCGCAAACATTTTATATTTTCTAGAACCTACCATTTTCCCTCCTTTTAACACAGCTATTGTAAATGGATATAATTATCTTACGGGCTCGAAAATTCGCTTAGGTAAATGGGAGGACTATTTTAAACTCCGTGATGGTATGATTGAACTCAACTGCTTAGGAGGACTTTTTTCGAAAGATTTGGGTGCTATCTCAGCTTTTTTATTTGATATTGGGAAACTAAATTATATTGTTCGCGAAAATGAAGAAGAGTATGTCAGAATTTCAGAAAGTAACACACAGAAATTAATAAAACAGAAGTTGGAAAAAGAGGATGGCAAAAATGTGCACCAAAAAATCCAATATATCTTAGCTACTTTAGGTAATGAGATAGGTTATCATGCTTGGATTGCCTCAAACGATCATAATAGAATTGTAGATGGGAATCGCTTAGGAGATGTGTCTATACCTCTATTACCAGAAACAATCTATCAATTACCAAATCCGTTAAGTAGGACGATTGGTTTGATTGATGTTATTTGGTTTTCAAAAAATGGGGAACCGATATGTGCTTTTGAGGTTGAAAAATCGACGTCAATAATTTCTGGGATGAATCGAATGGATGATTTGTATTCGATTCATCAAGAAAATTTGATGATGTATATTGTCTCACCAGATCAACGTGAAGAGGAGATACGAGCACAATTTAATAGACCACATTATATGCGTAATCAAAATTTGCATGATCACTTACGATACATTCTATTTACAGATTTAGAGAAACATGCTAATTTTATGAAGAAATTTGGCAAAGATTTTACAATTTTAGCCCCGATATCTCATTATCCAAGTGGTGAACTAGTTCGGTAGTTATTCTGGACAAAGAAGTTGAAATTAATACGGTTAATTGTAGTATAAATAAGCATTTGGGCAGAATTGGAAATCAATCTTCCCTTTTTTTACGAGTAGCTTCCACATTTATAATGGCGCTCATTGCTATTGAATGTCTTAGCAACGTCTAGAAGAAAATCATCATATTAATGCTGCCCATGCTTCCATTTTAGTAACTTTTCGTTGAAGAAAATTGCGGATAGAGTGAATACTATCTATTCATAACCTAGAAATGTTATCTAAAAAGGTATTTTCCTTATATTCATCGAAGATAATGGTTTTATTTGCACTTAAAAAAGAAACAATAAATCTTACTTCTAGAATCCCCTGGTGTATGGACTACCCCATACACCAGGGAATGTTATGTACTCTTGGTGGAATGCAACGAGTGGATGGAATGATGAGGATCATTTTCTTTGGTGTCAGAAATACATAAAGAAAGATTATAAACCACGCATGCCTTATTCGTTTTATAAAGAGTAAAGTTAGACTAAATATTTTGAGAGAATCAATTCTATTCTGAACCATGAATTTAGTGAATTTTAAAGGAGTGTGAAATATAAATCACACTCCTTTAACTTATTTTAACCGTGATTTCAAATCGCTTAGTTCACTACTTAAGATATCATTTTGCTCTTTTAAATTTTCAAGATCCTGTTTCAATTGTTCGTCATCTTTTTCATTATGCGATCCTGAGTGCATACCCCTCATCATAAATATCATCATTATCGGACATAATAAAAGTAATAACCACTGCATTGTCATCGCTCCTTAACTAAGTTCTTTAGAGTAGCAACTTCTTCTTTTAATTGCTCAGTTTGGATTTTTAAACTTGCTATATCATTTTCGGAACCAGTGTGTTTTGAATGATCTTCTCCATGCATATGATGATGCCCAGCATGTCCGTGCCCTTTATGCATAAACATCATTGAGATAGGGCAAATTAGTAGTAATAGTAGTGGTAAGAGATTAAGTAATGCTTCCATGTAAATCTTCCTCCTTAGATTTTTTGAGATAGATGTAAGTTAATATAGAGCCAATTAATAGGACTATGGACAGGACTTGAGCCATTCTCAAGTTTGCTGTTAGCATTAAACTGTCGGTCCGTAATCCTTCAATCCAGAATCTCCCGACGGAATATAGTGAAACATAAATTAAAAATATTTGCCCAAAGAACATTCTATTTCTAGACACCAGAAGCAAAATAATGAGTACTCCTATATTCCATAAAGACTCATATAAAAAAGTCGGATGATGGTAGGCCCCATCAATATACATTTGATCAATTATGAAAGATGGGAGTTTCAGAGATTGCAGGAACTCTATGTCTACAATTTCTCCATAGGCCTCTTGATTCATAAAATTTCCCCATCGTCCAATGATTTGTCCAATTACTATACTGGGAGCAACTACGTCAGCAACATTCCAAAAAGAAAGATTTTTCTTCTTGCAATAAATAACCCCTGTCAATACAGCACCAATTAATCCACCATGTATTGCTAGACCACCTTCCCAAATTTTTAAGATACTTAAAGGATCATCAATGTACAAAGGTAATTCAAAAAGTACATAGTATAATCTGGCCGATATAATAGAAACTGGCAATCCATATAACAACAGATCAACAATTGTATCCTCAGGCAATGCCGCACGCTTTGCTCTTCTATTAGCAACAAAATATCCGATTATGATCCCAAACACTATGAAAATGGCATACCAATAAATAGTAAATGGACCAAACGAAATAAATACTCTGTCGTAGGGTTCTCTCAAATTCTTCCCTCCTTCCTAATGAACTTGTTTTGACTATAGCAGGCTATTATGGAAATTTTATGTAGACTTTTTGACAGATACATTAGTACACATTTTCTACACAAGTTTTTTTATCATTATATTAAAAGGAGTGATCTAATATAAATATTAATTTAATGAAAAAAAGCATGCTATTTCTATTATTTTTTGTCTTTGCTTTATCCCTCGCGATTACATTGACAATCAACTTCCCTGGTTTGCTCAAAATCAATTTATTCTTTCAAAGCGATATAAATTTTCAAAACTGGAGTAGATCTCAAGTTAATCAAGATTTTAAAAATTTAATGGGCTATTTAAATAATCCTTTTCAAAAAGAATTGGTTTTTGATAATCTATACGTCTCAGATCGCGGTATAAACCATTTTAAAGATGTTAAATTTTTGTTCCAGCTTAACTATTCATTGCTTCTTTCTACGAGTAGCGTTCTTTTATACCTAAACAGGAAAAAATTAGTAACGCGTGATCAAGTCAGAGAAATCACTAGTTTAATCAAGTGGATGATAATATCAGTCTGTGTAATGGCACTTCTGTTTTTTGATAAAGCATTTGTGCTTTTTCATCAAGTATTTTTTGACAATGATGATTGGATGTTTGACTATCGTACAGATCCAATTATCAGTTTTTTACCGGAAACATTTTTCTTTTTATGCTTTTTATTAATTGTAACTATAAGTGTTTCTACTTTGACAACAATTCATCATTTGTTTAATAAAGAAGAACGTACTTTATGAATAGCCTAAGGAGGGATGGTCTTGGTCGAACGCAAAATACAGGTATCGAATTCAGAGTTAGATGTTTTAAAGTTTATCTGGAGATATGAACCGGTAACATGTGGTTTAATAACACATGGAATGCAAGAGCGTAATAGTTGGCATCCCTCCACAACAAAAACGTTAATAAGAAGGTTGTTAGATAAAAATGTGATCACGTTTAACACTTCAAAAAACCAAAGATACTACACTTCACTGATTAAGAAGCAAGAATTTTTAGAAACCGAAATACAAAGGTTACTTTCTGGAATGGATGAAGGTTGTATCTCAGAAGTAAGCTACTATTTAAACGGATTGGTTAAACGTTCTGACACGGAGGAATTCAATGATTTCAAAATATAATCTTTATGGAATGACTTGTGCAGTTTGCGCAACAACAATAGAGAAAAAAATTCATGAGTTGGATGGAGTATATTTCGCTAAAGTTAACTTAACAACTGAGGTTCTAAAATTGGAATATGATGAAGGTGTTTTGTCTAATCATACAGTTATAACAGCTATTCAAGACATTGGTTATGACGCTGAGATTCGAAAAAAAACTGAGATAAAGGTATTTGGAATAAGTGGAATGACTTGTGTGTCCTGCGCTAACAAAATTGAAAATGTAGTTAAATCAATGACTTATGTCAAATATGCCAACGTAAATTTTGAAGCAGAAAAACTCTCGGTAATATCAACTGACCCTTCAGCGGTTGCAAAAATAAGTGATGTTGTCAAAACTCTTGGATATCAGCTATATGCTCTTTCTGAAGAGGAGGAACAAGTAATTTATAAAACAAAAGAACAAGAGCAACAGAAGCTAAGGCGAAGATTTATCACGTCAATGCTATTTACAATTCCTGTTCTATATGTTGCTAGTGCAAATATACTTGAGTTACCCCTATTTGAAATAATTGATTCTACGACAAACCCTAGTTTTTTTTCGCTGACGCAATTGATATTTACCACTCCGGTTATATTGGCCAATAAAGACTATTATAAAACTGGATTTTCCGCACTCATGAAAAAACATCCGAATATGGATACATTAATTGCTTTAGGTACAAGTATTGCTTTTTTATACGGCACCTTTGCAACAATACAGATTATATTCGGAAATTATCTCTATACAAAAGAGCTCTACTTTGGAGCATCAGCAGTGATATTAACGCTAATCAGACTACAGAAATACCTGGAGTTGGTGACGAAAGATAAGACCGAAAGATAAGACATCTGAAGCACTACAAAAATTAATGAGGATGACTCCCAAATAAAGCGAAAACTATCAGGCATAATAAGGAACAGACTGTTCCTATTGAATCAGTTTTAGTAGGAGATTTGATCATAGCAAAACCAGGAGAACGTTTGCCCCTGGATGGTATTGTAAGAAGAGGTAAGACTTTAGTTGAAGAATCTATGCCTACTGGTGAAAATCTTCCTGTTGAAAAGAAAGCTAATGACCGATTAATAGGACCCAGTATAAACAAAAATGGCGTAATAAGATATGAAACAACTCATATTGGTAATGACACCACTTTAGCTCAAATAAGCAAACTAGTGGATGATGCACAATCTTTGAAAGCTCCAATCGAAAAACTGGCTGATATCATATCAAGTTACTTTGTATATATCATTATTGTAGTTGCGATTGGATCTAGTCTACTTTGGGCACTATCCGGACAAAGTATTTCGTTTTCATTATCAGTCTTCATTTCAGTTTTAGTTATAGCATGTCCTTGTGCATTCGGTTTAGCTACACGGACAGCTATTATGGTTGGTATGAGAAAAGGCGCTGAAAATGGTATTTTAATTAAAAGTGGTGAAGCTTTAGAAACAACTCACCACGTAAAAACAATATTATTTGATAAAACTGGTACGATTACAAAAGGAAAACCTGTGGTAACAGATATAATACTTGCAGAAAATATGGATAAAAACCTTCTCTTGTTTTTAGCGGCCTCTGCTGAAAAAGCAACCGAGCATCCACTTGGGGAGGCAATTGTAAAAGAAGACGAAATCGTGGGGATTGATTTGGTTGAACCTAGTATATTCGAATCTTTCCCTGGATTGGGCATTAATGCTATTTTGAAAGGTACCGAAGTAAGTTTAGGAAATGAAGAATTCTTTAAACAGTTGAATATAGACATTAGTAAATTTAAGTTAATCTCAGATAATTTAGCATCTAAAGGAAAGACACCAGTGTATATTGCAAATGATCGTATATTTCTCGGAATAATTGCGATTGAAGACACTGTAAAGCCAGCAAGTGCATCAGCAATTCAGAAGTTGAATAAACTTGGCCTCAATATGGTTATGCTCACGGGTGATAGTAAACTTACTGCACAGGCAATTGCTAATCAAGTTGGGATCGCCAACGTTATTAGTGAGGTATTACCTCATGAAAAGGCCCATTATGTTAAAATGTTGCAGTCAAAAGAACATAAGGTTGCAATGGTAGGTAATGGGATAAACGATGCACTTGCCCTCGCTCAAGCGGATATAGGTTTTGTGATGGGTTCTGGTACTGATATAGCGATGAAATCTGCGGATATAATATTAATGAACGACGATCTGCAATTGCTAATGTCCACGATCGATTTAAGCAAAAAAACAATTTGGAATATAAAGTCAAATTTGTACTGGGCATTTGCTTATAACATGTTAAGTGTTCCAATAGCGATGGGTGTTTTGAACATTTTTTGGGGGCCTTTATTAAGCCCGTTAATTGCAGGCGTTGCTATGAGTTTTAGCTCAATAACAGTACTTTTAAATTCACTTCGCTTAAAAAACTTCAAAGTCAAATAGGAAAGGTGATTGTCTTATGACTGAACATTTACAGACCTTATTTATTAGTGGAATGGCTTGTCTAGGATGCGCCGGAGAAATTAAGTATGCATTAGAAAAGAATCCCTCAATTTCTGTTAGGAAAGTAAATCTCGAAGAAGGTTTAGTAACTATTGCAACAAAGACAGATTTATCAATTAGCGTTATTAATCAATTGTTGAAAAATACGAATTATAAGGCATTATAAGTTTGGTGAATCATCACATTAAATATGTGAATTCTTATGGTAAGAAAGTTCCTCTATATTCTACTTTTTTCAAATTGAGATATATAGAAAAACCAGTTTTTTAAATTTATTCACTGCTTTTTGTGCATAAGTATATGTTGAATCCAATGGACGGATTTCTGAGAGGCATTTCATGTTTTTTTGAACTCAAAAATCCTTTGGAATCCCAATGTAGGTTTTTGGTATTAGTTGAAATGGATTTTCACTTGGTAGTAGAGGAGGGTAGAGAGGATTGTGAAATTCTTATGTAGAACAATTATTTATTTGAATAGGAGGAAGAACTATCCAAAATAGCAGTTCTAAACTTATATTTCATATTAGGATGCTTATCGAATATCATCATAGCACTTCTACCTGTTAGGATATTCATGAAACTCGAAACCTATGTTTTGGGCGCGATACTTAGCGATATATGTACATGATATGCAATCATACACTAAACAAATCAATCTGTATCTATCCTATATTTAAAAGCTCTAAAACAAACTCTATACATGGTTTCTCCATAAATTTTCCTTATGATACTTGTAAGACAATTCTTAAAAGATTGATTAGATTAGTAAATCCAATATAGGCGACTTTTTTAAGAAAGAAGGAATTTTATGATGAAATATTTGCAAATAGTGGTTATTGACGGAATGAATTGCTCAAGGTGTGCATCAAAAGTAAGAAATGCTTTGGAAGCAGAGCCAACAGTCAGTGTAAAAATAGTTGATTTGGCTAGAGGTACAGTTACTTTCGATGCTGATTCAAAATTAACTTTAACATTCTTAAATCAACTACTAAAAAATACAAAGTATACTGTAACTAGGGATATATCTATATAAGTATAAGTATATGTGGGGGAATCAACACAAAATCTCCACATATTTTTTTTATGGTAACTACATAATAGATATGGGAGATGATGGGTTGAAGAATAATAAATATATTTGGTTAGCAGCAACAATATCAATGTTGACCCTAGGCGGTGTTTTCATATTGATTCAACAGCAGAACAAGGAGGAGCATGCTGAAGTTGTCTTTCAAGAAGAACAACGACAAATCTCAAGTAGAATGTCCAATATGATGGGGGATAATCAAGAAGCTGATTTGAAGGTAGTACACCAAACGGAGAGACAACTATTGATTCCCCCTGTTCTTGAACCATCTTCAAAAAGCAAAGAAAATGTGATATATGATATAGTTGCTCAAAACGGAGAAGTTCAAATAATGGATGGAGAAAAAACTGAAACATTAGGCTATAACGGGGATTTTTTAGGACCAGTTATTAGACTGAAAAAAGGTCAAAAAGTTACTATCAATACAACCAATAATCTTGATGCTAGCACATCTTTTCATTGGCACGGTTTGAAAGTAGCTTCTGATGCAGATGGAGGTCCACATCAGATTATAGAAGCAGGACAGAAAAAAAGTGTAACATTCGAGGTTGATCAAGAAGCTTCTACACTCTGGTTTCATCCCCATCCGGAAGGAGAAACAGCATCTCAAGTTTATAAGGGTTTAGCAGGTTTGATGTATATTGATGATGACAACTCAAAATCATTAGATTTACCTTCCAAATATGGTGTCGACGACATTCCCTTGATTGTGCAAGATAAATCTTTCAGCTCCACTAATCAAATTAACTATGAAAATGATTTTAACTCTGATGGAACAAAAGGGGAGACGTTGCTTACTAATGGCACTATCAATCCATATATTGAGATAAAAAACCGATGGATGAGGTATAGAATTGTTAATGGATCTAATTCAAGAAACTTCACTTTTACTTTGGATAAAGATGAATCATTCTACCAAATTGCTACAGATGGTGGTTTTCTGAATACTTCTGTTAAACTTAGTAAACTACTTTTAGCCCCCGGGGAAAGGGCAGAAATATTAGTGGATACTCAGAATTATAAAAAAGGTGAGGTAATTCATTTACTAGCAAATAATTTGGTTGCCTTGACAATGAGAATTGAGAATACGATAGAAAACAAAGAGTTTACTCCCTCTGATAGTCTAAATACTATTAGTACTTTAGATGAAAAGAAATTGGAAGATTTAGCAAGACAAAGTATTAATTTAAGAGGAATGTCTCACATGGTAAACATCAACAATAAGCAGTTTGATATGGAAAGAATAGATTTATTTAAAAAACTAGATACTCAAGAGATTTGGGAAGTTAACAATACTAATAGTATGATGGGAGGAATGATTCATCCGTTCCATATCCATGGTGTTCAGTTTCAAATTTTATCTAGAGACGGAAATCAGCCCGCACTAAACGAGCAGGGATGGAAAGATACTGTGCTGGTAAATCCGGATGAAACAGTAGAACTTCTTGTGAAATTCGACCATAAGGGTATTTTCATGTATCATTGTCATATATTAGAACATGAAGAGTATGGCATGATGGGACAAATGGAAATTAAATAGAAAATAATTTAAGAAGGATGATTGTCTATGAAAATTCTTATTGTGGACGATGAAGAAAAAATTTTGGAAATTATTGATGCCTATCTAGTTGCTAATCATTATTCAGTTTATAAAGCAATAAGTGGTGCAATGGCATTGGAAAAGTTCGAGAAAAATAATCCTGATTTAGTTGTGTTAGATTTAATGCTTCCGGATACTGATGGATTGACTGTGTGTAGAAAAATCAGAGAAGTATCAAATGTACCAATTATAATGTTAACAGCTAAGTCTGATGAGGATGATATTCTTACTGGTCTCAAGTTAGGTGCCGATGACTATATGATTAAACCATTTAGTCCCAAAGAATTAGTTGCGAGAATACAAACTGTATTGCGCAGAACTGAGACCTTATCAAATCCTAATAAGCTTTCTTCAAGTAATGGGGAATTGATAGTATATCCTGAAAGTCGCCAAGTTTATCTACATCAAGTGGAATTAAACCTCACAACAACTGAATTTGATATTCTACACGCCCTAATATCCACACCTAATAAAGTCTTTTCTCGTAGTGATTTGATAGAGAAAGTTAAGGGAATAGAATTTGATGGACTAGATAGGAGCATCGATTCTCATATAAAAAACTTAAGACATAAAATTGAGAATGATGCTAAATCACCTATGTATATTTTGACAGTCCATGGTACAGGATATAGATTTGGTGGCCACTAATGAGAAAAAGAACGATAAAAACTCAATTAGTTCTTTCCTTTTTAGCAATCGCAACATTAATAATAGGATCGATTAGTTTAGTCGCATTAAGTTTGACGAACAATCATTTTAGTAAATACGTAGAAGAGCGACAAGAAGATTTGTTGAATCAGTATGTATATACAATTGATTTATTGTGGTTAAATAGTGGAGAAACATGGAACAGCGAGGAACTTGCAGCACTATCTGAGAAAGCATTAGAAAATAATATTTATTTTTCTATAGAAGACGAACAAGGCAACATGGTTTGGGAACTTAAAGGAAAAAATTTGAAGTCAGCACAGGACAAACTGAAAAAAAATGCCTTGAAAGTTTCTGAGAAAAAAAGTGTGAAACTAGACGAAACAATAGAAGCGAAAAAGAAGTTAATTAATGATGGAAACGAGTTTGGAAAAGTAACGTTTTATTATTTCGGACCTTTTGCTTATACAGAGCACGATGCCTTGTTTATCTCCAGTATGAAACAAAGTTTAATGTATGTTGCTATTGCAGCTCTTCTTGTATCATTTATACTTGCTTCGTGGATCTCTGCTAGATTAGGATTACCACTAAAGCATGTAAGCGACTTTACACATAAATTAACCCGTGGGGAATATGCTGATAAAATCCCACAAGAAACTTCAATTATTGAAATTAATTCCTTGATTGATTCCCTAAATGATTTAAGTAATCAGTTGGAGAAACAGCATGGACTTCGAAAAAGATTAACTACTGATATTTCACATGAATTAAGAACTCCATTAGCTACCCTTAAAGGCAATGTGGAAGGAATGATTGACGGAGTCTGGAAAATAACTCCCGAGCGCCTACAATCTTGTTATGATGAAATAGATCGTCTAACTCGTTTAATTGGAAATATAGAAGTAATCAACAAAATTGAAGCAAAGTATGATCATTTAAATAAAACTGAGTTTAGCATATATAAGTTGATCGAATCCGTTATTGAAAATTTCTCCAGCAAATTTGAGTCAAAAAACCTTCATGTTGAAATCCAAGGGGATAACATCAATATATTTGCAGATAAAGATAAAATGAACCAAGTTGTTATCAATCTTTTGAGTAATGCTATTAAATTTACGCAAAAGGATGGAACCATTAAGTTTTCTATAAGTAAAAATAAAGACCATGTTCTTTTAATTGTTGAAGACAACGGCATTGGTATAGAAAAAGATCAGCAACTTCATATTTTTGATAGATTTTATATGGCTGACCCCTCCAGAAGTAGAGCTTTAGGGGGGCAAGGTATCGGATTAGCTATTGTAAAGAGCGTTATTGAAGCGCATAAAGGTAGTATAACTGTAAAAAGTAAATTAGGTCTAGGAACTAAATTTGTTATAAAGTTACCATTTCAATAAAGGAGGAGAGTTATTTGTTTCAAAAACAGATAAAAATTGCTAAACTAGTATGTGAATGTTGGGCAAAAAAAATATTTTTTCAACTGATTTCGATAGATAGTGTCGAAAAAGTTCATTTAGATATCTTATCAAATTCTGTAGTAATCTTTTCTAAGAAGGACTTATCAATAGCTACAATTAAAAAAGAAGTTTTTGGATTACAAATTTATGAGATGACCTAAATGTGATTAATTAAAGGAGGATGAAGACAGTGAAAAAGATGACAAAATTAGTATTTGCAAGTCTTGGAATTATTGTATTTTTAGGAGCGTGTAGCAATCAAAGTGAATCGAATAATTCTAAAAGCACAAACGAGGAATCGACTTCTACAGCGTCTAGTGAAATGAATAGTATGGAGGGAATGAATCACGAAGGTATGGTTCCTTCTTCAATGAAAGATGCTGCAAACCCTAAATTCCCGGTGGGAAGTAATGTTATACTGCTAGGCGATCATATGGAAGGGATGAAAGGTGCAAATGCTCAAGTTGTAGGGGCCTTTGATACTACAATGTATGAAGTAAGCTATGAGCCAAAAACTGGGGGACCAATGGTTAACAATCATCGATGGGTAGTACAAGAAGAGTTAAAAGATACTGAGACTGTAGCAAATGAGGGCGATACTGTTATCTTGAATGCCGATCACATGGATGGGATGATGGGAGCTGAAGCAAAAGTAGATAAATCTATTACAGGAACTGTTTACGTTGTTAATTACACTCCAACCGATGGTCAAGAAGAAGTTAAGAATCATATGTGGGTAACTGAAGATGAGATGGAATATGACGAAAATAATGAGTAATTTTATATACTAAACCAATAAGCTGGTACATGGCCTTCGTATTCTCAACATGAGGAATATGAGCTCTTTGTTAATAAGGACTGATGAGTTGTGCAAAATCAAATCTGGGTCAGAACGAACCTCATTCTGGCTCAGATTTTTGGCTCTTCGACATTTAGTGCTGGTAGAGAGACAACTGAAAATTTAGTCATAACCAGTTAGGCAGAGTGCTTAACTGGTTTTTGTTTTACTTGGAAGATCAAGCCTTGAATGAGATAAATTCTTGCTCGAAAGTTGTGGAAATTTCGATAGCCGTAGGCTACTCGTTTTATCACTTTTATCTTATTATTTGTTCTTTCCAATGCACCATTACTATACCTGGGTTTTAAAGCATATTGAATCCCTAATTTGTATTTATTTAAAAACGTCAGCTTCTTACAAAACCATTGTGGAAGGCATTGATCTAAGCTGTTGATCGTATCGAAAAAACTTTGGTTGTCCTTGTGTTTAAAGTGATAGAGGAGGAGCTGGCAAGTCTCGTAAGCCCTGGTTAATTGCTCGTCGTAACTCAAAAGCTCATCGACCATCGCTTTTTGCGTCATTGGTCTGCGAAAGGATCGATCATATTGATAATCGGAACTATCCAGATCATAGGCATGCGTAAGGAGTAATTTCCAGAATCGCTTCAATCGTCAATACTTTGTCGGTTCCGTTTTTTGAAACCTGTTCATTGTTTTGATTCGCAACTGATTTAACATACGAGTGATTTGTTGGACAATGTGAAAGCGATCGGTCACGATTTTGGCGTTTGGGAAGACCGCTTTTACAAGTTCAAAATAAGGGGCATCCATATCCATCACGACGTATTTTACGTTCGCTCGTGCTTTTCGAGTGAAATTAAGGAAATATGGTTTTAAGAAAGTAAGGCGACGATTCTCCAATACACCGATTAATTGCTGGGTCTGCCCATTCATAAAAACAAAACTCATTTTTTCCACTGCAGGACTTCATCGATTTGTACTCATCAAAACAAAGGACCGAAGGTAACGTATCAAAACGAGGATGATACGTTTTTAAACAGGTGTGCAGGACACGCAAAACGATTACGTCTGATACAAAATAGCGATTGGCAATTTCTTTTCTTATTGTATTCTTCGCTAGTTCCAAGGCAATTTGTACCTTTAATTCCTTTGAGAGATAGCAGTTTTCATCTACCAAATTGGTCTGAGCGTTGAATGTCGACTGACATTCTTTACAGTAAAAGCGCGTACGTACCAAGCGTAATTCTGTTTTGGTTGCTCGGTAAGGCAAAAGTTGGACTTTTGTTTTATGTGAGCCATTCTTGATGATTTGTCCTTCATTTTTGATGCCACATTTACGGCGGTTCTGTTGCACAGTTTTAAATAAAGAATAAAATCCCTTACGGTATCTATGATTTAAGCTGGGATTCCCAATAATACCTTGATTTCAGTACAGACCGAAAACCCGAAGAGAGTGCCTTCTTTTCGGGTTTTCTTATATAATCCTCGCATGGCTTCCATGCCTTTAATCGTGATAGAGGCAGTGCGTAAACTTCGATAGAATTTATTGCGTCTCTTTACTGGACGATGGTCTTGTTCAATCAAATTATTCAGGTATTTAATGGTACGATGTTCTGTCCCTTGATAAAAGCCGTATTCTTTTAGTTTCTTAAAGGCACTTGTAATAGAGGGGGCTTTATCTGTGACTACAACCTTCGGTTCATCAAACTGCTTCACTAACCGCTTAAGAAAAGCATAGGCTGCTTGTGTGTCCCGTTTTTTACGTAACCAAATATCCAAGGTTAAACCATCTGCATCGATGGCTCGATATAAATAATGCCATTTTCCTTTAATTTTGATGTACGTTTCATCCATTTTCCATGAATAAAAGGATTTTTTATTTTTCTTTTTCCAAATTTGATAGAGTAGTTTGCCATATTCTTGCACCCAACGATAAATCGTCGTATGAGAAACGTTAATGCCACGATCATATAAGATTTCTTGAACTTCACGATAGCTAAGGTTATAACGAAGATAGTAGCCCACGGCTACAATAATCACATCCTGCTGAAATTGCTTGCCTTTAAAATGATCTATCTTGATTCCTCCAAGCTATCTTTTCCATTCATTTTACCTTAAAATCAGTTTATCAGAAAACTTTGCAACAGAACCCTTTAAAGTATTATGAATATTCAAAACAACAGAGGGAGAACAGGAGTGAACACATGGGTGATTTATTAAAAAAAAAGAATTGATGCAATTATTAGAAATTTACCAAAAAATGGGAGAAGAATATCAAAAATTATTTAAAAAAGTGGAAATAAAACTTTATGAACTAACTAAGGAAGCATACATTTCCTAGACTTCGATCCGCCACAAAGCTTATGGCTGCGATTGCTATTCTACCCTGTTCAAATAATGGAAAAGCGATTTGAAATTCAAAAAAAATTTGTTATAATAGTCACATGAGAATCAATGAAGCATATTAAAACTAAATAATGAAAGCTTTGGAATATAACAGATTTTGTTTGTTGGTTATATTCATTGTGATCTGAACAGGCGGTGGACATATAAAAGGTCCATGCAGCCGGGCTGCAATTTTTGCGGCAGCAGAGTATGTAAATAATAAGGGCATACCTGTGGGACAGTTAATTCTGTTCTATAGGTGTGCCCTTTTTTATATATATATTTCTAAATAAAGGGGAGTGAAAAGATGAGATGAAATGGATTTGTAATAATTGGTAAGCAAAAAAACAAAAAATAAGAAAGAGGTTTTAGAAATGGTTGAGTATCTAACAAAAAGTAGGCAAGGACAATTTTTAGTTGTCGGTGTTTTATTTACAATCTTAGGGTTTATCTTTATCCCACTAAATGATGCATACAGTTCCATACTATTTTATATTTCAATTTTCTTTTTAGGCTTCTATGCGGCAAAACATGCTGTTGTTGAAACGATTAAAGATCGCTCACCAAATGTCGACCTATTAATGGTTTTGGCAGCAGTTGGTGCAGTAATCATTGATTTTGAGTCTGAAGGAGCGGCGTTGCTATTGATTTTTGCTGCTGCAGAAGTTTTGGAAGATTATGCAACGAACAAATCCACCAGCGCGATTTCAGAATTAATGGCGCAAGTACCCGACACAGCCCAAGTGCTAAAAGAAAATGGGGATGTAGTGGTTACCCCTACGAAAGAGTTAGTTATTGGGGACATTGTCGTGGTATCGAAAGGTGGTCAAATCCCTATTGATGGCTTGATCGACCGAAATGCAATCGTGAATGAAGCGGCTTTAACGGGTGAGTCTGTCCCAGTAGAAAAAGAGTTAAAGGAGGAAGTTTTTGCCGGAACGATTAATGAAGGAAATGTTTTTCATATAGAAGTAAACAAGACACTGAATCAAACCATGTTTTCCAATATTATCCGGATGGTTGAAGAAGCACAAAACAAACCTTCTCGAATCGCAAAGTTTATAGACCGTATTGAAAGTAAGTACGTGATTGGCGTTTTAATTATCATACCTATTTTCATCTTCTTTCTATATTATTTCCTAAGCCTACCATTAGAAGAAGCATTTTATCGTGGAATGGTACTTTTAACAGTGGCTAGTCCATGTGCATTGATGGCATCAGCTACACCGGCTACGTTAAGCGCGATAAGTAATGGAGCCAAAAACGGTATCTTATTTAAAGGTGGAGCCGCAATGGAAGCGTTAAGTACAATGAATATTTTGTATACAGATAAGACCGGAACATTGACGTATGGCGACTTCCAAGTGGTCGATTATCATTTGGACCAAGAGCTGTTAAAAGAAGTCATTTATATGGAGCAACAATCCAGTCACCCAATCGGAAGAGCAATTGTTTCTGCCTTTAAAGAGATTAACTTAGCACAAGTGAATCAAGCGGAATCGATTGAAGAAATTGCTGGTTCGGGAATTAAAAAAGGGGCAATCCTAGTTGGAAAACCGGATGCATTTAAGCAATATGATAAATTTGATCAGTTTGAAAAGCTACTGGAAAAAGGCGATACGACCATATTTGTAGCGAAGGGAAATGAAGTCGTCGGTTACTTCTCACTCCGGGATCGAATTCGTCCGCAGTCAGCGAGTACGGTTGCGGATTTCCAAAAAGAGGGCATCAAGGTTTATCTTTTAACGGGAGATAACGAAAAGGTTGCGGCACAGGTTGCAAAGGAAGTAAAGGTAGATGACTATATTTCTTCCATGTTACCGGAAGATAAAATAGATTTTGTCTTAAAAAGCCAAGGAAAAGAAGAAGTTGTTGGGATGATTGGCGATGGGATCAATGATGCGCCCGCGCTAGCGAATGCAGATATCGGAATTGCGATGGGAAGTGGCTCGTCAGTCGCAATGGAATCCTCTGATGTCGTTGTAGTGAAGAATGATTTGTCTAAATTGTTTTATAGCTATCAGCTAAGCAAGAAATTAAATAAAATCATTATTCAAAATGTCATTTTCTCCATCGCTGTTATTGTCAGCTTGATTACTTTAAATATGTTCGGCGTTCTGGGACTTCCTTTAGCAGTACTATTCCATGAGGGCTCCACAATCCTCGTCATCTTAAACGGCTTGCGGTTGTTAGGGTCCGAAAAAACAAAAGCGGAATTAAGTGGTGCTTATTAGACTGCATCATGATATTAGCTGAAAGGGTGAGCGAATATCTACAGCTTTTTAAATTTGTATCTGTAGGGAATGAAGCTTACCCTTGGCGAAAGCCTAAATCGTCAAAAAAGCTGATAATTTCTGAACAGAAATTATCAGCTTTATCTATTTTAAATACATGCTAAAAATCGTTTATTCAAACTTGATTGTCATCAATTATTAAAAACAATAAAGGAGCTATCATAGAGTTATACGAAAGAGTAAAACAAAAAAGACCGCGCAGTGAAAAACTATTTTCGAAGGAAAACCACTTCTTGATGAGGATCAATTCTTAATCTGATTCAATCCAGTAGACTTACATTACAAACAACAAACAGGAGGAAAAAATCATGCAAAGGTGTATTTTAGGAAAGAAAAATCAAATCACCGTCATCAGTGGCATATTAATCGTAATAATTTCCTTCGTTATCGATGGCCTCGATTTGGATGGCAACGGACTTATTTTTTAATCTAGCCACTTGAAGCACCTCGCCAATCTCTTGTTCGGACATTTGGGGCTTTGGGGAATTGATGTGAGCCAATCCTTTTTGAATTTTTTCCTGTTCAGCTGTGTGTTCAGATAAGAAAAAGCCCGCCCATTTTTTCATACCCCGGTCTTGATATTCGTCATTCAAATATTTCATGGATAATCACTCCTTTAGAACCATTATAAGAACAAGTGTTCGTTTTGTGAAGGGGGACAAGGAGTAAATGTCCTGATTTTTTTTATCAGCGACTTTCATTTACTGATGAAAAGAGAGAATAATAACAAAAGCAGGGAAAAGAAAAACTCCTATAATCGCAATCGTTTTTCCTTAAAAGACAAGAGTATGGAGTGCTTTTTTCAAAAGCATATCTATTGAAACCATTTTTTCGTTTTGTGTCGCCATACGCCCTGAACGGTTCTGTTGCAAAGTTTTAAATAAAGAATAAAATCCCTTACGGTATCTATGATTTAAGCTGGGATTCCCAATAATACCTTGATTTCAGTACAGACCGAAAACCCGAAGAGAGTGCCTTCTTTTCGGGTTTTCTTATATAATCCTCGCATGGCTTCCATGCCTTTAATCGTGATAGAGGCAGTGCGTAAACTTCGATAGAATTTATTGCGTCTCTTTACTGGACGATGGTCTTGTTCAATCAAATTATTCAGGTATTTAATGGTACGATGTTCTGTCCCTTGATAAAAGCCGTATTCTTTTAGTTTCTTAAAGGCACTTGTAATAGAGGGGGCTTTATCTGTGACTACAACCTTCGGTTCATCAAACTGCTTCACTAACCGCTTAAGAAAAGCATAGGCTGCTTGTGTGTCCCGTTTTTTACGTAACCAAATATCCAAGGTTAAACCATCTGCATCGATGGCTCGATACAAATAATGCCATTTTCCTTTAATTTTGATGTACGTTTCATCCATTTTCCATGAATAAAAGGATTTTTTATTTTTCTTTTTCCAAATTTGATAGAGTAGTTTGCCATATTCTTGCACCCAACGATAAATCGTCGTATGAGAAACGTTAATGCCACGATCATATAAGATTTCTTGAACTTCACGATAGCTAAGGTTATAACGAAGATAGTAGCCCACGGCTACAATAATCACATCCTGCTGAAATTGCTTTCCTTTAAAAGGATTCATCGTCATTCCTCCTGCTATCTTTTTCTATTATTCTACCTTATTTGATAGTAGATTTAAAACTTTGCAACAGAACCAATAAGGTTATAGTTAACATAAATATTTAGCACGTATATAACAGTTTGATTTTAAGCTGTTTAACATCTAAATCTTTGTATAATATATCTTATGTAAACCAAAACAAAAACAAACTAACTCTCCAGATTTAACTGGATAACTAGTTTGCTTCTATTTTTGTGGAATTATTTTTTAGTATATCAGTTGTTGCCTCTTTTAAGTCATCAAACTCCCCCTGATACGTAGCAATTCTAACTACAAATTCTACAACTTCCTGATTTTCCATTTTCAGTGAATAGCCGTTTAGCTTAAGAAAAATATATGTAGCTAAAAATGCTGTACGTTTATTAGCATTGTGAAATGGATGCTTTTTGATCAGATTTATTAAGAGAACTGCTGCTTTGCTGAACACATCGGGATAGAGATCTTTTCCAAAAATATGCTGTTTCGGTTGATTTACAGCCATACTCAAAGCATTTTTATCAATAACGCCAATTGTTTCCTTTGGTGAATATCTTTTTATTTGAATAACATTCAATTTTACAATGTCTCTTTCGCTCAAATAAATCATCGATCAACTAATTCCTTGAACGCCGCATCATATTCAGATAGAGCTTGATTCACATACATATCAATTTCGAGATCTAAATTGCTTTCTTCTTTCACGATTGCATCCATCATTTTGTCTTCATCAATAAAAATAGTATCTCCAGGTTTCAATCCTTTTTGTAATAAACTCTCTTTTGATAAAGTGACAACTATTGAGTTACCTACTTCTCTAATTTTTCGTTTTTTTATATTCATAAAATCAACTCCTATAATTAAGTATATACCGTATATCCATATTGTTCAATATCTCTTATATTTAATTTAATTATGATTTTTTACAATGCATATACATTGTAAAAATAGTATTAGTTTCGAACAATTATTCTTTCACGAACATACTCTTCATTATTTTGGAGGATTATTTAGCAATTTTATTCCCAAATAATTAATTAAGGCTGAACATGTTGTTAGTACTAAAATTGCATCTGGTAAATCAGACACAATCGCTTTTTCATTTCCAGCATGTCTTATTCCATTATTACTCGCTAAACCATACATAGTCTCAAACGGTTTTAAAAAGGTAAGATCAATTTCAATATTCGGGTTATCCCTAATTGCTTTAACAGCAGTTCCTAAAGTATTCTTTTTTGTTGCTGGCAAACCTGAAATTTCAATAATACAGCTTTCAACAGCACTGATTGCTTCTCTGACAACATTATTATAGTCTTGATTTTGCTTATCACTTATATATGTAAGAGATTTCTGAATATGATTTTTGGCATATTCAAATGTTGATTCTGATGCAGCATCTATATTCTTAATAGCAACGTCGTCTGTTATCGGTATAAATTCATTACTTTCACTTAATCTATAACCTGAATTTTCCGATTCTAGTATGTTATTAATGCTTTTCCTTTTTCGTATATCTATTATTTTCATCTTTGCTAAAGTCTCTAGTAAATCAAAATATGCATACCACTCCATGTTATCTAAACGATCAATAATCTCCTCATAGTAAACAGTAAAACCATACCCACAATCCAAACTATTATTTATTTGTCCTTTAAAAAACTCTTTTATTAAAAAGTAGTATATTTTCCAAGAACCCGTTTTCCTATAATCATACTCACTATGGATCTTATGACTCTCTTGAAAAATATCATAAATCACATTTGCTAAACTATTTTTAAGAGTTTCTGACAATCTATCTACAAGTATAATATCTTCCACTTTTTTAAAACCTAATCTTTCAGAAAAAAGCATCGAATTACCTCCAAAAATTTTTAATAACCTTAACTATTCACAAAATACTATTAGTCAAGTTGTTACAGGTGAAAAATAAGATAGTTGTTAACACTGGTTTTGAGTACTAAAAATTATTTATATCACATCATTTTATCCTACAAAATTAGAATGGTAATTCTGATTCATCAAGATTATTATCTGCAAACGGATCAACCATTACTGGCATTTTATATTTTTCAATAACAGTAGAGATTCTATCCTGTTTTTCTAATAGAAATTTTTTTAGTCTCTTGTAATCGTGTGCCTGCAAAATATAGCGTGCCGAATATTCATCTAAGTAGTTGTAGTATTCTTCCTTTAAAATCCCTTTGTTACTTAATTTTGTTAGTACGTCAAATACTCTATCGCTCAAATAGCTGTTTAAATTGTTATCACTTTCCCATTGAATAACTTTCCTATAAAATGACTCATCCGTTGAAAAAATAGCTGTTTCATCCATGAATGCATAGATTAAAAGCAATCTCTCATCATTATCAAATTCAATAGGATCAAAAATATCCATCAAATCTTCATAGAATTGAACATTCCTACTATCTTCTTCATTAATTACTGAATTTGCTTTATAATCAATTTTTTCCAAATTAAACAAACTACTTTTTTTTTGTTTTTTTCTTTTTCAATTACGGAGTCCACTTTTTTTGTTAGAAAACTTCTAATATTATCTTTACTATAGTTACCATAAAAACCTTTGTCTGATATAGATTCTTTATATTTTTTTACTTTTGGCTATGTTAAATTATATTGTTGATTTTTTACGAGAATTAAGGGAACTTCCATTTTTAGAAGTTCCCTTTTGTTTACTCTATTAAAGTCCTCGTTCGTTTAAGTAGACGTTTTTACAAAATTTTCATTTTCTATTTCTTTTAAAGCCTTTGCGATAACTTCACATTTTTTCACAGCCCAAATGTGGTTCTGTTGCAAAGTTTTAAATCTACTATCAGATAAGGTAGAATAATAGAAAAAGATAGCAGGAGGAATGACGATGAGTCATTTTAAAGGAAAGCAATTTCAGCAGGATGTGATTATTGTAGCCGTGGGCTACTATCTTCGTTATAACCTTAGCTATCGTGAAGTTCAAGAAATCTTATATGATCGTGGCATTAACGTTTCTCATACGACGATTTATCGTTGGGTGCAAGAATATGGCAAACTACTCTATCAAATTTGGAAAAAGAAAAATAAAAAATCCTTTTATTCATGGAAAATGGATGAAACGTACATCAAAATTAAAGGAAAATGGCATTATTTGTATCGAGCCATCGATGCAGATGGTTTAACCTTGGATATTTGGTTACGTAAAAAACGGGACACACAAGCAGCCTATGCTTTTCTTAAGCGGTTAGTGAAGCAGTTTGATGAACCGAAGGTTGTAGTCACAGATAAAGCCCCCTCTATTACAAGTGCCTTTAAGAAACTAAAAGAATACGGCTTTTATCAAGGGACAGAACATCGTACCATTAAATACCTGAATAATTTGATTGAACAAGACCATCGTCCAGTAAAGAGACGCAATAAATTCTATCGAAGTTTACGCACTGCCTCTACCACGATTAAAGGCATGGAAGCCATTCGAGGATTATATAAGAAAACCCGAAAAGAAGGCACTCTCTTCGGGTTTTCGGTCTGTACTGAAATCAAGGTATTATTGGGAATCCCAGCTTTAATCATAGATACCGTAAGGGATTTTATTCTTTATTTAAAACTTTGCAACAGAACCCTCTTCCTGTTTTGTGTTTTCGGATCATTTCTTACTTCTCTATTGTCCATATAATCTAAGATTTTTTTATAGGTTTTTAGATTTTCTTTATCTTGGATCTTTTGAAGTTTAATAGCAGCATTGACCATGATTACTATAAAAGTAACTGGCAAAATCAAAGAAAAATCGCCCCAGTATTTAAATAAGGATGCAGTAATGAGGGTTAAAACAAATGATCCTATAATAACCAACATTAATTGATTCATCTTAGCAATAGTTACTTCTCTTTTCATCTTATCGTCATCTCCTTTAATCAATTCGTCTAAGGAGATATTAAAATAATTGCTTAAAAGTAACAGATTTTGTAGATTTGGATAACTTTTAGGTGTATACTTAATTTAGATAAAGTAACTTTAAAAGTTACTTTTTAAAGAAGGTGAATAATTTTGAGTGAATTTACGATTGCAGTACATGGGTTGGTCTATTTAGGTCATAACAATTCAATTTTTACCAGTGAAGCATTAGCTGAGAACATTTGTACGAATCCAGTTCGTGTTCGCAGAGTTCTGGCAAAATGCCGAAAAAAAGGATTAGTTCAAACAAAAAAAGGTGTGCATGGCGGATACTTTCTAACCGATAATTTAGAAGCTATCACTTTAAAAAATGTTTATGAGGCGATAAAGATCCCAATTATCCAAAATACTTGGCATTCAGGTTATATCAATGAACAATGTATGATTTCGTCTGGTATGTCAGAAGCTATGGATGATCTTTATGATGAGCTGAATAAAGATGCAGTAGCAAAACTAGCAACTATTACATTAAAAGATATGGAAGTAAAATTATATGCAATACAAAATGAGAGGGGCACTAAAATATGAATGAGTACACTACAGACGTAGCCATTATTGGATTTGGTAAAGCAGGAAAAACATTAGCAGGTGCTTTAGCTAAAAAAGGAAAAACCGTCACTGTGATTGAAAAATCAGCTAAAATGTATGGTGGAACTTGTATTAATGTGGGATGCTTACCGACTAAATCGTTGACACATAGTGCAAAAATTATTGATCAATTATCAGAATTTGGCATTGAGCGAAATCCTGAGATTAACAACCAGTTTTTCAAACAAGCCATGGACTATAAAACTGAATTAGTAACCAAATTAAATAAAAAAAACTACCATAAAATTGCTGATTTAGATAACGTAACAGTCTTAGACGGTTTTGCTCACTTCAAAGATGACCATACTTTGTTAGTGGATACAGATACAGAAACGCTACAAGTTACGGCTGCTAATATCATTATTGGAACTGGATCTACGGCTGTTATTCCAGATTTTGAAAACAAGCAAAACAGTCCACACATCCACACAAGTGAAGAAATTTTAGAGCTAACAAATCTGCCAAAAAAACTAGGTATTATCGGAGCTGGTCCAATTGGATTAGAATTCGCTTCTTATTTTGCTGAATTTGGTTCTGAAGTAACTGTTTATCAATTCAATGACTCATTATTGCCACGTGAAGATAAGGATGACGCAGCAGCTATTTTGGAAAGATTAGAAGAATTAGGGGTAACTATTGAATTTAACGCTCAAGCTAAACGTGTTCAAGATACGGATAATGGTGTACGTTTAACATTTGAACAAAACGGCGAAGAAAAATCTGCTGAATTAAATGAAATTTTAGTTGCTACTGGCCGTATTCCTAACACAAATAAATTAGATATTGAAAAGGCTGGCGTGGCGCTCGGCGCTCGTGGAGAAATCAAGGTAAACAAGCACTTGCAATCTTCTGTTGAACACATTTGGGCAGTGGGCGACGTTAAAGGTGGACCACAATTCACTTATATTTCTTTGGATGACTACCGTATTGTTTTGCCTCAATTGCTAGGAGAAGAATCCAACTATAATTTAGAAACGCGTCGTGTTTATCCTACAGCAACATTTGTGGATCCAACATTTGCACGGGTAGGCTTTAATGAAAAAGAAGCAACTGAAGCTGGTAAAAATTATAAAGTTGCTAAGATGCCCGTTGCTGCTGTTCCTAAAGCTCAAGTATTGCGTGAAACAAGCGGCTTTTTGAAAATATTAGTTGATCCAGAGACTGACCTTATATTAGGCGCAAGCTTCTTCAGCTACGAAGCTCACGAAATGATCAACTTAATTGCATTAGCAATTAATGAAAATATTTCATATAAGAGTTTACGAGACGGTATTTATACTCACCCTACAATGAGTGAATCCATGAATGATTTACTTGAAATGATTTAACTTAAATTTAACCACAAAAGAGGCTGGGACAAAATAAAATGGACCTTATAGAGATCTATTTTTCAGAGTCCACTCTATAGGAGTCATTTTACACTATTCACCTCCTATTCATTATTACTTATAACAGATAAGAGGTGAATATCATGCCCTCACTAGACGTTTATGTACCAATTAATAACTCTATTTTAGTACTTGTTGAAGAAATAAAAGAGTGTCTATAAAATCGTATAAACTAATTTATATAAGAGATTCCGGAAAACATCGTGTGCGATATAAAAATAAATTCTATCAAATATAGAACTTACCCAAATCTTTAAGCCCATCATAGCGTAAGTTTCATATCTAAAAAGAGAAGATTGGATTTATTGAGTAAATTAATCATGCAAATATAACATTACCGTTACTATATCGCCACCGCTTTTCCCTATCGCGTCTCTAATTTCCTTATTGATTGAGATGATCTTATCTTCATCTTTCCTTGGAGCCAAATAAATGTTTTTCACTTCAAAATCGTCAATTGTACCAGATACTTTTAAATGTCCCCATCTCCCTTTATTATCAGCTGTTCCTGGTAGTCTAAGATGATAAGTCTGGAATGGCAACAGTTTTTTTGACAAATTTTATAAGGTGCAGAACTTCCTTCCGTATGCTATTCCGATTGTCCTTGACAATGAGCCTCCTCGGATGTGACGATCTTCGGCAGGAGCTAACAGTTAAAGTTAGACTGCCTCGCTAGCGTTAGCACATCCGAGCTCATTATCAAGGATTCGCTGCGCCAATCTCTGGTTACGGTAACCAACCGGTGTCTCGTAGCCAAGTGTACCGTGCAACCGAAGGTGGTTCCACCAATTGACATAGTCAAATAACTCCAAATCCAATTGTTGTAAGGTTTCAAATGTGTATTGATAGACAAATTCTACTTTCAACGACTTATAAGTTGATTCAGCTGCGGCATTATCAAAAGGACAGCCTTTATGACTCAATGATCGATTGATGTCAAAAGTTGTTAATAATTCATCAATAGCTTGGTTATCAAACTCTTTTCCACGATCAGTATGAAAAATCTCAACCTCTGTCAGAGGTTGTTTGATACGGCTAAATGCTTTTTTTACTAGAACGGCATCTTTATGTTCTCCACAAGAATAGCCGAGAATTTCTCGATTGAACAGATCCAAAATGAAACAGACATAATTCCATTTTTTCCCGACTCGTACATAAGTCAAGTCTGTTACGATCGCTTCTAATGGGTTGTCTCTTAAGAATTTACGATTCAATACGTTTGTCGTTTTGGCTTCATTGCAAGTAGAATGATGTACTTTAAAATAAGCAACAGTATAGCTCGATTTTAATCCTCTATTTTTCATGATTCTACTAATTTTTCGTCGGCTGATCCGAATGCCTCGTTTTGATAAGGCTTTTTTTATTTTTCTTGAGCCGTAGGCCTTTCGGCTGCGGATAAATTCTTCAGCGACTACTTCTTCAAGTTCTGATTCGTCTTTCTTTGGTTTTGATTGATAATAATAGGACTGACGTGATAGACCTAATATTCTGCACATCGCTGATATAGGGTAAAGATGCTTATTCGCATCGATTACTTGTCTCTTCGTCCGAATATCAGCGCTGCTTGCTTTAAAATATCATTTTCCATTTCTAATTGCTGGTTTCTTTTACGTAGTTCTAACAATTCTTTTTGTTCAGGCGTAAGATTATCTTTTTCTTTGAATGAACCACTCGTTTTAGATTGCTTTACCCATTTGTCAAATGCTGAAGCCGTTAGTTCATATTCTCGAATGATTTCTAAACGTGGCTTTCCAGCTAAGTAAATATTGACGATTTGTTGCTTGAATTCTTGTGAAAAAGTTCTTCGTGTTCTCTTAGACATAAAAATTCCTCCTGGTATATTTTCTTCTAGTCTACACACCTTAATTTTTCTGTCTAGTTAATTGTAGCCTATCCAGATATTAGCTTTTCGTCACCCACTACAGTTGACATAGACCCACAAAAAACTTAAAAACCTTGCGATGTAAGACTGGCACGGAGAAGACCAATCTATCATCACAAGGTAAGAGTATTCAAATCTTATTGAAGACTCAAATAATAACAAATTTTAATTAAGGATAGTAATATCATAGATTTTTCTAGAAGTTTCTTGAGGTGAAATTTTCGTTACCTGTCTTTTATCTTCTAAGAAATTACCTTCTTCAAGTGAAGTGGAGAGACCACTCCAAGGTTCCAAAGCAATGAATGGACTTTTATTAGTTGTAGACCACAGAATCAAGTTCGGAAAATTATCAAAATCTACTCGAAGACCTTTACCAGACTTCCTTGACCGAAGCGTTACGCTACGAGACTTGAGCTGGTCAAGTGTAATGGCATCATGGGAAAAAAGTGAGTAGTCCAAATCGAGAATCTTTTGATTTTCCAAAAAAGGTGTGCGATCTTGCAAATCTAATAATCCTGTCTCAGGAAAACTCTTTGGTATCGAGCAAGACTCAACCTCACTAAATTCAATATAATAATCCTCATAGTTTTCACCTTCTACTAAAGGACAATTGAATGCTGGATGGGCTCCAATAAAGTAAGGCATTGTTTTTTCCATTTCCAAGTTCGTTACCTGAAATTCGGTTCTAATTGATTTACCATTCAAGGTATAAACAACTCTCAGTTCAAACTGATATAGGTAATTATCAAGCATCTCAGCATTTGGTTTAATACTAAAGGTCACGCTATTATCATTGACTTCTTCCAGAATAAATTCTTCTTTTCGAACAAAACCATGTCTACGAATAAGACCTGTAAAAAAGGGTCTTTCTTGAGGTCTATAAATAGCCCAATCATTTCGTAAACTACCACAGATAGGAAATAGAATAGGCGCCTGTCCATTCCAATAATTTGGATCAGCTTGCCAGAGATACTCTATCCCATCCTTGTCTTTAATCGAAGTCAGTTGACCACCCAGTGTTTTAAACTGAACAGTAAGATACTCGTTTTTTAATTCGATAGTCACAACTAATTCCTTTCTTTTTATTATTGGAAAGGCAAATAATTTACCTCGAAGTGAATAGTCTCACGTATTTCTACATCGAGTGATTGTAAAAATTCCCATTCAAATGCTGATAACTCTAAATCAGAATGGCAAATCCACTCTTTTCCAGTTGAAACATACCATTTACCACATTTTAGCAACGGGGTAGCTTCAAGCTCAGGAATCATAGGACAATCTTCGAAACTAACAATATATACATTTTCAAAGCCTGGTCTAAATAAGTGTTGTACTTTTTCTAAAGTATCGGATAACAATTTTTTACATTTTCAAGTAATATTACTCTATCACTTGAGTTTCTGCTACTTTCTTATACCAATGAGCTGATTTCTTAGGATAGCGTTCTTGCGTGTCAAAGTCTACATAGAATAGTCCATAACGTTTTTCGTATCCGTTTGACCATGAGAAGACATCCATAAGTGACCAGATGAAGTAACCTTTAACATTTGCACCATCCGCAATTGCGTCTGATAAAACTTCCAAGTGTTTCTTCACGTAATCAATACGACCATCATCATAAACGGTATTATCTACAAACTCATCTTTGTATCCAAGACCGTTTTCAGTGATGTAAATCTTCTTGTAGTTTGGATAATCATTTTTCACTCGCATGATTTGGTCATACAAGCCTTCAGGATAAATAATCCAGTCCCAATCCGTTCTAGGCACATAATCTGGTGCGATTCGGCGACCAACACCTTTAATCTGGTACTTAGAACTTCCTTTTTCACCCTTACCATTGTGAATGATTTCAGTCTCACCATCAAAGGCTTGCATCCAATCACTCATGTAGTAGTTGATACCAAGGAAATCGTTCAAATCTTTAGCTGCTTCAAGTGCTTGGAAGTCTTCATCACGAAGATCAAGTTCTCCACCATTTTCAGCTAGGATGTGGTTGACCCCTTCCATCGTTTTATCTGAATAGTGTCCAAGGTAGGTTGCATCCAAGATAAATTTGTTATGGATGATATCTTCTAACTCAGCGGCACGAACATCTGCTGGATTTTCTGGATCATAAGGGTATTTGGTTGGCAACGCATGTACTACACCAATTTCGCCTTTATAACCTTTATCTTTATACAATTTCACAGCACGTGCATGAGAAACCATCATATTGTGGTGTGATTGGAAGACTTTGGCAAGATCATATTGAATGCCTGGAGGGAATTTACCAACCAAGTATTGACCATCTCCAATTGGGCCAATTTCATTGAAAGTTGTCCAGTAGTTTACTTCTGGGAACTCTTCAAAACAGAAAGCGGCATAATCTACAAAGTGTTCTATATTTTCGCGGTTTAAGAAATCTCCATCTGAGTGAAGAACTTCTGGTGTGTCAAAGTGGTGCAAAGTCACGAATGGCTCAACATGACGTTTGTGGCACTCGGCAAAAAGATTATGGTAGAATTCAACACCTTTTTCATTTACTTCGCCATAGCCAGTTGGGAAAATACGAGACCAGGCAATTGAAATACGAATACCATTAACGCCATATTTTTCAGCTAATTCTAAATCAACAGGATATTTATGGTAAAAATCACTTGCAGGCTCTGCTGTGTACCAATAATTGTCTTCAAGATACTTATCCCATGCAACTGGGCCTTTACCATCCGTGTGAGTCGCACCTTCTGCTTGATAAGCAGCTGTAGCACCACCAAAAATAAAATCTTTAGGAAGTGTTTTAGTCATAACTATAAATCCTTTCAAAAAAAGCATTTGAGACGATATTCTGAGTTCCGGAAACCAAGGAAATGAAATGAAATGCAATGATATGGTTAACAATATTATAAGGAACTGAAAGAATAATCTCGTCTCAAATAACTTTTACAAATTTATTAATCAAACTGTTGTTGAACAAATGCAAGAGCACCTTGTCCATCACGTGTCAATTTGATATATTGAGCTCCTTCAGTTTTTGCAAGTTTAATGCCCAATTTATCTGTTTCAGCCTTCATATCATCGAAGTTTGAAGCGACCTGTGGAGCCAAGATAACCAAGTCAAACTCTGGCAACATTTCACGGTGAGCACCGTAACTACCCGCTGCCGCTTTGACTGGAACATTGTATTCTGCTGCTGCTTTGTTCAAGGCATTGGCAAGCAAGCCACTTGTACCTCCACCTGCACAAAGAACAAGGACATTAGTTTCTTTTGTGATATTATTGTTTGCTGCTACATCTTCTTTAGCAACGCCTGCTTTTCCAAGAACGGCATCTGCTTTAGCAGTATTGAAGTTTGCAGTTACTTTTTCTTTAAGAGCATCGTTTGTTTTACCAGAACGTTCTTCTTCAAGAATTTGTTCATCGTATACCTTAACAAATGGGTAATAAATGATAGTATCAACAACTACCAAGAGTCCGGCTAAGATAAATGATAGAACTTGGAAGTTAGTACCGAGTACAATTCCCAACGGACCAGGAGTAACCCATGGAAGGTTGGCAGAGAATGAGTTCATGTTCAATGTGTCAACAAAGAATTTAAAGATCCAAACGTTGACAATCGGAGCGAAAATGAACGGTACAAAGAAAATCGGATTCAATACGATTGGTGCACCAAATAAGATTGGCTCATTAACCCCAAAGAATGTTGGAACAACTGAGGCACGTCCGATGGCACGGTTACGTTCTGATTTACAAATCCACATGAACAAGAATGGAACAATCAATGTAGCTCCTGTTCCACCCATGGTAACAATAAACATTTGAGTACCAGAAGTGATAACTTTATCTGCATGTTGTCCAGCTTGGATAAGATGCAAGTTGGCATCGATATTGGCATAAGTGATAGCAGCAATTGCTGGTTCGACAATTGAAGGACCGTGGATACCAACAAACCAGAAGAAGGCATAAGCACCAAAGATAAGTGTAATTCCAAGGTAACCATCTGCAGCTGAGAAGAGAGGAGCAAGAACGGTACCGATTGATTCTGCAACGGTTACACCAAGAGTTCCCTTAACAATGAGTTCAAGTCCATAAAGGAGAACAACCGATACAGTGAATGGAATCAAGTCTTTAAATACTTGAGAGATATTTGGTGGAACCTCTTCAGGCATACGAATAGTAACATTATTTTTCACACAGACCTTGTAAACATTAACTGTCACAAAGGCTGCAATAAATGCTGTCAAAAGACCTTTTGTTCCCATGAAGGCTGTCAAGAAGCCTCCTTCTTTTGCAGGCTCAGCTGCCATCAAAAGGAACCCTACCATAGACGCTAGCATCGTAGATAAGAAGTTAATCTGATTGGTCGCAGGTAGGTCACGGTTCATTGAGTCCGTCAAAGCTTTAGCGGTAGTACCACCAACAAAGAATGCTAGGATACCCATCGAATAGCTATAAGGAGTCATCAAGAAGGTCTCAATGTCTTTTGACCAGTGGAATCCCCAAGCATTTGGGACATAGGCAATAAGGATAAAGATAGATGAGAAAAGGATGACTGGCATACCAGCGATAAATCCATCACGAATAGCACGAAGATAGATGTTTCGAGAGATTTTCTCAAAGAACGGTTTCCCTTTGTCAATAAGTTCAATGAGTTTATGCATTATTTTGCTCCTCTTTTATAAAGTTCGATGAGGTGATGAATCACATCTTTTAATAAGACAGTAGTCATTAAGTGGTCCTGACCATGCATCATGGTAACGCTGTATGGAAGTTCCTCCCCAGAAGCTTCTCGAGCCAACATAGCTGTCTGAGAATTGTGAGCCTCTGCAATACAGCTTCCTGCTTCTACTACAAGACTATCTGCCTTAGCGAAATCACCATTTTCAGCCGCTTTAAGCGCTTCTAAAAGTTTAGAGCGAGCATCTCCAGCATAAGCAACAATTTCAAACCCTAAGAGAGTCATCTCTTCTCTGTTCATAACAATATCCTCCGTTTTATGTTTTTACTATACTTTATCAGTCCATGGACTAGCTGTTTTAACAAGAACTTTGTTAAGTTCATCAATATTTTCGAATCCAGTAGTACGCAACCATTCACGTGCTGCTTTTTCACCTTCTTTGATGTAAGGTTCTACAGATCCTGCCCAAGTAGCACGTCCACAAAGCACACCATTAAACTTGGCACCTGAGTCGTGAGCAAATTGCAATGTTTCTTGGAACAATTTAGCAGATACACCTGCACTTAGGTAGATGTATGGAAGGTTAGTCGCTTCTTCTTGTGCTTTAAAGAAGTCAGCAGCTTCAGCTTTACTGTAAACCACTTCACCATCAGCAAAACCTTCGACATATTTAACGTTAACTGGTACTTCTACTTTAAGAACATCAATGTTAAAGCGTGGATCAGAGAAAACTTTCATCGCTTCAATGACTTTGCGAGGTTTCACTTTTGCATATTCAACAGAACCTGCATCTGAGATTTCTTCATCATAAGCAAGGATTTCCAAGAAGAAAGGAATATCTTCAGCGACACATTCAGAACCAACACGTTCAATATAAGCTTGTTTTTGTTGGTTAAGTTCATCTGAGCTGTCTACATCATAGTAAAGCAAGAACTTAACGGCATCAGCGCCTTGCTCTTTGATACGTTTTGCAGACCAAACATCCAAGCAGTCAGGCAAACGTTTTGTACTTGATGTATCATAACCTGTTTTTTCATAGGCAAGAAGAAGACCTGCTTCTTTATCCAATGCTTTTGTTGCTGGAAGTCCATATTCAGGGTCAAGCAACATTGAAGAAGCGTATTTTGTAAGTTCATCAGCAACCAAAACCTTTAGTTCTTCCATTTGAGCTACAGTTGGTTCTGTATCTTGATACTGTGCCATCAAACGTTTCAAAGCACCACGTTGGTCAAATGCCAAAGCTGAGATAACACCGTTTTTATCTGAAATTTTTTCCAAAGATTTGCGTTTCTGTTCTGTAAGTACCATTTTTATACCTCTTTTACTCCAATTTGTGAGTTTAGTGTTTCGTAATTAGTCATATTCACATGCCCTGTCATTGTTTCTTGAGCATTTAACATACCCAATGTCATCGCATGTTTTAATAAGTCAGCGTCACTTTTTTTACTATTTAAAGCTGATGCAATACCAGCTACCGTTGAGTCCCCTGATCCGACTGGATTAACAACTGGGATATCAGGAATATCTACCTTATAGAAAACATCACCATGTTTTGCAAAGGCACCGTTTCGACCTAATGAGACCACTATCCATTCGATACCACTAAAAAGTGACTCTTTAAGAACGTCTTTGAGTTCTTCAATATCTTTTGTTACTTCTTTTCCAAGCAACTGTGAAAGTTCCTCATTATTAGGTTTGATGGCAGTAGGTTTAGCCGACGATTTTAGAACTGTTTCAAGAGGTGCACCTGAACAATCCAAAACGACTGCTACTCCTTCATCCGAAGCAAGTTGGATAAGTTTTTCATAATAATCGTTGGGAAGTCCTGAAGGTAAACTTCCTGAAATTGTAACAACTTCTGATTGTTTAATAAGATTGCTATAGTGGTCAAGAAAGCCTTCTGCTTCTTCATGAGAAATTGTTGGTCCTTGTTCCAAAATTTCTGTTTGGTTACCCTCGTGTAAGATAGCAATACAGTTTCTAGTGTTTCCTGAGATTTTATAAAAAGCTGGACTAACAGGAGATTGTTCTAATTCGCTTTCAATAAATTCACCAATTTTACCACCTAAGAAACCTGTAGCAGTAACTTTATCACCAGATTCATACAAGACTCTAGTAACATTTAAGCCTTTTCCACCAGCTGTCTTACTAACATCTTTTACCCTATTCACTGTATCAATTTTCAATGTTTCTAGAGGATAAGAGATGTCTACTGAAGGATTTAGTGTGACTGTCAGAATCATTTGTTATACCTTAATCGTGGTAGTCACCACGGTCCCATCTTTCAAGGAATTCTGTAAAGAAATCTTCATCTGCTTGATGTGCATTATGTGTTTCAACGTGTTCGATTTTTGCAATCAATTTTTTATTTTCTTCTGTTGGTTTGTACTCAGCTTCAATGAAAGCTTCAATGATGTCATTCATAAGAAGACCACCAGTAATCATTCCACCGAAACCGATAACATTCGCATTTAACTCTTCTTTTGCATATATAGCTGATGTCATATCACGAACCAACGCTGAGCGAACACCTGGAACTTTATTGACTGCATTGTTAATGCCGACACCTGTACCACAGATACATACTCCCAAGTCTGCTTGACCACTTACTACTGCTTCACCGACTTTTTTACCATAGATAGGGTAGTGAGTACGTGCGTGGTCATATGTCCCGAAATCAAGGACCTCATGTCCTTTTGATTTCAAGAATTCTGATACTGCCATTTTTTCATCTGTGACAATGTGGTCACATCCAATTGCGATTCTCATTCCTTAACTCCTTTTCTTAACACATCTTGTTAAGCATATCTACTCGGATTTGATGACGTCCACCATCATATTTACCATTGACGAAACCTTTAGCGATGTTTTTAGCAAGCTCATCACCGACGATTTCAGCGCCAACCGTAATCATTCGTGAATTGTTATGTCCACGTGTCATATAAGCTGAGCGTTCATCTGAAACTTCTGCTGCAACCATACCTTTAATTTTAGTTGCTACCATGAATGGACCAGCTCCATAAGCATCAATTACAATACCTAAGTTTTGCTCATCTTTATTTACTTCAGAGGCAACTGCCAAGGTAACATCAACAAAATCTTGTCCGTCCTTAGTCACATCAATTACCTCAAAACCTTCTTCTACAAGAAAATTTTTCACAACATCTTTTAATCTCGTACCTTTGAGATCTGCACCAACAACAATAGCCATTTTGACCACCTCCTAAATTTTAGAAAGAAATGCTACGTAGAAGTAGAAAACATTTTGCAAAATGTTCGAAAAAACGTTTTCATCATTTCTTTGTTTATATAATATCAAACATTCAAACAAAAAGCAACGCTTTTTGTTTATTTTTTGTTTTTTTTATTTGTTTTTTTAAAAAATAGATAACACCGTTAAATTATTGTTCATTTTTGTTCATTTAATCCATCACAAAATGGACGTGAAATATCTATTCAAGTATTACAAAAGTCTTTTACTTTCTATAACTTACTGATTAAGAGGTCCTACTTTATTTTCGTCTTATACAAAATCTGACCTAAGCTAATATACGTCAATCCTCTGTTCTTATTTCATCATCTAACATTTGTTTTTGTTTGAAATTGTTTGTTTTACCTTGAAAATATTGTCTTTTATGATACAATTAAAAGAGAATTATCTTTGGAAAAAAATTACTTTATGAAAGAAGAGTTTTCATATGAACAAAAAACGACGATTAGAAAAAATTTTAGATATGTTAAAGATTGATGGGACCATAACCATAAAAGAAATAATAGATGAACTAGATATTTCCGATATGACAGCCCGTAGAGACCTTGATGCTCTAGAAGCTGATGGACTTTTAACACGTACTCATGGTGGTGCACAATTGCTTTCCTCTAAAAAGCCACTTGAAAAGACACATATCGAGAAGAAAAGTCTAAATACAAAAGAAAAAATTGACATTGCTAAAAAAGCCTGCTCTTTAATCAAAGATGGCGATACTATTTTTATTGGACCCGGAACTACACTTGAACAACTGGCATTAGAATTGAAAGGTCGTAAAGGTTATAAAATTCGTGTCATTACAAATAGTCTCCCTGTGTTCTTGTTTCTAAATGATAGCGAAACCATTGATTTATTGCTTCTTGGCGGTGAATATAGAGAAATAACTGGAGCTTTTGTAGGTTCAATGGCTTCGACAAATTTAAAAGCAATGAGATTTGCCAAAGCTTTTGTTAGTGCAAATGCTGTTACCCATAATTCTATTGCTACATATAGTGACAAGGAAGGTGTGATTCAACAACTTGCCCTAAACAATGCTGTAGAAAAATTCTTATTAGTAGACAGTACTAAATTCGATCGATACGATTTCTTTAACTTCTATAATCTAGATCAACTCGATACCATCATTACAGATAACCAGATTAGCCCTCAACACTTAGAGGAATTTAGCCAGTACACTACTATTTTAAAAGCGGACTAGAATTATGACTTATAAAAATATTGTTTTTGACCTTGATGACACTCTTTATGACCATCAACTCCCCTTTAAACGTAGCGTTGAGAAATGTTTTCCAACGATTGATATCCAACAAATAGATAACATTTGCAAACGTTTCAGATATTGGTCTGATGTTGCTTTTCCTAAATACACGAAAAAACTCATCAGTATTGAGCAGCTTAGAAATTTTCGCTGTCAGAAGACTATGGAAGAATTTGGCATCGATAGTATTTCTAGGACAGAAACTCTAGACTTCCAAGCTGACTATGAATATGAACTCGATCAGATTACGATGATTCCTGAGATACATCAACTACTGCTGGCTCTACATAAAAACCACATCCCAATAGGTATTCTAACTAATGGCCCTGTTGACTTACAGAGTCGAAAACTCCAAAATATTGGTGCCTATCAATATTTTGAAAAGCAAAATATCATCATTAGTCAGTCCACTCACGGAGGAGCTGCAGAAAATAGCTATGAAGGTAATATAAAAAACTTACAAAGTTACCGAAATGTCCAATTATCTAAAAGGGCTATAGAAATTCTTAAAGAGGAAATTGAGTTAAATCACCAACATATAAGATTCAATCCTGATTATAAAGATAATGGATGGATTTTTACTTCCAAAAGTCGTCATAAACCCGACTATAATGGAACACCTCTTCATTATAGTGTCCTTAACAATTTCCTCAACTCACCTGAAAATGGAAAATTAAATCGAAAAGGTAATCCAAAACGAGCAGGAATTGATATTGATAATAAACTTAGTTTTAATAAACATATTACGGCCCATATATTCCGTCATACGCATATTAGTTTCTTAGCAGAGCAAGGAATACCCCTAGAAGCAATTCAAGACCGTGTAGGGCATTCTAGAGGTAGTCGTGTAACAGAAATTTATTTGCACATCACTAAAAAAACAAAGGATCAAATTATACCTATCCTTGATACTCTTACACAATAAGTGTGGCAAATCTGTGGCAAAACATAAGAAAAAGGCTTGTCCATATTGGACAAACCCTTTATTTTCAAGCTTATATAACCTAATTAAGCTTTACCAGCTGATTAGAATAGGATGTTGCATGTTTTACTACGTCTTTTTCATAGAGTTTCACTAATTCGTCAAAATTTGAACGTCCTCTTTTTCTTCTTTGGTTTGTTGTTTGAAAAGAATTTTCCAACCTTCTTGTTTTGGTGTCTTTCCGATCGATTGAAACAGCAAATCAGCTACTTTCGTTTGTATCTTGGTTTCTTCATACAAGTAATCAGGTAAAAACATGGCAACGGTCGTTTTAACGACTAAAGCATAAATTTTTCGTTGTAAATCGTCCATTTTCGCTAATGTAGATTCGGTAGGTACTTGTTTTGTTGGGATAATGGCGTGGTGTTCCTGTACCTTACTACCGTCCACATAACGCTTTCTAGGCTCTGTTTGAACCATTTCAAGATCAAGTCCTAAAAAACCGCTATATTTGCCAAAATTCGCTTTTAAATAAGCAAATTCTTTCTCTGTAATAAATGGTGTATCTGTTCTTGGATAACTCAATAATTTGGCTTCATACAGTCCCTGCATAGCTTTTAAAGTTTGGCTCGCTGTCGCTTTATAAAGCTGATTGACTTTTGATTGCAAACTACTTAAAGAAAACAAACTCGGACTATTCGTTTTCTTCTCTTTGGTTTGAATATCAGCAATTATCCCCTCTTGATTGCCTATTTTAGCTTGTTTAGAAGAAACAAAAGCTAAAAAGCTCCTCTTGGGTTTTAAAACGCTGTGTGGGGCTTAGAACGCCCTTAAATGACCCTTGGTTTACTTTTATACTAGCTTCCACCTCGAAAAAAGGTTCTTTTTTAAAATTCTCTATGGCTTCCTGGCGCTGAAAAATAAGGTATAAGGTGGGCGTTTGAACACGTCCTAGTGAAAATGTACCTTGTACGCCCTTCTGTTGTAAATTTAACGTATACAAAGGGCTTGCGTTCATGCCGATCAACCAATCGGCAATTTGGCGTGTTTGCGCTTCTTTAACTACATAAAATTGTAACCACTGGTTTTAAGAGTAGTGTATCATCCCAAATCATATAATTAATTGACTGCGATTGTTATAAAACTCACGGTAAGCCATATAACTAGCAATAAATGAAGAAATCGCAGTAACTGAAATCAACATAAACATCACAACAATTTGGTAACGAATCGCTTGAACAGGATCAATTCCCGCAAAAATCAACCCTGACATCATACCTGGTAGGCTGACAAGTCCAACCGTTTTTGTTCGGTCAATAGAAGGAGCCATGCCCGTTTTGACGCTTTCTCTTACAATACTCATGGACGCTTGTTTTTTATTGGCTCCCAATGCCAATTTTTCCAATACCTGTTGGCGTTGGTCCGTAAATTTTGAATTCAAAGACCGATAGGTCACTCCAATCGCAGTCATGGCGTTGCTGGCAATCATGCCTGTAATTGGAACGATTTGGGAAGGGGACCAGTCAATGACTCCTGAAAAAACAAGAATGAGTAAGGACAAGGCTGTTCCTACTCCAATAGCCGTCGTTGAAATTTTAAAAGAGCGGTTGATCCCCTCACTGCGTGTATGGGCGTTATAAGAAGCGTTGAACACAATGAACAAAACCATCGCTAAAGTGAGAAAGTTGTTATCCACTCGTAATACGTAGCTCAATACATATCCAATAAGGAATAATTGAACGACAGCGCGAAATCCCGCAATAAAAATGTCGTTTCCTAATCCCAATTTCTCTTTGTAATCAATCAACAAGGCAACTATCAAGAGGACAGAGGATAAAAGCAAAGAAAGATTACTGATTTCCAAATTGTTTGTCATTTCGATTCCTCCATTTTTCCACCTTTGATAGTAATCAGACGAGAAGCTTGGTCGATTTCTTCCTGGTTGTGAGTGACGGCCAACACCGTAGTTTGTTGGTCTTTCATCATGTCTCGGACTAAATCAAGGACAATCGCTCTGTTTTCTTGGTCCAATGAACTGGTAACTTCATCCAGGAGCAACACTTTCGGTTGATACATCAAATTTCGGACCAATGCAACCCGTTGTTTTTCCCCTCCTGATAGTTCCTTGACCTCTTTCGATAAGTAAGTTTCAGGTATTTGAACTCGTTCTAACAATTTTTTTGCACGTTCCCGATCAAATCCTTCTTCTCTTATGCGGGCAGGAAAAGACAAGTTCTCTTGAACTGTCTCATCGAATAGAGAAGCGTTTTGAAAGAAATAAGAGACTTCTTTTCTATACTCCACAGGATCGATTTTTTGCAGATCCGTACCTCGATAATAAATTTTTCCGGAAGTTGGGGAAAGCAGCGTACCAATTAATTTCAAAAGGGTACTTTTTCCACTTCCAGAAGGACCAGAAAAAACAATCACTTCCCCTTTGTTTACTGTAAAAGAGATATCTTGAAGGATTTGGTTTCCGTTTGCCTGAAAACCAACCTTCTCTAATTGAAACAATGAATCACTCATACCACATCTCTCCTTTATAAAAAAGCCCTGCACCAGTGGACCATCCATACGGGTGCAGGGCTTTTGTTTCATCCTAGTGTACCTCAGTGTTCGTTTGGATCGTTTTTGGCGTCTTCATGAGTAGGGTGAACCGTTCCTTCAAGGTGATCTGGACCAGCATAAATGGTATACAGTCTGAGCGGCTTATCACCGGTGTTTTCGATGTTGTGCCACATGTCCGCCGGAACAAATACGGCGTCATCATCCATCACTTTTTGTTGAACATGTAAGTTATCTTTAGAAGGCCCCATTTTACACACGCCTTCTCCTTCTTCAATACGGATAAATTGGTCAATGCCTTCGTGCACTTCCAAACCGATGTCATCGCCCGGTTGAATGGACATTACGGTGACTTGCAGTTTACTGCCTGTCCAAATGGTCGTCCGGTAATTATCATTTCCTGTGGTGGCGTCTTCAATATTAATGATATACGGCTTCTTCCCATGATCCTTGTAGTCTATTTCCATCTTCCATTCCTCCTAGTCTTTGTACTGAAACAATGATACCTACTTCTTATTTATAATAATTCTAATTAATGGTACCACATCTAAAATTCTATGCAAAAAAATTGGCTTTTTGGAGAGCGATTCTAAACAAAGACCATATAACCCGCAATTACAATTGGTACCCCTTAATCCTCAGCACATAAAGGAAAAGGTTCTGTTGCAAAGTTTTAAATCTACTATCAAATAAGGTAGAATAATAGAAAAAGATAGCAGGAGGAATGACGATGAATCATTTTAAAGGAAAGCAATTTCAGCAGGATGTGATTATTGTAGCCGTGGGCTACTATCTTCGTTATAACCTTAGCTATCGTGAAGTTCGAGAAATCTTATATGATCGTGGCATTAACGTTTCTCATACGACGATTTATCGTTGGGTGCAAGAATATGGCAAACTACTCTATCAAATTTGGAAAAAGAAAAATAAAAAATCCTTTTATTCATGGAAAATGGATGAAACGTACATCAAAATTAAAGGAAAATGGCATTATTTGTATCGAGCCATCGATGCAGATGGTTTAACCTTGGATATTTGGTTACGTAAAAAACGGGACACACAAGCAGCCTATGCTTTTCTTAAGCGGTTAGTGAAGCAGTTTGATGAACCGAAGGTTGTAGTCACAGATAAAGCCCCCTCTATTACAAGTGCCTTTAAGAAACTAAAAGAATACGGCTTTTATCAAGGGACAGAACATCGTACCATTAAATACCTGAATAATTTGATTGAACAAGACCATCGTCCAGTAAAGAGACGCAATAAATTCTATCGAAGTTTACGCACTGCCTCTACCACGATTAAAGGCATGGAAGCCATTCGAGGATTATATAAGAAAACCCGAAAAGAAGGCACTCTCTTCGGGTTTTCGGTCTGTACTGAAATCAAGATATTATTGGGAATCCCAGCTTAAATCATAGATACCGTAAGGGATTTTATTCTTTATTTAAAACTTTGCAACAGAACCCCTTTTCTTATGCTTAACTGTGGTGCACTTAACAAAAAATTACCTTCTTTCTCATCAGATTTGCTTAAACTGCTTTTTAGACAAAGCTTACCGACTGTCTAAAAAGCAATCACTGTCCTACCCTTATCTTTTGCATTCATTTTTAAGCAGGTCTATGCTTGGTTATAGAAAGAAGGGGGAAATAAATCAAGCGTACGAAAAAGAGATATCCTTAAAAATTGGAAAGGAGCAATTCATCATGAAAAAGAAATTGTTTAGCATTGGTTTAACAGTAGGTGTCCTTGCATTAGGTGCAGCTTATCTTGCTAAAAAGACAGGCTTTTTCGAAGATGATAGTCACTTATACGATGAATATGAGTCTATCTAGTTTCTAAAAAGGGAATAAGTAACAATGATGGAGGAATTAGTGATGAAAAAAAGTAAAGTTATAATGATTGGTGCCGGTTTAGCAAACATGGCAGCTGCTGTCTACTTGATTCAAGAAGGCAGATGGAATGGCGAACAAATCACCTTTTATTCTTTAGATGATCATGGTTCAAATGACGGTGCCCCAACAGAAACAGTCACAGATGAATATTGGAATAAAAATCATCCCCTTGAAAACCAAAAGGGCTATGTAGCCCGTGGCGGACGGATGCTGAATTATCGGACGTATGTTGATTTAATGGATCTTTTAGATCGAATCCCTTCTGCTACCGAGCCTCATATGACTGCCGCAGAAGATACCCGCGACTTTGATGCAAAACACCGCACATTTGATAAAGCACGGTTATTGGAGGGCGGAAAAGGAATCATTGATGGCGGTCACTTGGGATTGAACAATAAAGACCGTGTTCTTTTAACTAAGCTGATTGCTATGCCGGATTCGGAGGAAGAAAAACTGGATAATGTCTCTATTTCCGAATACTTCAAAGACGATCCTCACTTCTTTGAAACAAACTTCTGGTTCATGTGGGAGACCACTTTTGCTTTCCGTTTGCAAAGTTCTGCTCAAGAATTACGTCGCTATATGCATCAAATGATTTATGAATTTACTCAAATTGAACATTTAGTCGGTGTCAATCGTACGCGTTACAATCAATATGAAAGTATCATGCTTCCATTAGTCAATTATTTGAAAGATCAAGGCTGTCACATTGTACTCAATCGGCTAGTCACTGATTGGGAATTCAAAGAAACAACAATGCAAGATGAAATCACTGTAACCGGGTTAAAAATGACTAATACTGAAACGAATGAAGAAGAATTTGTTCCGGTAGACGATGATACTGCAGTCATCTTTACAAATGGCTCAATTACAGATTCTGCTACTTTAGGCGATTTTGAAACACCGGCTCCTGAAAATATGGACTACGGGGCAGCATCCAGTTTATGGAAAAAAGCCAGCGAACGTTTCTATAATGTAGGAAATCCCGACAAATTTTTTGCTGATCGAAATGCCAGCGAATGGGTCAGCTTTACCTTAACGACGCGTGACCATATTCTTTTGAATGAAATCACACGAATCACGACCCAAATTCCTGGCAATGCACTGAACTCCTTTGTGTCGACTTCGCCAATTACGCCGTTAGGCCAAAAGGATGTCAATATGTCGATTGTCGTCCATCATCAACCCCACTTCACGACCCAAAAACCAAATGAAACAGTCATCTGGGGTTACTTCTTGTATCCTCGCCGTCGTGGTGAATTTGTGGACAAACAATACATTAAGATGAATGGAAAGGAAATGCTGCAAGAACTGATTGGGCAACTTTCTAAAGTCGATCCTGGTCCGGGCAATATCCGCGATAAAGAAGCAGAAATCATGGCTAGTGTAATCAATAATATTCCGGTCTACATGCCCTATGCTTCAGCATTATTCAACAATCGTGCCAAAACTGATCGGCCAAAAGTAATTCCTCAACATTCTACAAACCTTGCCTTTACCGGTGAATTTGTTGAACAGCCTTATCAAATGATTTTCACTGAACAAAGCGCCGTCCGTTCTGGAGAAATTGCGGCCTTTCACTTCGCAGGTATTCCAATGTCTCGCTTAGTACCAACCCCTCGTTACGATAAAGATTTGAAGACATTGGCTCGTGCCGCGAAAAAAATGTTTGCCTAATAAAAATGCCCTACAAAAACTTTTTAATGAAGTTTTTGTAGGGTGTTTTTATACGATATTCACTTTTAACTTTGCACAACTCCCTACCATCGACTAGAAACAATTCTTGCACCCTCTTTTAATCTTTTAATATTAAGTTTACGTTTTTCTCTCAATTCATTTTGTTCTTTTGCTGAAAGTACAACTTTTTTTCTATAGAATTTTTCTAATTCTTTGGAGCAATCATACATCACTATCACCCTTCTTTATTTTCTTCCTACTTTCATTAGTAACACCATACTTCATTCTGTACCTTCTAAATGTTCTTCGATTTATACCTGTCTGTTCTTCAACTTCTTTGTCTGTAGATCCTTCCAAAAATAATTTAAATGCTAATTGCAGACGCTTATCATCTTCTCGATACTTTGGCTTTCCACCCTTATACTTACCTTTTGCTTTAGCAAGCGCAATACCTTGCTTCTGTGTTTCAAGTATATATTTACGTTCATCTTCAGCCTGGTACTTATATAATTCAATAATCAAGTTATTAAGTAATCGGCGTAGGTTATCATCAGTAATACCTGTTAACGCTGGTAAATTTAATACTTCAAGCGTGGCTTTCTTCAATTGAATTAAATTCATTGTTTCCGTTAATTCTTTATTATTACGACCAAGACGTTTAAGTTCGGTGACTACCACAATATCGTCTTCACGAATAAAATTCATCATTTCTTGAAATGCTTCTCGATTTGTATCCTTTCCACTCAACTTGTCAGTAAAAATTTTATCACAGTCAGATAAAAGCTCTAATTGTCGATCTAAATTTTGATCTGTACTACTTACTCGTGCATATCCAATTTTGGCCATAGAAAAAACTCCTTTGAAAATTCAAAATTTGGATCATTTTAAAAATCCTGTTGCCCAACTCTGTTGACCTCTTAGAAAACCAAGTATATCATGAATACAAAAAAAGACCAACAGGGTATACTCTGTTGACCTCTTAATGAAATACTTTCTGACCTAATAAATTGAGCTGCTGAAAGAGCTATGAAATGAGAAATCAAAAAAGGATCAAAAACTTTTAAGTTTCTGACCCCATACAATATTTGTCCTAATACTCATAAATCTAAATTTTAATTGAACAATGATTTAGTTACGAGTTCATGAACACATAAATAAAGCAATACTTATTAAGTATGGTATCTAAAAAGAGCGTCCAGCAAATCGTTATTTCATGAACATTCAAACAATCACTTGAATATAGATAAATGCTCTGGTACAATACATTCAAACGAATATTTGAATGTAAAGGAATGATCGTATGACTAATGAAATTTGTGAAATTAATTGTATTCATGAAGATAGGGTTAATCGTGCTAAAGCTAAACTAACCGACTTTGACACTCGGTCAGTAACTGGTTTCTTTAAAATATTGTCAGATGAAAATAGACTAAAAATTGTACACGCCTTGGTTCATGAAGATGAGCTATGTGTTTGTGATATTGCAAATATCATTGATGCTTCAGTTGCAACAACTTCACACCACCTGAACTCCTTAAAAAAATTGGGAGTAGTTGATAGTCACAAGGATGGTAAGTTAGTCTACTATTTTATTAAAAATATCAAAATCTTAAATCTTATGGAGCTTGGCGTAAATTTTAAAGAAGAGGTGCTAGCATGAGTGAGAAAATGACCGAAAAAACCTATCGAATAGAAGGGTTAAGCTGTGCAAATTGTGCAGGTAAATTTGAAAAAAATGTGAAACAGTTACCAGGGGTTACGAATGCAACAGTAAACTTTGGTGCAAGTAAGATTTCAGTAGAAGGCCAAACAACTATTGAAGAACTCGAAGAAGCGGGAGCCTTTGAAAATCTTATCATTCGTAATGATCAAGAAAATCCTGAACAAGTCAGATCAAAAGAGTCTTTTATTAAACGGAATATCGCTTTAATCATCTCTCTTGGTTTTATACTTGTTGCTGTGATTTCCCAACTCTCATTGGGCGAAGATCATCTATTAACGAAAGCTCTTTATATATTGGCAATAATAATTGGTGGATATGATTTATTTAAAGAAGGATTCTCTGATTTGATCAAATTGGACTTCTCTATGGAATCCTTAATGACTATTGCAATTATTGGAGCCGCATTTATTGGAGAATGGGCCGAAGGTTCTATTGTAGTAATACTATTTGCTATTAGCGAAGCTTTGGAACGATTTTCAATGGATAAAGCAAGACAGTCGATTCGTTCTCTTATGGATATAGCTCCAAAAGAAGCTCTTATCAGGAGAAACAATGTAGAGCAATTAATCAGTGTCGATAAAATCGATATCGACGATATTATGATCATTAAACCCGGACAAAAAATAGCCATGGATGGACTTGTTATCAACGGTCATTCCTCAGTAAACCAAGCAGCAATAACAGGAGAATCGGTTCCTGTTGAAAAACAGTTAGATGATGAAGTGTTTGCAGGCACACTAAATGAAGAAGGTGTTCTTGAAGTCAGAGTAACAAAAAAAGTAACGGATACAACGATTGCCAAAATCATTCACTTAGTTGAAGAAGCGCAAGGAGAACGTGCACCTGCTCAAGCTTTTGTAGATAAATTTGCAAAATACTATACGCCATTCATAATTATTATGGCTCTTATGATAGTTGTTGTTCCTCCGCTATTCTTTGGTGGCGATTGGAATAAATGGCTTTACCAAGGGTTATCCATTTTAGTAGTCGGATGTCCTTGTTCATTGGTGATCTCAACACCTGTTTCAATTGTTTCGGCTATTGGCAATGCAGCAAAAAATGGTGTTTTAGTAAAAGGCGGAGTCTACCTGGAAGAAATTGGTCATTTGAGAGCAATTGCTTTCGATAAGACTGGAACTTTAACAAAAGGAAAGCCTGTCGTAACAGATTTCATTACAACCAGTTCTGACACTGGTATAAATTATCTATCGATTATTTCATCGCTGGAATCTCTTTCTCAACACCCATTAGCTTCTGCTATTTTAAATGAAGCAGATAAGACTAATGTTGATTACAAGTCAATACAAATCGAGGATTTCCAATCTATCACAGGTAAAGGGCTTACGGGGATATATCAAAACATACGTTACTATATTGGAAGTCCTAAACTGTTTTCTGCATCAGTAATCGAAGAAACAGCGGTCAAAGTACAATACAGACAATTTCAAGAACAAGGGAAAACCGCCATGTATTTCGGTACTGACGAACAAATTTTAGGTGTAATTGCTGTCGCGGATGAAGTAAGAGATTCAAGTGCTGACGTTATTTCTGAACTCCACAAATTGTCAATTGAACACACTATTATGCTTACTGGTGATAATACTAAGACAGCTGAATCTATTGGTAGACAATTAGGTGTGACTGAGATAAAAGGAGATCTAATGCCTCAAGAAAAATTAGATTCGATTAAAGCATTGCGGACAACTTATAATAAAGTAGCAATGGTGGGCGACGGCATTAATGATGCACCAGCATTAGCTGCATCAACGGTAGGTATTGCAATGGGAGGTGCAGGAACAGATACGGCTCTCGAAACGGCTGATGTTGCTCTAATGGGTGACGATTTACAAAAATTACCATTCATTGTTAGACTTAGTCGCCAAACTCTAAAAGTAATTAAGCAAAATATCACGTTCTCATTGGGGATAAAATTATTAGCTCTACTACTAGTCATACCAGGTTGGTTAACACTATGGATTGCTATTGTAGCAGATATGGGAGCAACGCTTTTAGTAACATTAAACGGATTACGATTGATGAAAGTTAAATAACACAACAAATAAAAGAAGGCATGTTTATAAGCGTGCCTTCTTTTTATGATACATTTTTAGTTTTTTTGAACGCTAGTTATGAAGCAAACTATGCGCCATTTAAATATTAAAATGACAAGGCCCTAAAAGAAAAGTGATTTCCTCTTAGAGCCTCTAAGGATGGAGCGATTTTAACGAATGTGACAGAATCTGATTGTGTCACATCAGTAAAATTTATGGAATATATTTAAGCAGATACTTTTTAATAGCACTTTTCTCAGAATGTCTTGCATAAGACCATTAAAATCAATGATTTTTATTCTCTACATTTGATATTTTATCTGATAGATAATCAGTGATCACCAAAAGCACACCAAACGTCAACATTACATCTGCAATATTAAATACAGGGAAATTTAGAAAATCAAGACGTAGCATGTCAACTACATAGCCAATCCTTATTCGATCTACTAAGTTTCCCAATGCACCTGCAATAATAAAATTCAGGCCACTCGTCAGAATCTTTTTTTTACTTTTTAACATTAGCCAACCCAACATAGCGATTATGGGCACCGATATAACAATCAATAAGTTTGTATTATTACTCAAAATCCCCCAAGCTGCCCCACTATTTTGAATATAGGTCAGTGAAAAAATATCGGGAATAATGACTCTTTCTTCATATAATGCAAAAATATTAACTGTCAATAATTTAGCAATCTGATCTACACTTAGAAGAACGAATATTGATATTACACTTACAAATAACATGAAAGCCCTCATCATCTAAATAT
>NZ_NGLL01000003.1:48285-64459 GCF_002140615.1 Enterococcus sp. 2G9_DIV0600
ATTTATTTATTGAATAAATTTGAAAGTTTTTCCCATAACAACAATATAGTTTCCTTGTTATTAAAAAAAGGTATTTGCACAGTATCTAAATTTTCAAATAATCCAGCTGCCTGATCATAATAATCTGCTAAGAATGTAGCTTGTTCATTCAAAAGAGCATTTGCTTCTTCAATATTGCCATTAGCTATTAGATCTTTGATTGTTTGTAAAATTTCTTCTCTATTCATTGAGTTCCTCCGTATCAAAATATTTACCTCAATTACTTAACACATCAGCTAATAATCACAAATTAACACTGATAAAGATAAATGATACTATAATTAAAACTAGGAATATTTGAGTTAAACAGCCTAAGCAGCCTCTGTTACTTCTATAGGAACCATGATTACCATGATGTTCTTTTTTGTAAGTGTTACTTTTATGGTGGTCATCTCTATAATAATCTTTTTTGTGATGGTGTCCCACAAAATTCACCCTCTTCCATAGTGTGTTCAAACAGAACTTTTAAAATAGTTTTTATATGTTCATCATTCAAGGAGTAGTACATATACTTTCCTTTACGCTCTGCTGAAACCATCCTATTACTTTTCAACTTAGAAAGATGATGCGATGTTGCTGTGTGTGATCTTTGGACCAATGACTGTAATTCAGAGACATTTCTTTCTTGTTTCGACAAAAAAAACAGTATTTTTAGTCTGGTTCGATCATTGAGTACTTTTACGATTTTCTGGGCTCCCTCAACTGATCTTTCTAAATCCTTATTTTTCATTTAGAATCTCCGTCCTATAATTTTCACATTTCTTTTTGAGGAATTAATAATCTCAATCCGTTAAAAATAACCAACACAGTACTTCCTTCGTGAGCTAAAACTCCTATTCCTATAGTCATTTTACCTAAAAAGTTTAATGATATTAATAGCAACACAATAAACATTGAAAAGATAATATTCTGCCAGACAATTTTATTTAATCGTCTAGATACTTTATGAGCATAAACTAAATTCGATATGTCATTCTTCATTAGAACCACATCCGCTACATCGATAGCAACATCCGTTCCATCGCCCATAGCAATTCCTACATCCGCATTAACTAAAGCTGGCGCATCATTGACTCCGTCACCTACCATTGCAGTTAGTCCATATGAATCCTGTTGCTGTTTAATAATTTTCGCCTTATCTTCCGGTAAAACATTAGCAATTACTTGACCAATCTTTAGCTCATTGCCAATCGATTCACCCGTAAGTTTAGCATCTCCTGTAATTAAAGTAGTGTGAACACCTTGATCATTGAAGTATTCTATTGCATCTTTTGCATTCGAGTTAGGGACATCCATTAATGCAATTAAACCTATAACTTCCTTATTAATTGCTATTAAAACAACAGTCTTTCCGTCTTTTGAATACTCATTAACTTTTTCTTTTATGTTTTTATCATAACTGTTAAATTCCGAAGGTTTAGAAATTCTATACTCATTATCATTGAATGTTGATACTAATCCTCTGCCAACCTCATTTTCTACTGATAGTGTTTTTGTCTCCGTATGTGGAAAATTACTAACTATAGCAGTCGCTAAAGGATGATTTGATTCTTTTTCCATTGATACAATAACGTCGATTACCTCTTCTTCGTCGACCCCATCAATGAAATATTGATTTGTAACAACGGGTTTTCCTTTCGTCAAAGTCCCTGTTTTGTCAAAACAAATAGCTTTAAGTTCCCCTAAATTAGATAAAAATGATCCCCCTTTAAACAGTACACCTCTCTTAGCTAAATTAGAAATCGCTGATAAAGTAGCTGGTACCGCACTAGCTGCTAATGCACAAGGTGAAGATGAAATTAAAAATACAATACTTCGATATAAAGTTACATTCCAGCTCCATCCAAAAACTGTTGGACCCAAGACCAATATAAATGGGAAAATCATCAATACTAAGGTCACATACTTGGGCTCTAACCTCTTTATGGTTGTTGCTGTTTTACTCAAATTTTTCTGCGATTGATCAACTAGTTTTAATATTTTTGCAAATACAGTATCACTACTATCTTTTGAAACTTCCATAACAAATGAACCGGTACCATTAATTGTACTTCCGAATACATCGTCACCCACTGTTTTTTCTTTTGGAATACTTTCACCGTTTATAGACGACTCATCGATTGATGTTGTTCCAGAGATTATTTTCCCATCTGTAGGCACTTGTCCTCCATTTAAAACTTGCACTTTATCTCCGACCACTAATTGATCAACTGACACGACTTCAACAGAGTTGTCAGTTGATATTCTTCTAGCTTCAGTGGGATTTAGCTTTAGTAGATTCGTAATTTCTCTCTTACTCTTACCCTCAGCGTAATCTTCTAAGAAATGTGCTCCGGCAAAAATCAAAATCAATAGACCGGCTTCCTCAAAACTACCAATAATCATTGCGGCAGCTGCTGCTAATACCATTAAAAAATGAATATTAGGCATGAATTTTTTCGTTCTCAAACTATCTTTTATTGTATCTCCAAAGCCCTCTATGATTACATGGTACCCTGCAGAAACCACCGTAATACTAAATAACATGTTAGAAAGTATAAGTAGATCTTCTCCTAAAAATAGAGCAATTAAAAATGTGATTAACCCTATGAAGTAAAAATATACTGGGATATTCCCATGGCTATGATCGTGTTCTTCATTATGTTTATGCTCAGTGCCTCCATGGTTACTAGTCTTGTTTTTAAGAGAATGATTTTTGTTGTTGATTTCTTCTTTGTCCATTTACGTTACCTCCTAAATATTGTTTATGATTAATCATAGTTTTTGAATTCTTTGTTTTCATTCAAAATCTCATCTACATTTCGCCGATAAAAATCATGCTCTTTCAGCCACTCCTTAAAGCTCCCCTCAGATAACTGATAGATTCCTTTTATTTCTTGGTTATTGAAACCTAAGCTAAGTAATTTTAAATATTTCTCTAAAGTTAAGTCTCCAATTTTTTTGTTTTTGGAGTTATATCCTAGAAACTGTCCCAACAACTGAATTTCTTTTTTTAGTTCTGTATGATCACTATCTAACCAGTTAGGATTTTCATTTAAAAGCTTAATCAATTTTCTCCGTATTTCTTTTTTTCTTTCTTTTGACATCTTACTCATCCTTTAGTTAATATAAGAATATTATAAATGATTAATCAAACATATGTCAAATCATTCATATGTATTTTAAAAAAATTACGGTTTTTCTTCTGTGCAATCAGCTTCGATCGATTGCTTTTGAATATATACCATCGATTTCCACCTAAATTTACGTCGATATCTAAAACATATTCTATAAATGAGATTAAAGTGTTTTGAAAAATATTGAAATAATTACCTAATTTATATTCTTTATACTTGTCTTTAACGTATTAAAAGATAATTCTATTACTTCGAATAATTTAAAAAAAGTGTATAAATCCAGTAAAAAATCTAGCGTAATAAAGCATACTGCCTTAAACACTAGATTTCTCTAAAATAAAAAACATGAAATTCTATAAGCCTATATAAGTCGCTGGGTCCACAAAACCGGACCACAATCCAGTAGACATGCCCAAGTGCAGATGAACTCCAGTAGAATTACCCGTCGTTCCCATCCCTCCTAAGTATTCTCTTGAAGAGACTGACTGGCCTACTGATACCGCCGGTGGGGTACTCATATGCATATAATAACTATACATACCGTTAGAGTGTTTTATAATCACATGATTTCCAGTAGACGGTCCATAACCTGCTGCAACAACTTCTCCGGAATTAATTGAAAAAATTGGAGTTCCAGTAGATCCGGTAAAATCTAAACCATCATGTTGATTTCCAGAATATCCTGTGGGATCTGAGCGAAACCCAAATCGGCTTGAAATATTAATAGAATCTAGAGGCCTACTCCAACCAGTATTTGACGAACTAGACTCCTCGGTTGATAGAACATCTTTTTCTTTGGAAGATAAATCTACGTTGCTTTTTTCTTCATTCGATACAACATTTTCTTCAGATTTACTTGTCTCGCTTGGATTTTCTTTTGTAGCTTTTTCATCAACCAATTCCGCATTCTCTGCTGAATTATCAATAATTGTCTCTCGTTTCTTAGATACTTCCAAATCAGCCATTCTCTTAGCGTCTTCTTCAATTTTTCGTTGCTTTTCCAAAGCCTCTAAAGCTAATTTCTTTTTCTTTTCTGCCTCATCTCTTTCCTCAATGAGTTTCTGTTTCTTTTCTTCTTCAGTATTTAAAGATAGGGATAATTCAGCTAACTCTAATTCTTGTCCCAATTTGATATCAACTAAGTTTCTTTGTTTCTTATCTAATTCAGCAGACTGATCTTCAATGTCAGTTAGTTTTTTTTCTAATTCTTTTTCAAGTGCAACACTCTTTTTTATATCCATCTGCTGCTGTTCTACTACACCGTTACTCGCGTTCATAATCGTAATAGAGGCAACGGCTTTATTTATTGCATCACTAATAGATTCTGAGCTAAGTAATGTCTCTATTAAACTATTAGATGAATCAGAAGTTTGAATATCTCTAGCTTGATTTCTTAGCAATTCTTTTCTTTTGTTAATCTTTATTGTCAGCTCCGTTATTTCTTTAGAAATTTCATTTGCTTTTTTTTCCGTAACTGATTTATTTTCAAGTATTTCTTTAATCTCGGCATCAATTTTCTTAATTGAATTATCAGTATCTAACTTTTGCTCCTCTATGGTCTTTGTTTCTTTCTTTATCACGTCAATTTTCTGTTCCTGTTTACCAATCTCATTATCTATATCCTCCGCATATGCAGAAACCACCGACATAGAAAACAACATCAAAATACTGGAAATAAAAATATTTTTTTTCACAAAAATTCTCCTATACTTTTGATAAATATTATTTATATAAAGCATAGCAAATAGAATAAACAATACTCGAAATAATAGAATTTAAAACAAATAGAAACAAATAGAAATATTTTGTCATATTTTTGAAATACAAGTAACCGATTTTGATAGTAATCCGATGGATACTCAACAATATCTGATTACACCTTGTAGCATTAAAAAAGATATACAACTCCTTGTTAAGCTTTTCTTATCCTATCTCAGCTTTACATAAATGGGGGGATTAAAGGACTTTAGTCAATTAATTAAAATAAGTTTATCCTCAATTAATTCTCCTTGTAATTCTCATCTTAGTAATATATTTCTTAAATTGAAATATCAGAGACTTTTAAATCTAAAAATCAAGTACATTTACAGTTCATGAGTAAGCAGTGACTTCCTACAAATCATTCCCATTGGAAGCAATAACCCCTTTGTACCAATAAAAGGATTTCTTCTTGTATCTTTCAAAGTTTCCGCTCTGGTTGTCATTTCTATTGACATAAATCAATCCATATCTCTTTTTCATTTCCCCTGTGCTTGAACTGACAATATCTATAGGGCTCCAAACCATGTAGCCCCAGATTTCGACACCCTCATATATTGCTTGCTTCATTTGGAATGGCAACAGTTTTTTTGACAAATTTTATAAGGTGCAGAACTTCTTTCCGTATGCTATTCCGATTGTCCTTGACAATGAGCCTCCTCGGATGTGACGATCTTCGGCAGGAGCTAACAGTTAAAGTTAGACTGCCTCGCTAGCGTTAGCACATCCGAGCTCATTATCAAGGATTCGCTGCGCCAATCTCTGGTTACGGTAACCAACCGGTGTCTCGTAGCCAAGTGTACCGTGCAACCGAAGGTGGTTCCACCAATTGACATAGTCAAATAACTCCAAATCCAATTGTTGTAAGGTTTCAAATGTGTATTGATAGACAAATTCTACTTTCAACGACTTATAAGTTGATTCAGCTACGGCATTATCAAAAGGACAGCCTTTATGACTTAATGATCGATTGATATCAAAAGTTGTTAATAATTCATCAATAGCTTGGTTATCAAACTCTTTTCCACGATCAGTATGAAAAATCTCAACCTCTGTCAGAGGTTGTTTGATACGGCTAAATGCTTTTTTTACTAGAACGGCATCTTTATGTTCTCCACAAGAATAGCCGAGAATTTCTCGATTGAACAGATCCAAAATGAAACAGACATAATTCCATTTTTTCCCGACTCGTACATAAGTCAAGTCTGTTACGATCGCTTCTAATGGGTTGTCTCTTAAGAATTTACGATTCAATACGTTTGTCGTTTTGGCTTCATCGCAAGTAGAATGATGTACTTTAAAATAAGCAACAGTATAGCTCGATTTTAATCCTCTATTTTTCATGCTTCTACTAATTTTTCGTCGGCTGATCTGAATGCCTCGTTTTGATAAGGCTTTTTTTATTTTTCTTGAGCCGTAGGCCTTTCGGCTGCGGATAAATTCTTCAGCGACTACTTCTTCAAGTTCTGATTCATCTTTCTTTGGTTTTGATTGATAATAATAGGACTGACGTGATAGACCTAATATTCTGCACATCGCTGATATAGGGTAAAGATGCTTATTCGCATCGATTACTTGTCTCTTCGTCCGAATATCAGCGCTGCTTGCTTTAAAATATCATTTTCCATTTCTAATTGCTGGTTTCTTTTACGTAGTTCTAACAATTCTTTTTGTTCAGGCGTAAGATTATCTTTTTCTTTGAATGAACCACTCGTTTTAGATTGCTTTACCCATTTGTCAAATGCTGAAGCCGTTAGTTCATATTCTCGAATGATTTCTACACGTGGCTTTCCAGCTAAGTAAAGATTGACGATTTGTTGCTTGAATTCTTGTGAAAAAGTTCTTCGTGTTCTCTTAGACATAAAAATTCCTCCTGGTATGTTTTCTTCTAGTCTACACACCTTAATTTTTCTGTCTAGTTAATTGTAGCCTATCCATTCCTTAGGTTTGCCCTCTGAGCCTGTGTGCTTGGTAACGCCTTTAACGTTACAAGGTTTTTCATACCATGCAATTTTACTAGACCTCACACACCCCACAAATAATGGTGATAACATTTCTATTACCTGAATTCTCTAGACCCGTACATACGGACATTCGCTTAGTAATTGTCATTACATACTAACCATAGATAGTTTTTAGACCCCCGGCATATAGGTTGCGTCATCCACCTCTGGACAACTTTCCACATCTGAAAATAATTTTTTCCTTTGTTTGGGCAACTCTCTGCCGACTTTAACGCGCTTTGTACATCACTATGATTACCCATAATTTTGCACAGCGTAACCTCAGGGTAGGCGTTTCAGGTTGTTAGCCCTTCATTCCACCATTTGAATCATCAGTTCTACTGAACTGAACACATTTGCGTTCTTAAATAATTCAGTGCCTAATCTTTTCAATTAGGAACGCATCGCACGCACGGAAATCCTCCCGTGATAATGTCCACACGTCCGATTCCTCGAATAAATTCATCTGAAAGTTTTGTGATATCATGCATTTCTACCTCCTGTTTTGTGTCAAAAATTGATTGATAACTTTTTCTGGCATGGCCATCGATCTCACAATACCCAACACATCGAAAGCCAGCTTGTTCCATCCCTAAACGAAATCCTCCGATTCCTAAAAAAAGATCTAAAAAGGTGCCTTTATTTTCTGTTGTACCATTTTCCATTGTTCACTCAGTTTCTTCATGCGCATGAAAGGTATTTCAAGTACCTGATGGATTAAGAATACCGAGGAAATGGTTTGTTAAATTTCGGAACAATGGTGGTAATTAGACCTTTTTTAAGAAAGAAAAGCGATCTTTTTTGCCCTCCACGTTCCAGCCGCCTCCACCACTTAGGAGGGCAAAAAAAATAGACGTGCAAGGCACGTCTGTAGAGCAAAAGGTTGATATTTCACTGAAATCTTGCTATAATTACTATGTAAAGAGGAGTTGCGCTAACAACTCCCCTACAGCACCGTTTAAGACGGTGGCAGATATTTAAGTTAAAAAATAACCGCTGACCTGCTAAAGCTGACGGTTATTTTTTTTTGTCATTTTTCACTGCTGTTAGGATGCCAAAGATGATAGTCGCGATTAAAGAACCGAAACTAATCATTAGCCCTAATGCTTCAGCTACAGACAAAAGGCTTCTCCTTTCTAAAGAGTGAACACTTACTTTCATAAGCATCACCACCTTTCAAAAGATAGCCACCGTCACAAACTTTACTGTACTCATATTATACCATACCCCACACTAAAAACCTATATTTATCAAGGCTTTTAGCGTTTTTTTATGCCTGAATCCGAGTGAAATGCTTGTTCCTTCAGTCGCTCCAGCCACCACCACCGCTCCTTCAGAAACCGTGTTGCTGACACAACCCGAAGTGATCGATAGAAAAAAATACCAGGATCAGGCAGAGATCTCTTGTTCTTTTAAAGCCAAAATAGACAAAGCATTCGAAAACTGCAGTAAGCCTATTTGAGAATCATCGACGATCACATTTTTCTGATAATGGATCCGATCGCTCACATGATTGATTGATAATCCGTAGACAAAACGCATCAAAAAAATCTTTCGTCTCCGATCGGTGATTTCTGGTTTATATGGATGGCTAATGGCCGTCAGACCCAAAGAAAACAAGTGGTGAAAATAAAGAAACTCTTGTTTGAACTGCTGATTTTCTTGAACAAAGCTAGAGTGTTTGATTTCTGGTATATCTTGGTCTAAGAGCGAATACGTTGAATGAATCGGCGGCATCCTCGTCAATCCCATCCTTTCTCTTGAAACAAGATAACTAGAGAGCATCGATCCGATCTCTCCTTTGGTTTTTTCCCAATCGATCACCTCTTTTTCAGGTAATTCAAATTGGTGAACATCAAATAATCGCACATTATTCCTCTTTTCATGATAGGTGATACAAACAGTTGTCGTTTGAACCTGAATTTTATATCAAAAAAGACCTGGGGTTTCCAGGTCTTTTTTCGTCTTTGTTTCTCAAAATGGCAAATCATCATCTGGTAAATCGATTGCCGAGCTGCTTTGTGCAAATGGATTTGTTTCTTGTTTAGGTAGCGGTGGCGGTGTCGGTTTGCTTTTTTCAGCTGTTTCGTTGGATTCATTCGCACGCTGCTCAGACACATCTTTTGATTCCATTAATTGAAACGTCTCTGCCACGACTTCTGTGACGTACACTCGCTGTCCTTGTGGGTTATCGTAAGATCTTGTCTGAATACGTCCAGTCACGCCGAGAAGCGTCCCTTTCTTGGCGTAATTGGCAAGGGTTTCGGCTGGTTTACGCCAAATGACACAATTTATGAAGTCAGCTTCTCTTTGACCGCTTTGATTGGTAAAATTTCGATTCACGGCCAAAGTGAACGTGGCCACTGCAGCACCGTTCGGTGTAAATTTTAATTCTGGATCTCTCGTTAATCTTCCTACTAATACGACGTTATTGATCATGCTTTATTCCCTACTTTCTTTGCTTTTTTTGGCGTATTGACAAATGATACAAAAGTGATCTGTCCCGTATCGCTCAACTTGATTTTTGCATTATAGGTCGTCTTTGACTCGTATCAAGTATTCTTCAATGATCGGTGCCAATACAATAGAGAACGTTGCGGCAGAAATGGAAATTCCGTGTCTTGCTTCAGGAAGTCTAGGAAGATACGTTGAAAAAAAATGTTCGCCGATCCACATACTAAGAAGGGACAGCACAACGGCCATCCCTATTCCCTGAATGATTGTAAAAATCATTCGTTTCATCCGTTCACCTTCTTTATAAGCTCAATGCTGGTTCAGATTCGAGAGACTTTTTTCTTTGATTTTCGCCCTCGTTTACTTGATAGACCAGCTCATTGTTCCAATCCCATTTTTGCGTTTCTTGTCCGACCGGAGCTTGCGGAAACTCTGCTTGAAATTCAAGCGGTGCTTTTTCTTTTTGATTGAAAGTAAATTGTTGAAACTTATCGAAAAAGGCTTTTCCGGCTTCATCGTTATCGACACACAAGGCAATTTCTTCAATTCCTGAAGGACTGACTTGAATGATTCCTTAAATGGTTTGGTTCGCTCACTTGGATTTCTCTTTGGCGGTGATCGACTTTCATTCGTTTCTTTCCCCTTGAAGTACTCCTGTTTCATTCTATCGTAAATTTCTTTGTTAGGGTTTTGTTGCCCAGATATTGAAGATGGACGAAAAGAATTTCTTTGCGACGTAGAGTCATTTTCTTTTTTTAATTCCTGAAGAATACTGTTTCCTAATCGATAATAAATACCATCCGGCCCGTACATTCGGCCATCGTAAAATGATTTTTTCTCTTTGTTAGGATCTCCCTCACCATAAGTTGCTTTCTTGAAAATATCTTCTTCTTTTGCCAGCTGTTTGAATTCTTCAAAGTGGCCATTGTCTTTCATCAATGAATCAATCAGCTGGTTCATTGTTTCTCGACTTTCTGACGTTAGGTTTTTGCTATTCCACTTGCTTTGATTCTCCGGCAGTTGCGCTTTTAATTCCTCAAGCAACAGAACACTTTCTTTTTTTGGTGTAGCCATTTCTGTTTTGATTTCACTACGAAGACCATTTCTCAAATCATTCAATCGTTCCAATTCGCTCGAACGATCAAAGATGAGATTCGCAAAAGTCGATTTCATTTTTTCTAATGTTTCATCGGAACGCTGACCTTTTCTTTCATAGCGATTATGCTCTTTAACAAAAATCATTTCACGGGTAGGTTCAACTTCTGTCGTCGCAAAATGCACGTGAAAGTGACCTGTATTGTAATGGATCTCACCTACACTGATTGTTGATCCATTTAATTTTTCTTTCTCATAAAGGACGTTCATCATTTTTCGACCGGCCATGATCAACGGTTCCCTTTTTAATTCATTTGAATATGGATTGTAAATGCCTGCTTCAATCAATGCTTTTGTATCGAAAGACACCACATCTTGAAACAATACAGATTCATTTTTGTTCGCTCGATCGAATAATTCTTTGTATTGCTCAACTTCTTGTTGCGTCAAATCATCATTGTTGAAATCAAACATCCCTGTATTCAGCGACCATATTTTTTCTTGCGTTTCTTTTTGCATGATCTCAATTTGCGCTTTTGATAAAGTCGAATAATCAGCGAGACGTTTGTTGATCTCACCTAATGATATTCTTTCTTCAGCTGTCAATTTTGATTGAGCGAGTAACGCATTTTTTCGATCCATATAATCCAAATAGCCTTCAAATGATTGACTAGGATCGTCATTCGTCATTGCTGTTTCAAAGTCAGAAAGATCTTTTTCTTGATACACTTTCTTATCTTCTCGATCTATATACTTTACATACTCAGAATCAAACGAAATAACAAAACCGCTCATTAAGTTTATATAAGAGCCAGCAGATTGTGCCATGTGATCACCTCGTTCATTTAAATGCCATCAGATTCAAATGCACGATACAAAAGCGCATTATTCGTGTCGACGTATTGTTGTAGAATGTGCTTAAAATCATCCAAACTATCTTTAATCGCATCAACTTCTCGATTATTCGTTAGGTCATTGATCATTTCATTTTGAAGAATCTGATTGATCACTTCGTTTCGAGTGACTTTCTTTCCTGTATTAAAGGTTTGTTTCTTAGCTCGCTGTTCGAGGTACGCAACCAACGGCTCATTTTCAACTATTAAAGTAAATCTTGGCATGAGAAAACCTCCAGCTATTTAATCATTTTGAATCTTGTGAGTGCCTAAAAGAGGTAGAATAATGAAAGAGCATAAGGTAAACGCACCACTCTCATGTTGAAAGTGGCAAAATAGGCTGTGCCTATTGCGTTTTGAAGAAAATGAATGTGATACCACAGCATAGTTTTTAGCAGTTGTCAGGGAGTTGTTCAAAGACTACTCAAGTAGTCATTTTTGCGAAAAGTAGTCTCTAGGTACCACCATCGATCGTCCTTTTTGAAAGACAAATTTTTACAAATACTTCGCAATCAGATCATTGTAAGTGAGCGATTCTGAATTTATTTTTTCTTCTTTTGCTTTCTCTTTTTGATTATTAACGGGTCTTTTTTGTGATTTATTTTTTGCTTTTTTTCGTCGGCTATTTGCCCATTTTCCTCTTTGTTGAGTCTTCACTTCTTTGTATTTTTCAGAACTTTCGAGATCAAAAATATCGACGTCCATCGTTTCCGCAAAACTATTTGAATAAATTAAAAGTTCATCTAAACGGTTTAAAAGTGCACGCATTTGAATATTTTCTTTTGTCTTTAACCGATACAATTCCAAAATAATATAGCGAATCAAGGCACTGTCCGTTGCCAAATCATCCACTGCTAACAGTTCTTTTAATTCTTCTAATGCGTCTCTATGTTCAGGATCAATATAAATTTGCAGCCGTTCCTTTGTCATTTGTTTTCACTTCTTTCAGTCTGTTTATTTTTTAGTCGTATATTTTGCTACTTCTTAAGTATAATAAATATAAGCAATTAAAATATTCAGAAACAACAGTGCACATAATGTTAGTGGGTTTTGGTTGTGCTAAATACTTTATATAAATCTTCATATTGTATTATCCCCCTCTATTTGTAACAACCGTCATGCATTTTACGAGCTTTATCTAAATGATCAATAGGATTTATCTTATTTATTCCCTAGTCCATATTGTTTTCCATTTGACATTCTAGATAGTCTAAATTATTAGTATAGTGAAGTTCATTCTCTTCTTTACTTCTATTTAACGCCTCACCTATTGTATTAATAAATCTCGATCTTGGTTAACAAAATCATTTTTTAAAACCAAATATATATCCTGATTTCAATCACTGACAACACATAGATTCTTCTTCTCTAACGAATCTATTATAAATTGAGATAGTTCATAATCACTAGATATTAATTTATCCACTGTCAAATTTGCTGGATTAGATATTAGTATTATAAATGTATTTTAAAGAAAACAAGTGTCTTCTTCATAACTATTACATCTCCTCCATCCTCAAAAATTTATACCAAAAAATAAGAAAACAAATGCAATATAAAGGAGGATTCCCCCTCCCAAAACAATAAAAAAGTAGAAAACATATTTAGTCGTTTTGCTAATATCATTCGCATTTCTTATCTTAATACTAATAAAAATATAAAACCCTATGAGTATTAAAAGTGGTAGCATTTTGATCAACAATTTTTATCCTTCCTTTGAGAAAATCATTTTGGAACTTTTTTTTTTATGTTAACCGATATTATAATTTAAATTTTAATGATTATTCATACACATTATATGCGTCAAGTAAATCGCTATAATTAAAAACTAAGAGATATACTGTAACAACTATACGTAAAATAGCAATACATTTTGAAAATGGATCAACTTCAACGTTAAAGACACTTTTAATTATGTTAGATAAATTAATCGCCACAGTAACTCACATGGTTTCTTGAAAACTAAAAATGCGGCCGCAATCCTTTAGAAATTTACTATAGATCTACTCTGAAAAACACAATTTATTACACTTAAGTCTTTTGATAAAGGCCTACATAAAGATTTACACCATTTTTCTGAAAAAAATACTACCTGTCCAATAATACTCATATTCCACCTGTAAACATTTTAAAAACATAAGAGAAAGCCTAGTATTCTTTACTCAGCTTTTATAGATACATATATCTATACCTTCAATTCCTTCTTCCAACATTCATAAGACTCAACAGTTGCACTTTTTTTCATTCTCCTACAAATTCCACTAAACAATGACCACTTATAATCATCAAGAATGGCAGTACCTACTCCCCCTAATCCTAAGAAAAACAGTAAAAGTAAATATAAAAATAACATCATATTCGTCCATAACGATAAAAGAGTCAACAAAAGAGAAACTAAGCCTACTGTAACAAATGAAAAGAACAGAATACCATAATAAATCTTCAAAAGAACAGACCATTCTTTGATTCTATTAAGAACAGATAACTCCTCCTCCGTCATCAATCAATCCACCTGTTCTTTCTTTTTTTTTGGATCAATACTCTTTAAAAACCTCTCCTCCAATACCAATAAATGACGATAAACATCATCCATCGACCAGCCTGAAGAAAGACTAAGACAATATAAAAAATCACAAGGTAACGTTTTTACTGTACGGTTCCTTGTTACCCAGCTTGCTACTGTACTCTGCTTATAGCCATGTAACTCACAAAATTGCTCTACTGTCATACCTAACCGCGAAATAATAAACACATTGATCGGGTAGGGATATACAAAGGTATTGATACTCATAGTCAGAAAGACCTCCCACCATATTATTACGTTTGCAATAATAGTACTACTCTTTCTTAAGACCAGCAAGCAAGGCGGAGAAAAAAGGAACGTATCATAGATATAATGTAATAGGCAATTTGCACCTTTTAATTTCAACCTGTATCGATCATGAACAGATCTGTTTGTACGCCGATCTTATTAAGTTCTAGCAAGCGTTTCAGTGCTGTCTGGATAAACATGTATTCTCTTCCAAAAGCTTCTGAGATCGCAGCGAAATAAGCCCCATGGCTTTCTTTTTTTAGCCGGATAACGGAGCGCATCAATCCATGTATCGAAGCTAGCATAATACCCCCATTACGACCAGCACGAACACGAATATGAATTTTGTTCTCTTCTTTTAACTGCTTCAGTACTTTGTCCAGGGAACGTTTTGGTATCTTTAAACGTTCAGTTAACTCTTTTTTTGTAGAAAGAATGTATGGTTGTTCTTCATAGGATTGCTCATTCAAATAGGACAGTAGATCTTCTGCCCATTCATGACTGTGTGAATACTTGCGAACAGCTCTTTCTTTCTTGAATTTCCACCAACCCCGTTTTTTGTTGAATAGCTGCTCTTCAGAAAGATTGGCATCGACCCACTCTTGGCATAATAGGACAATTTTTTCTCTGTGCGCTGCTTGATATTTTCCAGAGTAAGCGGATCGAATGATTCTGGTTAATTCTCGATCAGATAAAGGGTTAGCCAAGCGGTCATTGAATTCTAACATCGTCAATTCACATGCTTCTACTTCGTATCCTGACGAAAAGTATGCCAAAGACAAGGTGAATATCACATTATTTCGACCATATACGCCCTTTTCACCTTGTATTTTTTGACTTTTTAGCAACAGCTGGAACCAAGGTTCATCAACTTGACGAAATTCTTGAGTAGATGGCAATACAAAAACGTTCTTGATCTCCGCTTTTTTGTCCGCATCTTCTCTCATTGACCAGTCGATCCATTCTTCGAAACTATAACGATACTGTGGTTCAAAGAATAAAACATTCTCTTCAGAAGGCATACGTGTGATCCCAAAATGATTGGCATTTACATCAACTGGAAACCGATAATCATTTGAAAATTTGTTTCTTAGATTTTTTGAGATCATTTTGGCCACATTGATCACTTTAAAATTTGATTTCTTCGTCACGTATGCAGGCTTGTCTAGTACATAGAAAGCTTGAAATCCATGCGGTGTACGTAGAATCATTGTCGGCATAAAGCCGATCTCGTGACTGGCCAAGATAATTTCTCCGTAGTCAAAGTTTGGATCCAATGTGTCAAAATCAACAAAGAAAGTATTGATTTGGCGTAAATTGTCCTCCGAATGACCTTTTGTAAACATTCTGGCTTCATCAGCATACGTTCCATAGCGAAATACATTTGGTGTCCAATGAGTGAATCGATTATTGTTTTCGATCACCCCTTCTTCTGAAGTGATCACTAGTCCAATCCCCTCGATCATGTGTTCCTTTGAACGGTACGCAAAAATAGCCCCCTTTCCCGACTGATCACTAAAAGAGACCGGTTTTAAGTGGCTGTTTTTATATTTGAATTTACGGATACCATTTTGTAATACCGTCGAATATACGACATCCAAAGAAGCTGCCATGACTGTTATTCCTTCCTAAACAAAAAGAGAACACAAATAATCTTAAAGATTTGTGTTCTCTCAATGGCTTAGAAGTCTCAAAGGAATGACAAAATAAGCGTATATATATTGAGTTGCTCGTCAAAAAATGGTAAAATAAACCTATAGGTTCGGATTGGTAGTCCGAATAGATTTATTCAAATCACATAAGTGGTTTCCAGCCACTTACATAATTTCCATGAGACGAGCGAGAACACATAGTTGTTGTATGTGATTCAGATGAAGAAGTGAGGCCAAATTCACTTTTTTATCCGTCTCTTTTTTATATGTATTATTTATTTGAATATAACAAAACAGTTAAATTTGTACAAGAAGAAATTTTTATAAAGTATAAGTTATACTTAATTAAACC
>NZ_NGLL01000003.1:67586-68999 GCF_002140615.1 Enterococcus sp. 2G9_DIV0600
AAGTTATACTTTATGTTTTGGTATTCAATAATAACTTATACTTTTATTGTTGAATGACTTGAAAAAATTAAATCTTATCAAATGCATCTTTTATTTCTTCTCTCAAGTGTTCCTCTTTCGCCACACCTAACTTTTGCGTAATATACGCTTCCGATAAAGTGTCAATAAGTTTTTCAAAGGTAATCCTTCCCTGCACCGATTGAAGTTCCTCAACGTAGTCTTGTAGTACGTTGAGTTTTGACTCCAAAGCAGGAGATATTTTTTTGGGCTTTGTAACTTTAAACCTTTCATCTGTAATTTCTATAGGTCGTCCTCGTTTTTTACTTGCTGCTGAATTAGTCGCTTTTGGTTTCTTATTTATCAAAGAAGAGTGTCCAAATTCGTTTTCTCCTCTAATTGATACAGATTTTTTCTTTTTTATTCCTGGTTGTAAGAGCCCAGCATATTCTGTATCAACTTTGGTATCAACATTAAATTCTTTCCTTTCACTCATATTCTTTCCCTCCTAGCTATTCTTCAAATATCTTTCTGCGTGATTCAAGTTCGGCAAGTATTTTTATAAACGGTTCATGTGCTCTATAGTCCCATTGATCATAATTTCCGTTTCGATACTTTTTCAAAGATATTCCTTCTCTTGAATAACGTTTTAGTCGTTTTTGGAAATTAACAATATTCTTCGATACAGCGGATCCATATAAATCTATAGCCTCGCTCAATACACTTTTATCTAAATCATCGTCTGGTTCAAGCATGCATGCAATTATAGAAATCACTTCAAGGTCAATATCGTAGTTGTTAATCATAAATTTTTGGTACCCAACATATTTTCCAATTCCATCTAACGATTCCTCTTGTGTTTGAAAAGCTATTATACTGTAATCAGAGGCCGCCATAGCATTATCTGAATAAGCACTAATAGTTGGAGGCACATCAATAAAAATAGTCTCATAATTTTCTTTGATAGGTTCCAATAATTTTTCTAAAACCATGATTTGTTCTTTCTCATCTTCAAAGTTAGCAATAACATAGTTAGAAAACGATCTAAAACTTGTATCACATGCAATTAAATCTAGATTTTCCATAATCGGCGTTATACAAATTGAAAGGTCTTCTTCGTTGATCCCATCTACTATTGTTTTATCAATATGATCTAAGTCAACAGTTCTTGCTAATATTTGTGAAGCGTTGGCTTGCGGATCAATATCTATTACCAGTGTTTTTTTCTTATTTACTACAGCATTATCAAAAGCTAGCATTGTAACTATCTTGGTTTTTCCTACTCCACCTTTAAAGTTCCCGACTGTATAAGTAGTTGCTGTCATATTTTTACCTACTTTCTTTTATCTTTATTTAAAGTATAACTTATATATTTATTTTAATCAATATTTATTTTATACTTTATATATTGATAAA
>NZ_NGLL01000003.1:77861-92623 GCF_002140615.1 Enterococcus sp. 2G9_DIV0600
GCTATAATTGATTAGCAAATAATTTATGATCCTGTTTTTAATCATTTAATTTCCTTGACTAATAAAACGAACGTATGTTCTAATGTGTATATAAAACGTATCTTTTTTTAGAAAAGGGGATTTATCATGGCTATGCAATTTGGCGTAAATCCAAGGTTTGACTATACTAAAGAACCCTCACGAGATATTCTCTGTATCGACTGTAAGTCATTTTATGGTGCGAAACGTTCCTAACTGAAAAGGTTAGGCACACAAGATTTTCTTGTGTAGAACTAATGATTTGAGGAGTGAAATGACGGTGTAACGACCTGAAGCGCTCCCTCTGATACTCCGATTGGCAATACCTTAAGTTAGAATAGGAATTGTCAAAAGCTCGGTAAAGTCGGCTGAGAGTTACCGCAGTTGCATTATGCAATCGAAAGCTGTTCAGCGGTGAATGGTGTAACCTATAGGCCGGGAGTCCAGAAATTACTCATGGTGAGAATGTGCAGCTGCACTGACGAACTCGCGAATGTACGAATCTATAAGCTTGGGGTACAGAAATGTATCTTACCCGCACAAATATTACTGTGACAAAGGGTGTAGCTTGCGGTTAAGTAAGAATCGTAGATATGAACAACCGTGCAATGTAGTAGGCATTGGAAAGTTACAGGTTCAGAGTGAGCGCCTAAAAGTAAATGCAGGGATAAAATCATTGGAACGTTGAAAGCTAGTGTCGTGGAGGACTAACTTCCTTTGAAACGGTTGAGACGAAGAATAATAAGCTCATTTACACTAGTGAGAGTAGTGGCACAGTACCTATGAAGCAGTGATAATAAGCTGTGGAGGGATAGCCACAAGTCAATTTGCTTTACTAACAGTTATGATACAATCCATAGAATCGAGTATGACAAAATAAACGCCGACGTCCGAAAGGAGGCGGTGCTATGGAAAACGTATCAGCATCACATTCAATTCGCCATATGGAATATTATGGTCTTATTGATAGCTTTGATTCTCTTTACAAAGAGAGTAGCGAGAACAAAATTTTCAGTAACCTTATGGAAATTGTCACTTCTCCTAATAACATTCTATTGGCATTTCGGAATGTTAAAGGAAATTCTGGTAGTACTTCCCCAGGCGTCGACAAAAAGAATATTGATGATTTAAAAGCAATACCGAATATCGAGTTTATAAAAACTGTTCAAACAAAATTTTCAGAATATAAACCGCAACCAGTTAAACGAGTAGATATTCCTAAGCCAAATGGGAAAACTAGACCACTAGGTATACCAACAATATGGGATAGAATCATACAACAGTGTCTACTACAAGTTTTAGAACCGATCATGGAAGCAAAGTTTCATGATAAGAACTATGGTTTCCGACCTAACCGGTCGGCACATCATGCATTCGCTCAAGCAGTACGAATGGCGCAACTTTCAAAACTAACTTTTGTAGTAGACATAGACATAGAAGGATTCTTTGATAACGTAAACCATTCAAAACTTATTAAACAGTTTTGGACATTAGGGGTACGTGATAAATGGCTTCTAGGTGTTATCCGAGCAATGCTTAAAGCACCTATTATTCATAGGGATGGACGCATTGAACATCCAAAGAAAGGAACCCCGCAAGGCGGTGTTCTCTCTCCACTTCTTGCCAATGTTGTTTTGAATGAACTGGACTGGTGGATATCTTCTCAATGGGAAACACACCCGACTAGGAAAAACTACGATTGTTATCATCAAACAAGAAAGCAATGGATTAAGAGCAACAAATATCGAGCACTGCGTGCTTCGAAACTAAAAGAGATTTATATTGTTAGATACGCAGATGACTTCAAAATCTTCTGTAGAAAACGAAGTGACGCAGACAAAATCTTTCTAGCCACTAAATTATGGTTAAAAGACCGACTGAAACTTGATATAAGTGCTGAAAAATCAAAGGTAGTGAATCTAAAGAAACAGAAATCTGATTTTCTCGGATTCACAATGAAACTGGTACGCAAAAGAAAAAGCTTTGTGATTGAAACGCACATGTGCGCCAAAGCCATGAGTGCAGCATCTAATAAGTTAGCAAAACAAATTAAGGTGATTCAACATTCACCTACCCAAGTTGAACTTCAAAAACAGTTAAGTATTTATAACTCAATGGTAGTAGGTATCCATCAATATTATAAAAAGGCAACCCACATCAGTGTGGACTGCCCAAGAATAAATCAACGCCTAATGATTATCATCAAAAATCGACTAGATATTAAGAGAAAGGGTCCTCCACCGAGTGATTTTATTAAAAAAAATTACGCTCGGTCAAAGCAGTTGAGGTGGCTTAATGGTGTTCCTATGCTTCCTTTTGGATTCATAAAACATAGCCACACCTCCCTGCCCAAGATAGGAACCTGTAAATACACGCCCGAAGGTCGTGTGCTGATACACAGGTATCTTACTTTCCCAATCGATATTATCAACCAACTCATGAACATGTCTAATCCTAATGAAAGCATTGAGTTTAGAGACAATCGTGTATCCAAGTACTCTTCCCAAGTCGGCCGTTGCCGAGTAACGAAAGAAGTCTTAGAGCTAGCAGACATATACTGCCACCGTATTGTCCCTAAAAATCTAGGTGGGAAAGACAATTATCAAAATCTGGTCATTGTCCACCGGAACATTCACTCACTTATTCATGAAGAGGATAAAACAAGAGCATCACTTCTCATACAAAACATGAGAGTTACAAGTGCTCAACTTGAGATAATCAACCAGTTTCGCAAAAAAGCTAAGAATCGTGAATTGTCGCTGAATCTATAACTGTATGATACTGTTAGTAAACTTTGATGGAACGCCGTATGCGGTGAAAGTCGCACGTACGGTGTGGAGCGGGGGAAAATCTGGAGATTGCATCAAAGGATTACCTATCGCTATCATCCGTAGAATGCGTAGAAAGAGGACTAAATCCTTTAAAGACAAAGTTAGTGGTCATGTCCTATCCTTCAGACGATCCTTCTCAGCGAGGAAGTGGGTTGATTCTGGCATCGAGTCCGGCCGCAAAAAAAGCCTATGGAATTTCTAATGTCAGTCGATCACGAGATCTTCCTTTTCCGTATCCGGAAGACCTCGTGATTGCACCACCGAGGATGGCACTATATATGAGAAAGAACATGGAGATCAACAATATTTACAAGAAGTATGCTGACGAACAAAATCATTCCGTATACAGCATCGATGAGAGCTTCGTCGACGTCACAGACTCATTAAAGCTGTTCAGTGCAAAGGACGCAAGAGAGCTAGCCAGAATGATTCAAACAGACGTTTATCGACAAACTGGAATTTTCACGACGATCGGAATAGGTGACAATCCGCCCTTGGCCAAGTTCGCACTAGACCTCGAAAGTAAAAAAAATCCAGATATGAAAGCAGAATGGCGTTATGAAGACGTTCAGCAAAAGCTTTGGTCTGTAGAAAACATTACAGACGTTTGGGGGATAGGACGTCGGACAGCAATCAGACTGAACCGAATGGGCATATTTACTATGCATGACCTGGCACACGCAAATTACTATCAGCTGAAGCAAAATTTTGGTGTCTTAGGTACTCAACTATATGCACACAGCTGGGGCATCGATCGATCGTTTTTAGGTCAGAAATACAAAGTAAAATCTAAGTCGATAGGGAACAGTCAGGTCTTAAATCGGGACTATACACGTCGAAAAGAAATAGAAATTGTAATCAAAGAAATGGCCGACCAAGTAGCAACTAGGTTACGCCGTACAGGAGCGAAAGCTGAGGTAATTTCTTTATGGATCGGCTTTTCAATGGGTTATGTCGATCGATCAGGAAGTCGAGGGTTTCACCAGCAAATGAAGGTACCAGCAACCAATAGAAGCAAACAAATAGCAAACTACTTATTGCAGATATTTGATCGTCATTACAAATACCAGGACATTCGAAATGTGGCAGTAAACTGTTCAAAGCTCGTTTATTCTAATGCTTTGCAGCTTGATCTCTTTGAAGATCCGGACGAGCAAGTAAAAGACTTAAAAATCGATTATGTGGTAGATACGATACGCAAAAAATACGGGTTTAAGTCGATCGTTCATGCAAATAGCATAATGGAAGGTGGACGTGCGATCGCTCGCAGCAGCCTTGTCGGAGGGCATGCAGGTGGTATGTCTGGACTTGAAGGTGCTGAAGGTCATGGTAAAACGTACTAAGAAAACTTTTACGGACTATAATCAATACAAAGATCGACCATTCGGATTGAAGTGGGCAACGGCTTACGCCATGGATGGTGTGACACGTTTCCTTACAAGTGCTTTAGCACGAAATAGGAATGCTATCTAAAATAAGATAGCAATAACTGATTATTTGACAGTTGGAATGAAAGCCGTCATGTTGGCTGAAACAGCTGGTCTGATACTCCTGCATGCGATTAAACAATGCAGAGTTTAATCGTGTGATAGCCAGGTGAAGTCGGCAGAACAATACCTAAGTCAATTCATATTGATATGGTTGCGGATATGCCGGGACGCTATAAACTATCTATGGTGAGAATGTTTCAATAGAAACTGACGAACTTGCGAATGTACGGGTCTAGATAGCGACGTTATTGAAAGATAATCGGGTTGCAATATGCAACGAACATTACCGAAAAGTAAAAGTCGTCCATATGAAATTCGGGATAAGGAACAAAGACCTTATAAATGTTCAGGCTTATAGTAAGCACCTAAGGATAGATGCAAAGCTAAAATAATCGGAACGTGGAAAGCGAGAAACACTTAATAATGACTGCAATCGGAGTGTTGGATATAAGATATTAAAATCGAAATTCCTTAATTCTCGTGAGAGTAGGGACACAGTACCAATGAAGCGTCTAATCAACGTGGAGGGATAGTCCCAAAACTTGTTCTTTGAAAAGTGAATACAGTCAAATGAAACTCATCAGGTCGAGTAAGATGATGGGACTAATAATCAATTAGGAGTAACAATCCATCAATGAGTACAGAATTGCGATACAACGAGTATTACAATATGCAAGAAAGCTTTGACTGGTTATATGAAAGAAGTTTAAATCAGTGTACTAAAGGAATTAACCTGTATGAAATAATTACTTCCAAGCAAAATATTCTTTTGGCATATAGGATAATAAAATCTAACACTGGATCAAAAACAGCTGGAACAGATAACCTAACAATCAAAGATTTCAAGATAAAATCTCAAGATAATTTCATTGAAGAAATACAAAAAACTTTAGAAAACTACGTTCCACAACCAGTTAGACGGATATTAATCCCAAAACCAAACGGAGAAAAACGTCCTCTAGGCATTCCTACTATGCGAGATAGACTAATTCAGCAAATGTTTAAACAAGTCTTAGAACCTATATGTGAGGCGCGATTCTTCAAGCATTCCTATGGATTTCGGCCAAACCGTTCTGCAGAACATCGTATGCCGCTGATCATCCAGAAAGATCACATTGAGAAATGGATCACTGAGCTAGATTTTGCACGAAACTATCTTACAGCTGGCATGCCAGAATTATGTCGCACTGAAGTAACAAAATAAAAAAAGAGCGAATCTTTCATAGATTCGCTCTTTTTTCATTGCTATGTTTAATTTTATCTAGTATCACTTCAAATGTTTCAAAGGTATCTATATCTAACTGACACAATCAAAGCAGATACTTCTTTTCTTTGTAACTCCAGTCAACAGCGGGGTAGGAGGAGATCAGATTTTTGTATCTAGCTTTTTGCTCATTTGAAGCTAGTTGCCAACGCTTCTTTTGAGTTTACTCTTGATTCAGCCGTTTTAAGGAGACAAAAACTTTGATTTTTTTATAGAAATAAGTTGTTGACAAATTGCGTTTACACATGTAAAGTGATCTTATAATAAACTGTTTACGAGTGTAAACGAGGAGGATGAAAGATGGTTGCTACAGTCTTACCGCCCCACGTAACAGATGCTGAATGGGAAGTCATGCGCGTGGTATGGGCAAATAAAAAAGTCACCAGTAAAGAAGTTATCGCTATTTTGGAAGACAAAATGAATTGGAAACAGGCTACAATCAAAACGCTATTAGGCCGATTGGTAGAGAAAGGTGCATTGTCTACTGAGCAAGAAGGGAAGAAGTATATCTATTCCGCAAAAATTGAGGAAAATGAGACCATAAAAGATTACACAAATGATGTTTTTAGTCGGATTTGCAATAAAGAGGTAGGTTATGTAATTGAAGGTTTAATTGAAGATCACATCTTGAGTTTCGATGATATACGGCGCTTGGAAAAAGCTTTGGAAATGAAAAAAAAATCTGCTGTAGAAGAAGTTAGTTGCCACTGTGCGCCAGGGCAATGTGAATGCAATATGAAACACCATGGAATGAAGATGAGAGGAATGGAATAAAAGATGGAAAATAAAACATTTACCATAGAAGGCATGACTTGTGCTTCTTGCGCCCAAACAGTAGAAAAAGCGACCCAGAAGTTATCAGGCGTAAAAATCGCTAATGTGAATTTTGCAACGGAAAAAATGAGCATTCAGTTTGATGAGGCGTCACTTTCGGAGGCTGACATTCAAAAAGCCGTTTCAGATGCAGGATATGCTGCAATACCTAATACCGTAAGGAAGACTTTTAATCTTGAAGGTATGACTTGTGCTTCTTGTGCACAAACCATTGAAAAAGCTACTCATAAACTTACCGGAGTAAATACGTCATCGGTAAACTTAGCCACGGAAAAAATGGTGGTAGAGTATGATCCAAGTAGGTTAAATATTTCCGATATCACTCAGGCCGTATCCGATTCGGGATATGAGGCACATGAAGAGAGAGCAACTGCGGACACGGTGGACTTAGACCAAGAAAAGAAACAGAATGAAATCAAGAGCCTCTGGAAGAGATTTTTGATTTCGGCCATCTTTACAGCCCCATTACTTTATATCGCAATGGGTCATTTGGTAAATGCGCCCCTACCTGCTTTTATCGATCCGATGATGAATCCGGAAAATTTTGCTATCATTCAACTCTTGCTGACGCTTCCGGTTGTCGTGGTCAATAAAAAAATTTACCAGACTGGATTCAAAGCGTTGTTTAAGGGACATCCCAACATGGACTCATTAATCGCTTTGGGAACAAGTGCCGCTTTCCTTTACGGTGTATTTGCAACGGTCATGATTTTCTTGGGAGAGGCATCTTATGCCAACGAATTGTATTACGAAACAGCGGCTGTTATTCTAGCCCTAATTGTTCTAGGGAAGTATTTAGAAACCCTGACTAAAGGGAAGACATCTGAAGCCATTAAGAAACTGATGGGATTGGCTCCAAAAACAGCACTGGTAGTACGAAACGGAAAGGAAATAGAGATTTCGATTGATGAAGTGGCAGTGGGTGACATCGTTGTTGTGCGCCCAGGTGGAAAAATGCCTGTGGACGGTATGGTAACAGAGGGGTTGACGTCGGTAGACGAATCCATGTTAACTGGTGAAAGTATCCCCGTAGAAAAATCGGTAGGGGACGCGATTATTGGAGCAAGTATCAACAAAAACGGTACGATTCATTATCGAGCCACAAAAGTTGGGAAAGATACCGCACTATCTCAGATTATTAAACTAGTAGAAGACGCGCAAGGATCTAAAGCTCCGATTGCTAAGATGGCAGATATTATTTCCGGTTACTTCGTACCAATCGTTATTGCGATTGCAATCCTTTCTGCGCTTGCGTGGTACTTTGCTGGACAAACAGGGGTATTCGCGTTGACCATAGCCATTTCGGTACTGGTGATTGCGTGCCCATGTGCACTCGGGTTAGCTACCCCTACAGCAATCATGATTGGAACAGGGAAAGGTGCCGAACATGGCGTATTGATTAAGAGTGGGACAGCATTGGAAACAACTCATAAACTGAAGACCATTGTTTTTGACAAGACAGGAACCATTACAGAAGGAAAGCCTAAGGTAACAGATATTATTACTGCAAAAGGGATCTCTCAAGAGGAACTCTTGATGTTGGCGGCTTCCGGTGAGAAAGGTTCTGAACACCCACTAGGGGAAGCAATAGTTAAGGATGCAGAAGAAAAAGGATTGTCTCTGAAGAAAACTGAAGCTTTTGAGGCGATTCCGGGTCATGGAATCGAGGTAAAAATCGACGGAGCTACCCTTTCGTTGGGTAACCGAAAACTGATGGATGAGCGAAATGTCCAACTAGGCAAGTTGGCGAAGGTATCCGATGAATTGGCTAGTCAAGGTAAAACGCCAATGTACATTTCCAGAGGTAGTGAAATTCTCGGAATCATTGCGGTCGCCGATACGGTAAAAGAGAGCAGCCTACGAGCCATTGAAAAGTTGCATAAGATAGGCATTGAAGTAGCCATGATTACTGGTGACAACAAACGAACGGCAGAAGCAATTGCAAAACAGGTGGGAATCGACCGTGTATTGAGCGAAGTTTTGCCGGAAGATAAAGCTAACGAAGTGAAAAAGTTGCAGGATGAAGGCAAAAAAGTAGGTATGGTAGGCGATGGAATTAATGATGCTCCTGCACTTGCGCAAGCCGATGTAGGAATTGCCATTGGATCTGGTACGGATGTAGCGATGGAATCAGCAGATATTGTCCTAATGCGTAGTGACCTCATGGATGTCCCTACGGCTGTGGAATTGAGTAAATCTACCATCCGAAACATTAAGGAAAACCTGTTTTGGGCATTTGCGTACAATATTTTAGGTATTCCCTTCGCGATGGGTGTAGTTTATGCCTTTGGCGGTCCATTGCTTAGCCCGGTTATTGCAGCAGGGGCAATGACTTTTAGTTCTACTTCTGTTTTATTAAATGCATTACGCTTAAGACGATTCAAACCAGCAGTTGTTTAGAAAACACGTAGCTTATTTGGGATTTAAACTTCTTCCTATTCTATATAATAGGAGAAGATAAAAAAAAAAGGGGAATAAAATAATGAAAAAAGAAGTCTTATTAGATGGCGTAAAATGTGCAGGTTGTGCGAACACGGTACAAGAAAGATTTTCAGCTATTGAAGGGGTTGAATCTGTAGAGGTTGATTTTGCGACTAAAAAAGCAGTACTTGAAAGTCAAACAGAGATTGATACCGAAACGCTCAATGCTGCTTTAGCAGAAACTAACTATTCAGTATTAAGTGCATAAAGTACAAATACCATTTATTCATAGATAGTAGATAGAGATAAAGTATAGAACCCTTTTCATGAGAATTATATGCAGTGTTAGATGAGAAAGTTCTAAAACTTTAAAATTATTCTCTAAAATAATAAGGAGGAATTAAAAATGAGTAATAACAAAAAACATTCGTCACATAGTCATCATAATCACGGCGACATGGATCACAGCAAGATGGACCATAGTCAGATGGATCACAGCAAGATGGACCATAGTCAGATGGATCACAGCAAGATGAATCACAGTGAAATGGATCATGGCGCAATGGGAGGGCATGCCCACCACCATCACGGTAGCTTTAAGGAGATTTTCTTGAAGTCACTCCCATTAGGAATTGCAATCTTACTCATTACTCCTATGATGGATATTCAGTTGCCTTTCCAAATTATTTTTCCTTATGCAGACGTTGTAGCGGCTGTATTGGCAACAATTCTATACATTTATGGCGGAAAACCATTCTACATGGGTGCGAAAGATGAGTTTAATTCAAAAGCTCCAGGCATGATGTCCTTGATTACTTTGGGAATAACGGTTTCTTATGCCTATAGTGTTTACGCAGTGGCCGCTCGATATGTGACCGGAGAACATGTCATGGACTTCTTCTTTGAGTTTACAACGTTAATTTTAATCATGTTATTAGGACACTGGATTGAAATGAAGGCATTGGGTGAAGCAGGGGACGCGCAAAAAGCATTGGCTGAGTTGGTGCCGAAAGATGCTCATGTTGTTTTAGAAGACGATTCGATTGAGACTCGTCCTGTGTCTGAACTTCAGATTGGAGATGTTATCCGTGTTCAAGCAGGAGAAAATGTTCCAGCTGATGGTATCATTATTCGCGGAGAATCACGTGTAAACGAAGCGCTTGTGACTGGGGAATCGAAACCAATTGAAAAAAATCCCGGAGATGAGGTCATCGGTGGATCAACCAATGGTGGCGGAGTCCTCTATGTGGAAATAAAGCAGACGGGCGATAAGTCCTTCATTTCTCAGGTTCAGGCATTAATCAGTCAAGCTCAAGGCCAATCTTCTCGAGCAGAAAATCTTGCACAAAAAGTTGCAGGATGGCTCTTTTATATTGCGGTTATTGTAGCGCTTATTGCCCTTGTCATATGGATGGTTATAGCTGATGTACCAACGGCAGTTATTTTTACAGTCACCACATTAGTTATTGCTTGTCCGCATGCCCTGGGTCTGGCTATTCCATTGGTGACTGCTCGTAGTACCAGCTTAGGGGCCAGTCGGGGATTATTAGTGAAAGACCGGGACGCTTTGGAGTTGACTACAAAAGCAGATGTTATAGTTTTAGATAAAACGGGAACTTTAACAACTGGTGAGTTTAAAGTATTAGATGTTGAACTCTTTAATGATAAATATACGAAAGATGAAATCGTTGCCTTATTGTCAGGTATCGAAGGTGGATCTAGTCACCCTATCGCTCAGTCAATTATTAGTTACGCAGAACAGCAAGGGATACGTCCAGTAAGTTTTGATTCGATTGATGTTATTTCTGGCGCTGGTGTAGAAGGTCAAGCTAACGGACATCGTTATCAATTAATCAGTCAAAAATCATATGGACGTAATCTGGATATGGATATTCCAAAAGGAGCAACCCTCAGTGTCTTAGTAGAAAACGACCAAGCAATCGGTGCTGTAGCTTTAGGGGATGAATTAAAACCGACAAGTAAAGACTTAATACAAGCCCTTAAAAAGAACAAGATTCAGCCGATTATGGCAACGGGTGACAATGAAAAAGCGGCTCAAGGAGCTGCAGAAATTTTAGGTATTGATTATCTAGCTAATCAATCTCCTCAAGACAAATATGAATTAATTGAAAAACTTAAAGCAGAAGGAAAGAAAGTTATCATGGTCGGTGACGGGGTCAACGATGCACCTTCTCTTGCATTAGCAGACGTTGGTATAGCTGTTGGTGCCGGAACTCAAGTAGCATTGGATTCAGCCGATGTCATCTTGACACAGTCAGACCCTGGCGACATTGAATCCTTTATCGAGTTGGCTCAGAAGACCACACGTAAGATGAAAGAAAATCTTGTTTGGGGAGCAGGGTATAACTTTATCGCGATCCCAATAGCTGCAGGAATACTAGCACCAATTGGCATAACATTAACTCCAGCAGTCGGTGCCGTCTTGATGTCACTTTCGACTGTAATTGTTGCCATCAATGCTATGACATTGAAATTAGAGCCAAAATAAACAGTTATTTGGCACATGAAATAATTGAATGACCTTATCGTGTAAAAATACAATAGTTTCACAGGAGATGAAATAATTTAAAAAATCATCTCTTCCTTTTTTAGTTTATAAGGAGGAAAAATTATGAGGCTGGTCCTTTTAGGGTTACCTGGTGCTGGGAAAGGCACCCAAGCTAAAAGAATCGCAGAGGAGTACCACCTGACGGCTATTTCAACTGGTGAAATGTTACGAGAAGCAACCAAGGAGAAAGATACATTCGGAGTCAGAGTGCAAGAATATATGAATAAAGGAGAGCTAGTTCCAGATGAGTGGATAATCTCATTGGTTAAGAGTCGCTTACAAGCAAAAGATGTTGAAAATGGCTTTGTTCTAGATGGTTACCCACGTACCCTTCAGCAATAAGCCAGGTATTGCTTTGTTGCAAGCTTTGAATTATATGTTTTCTGGTATAATGGCTGGCTATTTTTTAAATGTTATTTGGCTGGATGCTTTTTTCTTTTACCATTCATTATTGACGAGATCCACTTTTTCATTGAAAAGAACATTCTGCTGAAGCGGTACATTGTGTGAATTTTTCTGTTGATTGTTTCGAATTTTTATATTGCATATATGGTTACTTTTTTTCAGTTCTATTCTTTTTTGCTGTGGGGTATCGAAGGCATCTTCGAATTGCGGAATTTAGTCGAATGCTGCTAAAACTTACTGTTTATGCACTATTAGCGTTATTAATGACGGCTGCACTTATTCTCCCCACATTGTTCTACTTGACGTAAGGGATTCGAAACACTGTTCAAACGATAGAATCAACTTTTTTTACTAAATTCTTAGCAAAGATTTTTAACGGAGTTTATTTTAATCGAACCTTTGTTAATACAACAAAATCAGTTTATCCGCATATATATAGTGACATACAATCACTTGTAGTGGTACCGACTTTCTTTCTCTCAAAGCAGATTACTCGTCGAGAATGTTTAATCTATGGCATGCGTTTCTTTTTAGTTTCCTATGTATCTATTTAATGGCACGGGCTCTAGACTTAGGTTTATGGGAAATGAAGAAAATACTAATCAGCTGAATTTTTTTGGTCAGTGATTCTAGGTTATTTGCTAGTAGTGTAGGAAATAAATTTTGCTTTATGGTTTTGGAATCAATTATTAATATTGCTACTTGCGGTCATTACGAGGATATTCCTTAGGAAAATCACAGTCTGAATCTTCCCTAGAAACTATAGAATGACAAGGGGGAGATGAGCAAATTCCTAATTGATTAAATAGGGTGCGTTACTAGTTAGCTCCATAGTAAGATTTTTTCAAAATTTTCTTGAGGTTGGATCAAAAAGGGCTCTTTTCAATTAGATTAAAGACACTCATAAAAAATAGGGAAACGAACTTATAATCGCGTTCGTTTCCCTATTTAATTTATTATGACCATAAAACAATTTGAATTTAGAAAGCACCTTCTTTCTTTGATAAAAAGTACTACTCGTAATCTGTCAGGACTGATAAGACTTTTTATATTAGCTAAATAAAGATTGGATATATTGATTAGCATTCTTAAATTCAACTGTATCGATCAGTGTGCCTTGTACAATCAATCTCGTTACAGCTTCCAAATCCCCGCATGTAACAAGAGTGATCATTTCTTTATTAGGAATATCATCAATGACTTCTACTTTTGATGGATCCACTTTTTCTTTCAAAGACACTTGGTAAATATAAATATTCTTTAAGTCTGTTACATATATTTTTTCTTTTAGAGAAATAAACTCTAATGGAGAAAATAATATAGTTTTATCTTTAGCACTATGGCTTGCTAAAGCATAATTTCGTTCTCCCATCTGCTGATTTGATTTCATTGTACCAGCCCCAGAAAGTAGTGAAATATTGTCTAAGCCTTTGTATATGGGTAAAGATAATTTTACATCGGGTATAGCGATACCACCTATTATAGGTAAATCACTATTTTTAAATTGTGCTTTTAATACTAACTCATTTGAAATAGATTCAACAGAATCAAAGTCAAAGTTTCCTTTCCTTTTCAGATTGTCTTCCAAATCTTTCTTTGAATAATTTGCTATGTCATATTGTTGAACTTGTTTATTCAGTAAGTAAGATCGAATTTGAAAATTAAATATTAAAACTAAGCCTATAAGAAAAATGGTAATTAAAAGTAAATTTAAAAAAATACGCTTGATTCTTTTTATCATTTTTAGATTCCTAGAAATGGAGCAGGATCTACGAATCCAGACCAATTTGAGCTAGTCGCTATTCCAAAATGTAAATGAACTCCAGTTGAATTTCCTGTAGTCCCCATGGTGCCAATGGTCTGGCCAGCACTCACTGATTGGCCCAGTGTAGCAATAAAATTACTTAGGTGAAGGTAATATGAGTAGTAGCCATCTCCGTGATCAATAATAATGTAATTACCTGCGGATCCATCAAAGGATGCCTGCACTACAGTTCCTGATCTAGATGCCATGATAGGCGTTGACGAAGTTCCACCCATATCTATACCATCGTGAAAAGATCCAGAGAATCCAGTAGGATCAGATCTTCCGCCAAATGGACTTGTGACAATAATGTTGGCTACGGGTGCGCCCCAACCAGAAGAACTAGGGCTTTGAACCTGATTATTATTGGAAGAATTATTGTTGTCTTGGTACTCATCTTGATTAACTGAGTTAGATTCTTTATCCGAAGTTTCATTTGTGATCTGTTTTTCTTCCTGCGTATCAGTATTTCCTTGATCTGTTCCTATGTCTTCGTTACCATCTATTTGTGATACTTCGTTTTTCTGATCTTTTATAATAGATGCAGATTCTTCCTCTTGAGCTTTTAAAATAGCCGCAGCTTCTGCTTCTTTTTTCTTTTCCTCTGCTAGGGCTTTAAGTTCCTCTTCCCTTCTTTTTTCTGCTTCTTGTTTTTGATTTTCAAATTTTTCTTTCTCGGATTGCTCTGTCGCCAAAGAAGCGGATATCTCATTAATTTTTATACTTTGATTCAATTTAGCTTCTATAAGATTTTTTTCTTTCTCTTCGAGAGAGCGAGTTTCCTTTTCCGCATCTATAACTTTTTTCTCAGCTTCTTTTTTTAATTCATCTAAACTTTCTTTATCATCTATCTGAGCCTGCATAATCTCATTACTAGCAGAAATAAGCTTAGTCATACCAAAGGCTGCTGTGACTGCATCTGATAATGATTCAGCGTTTACCATGACAGATATTATAGAGTCACTTTTTTGATTTACTTGTGCATTCCGAGCTTGTTCTTCGATAAGTTTATTTCTAAGGTGTATTTTTTTCTCAAGAGTAGTAATTTTTTGATTAATTTCGGTAAGTTTTTTCTCAGATGTGTTTTTTTCCTTTAGCACTTTTTGATATTCATTTTCTATCTGAG
>NZ_NGLL01000004.1:0-1284 GCF_002140615.1 Enterococcus sp. 2G9_DIV0600
TCCGAAATATGTTTATTCCACGTTTCCTTGACAGCAGGGTCCCTTCCCCCCGTACCCCCTACGCTTTGCCGCAAATTCAGCTTCTGACTTGCTCTCGCTTCAGTATAACAGGGGGAAGCCTACTGTAAAGGAACTTTCGCGGCATAAAACGATCGTTACATAATATTAGTAAAGTAAAAGAGTAGTCGTTAAAAAAACGACTACTCTTTTAAAATTTTCTATTGTTTTTAAGCGTATTTTTCCTGTTTCTTTTTTTCGAAAATTCTTATCACGTTTACAATAATAACCGAAGGTATAGTGAAGTAGACAAAAAAATTCGACAGTGGTAAAACAAAGTATAAGAAAACTCCTAATACTACTGCAATAATCAAAGAAATTTTTGTTAATGACATAGTAATTCCCCTCCAATTATTTTATTACGTAATTTTGATCTGTACTATAGGTGTCAGTTGAAATATTACTGAAATGAGCAATATAGTTTAATTGTACACCTTTACCCTTTTTCGCGGCATTTACAAAGACTTGATTTGCATCAACTGCAGATCCAAAAACCATTTTTTGCCAAAATAATTACCTGTTTTTAACATCAGAAAAAAATAATCTGAGTGATTTTTATAATCACAAATTTCTTGGCTTTCCTATTCATTATTGATCCACTCTCAACTTTCGCAGCATAAAAAAATTTTAAAAATAAGAAAAGAGAAGAAGTAATTAGCACTTCTTCTCTTTTTGCTACACTTTTTTATACAAAAAAGTAAATTACTTGCGGCAAAATTAAAATTATAAAGGTAATCACACTGATTACAAACAAGATTCTCCAAAATAACAATTTTTCTTTATGATACATTTTAAAAAATAAAAAACATAAAACAATTACAAAAATATCTAAAAAAACAAATGGAATAAGACTCATTAGATTTTTTTCCTCATAATTTTACCACGAATCACTTTCTTTTTATGTTTGATATTGAAATTTTAGTATACACAAAAAAAAAACGCAATATAAATTTGCAGCCGTTTCCGCACCATTTTTTTATTTCTTTAACGACTCTATTTCTTCCAAAATTCCCACAAATTTATTTTAAAAAATATATAAATAATCCATCAGAGATCTACAAAAACAAAAAGAGCATAAGGTAAACGCACCACTCTCATGCTGAAAGTGGTGAAATAGGCTGTGCCTATTGCGTTTTGAAGAAAATAAATGTGATACCATATGATAGTTTTTAGTAGTTGTCAGGGAGTTGTTGAGAGACTACCGAAGTAGTCATTTATACAAAAAGT